>NZ_BMFS01000005.1 GCF_014639075.1 Glycocaulis albus
ACTTCCTGGCCGCCATCGCACTCGCATCAGCAAGACTCTGGGTCAGAGCTTATGAGTCCACGCCCTAGGGCCTGGTCGCCCGGTATCGGAATAAAAAAAGAGCGGCTCGGATTAGAGCCGCTCTTTTCATTGGCGTTTGATGCCGGTGTCAGTCAGCGGCGTCTTCAATGGCGTCGCCCGCTTCCTGTACGTCCCGTCCCGCACCCTGCACTGTGTTGCAGGCGGCAAGGGCAAAAACCATGACGGCCACGCTCAGAATCTGAAGTGTCTCACGCATCGAATTTCTCCTGTCTACAACCGGCGAGTGGTGCCGCGTGTAGACCGTTAACGCGCTAGACCGGATTTGGCTCCGCAGCCCCCGCAATTTTCGTCCGTCAGGTCGTAATGTCCTCGAGCGCCTCACCGGTGCGTGTAATGTCCCGGCCTACGCCTTGTATGGTGTTACAGGCCGAAAGGCCTAGCGCCAGCACGGACAGGGCCGCTGCCATCAGCATACGCGTCATCGTCATGTCTCCATCTTCATGGGCCGTAACTGGCCTCTACGCCCTCATTATACGCATGAGGGGCCGATTTGGCTCTTTCTGATTGGCGCCCTGTGATCCAACGCAAAACGCCCGGACACGACGGTCCGGGCGTTCGCTAAGGTCAGGCGGGTGACGCCCTACCAGATACGCACGCGCTCCTCCGGTGGCAGGTAGAGCTCGTGCTCTTCCGTCACGCCGAACGCCTCATACCAGGCGTCCAGATTGCGTACGACACCGTTGACCCGGTACATGCCAGGCGAGTGCGGCCCGGTGGCCAGCTGTGCCCGCAGCGCATCATCGCGGAACAGTGTCCGCCAGACCTGCGCCCACGCCAGGAAGAAGCGCTGATCGCCGGTATAGCCGTCAATCACCGGCGCTTCACCGTCCGGGTAGTTGGCCTCGGCATAGCTGCGCCAGGCCTCGTAGGCCATCTGCATGCCGCCCAGATCGCCGATGTTCTCGCCAAGGGCCACGCGGCCGTTCACGCACTCATCGGGGAAGGGGCAGAAGCCGTTATACTGCTCGACAAGGCGGTCAGACCGCTCCACGAAGCGTTCATTGGTTTCCGCCGTCCACCAGTCACGGATGCGGCCTTCCGCGTCGAACCGGCGGCCGTTATCGTCAAAGCCGTGGCCGATCTCGTGACCGATGACAGCACCGATTGCGCCGTAATTCATTGCCGGATCGGCATTCATGTCAAAGAACGGTGCCTGCAGGATGCCCGCCGGGAAGGTAATCTGCTTCATCAGCGGATTATAGCTGGCATTGACGATCTGCGGCGGCCAGCTCCACAGGCGGCGGTCGACCGGATCCGGGAACCGGCGCAGCTGCTCGGCCCAGGCAAATTCAGAAAGGCGCATCCGGTTGCCGAAATAGTCATCGGCGCGGATTTCCAGCCCGTCATACTCGTTCCAGATTTCCGGGTAGCCGATGCGCGGTTCAAACGTCGACAGCTTGGTCAGCGCCTGTTCCCGCGTTTCATCGTCCATCCACTCCAGCCGCTCGAGCCGGCCGCGGAAGCCCTCCACCAGATTGCGGATCAGCTCGTCCATCTGACGGCTCGCCTCCGGCGGGAAGTGACGTTCCACATAGACCTGGCCGACAGGGTGACCCAGGGCGCCATTGACCAGCTGTACCCCGCGCAGTTCGCGCGTGCGCTGTTCCTCGGTGCCGCTAAGCGTGCGGCTGTAGAAGTCGAAATTGGCCTGATCGAACGCCGAGGGCAGCCAGGATGCGCGGCCCGAGATGAAGTGGAAGCTGAGCCATGCCCGCAGCAGGTCTACATCCGTCTGCGCCATGAGCGCGCCTGCATCGGTGATGGCGCTCGGCTGGGCGACCACGATTTCGCCTTCCGCTGGCAGGCCACGGTCCTCAAGGGCCGCTTGCAGGTTCAGCTCAGGGGCCAGCGCAATGAATTCCTCGACGCTCATGCGGTTATTGGTCAGCGTCACATCGCGTGAATCTTCGCGCGTCCAGTGAGCTTCGGCCAGTGCAGTCTCAAGCTCGAGGATCTGCTGTGCTCGCATCTCGCCATCGGGCATGCCCGCCAGCTCGAAAATCTGCGCGATATAGGCACGGTAGGCATCGCGGTACTCCGGGAAGCGCCCGGTATCCAGCAGATAGTAGTCGCGGCTGGGCAGGGCGAGGCCCGCCTGGCCGGACCGCATGATATAGGCTTCCGGGTTTTCCGGATCCGGGCTTATCGAAACCCAGTAGGGCGCGTGGTAATCGCGCTGCGCCATCAGGTTTGCGATGTCTTCAAAGCTCTCGGCGGCGGCAATCGTGTCGAGATAGGGCTGGGCCGGCTCCAGGCCGCGCGCCTCAATCGCGTCCGCATCCATCCAGCTGGCATACAGATCACCGATCATCTGCTCGTTGGACCCGGCAGGGCCGCCGCGCTCGCCAGCCTCAAGCACAATGGCCTGTACCTGCTCCTCAACCTCCAGCGACAGCATGTCGAACACGCCATAGCGCGCGCGGTCGGAAGGAATCTCGGTGGTCTCGGCCCATACGCCATTGGCATAGGCGAAGAAGTCGTCACCCGGCGCCACGTCGGTATTCATACCGGCCGTGTCAAAGCCGAACGTGCCAAAGCGCGGCTCGGCAGGTGCTTCGGTTGTCTCAGCCACGGCTGCATCTTCGGCGCCGTCACTGCTGGCGGTGCCCTGGGTGTCACACGCCATCAGCACGGCAATGCAGCACCCTGCTAGCAGAAAGTGTCTCATCTCTGTCTCCCCTTGCGGATACGCCAACCTGATGGCCATTCCGTTTCCTGAATTGGCAGAAAGCTAGGCTCTGCCAGTAAAAATGGCCATGGCGGGACGCAGTTTGCGTACCCGCCATGGCCGTACAAAAGACTACTCGGCTGGTTGCTTGATCTGACCGATATCAACATCAGTCCCACTGGTGTCACCATGATAGCCAGAGCCGATCCCGGGCCGCTTTTCGCCGGTCCACAGCGACAGGACGCTGCGCTTGATATCGACGCCAATGGCGTAGAGCGCAGGCACCATGAAAAGGGTCAGGAACAGGGCGAACATCACCGCAAACCCCAGTGATACCACCATGGGTTTGAGGAATTGCGCGGCGGTCGAGCGCTCCGCAATCATGGGCAGCACGCCGATGAAAGTGGTCACCGAGGTCAGCAGGATGGGCCGGAAGCGCTGGACGCCCGCATCGACGAGCGCCTGGAAGGCGCCGACGCCCCGCTCGCGCAGCCGGTTCACGAAGTCGACCAGAACCAGGTTGTCATTGATGACGATACCGGCAGCGGCGCCTACCCCGAACATGGAGAACAGGGCAAAGGGCACGCCCAGCGCGAGGTGACCGAACACCGCGCCCGCGAACGCAAAGGGTATCGCTGTCATGATCATCAGCGGCTGGGCGTAGGAGCGGAAGGCGACGGCCAGCAGGACATACATCATGCCGATCATGATGATCTGCAGGATGACGATCTCGCCCATGAACTCGGCTTCGCCCTCGGCCTGGCCGATGGCCCCCACCGAGACACCCGGATAGCGTTCCCGCCAGGCCGGGAAGAATTCCTCGTTGATCTGCTGGCGGATCGCCCGCGCAGCATCGGGGTCGCTGACCTCGGCGCTGACGCGTACCGTGCGCTGGCGCTCACGGCGCTGGATGCGGTTGATGCCGGGCGCAAACTCGGCCTGTGCCACCGCGGCCAGCGGGATTTCCCTGCCATCGGCGGTACGGATGCGCACCTGATTGATGGCATCAAGGCTTTCCCTGTCCGCGCGGGGGTAGCGCACCATAACCCGGACGTCCTCGCCGCCGCGGGGGAGGCGCTGGACCTCCTGGCCGTAAAAGGCCTGGCGCAATTGCTGGGTGACATCGACAAGTGTCAGGCCGAGAGCCTGTGCGTCCGGACGCAGGGTCAGGCGTAATTCCTCCGCCGATGTCTGCAGATTGTCGACGACATCGTACGTTGCCGGGAAGCCGCGAAGAGCGTCCTTCAGATCGTCGGCCGCTGCACGCAGCACGTCGAGATCGGGGTGGTTGATCGCGAAGTCGATAGCCGGCCCGACATCGTTCAGCGTGGCGTCAAAGCGAATTTCCTCAGCGTCCGGCACAGGGCCCATTTCGTCGCGGATACGCTGCGCGATCTCGGCAGAGGGCAGGCGGCCCGGGCGTGACTCAGGGGGTGCCAGGCCGATCCAGGCACGCACCTGGCCCTGTGTCGCTAGCGTGGAGCGATTGCGGATGACATCCACCTCGCCCGGATACATTTCGCGATACTCGTTCTGGACCACGATCTGGGCCGCTTCCAGCCGCTCGCGGATTTCGTCGGTACGCTGCCAGGGCGTGCCCTCGGCAAGCTGGATGTTCACCTGGATCTGGTCGCTTTCGATTTCCGGCATGAAGCGGAACGGCACCCGGTTGGTGTTCATCAGCACGATGGCCAGGGCAAACAGCCCTAAGAAGATTGCGAATGTCGCATAGCGATGACGCAGCGATACTGCCAGCATCGGCCCGTAAACATGGCGCGAGAACCAGACCAGGCTGTCCGCAATGCCTGCCTGGAAGCGTATGAAATGGCCCGATATGCCTTTGGGCTCTTGCGGTTTGATGTGCGCGAGGTGAGCCGGCAGGATCAGGAAGGCTTCAATCAGCGAGAAGGACAGTGCCGCAATCACGACCAGCGAGATCTGGCGGGTGAACTGCACTTCCGGCCCGGACAGCATCATCCAGGGCGCGAAGGCCATCATCGAGGTGATGACGGCGAAAATGACCGGCTTGGCGACCATCTGCACGCCGACCACGGCGGCCGTCAGGCCCTGCTCGCCACGCTCTACCCGGTTATGGATGTTCTCGCCGACAATGATGGCGTCATCGACGATGACCCCGATCACGATCAGGAAGGCGAAGAGCGACAGGAAGTTCAGCGTAACGCCGATGAGCGGAAGCAGCATGAACGCGCCGGCAAAGGCGGTGGCGATGCCGATTGTGACCCAGAAAGCCACGATCGGGCGCAGGAACAGGATCAGCACCACCAGCACAAGCGCCAGCCCGAGCAGCGCCGAGCTGCCGATCACGGTGAGCTGCGAGTTGAACTGGTCGGCGCCGTCCCACCATTCCGAAATGGTGACGGTTGTGGGCAGTTCGCGCTGCTTGCGATCGATATAGGCGGCAAGACTGCCTGAAACGTCGATCACGTCCGAATTGCCGACCGACATGAGCGTCAGCAGCACCATGGGTTCGCCATTGAACGTGGCCTCGAACGGGCGGTCCTCCAGCCCGTCAATCACTGTTGCCACGTCGCGCACGCGGATCACGCTGCCGCCGGGTGTCTGACGCACGATGATATTGCCGAACTCCTCGGCTGTATCAGCCAGCTGGCGGGCAGCGACGCGCACATCGCCCAGATCAGTGCGCACCGATCCGGCAGACAGGTTCAGCGAACTCGTCGAGATCGCACGCGACAACTCCGCAATCGTGATGCCGTACCGGCGCATGTTCTCTTCGGAAATCTCGATGGAAACTTCCTCGGGCAGGCGTGCCTGTATGTTCACTGCCGCGACTTCGGGAATGGCGGCACTGATCTCGTTGCGCATCTCGCGGGCGATGCGCTGCAATTCACGCCGGTCGATATTGCCGTGAACGGCGATACCGGCGATCTGGCTGCGCGATTGCCATTCGGTGACCCGCGGCTGAAAGGCCTCGACGGGGAAGTTGTTGATGGAGTCCACCTGCAGCTTCACCGCATCAAGAAATTCGGCCGGATCAACCGTGCTGTTGCCCTCGATATTGACCCAGCCGCTGCCTTCAACGGCCGTGGCCGTGATACGGCGCACACCGTCGACGGCCGTCATCGCCTCCTCGATGCGCAAGATGATCTGCTCTTCCACCTCTTGCGGCGAAGCGCCCGGCCAGGAGACAGATACCGTGGCTCCGGCAAAGGATGCTGCAGGGTTCTCGTCGCGCTGTATCTGGGAGTAGCCGATAATCCCGCCGACCAGCGCGATGATCATCAGGAGGTTTGCGGCAATCGAATTGCCTGCCCACCAGGCCAGAATGCCGCCACGGGGCTTTTCGTTATCGTGTTCTTCCGTCATGGATCAGCTCCTGCGCGCTTCGGCTCAGCCGGCGCTGGCAACAGAGGCGTTGCCGGCTTCGTCGGTGGAGGGGGTGGCTTCGTCGGTTGACGGGGCCGCTGCAGGTTGCGCATCGGGGAAGAGCGGCTCGCCATCGCTGTCGAGCGCACGGATGCGCATGCCGTCGGCCGCGCCGCGCAAGGGCGAGGTGACGACATACTCGCCAGCCTCCACCCCGCTTGCGATGACGAGGCGGTCGGGTTGGCTGTCAATAACCTCGACCGTGCGCACTGACAGCGTTCCGTCGGGGCGCGCAACCAGCACCTGGTCGGCACCGCGCAGCGCGCTGCGCGGCAGGGTGATCGCGCTGGCAAGGTCGCGGCCGGGCACGCTGGCCTCCACGAACAGGCCCATGGCCAGAGGCGCGCCGGCGGCTTCTGCTGCCGTGCCGTAAGGGTCGTCCACCTCGGCAATGGCATAAAGGGTGCGGGTCTGCGGGTCGATCGCGCTATCGGTGCGCACGATACGGCCCTGCCACTGGCGCAGCGCGCCGCCCAGATTGGCGCTGAGCGTGATGACAGGAGCCGATTCCCGGTCCGCCGCGCTGAACGCTACCGGAATGCCGGCCCGGCCCAGATCACTGTCCGTGAACGGCAGGCGGACTTGCGCCGTATCGGTGGAGAAGATTTCGCCTATGCGGGCGCCCGGGCCGATATACTGGCCGAGATCGGCCATTTTCTCGCGCACACGTCCGTTGAACGGTGCCGTGATACGGGTACGCGACAGGGCCAGGCGCGCTTCACGCAGAGAGGCTTCGGCGCCAGCCAGCTGGGCGCGCGCATCGGCCAGTTGCGGTTCACGCAAGGTCAGGGCGGACGCGTCTCCGTCCCCGATGGCGCGCCATTCCTCGGCGGCAAGCTCGGCCTCGGCCTCTTCGCGGATCAGGGCCTGGCGGCGCTGGGTGACCAGCGCTTCAGCGCGGATTACCGCAAGCCGGTAATCCTCATCCTCCACCCGCACCAGCACATCGCCTTCCTCGAAGAAGCCGCCTTGTGTGAAATTCGGGTTCACATAGACGATACGGCCGGAAACCTGGGCAACAAGGCCGATTTCGGTCACCGGCGATACCTCGCCTTGGGTGCTGACCATGAGTTGAACCGGGCTTTCCACCGCTTCGGCCACAAAAACGGCAGCAGGCCGGGGAACAGGTATCTCGCGCTCGGGCCGCGGCTGTGTCGCGCCCAGCACCATGAACAGGATGATGAATCCGGCGATAATCAGTATCGGCAAGCCGATAAGCAGGAAGCGTCCGGTGATTTTTGACATGACCAACCTCTTGAAGACGTATTCTTTTTATTGTTGTGACGGGGTGAAACCGGCCGCACTGAACGGTCCGGCTATGGCAAGGTGCAAGGCGATGCGGTTATCGATGCGCTCGCGGCGGGCCGTTATCAGCTGGCCTTCTGCCTGAATCAGCCGGGTCTGTGCATCGATCAGTTCGAAGATGGTGCCGACACCGCTCGCATACTGACGTTCTACCAGTTCGAGCGCGGCCTGTGCCTCCTCCCTGGCTGTTTCAAGGGCGGTCACACGGCTTGCCAGCAGGCTGTCCGCCGTCAGCGCATTTTCAACCTCGCGCAGCGCGCCAAGGCTGGTGTCGACATAGCTTGCGGCCTGCGCGCGGGCCAGCGCGGCAGTCCGGTCACGTTCCGCGCGCAGGGCACCGGCGCGGAATATCGGTGCGGTAATGGACGCTGCCAGGCTTTCAACCAGCGTTGAGGGCGAGAACAGGTCCGAAATATCGGCCGTCTGCCCGGAATAGGAGGCTGACAGCGACAATGAGGGATAGAGCGCCTTTCTGGCCGCTTCGGCAGAGAAGCCTGCAGCCGCCAGCCGGAACTCGGCAGCCACGACGTCCGGACGGCGTGCAATGAGTGTGGCCGGCGTTCCAGGTGCAGGCAGCGGCGTGAGCACCGGCAGTTCCGTTCCCGGCATGATGCCGCCATCAGGGTAAGCGCCGAGCAGGGTCTGCAGGCTCCGGGCTGTCTGGCTTTCGGCGCGCTGGCGTATGGCCAGGGTCGCCTGGGCGCTGGCCAGCGCGGAACGCGCGGTGCGGACATCCGAGGATCTTACGACGCCGCGGACAAACCGGCGCTCGACAATATCCAGCTGGCGCTGACGCGTCGCAACATCACGTTCCGACAGCTCGCGTTGAAGGCGCGCTTCGGTCAGGGCGAACCACGTGCTGGCAACGCTGGCGGCGATGGACAGCTCTGCACCGGCATAGTCGGCCTCGGCTGCTTCCGCGCCCAGGGCGCTGGCGCGTGCCTGATTGGAGATCCGGCCCCAGACATCGGCCTGCCAGCTCACATCGAGCCCAGCAGAGTACACCTCGCCAGAGGGGCGCGTGGTGGCTGTCGTGCCGATATCAACCGAAGGCAGCCGCGGCGCCTGGCCAGCGCGCGCCAAAGCTCTCGCGGCTTCTGTGTTCGCGCGCGCTGCCGCCAGATTGGGGTTGTTGGCCAGTGCCGTGCCGATCAGGCCCGGAAGGGCCTCATCGCCCAGGGCGCTGACCCAGTCAGGCTCCTGCGGGCCAGCCGTTTCCGGCGCACTGACAAAAGTGTCGGGCAGCGCAAGATCCGGTGCGACAGAGAGCTGCGGCGTACCTGAGCACGCCACGACGATCAGGGAGGAGGAAAGTATGAGGCTATACCGGAACACCCGGGATTCCTTCTTTTGATGATGGTTCAAGATGGGGGCACCCTACTGGCGACTATGCGAATGTCAACAAAAGTTTATCGAAAAACGCTAAAAATATCTCGAATTACAGAAAATTCATCTTGCGCTTCGCGTCACATCTTTCGTGCCCCGGCCACATTGAGCCGTCAAAAACCCGTGCTAAGACCGGCAGATGGCAAACGAACATCCCTCAGTCAGAGCGCGCACGGCTCCGGACCGTCCCCGGCGCCGTGACATTGTAATTACGGCGCTGCTGGGCCTGATGGTGCTGCTGGTCCTCCTGATCGGCGGTGTTCTGGAACCCGGCGCGTGGCTCGCGGCATCGCTGGCCTTCTCGGCGCTGGCCTTCATCTATTTTCTGACCGCCGTGACGCGGGGCGCGCCCCGGCCGTCAGCCCAGATCACGCGTCCGGTGGTCTCCAGCGAGCTGGAATCGGCCAATGCCATGCTCGAGAAGATTGCAGTCCCCGTTCTGCTGATAGGTCCGGGCGGCCGGATCGAGCGGGCCAATCCGGCTGCGCGCGCCTTTCTTGCGCTGGGGGCCGAAGGCGGATTGCTGTCCACCTCGCTGCGCCAGCCGCGCGTTCTGGAGGCGGTCAGCGCAGCTCTGCGCGGCGAACGCGGCACGGTTGTGGAGTATGCCAGCCTCGCACCTATAGAAAGTCATGTACGCGCTTTCGTGGAGCCGCTGCGCATGCCGGTGGCCGGCCCCATGCCGTGGCGGGCCATGCTGGTTCTGGCCGATGAGACATCATCCAAGCGGGCAGAGCGTATGCGCGCGGACTTCCTGGCCAATGCGAGCCACGAACTGCGCACCCCGCTGGCATCGCTCTCGGGCTTTATCGACACCTTGCGCGGCCCGGCCCGCGACGACGAGGAGGCGCGTGACCGCTTCCTTACCATCATGCGTGAGCAGACCGACCGGATGCGCCGCCTGATCGATGACCTTCTCTCGCTCAGCCGGGTCGAGATGAATGAGCACCTGCCACCGTCCGGCGAAGCGGACCTGGCGGCCATTGCGCGCGATGTGGTCGACAGCCTGCGGCCCATGGCCGATGCGCGCGCCATCACATTCGAACTGTCGCTGCCAGATGCGCCAGCCCGCATAACGGGTGACCGGGACCAGGTGTACGAGGTTGTCGAAAATCTTGTCGAGAATGCCATCAAGTACTCGCCTGAAGGTGCGATTGTCGCCATCGAGGCCCTTGATAATTGCACGCGCGATATCGCCGAGCACGCGCCCGAGAGGCTGGCGCCGCAAAGCGCACGCCTTCTGCTGGCCGGCCCGCCGTTCGATCCGCGCCAGCGCTATGGTGTCTTGCGTGTACGTGACAATGGCGCGGGCATTGACCGGCGCTACCTGCCCCGCCTCTCTGAGCGCTTCTACCGGGTGGACGGACAGAAAAGCGGCCCGACGGCTGGTACCGGCCTGGGCCTGGCCATCGTGAAACACATCATCACCCGGCATCGGGGCGGTTTCAGCGTCGAGAGCGCTACCGGCACAGGGTCGGCATTCTCGGTATTCTTGCCCAAACCCGTGCCGGATGCGGACGCAGCCGCACGCGTCCTTGCCGATACCGCTTCCGGCGTGGACGCCGGGTAATCCCCGGCCACCGGCCCGCCTTGTCGCAAAACTGTAACGCGACCGTCATATTTGGGTGATCGATCCGCGCCAGTTTGCGCCGCTAACCGGACGGGTGGGGACCAGCAAGCCATCCGCCGGGCGAGGTCATAGATGCAACTGTCCCTTATCACGGCACTCGCGCTGCTTGTGCTCACGGCCGTCGGCTTTCTGGCCGGCCGCAGCCGTGCGCTTGCGCTTGCCGAAAAGGATGGATCGCGCCTTCATTCGCTGCCCGGCTA
Source organism: Glycocaulis albus (assembly GCF_014639075.1). Taxonomy (GTDB): domain Bacteria; phylum Pseudomonadota; class Alphaproteobacteria; order Caulobacterales; family Maricaulaceae; genus Glycocaulis; species Glycocaulis albus. Next base: position 10,676 of record NZ_BMFS01000005.1, read on the forward strand.
TCACGGGTATTATGTGGCGCTCTGGGCGGGTTTGCCGGGATTCGCCGTTCTGGCGGCCTACGCGCTCGCCGGGACCATGATTGTCAACACGATCGTCCTTGACCGCATGGAGCGCGCCGCAGAGCCGCTGCAGGCCCGGTATGAGCTGGCGCTGGCGAATGACGATATCTGGTCAGAGGCCGAACGCGAAATAGCACGGCTTGACGATGAGATGGCGGCGCTGCGTGGTGAGGCCGAACAGGTAATTGCCGCTGAAGGCGTGCAGTCAGACGCCGTGGAGGCCTTGCGCGCCCGGCAGGACGAGCTTCAGTTCGCACAGGACGATGCGCGCTTCACGCGTGATGCCCGCGCGAACACGATCGCCGGTGATATAATTCAGGCTGTGCCGGAGGCCGGCGATCATGCGCTCGCCCGCGCCGGCTTCGAGTTCGCCCGCCTGCCGGTCCAGGAACGCGAGGTCTTCCTTGCCGATGCCCGCGCCCTCGCCTTTGGCGACGGTCTGGCAAGCCGGGATACTCCCGAACTGCGCGCTACGGCTGGCGCGCTGCAGCCTGTCCATTCCGCAATTGCCTGGGGGGCCTGCCTTGGCGCGCTGGGTCTGGCCCTGGCAGGTCTCGCCTTTGCCCGCACGCATCTGGCGGTGCGCTTCCGCGCGCGAAACAGGGTGGAGTGGGTCATCTCGGCCACATTGGCTCTAGCCTCCCTGATTGCCATCCTGACCACGCTGGGCATCGTATTTTCGCTCCTGTTTGAAAGCCTGCGCTTCTTTGCGGCGATCGACTGGCGGGTGGCCGACTTCCTGTTCGGTACGCAATGGAGCCCGCAAACCGCGATCCGCCCCGGCCAGATCGGCCAGTCAGGCTCGTTCGGTGCCGTGCCGCTGTTTGCCGGCACAGCCCTGATCACCCTGATTGCGATGATGGTGGCAGCGCCGGTCGGGCTTTTCGCGGCCATCTACCTTTCCGAATATGCCGATAGCCGCGTGCGCGCCTGGGCAAAGCCGGCGCTGGAAATTCTCGCCGGTGTGCCGACGGTTGTTTACGGCTTCTTCGCCCTGCTCACGGTCGGCCCGCTCCTGCGTGATTTTGCCCTGTTTCTCGGCTACGAGGACGCCGTGACCCAGAGCGCGCTCTCTGCGGGCCTCGTCATGGGCGTGATGATCATACCGTTCGTGTCCTCACTGTCAGACGATGTCATCAATGCTGTACCGCAATCGCTGCGAGACGGCGCCTATGCAATGGGTGCAACGAAGTCGGAGACCATCCGGCATGTCGTTTTCCCCGCAGCGCTTCCCGGCATTGTCGGCGCCCTGCTGCTGGCGGTTTCGCGCGCGGTTGGCGAGACGATGATCGTGGTGATGGCGGCCGGGCAGGCCGCCAATCTCACGGCCAATCCGCTGGAGTCCGTGACCACAATCACGGTTCAGATTGTCACCCTGCTGACCGGCGACCAGGAGTTCAACAGCCCCAAGACGCTCTCCGCCTTTGCGCTGGGCCTGGTGCTGTTCGTACTGACCTTGATCCTCAACATCATCGCGCTGCGCGTGGTGCAGAGCTACAGGGAAAAATATGACTGACGCGCCCCGGCCAGCGATAGCGGACGCGGTCCGCCAGCGCCTTGCGCGCCGTCATCGTGCCGAAGGCCGTTTCAGGGCCTTCGGTATGGGCGCCATTGCGCTTGCCATTGCATTTCTGGGCGTGCTGCTGGGCACTATCGTGCTGCAGGCCAGCGGCGCCTTCACCAATTATGTGCTCACCCTGCCGGTCACGCTGGAGCGCGAGATTGCCGATCCGCGCGGCGATATGAGCGAAGCTTCCCTGCGCCGGGGCAGCTATAACCAGCTCATTCAGCGCAGCCTGCAGTCGGAGTTTCCGGCCGCGTCCTCGCGTGCGGATCTGCGTGAGCTGTTTGGCCTTTATAGCGGGCTCAACGCGGCCTCGGTGATGCATCGCGTCATCGCCGATCCCTCGCTGGTAGGGTCCACGATTGACGTGACGATGCCGGCCAATCACGAGATTGATCTTTATCTCAAGGGCGTGACGGTCGAGGAGAGTATCACGGCGGGCAGCGGCACTATTCAGGCTGGCGCGATATCGGGCGATATCACACTGTCGTCGGACAGCCCGGCCTTTGCCAATGCGATCGCACGTATCCGCCAGCAGGCCTCATCGGAGCGTGATGCGCTGCTCGGTCGTGCCGCACGCCTGGAAGCCGATGCGGCCGGCGCGGCCAGCCGTGACGCCCGCGAGGCCGGGCTGGCAGCAGCCCGGCGTGCGCGCGAGGAAGCTGCGCGTTTTGACACCGTCATTGATCCCGAAACCCGGATCACGCTTGGCCCGCGTACGGCCAGCCTGTTGATCCGCCTCAATGGCGGTGTGGTCGCCGTCTCCGCCCTGACGCCCGATGGCCGCGAGGCCGAAGGCCGCGTGCTCTTGCCGCTGGAGAGCGCCGAAGCGTCTGCCAGCTGGAGCGAATGGGTTATCGAGACCCCGGCGGCCGCGCGGCGTATCACGGATCAGCAGGCTGTCTATGCCCGCGCGCTTGAAGAGCGCGGCATGGTCGAGCGCCGCTTCAATACCAATCTGTTTCTCAATGCCGATAGCCGTGAGCCCGAGCTTGCCGGCGTGATGGGCGCGTTCATTGGCTCGGTGCTGACCATGCTGGTCACGATGCTGCTGGCCGTTCCGATCGGCGTCGGCACAGCGATCTATCTGGAAGAGTTCGCGCCGAAAAACCGCCTGACCGGCTTTATCGAGGTCAATATCAACAATCTGGCCGCCGTGCCTTCCATCGTGTTCGGCCTTCTGGGACTTGCCGTGTTTATCAACACGTTCGGTATGCCACGTTCGGCGCCTCTGGTGGGCGGGTTCGTGCTGGCGCTGATGACCCTGCCGACCGTTATCATCTCATCGCGTGCCGCCCTGCGGGCGGTTCCGCCCTCCATCCGGGAAGCAGCGCTGGGTATCGGTGCCTCGCGTACACAGGCCGTGTTCCAGCACGTACTGCCGCTGGCCATGCCCGGCATCCTGACCGGCTCCATCATCGGTCTGGCACAGGCTCTGGGTGAAACGGCGCCCTTGCTGATGATCGGCATGGTGGCCTTTGTGGCCGACGCGCCCTCGCTTGGCCTGTCCGGGCTGACCCAGCCTTCCACAGTGATGCCGGTTCAGGTTTTCCTGTGGTCCGGCGCGTCCGAACGCGCCTTCGAGATGCGCACAGCCGCCGCCATTCTGGTGCTGCTGACGCTGATGATCATTTTCAATGCGGCTGCAATCATCCTGCGCCGCCGTTTCGAACGGAGATGGTGAGATGGCAGATTCTGCTGCCCCCGCGCACACCGCCAAGACGGTCTATCACTCCGTCGCGAACACTCACCCTGTAAAGGTGGCCGCGTCTGGCGTGGAGGTGTTCTATGCTGACAAGCAGGCCCTGCACGGTATCAATCTCGATATCCAGGACCGCTCTGTGACCGCCTTTATCGGGCCGTCAGGGTGTGGAAAGTCGACATTCCTGCGCTGCATCAACCGGATGAACGACACGATCGACACCGCGCGGGTGGCCGGTTCCATCCGTATTGATGACGAGGAAATCAATGACCGTGCCGTGGACCCGGTCCTGTTGCGCGCCCGCGTCGGGATGGTGTTCCAGAAGCCCAACCCGTTTCCCAAGAGCATTTATGATAATGTGGCCTACGGCCCGCGCATTCACGGCCTCGCCTCCGGTAAGGACGAGCTCGACGCCATAGTCGAGACCTCGTTGAAAAAGGCGGGCCTGTGGGACGAGGTGGCTGACCGGCTCGACCAGCCGGGCAACTCCCTGTCCGGCGGCCAGCAGCAGCGCCTGGTGATTGCGCGCGCCATCGCGGTGAACCCGGAAGTGATCCTGATGGACGAGCCGTGCTCGGCGCTGGATCCGATTGCCACTGCCCGCATTGAAGAGCTCATCGACGAACTGCGCGAGAATTACTGCCTGATCATCGTCACCCACTCCATGGCCCAGGCCGCGCGGGTGTCGCAAATGACCGCCTTTTTCCACCTTGGGCATCTGGTCGAGTACGGCCCGACCGAGGAGATTTTCACCAACCCGCGTGACCGCCGCACGCAGGACTACATTACCGGCCGCTTCGGATAAGCGGCTGTCCGCCTGACCAGGGAGCGCTTTTGCTCCGCAAAAAGGTAATCGCCATGAACAGCCCGGCACAGCAGGGTCACCATATCGTCAAGGCCTTTTCCGAGGAGCTGGAACAGCTTTCAGCCTCGGTCGCCACCATGGGCGGCCTTGCCGAAAGCATGATCTCCGATGCGATCGACGCCATCATCACCCGCGACAGCGATCTCGCGCTGGATGTGGCTGAACGCGACAAGCGCATTGACGCGCTTCAACACGATGTTGAACGCCAGATAATCCGCCTGCTCGCCCTGCGCCAGCCTCTGGCGTGGGATTTGCGCGTCTGCATCGCGGCGCTCAAGATTTCGGCAGACCTGGAACGTGTCGGTGATCTGGCCAAGAATATCGCCCGGCGTACGCGGGCCCTGAACGAGGCCGAGCCCCTGCCGCTCACCAAGTCGGTCGAACGCATGGGCCGGCTGGTCCAGCGTCACCTCCATGAGGTGCTGGACGCCTATGTAAGCGGCGAGATTGCCGGCGCAGTCGGCGTGTGGGAGCGCGATGACGACGTGGACGAGCACTATAATGCGCTCTTTCGCGAGCTTCTGACCTGCATGGCCGGGGACTCCCGGCTGATCGGGCCGGGCACGCACCTTCTGTTCATCGCCAAGAATCTCGAGCGGGTGGGCGACCATGCCACCAATATCGCCGAGCTGGTTCACTATGCCGTCACGGGCAGCGAGCTGACGGCCGAACGGCCCAAGGGCACGCCGCTCGAAAGCGGCGCTAGCTAGAGGGCACTGCCATGCAACCGCATGTTCTGGTCGTCGAGGATGAAGATGCGCTGGCCGAGCTGCTTCAGTATAATCTGAAGAAGGAAGGTTTCCGCGTCACGGTCGCCGCCGATGGCGAGGAGGCGATGATCCTCGTGGAGGAGCGCCAGCCGGACATCATCCTGCTCGACTGGATGCTGCCACGCGTGTCGGGCATCGAGGTTTGCCGCCGCCTGCGCGGGCGTCAGGAGACGCGCAATATTCCGATCATCATGCTGACAGCGCGCGGCGAGGAGGCAGACCGGATCCGCGGGCTTGATACCGGCGCCGATGACTACATCATCAAGCCCTTCCTGATGAATGAGCTGTTTGCCCGTGTCCGCGCCATATTGCGCCGCATCCGGCCCGGGCTGGCCGATGACAAGGTGGTGGTCGGCGAGATCACGATTGACCGTGTAGCGCACCGGGTGTCGCGTGCGGGACGCGACATTCATCTCGGCCCGACCGAGTTCCGCCTGCTGGACTATTTCATGCAGCATCCCGGACGGGTCTTCTCGCGCGAACAATTGCTCGACGCGGTATGGGGCTCGGATGTCTATGTGGAGGCACGCACTGTCGACGTGCATGTCGGGCGGCTGCGCAAGGCGCTCAATAACGGACACGAGATTGATCCGATCCGCACCGTCCGGTCTGCCGGCTATGCGCTGAACGCGGACTAGAAAAAAGCCCCGGTGACATCACCGGGGCTCTTCTTTCAAGCGCAGGGGCTGTTTTCCTAGAAATTGGCCCGGCGGCCCGACGCCAGGCTGTCCAGCACCGCGCGCGCGTCATCGGCGGGCTTGCGCTTGCGCTTGGCCTGGGGCTGGTAGGCCATCTGCGAATGCGCTTCGCAATAGGCTTGCCCCGGCGTGGTCTTGTGACCGCAGAAGCGGAAGCTGGCATCAGCCGGATCACCGACAGGCCATTTGCACATGCCCTCGCGCAAGGTCAGCACCGTGGCGTAATCGCCTGATGGCAGGACATGCGGTTCGACGGGAACAGGCGCCGGCGCCGGCGCGCGCACCACAGCCGGTTCGCTGCCATTGGACGGCTTGGCCTTCGCGCTGGCCGGTGATGAAGAGGTGGCCGTCCGCGGTCTGGGGGCCAGCTTGGGCGTAGCGATACGCCGTGTGGGGCGGGAGGGTGCTGCCCGGCCTGACAGGCCAAGCCGGTGTACCTTGCCGATCACGGCATTGCGGGTTACGCCGCCGAGCTGTTTGGCGATCTGGCTGGCGCTCAGACCGTCAGCCCACAATTTTTTCAGGGTTTCCACCCGTTCATCAGTCCATGCCATGGCGGTGCGCTCCTCGCCTTATACGCTTCGATATTGGACCCCAATGGATTGGTAGCAGGCTTGCTGCTAAACCCTACATCTTGGGGTCGGACACGAAATACAGTATCGGCGGGTTCTGATAGCACAAGATGCGGCACTGATTCGGACGTGGAAAACTTGCGCCTTGCGCACTCGCGTCGTTGCGCCGGACCGTGCTAGAGGACGGTCAACCATCCGTCAGAACAAGGCGAAAAGGGTCCGGTCATGCCAGACACGTCCAGCCAGAGCGATGCCGTGAAGGCCAGCCTTGCCGGGGCTGTGCCGCCGCAGCCGCGCGTGATGGGCGCGGTAAACTGGCTCGGCCTGTGGACGCTTTACAAGAAGGAAGTGCGCCGCTTTTTGAAGGTGAGCTTCCAGACGGTCGCAGCCCCGGTCGCCACGACCCTGCTCTACATGATGGTGTTTTCGCTGGCCATCGGCGTTACGCGCGAGGCTCCTGGCGGACTTCCCTTCGTCGTGTTTCTAGGCCCCGGCCTCATCATGATGGGGCTTTTGAACAATGCGTTCGCCAACTCGTCCTCTTCGCTGATCGTGGCCAAGGTGCAGGGCAATACGGTCGATTTCCTGATGCCGCCTCTGTCCGCCGGCGAGCTGGCGGCTGCCTTTATCGGCGGCGCGATTACGCGCGGCGTCCTTGTGGCGGCAGCTTCTGCTGCTGTGATCGTGCCGTTTGCCTCGCTGCCAGTTGCCCATCTCTGGGCAATTGTGTTCTTCGGCGTCGGCGCGGCAGCCATGCTGGGCATGGCCGGTGTCATTGCCGGTGTGTGGGCAGAGAAATTCGATCACCTGGCGGTCATCACCAATTTCATCATCATGCCGCTGACCTTCCTGTCTGGCACCTTCTACTCGATCTCGATCCTGCCCGAGCCTTTCCAGACCATCAGTCACGTCAATCCGTTCTTCTATCTGATCGACGGTTTCCGCTACGGCTTTATCGGTTATGCCGACGGCAATATCGCCATTGGCGTCGCGGTGACGCTGGTCATCAACGCTGTGCTTCTGGTGGCCTGCTATGGCGTTTTACGCTCTGGCTGGCGGCTGAGAACCTGATCTTTTTACCGGAGATACCGAACATGCCGACACCGCTTTTTGACACCTATGCTCCGCCCTCGCAGATATTCGAGCGTGGCGAAGGCGTCTTCCTGATTGAGCGCAGCGGCGACAGATATCTCGACTTCATTTCCGGTATCGCAGTGAACGCGCTCGGCCATGCCCACCCGAAGGCGGTCGCAGCCCTGAAAGCCCAGGCCGACAAGCTCTGGCACACCTCCAACATGTTCACGGTGCCCGGCCAGCACGAGCTCGCCGCCAAGTATTGCCGGAACAGTTTTGCAGACCGCGTTTTCTTCACCAATTCCGGCACCGAGGCGATCGAGTGCGCGATCAAGACCGCGCGCCACTATCACTTCGTGAACGGGCGCCCGGACCGCTACCGCATCATCACCTTCACCGGCGCCTTCCATGGCCGCACCTATGGCGGCATCAATGCGGGTGGAAACCCGGCCTATCTGGAAGGCTTCGGCCCGCGCATGGAGGGGTTTGACTCCGTTCCGTTCGGTGATCACGACGCCCTGAAGGCTGCCGTTACCGAAGAGACAGCCGCCATTCTGGTGGAGCCGGTGCAGGGCGAAGGCGGCGTACGTGCCTTGCCGGATGTCTGCCTGCGCGGCCTGCGTGAGCTGTGCGACGAGCATGGCCTTCTACTGATCTACGACGAGGTCCAGTGTGGCGCCGGGCGCACGGGCAAGCTGTGGGCGCATGAATGGGCGGGCAGCGCGGCGCCGGACATCATGGCCGTGGCCAAGGGTGTGGGCGGCGGCTTCCCGATGGGCGCATGCCTGACTACCGACGATGCCGGCGCACACATGGTGGTTGGCACACACGGATCCACATTTGGCGGCAATCCGCTGGCCATGGCCGTTGGCAATGTCGTCTATGACGAGCTGACTGCGCCGGGCTTCATGGATCATGTCGTGGACATCTCCAACTTCCTGCACCAGCAACTGCATGGCCTTGCCGATACGCATTCGGCCAAGGTCGAGGAGGTTCGCGGCAAGGGGCTTCTGGCCGGGCTGAAGCTGAAGACCGGCTATGTGAACAAGACACTGGCAAAGCACGCGCGCGATCACCATCTGCTGATCGGAGCGGCTGGTGACAATGTGGCCCGTATGGCCCCGCCGCTGATCATTGAAGAAGCCCATGCCCGGCAGGCGGTAGAGGCGCTCGACGCTGCCCTCGCCGCGCTTGAGCAGGGCTAGGCAAGAACAAGCAAGGCGGACCATGGATCAGAGCAGTGCTGCACCGGCCCCCGGAGAGCTGGGCCGTGACGATGACATTGTGGCGGCATTCCAGCTGGAAGAGCGGCCCGTATCGGGCCGGGTGGTCCGGCTCGGCCCGGTCATCGACGAGATCCTGTCCGCGCACGAACTGCCTATGCCCGTCGCGGCGCTGCTGGGCGAAGCCGTCCTTCTCGCGGTGCTGATCGGGGATTCGCTCAAGTTTGAGGGCCGGCTTATCGTGCAGGCCAGCGGCGCCAATGCCAATCCCGGCGGGCTGGGCGGTGAAGGCGCTGTCAGCTTCGTCGTCGCAGACTATGCCGTGGGCGAGGGCGTGCGCGGCTTTGCCCGCTATGACGCCGATCGCGTTGCTGTGCTTGAGGCCGAACATGGCCCGCGGCCGGGCGCTGAACGCCTGCTCGGCTCCGGCGCCTTCGCCATGACGATTGACCAGGGTGCAGACATGGACCGCTATCAGGGCGTGGTGGCGCTGGATGGCCCCTCGCTGGCGGCCTGCGCCGAGCACTATTTCGCCCAGTCTGAACAGGTGCCGACGCGTATCCGCCTCGCGGTGGGTCAGGAAATGGTCGATGGCGGCTCCATGCGCTGGCGCGCGGGCGGCGCGATATTGCAGCGCATTGCCGGCGATGATGCGCGCGGCCATGACGCCCATGCCTTCGCCGATGCGCAGGTATTGTTCGACACCGTCGAGGATGATGAATTGCTCGATCCGGGTGTCTCCTCCGGCAAGCTGCTCTACCGCCTCTTCCACGAGGATGGCGTGCGCCTGCAGCCCGGCAAGCAGGTGATGAGGCGTTGCACCTGTGAACGCGAACGGCTGGCGCGCATCCTCGCCGGTTTCCCGGCAGAGGACCGTGATGACATGGTGAAGGACGGCGCCGTTGTGATGACGTGCGAGTATTGCAATCGCGACTGGCGCTTCACCGAAGCCGAGATTGACGCGGCGGGCTGACCTGCTGTCCTGTCAGCTGCGCCAGAAGGCGGGCGTGAACAGGGCCAGCATGGTCAGCACTTCCAGCCGGCCGACCAGCATGGTGAAGCTCATCACCCATTTGGCGGCATCGGGCAGAGGCTGGAATGTGCCCGCCGGGCCGATAATATCGCCCAGGCCCGGGCCGACATTGGCGATGGTGGTGGCGGCACCCGACAGGGCGGTGACCGGGTCCAGTCCGATCAGCGACAGCAACACCGCCGACACCGCAAACGCTCCGAAGAACAGGAATACAAAGCCCAGTACCGAGCGCACGGTCGCTTCGGACACGGGCTTGCCATCATAGTGCACTGAGCGCACGGCCCGTGGCCGGGCATAGCGGTGCAGATAGGTCAGCATGGCCGAGGCGGCGATCTGGTGACGGAATATCTTGATCGAACAGGTGCTCGAGCCTGCGCAACCGCCCGCAAACATCAGGATGAAGAACACCATGACCGGCATGGTGCCCCACTGTGCAAAATCGGCGCTGCCATAGCCCGTTCCGGTCATCACCGAGACGGCATTTACCGCCGCGGCGCGCCAGGCCGGCAGGCCGCCAGTATCCACCGGGTTGACGATCAGCATCAGGGTCAGGCCCGCACAGGCAATCAGGACAACGGCCAGAAAGGCGCGCACCTGCGGATCGGTGATGATCCGGTCCGGGCGCCCCTGCAGGGCGCGCAGGAAAACCAGGAAGGGCAGGGCAGAGAGCAACATGAAGACGAGCGCGACGAGGTCTGCGCCTTCATGCGCCCAGGCGCCGATCGAATTGTCGTGGGTGGAGAATCCGCCCGTGGCGACAGTGGTCATGGCGTGGGCAGCCGCATCGAACGCGTTCATGCCTGCGAAGCCATAAGCGATGAAGCAGGCAAAGGTGAGTACCAGATAGATCAGACCTACCGCGCCCGCTATCTCGCCGGCGCGCGGCAGGGCCTTGTCCATCTTGTCAGAGCTTTCCAGCCGGAAAAGCTGCATGCCGCCAATACCCAGCACGGGCCAGATGGCCATCGCCGTCACGATGATGCCGATCCCGCCAATCCATTGCAGGATCGCCCGCCAGATCAGCACACCCGCCGGCAGATCCTGCAGGCCGGTCAGCACGGTGGCGCCGGTGGTGGTGATGCCTGAAACGGACTCGAAAATGGCATCGGTCCAGCTCATGCCGATCCCGGCCAGATGCAGCGGGATAGCCGCAGCCAGACCCAGCACTATCCAGGACCCGGATGTGACGAGGATCGCGCCGCGCGCGTCCAGGTCGAACCCGTCCCCGCGCCCCATCAGGGCCATGATGCCGCCGACAAATCCGCACAGCACGGCCGAACCGAAAAAGGCGTGCGCGGACTCTGCATCGACATTGAGGTCGATGATGGCAGGCACCAGCATGGCACCGCCGAGCGCGGCGAGCAGCACGCCCAGAATGAAGATCACGGTGCGGGTATAGATGCTCACGCGTCAGCCTTCCGGCGCGCCAGCCTAATGCAGCGTGGCCGGCATGAGGGGGCTGTCCAGTGCAAACGATGGAATGGCGGCATTGAAAACGGCTCCGTCCGCCCGGCGCATCTCGTATTGTCCGCTCATGAAGCCCGACGGCGTGGGCAGGGGCGCGCCCGATGTATAGCGGAAGCATTCTCCCGGGGCGATAACCGGCTTTTCCCCGATCACGCCTTCACCCTTGACCACGCGGGTGCGGCCCTTGGCATCGGTTATCCGCCATTCGCGCGTCATCAACTGCACCGGGGCAGCGCCCGAATTTTCAATCTCGACAGTGTACGACCAGATATAGCGGTTCTCGTCCGGCTCGGATTCTGTTTCCAGATAATCCGGCTCGACACGGATGATAACGCCTTCGGTTTCCAGCATATACATGGCGGTACAAAACTCCTCTGCACCGGATGAGACACCTCTTGGCGCGTCCGCTCAAGGGGTTTCGCGCAGACGCGCCTGCCTGCGCCATTGCAAAGCCTCTCGCCATGCGGAACGGTGCGCCCTCTATCCCCCTTCGTGAGTCGCGTTTGCATCATGTCCACGCCCGGTATCCTGACCGATCTTGACCTTGCCGCACTGGTCTCCGCCGGAGGTATTGTTGCGCCGGATATCGAGGACGGTCAGATCCAGCCCGCGAGCCTTGATCTGCGTTTGGGAACAAAGGCGTACCGGTTGCGTGCCAGCTTCCTTCCCGGCCCGGCGCGCACTGTTGATGACTGCCTCGCTTCCGGCCTTGTCATGCACGAGATCGAGCTGACGGGCGGGGCCGTGCTGGAGACAGGCTGCGTCTATCTTGTCCCGCTGATGGAAAGCCTCGCCCTGCCGGCGGGCCTCAGCGCGGCGATGAACCCGAAAAGCTCCACTGGACGGCTGGATGTCTTCACCCGGGTCATCGGGAATAATGCGGCCGCCTTCGACCAGCTGCCCGCGGGCTATTGCGGCCCGCTATGGGTGGAAATCTCCCCGCGCACCTTTTCCATCCTTGCCCGTCCGGGCGACCGGCTGGTGCAGGTGCGCCTGCGGCGCGGCGCGCTCAAAGCCGGGCTTTCACAAGTGCTTAGCGTTGATCTGCAGGCGGCAGGTAACGCGCCTGTCGGCTGGCGGGCCAAGCGCCACAGCCCGCTGGTGGATTTATGCCGGATCGGCGCGCATGCCGCGCTGGATTTCTGGGAACCGCTATACGCCCCACGCGGGCAGATCGTGCTCGATCCGGGGGAGTTCTACATTCTCGCCTCACGCGAGGCGGTAGAAATCCCGCTCGCCGATGCTGCCGAGATGGCGCCCATCGCCCCGGAAATAGGGGAGTTCCGCGCCCATTATGCCGGGTTTTTCGACCCCGGCTTCGGCCTTGGCGCACCGGCAAAAGCCGTGCTTGAGGTGAGGGGGCGTGACGTGCCCTTTATCCTTGAACATGGTCAGGCCGTGGCCCGCCTCGTCCATGAGCCGATGGCGGGAAAAATCGGTTCGGCCTATGGCATGAACGGGTCCAACTACCAAGGTCAGGGCCTGAAACTCGGCAAACATTTCAAGGCTTAAGCTGAACAACTCGCCCCGCCGAGCACGCAGAACTGCGCGCAGAATTTATGGTTCAGCTTCACAGGCCTCAGGCTCTCGGTGAGGGTCGTGGCCAGTTCAAATTGCGGGTCGTAGGGCAGGAGCGTGCAGGCGACCACCGAGGGCCTTTTGGCACCGCGCCGCTTGATGATCATCCGGCTGGACGCGCACATGATATCGGCCGGATTTTTATTCAGAATGCCCCAGCAATCGACGGTGATTTCGGGCGGCGATCCGGCCTCGTCCATTTCCGGGAAGATCACCATTTGCGCCGGATTGGCCGCGTCTATATCCCACCCGTGCGCCGCGATCAGGGCCGCATAGCCCGCGCGCGCCTCCGCCATGGTTTCATCGGTCATCTGACGGCCTGCCAGCGCGAGCAAAAACCCGTTATTGCTCAGCCAGTTAATGCCCTCAAGCGTCGCGGCGAAACCGCCGGCTCCGCGCTCCGTATCGTGTACCTCAGGCGTGTAGTGATCGAGGCTGGTGCGAAGGGTTATCTGCCCCGGATAGCGGGCCTGCAGATCCAGCAATCCGGACTGCACGCGCGGGCGCATCATCGGGCGCATGGCGTTGGTCAGAATGAGGACGCGGTGCCCGCGTTTCAGCGCCGCTTCGGCCAGCGCCGCCATATGAGGGTTGAGGAAGGGTTCTCCGCCGGTAAAGCCGATCTCGATGGGCTCCGGGACCAGTGCCCCCACCTCGTCCAGATAGGGTTCCAGCTCGTCCGGCGTGATGTAGACAAGCCGGTCATTCTCCGGCGAGCTTTCGATATAGCAGTTGGTGCAGGCGATGTTGCACAGCGTGCCGGTCATCACCCAGAGCGTCTGCAATCTGTCAAACGCCACGCTGGCGCGGGTCTCGCCCTTGGCGGTAATGTCCGGGTCGGCGAAGGGCGCGGGGCCCGATTGAGCAAGCGTCTGGGTCATAAGGCTTTCTACGCAGCGGGCTATGCCAGCGGATCACGCGGCGACGCTAGCAGCGCAGACACCCCGAGGCAAAGCGCGCGCTTTCACTCCCCATTCAGCGTCAGGCAGGCTAGGGTGGAGAGATAGACAGGGGAGGTCCTTATGGGCGGTCTGTTCAAATTCATCGGGGACGTTTTCAAGCCTATCCTGACCATCGTGGTCACGATCTTCCTTGGCGCCTTCCTGCTATCGGTGTTCTGGCCGGCGGCGGATGCGTGGATAATCGGCCATGTTCCGGCATGGGAGCGGCTCTCGCCCGCCATCCTCCAGGTGCGCGAATGGCTGGGTATTCACCAGCCCGAGCCCGACCCCTGGTGGATGTTCTGGCGCAATGACTGACGCTTAAACCCTGTTGCCAAACAGGCGCTTGAACGCGCCGTCCTGCGCGGTCAGCGCGTCCACGCTGCCCGTCTGCAAGATGCGTCCATCCTCCATCACGATCACCTCGCGCGCCCGCGCCAGCAAGGCCGGGCGGTGGGTGACAATGAGAACAGAGCGGCGCGGATCAGCGTCGAGCCACGCATCGAGCGCATCAAGAAATTCGGCCTCTGTCCGGCTGTCCAGCCCTTCGGTCGGTTCATCGAGCAGCATGACAGGGGCATCGCGCAGGAAGGCGCGGGCGAGCGCGATACGCCGCGCCTGTCCGCCGGATATGAGGCGCCCCTCCTCGCCAATCCAGGTCAGCAATCCATCGGGCAGAGCGCGCACGAAATCGGCGGCTCTGGCTTGTTCAAGGGCTTGCCAGAGCTGGCTTTCTGTCGCGTCGGGCCGGGCGAGCAGCAGGTTTGCCCGCACCGTGGTGGAAAGCAGATCGGCGCGCTGATCGACAAGGGACAGGCGCTCTCTTGTCCGCGTAGGCCCGAGAGCGGCAAGGTCAGTTCCGCCGAGGCGGATCGCCCCGCTATCCGGGGCATAAAAGCCCATCAGCAAACGGATAATGCTCGACTTTCCAGACCCGGAGGCGCCCACAAGGGCTACCCGCCCGCCTTCGGGCAGGGTGAAGCTGACATCGGTGAGGGCGGGGCGGGACTGGCCGCCGGGATAGGTAAATCCGACCGAGCTGAACACCGCATCATGGCCATCAGGCAGGGGGAGAGGCGTTTGCGGCTCTTCCACGGCCGGGCGCAGATCATCGAGCGCTTTCAGGCGTTTGGCGGCAGAGAGCGTGCGCCCATACTGCTCCCCGGCGAGGACAAGCGGGGCGGCAGCCTCGAACAAACCAAAGGCAATAAAGCCTGCCAATGCAGCCAGAGGCGGCGATGCGCCCGACGCCGCAGCGGCAAGGAAACCGGCGACGAAGCTGGCCGGACCGGCAAAGGCGAGTACGGCGGTATTCATCAGCGCCAGTCCGGCAAGGTGGCGCTGGCCGGAGATCCAGCTATCGCTCGCCGCATCGAGGCGGGAAAGCACTGCCCCTTCAGCGCCATAGGCCTTGAGCTCGGCCATGCCCGCGATCAGGTCAGCGGCCTCTGAACGCGTATCGGAGGCCGATTGCGTGACGCTTTCTCCGGCGGATTGGCCAAGCTTTGCCGCGAGGAGAGGCAGGCCTAATCCTGACAGGATAAAGAGCCCGATCACGGGCAATATCGCTGCCGGAGCCGCAAAACCGAGGACAATGACGACTGCCAGCGCACCGAAAAGCGCGGACAGGGCGGGCGTTACCAGCCGTAGATAGAGCCCGTCCAGCGCATCGACATCGCCGGTGACACGCGAAAGCAGATCGCCTGCGCGCAGGCCGCCAAGCCCTGCCGGGACTAGCGGTGCGGCCCGGTCAAACACCCAAAGGCGCAGGCGGGCCAGGATGCGGAAAGTGGCCTCGTGGGTGGCCAGCCGCTCGGCATATCTGCCGAGGGTACGTGCCATGGCAAATCCGCGCACACCGCCTGATGCAAAAAGATAGTTGAAACTGCGCCCCAGCCCCGCTGCCCCGGCGATAGCGGCTGCGGTTATGAACCAGCCCGACAGGGATAAAAGCCCGATTCCGGCGAGCAGAGTGAGGATGGCAAGCACAGCCCCGGCGCGCAGCCACCAGCGGTCAGGCCTTGCCAAAGCAAGGAAGAAGGTGAGCGTTTTCATGGCGCTCCGCCCTCTTGCAGCTCAGCAATCTCGAACACCTCGTCGGCAATCGCGCGCACGGCCGGGCTGTGGGTAGCGATGAGGATTGTCCGCCCATTTTTGTTGGAGAGAAGCGCTTCGAGAAAGCGCGCCTCGGCCTCGCCATCAAGATGGGCGGTGGGCTCGTCCATGAGGACAAGTTTCATGTCACGGGCCAGCGCCCGCGCGAGAGCTACCCGCTGTATCTGCCCGCCAGACAAACCAAATCCGCGTTCGCCAAGGGGTGTGTCGAGACCGTCCGACAGGTGGATAAGGAAGTCGGCGACGCCGGCCTCTGCCACCGCGCGCTCAATCATCTCTGCCGGGATAGTCTCGTCATGCAGGGTGATATTATCCCGCAAGCTGCCATGAAACAGGCGCGGGTTCTGGCCAATCCAGCCTGCGCGCCCGGCGAGCGGGGCGTCCATCGGTTCGCCGTCTATCCGCACCTCGCCGGAGGATAGAGGCGCAAAACCCATCAGGATTTTGAGGAGTGTGGACTTGCCCGAACCCGACGGTCCCCACAAAACGCTCAATCTTCCCGCCTGAATGGAAAGCGTGATGGGATTCAATGCCTTGCGGTCATTTTCGTAAGTGCACGAGACGCGAGAGAGGTCCAGAGAGGGTGAGGTATGAAAGGGGGCGAATGTTACCCTCGAAAGCCCTAATTCCGGGTATTCCAGCAGGGGTTTTATAGTACCGGCGGCGGCTTCGGCGTCGGCGCGGTCGTGATAGGCGGCGGATAAACGCCGCAGCGGCATGTAAAATTCCGGTGCCAGGATAAGGACGAACAGCCCCTCACGCAGGGTGACAGTTTCGCCCGCATCGAAGGGTAGCTCCCCCAGAAGCGAGAAGCCGACATAGACCGCAATGGCCGCGACCGAGAGGGCGGCGAAAAATTCCAGAATGGCGGAGGAGAGGAAGGCAAGCCGGAGCACTTTCATCGTGCGCTGGCGGAAATCCTCCGATGCCGCGGCCAGCCCCTCGCGCTCGCGCGGCGCGGCGTTGAACGCGTTCAGGAGTGCCAGTGATTGCAAGCGGTCATTAAAGCGCCCGGCGAGGCGGGCGAGCACCGCGATCTGGTCCTTGCTGGCTGCCGCCGCCGCGCCGCCGACAATCGCCATGAAAAGCGGCAGCAAGGGCGCGGTGATGATGAAGAGCGTGCCCACCACCCAGCTCTGGGTGAAGGCAGCAGCAACCATCAGGATAGGCGCGCCCGCGATCACCGGCATGAGCGGGCGGTAGCGCCCGAAATACCCTTCCAGCTTCTCCACCGCGTCGGTGAGGGCCGAGCCTGCTGCGCCGGTCTCCAGCCGCTCGGTGAAGGCGGGGCCCTTGGCGGCGAGCGCGTGGGCCGCCTCGCGCCGGACATGGGCCTTCACCCGCGCGGCGGCCTCAAAGCCTGCGCGCGTCTCCAGCGCCTGCGCCCCCGCGCGGAAAGCAGCAAACAGGGCGGCGATGAGGGCGGGCGCGAGGAAGGCCTCGCCATTGACGAGGCCCGCAATCGCGCTGGCGGCAAAGCCGGCAAAGCCGATGAAGAGCGCGTATTGCGCAATCCCGCACACGCTCGCCAGCATTGACGGCCCGCGCCCGGCCTTCCCCCATGCGGAGAGAAGGCCGCCCAGCGCACGCCGGGCTTCTGAAGTGAGGGCAGGATTGCTCATGGCCGCCGTTAATCACGCATATCGCTCAGCAGCGCCCTGCGGCGCAGCGTCTCAGGGGGCTTTGTCTAGCGAAGCGGGCGCGAATTGCCAGTGGGGGGAGTGGGGGAGGTGGGGGGTTATAGCGGGCCGTCGCCCTCTGGCCGGAGCTGTCATCCGTCTCCCTTTTCCTGCATATCGTATTAACACAGCGGCACGGACGCGCGAAGCGCGGGAATGGTTGGGCAGGCGGGGCGGGAGGGGCAGTGGGGTAGGTGGGGCCGTATGGCAGGAGGGCAGTAGGGCAGGTGAGCAGGAGGGGCAGGAGGCGGGAAAGCGAAAAGTGTGGATCGCGGCTTCTCCGGCTTCACGGGGACAGGCGGGGCCGAGACCCAAATTGGAGAGGTTGGTGCCAAACCTGGCAGAGCTATCGAACCCGCAAGACAACCGGGTCCCCGGCCCCCGAGCCGGGGTCCATCTTCTGCTCCACGCGCTTTGCGCCACTCCTCATTCCAGAAGCGGCCTGCAAGGCCGCCGGAGCCTATGCGAGGCGCGAAGCCCGGACGGGCTGAACATCAAAATAAAGAGCTGGATTCCGGGTGTCGCTGTGCTCCCCCGGAATGACGATGGGGAGGGGGCTTCGCGTGGGCATCTCTGCTGTTCCCTCCCCGCGTTTTCACGGCGAATGCCGGGGTCCAGAGCAGAAGAAGACTAGGCACCGGCTCATCCCGGTGAAACGAAGTGTATGGGTCCCGGCTCGGGGGGCGGGACCGCGGTTTCTAAGGTCCGGCGATTCCGCGGCGGCGCAGATCGAAGCGCATTACTCTCAACCGGGTTTCCGGCCCCCGAGCCGGGGTCCAATTTTCTCTCCGCAGAGCCCGTTCCCCTCGTCATTCCAGAAGCGGCGTAGCCGCTATCTGGAACCCAGTATTTTTTTTGTTCCGCAACGCATTCCCGCCTGCGCGTCTGCCCCCCTGCGGCACCGCGCCCCTGCGTCAGAATGCGCGCTATCCAAAGAAATCCGCACAAGGCATAGGGATAAAAGTCCGCAAATCGGCTATGGGTATTTCCCGTAGAGGTTTGCATCTATCGCTGCGGGGAGTTTTTCCATGATCGACATGGAAGTTGCCGATCTATCGCGCTGGCAGTTCGCGCTGACAGCCATGTACCATTTCCTGTTCGTGCCCTTGACGCTCGGCCTCGCCTTCATGCTCGCCATCATGGAGAGCGTCTATGTGATGACCGGCCGTCAGGTCTGGAAGGACATGACGAAATTCTGGGGCGCGCTGTTCGGCATCAATTTCGCGCTCGGCGTCTCCACCGGCATCACGATGGAGTTCCAGTTCGGCATGAACTGGTCCTACTACTCCCACTATGTGGGCGATGTGTTCGGCGCGCCGCTGGCGATCGAGGGCCTGATGGCCTTCTTCCTCGAAGCGACACTTGTGGGCCTGTTCTTCTTCGGCTGGGACCGGATGAGCAAGCAGGCCCACCTCGCGGTGACCTGGTTCATGGCGCTCGGCACCAATCTCTCCGCGCTGTGGATCCTCATCGCCAATGGCTGGATGCAGAACCCGGTGGGGTCGCAGTTCAATCCCGAAACCATGCGCATGGAAGTCACCGACTTCATGGCGGTCCTGTTCAATCCGGTGGCGCAGGCCAAATTCGTGCACACGGTGGCGGCCGGCTATGTCACCGGCGCGCTGTTCGTGCTGGCGATCTCGGCCTGGTTCCTGCTGCAGCGCCGCCATCGCGGCTTTGCCAAGCGCTCGATGACGGTCGCAGCCGCCTTCGGCCTGATGGGTTCGCTCTCGGTCGTGGTGCTGGGCGATGAGAGCGGTTATGCGCTCACCCATAACCAGCGTATGAAGCTCGCCGCGCTCGAAGCGATGTGGGAGACGCATGAAGCGCCTGCCCCGCTCACGCTTGTCGGCTTCCCCGACGTGGAAAACCAGACCACGCACTTTGCCGTTGATGTGCCCTGGGTGCTGGGCCTCATCGCCACGCGCTCGCTCGATTCCGAGGTGGAGGGCATATTGCCGCTGGTCGCAATTGCCGAGACGCGCGTGGAGAACGGCATCCTGGCCTATGACGCGCTGCAGCGCCTGCGGGCAGACGAGACGGACACCGAGGCGCGCGCGCAATTCGAGGAAACCAAGTTCGACCTTGGCTATGCCCTCCTTCTTACCCGCTATATCGCCGATCCGCGCGAGGCGACGCCCGACCAGATCCGTCAGGCCGCCTTCGATACGATACCCGACGTGCCGGTCATGTTCTGGTCCTTCCGCTTCATGGCGGGGATCGGCTTCTACATGATACTGCTCTTCGGCACGGCCTTTGTGCTGTGCACGCTGCGCCGCCATGAGACACGCTGGTTCCTGTGGGTGGCGCTCATCTCGCTGCCCCTGCCCTGGGTCGCGGCGGAGCTGGGATGGCTGCTGGCCGAATATGGCCGCCAGCCCTGGATCATCGAGGGCATGCTGCCGACCTTCATGGGCGTCTCCAGCCTCAACGCGACGCAGATATGGATGACGATTGCCGGCTTCACCGCCCTTTATGGCGCGCTGGCCGTGATCGAGGTCATGCTGATGCTGCACTTCATCCGCAAGGGTCCGTATGCGGGCAAGGGCGGTGATGCGGCGCGGCGCCCCACCCACAAGCCGGCTGCCAGTGACGGCGGCATGGCCCCTGTTCCTGCCGAGTAGGAGAGCTGCAAGATGGAAATCCCGATTTCATATGAAACCTTGCGCGTCCTCTGGTGGGGATTGCTGGGTGTCCTGCTGATCGGCTTTGCCGCGACGGACGGATTTGATTTTGGCGTGGCGGGCCTGTTGCCCTTCGTGGCGAAGACAGACGCCGAACGGCGTGTCGCCATCAACACGGTCGGCCCGACCTGGGAAGGCAATCAGGTCTGGTTCATCCTGGGTGGCGGGGCGATCTTTGCCGCCTGGCCGATGGTCTATGCGGTCTCGTTCTCCGGGCTTTATCTGGCGATGTTCGTGCTGCTGGCTGCGCTGATATTGCGCCCTGTCGGCTTCAAATACCGCTCCAAGCGGGAAGACAAGCGCTGGCGGGCGATGTGGGACTGGGCGCTGTTTACCGGCGGGTTCGTGCCTGCCCTCCTCTTCGGTGTGGCGGTAGGCAATGTGCTGGTGGGTGTGCCCTTCCGGCTGGACGAAAACTTGCGCGCCTTCTGGGAAGGCTCCTTCTTCGACCTTCTGAACCCGTTCGCGATCCTGTGCGGGCTGTTGTCGGTCACCATGATGGGCCTGCATGGCGCGGCCTGGCTGTCGATGAAGGCCGAATACGGACCCGTTCGCGACCGCGCACGCACGCTTGCCCCGGTTTTTGCGATTGCCTCGATCGTGCTGTTTGCCGGTGGCGGGCTGGCCATGGCCTACGGGCCTTATGGCTTTGCGCAAGTGGGCGAGGTGGACCCGGCGGGCCCGTCCAACCCCTTGCGCACCGAAACGGTGGCGGCGGCGGGCGCGTGGCTCGCCAATTATGCCTCCCATCCCTGGATGATACTGGCGCCCGTTCTGGGCTTTGGCGGGGCGTTTGCGGCGCTTATCGGACTGAGGCTCAATTCGGAGAGCATCACCTTTATCGGTTCCAAGCTTTCAACCTTCGGGATCATTTCGACGGCGGGGCTGTCCATGTTCCCCTTCATCCTGCCTTCGAGCCTTGATCCCAATTCCAGCCTGACGGTGTGGAACAGCTCTTCAAGCCAGCTCACACTGTTCATCATGCTGATCGTGACAGCGATCTTCCTGCCCATCATTCTCGCCTACACGGCCTGGGCCTTCAAGGTGATGTGGGGGCGGGTGACGACCGAGGACGTGACCAGCGGCGGCGACTATTACTAGCACCTCAGGAGTCGACAGATATGTGGTATTTCGCATGGATTCTGGGCATCGGCCTCGCCTGCTCCTTCGCCATCCTCAACGCCATGTGGCACGAGATGTCGCTGGGTGATGAGGGCGATCGCGGCTCCAGCGAGGAAGCGGCGCGCTGGTAACGCAGGTCGTCTGATAGATTCCTCTCCGGGTGCCTGCGAGGGTGCGCGCGCCAGCCTCACGGCTGACCGATGTCTCGAACCGGGCGCTGGCGGCGCGGGATTTAGGCCGGGATCGCGCAGGATCAGGTTTCCGGCGGAAAAATTATTGCGCCGGTTCGCCCTCTTCTGCGTCTCCCGCTTCGGGACGCGCGCGGAAATCCATGTCGCTATCGGCCAGGAACCAGGTGAACATGGCCCAGGCCGCGACATTCTGGGCCATTTCCTCGGGCACGATCTTGTCGAACGTGTCATTGGGGGTGTGGTGAAACTCGAAATAATCCGTCCCGTCCTGGTCCAGGCGCGCCATGGGCACACCCATCGCCGCCAGCGGGATCATGTCCGGCCCGCCGCCAGATGAATTGCCGCCGCGCTCGATGCCCAGGAAGGCGAGTTCGCCCTGCATGGCGTCAAAGAAGCCCACCGCATGTTCGCCCACCCCTGACGACAGACGCCAGACATTGCGCGCGCCGAAGTCGGATTCCGATCCGATGACATGCTGGTCCACCGTGCCGTCCGCCATGCGGGCGCGGGCGTAGGCGCGCGCACCGACCAGCCCCACCTCCTCGGCGCCGAACAGCACCACGCGGATGGTCCGGCGCGGGCGCACGCCTGCCTCCATGATCAGCCTGGCCGCGGCGGTGACGATGCCTACGCCCGCCCCGTCGTCCAGCGCGCCGGTGCCGTTATCCCAGCTGTCGAGATGGGCGCCGATGATGACGATTTCCTCAGGCGCCTCGGCGCCCACGATTTCGGCGATGACATTGCCGCTGGTCACCTCGCCGCGCCAGCCGGCATGGGTGCGCAGCGCCACGCGTATCGTCTCGCCCATGGCGTGGATGCGCTCGATCTGGTCAGCGTCCGGCGCCGAGACCGCGAGCGCAGGAATGCCGGGAAGACGCTGGGCAGGAAAGCTCATCATGCCCGTATGGGCGAAGCGGTGCGAGGACGTGCCCACCGACCGGATCAGCAGGCCCGCCGCGCCGCGGTTTTCCGCCTCTACCCAGCCAAGGGTGCGCTTGCGATTGGCCCAGCCATAGCCCTCGCCGGTGCGCGCGGCGGTCATGCGGTCATTGACGAAGACCAGCTTGCCCTCCAGCGCATCGTCCGCGCCGTCAAATTCCAGCAGGTCATCAAAGCTGTCAAAGAACACGATCTCCGCTTCCAGCCCATCCTCGGGCGTGGCCGCTGCACCGCCCAGAGAGGTGGCGTAGAGCTCCTGCGGGAAGGGATGGGTGATCGCCACTTCCTCGAAGATGGAATAGCCGCGCGTCCATAAATCCATCGGGAAGTTCTCGACCCGGACATTTTCAAAGCCCAGCTCATTGAACATCTCCACAGCCCAGTCGCGCGCACGCGCCTCTTGCGGTGTGCCCGCCAGGCGCGGCCCGATTTCAGTGGTCAGCGATTCGGTCAGCCGGTAGGCCAGATCACTCTCCAGCCCCGTCTCGGCAAGGGCGCGAGCATGGACGCGGGCCTCTTCAGGCAATTCGGCCGCCCGGACAGGGCCGGTCTGGACAGGGATCGACAGGAATGCGGCCGCAGCCGCCGCTAGCGCCAGGCGCATGACAGGATCTCCCAGATTTTTCGCCCGACATTCCCCAAGCGGCCTGCCGTCTGACGCCATGCTCGCCCAATCTTGCCAGTCGAACAAGTTTTGTTCGCCCTGAGCGGTGTCTGTGGCCGCGCAAACGCCGGAAGTTGGGCGAAGCGGGCCGTGAAGCCGCAGAATCCTGGCGCGGCAGCGACGTTTTTCAGCGTGGCGGACGGACCTGTCCTGCCGCTTCCGTCCAGTTTGCGTCACGCTCTATCGGCGTTCAGGGTTTCGCGCCGCGCGATCAGCCCGGTTTCCCGGATGCGCCGTGCCCGCTCCACCAGGCCGTCTGCGGTGATGTGGTCATAATCCACCTCACGGGCCTCCGGGGCGGGCAGGGAATCTTCCCGTAGCACCGCGACCGACCAGTCGGAAAAGCAGCGCTGGTCCACCTCGCCGCAGAACACGATCTGCAGACCCCTGTGCGCTGCATCGCGGGCAATCCGCCGGAAAGTGGTGGAAACCGCCTGCCTTGAGCCCTCCAGCACCTGCAGGAAGCGGTCACCGTCAACCGCCAGCACACCGGTCAGCCCTTCAGGCGGGTTATTGCGCAACCCGGCCGACAATATGCGGCCCATCTCGTCGGACACGCTGCCCGATCCGGACATGAAATCAGCAAGGCTGTGATAGACGAGACGGGTCAGGAACATGGGGCTCTGTCCTTGAAAAGGGCCTCTATCGTGTCCCTGGCGGAATGCATCAGGGAGCATTCAATCGTGCGGGTGTTCGCCTGATACCGAAGCATAAATAAATTCATGTGGTTGATTGGCTTTCCAGGGGCATTTCCTACGCCTGGCGGTTCAGAAACCGTGCACGATTTCCGGCCCGCCATTCCGGGCCAGAAACGCCTTGTACCCGGCAGCGCTCATGGCCGCGGTTGCCGAATGGACCAGCCATTCAGTGCCGGTGAACACCGGCGTTTGTACGGAATGAAAACTGCGCATCTCGCCGTCCACCGGCGCCCGCCAGACCACCTCCATACAGGCGATTTCGCCGTCGAACGCCCCGCAGGCCAGCACTTGCCGGACAATGTTGGATACAGCCTGACCCAGCGGATCGGCGGTTTGCATATCCGGCAAATAGGCGTCAAACGGCGGCCCGGCATGGCGGTAGCGTGAACTGGCCTCGATCACGCTGACCGCACCGTCCCTGTAGGCCAGCAAGGCCACCGCATGTGGCGAATGGCGCACAATGGCGCATAGCTGGTCCACCAGGGGCCGGTGCACCGGATTGTGCAGCAGCGCGCGCAAACGTGAGATGATATCGGGCGAAGGCTCGACAACCCCGTTTTCCAGCCGCGAGATATAGGACTGGCTGACCCTTAGCCGGCTCGCCGCATCGTCCTGCTTCATATTGCTGCGCAGCCGCAAGGCCCGCAGCGCTGGTCCCCACCTGCCAGGTGTCCCCTCACACCCGGTCCCATTCTCCTGCGTCAACCATATACTCCCCGTCTAATTTCCCCTCCGAAACTACGGATTAACGCGCTCTGACATGGATGCATGCATGTTTTTATGTCGTTGCAGTACGTAACGGATGCGTACCGTGCTGCACATACTGTGCTTTGCAGCATTGTAGGCATGGCGTTGTCTTGACCCGCCCCCCGCGGCAATTACTGTCGCGGGTCCGCCCGGAAAGAGGCGGTCAGCGGGAGGTCAGACGAGATGGATTTCTTCAGCGCGATCAAGCGTGAGATTTTCTACACGAGGGAGCTTGTCCGGCTCCTGAAAACGCTCAAGTCCATCACGCCGGATTCGCCCGATCTGACGCCCGATCTTCTTGAGCGCAATGTCGATGCGCACAAGACCCGCCCCGCCTTCATCCTGGAGGATGGCTCCACGATCAGCTATGGCGCGTTTGACGCGTTTGCGAACCGCGTCGCCAACTGGGCGCTGGCCAGTGGCATAAAGCCCGGTGACACGGTGGCGCTCTATATGGGCAATCGCTGGGAATACATCGCCTTCTGGTATGGCCTGTCGAAAGTGGGTGTGATCGCCGCTCTCCTGAACAACCAGGTTACGGGCAAGGCGCTGGCGCACGGGGTGAATATCGCCGGGGCCGCGCATGCCATTATCGAGGGCGAGCTGAGCGCCGCCTATGCGGCGGCAGCGGACGCGATAGGGCCGATCACGCCCTGGATATTCGATGGTGCTGCTGACAGCGTGCCCGGCGGGCAGGATCTCGGCGGGGCGCTTCAAGCGGTGTCCGACGCGCGCCCGGGCCGCGAGCATCGCGAGCACCTGCTTGCCAAGGACCCGTGCCTGAAAATGTACACCTCCGGCACGACGGGCCTGCCCAAGGCCGCGATCGTCGCCCATACCCGCTCGCTTTACTATCTGCAGGTCTTTGCGGTGGCGGCCCACGCCTCGCCCAAGGACCGCATGATGATGGTACTGCCGCTTTACCACGCCACGGGCGGGCTTTGCGGTGTGGGCTGCGCGCTCAGCCAGGGCGGCGCCCTGATCGTCCGGCGCAAGTTTTCCGCCAGCGCCTTCTGGAAGGACGCCGCCGAGCATGGGGCAACCATGTTCATGTATGTCGGCGAGCTGTGCCGCTTCCTCGTTGCGGCCGATCCCTCGCCGGAGGAAAAGAAGCACAAGATCCGCGTCGCCATCGGCAATGGGCTGCGCCCGGATGTCTGGCCGCGCTTTGTGGAGCGTTCGGGCATTGAACGCATCATGGAGTTCTATGGCGCAACCGAAGGCAATGTCGGCTTCCTGAACCTTGATTCAAAGCCCGGTGCCATTGGCCGCGTGCCGCCTTATCTCAAAAGCCGGTTCAACTCGCATCTGGTGAAGTTCGATCTGGATTCGGAGATGCCCGTGCGCGACGCGAAGGGGCGCTGCATTCCCTGCGGTCCGGACGAGGTGGGCGAGGCCATTGGCGAGATCCGCTCCGATGATGCCCGCTACCGCTTCGACGGCTATGGCGACAAGGAAGCCACCGAGAAGAAGCTTCTGCGCGACGTGTTCAGGAAAGGCGATCTCTACTTCCGCACCGGCGATCTGATGAAGCGCGACCGCCAAGGCTATTTCTACTTCATCGACCGGGTGGGCGACACTTTCCGCTGGAAGTCGGAGAACGTCGCGACCTCCGAGGTGGCCGAGATCATGGGCATGGCCAGCGGCATCGTGCAGGCCAATATCTATGGTGTGCCCGTGGCCGATTACCCCGGCAAGGCCGGCATGGCGGCCCTGGTGGTGAACAAGGATTTCGATCTCGCGGCCGTCCACGCCCATGTGACCAAAGAGCTGCCGGCCTATGCCCGCCCGCTCTTTGTGCGCATCCACCAGGAAGACCCGTCAGAGCACACCACCGGTACGTTCAAGCTGAAAAAGACCGATCTGGTGGCTGAAGGCTGGGACCCGGCGAAAATCTCCGAACCGCTCTATATCGATCATCCCGAACAGAAGGCCTATGTGCCCCTGACCGAGGAAATCCGCGCCGCTATCGAAAGCGGGGAGCTGCGGGTTTGATTCGCACGCGGTCGCACGCCATCATGCACCTGATGGCGCATTAACGCATTGGTATATATGCAAAAAATATAATCTGCATAAAAAATCTTGATTTTGCAGATTTTCGAAGCGATCCTGCTGCTCGGATTGCGGAGTTCCACATGCCCATCGTTACAGAAGTAGAAGTTAAATCCCTTCTAACGCCATTTCACGATAAGATACGCACGGTCTTTGAGGGCGCGCGTGCTGAGGTCGCTGTAATGGAGGCGTTTCGCCGCGGCCAGGGTATGCGAGATTACCGCTATCCTCGGACTTTGGCCGACAGCATATACGACGCAATGGCCAATTTGGTTGGCGACGTCTTTGACGACGAGAATGACGTATCGGTGATCTTCGAGCCGCAGTCCTTCAAGGTGCTTTTTTACCCCCGTGGAGAGCAGCCCATCTTGGCCCGGTTCAAGAAGGGCGATGAGGAGGGGCGTGGGCAAAACCATCTGACACAAACCGTGATAGCCTTTACCGATCCTGAGCAATGCCTGCCAGGCTTCCCGAAAGACGCGGCTTGTATTGATATCACCTACGCTAGCGATGAACTGGGAACCAAGATCGAAAAGGTATTGGTTGTCTATCGCGATGGTGATCGTGTGCTTTGGAGCTACTCGATTAGCGATATCGGTAGTGAGATGCGCGATAGCGGCAATGTTTTGCCATTTGCGCCCATCGGCGATCGGCCGGACAGCGACGATCAACTGGGTGCGCTGGTTTTACCCAAGGCTTCGGATGAAGCAGAGAAAGAGCCTTCAGGCGAATAATGAGTAATCGTGGCGACCTTTTGAGGCTCGCGCGTCAGCGTAGGGGCCTCACTCAGATTCAAGCGGCACCACTGCTAGGCTTGCGGCAAACCGTGCTTTCCCGAATGGAAAACGGTTTAATTGAAATAGCAGACGACCTGTTACAAAGAGCTTCCACCGCGTTTAAGTTCCCTCGCTCGTTTTTCCTGCAGAATGAAACCGTCTTGGGGCCACCTGTCAGCGTTCACCCGATGCTGAGAGGGTCGGCGAAAGTGTCGGCGAAGGACGTCGACATGCTGACGGCTGAATTAAATATAAGACTTTTTAATCTAAGAAGTTTTCTGGCAAATGTAGATTATTCGAAATCAATAAATGTACCTGAATTTGATGTGGAAATGGAGGAATCGCCGCGCGCTGTCGCCAAGAAAGTTCGACTGCATTGGCAGCTTACGCGTGGGCCAGTGAAAAACCTGACGCGCCTTTTAGAGCGCGCTGGCGTCATAGTTGGAGTATCCGATTTTGGAGGCGCGCAGATTAGCGGCGTGATGTTTAGGCCACCCTCGGCACCGCCAATTATGTTGTATAATCCAAAGCACCCTGCGGATCGGGTTCGATTCACATTGGCACATGAGCTTGGTCATTTGGTTATGCATCGCTTCCCTACATCAAGCATGGAAAGTGAAGCAAACGAGTTTGCAAGTGAGTTTATGATGCCGTCTGATGAAATGCGTCAGATTTTCCGCGGACGGAAATTAACTGTCCAGTACTTGGCGGCGCTAAAGAAAGAATGGAGAATGTCTATGCAGTCATTGTTGATGTCTGCTAGAAACGTCGGGGCTGTGGATGATAATAAATCTCGGTATTTATTTTCTGAGTTCAGCAAGAGGGGGTGGAGAACTCGAGAGCCGGCAGAACTAGATTTTCCCAATGACGAACCCGTCGTTTTGAGTGATATTATAAAGATACACCTAAATGATTTGGGGTATACCTTTGACGAGCTACTTGGAATGACCAAGTTGTATAAGGAGGAGTTTGAATCTTTGTATGGTCGAATGGATGGCGGCGATCTGCCGACAATGCCTAGACTTCGTATAATTAATTGAAGCGTGATGGATTATGAGCGGGACCATCCCCGCTTCATCTCGGTTCGCAGGAGTAATCCCGGTGAAGAAAGAGCCTATCATTCTGCCGGCTGATCCCATGGATGACGAGGATTTCGCCGTCTCCGCCGAAGGCATGAAGCGCGGTCAGCGCGCCCGGCTCATCCGGCAGACGCGCAATAATCTCGGCCGGTCGCAGGCCGAGTTCGCCCAGCGTTTCCGCGTGCCGGTCGGCACCTTGCGTGACTGGGAGCAGGCGCGCGTTACCGCGCCTGATTTCGCGATTGCCTATGTGCAGGTGATTGCCCGCCATCCAGACATGGTGGCTGAGGCCCTGAACTGATCAGCCCTTGCTGCGCTCCTTGCGGGCGCTGGCCAGGTCCAGCTCCGGCGCGGCATGGTCCAGCGGCGCGTTGACCGGCAGATGGCAGATCACTTTCGTGCCGCGTCCGGGTGTGGAGTCCAGCTCCACCCAGCCGCCATGCAGGCGCACGATTTCCTTCACCAGCGCGAGCCCGAGGCCCGCCCCGGCGCGGTTGGACTGACCGCGTTCGAAGCGCTCGAAAACGGATGCCTGCCGGTCCTTGTCGATCCCCTCGCCATTGTCGGACACCCACAGGCGGGCATCGCCGTCTTTCACCTCGGCGCCGATCTCGATCCGGCCGCCCTGGTCGACATGATCGAGCGCATTGGTAAGCAGGTTGTAGAGAACCTGCTTCAGCCGTCCGCCATCGGCGCGTACCGGCCCCTCGGCCTTGTCTGCCTTCACATTCAGCTTGATCCCTGCGTGCTCGGCGCGCGGCATGACCAGTTCGGCAGCTTCGGCGGCAAGCGCATCAAGGCGCGTATCGCCGAGATCCAGCTCCAGCTGTCCGGCATCGATGGCCGCAATGTCCAGAATATCGTCGATCAGCTTGGCCAGCTGGGCCGAGGCGGTCTGGATCGCGGCCACCGGGTCTTTCTGCCGTTCGCTCAAGGGCCCGGCAAACCCGCCTGCCAGCAGGTCGGCATAGCCGCCAATCGTCGTCAGGGGGGTGCGCAGCTGATAGCTGACATGACCGACAAAGCCGGTCTTGATCTTTTCAGAGGCTTCCAGCGCCTCGGCGCGATCGCGCAGCGCCTCTTCCACGCGGCGTGAGTCGGTAATGTCGTCCCATGCAATGAGCGTCGCGCCGTCGGGCAGCGGACGGCTCAGCCAGGTCAGCACCGAGCCGTCAGAGCGGCGCACCTCGCCGGTCTTGGCCGTGCGCGATTCCGGTGAGGTGTCGGTGATGCGCGCCTTGAGCGCATTCCACGCCTCCTTGTCGGGGTGAAGCGTGTGACAGGCGTCGGCGATGGCCGTGAAGTCGGCCCCGTCCAGTGTTTCCGGCGGTAGCTTCCACAGCGTCTCGAACGCCAGATTGTGCAATTGCAGCTCGCCCTCGGGGCCGAACACCGCAACGGCCTCGTGCAGCCGGTCCAGCGTGGCGCGCTGCACCTTGATGAGTGTGTTGTAGCGGGCCTGCAGGGCCAGCTGGTCGGTCATGTCCTCAAAGATCAGCAGGACCCCGCCCAGCGGATGGCGCTGACGGGCGACGCGCAGCGTGCGCCCATCGGCCAGCGGCCACAGCTCGTCCGGTGTCTCGGTGCCGGGCGGGCGCTCGTAATAGGCCAGCTCGCCAGCCTTCCATGTCTTGTAGTCGGCATTGGCCGAGTTTGGCAGGCGCTGATCCTCGCGCAGCCGGTCCAGCAGAGCGCCGTGCGACGGGCGCTCGTTGAGCGTGGCTTCCTCCAGCGAGAACAGGCGGGCAAAGGCGCGATTGTAGAAGATGAGCTGCTTGGTCCGGTCGAAGATGGCGACCGCCTCGGCCATGTGGTTGAGGGTCTCGTCATGCGCCTCGCGGAAGCGTTTCAGCGCCGCGCGGGCTTCCTCGCCGCGCGTAATGTCAAAGGCCGCGCCGGCCACGCCGCC
The DNA here is from genome assembly GCF_014639075.1 of Glycocaulis albus. GTDB lineage: Bacteria > Pseudomonadota > Alphaproteobacteria > Caulobacterales > Maricaulaceae > Glycocaulis > Glycocaulis albus. The sequence goes on from NZ_BMFS01000005.1 coordinate 40,878, forward strand.
GGAAATGGGGAACACCACCACGTCCAGCGCCCGGCGTTCGCCCTTGATGACCGCGCCGCGCACATGGGCCACGGGGGCGGAGGCTTTCAGCGCTTCGCCTGCCTGCGCAGGCAGGCCCGGCTCCAGAAGGAGCTGGCGGTCGATCACATCGGCAACGCTTTTGCCCTCGACAGCGTCCACATAGGCCGGATTGACCCAGTGCAGCCGCCCCGAAGCGCTAATCCGCCAGGAGGGGAAGGGCGCCTTGCCCAGCATGTCGAGGAAGGCCAGCGGATCGTCCGCCACGACGGAGCGGGCCTCTTCCAGGCGTCCGCGCGCCCCGGATTCCTCCAGCCCGCGAATGGTGGCGTCCGCGATCCACAGGACGAGCTGTGATCCGGCGGGGCGTCCGTCCGCCTCGATGAACCGGCCTGAGGGCCCCGACACGGTGAGCGAAAAGGGTTTGCCTTCACGCATCAGATCGCCCATGCGCTGGCGCAGCGTGGTTTCCTGACCGCCCGCCGAGCGCGCCTCATAGTCGGCAATGCCGTCCAGCAACGCTGTGGCCGGGTCAGGTTCGTTCATCACGCCCGATCCCAGATCGGCAAACTGGACCAGCGAGGCAAGGGCAGTGGGCGAGCCATAGACACGCGGAGAGGACCAGCCCGCCGCATCCGGATCGGGCGGCGTCTCCCAGACCAGGACAAGGCCGGGATGCGCGCCAAACACGCTGTCTGCGCGGGCCAGCCGGTCTTCCAGCCAGCCAATGCGTTTTTGCCAGTGGGAGCGGGCGTTGCGCACGCCCTCGGTCAGGCGCCATGCCCAGAGCGCGGTAGCCACGGCAAATCCGACAGCTCCGCCGGTAACGATCAACGTTGCCAGCTGAGCCGGCTCGGTGGCCATCATGGCATGCCCCCTTCATTGCGCGGCTGCATCATCAGGGCACGTGGCCATCGTGCCGGTGCGGCCGGTCGAATCAGTACTTTAACGGAAGGTGAATCGACAAGCGAGGAGAGGTTATCAGCGTATCCGTACCTGTCCGAGCACAAACTCGAACATTACCGTGCAGCCCGACAGGTGCGCGCCCTGCGATAGCGGGGCAAACTGCCATTGCTCGACCGCCCGCAACGCCTCGCGGTCGAAGAACCGGCCCGGCACGCCTTCGGCGATGCGCACATTGTCCACCGCGCCGCTCTGGAGCACATCAAACTGCACGATGGACCAGCCCTGTTCGCCGCGCGCCCATCCGCGCGCCGGATATTCCGGCAGGGGCGCGTTGACAGCGCTCAGCGGCTCGCCCTGACACCCCTCGCTGGGTGCCATCCGGGCGATATTGGGCATGAGCGGCATTTGCGATTGCGGCATGAATGGAGCGCGCGTCCGCGGATCGGTCATTGGCGTCGGGATGGAAACACAGCCCGACAGGGCAGTGATGACGGCCGCAAGGGCGAGGAGACGAGCGTTGCGCATGGCGGCCAGACTAGCCTCTGCGGGCGGACGCGCCAGCGCTTTTGCGCAGCGATCAATCTCGGCTTGACACCATATAAGGATATCTTTATGTCCTGATCTCGCGCCGATTTGAGCTTCAGCTTGCGGGCGCGGAACAAATGCAGCTAAAGCGAAGCAGGACATGACAAGCCGCCCATGAAGGGCGCGGATGAACGTCCTGCATTCCTTTGCCTTCGGCGCCCTTGCATTTTTCCGTGTCCCGCGTGACGGAAAAGAAGAGTGGTATCGCCATGGCCCCGCTGGATTACGCCCCGACCCACCTGTCCACGACAGCCGTACGCAGCCGCCCGATGCGCGCGGTCCTGCTGGGCTGCGGCACGGTAGGCAATGCCCTCACGGCGCGCCTGCCGCACGGCGTGGCGATCGATGCGATTGCGGTGAGGCGCTGGCGTGATCTGGGAAAGGGCACCGTACGGGTGCTCGACAGCCTTGATGCCGCGCTGGACCTTGCCCCTGATCTGGTCATCGAGGCCCTGCCGGGCTGCGCAGGCGCAGAGCGCGCACTGGAACGCGCTGTTGAGGCGGGCGCGCATGTGGTTTCGGCCAACAAGGCCGTGATCGCGCGCCGCCCGGACCTTGAACGCGCCGCGAAGGCCAGAGGCCGCGCCTTTCTTTACAGCGCAGCCGTCGGCGGCGGCGTGCCGGTGCTGGAGACGATTGGCGCGCTTAACGCGCGCGGACGCGAGATCACTACGGTAAAGGGTGTATTCAACGGCACGTCCAATTTCGTGCTGGACCGTCTGGCCAAGGGCGAGACGCTCGATAATTCCGTCCGGGCTGCACAGGATGCAGGCTTTGCCGAAGCCGATCCCAGTGCCGATCTGGATGGTGATGATGCAGCCGCCAAGCTGGTCCTGACCGCGCGCACCGCCTGGGGCATCGATGTCGACCCGGCCAGCATTGCCCGCCAGTCCATCCGTGACCTGGCCCCGGGCTTCGCAGCGAAGGCGGCGCGCGAGGGTTTGCGTATCCGCCAGGTGGGACGTCTAGCCCGGTCAGGGGGCGGCGTGCATGCCGCGGTGCGTCTCGAAGCGGTGGGCGCCGACAGCGTGTTTTACCGTGTGGAGCGCGAAGGCAATGGTGTTGTCATCGCCTTGAAAGATGCGCCGGGCGTCATCCTCACCGGCAAGGGCGCGGGCGGCACGCCTACCGCTGCGAGTATGGCCGGGGACATTGCCCGCCTGGTAGCGGAACACGGCTGATGCCGGCGGCCGTGTCCGCCACATCGGCGGGGGAGGGGAGCGCCGAACCGGCCTGTCCCTTCCCGATCCATGACCATATCACGACGCTGGAGCTCGATTGCGGCAGCTTTGTCACGGCGAAGGCCCGTGTCTACGGCCCTGTTGGCGCGCCGGGCATTATCGTGCTGGGCGGGATTTCCGCGCACCGCTTCCTGCTGGGTGATCACGCCGACCGGGCAAGCTGGTGGCCGGGCATCGCCGGGCCGGGCCTGGCGCTTGACCCGCTGCGCCATCAGCTGCTGGCCTTCGATTTTCTCGCCGGGGAGGTGCGCCCCTTTCCGCGCGTCGAGGATCAGGCCAGAGCCCTGCTCGCGCTTGCCGATGCGGCCGGGTTTGAAACCTTCCAGATTGTCGGCGCGTCTTATGGCGGCACAATCGCGCTGGCGCTGGCGGCCCTGGCGCCGGAGCGGGTGACCGGGCTGCATGTGCTGTGCGCAGCGGCCTGTCCCCATCCGATGACCACGGCGCTTCGCGCCATTCAGCGCGATATTGTCGAGTTCGCGCTGGCGCGCGGCGACGGGGCAGGCGGGGTGGATCTCGCCCGGCGCCTGGCCATGACGACCTATCGCACGCCGGACGAGTTCAAGGCGCGCTTTTCCGGCCCCGCGCCAGGTTCGTGTGATGCAGCCGGTGTGGAAGCCTATCTCGCCGCCCGCGGCGCGGACTATGCCGCCCATACAAGCCCGCAGCGCTTTCTGGCGCTATCGCGCTCCATGGATGCGGCGCGGATCGATCCGGCGTCCATCCGCGCGCCTTTGCGCCTTTTTGCGGTGGAGGAGGACCGGCTGGTGCCGGCCAGCGATGTGGCCGCGCTGGCGAATGCCATACCGGGCGCGGCGCTCACGCGCATATCGAGCCTTTACGGCCATGACGCGTTCCTGAAGGAGGTAGAGGCGGTGACACGCTTTCTGGAGGCGATATGAGCCGGGACCGGACACGCGAAGGCCTCGCGACCCGCGCGGCGCGCGCCGGGATCAATGCCGATCCCGGCCATGGCGGCATCGTTGCGCCCATCAATCTGGCCGCGACCTATCTGCGGGAGGATCCGGCTGTTCCCGGCCCGTTCGATTATGCGCGCACGCATAATCCGGGGCGCGCCGTGCTGGCAGACGCGATTGCCGGGTTGGAAGGCGCAAGCGGCGCCTGCCTGACAGCCTCAGGCATGGCCGCGATCGATCTTGTCCTGAACCTGCTGCCCGCAGGCGCGCGCATCGTCGCGGCGCATGATTGCTATGGCGGCACGCAGCGCCTGTTAAACGCCCGCGCGCCCCAGCGCGGCTTCGAGATTGTCTATGCCGATGCCACGGACCTGACCGCGCTGGAAGCGGCGCTGCAGCCCGGCGCGGCGCTGCTGTTTCTGGAAACGCCGTCCAATCCGCGCCTGCGCATTACCCATATCGAGGCCGCCAGCGCGCTCGGCTGCAAGGCCGGCGCCATTGTGGCGGTGGACAATACCGTGCTGTCACCGGCCATACAGCGTCCGCTGGAGCTGGGGGCAGACATCTCGGTCAGTTCGCTGACCAAGATCATCAATGGCCATTCCGACATGGTGGGCGGGGTGGTCTCTGCGCGCGATCCGGCGTTGCTGGATGACCTTGCCTGGTGGCTCAACGCCTCGGGTACAGGGCTCGGCCCGTTTGACGCGTTTCTCGCCACGCGCGGCCTTCGTACACTGCCGTTGAGGGCAAAGGCGCAGTCAGATGCCGCGCTGGAGCTCGCCACACGGCTTTCCGGCGACCGGCGTGTAGAGCGTGTGGATTATCCGGGTCTCACAGGACATCCCGGCCACGCGCTTGCCGCGCGCCAGCAGGCGGGGCTGTTCGGACCCCTGCTGAGCCTTGAGGTGAAAGGCGATCCACGCAGCTTTCTTGAGGGGCTGGAACTGTTCACGCTGGCGCAATCGCTTGGCGGGGCGGAGAGCCTCGTCTCGGTTCCTGCGCTGATGACCCATGCGGCGATGACGCCTGAGGCGCGCACGCACGCCGGAATCAGCGATTCGCTGGTGCGCCTGTCGGTGGGACTGGAGGATGTGGACGATCTCTGGCGCGATATTGATACCGCGCTGGCGCGCCTCTAGCGCCGCCAGGTCAGCGAGAAGGCCGCGAAGTCCTCAGACGTGTCCCAGGACTGGGTCGGCAGGGACCAGCTTGTCTCGCGGCGCACATAGGCCAGCGACACATCAATGCCCTGCACGCGCATGGCAAGGCCGGCCTGCTGGTCGCCCACCATGGCGTAGGGCTGAAGCGTGAGGGTTTCCCGCAAGGACCGTTCACCGCCCGGACGGTAGATCAGCGCCTGCCGGTCCGCGCCGGCAAAGAACCACCAGCCGCCACTAGCGGCATGTTCGCTGCCAACATACTGGCCGACACGCACCGTGGCGCCGAACTCTGTTGCCGAGCCCGAATCGCCGAAGCTGAGTCCGGCGCGCGGGCGAAGGCCCATATCCAGCTCGCCATCACCGCCCGCACTGTCAAACCGGCCCTCATACCGCAGGGCGACCGCGCGGCCGCGTGCGCGGCTGGCGGAGAATCGCCAGGCCGGCATGTCCAGCCCGGATGGTGACAGGGCGGCGGTCACCCAGTCGGGTTCCTCGGCATCGAACATGGCTACGCGCAATTCGCTGCCTGCCGCGCTGCGGGCAATCACCGTCTGCGGCGCATGGAAAGCGCCGAAGCTCTGGCGCAATTCGCGGGTTTCGGTGGAGGCAAGGCCTGACGTTGCAATCGTGGCGGCATCACGCGTCCCATAGGGGGCCGCCATCGTCTCGCCCCGGTCCATGGACAGGCGCATGGATGGCAGCGGCCCGGCCGAGAGCTCTTCCAGCAGCGGTTCGACTATCATGGCATTGGTATCGGCAAGCGAGGCCTGCTGCGCGTGGGCAGCTGGCCCACCGGCTGCGAGTCCGGCACCGGCAAAAGCCACAAGACCGGCAAGGCAGTGTGCTCCTGCGGTCAAACGCCCTGCAATGTGCTTCGCGGTGGTCACGATGGCGCTCCCCAGTGCCGGTTTCGTCACCTGAATAAACACCCCTGAGCCTAACATGTTCCCCGAGGCTGTGCGTCTAAAATCGCTCAAACGCCATTAACCGGGGATTAAGGCGATGCAACCTTGCAACGAAAAAGGGGAGGCGCGCAGCCTCCCCTTTGGCAACCCTCTTATCTACCCGTGCCTTACTGGCAAGCGAGACATTCCTCATACTCGGTCTTGGCGGCTGCCTGCATGGAGCTTTCCATGTCATCCTTGCCCTCGGTACCGGCAAAGGCGGTGCGCTGGACCGATTTGGAGCGGCAATAGTAGAGCGACTTGATGCCCCGCTCCCATGCCGTCCAGTGCAGCATGTGCAGATCCCATTTATCGACATTGCCGGGCAGGAAGATGTTCAGCGATTGTGCCTGGCAGATATAGGGCGTGCGGTCCGCAGCGTGTTCGATCACCCAGCGCTGGTCCAGCTCGAACGCGGTCTTGAACACGTCCTTTTCGTCCTGCGTCAGCGCATCAAGATGCTGCACCGAGCCTTCGTGCTCCAGGATCGAGTTCCAGGTGTGAGGTGTGTTGATGCCCTTCTCGTCGAGGATCTTTTCCAGATACGGGTTCTTCACCGTGAACGAGCCTGACAGCGTCTTGTGCGTGTAGACATTGGCCGGGATCGGCTCGATGCCGGCGCTCGTCCCGCCACAAATGATCGAGATCGACGCTGTCGGCGCAATGGCCAGCTTGTGCGAGAAGCGCGCCTTGACGCCGCTTTCGGCCGCATCCGGGCAGGCGCCCCGCTCTTCGGCAAGTTTCACCGAGGCCCGGTCCGCACCCTGCCGCAAATGCTTGAACAGCTTCCGGTTCCAGCTCGCCGCCATCGCCGACTCAAACGGGATGTTGAGCGATTGCAGGAAGGAGTGGAAACCCATCAGGCCAAGACCGACAGACCGCTCGCGCCAGGCCGAATAGGTCGCCCGGTCCATCTCGTCGGGTGCCCGGTCGATGAAGTCCTGCAGCACATTGTCGAGGAAGCGGAACAGATCCTCGATGAAGAGCGGATCGTCCTTCCATTCGAGGAATTTCTCCGCATTCACGGAAGACAGGCAGCACACGGCAGTGCGGTCGCGGCCCAGATGATCCACGCCGGTCGGCAGCATGATCTCCGAGCACAGATTGGACTGGCGCACTTTCAGGCCGAGCTTCTTCTGGAACATCGGCAGGGCGTTGTTCACCGTGTCGGCATAGATGATGTAGGGCTCGCCGGTCTGCAGGCGCAGTTCCAGGATTTTCTGCCAGAGCTTGCGCGCCGAGATGGACTTCACCACCTCGCCCGATTTCGGCGAGATCAGCGGGAAGTCCGCATCTTCGCGCACGGCGACCATGAACTCGTCAGTGATGTTCAGGCCGTGATGGAGATTGAGGCTCTTGCGGTTGAAATCGCCCGACGGTTTGCGGATTTCCAGAAACTCTTCGATTTCCGGATGGTGGATGTCGAGATAGACCGCCGCCGAGCCCCGGCGCAGCGAGCCCTGCGAGATCGCAAGGGTGAGCGAATCCATCACGCGGATGAAGGGAATGATGCCGGAGGTCTGCCCGTTCTGGCCGACCTTCTCGCCGATCGAGCGTACATGGCCCCAATAGGTGCCGATGCCGCCGCCATTGGAGGCCAGCCACACATTCTCCGTCCAGGTCGCCACGATATCGTCCAGCGAATCGCCCACAGAATTGAGGAAGCAGGAAATCGGCAGGCCGCGCTCCGCACCGCCATTGGACAGCACTGGCGTGGCCGGCATGAACCACAGGCGCGACATGTAGTCGTAAAGGCGCTGCGCGTGGGCGGTGTCATCGGCATAGGCGGTGGCCGCGCGCGCGAACATGTCCTGATAGCTTTCACCGGGCAGGAGATAGCGGTCGACCAGCGTCTTCTTGCCGAAATCGGTGAGAAGTGCGTCGCGGGACGGATCGGTCTTCACGCTCTCCACAAGGCGCAGCGTGACAGCCTTGGGCTTGCCGCGTCGCGAGCGCACGGGTCCTTGCGCTGCGGTGCCGGAGATCGGGCTAGAGTCAAACGGCGTCATGGTCCAAACCGCTCCTTCGTGCAGGGCGCAAAAATCCTGGGCGCTGGGCAGATGAGTGCGCGCCGCCTTAACAAAACCTATACATGCTGTGTGGCTTCCCCCGGAAACCGCAACATATAGTGCTAAGGGTCTCGGCCAGCGTCAACGGCCCAAACACGCTTCAGCCCAACTTTTTGGTTAATGAAGCCTTACCACAGACCGCTCCGCATCCGGACTCTTTAACGCTTTCGGGGCTGTAGCCCTGCTGTCATTAAATGTGGAAAGTCCGCTGGCAGGTTCAACCCAGATTCAGGAGTTCGGGATCACCCCCCTGGGCGGCGATGTTGATCGTCACCACGCGCTCTGCGGCGAAGCGGTAGAGATAGTGCGGTCCCCCGGCTTTCGGGCCGGTTCCGGAAAGGCCTTCTCCGCCGAATGGCTGCACGCCGACGACCGCGCCGGTCATGTTGCGGTTCACGTAGGTATTGCCCGCCGGAACCGCCTCGCGCACCGAATCAAGGAATCGCTGGAGACGCGAATGCACGCCCAGTGTCAGCCCGTACCCCTTGCCCGCTAGCTGGGCGGCGAGCTTTGGCAGATCGGCGCGCTTGTAGCGGATGACATGCAGGATCGGCCCGAAGACCTCGCGGTCGGCGGTGTCCAGCGAGGGCAGCTCCACCAGCAGGGGCGCAAAATAATGCCCCTGCGCTTTCAGTTCATCGCTCAGCGGCGCGCGGTGGAGGATTGTCGCCTCGCGCTCCATGCGGCTCTCATGGTCGGTCAACATGGCGAAGGCCTCGTCATCAATGACCGGGCCGACATCGGTTGCCGGATCGGCCGGATCGCCAAGCGTCAGAGCGTCCATCGCCCCTTTCAGGGCTTCGATCAGCCCGTCCGAGGTCTCGCGCGGAAGGAACAGGACGCGCAGCGCCGAACAGCGCTGTCCGGCTGAACCGAAGGCGGAGAGAATCGCATCGTCCACGACCTGCTCTTTCAGCGCTGAGGTGTCGACGAACATGGCGTTGAGCCCGCCCGTCTCCGCGACAAGCGGCAGGATCGCCCCGTTTCGCTCTGCCAGCGTGCGGTTGATGATCCGGGCAACATCCGTGGAGCCGGTGAAGGCGACGCCGGAAAGAAGCTCGTGCGAGGTCATCATCGCGCCGACCTTGCCGTCTCCGGGCACCAGTTGCAGCACATCCTTGGGCAGGCCCGCCTTCTGGAAGAGCTTCACGGCCTCGAACGCGACCAGCGGTGTCTGTTCGGCCGGTTTGGCCACGACCGTGTTGCCCGCCGCCAGCGCGGCAGCAATCTGGCCGGTAAAGATGGCGAGCGGAAAGTTCCAAGGGCTGATACAGGTAAAGACGCCCCGCCCGCACAGCTCGAGATGGTTGGTTTCGCCTGCCGGCCCGGGCATGCGGTCGGCATGGCTGAACTTGGTCTCGGCTTCCGCCGCGTAATAGCGCAGGAAATCGACCGCTTCGCGTACCTCGGCAACACCATCATTAAGCGTCTTGCCGGCTTCGCGCGTCAGGATCGCCATGAAGCGGGCGGTATCGGCCTCCAGCGCATCGGCGAGCTTTCGCAGGACTGCCGCGCGTGCCGCACCGCCCTGCCGGTCCCATGCGTCGAACGCCTTGTGGGCGGCCGCAAAGGCGGCATCGACCATGCTTTCGTCGGCCTCGGTGATTTTGCTGACAATCACTGAGGAATCGGCAGGGCTTGCCTGCTCGCGGGCCGTGCCGGTCTTAACCTTGCCGGAAATGACCGGACCGCAGGCATGGGGCATGGCCTTGTCGAACCGGGCCTGAGCGTCCGCCAGGGCTCTGCGCACGGCTTTCTGCGAGAGGTCCACGCCCGCCGCATTCTGCCTGTGCGGGCCATAGAGCCGCGGCGGGGCGGGAATGAAAGGGTGGCGGTCCATGCTGTCTGCGCCCTCGAACGGTCCGCGCGCCACATCGGCAGCCGGAACATCCGGGTCGAGGAAGGAATGGACGAAGGAGGTGTTGGCGCCATTCTCCAGAAGGCGGCGCACCAGATAGGGCAGAAGGTCTTCATGGCTGCCCACGGGCGCATAGACGCGCACCGGGCGCAGCGTGAACGCGCTGGCGGCAGCCAGATAAAGGGGCTCGCCCATGCCGTGCAGGCGCTGGAACTCGTAGGCGTCATTGTCCAGCTCGGCGGCGATCTCGCGCACGGCACACAGCGAATGCGCGTTATGGGTGGCAAACTGGGGATAGATCGTGTCCGGCTCACCCAGCAGGGCGCGCGCGCAGGCGAGATAATTCAGGTCGGTCGCCGATTTGGTGGTCCAGACCGGAAAATCCGGCCAGCCATTCATCTGGGAGAACTTAACTTCTGTGTCCCAGTAGGCACCCTTCACGAGGCGCACCATCAGACGCCGCCCGCTCGCCCGGCCGAGCTCGGCAAGCTTGCCGATCACCGCATGGGCGCGCTTCTGGTAGGCCTGCAAGGCGAGGCCCAGACCATTCCATCCGGCAAGCGAAGGCTCATGCGCCAGCCGCTCCAGCATCATCAGCTGCAGGACGAGACGGTCCGATTCCTCCGCATCGAGGCAGAAGCCGATATCGGCCGCCTTGGCCGCCTCAGCCTGCTCGAGCACTTTGGGATAAAGCTCGCGCCAGAGCGCATCCAGCTTGAAGATATTATAGCGCGGGTGCAGCGCCGAGAGCTTCACCGAGACGCCGTCCACGGCCTCCACCGGCCCCTCCTGGCGGGCCTTGGCCACGGCGGCAATCGCCTCCATGTAACGGGTGTGATAGCGCGCCGCGTCAGCGTGCGTGCGCGCGCCTTCACCCAGCATGTCAAACGAGAAGAGCGGATGGTGCCCTTCAGGTACTTTCCACGCATGACCGCGCTTTATCGCCCCGCCAATCGTGCGGCCCAGCACGAATTGCTCGCCCAGAATGCGCATGGCCTGGCGTGTGGCGGTGCGGATCACCGGCTCGCCGACCCGGCCGGCGATATTGCGGAAATAGGCGCCGGGATCCTTTCGCGCCGCTGGATCCACATCCATCAGCGAGCCTGACAGCATCAGGCCTAGCGTGGAGGCGTTGACCAGCCAGTTTTCCGACTTCCACGCATGTTCGCCCCAGGCGCCCGATCCGATCTTTTCGGCGATCAGCGCGTCAGCGGTCTTGGCGTCCGGCACGCGAAGCAGCGCTTCGGCCAGACACATGAGGGCGAGCCCTTCCTTGTTGGACAGGCCAAATTCCTGAAGGAAGGACTCCATGAGGCCGGTGCGGTTTTTCGCAGCCCTTGCCCGTTCCACCAGATCGATGGCCGCTGCCGACACGCGCGCGCGCGCCGTACTATCAAGGCCGGCCTTTGCGTTCAGCGCGCGTACCGCCTCGCTCTCGGGCGCGAATTTCAGCGCGTCAATGGCGTTCCAGTCGATACCGGAGGCAGGAGAAGGTGCACCGTTCATTATCAATCCGTGTTCCAGGCCAGAGCTGCCCCGACATTGCCCACAACGCGAACGGGCAGGCAAGGCTACAGCACCGTTACCCTTCGCTTGGCGGTAAAAACACGTTATGAGCACCGGCCTGATATTCTGGACCGGCAGCCGGTAAAGGCTTCCGGCGGCTCGACAAGAGGCTGGTAAATGGACAACACGCCGCTGCGCATCCTTCTGGTTACCGACGCCTGGGAACCGCAGGTCAATGGCGTGGTGCGCACCCTGTCGCGCACGGTCGATGAGTGCCGGGCGATGGGCCATGAGGTGGAGGTGATCCATCCCGGCCTGGGCTTCCGGACAATCCCTCTGCCGACCTATCCTGATATCAAGCTGGCCCTCGGCGCGCGCGAGGATCTCGAAGCGCGCTTCCGTGCCTTCGAGCCGGAAGCCATCCACATCTCGACCGAAGGCACGCTCGGCCATGTGGCCCGGCGCATCTGCCTGTCATGGAAGCTGCCCTTCACAACCAGCTATCACACCCAGTTTCCCGAATATGTGCACGCGCGCTTTCCGTTCATTCCGCTGGCGGCCGGCTATGCCTTCATGCGCCGCTTCCACAATGCGGGCAACGGCATCATGGTCGCGACCGAGACCATGCGTCAGGGCCTCGTCAAGCGCGGCTTCAACAATCTCGTCCCGTGGTCGCGTGGTGTGGATACAGAGCAGTTCCGCCCCGATCTGCGCGGGATTGATGGCGGCGTCTACAAGGACCTGCCAAAGCCCGTATTTGCCTATGTCGGCCGGGTGGCGGTGGAGAAGAATATCGAGGCTTTCCTGAAGCTCGACCTGCCCGGCTCCAAGGTCGTCGTCGGCCCGGGCCCGCAGCTGGAAGAGCTGAAACGCAAGTACAAGAACGTGCACTTCACCGGCGGCAAGTCCGGCGAGGAGCTGGCGCGCCATTTTGCCGATGCCGATGTGTTTGTGTTCCCCAGCTTCACCGACACGTTCGGGCTGGTGATCCTGGAGGCCATGGCGTGCGGCACGCCTGTGGCGGCCTTCGTTGCGCCAGGGCCCCGTGACATCATTCCCGGCTCCAATGCCGGTGTGGTGTCAGACGATTTGCGCGAAGCCTGCCTGCAGGCGCTGGAGCTGAACCGCGAGGACGCGCGCGCCTTTGCCGAGAAGAATTCCTGGCGGGCCTGCACCGAGCAATTCGTCGCCAACCTCAAGCCCCAGCCCCGCCCGGAGCGCAAACGCTTCTGGCGGCGCCTGAGACGGCTGCGGCGCAACAAGGGCTAGCGCACAATCCGCACCCGCGTCATGCCCTCGCGGCCAAGGCGCTGGATTGCAGAATCCAGGCTTTCATCTGGCCCCGGCATCAGATCGGCGTCGAAAATATTCGCCCGCCGGTCCTGCAGGACCAGCGGCAGGCCGGTGCGCACGCGGCTGAAGAAGCCCGCATTGAGCGTGTCGCCCTGAGCTTGTCTCACGCCTTCAACCACACTGATGCCTGCCTCGCGCAGCATGGCCACGCCCCGGCCTGAGACACGCGGATCGGGATCGCCCGACGCGATCAGCACGCGCGCCACCCCCGCCCGGACCAGGGCCTCCGCGCATGGCGGCGTCTGGCCATGGTGGGAGCACGGCTCCAGTGTCACATAGACATCGGCGCCCCGCGCGGCCTCTGCGGCTTTCTCCAGCGCTTGCGCCTCGGCATGCGGGCGTCCGCCCGGCGCGGTGACGGCGGTGGCGATCACATGGCCGTTCTTCGCAATGACGCAGCCCACAGACGGGTTCGGCGCGGTGGTGCCCAGCCCGGAAAACGCCAGCGCCAGCGCGGCGTCCATGAACCGCATATCAGAAGGGGTCAGCCCTTCGGGCATCGGGGCAGGGCCTCGGCGCGGTCCTCATCCAGATAGCGCGCCTCAACCGGGCGAAGGCCATCCAGCTCGATCAGCAGCGGATTGCCGGTCGGCACCTCCACTTTCAGTATATCTTCATTGCCGACCTGGAAGAGGATTTTCACCAGCGCGCGCAGCGAATTGCCATGTGCTGAAATGAGCACGCTCTCGCCCCCGTTGAGGCGCGGCGCCACCAGCGCGCGGAAAACATCATCAACGCGCGAGAGCGTGTCCTTCAGGCTTTCCGTACCGGGCAGCACATCCGGGTCAAGATGCGCATACCGCTCGTCATGAGAAGGGTGGCGTGGATCAGCGCGGTCCAGCGCCGGCGGCGGGATGTCGAAGGAGCGCCGCCAGACCAGTACCTGTTCCTCGCCATGGGCGGCGACGGTCTCGGCCTTGTTCAGGCCTGTCAACGCGCCGTAATGGCGCTCATTGAGCCGCCAGTCCGGCATCACCGGAATCCACAGCCGGTCGAGCGTATCGAGACCCAGATGCGCGGTGCGGATGGCGCGGCGCAGATAGCTGGTGAAGGCGATGTCGGGGGCAAAGCCGGCCTCCTTCATGAGCGTGCCGCCCCGTCTTGCCTCGGCTTCGCCGCGCTCGGTCAGATCGACATCCACCCAGCCGGTAAAGCGGTTTTCCAGATTCCACTGGCTCTGGCCATGGCGGGTGAGGACAAGGCGGGGCATGGCGAACTCCAAAAGGCGGGCGGATGGCTGTGTGTCGGCACCGGGCAATAGCGCGCAGGCGCGCGCTTGACCACTCCCGTCGCGCCGGATTGGCAAAAAAGACACACATTGTTTCCAAACCGGGCAGCGTTTCCGGCGCGCTCTTTGCATGGCCGGACAGGAGGCGCACAGTACCGGTCCTTAAAAGCTTAGCCCTTGAAAGTGGCGGCTTTAATGAGGCGCCGGCAAACGGCGCCCGGCAGAGTGCTAGGGGTGTTGGGATGATCCGGCAGGTAGTGACCCCCGCAAACGGGGACGAGGCCGCGTTACTCGACCGGCTGGTGGCCAGCTTTACCGAGGAGCTGGCGGCACGCACGTCCGAATGCATGTTCTACATGACAGAGCCGGGCGGGCATGCCAGCGCGCGCATCATCGAGACAGAGACCCAGGAAACGCTGGACCGCTTCCTGTCCTTCGTCGCCACCCAGATCGGCAATCACGCCTTCTGAACTGGCCAGCGTCATGCAGCGCTGCTAAAGCCTCAAGCGGAGTGAAACGCCAGACCGTATGCCCCGGAAACCGGCGCTGGTCTGCGCACCACGATTGAGGTTGATCCCTTTTCCATGTCCGAACCCGAAAGCCTGACCCGACCGAATGCCCGGATAGATACCGCGCGTATCCTTGATGCCATGCGCCGCACCGCGCGGATCGAGCGCGAGGGACTGGCCGCGCTGGAGGACGCATTTGACGAGCGCGCGGTTGGCGTGGTCAGCCTGCTGGCCACATTGCAGGGCCGTCTCATCTGCGCAGGTGTCGGCAAGTCCGGCCATGTCGCGCGCAAGATTGCCGCCACCCTCGCCTCCACCGGCACGCCGGCGCAATATGTTCACCCGGCTGAGGCCAGTCATGGCGATCTGGGCATGATCACCTCCAGCGATGCGGTGCTGGCCCTGTCCAAGTCCGGTGAGACGCGCGAACTGGGTGATCTGAGCGCCTATTGCCGCCGCTTCGGTGTGCCGCTGATTGCACTCACCGCCGGCGCGGACAGCACGCTCGCAAAGGCGAGTGACCACCTCCTGCTCATTCCCGATGCGCCAGAAGCAGCCGGTGAGACACGCGCGCCGACCACCTCTACTACGCTGATGATGGCCTATGGCGATGCGCTCGCAGTGGCACTGATAGAGGCGCGCGGGTTCACGGCGGCCGATTTTGCCACCTTCCATCCGGGCGGAACGCTGGGCGCGGCCTTCCTCAAGGCCGGTGACCTGATGCATGCCGACATGCCGCTGGCCGAAGAAGGCACGCTCATGTCGGATGCGCTCATCGTGATGAGCTCCAAAGGGTTTGGCTGTGTGGGCATTACGCGCGGCGGCAAGCTGACCGGGATCATTACCGATGGCGATCTGCGCCGCCATATGAGCCCGGACCTGACCGCATCGCCTGTCGAGGCAATCATGACGGCCAACCCCAAAAGTGTCCGGCCGGGTGACCTCGCCGCCGATGCCTTGCGGCTGATGACCGCCGGGTCGCACAAAATCCTGTCCGTGTTCGTCTGCGATGAAACCGGCAAGCCCCTAGGCCTGTTGCATATCCACGATCTTTTGCGTGCCGGCCTCAGCTAGCCCGCCGTTCCTGCTTACCCCCGCTCCGACCTGACCCACCGTGAGGCCTAAATGACCGACAGCCAGCGCCCCGCCGCCGACATCCAGCCCAATAGCTGGGATTTCGAGACCCGCCCGCTCATCAAGCCGACCGGCTTTCGCGAGTACGATGCGCGCTGGTGGTTTGGTCATCCGGGTTCCGACAAGGCACCAGAGCTGAACCTTTATGGGGTGCAGGCTCTCGGGCTCGGCCTTGGCACGCTGATGCATGAGCTTGGCATCGCGCCGCACATCGTCACCGGCCACGATTTCCGCAGCTATTCGCTGTCGGTGAAGCAGGCGCTGGAAGTCGGGCTGATGCAGGCCGGTGTGACCGTGCACGATATCGGCCTTGCCCTGTCGCCCATGGCCTATTTCGCGCAGTTTGATCTGGACGTGCCGGCAGTCGCCATGGTCACGGCCAGCCATAACTCCAATGGCTGGACCGGCGTGAAGATGGGCGTGGAGCGCCCGCTCACCTTCGGTCCGGACGAGATGGGCCGTCTGAAGACGATCGTTCTGGAGGGGCTTGGCAAGGCGCGCGCTGGCGGTGGCTATGTCCGCGTCGAGGGCCTGCGCGAGCGCTATATTTCCGATCTGGTGGGTGGGTTCAAAGCAAAGCGCAAGCTGAAGGTTGTGGCCGCCTGCGGCAATGGCACGGCGGGCGCTTTTGCCCCTCAGGCACTCGAAGCCATGGGCGTGGAGGTGGTCGCGCTCGATTGCGCTCTGGACCACACTTTCCCGCGCTATAACCCGAACCCTGAAGACATGAAGATGTTGCACGCGCTGGCCGATGCGGTGCGCGAACACAAGGCCGATGTGGGCCTCGCCTTTGATGGTGACGGGGATCGCTGCGGCGTAGTCGATAATGAAGGCGAGGAGATTTTCGCCGACAAGGTGGGCCTCATGCTCGCGCGTGACCTGTCGGCGGAACACCCCGGCGCGACTTTTGTGGTCGATGTCAAATCGACCGGGCTTTACGCCACCGATCCGGTGCTCAAGGCCAATGGCGCGAAGACCGATTACTTCAAGACCGGCCATTCCTATATCAAGCGCCGCTCCCACAAGCTTGGCGCCCTGGCAGGCTTTGAAAAGTCCGGCCATTTCTTCCTGCAGCCGCCCGTGGGCAAGGGCTATGATTGCGGGCTGACGGCGGCGCGCTGCGTCCTCGCAATGCTGGACAATAACCCCGATAGCTCGATGGCAGACCTGAAACGCGCCTTGCCGGTCAGCTATGGCTCACCCACCATGTCGCCTGCCTGCGCGGACGAGGTGAAATACGCCGTCGTGGACCGCATCATCGCCAGCTTTGAAGGCAAGAAGGAGAAGGGTGAGAAGGTGGCGGGCCGCGAGATCGTCGATGTGAATACGGTCAATGGCGTGCGCTTTACCTTTGCCGATGGGGCGTGGGGGCTCATCCGCGCCTCCTCCAACACCCCCAACCTGGTGGTGGTGGTGGAAAGCCTGACTTCGAAGGATGATGTCAGCGCGATCTTTGGCGCCATCAAGCAGGAACTGGCAAACCATCCTGAAGTGGGCGCATTCGATCAGGAAATCTAAGCGCGGGGGAGTCGGGCAGGGCGATGAAGATACTGGTCACAGGCGGGGCGGGATTTATCGGCTCGGCGGTTATCCGCCTGGCCGTGTCGCGCGGCCTGTCGGTGATCAATCTCGATGCGCTGACCTATGCCGCATCACTGGAGAATGTGGCGTCCGTGGCCGCATCCCCGCTCTATGCCTTCGAGCATGCCGATATCCGTGACCGCGAAGCGCTCGATCGCATTTTCAATGCGCACCATCCCGATGCCGTGATGCATCTGGCCGCGGAAAGCCATGTAGACCGCTCGATTGACGGGCCATCTGACTTCATCGAGACCAATATCACCGGCACGTTCAACCTGCTCGAAGCGGCACGCAAATACTGGGCGGGCAAGGGGAGGCCGGAGCATTTCCGCTTTCACCATATCTCCACCGACGAGGTGTTCGGTTCACTGCCTGCAGATCCATCAGTGAAGTTTATCGAAGAGACGCGCTACGATCCGCGCTCGCCCTATTCAGCCTCCAAGGCGGCCGCCGATCATCTGGTGCGCGCCTGGCACGAAACCTATGGCCTGCCGGTGGTGCTGAGCAATTGCTCCAACAATTACGGGCCGTATCATTTCCCCGAAAAGCTGATCCCGCTGATGATCATCAAGGCGCTCGCGGGCGAGCCTTTGCCGGTCTATGGTGATGGCTCCAATGTGCGCGACTGGCTCTATGTCGAAGACCATGCCGATGCCCTGCTGACCGTTCTGCAAAGGGGCGAGACCGGCCGTTCCTACAATATTGGCGGCAATAGCGAGCGCACCAATCTGGAGCTGGTGACGGCCCTGTGCGCGGTACTGGATGAACTGCGTCCGACAGGAAAGCCCCATGCGAAGCTCATCAGCTTTGTCAAAGACCGCCCCGGACATGATGCCCGATACGCCATTGATGCCAGCCGCATAGCCGGCGAGCTGGGCTGGGAGCCTTCGGTGTCGCTCGATGAAGGTTTGCGGCGCACGGTGCGATGGTATCTGAAACATGAGAGCTGGTGGCGGCCCTTGCTGGCGCGTGACGGGGCAGGGGTAAGGCTCGGTACAAAAGTCTGATGCCGCTGCGGCCTCGTGCGCATTGACGCAAGGCGGCACGCGCCGGATACAGTGGGCCGGATGGATCGCACTGTGGGAACATGGCCGTGACAGCACGCAAGGGTATTATTCTGGCCGGCGGTTCGGGCTCGCGGCTCTACCCGGTCACGGCGGTCGTCTCCAAGCAGCTCCTGCCGATCTACGACAAGCCGATGATCTATTATCCGCTATCGGTGCTGATGATGACCGGCGTGCGCGAGATCGCCATCATCACCACGCCGCATGACCAGGCACTGTTTCAGGCGCTGCTGGGCGACGGCAGCCAGTGGGGCATCGCGCTGAGCTATATCACCCAGCCTTCGCCGGACGGGCTGGCACAGGCCTATCTGCTGGCGGAGGATTTTCTCGATGGTGCACCATCGGTGATGGTGCTGGGGGACAATATCTTCTTCGGCCATGGCCTGCGCGAGATGTTGCGTTCGGCGGATGCCAGGATTTCCGGCGGAACTGTGTTCGGCTACGAAGTTGCCGACCCGCAGCGCTACGGTGTGCTGGCCTTTGATGATGATGGCCGCGCCACCGGGATTGTCGAAAAGCCGGAAGTTCCGCCCTCGGAGTTTGCCGTCACCGGCCTCTACTTCCTTGATGGAAGCGCCCCGGCACGGGCACGCAAGGTGAAGCCCTCCAGGCGCGGCGAGCTGGAAATTACCTGCCTCTTGCAAATGTATCTCGATGCGGGCGAGCTGGACGTTGAAACAATGGGTGCGGGCTATGCCTGGCTGGATACGGGTACGCCCGACAGCCTGCTGGAAGCAGCCGACTTCGTCTCCACACTGGAGCGCCGGCAGGGCTCGAAGATCGCCTGCCCCGAAGAGATCGCATTCCGGCAGAATTTCATTGATCGTGATGCGCTTCGTGCGCTGGCAACCGACATGGGCGGTGGCAGCTACGCCCACTATCTGCAAAGACTGGCAGACAAGGCGAAATGATATCTGTGCCGGCCGGAGGCAGGTTGGCAGATATGGAAACAGATTGTGATTCCCGCATCGCGCAGGCCTGCATCATGGTCGCGCCAGATCAGAAAGGCCGCGCGAGAGCGGCAGCCGACCCACAGGATTCCGTCATGCAATTCATCGACCTTCAAGCCCAGTACACCCGCATTGCGGAGAAGGTAGACGCCCGCATCATGTCCGCCGTACGCAGCGGGCGGTTCATTCTGGGCCCGGAAGTGCAGGAGCTGGAGACGGCGCTGGCCCGGTTCAGCGGCTCATCGCGGGCGCTGGGTTGCGCAAACGGCACTGATGCCCTTGTCCTGCCCCTGATGGCGTGGGGCCTGCGTCCCGGCGATGCCGTGTTCTGCCCGTCCTTCACCTTTACCGCCACAGCCGAAGTGGTGCCGTGGCTCGGCGCCACGCCCGTGTTCGTGGATATCGACCCGGCGACCTACAATATGGATCCGGCCCATCTTGAGGCCTCCATCGAGATGGTGAAGGCCAAAGGAGAGCTGAACCCGCGTGTCGTGATCGCGGTGGACCTGTTTGGCCAGCCGGCCAATTATCCGCAGATCGCAGATATCGCGAAGCGGCACGGGCTGAAGCTGATTGCCGACAGCGCGCAGGGCTTTGGCTGCACGCTGGAGGGCAAACACCCCTCCCACTGGAGCGATGTGACGACCACCTCTTTCTTCCCGGCCAAGCCGCTGGGCTGCTATGGCGATGGCGGCGCGGTGCTGACCGATGACGCCGATCTGGCAGAGATCATGGAATCGCTCGCGGTGCACGGTAAGGCCATGCCGCGTGACATCGAGAAGCGGGCCTTCGAGCACGACCCCAAATATTTCAATGTCCGTATCGGCATGAACTCGCGCCTTGATACCATTCAGGCGGCGGTGCTGCTGGAAAAGCTGGCCATCTTCCCTGACGAGATCGCGGCGCGTAACCGCATCGCCGAGCGCTACAACACGCATCTGGAAAAGCACGTGGATAGCGTGCCGCAGGTCATTGCCGGCGGGGTGTCCGTCTGGGCGCAATACACGATCGAGCATAGCCGCCGGGACGCGCTGTCCGCCCACCTGAAGTCACGCGGCATACCGACGGCGGTGTACTACCCCATCCCGATCCATGCCCAGGAGCCTTACGCCAAATACCCGTCAGGGCCCGGCGGACTGCCCGTCACGGAAAACAAGGCAGACCGGGTGATCTCCCTGCCCATGCATCCTTATCTGGACGAGGCTGCGCAGGACACCATCATCACGGCAATCCGCGAGTTCCAGTGAGCCTGACCCGCCCTATCCGTTCCCGATAGAGAACAGCGTGACCTGCAACATGATCGAGCGGCGCGGGCCCAGATTGCCGATATCGTAATTGGTCTGGTCGTAGATGATCCGCACATCGGTGCATTCATCGCGATAGACCAGGCTGACATCCTGTTTGCGTGTGATGCCGCGCTCCAGATCGCGCACGCCCGAATAGGCGACAAACCAGTTGTCGGTAACGCGGAAATTGCCGCCGAAATTGACCGACTCGCGTACCCGCGCATTGACCGCCGCATCGTCGACCAGCGAGTAGGTTACATTGCCGCTGACGCGCCAGACAGAGACCCGCGAGAAGGCGTCAATCCGGTTGGCCTGGGTGGTGTCACCGTCATAACGGCCCCTCACGCCCAGCTCGAACATGTTGCCGAAATTGACGTCCAGCTGCGCCACCCAGTCCGATTGCTCCTCGTCGAGGCCGGAACCGGGGCCGAAGCTGGCATCGCCATCCAGCCGGAAACTGCGTCCGACAAACAGTTCAGTGTCAGGCAAATAGCGCAAATTCGACAGGAAGCTGGCTGTGATGCCGGCATTCAGGCGGGTTCCCTCCTCCCAGGCATCATACCCGTTGGCCCGGTTGCGCGCGAACAGGTTGGAGACGTCAAGTTCCAGATTGAGGCTGTCTTCGCCGGGAGCCAGCTCGTCATCACCGAGCGCGGTCGAACTGGCAAGCTGGATGCGCGGTGCCAGTATGGTGTCACCCAGATCGCCGGGCCGCATGAACGGCCAGGACACGTCCACACCCGCATTGGCCATGGTGCGCGTGAACTCGCGCGTTTCCAGGGTTTCTCCCCGGCGGTTGGTGCGTGTGAAATGATATGCGTCGCCGCGTGCTGCGGCATAGGGTGACACGCGAATGCCGCCCGGCAGGGTGAAATTGCGTGACCAGTCGATCTCGCCGGTCGCGCGCGCATAATCATCGCCCACATTGCGTGTCAGATAGATGCCAGACGCCCTGGCATTGGCAAACCCGGCCCAGCCGGGCAGGGGCAGCCGGTATTCCGCTTCGATGATCGGGGCTATCAGCGGCAGGGTCTCATCATCGATGTTGTCGGCAAGGGACTGGAACCCCATGACGGTGGCATTGGCGAAATACTGCCGGGTCCGCCCGCGCAGATTGATCTCGCTTGGCAGAAGGCGCGCGTTCAGCCTGGCAAAGTCTGAGGACCTGTCGGCATCGCCGCTGAGCCCGTAACGCTCCAGGTACAACGGGTCGGATGTCAGCTGCACATTGAAGCGCCATACCCAGCCGGGGGCGACGCGGAACGCGCCCGACCCCGCGACATGACCGCGAAGCTCGGAATCGCCAAACGGGCCGTCCCGGTCGAATTCCTGCTCATAGGTGGCGCTGCCGCGTATATTGATGGCGCCTGACCAGAAGCGCTGCCGGTACTCATAGCGCATGACCGGGTTGAACTCGGTCATGACCATGGGTGTCACCACAAGATCGCGGTGCGGTGACATGACGTGGTAATAGGGTTGCTGATAGACAAAGCCGAGCCGGTTGGACAGATCGACCGTGGGGATAAGAAAGCCTGAACGGCGCGGCGCAGACGGGTCTGCGTGCGCGAATACGGGCGAGTAGAAGATCGGGACGCCGAACGCCTCCAGCCGGACATCGCGATAATAGATCATTTCCGATTCGGGGTCCTGCACGACCTCGCGCGCGCGGAACCGCCAGGTAGGCGAGCGGCTGTCGTCTTCGCACAGATCGCACGCGGTATAGTAGGCGCGGTAGAGGGTGACGCCCCCGTCCGACCGGCGCACGGCATAGGCCGATGCGGCCCGGCCATTATTCTCCATGAGCATGGCAAAGCCGGTGGCCATTGCCTCGGACCACTCATTTGTCAGCTCGATCTCGTCGGCGGTCTGGGCGGGCAGGTTGCCATCATGCAGCCGCACATTGCCGCGCGCGATGACCCGGTCCTCGTCGGTGCGGTATTCAACTTCGTCGGCGAAGAGGAGGCGGTCACCGGACTGGACGCTGACATCACCGCGCGCGGTGATGACATTGCCATCGCGATTCTGTTCGATTTCGATCGCGTCAAGATAGACGGGTTGTTCGCTCTCCTGCGCGGAGGCACCGGCCGGAACCACAAGTCCCGTGAGCAGGGCAGCTGCCGCACACATTGTCCTGAACGGCAATCTCATGCCCTCAATGCTCCACAAATGTCCCCTCGCATGAACCTGAACTCCTAACCCATCGGGTCCGGGGCGTCCATGGGCCGTGGCCTGCCGGCGCTCCTTTCACAAACCGTCATCAAGCGTGATTGCGAGCTGCCTTGCGTAACGTCCTGAGGCCTGCCACTAAGCAGTCGGAAATCAGGGACGTAAGGTCTGCAGCAAATCCGGGAGTTGCTGAATGTGCGGTATTGTTGGGGTGGTCGGTCACGGCGAAGCCGAAGGCTTCATTATCGAGGGCCTTCGCAGGCTTGAATACCGTGGCTACGATTCCGCTGGCATGGGCGTTATTGACAAGGGCGGGGCACTCCATCGCCTGCGCGCAACAGGCAAGGTGCAGGCCCTTGCCGACAAGGTTCCGGCGGCACTGGGCGGCAGCACCGCTATCGGCCATACACGCTGGGCCACCCATGGCGCTGCAAGCGATGACAATGCGCACCCCCACAAGGCCGGGCGGGTGCTGGTCGTGCACAACGGAATAATCGAGAATTTCAAGTCGCTGCGCGAGGGTCTCGCTGCGCAGGGGCGCACCTTCACCAGCCAGACCGATACTGAAGTTGTCGCCCATCTGATTGACCGGGAAATGCAGGCGGGCAGCGATCCTGTTGCTGCTCTGAAATCCGTATTGCCCCGCCTGGAAGGCGCGTTCGCGCTGGGCGTCATGATCGATGGTGAAACCGGCTTTATCATGGGTGCCCGCAAGGGTGCGCCGCTGATTGCCGGTCTCGGCGGCAATGAAGGCTATCTGGGCTCGGACCCGCTGGCGCTATCCGGCCATGCCAGCCAGATCATGTTCCTGGATGATGGCGACATGGCGGTAATCCGCCCCGGCAGAATCGAGGTGTTTGACGCCCGTGGGAGCGCCGTCACGCGTAAGCTGGTCCCCGCCGAGACCAGCCATGTGCTCGCCGAAAAGGGCAATCACCGGCACTTCATGGAAAAGGAAATCCATGAGCAGCCCGAAGTGATGGGCCGCACCGTATCGCACTATGTGGATGCTTTTGAAAACAGCGTTCACGAAATTGCCGGGCTCGATTTCCGCGCGGCCAGCCGGCTCATCATCGTGGGCTGCGGAACGGCGGCTTATGCCGGTGAAATCTCGCGTTACTGGTTCGGTTCGCTCGCACGCCTTGCCGTTGAGGTCGATATCGCCTCGGAGTTCCGCTATCGCGATCCGGTCTTCCTGCCCGGCGACATCGCGCTTTTCATCTCGCAGTCGGGTGAGACCGCCGACACGCTGGAGGCCATGCGCCTGGCCGCTGCGGCAGGCGTGCAGACACTGGCGCTGGTCAACACCCCACATTCGACGATTGCGCGCGAGGCTTCCCTCGTTGTGCCGACGCTGGCAGGCCCAGAAATCGGCGTGGCATCGACCAAAGCCTTTACCAGCCAGCTCTCCGCACTGGCGTGCCTGGCCGTGCTGGCCGGGCGCCATCGCGGCCATCTGGACCGCGCGCAGGAGGCCGGCCATGTCGCGAGCCTTCTGGCTTCGCCGGGCCTGATGGTCAAAGCGCTGGAGCGGGAAGGCGAGATCGAGCAGCTCGCGCATGAGATCGCCGGTCATCCCACGGTACTCTATCTGGGGCGCAACCAGAATTTCCCGCTGGCGCTTGAGGCGGCGCTGAAGCTGAAGGAAATCAGCTATATCCACGCCGAGGGCTATGCCGCTGGCGAGCTCAAACATGGCCCGATCGCGCTGATCGAGGAGGGCCTGCCGGTCATCGTCATCGCGCCGCACGATGCGCTGTTCGACAAGACGCGTTCATCCATCCAGCAGGTAGCCAGCCGCGGCGCGCATGTCATTGCGATCACAGACCCGGAAGGCGCGCGTGCGCTGGAAGGCGAGGCGGCGCGCATCATCACCCTGCCCAAGGGCAGCCAGCTGACCAATCCGCTATTGTTCGCCAGCGCGGTGCAGTTGCTCGCCTATCATGTCGCCGTCTACAAGGGGACCGATGTGGACCAGCCGCGAAATCTCGCCAAGTCCGTAACCGTCGAATAAGCCTCCCCACGGAGTATCGAGCATGTCGAAAAAGCCGGTCCGCAAGGCCGTTCTTCCTGTTGCCGGTCTTGGCACGCGCGTTCTGCCCGCCACCAAGGTGATGCCCAAGGAGATGCTGCCCGTCTTCGACCGGCCGGCCATCCACTACGTGGTTGATGAGGCCCGTGCGGCGGGCATCGAGCACTTCGTCTTCGTCACCGGGCGCAACAAGGCCTCGATCGAGGACTATTTCGATACCGCCTACGAGCTGGAAATGACGCTGGAGGCCAAGGGCAAGACGAAGCTTCTCGAAGAGCTGCGCGCCGACCTTCCCGCGCCCGGCGCGTGCAGCTTTGTGCGCCAGCAGGCCCCGCTGGGGCTTGGCCATGCGGTGTGGTGCGCGCGCGAGATCGTTGGCAACGAGCCCTTTGCCGTGCTGTTGCCCGACATGATCATGCGCGCTGAGACACCGTGCCTGGCCGCGATGGCAAAAGCCTACCAGTCCATTGGCGGCAATCTGATCTCCGTCGAGGAAGTGCCGATGGAAGATGTCAGCTCCTACGGTGTTATCGAGCCGGGCGCACGCAAGGGCGATCTGATCGAGATGCTCGGCATGGTGGAAAAGCCCGCCGTGAAGGACGCGCCGTCCAACATGATGATTTCGGGCCGCTACATCCTGCAGCCGGAGATTTTCGATGCGCTCGATGAGCAAAAGCCCGGCGCAGGCGGCGAGATCCAGCTGACCGACGCCATGCTGAAGCTCATGGAAACCAGCCCCTTCCACGCCTTGCCCTTTACCGGCGAAACCTTCGATACCGGCTCCAAGACCGGATATTTGCGCGCCGCCGCCGCTTTTGGCCTTGGCGACCCGGAACATGGCGCGGAAGTGCGCCGTATTCTGGAAAGCCTGCTGAAGCGGTAGGGGCACCCTCAGCGTCTGCACCAGCTAGCGCTATGCGGAAAAATGGTGGGCCCGGAGGGACTCGAACCCCCAACCAAGCGGTTATGAGCCGCCGGCTCTGACCAATTGAGCTACAGGCCCACCGTAGCGCCCTGATAGCGCACGCTGGCGGGAGGGGGAAGCGCGCGCTTCACGCCAATTTCCGCGTCCGCCGGAACGCGATGGTCATGGGCGCGCCACTGCCCCGCCTTGCTTTCGCCTTGCGTGCGTGGGGAGATGGACAAATCGCGATGCAACCTCGCTGCAGCCGGATCGTTATCCGGTCCGGGGCGCGGGAGAATTCCGCCTGCGCGCGATACGGATTGAAAGCGGAGATTGAAGATGAACCATAATTCGAATGTTGCGCAGGCCCGTGTGGCCTTGCGGCGGCGCCTCACCGGCGCGGCCCTGGCAGCCGGCCTGCTGCTGGGCGCGGCGGCGATGATGCCGGTTCCGGCCTTTGCGCAGGCGCAGACCGAGACGCAAGAGGGCCGCCTGTCCCTGTCGGCGCGCGGCGAGGTGCGTATCGCACCGGACATGGCCACGGTCAGCGCCGGTGCACAGACCCGCGCCGATACGGCTGCCGAGGCACTGGCCGCCAATGCGCGCGCCATGTCGGGCGTGTTTCAGGCGCTGGAGCGCGCAGGCATTGCCCGGCGCGATATCCAGACCTCCGGCCTGTCGCTCAACGCGGTCTACGCACCCTACGATTCTTCCGAGCGCGGGCGAGACCAGCGCATTGTCGGCTATGAGGCCAGCAATACGGTGCGCGTGATCGTGCGCGACATGGACCGCGTGGGCCGCACGATTGATGCGCTGGTATCTTCCGGTGCCAACCAGCTTCAGGGTGTGAATTTCACCCATTCCGACCCCGCAGAGGCCCGTGACGAGGCCCGCCGCCGCGCGGTGAACGAACTCAATCGCCTGCGTGCGCTCTATGCGGAAGCGGCCGGCATCTCGACGGGGCGCCTGATCTCGCTGAGCGAGAGCGGCTCCAGCCAGCCTTCGCCGATGATGTATGCCCGCGCGGAGTCCATTTCGATGGATGCCGGCACCGAAGTGGCGCCGGGCGAGATCACGATCTCGGTGAATGTCGATGCAGTCTGGGCCATCCAGCCCTGATAGAAGCGCCTACCAGATGAGCTCCGGGGCCTGCCAGCGCGGGCTCCGGTCGTCCGGCCAGCTGATCTCGCCGGAATTGATCCCGCCAGTGATGAAAAGGCAGTCCAGCCCTTCGCGGTTTGCGCCCGCCAGATCGGTCGCCGGCCCGTCGCCTATCGCCAGGATGCGCGCCTTGGGCGGAGTTTCGCCGGACAGCCCCGCCAACGCCTGATACGCCAGCTCGTAGATCGGTGCATGCGGCTTTCCGGCATAGAGGGCAGTGCCGCCCAGCTTCTCATAGGCCTCGGCCAGCGCCCCCGCACAGTAGAGCAGCCGCCCGCCCGGCCCCTGAACCACTATGTCGGGATTGGCGCAGACCATGGGCAGGCCCAGCGCCGCCGCCTCTTCCAGAAGTCCGGCATAATCCTCCGGCGTTTCGGTCTGGTAGTCGATCAGGCCGGTGCACGAGATCAGCCTTGCGTCCTGCAGGGCGGAAAACTCCAGCTGCGTCCCGGCATAGATCGGATCGTCGAAATCGGGCCCCAGCTTGTAGGCCGGGCCCTTGCCGAACCCGGTCAGGAGCGCGTGTGTGGCATCACCGGAGGTGACGGCCGCGTCCCATACCCCGTCCGGCGCCCCCATTCCCTTCAGGAAGTGTTCCAGCGACAGTGAACGGCGCGGCGAGTTGGACACCAGGCAGACCTGGCCTCCTTGCTCCCGGAAACGGATCAGTGCGTCCAGCGCAGGGCCGATCAGACTCTCCCCGTCCCGTATCACGCCCCAGACATCGCACAGAATGGCATCATACCGGCCTGCCAGTTGTCCCAGCCGGGCCGGTGCCGGAACCTTCGATGCTGCCATTACTGCATTCGCTGGCGCAGGGCGCGGGTTGCCGCACTGATATCGCCGCGTGCATTACCGATAATGCTGGTGATTTCCTCGCGCTGGGTCTGGGCCAGCCAGACGCCCAGAACCTCGGCATCGACCACCTTCATGCCCTCATCCCCGCTCAGCACGCGCCAGTTGACGGGCACATCCTCGCCCGCGCCATTGGCCCGCACTGTGGAGCGGACAATGAAGTCGCCGGGCGCACGGGTGACAGAGCCTGTTACCTCCAGCGTCTGGCCTGCATAATTGCCCAGTTCACGCTCATAGACGTTGATCGCAAATTCGCGGAATACGCCGCGGAATTCTTCAAGTTCAGCTTCATCTGCACCGCGGCGATACCGCCCCAGCACGAAATTCGTGATGCGCGGCACATCGGCGAGAATGTCCACCCGTTCGCGGAAATTGCGCTTGAGCGTCTCCTCGTCCAGCTCGCCCTGATTATAGGCCTGCAAGGCGTCAATAACCTGCTGGGCTTCACGCTGGACGAACGCTTCCGCCTCGCCGGCGTCCTGAGCGTGCGATAGCTGGGTGAACGCCAGCACCGCAAAAGCGGCCACAAGGCTGATCGTGGAAAGTCTGATTAAATGGAGCATGCTTCCTGTCCTGGTGGCTGGCGTGGCTCCCATCACGTCAGTCGAAATCGGGCAGATCTTCGTAGTCCTGCGCCGTTCCCAGCGCATTCGCCCGGTTCTGCCGGTAGACCGAGCGCAACTGAACGTAGGGGTCTATGGCACTACGTTCCAGACTCTGGAAGGTTTCATCCAGCTGGAGCCTGACATCTATGGCAAAAATGCCCCGGTAGACCCAGATCGCCTCGGTCTCGCGGACATCCTCCACCCAGTAGGTCGGATGGGGATAGCGGTCCACGAACCTGCCGAACGTGTCGCGCACGCTCGACGGGCCCAGGAAGGGCAGGACCATATAGGGACCGCTTTCAACACCCCAACGCCCGAGCGTTAGGCCGAAATCGGTGTCGCGCCGCTCGATATTGGCTTCGCTGGCGACATCAAACAGCCCGCCTACGCCGACAATCGTGTTCAGGCCAAACCGGCTGGCCGTGGCAAACGCGTCACCTGGACGCCCCTGCAGCAGCAGGTTTGCGAACACGACCGGCTCATTGAGATTACGCAGCGCGTTGCGCACGCCGGTCCGGGCCGGTGCGGGCACGACATCGCGATAGGCATAGGCCGCAGGCGCGATCACAGCTTCGTCTGCTGCGCTGTTGAAGCTGAACACGGCCCTGTTCAGCGGCTCCAGCGGATCGTTCGTCTGAAGGGATTCGGGCCGCGTGGTGCAGGCCGAGACAGCCAGTCCGGCCAGAATCGCAAGGCCTGCAAGGCGTAGATGGCGCATGTTTCCAATATCCCTTCCAGCGCGGCTTCGTGTCCGGTGCCCCCGCATCCGGCTGACTTAAATAAGGCGTCTGCGCGTTTTGCCAAAGATGGATTTGTGCCTTTGGCATTGAAGCAGACCAGATAATCGCATAAAGATATCCTTATGTAGTTGTTTGCGATGCGAGGCGGCACCATGCCCGATGGGCGCACCCTGCCGGCCCGGCCCGGCCCGGCCATATCATTCGAATTTTTCCCGCCCAAGAATGAGGCGATGGAGGAGCGGCTGTGGGATTCCATCTCACGGCTGGCCCCGCTCGATCCGCTTTATGTGTCGGTGACATACGGGGCGGGCGGCTCGACGCGTGACCGGACGCACCGCACGGTGCGCCGTATCGTGGAAGAGACTGCTCTCAAACCCGCAGCCCACCTGACCTGTGTGGACGCGCGGTGTGACGAAGTGGACGAGGTGATCCGCGATTACTGGAATGCGGGCGTGCGCCACATCGTGGCGCTGCGCGGTGATCCGCCAAGCGGTGTGGGAGAGCGCTATGAACCGTTCGAGGGCGGCTACGCCAATGCCGCCGAACTGACCGCCGGCATCCGCAAGCTCGGTGATTTCGAGGTGTCTGTCGGCTGCTACCCGGAAAAGCACCCCGAAAGCGCCAGCTTCGATCATGATATCGACTTGCTGAAAGCCAAGATCGACAATGGCGCCACGCGTGCCATCACCCAGTTCTTTTTCGATGCCGATATCTATTTCCGCTATGTGGACAGGGTACGCAAGGCGGGCATCGATATTCCGATCGTGCCGGGCATCATGATGCAAGCCAATTTCGAAGGTCTTGTGCGCATGGCGGGGCTTTGCGGAGCGACCATCCCGGCGCGTCTGTTTGACCTGTTTGACGGGCTGGAAAGCGATCCGGGCACACGCGAGCTGCTGACCGCCAATGTGGTCGCAGACCTGTGCCATGACTTGTCGGACCAGGGCGTGGACCAGTTCCATTTCTACACGCTGAACCGGGCCGAGCTGGCGCTGGCAACCTGCCGGCTACTGGGCGTGCGCCCGGTGGAAATGGCGGCCTGAACCATGGGATTTGACCGCAATTCGCGCCGCAAGGCGCTCGAGGATATCGCGCAGAAGCGCATACTGGTGCTGGACGGCGCCATGGGCACGATGATCCAGCGCCTCAAACCCTCCGAAGAGGATTATCGCGGGGAACGCTTCGCTGACTGGCACACCGCGCTCAAGGGCAATAACGATCTTCTGAACCTTACCATGCCGGACTCCATCCGGGCCATCCACAAGGCCTATTTCGAGGCCGGCGCGGACCTGATCGAGACCAATACCTTCTCCGCCACCACCATTGCGCAGGCCGACTACGCGATGGAGGATATTGCCGCTGAAATCGCTCGCGAAGGTGCGCGTCTGGCGCGCGAGGCGGCTGATGCGGTAGAGGCCGAAACCGGCACGCCGCGCGCGGTGGCGGGCGCTATCGGCCCGACCAACAAGACGCTCTCCATCTCGCCTTCGGTGGAAGATCCCGGCTTTCGCGATGTCACCTTCGATACCGTGCGCGAGGCCTATGCCGAGCAGGCGCTCGCCATGGCGGAGTTCGCCGATTTCCTGCTGATCGAGACGATTTTCGACACGCTGAACGCCAAGGCGGCGATCAAGGCGGTGCTCGATCTGCGCAATGAGGGCAAGCTTGACCCCGCCATTCCGCTCATGCTGTCAGGCACCATTACCGATGCCTCGGGCCGCACCCTGTCGGGTCAGACGACCGAAGCCTTCTGGAACTCGGTGCGCCATGCAAGGCCATGGGCGGTGGGGCTGAACTGCGCGCTGGGCGCCAGGCAGCTCCGGCCTTACGTGGCCGAGATGAGCCGCGTCGCGAACACGCGCGTGCTCGCCTATCCCAATGCGGGTCTGCCCAACGCGTTTGGCGAGTATGACGAGACGCCCGATGAGACGGCCGCTTACATCGCCGACTGGTCGAAAGGCGGGCTTGTCAACATTGTTGGCGGGTGCTGCGGCACCACGCCTGAGCATATCGCGGCCATCGCGAAGGCTGCTTTCGCAGGCAAGCCCCGCGCCGTGCCGGAACGCCCGCGCGCCATGCGCCTGTCGGGCCTTGAACCGTTTGAACTGGCTTCCTGATTTATGACTGATACTGCCCAATCCCGTGCCGTCTTCGTAAACGTTGGCGAACGTACCAACGTCACCGGCTCTGCGCGCTTTAGAAAGCTGATCAAGGAGGGCGATTACGCTACCGCCCTTGATGTCGCGCGTCAGCAGGTTGAGGCCGGGGCCCAGGTGATCGACATCAACATGGATGAGGGCCTGCTCGATTCAAAGCAGGCCATGATCACCTTCCTCAATCTCATCGCCACCGAGCCGGACATTGCCCGCGTGCCGATCATGATCGACAGCTCCAAATGGGAGGTGATCGAGGCGGGCCTGAAATGCGTGCAGGGCAAGGCCATCGTCAATTCCATCTCGCTGAAAGAAGGCGAGGAGAGTTTCCGCGAGCAGGCGAGGGCCTGCCTTGCCTATGGCGCGGCCGTGGTGGTGATGGCGTTCGACGAGGAGGGCCAGGCCGACACGAAAGAGCGCAAGGTCGAGATATGCGAGCGCGCCTATCACATCCTTGTCGATGAGCTGGGCTTTCCGCCGGAAGACATCATTTTCGATCCCAATATCTTCGCGGTGGCGACCGGGATCGAGGAGCATAACGATTATGCCGTCGCCTTCATCGAGGCCACGCGGGAGATCAGGAAGCGTCTGCCGGGCGTACATGTCTCCGGCGGGGTGTCCAACATCTCATTCTCTTTCCGCGGCAATGAGCCGGTGCGCCAGGCCATGCACTCGGTGTTTCTCTACCATGCCATCAAGGCGGGCATGGATATGGGCATCGTCAATGCCGGCCAGCTTGAGATTTACGATGAGATCGAACCCAAGCTGCGCGAGCTGGTCGAGGATGTGATCCTCAACCGGCGCGAGGATGCCACAGAGCGGCTTCTGGAAGCCGCTGAAGGCTATCGCGATACCGGAGAGGCCGAAGAGAAGGCTGCCGCCGAGTGGCGCTCCCTGCCCGTTGCAGAGCGCTTAAAGCACGCCCTCGTGAAGGGCCTAGATGAGTTCGTCGTCGAAGACACAGAAGAAGCCCGCCAAGCCGCCGAGCGTCCGCTGCACGTCATTGAAGGCCCGCTCATGGACGGGATGAACGTGGTGGGGGACCTCTTCGGCGAGGGCAAGATGTTCCTGCCGCAGGTGGTGAAATCCGCCCGCGTGATGAAGAAGGCCGTCGCCCATCTCTTCCCCTATATGGAGGCCGAGCGGGAGGCGGCAGGGCTCGACAAGGAGTCCAACGGCCTTGTCATCATGGCGACGGTGAAGGGCGATGTGCACGATATCGGCAAGAATATCGTCGGTGTCGTGCTGCAATGTAATGGCTATGACGTGGTTGATCTCGGCGTCATGGTGCCGCCGGAGAAAATCCTGGAGGCCGCGCGCGAGCACAAGGCCGACATTATCGGCCTGTCGGGTCTCATCACGCCCTCGCTGGACGAGATGGTGTTTCTGGCGAGCGAGATGGAGCGCGAGGGCTTCGACATTCCGCTTCTGATCGGCGGGGCGACGACCAGCCCGGCCCATACAGCGGTGAAGATCGAGCCGGCCTACCACAAGGCGCCGGTCATCCATGTGCATGATGCCAGCCGGGCGGTGGGCGTGGTCTCGAAACTGCTCTCCGACGCCCAGCGCCAGCCTTATTGGGAGGAGGTGCAGTCCAATTATGCCCGCATCCGTGAGACCCGCGCGAGGACACAGGGCAATCGCCGCCGTGTAACGCTCGCTGATGCGCGCGCGAAAGCTTTTGATGCCGATGCCACCAGCCATACGCCCGTCAAACCGCTAAAGCCCGGCCTGACGACCATTGATGATGTGCGCCTGGCCGATCTGGTGCCTTATATCGACTGGACGCCTTTCTTCTTCTCCTGGGAGATGAAGGGGACGTATCCGGCCATCTTCGATGACCCCAATCGGGGCGAGGCGGCGCGTGCCCTGTTTGACGATGCGCAGGCCATGCTGAAGCAGATGGTGGAAGGTGACTGGCTAAAACCCAGAGGGGTTGCCGGTCTGTGGCCTGCGAAACGAAACGGTGATGATATCACTGTGTTTGCCGATGAAACCTGCAAGCAGGAGATCGGCACCTTCTTCGGCCTGCGTCAGCAGGCGGAAAAGGACGGCGACAAGCCCTATTTGTCCATCTCTGACTTCGTACGCAGCGATGTCACCGACTGGGTAGGCGGGTTCGCCGTCACGTCCGGTGATGCCGAGGACGAGATCGCCGAGCGGTTCAAGAAGGCCAATGACGATTACTCCGCCATAATGTTCCAGGCGCTGGCTGACCGTTTTGCCGAAGCCTTCGCCGAATATCTCCACGAGCGGGTCCGCAAGGAGCTCTGGGGCTATGCGAAGGACGAAAAGCTTTCCACCGATGATCTGATCAAGGAAGCCTATGCGGGCATACGTCCGGCGCCGGGCTACCCCGCCCAGCCGGACCACACGGAAAAGGACCTGCTCTTCAAGCTACTCGAAGCGCCGGAGCGTACGGGCATCAAACTGACCGAGAGCCGGGCCATGTACCCGGCGGCCTCGGTCTCCGGCCTCTACCTGGCGCATCCTGACAGCGTCTATTTTGCCGTCGGGCGCATCATGCGCGATCAGGTGGAAGACTATGCGCAGCGCAAGCGCTGGAGCGTGGAGGAGGCGGAGAAGGCACTCGCGCCGATACTGGGCTATGAGCCCGATGCGTCCCGGTTGGAGGAAGCCGACGCCGCGGCTTGAGCGCCACACGCCTCACACGCTGGATCGCGCGCCAGCTTCACGGTGCGAAGCGCGCCTGAAAGCCCGTCCACAATCTGGACCCGGCCGATGAGCGGCTCGCCCGCTTTCGTGACGAGCTTGATCGCTTCGAGTGCCATCAGCGTGCCGACAATGCCGGTAATCGCCCCGACAATGCCGGTGACCGCGCAGCTCTCCGCATCAGGGGGGATGCCGGGCACAAGACAGCGATAGCAGGGCGCATGGGCCCCAAGGTGTGGCGCGAAAGTGGAGACCTGCCCGTCCCAGCGCCCGACCGCGCCGGATACCAGCGGAATGCCCGCCGCGATGGCGGCATCATTCACGGCAAAGCGGGTCGCAAAGTCATCGCAGCCATCAAGCACCAGGTCGGCACCCTCCAGAACGGCGGGCAGGTTTGCGGGCCCGGCCCGGACCGCATGTGTCTCGATGCTGACCGCCGGGTCGAGCGCGTGAAGCGCATCCCGGGCCGCCTCGACCTTAAGCCGGTCCACATCGCCGGTGCGGAACAGCACCTGCCGCTGGAGATTATCAAGGCTCACCGTGTCGGGATCGATGATTGTCAGGCTGCCGATCCCGGCTGCCACAAGATAGAGCGCTGCCGGAGTACCGAGGCCGCCGGCTCCGATCATCACCACCCTGGCAGCCCCCAGCCGGGCCTGACCGGGCCCGCCGATTTCCTTCAGGAGGATATGTCGGGCATGACGGTCAATATCGGTCTGGCGCACCTTCTTCGCATCCTTTCAGGCGGGGTTCATCAACGCCATAGCACGCTTGGCTCGAAACGGTCCAAGGGAGGTGTCTCATGGCACAGGGGATTTCACGGCCGCGCCTTGCAGTGGTGACGGCGCTCGCGCTGATACTGACGGCCTGCGCCACGCAGGAAGGCTACCGCCAGCGGGCAGCATTGCATCTCGGCCACTCGGCCGATGCGCTCATCATCGAACGCGGCTCTCCGGTGGCGCGTGACTATCTCAGCGACGGCTCGGAGGTGTGGACCTATTTCGTCGCCGAACAGCGCCATGATCCGGGCGGCTATTCCACCATTCCGCGTGAACGCCGGATTGTCTGGACAGACCGGCACGGCAATGAACATGTCCGCATCGAGCAGTACGAGGAGACGGTCTACACCCCGCCACGCAGCTGGATGGTCGAGTGCGAGACCCGCTTCGTGGTCAGCCCGGACGGGATAGTGCGCGATTTCCGCTTTGAGGGGGATGCTTGCCGCGCGCCGGAGCTGAGCTGACGCCCCCGGGGCGCAGCAAGGTGTGAATTGACCAGCGCTGGCCACTGGCGGCGGGGGGCGAACCGCGTCAGCCTGCAACGATGACTGACACGCCCGCCCATTCTCCCGCTTCGGCCGATCTCGATGGCCCGGTGCTCGACTATCTCGTCAATGGCGGGTCCCATGTCTTCCTGACCGGGAGGGCAGGGACCGGCAAGACCACGCTGACGCGAGCCCTGCTGGAGCGGCTGGGGCCAAGCGCCGCTGTGCTGGCACCTACCGGCGTTGCCGCCATGCAGGCGGGCGGGCAGACCCTGCACGCCTTTTTCCGCCTGCCACCGCGCCTGGTGGAGCCCTCGGATATCCGCCGCCTGCGCAATGCGCGCGCGGTCAAAGCGCTCAAAACCCTCGTCATTGACGAGATTTCCATGGTCCGCGCCGACATGATGTGGGCGATCGATGCAAGCTTGCGCCTGAATCGGGAAAGCTCGGAACCCTTCGGCGGGGTGCGCATGATCGTCGTCGGTGATCTATCCCAGCTTCCCCCGGTCGTGCGCGACGAGGAGGCGGGCTATCTGGAGATGGCCTATGGCGGGCCGTTCTTCTTTCATCCGCCCGCCTTTCGCGATGCCGGGTTTTCGATGCTGGAACTGACGAAAGTCCACCGGCAGGCCGATCCTGATTTTGTGCAGATACTCAATGCCGTGCGAACCGGCGAGCTGACGCGCGAGGAAGGCGCGGTGCTCAATACGCGCGTCACGGGCCGGTCGGGGCTGGAAGCCAGCGCCACCCATGTCGTGCTGACCCCCACCAATGAGGCAGCCTTCCGCATCAATGCGCAGCGCCTGGATGCCCTGCCGGGAAAGCCGGAGCTGATCGAGGGCAAGACCTCCGGCCAGTTTGACCAGCGCATCATGCCGACCGATGATCCGCTGATCCTGAAACGCGGCGCGCGCGTCATGCTCCTGAGGAATGATCCCGGAGGGCGCTGGGTCAACGGGTCGCTCGGCGAAGTCGTCGGTTTTGCCGAGGCGGGCGTGATGGTGAAGATCGGTGAGGAAGTGCACCGCATTGAGCCGGTGCAGTGGGACCGCCATGCCTACAGCTACGATCCGGCGGCGAAATCGCTCAAGAAAGAGACGGTTGGCAGCTTCACCCAGCTTCCGCTTCGCCTTGCCTGGGCGATGACCATCCACAAGGCGCAGGGCCTGACACTGGACCGGGTCTATCTCGACCTTCCCGGCCGCCTGTTCGCGCACGGACAGGCCTATGTCGCCCTGTCACGCGCGCGAACCCTGGAGGGCATGGAGCTGTCGCGTCCGTTGCGCCCGTCCGACATCATCGTCGACCAGCGCATATTCGACGTGAAGAGCTATTGCGATTCCGCGCCTGCCCGGCTGGAGGGTTAGGGCTTACACGCCCGTCGATCCGAACCCGCCCTCACCGCGCTGTGTCTCGTCCAGCGTGTCAGCCGGTATCAGCTCGGCCTGCACGACCGGCGCGATGACCATCTGGGCTATGCGCTCGCCCCGCCGCACCGTGAAAGGTTCGCGGCCATGATTGATGAGGTTCACGCGGACCTCGCCGCGATAGTCGGCATCAATCGTGCCGGGCGTGTTCACACACGAAATGCCGAACTTGGCGGCAAGCCCGGAGCGCGGACGCACCTGCGCCTCATAGCCTTCGGGAAGGGCAATCGCCAGCCCGGTCGGGATCAGCTGCCACTCACCCGGCTGCAGGGTAACCGGCGCGTCGGCCGGGAGCGCGGCAGGCAGATCCATGCCCGCCGATCCCGGTGTCTGATAGCGGGGAAGGTCCAGGCCCGCGAAATGCTCCAGCGCCTTTATGCGCACCTGAACCATGAAAGAATCCCCCGCCGGAAGCCGCTATTGCGGGTTTTCTTCCATCCAGCGTTCCATCTCGTCAATGCTGTCGTCAAAGCCTTCGACAGTCGAGATGATGCCCTGACGTTCCTCATCGGTCAGCGAGCCCATCATGACGCCGATGGCATAATCGCCATCCTGAATGCCCATGCTCACCACGGTGGGGTCTTCCGGAGTGCCCGCGCGGATCATCAGCGGCAGGCCGGCCAGCAGGACCTTGAAGTCGTTGCGGTCAGGCACAACGCTCTCGCGGTCGCAGAGGATCGCGCCGGTCCCTTCCGGCAGGGGGGGCAATTGCAGCGGGCCAGGGCGGGCTGCGGCCTCGCGCACATTAAAACCCTGGATCACAGTCGGCTGAGCACCGGCAGTGCCCGGAATCGCGAAGCAGTCGGCAAATGCAGGCGCGCCAGCCGCCAGACTTGCAACAAGGGCGGCTCCGCTGGCGAACAATCTCTTCATGGAGAAACTCCTGATAGCGGCCGTGAACGGGCGTGCCCGTCTGGCGGCCAAGGCGGGCGTGAGCCTAACGCTGCGAATGTGTGTTTAACAAGGCCATCAGTGAATCAGCCAGTTGCGCCGCAATCACGTCCTTCGGCGCGCGCGCCAGAGCTTGCGTTTCGCCGCGCGAAACGATCAGCACCGCATTTTCCGCTCCGCCCATGGCGTCGCCCGATACATCATTGGCGATGATGAGATCGCATCCCTTGCGGTCCAGCTTTGCCCGCGCCAGGGCCTCAAGAGTGTCGGTGTCCGGGGCCGTCTCGGCGGCAAAACCGACCGCAAGGCGCGGGCGTCCTTCCGCAAGGCCGGACACGTCTTTAAGGATGTCCGGGTTCTCCACCAGCTGAAGGCTCGCAAAGCCCTTCTTGTCGGTTTTTATCTTGCTGGCATGGCGAGTTGCCGGCCGCCAGTCGGCCACGGCGGCAACCGCTATGAACCCGTCGGCGGGCAGGGCCGCCATCACCGCGCCGCGCATCTCCAGCGCGGTCTGGACCTTGATCAGATCGGCGCCCGCTGGCGGCTCGATATTCACCGGCCCGGAGACCAGCGTGACGCGCGCGCCGCGGGCCAGCAGCGCCGCGGCCAGCGCATAGCCCTGCCGTCCGGAAGAATGGTTGGACAGGAAGCGGACAGGGTCGATGGGCTCCACCGTAGGCCCTGCCGTAACGATAATGTGCGGCGCTTTCATCGGTTCAGAACGGCAAGGGCCGCTTCGGCAATCTGCACAGGTTCGGCCATGCGGCCCGGACCAAACTCGCCGCAGGCCATCTCGCCTTCATCAGGACCCACGAAAGTGATGCCCCGGCTTTTCAGGGTTTCCAGATTGGCCTGTGTGGCCGCGTGCTCCCACATGCGCACATTCATCGCAGGCGCCATCAGCACCGGCTTGTCAGTGGCCAGCAAGGCGGTGGAAGCCAGATCATCGCACAGCCCGTGCGCGGCCTTGGCCATGATGTTGGCGGTCGCCGGTGCGACCACGATCAGCTCTGCCGAGCGCGACAGCTCGATATGGCCCATCTCGGTCTCGTCAGTGAGCGAAAACAGGTTGTCATAGGCCTTCTCACCTGACAGGGCGGCCACGCTCATCGGCGTCACGAACTGCTTGGCCGCATCGGTGAGGATGCAGCTCACGCCAACGCCGCGCCGCTTCCACTCGCGGATCAGTTCCAGCGATTTGTAGGCGGCGATACCGCCGGAAATGATGAGAAGGATGCGGGTGCTCATAACTTATAAGACCATTGCTTCAGCCAGGCGGCAAAGCCCGCCTCGTCCAGGGAGCCGTCTGCCAGAGCGAGCACTGTGCGCGTCGCGTCGCGTTCGGTCGCGTCCAGATACCAGCCATTGATCCTTAGCATCATATAGCTGGCGATGAATGCCATGCGCTTGTTGCCGTCCAGAAAAGGATGGTTTCTCGCTATGCCAAATCCGATGCTGGCGGCCAGATCATGGATTTGTGGCGCCGGGTCTGCGTAGGCGAGTTTGTTTTCTGCCCTGCTGATGGCGGAATTCAAAGCGCCTTCATCACGCAGACCACGTGCGCCGCCGGTGGCGTCCATCTCGCGTTCATAGGCGTCCAGTATGGCCGACAGCGGCAGGAGCCGGATGTCGTGGCTCATTTGGCGAGATCTTCGAGGGTCTTGCTATAGCGCGTCCGGCATTCCTCGTAGGCGGACATCGCCGCGCTATAAGGTGCCTCGGACTTTACCAGGGTGACGCGGCCACCGGTGACTTCGAGCGTAACCTCATCGCCACGGTTAAGCCCCGCCCTTTCCAGTACTTCCTTCGGAAGCCGGACGCCCGTCGAATTGCCCTGCTTGGTCAGCTTTACGGTAATCGTCATCATACACCTCTGGCCCATATATAAGCACAGTCGTGCTTACATTTCAAGTCGGCCTGTCAGGGCAAGGGTGAGCAGCACGGTGAGGCTGGCCGTTGTGATGGCAATGAGCATGCCGGTGAACCAGCCGCGCCTGACTGGTGCGGACACCTGTTCAGGCGTGTTCATCCGCTCGGCGGCCTCGGTCAGGCGCTCCAGCGTGACGGGCAGGGCAACAAGGCTGGTGTGCAGCCGCTCCAGATCACGCAAAACGTCCCGGATCCGCCCCTCCGGGCCCAGCTCGCGGCGCATGAAGCGCTCTACGGCAGGCGCGGACGATTCCCACATATCGTGAGCCGGGGTGAGGGTGCGGCACACGCCTTCCACCTGCACCATGGTCTTCTGCAAGAGGATGAGCTGTGGCTGCAGATGCATGTCGAACAGCTCGGTCACCTCGAAGAGCTGCAGGAGTACGCGTGACATCGGCACCTCGTCGGCGCGCTTGCCGAAAATCGGCTCGGCCACCGAACGCAGCGCAGCGGAGAAATCGGCGCGGGCATGATGGGACGGCACATAGCCGGCATCGAAATGGGCATCGGCTGCGCGGTCATAATCACGTGTAAGGAAGCCGTGAAGGATGCGGGCGAGATAGCGCCGCTCCGGGCCTTCAAGCCGTCCCACGATGCCAAAATCCACGGCCCACAACTTTCCGTCCCGCCCCACGAACAGATTGCCCGCATGCATGTCGGCGTGAAATGCGCCGCGCTCCAGAGCGCAGGTGAGGAAGGCATCGGTGATGTCCGAGGCGAGTTTCACCCGGTCGACGCCTGCCGCCTCGACAGCGTCGATATCGGTCAGCGGTATTGCGTCGATCCATTCAGTGGTCAGCACGCGCTTCGATGTCAGCGGCCAGATGACTTCCGGGATGTGCAGGTTCTGCGCGGCGACGGCGGCTTCCATCAGTTCGCTGGCACCGGCTGCCTCCATGCGCAGATCCAGCTCCAGCACCAGAGAGCGCGCTACCGTTTCGACAAAGGCGCGCGGCTCCATCCGACGCGAAGCCGGAAAGAAGCGCACGGCCAGCCCAGCGCCCATGCGCAGCACGGCAATGTCTTTGTGGATGCGCTGATCGATGCCGGGGCGCAGCACCTTCACCGCGACGGTTTGGCCGTTGTGCGTGACCGCCTTGTGGACCTGAGCGATGGAGGCCGCGGCCGCGGGCGGGCCGAACTCGGCAAACAGCGTTTCTACCGGTGCTTCCAGTTCGGTTTCGACAACCTTTCGGGCCTCGGCATCGGGAAACGGGTTCATCCGGTCCTGCAGGCGCGACAGGCCGCGCGCGAAATGCACGCCCACCACGTCGGCTCTGGTGGCCAGCACCTGGCCCAGCTTCACATAGGACGGCCCCAACTCTTCCAGCGCGCGGGCCAGCCGCTCGCCGGGATTGTCCGCACGGCCACGTATGGCGACAAGGCGGGCCAAGCGCCCGGCCAGCCTCGCGGGGGCCGGGAAGACGGCCTGGTACTCGACCGGGAACATGGCGTCGTGGCGTGCCAGCGTCCACGCCGCGCGCATAAGCCGGAAAAAGGTGAAGACAGGTCCAAACATCGCGCCGTGAGGTTTAGGCGGCTATCGCCAGTTTGGCGAGAGGGCGCATGTGCGGCGCTTTTACCGTCAACTTACCCGCCAGCCTGTGTGCAGGGCTGCGATGCCGCCCGACAGGTTCGTCACCGAGACTTGCCCAAAACCGGCCTCGCGCAGCTCTGCGGCAAACGCCTCCTGGTGGGGGAAGCGGCGGATGGATTCCACCAGATACTGATAGCTGTCGCGATCCTTCGCGATGAGCGCGCCCAGCTCCGGAATCGCCTTGAACGACCACAGATCATAAACATTGGCGATGGCGCGCGTGACGGGGCGGGAGAACTCAAGGCACAGGAAGCGTCCGCCGGGCTTGAGCACGCGGTGCATTTCCCGCAAGGCCTGCAGCCGGTCTGTGACATTGCGGATGCCGAAGCCGATCATCACGCAGTCGGCGCTCTTATCGTCAAAGGGCAGGCACTCGGCATTGGCGACGGCCCATTCAATGCCGTCTGCCTGGCCGCGCTTGATCCCGGCGTTCAGCATTTCCTCGTTGATGTCGGCAACGATGGCGGTGGCCGGCCTCTGGCCGGGGCGCTTCGAGCGCTCGATGAAGGCGCGGGCGAGATCGCCTGTACCGCCGGCCACATCGATCAGCCGCTCGCCGGGCTTGGGCCTTGCGCGGGTGATGGTGATGTCTTTCCAGACCCGGTGGATGCCAAGGCTCATCACATCATTCATCAGGTCATAGCGGCGCGCGGAGCGGTCGAACACGCTGCGCACAAGGCCCTGTTTTTCCTCGCGAGGCACCTCGCGAAAGCCGAAGGATGTGGTGTTGGTATCGCTCATGGTGTCGAGCCTAGCCTTCGTCGTTGAAAGCCGCCAGTGCGGCGAAACGCGCCGCTCAGTAAAGACGCACGCAGTCCGGTCCGGTTTCACCCTCGAGCGCATAGCGCGCCGTGGCCCCGGCATCATCGAACCATGTCTGCCCGTCCGCGCTTTCATGGCGCAGAACACCTTCGGAGTCGCCCGCCATGGCGGCGCCAAGCGCGTATTCGGTATCTGCTACAGACAGGCTGGCACCGTCCGCATCGCGATTGAGGATGACCAGAGCGTCCCCGCACAGGAAAATGGCTTCCTCTGCATCGATCGTAACGGTCTCTTCAGCCGTACCGGTCAGGCCGGTGTCGAACGGATCAAGGCGTATCACGCCGGCATCAATGCG
This sequence comes from Glycocaulis albus, assembly GCF_014639075.1. Classification (GTDB taxonomy): domain Bacteria; phylum Pseudomonadota; class Alphaproteobacteria; order Caulobacterales; family Maricaulaceae; genus Glycocaulis; species Glycocaulis albus. The sequence continues at coordinate 82,701 of NZ_BMFS01000005.1, forward strand.
CATCTGGCGGACATCCACCGGCACCGGCGCGCTCAACCAGTGCAGTTCGCCGTCCCAGGCGAGGGCCGCGCGCACGGAATAGCTTTGCCCGTCCTCCAGCCGCGCCGGATCAATAGTCAGGCTCACCTCTAGCGGCAGGTCGGCGCCATCAAGCACGGCGCTCGCCTCGGCCACAGCATCACCGCCTCCGCTTGCCGGTATCAGCTCGACCAGCACGGCTGTGCCATCGGGCAGGCGCACCGGCTCGCCAACGCTTAAGCTCGCTGTCAGCGTGCGCGGCGCGGTCTCGTCAAAAGGCGAGCACGCCGCGGTCAGTATGAAGCAAAGCGTGATAATCGCAGCCAGCAGCCGGACCATGTCGGAGTGTCTCCCAGTGAAGCTGGCACTGGCCTTAGCACAGCGCGCGGCCACATTCTAAGCTGGAAGACGCACCCAGCCTGTGACGGAGCCCTGCCATGCCCGAACTACCCGAGGTCGAGACCGTCCGCCGGGGCCTCATCCCGGCGATGGAGGGGCGGCGGATCGTGTCTGCGCGGCTGAACCGCAAGGATCTGCGCTTTGCCTTTCCTGACCGGATGGCTGAGCGCCTGACCGGCACGCAGGTGGAGCGCCTCGACAGGCGCGCGAAATACTTGCTGGCGCGGCTGGGTTCAGGCGAAACCCTGCTCATGCATCTGGGCATGTCGGGGCGGTTCTCGATTCTGGCAGACGATATGGCGCGCCAGCCGGGAGACTTTGTCTATGCCGCGCCCGCCAACCCGGCCCATGACCATGTCGTGCTGGAGATGGAGGGCGGGGTGACGATCACCTATAATGATCCCCGCCGGTTCGGCTTCATGACGCTTTTTGACACCGCGCTGGAAGCTCAAAACCCCTATCTGGCGCAGCTCGGGCCTGAACCGGATTCCAATTTGTTTTCCGGGCCACATCTGGCCGCAGCGCTGAAAGGACGGCGCTCACCCATCAAGACCGCATTGCTGGATCAGCGCGTCGTGGCGGGGCTGGGCAATATCTATGTGTGCGAGGCCCTCTGGCGCGCGCGCATCAGCCCCAGGCGGCTGGCCCACACCATTGCCGGTGAACGCGCCGAACGGCTGGCGGTGGCGGTACGCAACGTGATTTCCGAGGCGATTGATGCGGGCGGATCCACCTTGCGCGATTATGCGGGCGCAGACGGGGCGCTAGGCTATTTCCAGCACAGGTTTGACGCCTATGGGCGCGAGGGCGAGACTTGCCGCGGCGCGGGCGGCCGGGTGTGCGGCAAGCCGGTTTCCCGCATCGTGCAACAGGGGCGGTCCACGTTCTTCTGTCCCGATTGTCAGCGATGATCCCGACGGAAGTTACAAATATGTCATCCAAAATGTTGTAGACATATAACATTCCGTTTGATATCAAGCTCTCATGGCTGTCCCGGCGGGGTAGCCCGGATACACAACAAGAAGGTCAGACCCATGTTGAAAAACACCATCAGACAAGCGGCAATTGCCGCGCTGGGCTTCCTGGCCGGGGTTGGGCTCTCCTCCCTGGAACGAAGCTACGCACAGGATTATGCCGCCATTGAGGCCTCTCCGGCCCTGTGGACGATCGAAGCCGATGGCGCGACCGTCCATCTGTTCGGCACCTTCCACCTGCTGCCGGACGCGCTCGACTGGCGCTCCGATGCGGTGAACACCGCCTTTGCCGAGGCCGATACGGTATGGTTCGAGGCCGATGTCCTCAGCCCTGAGGCCCAGGCGCAGATGCAGTCGCTGATCCCGCAGCTCGGGCTGAACCCGCAAGGCGTCACCCTGTCCTCCCTGCTGGGGGCAGATACTTACGCCGCCTTCGAGGCACAGACGGCAGAGCTGGGTGTTCCCGCAGGCAATTTCGAACCTGTCCAGCCCTGGCTTGCCGGCATTACGCTGGGCGCCCTGCAGCTGCAATCCCTGGGCTTCAATCCGGCGACGGGCGTCGAGGCGGTGCTGAGCGCCGAGGCCAATACACTAGGCAAGCAGCTCGATTATTTCGAAACGGCCGAGGGCCAGCTGCGCATTCTCTCCGACCTGTCCATGGATACCCAGATCGAATGGCTGCGGGTCAGCCTGGAAGAGATGGGTGATCTGCGCAGTGAAATGGACCGCATGGTCACCGCCTGGGCAACTGGCGACATGGACACGCTGGACGCACAGGTGAACGGCTCCATCCGTGATGCCAGCGCCGAGCTGTATGAAGCGATCATGGTGGCACGCAATCGCGACTGGGTGCCGCAGATCACGGCCATGCTGGATACCGGAGGCACGCATTTTGTCGCCGTCGGTGCCGGTCATCTTCCCGGTGAGCAGGGTGTGGTCGAGCTCTTGCGGGCTGAAGGCTACGAAGTCACGCGCCGCTAGGCCTGCACCATCGATATGCACATATCGCCCGCCCCGGGGTGTCGACCCCGGGGCGGGCTTCCTGTATGGAAGCCGCCGCATCGAACTTCGCGGCACCGTCCAGGCGGTGTCATCCTCAAGGAGGGCTCAAGATGGCCTACAAGACGATCCAGACCAAAACCGAGGGCCGTGTCGGCGTCATCACGTTTGACCGCCCCTCGGCGCTCAACGCGCTGTGTGACGAGCTGACCTCGGAGCTGGCATCGGCGCTGGACGCGTTCGAGGCCGATGAGGGCATCGGCTGTGTGGTCCTCACCGGTTCGGCCAAGGCATTTGCTGCCGGGGCCGATATCAAGGAATTGCAGGATCGCGATTTCGTCTCGCTCTACATGCATGACCCGTTCGCGAAGAGCTGGGAATCGGTGGCCCGCTTCCGCAAGCCGGTCATTGCCGCTGTTGCCGGTTATGCGCTGGGCGGCGGGTGCGAGATCGCCATGATGTGCGATTTCATCATTGCGGCTGAAACCGCGAAGTTCGGCCAGCCCGAGATCAATCTCGGCGTGATGCCGGGAGCCGGTGGTACCCAGCGCCTGCCGCGCGCTGTCGGCAAGTCCAAGGCCATGGACATGTGCCTTACGGGCCGCATGATGAATGCCGAGGAGGCCGAGCGTGCCGGCCTGGTCTCGCGCATCGTGCCCGCTGACGACCTGCTCGACACGGCCATGGAAGCCGCCGAGGCCATCGCTGCCAAATCCCTGCCCATCGCGATGATGACCAAGGAGGCGGTGAACATGGCGTATGAAATGGGCCTGACCGAAGGCATCCGCTTTGAACGCCGCGTCTTCCAGTCCCAGTTTGCCACCGAAGACCAGAAGGAAGGCATGGCCGCCTTTGCCAGCAAGCGCGCTGCGCATTTCCGCCATCGCTGATTTAGCACGCGCCGCGGTTGACGAAGCCGGGGCGCACGGGTATACGCCGCGCCTCACTTCGCTCAACGCTTGCCTTTCAAAGGGCGCGGCGCGACGGTGAGTAAAATACGTTTCAACGACTGTTTCAGGCCCCTGGAGTATCCATGGCGAATACGAGTTCGGCGAAAAAGATGGTGCGCAAGATTGCGCGCCGTACCGCCATCAACAAAACCCGCCGCTCGCGCATGCGCACCTTCGTGAAAAAGGTCGAGCTGGCCATCGCAGCCGGCAACCAGGCCGAAGCCCGTGACGCACTGCGTGCGGCCGAATCCGAGGTGATGAGCGCCGTCTCCAAGGGTGTCATCCACAAGAACACCGGCTCGCGGAAGGTTTCGCGCCTTTCGGCCCGTGTGAAGTCGATGAACGCCTAGTCAAAACTCGTCCTTAGCCGGATAAGTTTAGAGCGTGTCTGCAGGAACTCTGCAGGCACGCTTTTTTGTTGGTTTTCTGTTTGGAAAATCGTCGGGCAGGCCTGTTGCACAAGGTGTTCCGGCAACCTTCCCGGCTGCTATTTCTCTGTCCGTCCGCAGCTCGAAACGCCCGGCGCCATGAACGCCTGCGGAACGTAAACCGGCACTGAAATTTTTTTCACTGCGCAACGTCCAGCGCAATCAGGGAAATCTCCTTGTCAAGCGCCGAATCGATCCGGAATCACGGTTAATGATGTTGATTCCCCCGCCGCTCTGGCTAACCTGTCTGAACCGACGCGACTGATCTCCATACGGACCGACAGCGGGCTGCGGGGGCGAGCACATGGCTCGCCGCCGGACGGGGAAGTCTTGTTTGAAATCAACGTAATAGCTGCGGGACGTAGCCTGCGGCCGACAGGTTTGAGGTTGGGGACTAATGGGGCTGAATAACTCAGTTTCTAACGCCAGAACACAGCAGCGGGGCGTCATGCAGGGAGTGCCGGCCGTCAGCGAGGTCTGGCGCGATGTACGCGCCCGGCTGCGTCAGGAATACGGTGATGTCATCTATGTATCCGAGATCGCGCGCCTGCGCGTGGCAGAGGATGCCAATGGCTCCATCCAGATCATCTGCGCCAACGATTTCGGCCGCGCCTGGGTGGAGGACAATCTCGGTGCCCGTCTGCGGGCCTTGTGGACGACCTTTGATGCCGGTCCGCGCGATATAGTGATCTGCTGCGAGGGCGTCCCGGCAGCGCGCGCCGGCGCTCGCGAAGAACGCCGCGTGCCTGCCAATGGTGCCGGAGCTGTCCGTCCCGCGGCGCCTGTAGCAACAGCACCCGTTCGCGATGCCCTGGCGGGTTCCGCTGCGTCTGCGGCGCTTGGCGTACCGGAGCGCGCCTCGCGCAGCGATGGTCGCTTCACCTTCAACACTTTCATGGTGGGGTCGGCCAATGCGATGGCGAGCACGGCGGCCAAGGCCATTGCCGGCGCCTCGGCCCCGCCCTTCAATCCGGCCTTCTTCCACGGTGGCTACGGGGTGGGCAAGACGCATCTGCTGAACGCCATTGCCCATGCTGTGAGCCTTGGCGAGTCTGGCCGCAAGGTGCTCTACCTGACCGCAGAGGAATTCCTCAACGGCTTCCAGTCGGCTCTGCGGGCGCGCGATGTCCAGCCTTTCAAGGACCAGGTGCGCACGTGCGATGTGCTGCTGATCGATGACGTGCATTTCATCGCCGGCAAGCCGAGCACGGAGAGCGAGTTCCTGCACACCATCGCGGCCCTGATCGCCGAGAACCGTCAGGTGGTGCTGGCATCGCATTGCGCGCCGGCCGAGCTGGGCGTCGGTGATGAGCGCCTGCGTTCGCTGCTGCGCGGCGGCTTTGCCTGCGAGTTGTTCGGGCCCGATCTCGACCTGCGCCGCAAGATCGTTGACTGCAAGGTGGCGCAGGCGCGTTCGCACTGCCCGGATCTGGACGTGCCTGAACAGGTGCGCGATTTCCTGGCCGCCCGCGTGACCAGCTCCGCGCGGGAGCTCGAAGGCGTGCTCAACAATGTCATCGTGCGTACGGCCTACATGGAGCGCCCGGTCACGATCGAGGCGGTGGAGGAAGTGCTGGGTGACCTGCCCGTGAAGGCAGAAAAGCGCGTCACAGTCGATGAGATACAAAAGGCGGTCGCCGCCTATTTCTCGATCACGCCCTCCGACATCAATTCCAAGCGCCGCACGCAGTCTGTCGTGCGTCCGCGCCATATCGCCATGTATCTCGCCAAGACGATGACCACGCGCTCCCTGCCCGATATCGGACGGCGCTTTGGCGGCCGCGACCACTCGACGGTCATCCATGCGGTCACGAAAATTACCGCCCAGCTTGGCGCTGATCCGCTGCTGGCAGAGGATGTCGAGGCCATCAGAAAGCGTCTTCGCGGCTGATTGTGCTGCAACGCCCCCCGGCGACCGCAAGAGACCCCTTCTTGCGGTCGTTTTTTTTGGTCTATGGTGAACAACCCGGTTTACTAGCGATTCTGTCAGGCGGGAGGCTGCGCTAGCCGGGCTTTCCGCCAAATCTGGTCAAAAGGCGATAGTGATGAAGCTCACGATAGAGCGCGCGGCCCTCCTGAAAGCGCTTGGACACGTCCAGGCGGTGGTGGAACGGCGCAATACCATCCCGATCCTCTCCAACGTGCTGATCAATGCCAATGGCCAGCATATGCGCCTTACTGCAACCGACCTTGATACAGAGATCGTGGAAGAGGCCCCCGCCCATGTGGAGCGGGCCGGTATCGTCACGGCTCCGGCGCACACGCTCTACGAGATTGCCCGCAAACTGCCCGAAGGGGCGGATGTGACCTTGCAGATGGCCGGCGACGATCCGCGCCTGCAGCTTTCCGCAGGGCGCTCGCGCTTCAACCTGCCGGCACTGCCCGCCGGCGACTTCCCGGTCATGCCGACCGAGGACCTCGCGACCAGCTTCTCCCTGCCGGCCGCTTCCTTCGCCCGTCTCATCGACAAGACCCGCTTTGCGATCTCGACGGAAGAGACGCGCTATTATCTCAACGGCATCCATCTGCACGCCGCCGAGCGGGATGGCCGCAAGACGCTGCGCGCTGTCGCGACCGACGGCCACCGTCTGGCGTTGGCCGAAACCGATCTGCCCTCTGGCGCCGAGGGCATGCCGGCCGTCATCGTGCCGCGCAAACCCATTCAGGAACTGCGCCGCCTGCTCGAAGACGTGGATGATGATATCCGCGTGCAGGTCTCCGAAGGCAAGATCCGCTTCGAGCTGGGCGCCGCCGTGCTGACCTCGAAACTCATTGACGGCACCTTCCCGGACTATGAACGCGTGATCCCGCGCGGCAATGACAAGATCATGAAGGTCGACCGCGCCCCGTTTGCGCAGGCCGTCGACCGGGTGGCCACGATCAGTCAGGAGAAGTCCCGCTCGATCAAGCTCACCGTGTCGGATTCCACGCTTGTGCTGGCGGTCAACAATCCCGAAAGCGGCACGGCCAGCGAAGAGCTGCATGCAGATTACGCGTCCGATGAAATCGTGATCGGCTTCAATGCGCGCTATTTGCTGGATGTGGCTGCGCAGATCGCTGGCGATGAAGCCATGTTCGAGTTTGCCGATTCCGGCTCGCCCACGCGCGTGACCGATTCCGGCGATCCGGACGCCGAATACGTGCTGATGCCGCTGCGGGTGTAGGGCCGGTTCTGGCAGTGCCGGGTTCCCGGCGCGCAGCGCCGCAAGCGCGAACGCGCGCCGGCGACTTTTCGCGGAACATCGCAACGCGGATGCGTTGCGGAGCTAAAGAGCGGCTTCTGCGGTGCCGGCTGGAGTAGTTCGCAATGACTAAGGCAAGCCGCGCCGCCGTCACCCGCCTGAAGCTCACCGGCTTTCGCAATTACGCCTGGCTGGACCTGACGCTGGATTCGCGCCCTGTCTGCCTGTTCGGGCCCAATGGCGCTGGCAAGACCAATCTGGTTGAAGCGGTATCGTTTCTGGGACCGGGCCGGGGCTTGCGTGCCGCCGGTTCCGACGCGGTGCGCCAGCGGTCTGGCGAAGGCGAGGCACCCGTCTGGGCGGTACATGCCGAGGCCGAAACGGTAGACGGCCCGGTCACGCTGGCAACCGGTGCTGACCCCGATAATCCCGCGCGCCGAAAGACGCGCCTTGAAGGGGTCGCCACCACCCAGACCCAGCTCGCGCGCCTGTTTCCGATGATCTGGCTCACCCCGCGCGAAGACCGGCTCTGGGCAGGCCCGCGCAGTGACCGTTTGCGGTTTTTTGACCGGCTGGTGCTGGCTGGCGAGCCGGGCCACGGCACGCAGGCCAACGCGTATGACAAGGCGATGCGTGAGCGCCAGCGCCTGCTGGAGCGTATGGATGAAGGCCTCAGCGTTGATCTGTCATGGCTGGACGCACTCGAAGCCAAGATGGCTGAAGCTGGCACCGCGATGGCGCGTGCGCGCCTGTCGGCCCTGAATGCCCTGCAGGGCGAGATTGATGACCGCCCGGCATCTGCCTTCCCGAAGGCCGATCTGGCACTCTCCGGCTATCTGGAGGGGCTTCTGGGCGAGGATGAGGCGGCGGCTGAAGCCCGCTTCGCCGAGCGCCTGAAAGACACGCGCCGCAAGGATGGCGCGGCGGGCCGGGCGCTGACCGGCCCCCATCGCACCGAGCTGGAGGCGCGCCACCGGGAGAAGGATCAGGTTGCGGCGGACTGTTCAACCGGCGAGCAGAAAGCCCTGCTGCTGGGATTGGCGCTCGCTCATGGCGCGGCGCTGGCGCGTGAGCGCGGGGCAGCGCCGGTGATGATCTTTGATGAGGCGTGCGCGCATCTCGACTCTGACCGGCGAGAAGGCCTCGCGCGCGCGATTGCCGCGATTGGCTGCCAGGCCTGGCTGACCGGCGTGGAGAAGGGCCTCTTCGAGGCGTTCGGGGAGGGCGTGCAATATGTCAGCGTGGAGGCGGGGAGGGCAGTGCGAGGGTAGTTGCGTGCTTCGTACCGCGTTTTCCCGACGAAAGTCGGGATCCAGAAAAGGACTGGGCACCGGCTTTCGCCGTGGAAACGAGGGGACAACTACCCCTTCAATTTCCGCAACCGCTCCTTGGATCCCTCATGGATCAGGCGCAGCTCGTCCAGCGTCTCGTCGATCTGGCGGCGCTTGTCCTCCAGTTCGGCGATCTTCTCGCCCGTGCGCTCGATCACATAGCGCAGCTGGCGCTCGCGGCCCTCGCCCTCACGGCCGAAGAGTTCGAGGAAGGTGCGGATTTCCGACAGTTTCGAGCCAATGGCCTTGGCGCGCAGGATGAGCGAAAGGCGCTGGCGGTCGGTCTCTGTATAGATGCGCTGCGTGCCGACGCGCTTCGGGCTGATGAGGCCCTTGTCCTCATAGAAGCGTATAGTGCGCTGGCTTATGTCGAAATGCGCGGCCAGATCGGCGATCCCGTAAAGGGTTTCGCCTGTCTCATCCGCTTTCATGCTGGCCGATGCCTGAGCCATTTTCACGCTGCCTGACGCTTACAAGAACTGCTTGACGTATACGTAAGCATGCGCCAGCCTGAAGGAGATGACAAGAGCCCCGTCAGACGGGCCAGTCAGGGAGGAGATGCACGCCAGTGACCGCCAAGGGGTATGACAGCGTATTTCGCGATGATCTGTTTGCCGGCAAGACGATAGTAGTCACTGGCGGCGGGTCTGGCATTGGCCGCTGCGCGGCCCATGAGCTGGCAAGCCTTGGCGCAAAGGTGATCATTACCGGGCGCAAGCCGGAAAAGCTGGAAAGCGTCGCCGCCGAAATCGCCGAGGATGGTGGCATCTGCCACATGGCGGGCTTTGACATCCGTGATGAAGAGGGCGTGAAGGCCGCGGTGGCGGAGATCGTCGCCGAACACGGCCCCATCCACGGCCTCGTCAACAATGCGGGCGGGCAATTCCCGGCGAACCTGCAGGACATTTCCAAGAAGGGCTGGGACGCGGTCATCGCGACCAATCTGACCGGCGGCTTCCTGATGATGCGCGCCGTGTTCGAGGCCTCCATGGCCGAACATGGCGGGGCGGTCGTCAACATGACGGCAGACATGTGGAACGGCATGCCCGGCATGGCCCATTCGGGCGCCGCGCGGGCGGGCATGTCGAACCTCACCAAGACTGCCGCCTTCGAGTGGGCGCAATATGGCGTGCGGGTGAACGCAGTGGCGCCCGGCTGGATCGCCTCATCCGGCATGGATACCTATGGCGGTGCGGTGCGCGCCATGATTCCGCATCTGCGCCAGCACTTGCCCGCCAAACGCATGGGCACAGAGGCGGAAGTGTCCTCTGCCATCGTGTTCCTGCTTAGCGAGGGCGCGAGCTTCATCACCGGCGTGACGCTGGCCATTGATGGCGGTGCGCCGCTGGGCAGCGCAGTCTTCCCGCTGCCCGATCACGAGAAAAGCACCGCCTATAATGGCTTCCACCGGGCGGTGGATCCGGAAGTCCTGCGCGGAGGCGGAAACTGATGCCCTTACTGGTCTCCCGCATCAACGCCTCCAGCGATGAGTTTCGCGCCAATGCCGACAGGATGGCCGAGCGCCTCGCCGAAGTGCGCGCGCTGGAAGAGAAGGTCCGCGCCAATTCAGAGCGCAAGCGGGCCGACTTTGAAAAGCGCGGGCAATTGCTGCCCCGCGAGCGCGTAGCGCGGCTCCTTGACCGGGATGCCCCCTTCCTGGAGCTATCGCCTCTGGCGGGCCTGAAAATGCATGATGATGACGGGGACAAGGGCGCGTCGGGCGGTGGCTCCATTGTCGGCATCGGACAGGTGTGCGGCAAGCGCGTCATCATTGGCGCGTCCGATAGCGCCATCAAAGGCGGCACGGTCGCGCCGATGGGCCTGAAAAAGGCCCTGCGCGCGCAAGAGATCGCGTTAGAGAACAAGCTGCCCATGATCCATCTGGTGGAGTCCGGCGGCGCAAACCTGCTCTATCAGGCCGAGATTTTCGTCGATGGCGGCCGCAGCTTTGCCAATCAGGCGCGGCTTTCGGCGGCCGGCATTCCGCAGATCGCCGTCGTGCATGGCTCGTCGACGGCAGGCGGGGCATATCTGCCGGGCCTGTCGGATTATGTCGTGCTGGTGAAGGGCAATTCGAAGATTTTCCTAGCCGGACCGCCGCTGGTCAAAGCTGCGATTGGCGAGGACGCGGACGATGAAAGCCTTGGCGGGGCAAAGCTCCATGGCGAGGTGACAGGCCTTGGCGAATATGTCGCCGAGGACGATGCGCAGGCCATCGCCTATGCCCGCGAGATCATGGACAAGCTGAACTGGGATGGCGCCACCCCGCCGGGGCAGGGTGCGCCGCCCAAATTCGCCAGCGAGGAATTGCTGGGCGTTGTCCCGGCCGATGACCGCACGCCCTATGATGTGAAAGAGGTTATCGCCCGCATTGTGGACGGGTCGGACTTCCTGGAATTCAAGGCGCGCTATGGCGCGGAGACGGTGTGCGGTCATGCCCGCATTGGCGGGCACCTCGTCGGAATTCTCGGCAATAACGGCCCGATCCAGCCCGAAGGCTCGATGAAGGCGGGCCAGTTTATCCAGCTTTGCGACCAGTCCGGCACGCCGCTCATCTTCCTGCAGAACACCACCGGCTACATGGTCGGCTCGAAGGCAGAGGCTGACGGTGCGATCAAGCATGGCTCGAAAATGATCCAGGCCGTCGCCAATGCGCGCGTCGCCAAGATCACCATCGTGCTTGGCGGTTCCTACGGGGCGGGCAATTACGGCATGTGCGGGCGCGGGTTCGATCCGCGCTTCATCTTCGCCTGGCCAACCGCGCGCACCGCCGTGATGGGCGGGGCGCAGGCCGCCAGGGTGATGGAGATCATCACCCGCGCCAAGAATGAGCGCGCCGGCCAGCCGACCGATGAGGATGGCCTGAAAGCCATGAGCGACATGATCCGCACCGGGCTTGAGGAGCAGTCCTACGCCCTCTTTGGCACGGCGCGGCTGTGGGATGACGGCATTATCGACCCGCGCGATACCCGCGCCATCCTCACCGAGAGCCTGAATATCTGTGCCGAGGCTGATGCCCGCACGCTGAACGCCAACACGTTTGGCGTGGCCCGCTTCTAGACCCTTAAAGGAACGCTCCCATGCAGTTCACCACCGAACATAACCAGCTTCGCGATACCATCGCCAAATTCATCGCGACCGAGATCAATCCGCACGTGGAAGAGTGGGAGAAGGCGGAAGAATTCCCCTCCCACGAGCTTTTCAAGAAGATGGGTGATCTGGGCCTTCTGGGTCTGCGCTGGCCGGAGAAGTTCGGCGGGGCGGGGCTCGATTTCTCCTATGCGCTGGTGCTCGCCGAGGAGCTGGGCCTGGTCAATTGCGGCGGTGTGCCGATGGCGATTGGCGTGCAGACCGACATGGCAACGCCTGCGCTGGCCAATTTCGGCTCTGACGAGCTGCGCGCCGAGTTTCTGGCCCCTGCCATCTCCGGCGATGCGGTGGTGTGTCTTGGCGTGTCGGAGCCGGGCGGCGGGTCTGACGTGGCGGCGCTGAAAACCACAGCTAAATCGGACGGAGATGATTACGTCATCACCGGCACCAAGATGTGGATCACCAATGGCATGAAGGCCGACTGGTGCTGCCTTCTGGCCAACACGTCCGACGGTCCGGCTCACGGCAACAAATCCCTCATCATCGTGCCGATGAATTCCAAGGGCATTACGCGCCAGAAAATCCACAAGATCGGCATGCACTGCTCGGACACGGCCCAGCTCTTCTTCGATGAAGTGCGGGTGCCCAAGCGCAACCGGATCGGGGATGAGGGCGCAGGCTTCCTCTACCAGATGCTGCAATTCCAGGAGGAGCGCCTGTTCGGCGCGGCCTCCTCGCTGAAAAGCCTCGACCGGGCGATTGATCTGACCATCGAATATACGCGCGACCGAAAGGCGTTTGGCCATTCGGTGCTGGACAATCAGGTTGTCCATTTCCGCCTTGCTGAACTTCGCACCGAGGTGGAGGCGCTGCGCGCGCTGACCTACCGCGCCGTGGCGGATTTCATGGAAGGCAAGGACGTGACCCGGCTCGCCTCCATGGCGAAGCTGAAATGCGGCCGTCTGACCCGCGAGGTTGCCGATAGCTGCCTGCAATACTGGGGTGGCATGGGCTACACGTCCGATAACCCCATTGCCCGCTCCTTCCGCGATGGCCGCCTGATCTCCATTGGTGGTGGCACCGACGAGATCATGCTGGGCATTATCTGCAAGCTGGAAGGCACTCTTCCCAAGCGCCGGAAGGACTGATGAGCGCGCCCGAGACAATCCTGATCGAAACCCGTGCCGGGGTGCGTCATGTGACGCTGAACCGGCCGGAGACCCGCAACGCCATGTCGCTGGCCATGGTGGACGAGCTGTTGGCCGCGCTCAAAAGCGCTGAAAGCGACGGCGTGCGCGCCATCGTCCTCAAAGGCGCAGGCGGGCATTTCTGCTCCGGCGGGGATGTGAAGGATATGGGCGCGGCCTATGCAGGCCCCGGCCCGGATGGGCAGGACCCGGCGGCGAAGGTCAACGCCCAGTTCGGCCATTTATGCAAAGCCTATGCGGAGACCGGCCTGCCGGTGATCGTGGTGCTGGAAGGCGCGGTAATGGGCGGCGGGTTTGGCCTGGCGTGCGTGGCCGATGTGGCGCTGGCACGCGAGACGGCACTGTTCCGTCTGCCTGAAACCGGGCTTGGCCTCGTCCCGGCGCAGATCGCGCCTTTCCTCGTGGAGCGGCTCGGCTATTCCGAAGCGCGTCGCCTGGCCGTCACGGGCGGGAAAATCGATGCGCTGGGCGCGTTGCGCCTGCGCCTCGTCCATGGTGTGCACGAGGGCGAGGATGCGATGAATACGGCGCTGGAATCCGTTCTCACCGACATCCGCAAAGGCGCGCCGGATGCGATCGCGCAAACCAAGCGCCTGATGCGCCGCGCGCGGCTGCATGATGCCGGTTCGCTTATTGATGACGCGGCGAAGGTGTTTGCCGCTGCCGTGCGCAGCGAGGAGGGAGCCGAGGGGCTTTCTGCCTTCATCGAGAAACGCCCCGCCAAATGGGTGCAGGGATGAGTGCCAGCCACATTTCATTCCCGCGTCATTCCGGGCGAGCTTGCGAGACCCGGAACCCAGTCCTTCATAAACTCTGGGTTCCGGATAACGCCTTCGGCGTTTCCGGAATGACGCAAAATTGGGCCGGTATTGATGGAGATGCCGCGCCATGACCACTCCCATCAAATCCGTTCTGGTGGCCAATCGCGGCGAGATCTCCGTGCGGGTCTTACGCTACGCCAAGAGCCGCAATATACGCGCCATCGCCGTCTATTCCGACGCCGATGCGGACGCCCTGCATGTGCGCGAAGCGGATATCGCCGTGCATATCGGCCCGGCAGCGGCGTCGGCAAGCTATCTCAATATCGACGCGATCATAGCGGCGGCGAAGGAAACCGGCGCAGACGCCATCCATCCCGGCTATGGCTTCCTGTCGGAGAACGCTGCCTTCGCGCGGGCGTGCGCCGCTGAAGGCATTGTCTTCATCGGCCCGCCACCCGAAGCCATCGAGGCGATGGGCGACAAGGCGCGCGCCAAGGCGCTGCTGGCGGCTTCCGGCATATCCATGGTGCCCGGCTGGCAGGGCGAGGATCAGTCCGACGCCAATCTGATCAAGCAGGCTGACGCTATCGGCTATCCGTTGCTGATCAAGGCGGTGGCAGGCGGGGGCGGGCGCGGCATGCGCGCGGTGAACTCCAGCGCCGGGTTTGCAGAGGCGCTTGTGTCCGCTCGGCGCGAGGCCAAATCCGCCTTCGGCGACGATGCCGTTCTGCTGGAAAAGCTGATCACACCGGCCCGCCATGTGGAGGTGCAGGTCTTCGCCGACACCCACGGCAATACGATCCATATCGGCGAGCGCGACTGCTCGGCCCAGCGCCGCCGCCAGAAAGTGATCGAGGAAGCCCCGTCGCCCGCCGTCAACGAGACCTTGCGCGCCGCCATGGGCGCAGAAGCGGTGCGGGTGGCAAAGGCGGTGGGCTATGTCGGCGCCGGCACGGTGGAATTCCTGCTCGATGCGGACGGGAAATTCTACTTCCTGGAGATGAATACCCGCCTGCAGGTCGAACATCCCGTGACCGAGGAAGTCTTCGGGATGAACCTTGTCGAGTGGCAGTTCATCGTTGCCATGGGCGGCCCATTGCCCGTCGAGCAGGAGAGTGTGGCGCCGTGGGGCCATGCCATTGAGGTGCGTCTCTATGCCGAAGACCCGCTGGACGGGTTCAAGCCGCAATCGGGCGTCATTGCCTATTTCGACCCCGAACGTGCCATGCGTGAAACGCGTATCGATACCGGCTTTGTCACTGGCGACACGGTGTCGACGGCCTATGACGCCATGGTCGCAAAGATCATCAGCTACGCGCCCAGCCGCGGCGAGGCGATTGATCTGCTGATCGCCGGATTGGCGAAGGCGCCGATGCTGGGGGTGAAGACCAATCGCGATTTCCTCATCCGGCTGCTCGACAGCAAGGCTTTCCGCACGGGCGCGGTGACGATTTCTGATCTGGACGACTGGGCGGCGTCCGTCAGCGGTCCGTTCGCGCCAGAGTCTGTACCCGGCGAAGCGATTGCGGTGGCGGCCGCGCTGCTGGCCTCACCTGCCCAGGGCGCGGTACGCGGCGGGTCGGTCCGAAGCTTCACCCTGCCGCTGGAAGCCGATCGCGAGGCGATGGACGTCTTCGTCGAGCAGGATGGCGCGCACGCCGTCACAGTGAGCCTTGGCGACGCCCGCCATGCCATCACCCTGCTGGAGGAAGACGCACCATACTTGCGCTACCGCCTCGACGGTGTGGACCGGCAGGCCTGTGTGGCTGAAGGCACGGACGGCACGCTCCACATCGCGCTCGACTGCCGTATCGTCGCGGTGCGTGAGCCCTCCGCTTTCAGTGATGCCAGCGCCGCCGATCCGTCGCGCATTACCGCTCCCGTCTCCGGGGCACTGGTGGCTGTGAATGTGAAGCCCGGCGATGTGGTGAAGGCGGGCGATGTGCTCGCCCTGATGGAAGCGATGAAGATGGAAATGCGCCTCACCGCCGCTGCCAACGGCGTGGTGAAGGCGGTACACGCCGCCGCCGGCCAGCAGGCCGCAGGCGGCACGCTTCTGATCGAGCTCGAACTTGAAGGACAAAATCCATGAGCAAGGCCGTCATCACCTGCGCGATCAATGGCGTGCTGACTAATCCCAAGCAGCACCCCGTACCTGTGACCCCTGCTGAAATGGCGGCGAGTGCGCGTGAGGCCTACGATGCCGGCGCCGCCGTCATGCATGTGCATTTTCGCATGCAGGAAGAGGGGCTTGGCGGTTTCCCCAGCTGGGATCCCGATCTGGCGCTGGAAATGTGCGAGGCGATCCGCGATGCCTGCCCCGGCGTCATCATCAACCAGACGACCGGCATTGTCGGTCCGGACGTGTCCGGGCCGGTGGCCTGCATCCGCAAGGTCAAACCGGAAATCGCCGCGTGTAATGCGGGCTCACTGAACTATCTCAAACTCAGGAGTGACGGGTCATGGGCCTGGCCGCCCATGATGTTCGACAACCCGGTGGAGAAGATCCAGACCATGATCGATGCCATGGCCGAAACCGGCGCCCACCCGGAGTTTGAATGCTTCGATGTCGGCATTGTCCGTTCGGTCAACATGTACATCGAGAACGGGATGGCCCCGTCCGCCCACTACAACTTCGTGATGGGTGTGGCCTCCGGCATGCCGTGCGATGCGCGCCTGCTGGAGCTGCTGACCGAATACAAGCGCGAAGGCGACCCTTGGCAGACGACACTCATCGGGCGCACAGAGATCTGGCCTGTGCATCAGCGTGCGGCGGAACTGGGCGGCATGCTGCGAACCGGGCTGGAGGACACGTTCTACCTGCCGGACGGGGAACGCGCATCAGGCAATGGCGCGCTGATCGAAGCTCTGGTTCAATGTGCCAGGAATGCGGGCCGGGAGATCGCCTCCCCGCAAGAAGCCCGTGCACTGATGAAGCTTGGGGGAGGATAAAATGGTAGCCGCGACGGCCTCTGATCTGCCACGTCTTGCGGGAGGCAGGCGCTTCCCATCAACCCCGGCGCGCGTACTCGAAAATGGCGAGACGGAGCCGGACGCGCCCGCCTATGTCTTTCACAATGGCGGGGACTGGGAAACGCGCAGCTGGTCTGAGTATTCGGCAGAGGCCAGACAGGCCGGACGCGCGCTTCTGGCGCTGGGTTTCGGCAAGGACCAGTCCGTTGCCATTCTGGGCTTCAACCGGCCGGAATGGACGATTATGGCGAACGCCGCGATGATGGCGGGCGGCAAGCCGGCAGGCATTTACTGGACCAGTGCCCCGCCCGAGATCGCCTACATTCTCCAGCATTCCGAAAGCCCGGTCTATCTGGTGGAAGATGCCGGTCAGGCTCGTCAGGCGCTGGAGCTGAAGACTGATTGCCCGAACCTTGCCCACATCATCGTCATGCGCGGAGCAGAGGCCCCTGAAGGCACGATGAGCTGGGACGCCTTCATGGCGCTCGGCACCGAGGATCACGAGGCAGAGCTGCTCGCCCGCCTCGATGCGCTGTAAGAACATGGCGTGGCGACGCTGATCTACACCTCTGGCACCACCGGACCGCCCAAGGCCGTGATGCTCAGCCATGGCAATATCGCGTGGAGCGCGTCCGCCCTGATCGAGATGTTTGGCCGCAAGAAAGGCGATCGCTCGCTTTCCTATCTGCCGATTGCCCATATCGCCGAGCAGCAGGCCTCGGTCCACAATCACGCCGCGGCGGGCGGCACGCTCTGGTTTGCGCGCTCCATGGAGACGCTGGCCGAGGATCTGAAAGCCTGCCGGCCCACCATCTTCTTCGGTGTGCCGCGCGTCTGGGAGAAGATGGCCGAAACCATTCAGGGGCGCCTTGCCGAAGCCACCGGTACCAAGGCGAAAATGGCGAAATGGGCCATGGATACCGCCCGTAAGGTCAATCTGGCGAAGATTGACGGCAAGCCGGTATCGCCGCTTCTCTCCCTGCAGAAAGCCCTTGCCGGCAAGCTGGTCCTGTCCAAGGTCAAGGACGCGCTGGGCCTCGACAAATCGCGCATGCTGATCTCCGGCGCCGCGCCGATTTCGCCGGAAGTCCTGCGCTTTTTCGCCGGGCTCGATCTGGTGATCTATGAAGGTTACGGCCAATCGGAAACCTCCGCCCCGTCCACCTTCAATGCGCCAGGCGCGGTGCGCCTCGGCTCGGTGGGCAAGCTGGTCCCGGGCATGCAGTCACGCGTTACCGAGGAGGGAGAGCTTCTCGTCAAGGGCCCGAACATCTTCAAGGGCTATATGAAGAATAATGACGCTACGGCCGACAGCTTCACTGGCGATGGCTGGATGCGCACCGGGGACGTGGTCAATATTGATGATGACGGCTTTGTCTTCATCACCGGGCGGATCAAGGACATCATCATCACGGCAGGCGGCAAGAATATCACCCCGGCCAATCTTGAAACCGATCTGATGAATATCGCGCTGGTGGAGCATGCCGTCGTGGTCGGCGATGCCAAGCCCTACCTTTCTGCCCTGCTGACCTTGAGCGCGGACGGTCTGGCCGCCTTTGCCAAAAAGCATGGCCTTGAAGGCGATATTCGCAACCACCCCAAGGTGATCGAGGCGCTGCAGGATGGCGTCGACCAGCTCAATACCCGCCATGCACGCGTGGAAAACATCCGCAAGTTTGCTGTGCTCCCCGGCGCATTCAGCGTGGAAGGCGGCGAGTTGACCCCCACCATGAAGGTCAAGCGCAAGGTGGTGATCGAGCGCAACCGGGAGATCGTCGAAAGCCTCTATGCCAAGTGAGATGGCCTTGCCCGAACGTGTGGACACGCTCCTCATCGGGGCGGGCATGTCCGGCATCGCCATGGGCTATCACCTGAAGCAGCGCGGGCTTGAGGACTTCATAATTGCCGAGAAGTCAGACGGATTTGGCGGGGTCTGGCGCGATAACCGCTATCCGGGCGCCGGCTGTGATGTGCCGAGCCATCTCTATTCCTTCTCCTTCGCACTCAAATCCGACTGGAGCCGGAAATACGCGCTAAGGGACGAGATACTCGAATATTTTGAGACTTGCGCAGAGCGCTTCGGACTTGGTTCGCATCTGCGCGCAGGCATAGCTGTCCGCTCACTGACATTCGATGAAGGCGAAGGCCGCTGGCAGGCGCGCTTTGCCGATGGACGCCAGACCAGCGCCCGCGTGGTCATCAGCGCTGTGGGTCAGCTTTCCGAGCCCTTCACGCCTGAGATTGACGGTCTTTCAGATTTCGCCGGGCCGGTCCTGCACACGGCGCGCTGGGACCGTTCCGTGAAGCTCGGCGGCCAGTGCGTGGCCCTGATCGGCAACGCCGCCAGCGCCATCCAGCTATTACCGGAAGTGAGTGAGCGGGCGCGCGAACTGACCGTCTTCCAGCGCACGCCCAACTGGATCATATCCAAGCCGGACCGCGCGTTCACTTCGGTCGAGAAATGGGCCTTCGCGCATATTCCCGGCTGGCAGCGCCTCTATCGCTGGGGCAGCTTCCTGATCCATGAATTGCGCTATCCGGCGCTGGTCAGGGGCTCTCTCGCCAGCCGCTTCACGCGCTGGACAGGCAGACGGAAAATCAACAAGGGAATCAAGGATCCGGATCTGCGCGCGAAGCTGATGCCGGACTACTCACCCGGCTGCAAGCGCATCCTGCTGTCCAATGACTATTTCGAGGTCATGCAGCGCGAGAATGTTCGTCTCGTCACCGATGGTATCGCCCGCGTTCTTCCCGACGGCGTGGAGACGGCCAGTGGCGAGATCGTCCCCGCGGATACGCTGATCATGGCCACCGGCTTTGTCACCACAGAATTCCTGCCCACGCTGGAGGTGACGGGCGCCGATGGCCGCTGCTTGCGTGATGTATGGGGCGCGTCCCCGCGTGCCTACAAGGGCGTGGCGGTCGCGGGCTTTCCCAAACTCTTCCTGCTCTACGGGCCGAATACGAATCTCGGCCACAACTCCATCATCTTCATGGTGGAACGCCAGGCGGAATATGTCGCCGACAAGGTTAGCCTGATCATCGATGGCGGGCTGAAATCCCTCTCCGTCCGGCCAGACGCAGAAAGCCGCTATAATGCGGAGCTGCAAACGCGCCTCTCAAAGACTGTCTGGGCCGGAGACTGCCCTTCCTGGTACAAGACAGCGGACGGCGTCATCACGCAGAACTGGGAAGGGCTGGCTTACCGCTTCGCCCGCACGCTAAAGCGCAATGATGATGGGGACTGGGAAGCGGTTTAGCGTATCCCTCGTCCTTCGAGACGGCCTTTCAGGCCTCCTCAGGATGAGGGGAAGCTCGCGTGCGCTCTCAAGCCAGCTGCAATTCCACCCAGACGCGCGCCCGGTCAATTGCCCAGTCGGCTTCGGGGATGAGGGGTGAGAATATCTGGAAATCATGCCACATGCCTTCCCAGACTTCGCACTCCACAGGGACGCCCGCCGCTTCCAGCTTCTCGGCCAGACGCGTGGAATCGCTCAGGAGGATCTCGTCCGACCCCACCTGAATGAGGGTTGGGGGCAAGCCGTGGAGGTCTGCAAAGAGCGGTGAGGCTTCAGGGTCAGTGCCGGGCCGTCCGCCCAGATAGAGCGCCCCGCCTGCACCGAGATAATCCGGGTTGAGCATCGGATCACGCAGCGCCCTGGTTTTCACGCTCTCGCCGCTCATCGAAAGGTCTGTCCACGGCGAGAGCAGATACAGCGCATCGGGCACACGCCTGCCCGCATCGCGCAGGCGTATGGCCGCAGCCAGCGCCAGACCGCCGCCGGCGGAATCGCCGGCCAGGATCACCGGCCCGGTCTCATTTGCCATCACAGCTTCCAGAGCCGCCACCGCGTCCTCGATTGCAGCGGGGCAGGGGTGTTCAGGCGCCATGCGGTAATTGACCGAAATGGCGTTCAGGGAAAACGCGGCCGCCATGCGTGCGACCAGTGCGCGGTGGCTGAGCGCCGAGCCACGCGAATATCCCCCGCCATGCAGATAGACCAGCATGCCGTTACGGGCGCTTTCCGGCGCGAAGGCGAGCGCATCAAGGCCGCCAATCTCGGTGCGTGCCACTTCCACATCCTTCGGCATGGGCAATTGCCGGCCTGCCTTGTCCATGCGGGCCCGTGCGTGCTCGGCGCTGGTGGCGGGTGACAGGCTGGATCTTCCGGCCTTGCGGGCCATGCGGCGGCCCAGGAATGAGCGCAGGCGCAGCCCCTTGCGGGCGGGAATGGTCTCGATGGTCATACAGGTTCACGCCCCTCTGCAATGATGCGCTCCGCCCATCCGGCAAAATCGCTCATAGCCTGCTCATAGCCGATATCGTTCAGTGTTTCGTGCCTCCCCTTGGGATCATGACGCATGGTCACGCGCGTGAAGCGGTTATTGTAAAGCCGTCCGGCGAGAATCTTGACCGCCTTGCCATTATTGGTGGCCGGGTCAGCCCCGCCACCGGCCAGATGGATCGGCAGGTCGCGCGCCATGTTCTCCAGCCGCGCGCCATCCTCGCCGCGTTCAAACCCGTTGACGAAATCCCGCCACAAAAGGCGCGAGGCCGGCCAGCCGCACATCGGATCGGCGATATAGGCGTCGACCTCCTCGGGGATACGCGACAGCCAGTCGCAATCGGTACGCGCCTTGCGCACGCGCTTGCCCCAGGCCTCAAAAGTGAGTGCGTTCAGCCACAGGCTCGGCTCTGACGGCTTCCGGACAAAACCTTCCAGCCACAACACCGCCCGCATCAGCCCGGCAAGGCTCCCCAGCGCCAGATTGGCGTTCCACACGGCCACGCCGGCCAGCGAGCCGTGTTCGTCCATGGCCTGATTCATGGCGATCACCCCGCCCATTGAATGGCCGAACACGATCACGGGCAGGCCGGGAAAGCGTTTCTGCATGTGCCCGCGCACAAAGCGGGCATCACCCATAAGCTTGTTCCAGCCGTCCTTGAGCGCATAGACGCGCGGCGGCGCATCCGGCGCGCTCGTCTGGCCGTGGCCACGATGGTCATGCGCGCTGACGTGAAAGCCGCGGCCGGAAAGATAGCGCGCGAAGCGTTCATAGCGCCCGCCATGCTCGGCAAGCCCGTGATGGATCATCACGATGCCCTTTGCCGGGCCCTGGGCCTCCATGACCCGCAGCGCCAGGCGCGCGCCGGTCGCGCTGTCCACGAAGTCTGGCTGGAACCCGCTCATCATGCCCCCTTACGCTTTGCTTTGATGAGTTTAGCCTGCATTCTGATACCGCTGCCACCGTCTTGGCATCATGGGGAGACGCCATGCTCAGCCGCTCGCGCAAAGTGCCTGCCATTCTGGCTATCGATCAGGGCACGACCTCCAGCCGCGCCATGGTGTTCGGCCTTGAAGGCAGCGTAATCGCGCTGGCGCAGGAAGAATTCACGCAAGTCTACCCCAAGCCCGGCTGGGTGGAACATGACCCGGAAGTGATCTGGGCGACGGTCCTCTCCACCGCGCGCAAGGCGATCAAGGCGGGCGAGGCGAAAGGCTATGAGATCACCTGCCTTGGCGTGACCAATCAGCGCGAGACGACTCTGGTCTGGGACCGCCAGACCGGTGAGCCGGTGCATAATGCGATTGTCTGGCAGGACCGGCGCACGGGCGAGGCGTGCGCGAAGCTGGAGGCCGATGGCGCGGGCGCGATGGTGGCCGGCAAGGCCGGGCTGGTGCTGGACCCGTATTTTTCCGCCACGAAGATTGGCTGGATCCTCGATAATGTGCCGGGCGCACGCAAGAAGGCCGAAGGCGGAAAGCTCGCCTTCGGCACGGTGGAGAGCTTCCTCATCTGGCGGCTGACCAGGGGCAAACGCCACATCACAGACGCCACCAATGCCAGCCGCACCAGCCTTTATGATCTTGAAGCGCAGGACTGGGACGCAGAGCTCTTGCGCCTGTTCAATATACCGCGTGCCATCCTGCCTGAAGTGGCCGATTGCGCAGGCGAGCTGGGTGTCGCCGACAAGTCCGTCCTCGGCCATGCGATACCGATTACTGGTGCTGCCGGCGATCAGCAGGCCGCCGCTATCGGTCAGGCCTGTTTGTCGCCGGGCGAGATGAAATCGACCTATGGCACCGGCGCCTTCATGATCCTCAATACGGGCGAGACGCGCGTGACCTCGCAGAACCGCCTGCTGGCGACGACCGCCTGGCGGCTGGAGGGCAGGTCCGCCTTTGCTTTGGAGGGGTCAGTCCTCTCTGCCGGAGCAACGATCCAGTGGCTGCGTGACGGACTGGGGCTAATCTCCAAGGCGTCTGAGGTGGAGGCGCTGGCGGCAAGTGCCGACCCGGATGCGCCGGTCTATCTGGTGCCCGCCTTTACCGGCCTTGGCGCGCCGCACTGGCAGCCGGAGGCGAGGGGGCTCATCACCGGCCTGACGCGCGGGGCAGGCCGGGCGGAGATTGCACGGGCGGCGCTGGAATCCACCGCCTTCCAGACCCATGATCTGCTCACCGCCATGCGCGCTGACGGTGCGCAAACGCTCACCTTGAAAGTTGATGGCGGCATGGTGGCCAATGCCGCCTTCCTGCAGCGGCTGGCTGATATCTGCGATCTGGAGGTGGTGCGGCCGGTGAATACGGAAACGACCGCCTGGGGCGCGGCTTTTCTGGCAGGCCTCGGGGCCGGGCATTTTGCCTCCATCAGCGAGGCTGCGAGTCTGTGGAAAGCCGATCAGCGCTTCGCTCCGACGGCGGATCCGGGCTGGCGGACGCGCCATCTGGCGGGGTGGGCGGACGCGCTCCGGCGCACCACAATGTAATAATATTACATCAACGTGGAATCCGGTCATGGACTTGTGCAGCGCACGCGCTTAAATCCGGTCCCTTACCAGTCACCCATTACCATCAAGAAGCCCATGTCACAGCAAGACTTCCCCCTCGATACGAAGCGCCACACGGCGGCCCATCTGATGGCCGCTGCCGTGAAGGAAATCTGGCCAGAGGCCCGGTTCGGTGTGGGGCCTGCGACCGCGACCGGCTTCTACTACGACATCAACCTGCCCAATACGCTCACGCCGGAAGACCTGACCGCTATCGAGAAGCGCATGAAGGAAATGCGCAAGGAGCGCATTGCCATGGTGCGCGAGGAGCTGCCGATTGACAGCGCCATCGAGTACATGCGCCGCGAGGGGCAGGACTTCAAAGTCGAGCTTCTGGAACTCTTGCGCGACAAGGGCTCCACGGCGATTGCCAAGGAGACCGGCGATGAGAGTGTTGCCGGGGACGGCCTGGACTCCGTCAGCTTCTACAAGCTGGGTGATTTCGTCGATCTATGCCGTGGACCGCATGTCGATCATTCCGGCCAGGTCGGCCATTTCAAGCTGCGCTCTATCGCCGGCGCCTATTGGCGCGGGGATGCTAAGAACCCGCAGCTGCAGCGTATCCACGCCTTGTGCTTTGACACCAAGGAAGAGCTGGACGCGGAAATCCTGCGCCTTGAGGAGCAGGCCAAGCGCGACCACCGCAAGATCGGCAAGGAGCTGGGTCTTTTCACCATCGTGGAAGAGGTGGGCGCGGGCCTGCCGCTCTGGCTGCCGGCCGGCAATGTGATCCGCGACGAGCTGGAGCATCTGGCCCGTCAGGAAGAACGCGCCGCCGGATACCAGCGCGTCTCCACGCCCCACATCACCAAGGGCGAGCTGTATCACAAGTCCGGGCATTTGCCGTACTACGCCGAGGACATGTACGCGCCGATCATGATCGACGAGCAGGAATACTATCTGCGCCCGATGAACTGCCCGCACCACCACATGATCTACGCCCACGACCAGTGGAGCTATCGCGATCTGCCGGTGCGTCTGTCCGAATACGGACAGGTCTACCGCTATGAGGCGTCGGGCGGCCTGTCCGGGCTGATGCGGGTGCGCGGCTTCTGCCAGAACGACGCGCATATCTATTGCCGCGAGGATCAGGCCAAGGACGAGTTTCTGGCCGTGATGCACATGCATGCGAAATACTATCGCATGTTCGGCATCGAGGATTTCTGGATGCGGCTCTCCCTGCCCGATTTCGACAATCTCGACAAATATGTCGATGATACGCAAGGCTGGATGAAGGCGCTGGGCATCCTGAAAGAGGCGATGGACGAGTCCGGTTATCCGTACAAGGAAGTTGACGGCGAGGCGGCCTTCTACGGGCCCAAAGTGGACTTCATGGCGAAGTCCGTCGTCGGCACGGAGTACGCGATCTCCACCAACCAGCTAGACTTCATGGCCACCAAGCGCTTCGATCTGGAATACACGTCAGAGGACGGTTCCAAGCAGCCGGTCTATGTGATCCACCGCGCGCCGCTGGGCAGCCATGAGCGCTTCGTCGCCTTCCTGATCGAGCATTATGCCGGCAAGTTCCCGGTTTGGCTCGCGCCCGTTCAGGCGGTCGTGATCCCGATTGCCGACCGGCATGAGGAATATGCCAAACAGGTGCAGCAACGGCTGTTCAACGCGGAAACCAAATCGGTCCATTCGGGCATCCGCGTGGAAGCCGATCTGGCTGGCGAGCGTATGCAGAAGAAGATCCGCAACGCGCAGAACCGCAAAATCCCTTACATGCTCGTCGTCGGCGATGCCGAGGCCGAGGCCGGCACAGTCGCCCTGCGCCACCGCGATCATGGCGATCTCGGCACGGTGAGTGTGGACGATGTGATTGCCCGCATCACCAAAGAGATCAACACGCGGGTGGATCAGCCTGCGTGAATGGCTGGACTCCCGGCCGGGCATGGCGAGAGCCGGGACCTTGCGCAGAACTGGCAGATAGAGGCCCCGGACAGCGCTGCGCGCTTCCGGGGTTTCACGTTGTTGGGATCCTCACCTGACGCCTGGAAAGCTCGTTACATACTCCACCCGTATATCGGGAAAGCTCGTCACGAACTGCACCGTGAAGTCCGGGAAGCTGTCGACGAACTGCCAGCGCCCGCAGGAATCGGGAAAACTCGTGACCTGCTGCACCCGGATATCGGGGAAGCTGGAGACCAACTCCACCTTGATGTCGGGAAAACTGCTCACCACCTGAACCCTGCCCTGCAGGGGAATGCCGTTATAGGCGCAGTCCGGCCCCACAGGCGGGCTGGCGGCCAGCGCGGCCATGATCAGCGGTGAAGCAGCAATCAACATGGAAAAAGCCCCTCCCTGGCGGGAGAGGCTTTCAGAACGCTCATGAACGCGCGGTGAAGACCTCGCCCTCGTCTTTCGAGACGGCCTTTCAGGCCTCCTCGGGACGAGGGAAATGCATTCCTAATGCATGCCCTTCACGATGCTCTCGGTCATCTTCTTGGCATCGCCCAGCAGCATCAGCGTGTTGTCGCGGAAGAAGAGCGGGTTCTCCACCCCGGCATAGCCAGAGCCCAGCGAGCGCTTGATGAACATCACCGTGCCCGCCTTCCACACCTGCAGGACAGGCATGCCGTAAATCGGGCTGGACGGGTCGTCCTCGGCGGCCGGGTTGGTCACGTCATTGGCACCGATGACGAAGGCCACATCGGCCTGCGAGAAGGAGGAGTTGATATCCTCCAGCTCGAATACCTCGTCATAGGGCACCTGCGCTTCGGCCAGCAGCACGTTCATGTGGCCGGGCATGCGGCCCGCTACAGGGTGGATGGCGTAGGAGACGTCTACCCCTTCGGCTTTGAGCGCATCGCCCATTTCCTTCAGCGCATGCTGGGCCTGCGCCACCGCCATGCCATAGCCCGGCACGATGATGACCTTGCCGGCATTCTTCAGAATGAAGGCGGCATCATCGGCAGAGCCCTGCTTGACGATGCGCCCGCCGGTATCGGCCGCGGCAGACGCCACGCTTTCGCCGCCGAACCCGCCAAGGATCACGGAAATGAAGGAGCGGTTCATCCCCTTGCACATGATGTAGGAAAGGATGGCGCCCGATGAGCCCACCAGCGCGCCGGTAACCAGCAGCGCCGTGTTCTCCAGCGTGAAGCCGAGCGCAGCTGCGGCCCAGCCCGAATACGAGTTGAGCATGGAGACGACGACAGGCATGTCAGCCCCGCCAATCGGCACGATCAGCAAGACCCCCAGCACCAGTGCCAGAACCGCGATGATCCAGAACGCAGCTTTCGCGTCGCCGCCGGAAGCCACCAGAAACGCGATGAAGACGGCGCAGGCAATGCCGAGCCCGAGATTGAGCCAGTGCTGGCCTTTGAACACCAGTGGCGCGCCGGACATGATGCCCTGCAGTTTCATGAAGGCGATGACCGAGCCGGAGAAGGTAATCGCCCCGATGGCCGTGCCAATGCCTAGCTCGATCAATGACAGGGCTTTGAGGCCGCCCATCTCGTCGGCAATGCCGAACGCTGTGGGGGCGTAAAGTGCAGCCGCTGCTACGAGCACTGCGCACAGACCGACGAGAGAGTGGAACCCGGCGACCAGCTGAGGCATGGCCGTCATCGCGATGCGCCGCGCAATCACCGCACCTATCGTGCCGCCAACGGCTATTGCGCCGGCGATCACGATGAAGCCGGTAAAGCCGATATCGAGCAATAACAGCGTGGTCGTGATGGCTATCGCCATGCCTGCCATGCCGAAATAATTGCCCTGGCGGGCGGTTTCGGGATTGGACAACCCGCGCAGCGCCAGAATGAAGAGAATGCCCGAGCCGAGATAGAACAGGGCGGCAAAATTGGGGGTCATTCGCCGGACTCCTTGGGCGCTGCCGCCGGACGCTCTTTCTTCTTGTACATGGCCAGCATGCGCTGGGTGACGAGGAAGCCGCCGAAAATATTGATCGAGGCGAGCACCACGGCGAGAAGCCCTGTGCCTTGCGCAAACCGGCTGTCGAGGCCGGTTGCTGCTGCACCAGCGGCCAAGAGCGCGCCGACAATGATTACCGAGGAAATGGCGTTGGTCACGCTCATCAGGGGCGTGTGCAGGGCCGGGGTCACCGACCACACCACATAATAGCCCACAAAGATGGCGAGCACGAAAATCGCCAGCCGGTAGATATTCGGATCAATGGCTTCCATACGTCTCACTCCGCCCCGTTGCTGAGGCTCTGTCTGCTAGCCGAGGAATACCGCTGCGGCGGCAAAGGCGCTCAGCGTGACGATGGCCACACCGGCCATGACAATCTGTGTGATGCGGCGTTTCATGGGTCTATCCTCCGAGGGAAGGATGAACGACTGCGCCATCGCGCGTCAGCGTCATCCCCTTGATGATCTCGTCCTCCCATTGAGGCGAGAGCGCGCCAGCCTCATCCCGCAATAGCGGGGCAAGATTGACGAAATTCTTGGCCAGAAGCTGCGAGGCATCCGCAGCGAGGCGCGCAGGCAGATTGGTGAAGCCCGCGATCTTCACGCCGCCATGCTCCACGACCTCATCGGCCCTGGTCAGCTCGCAGTTTCCGCCTGTGGCGGCGGCGATGTCGATGATGACCGAGCCGGGCTTCATCGTCTCCACCATGGCCTTCGTGATGAGGCGTGGCGCCGGACGGCCCGGGATCAGCGCGGTTGTCACCACGATATCCTGCTTGGCGATATGAGCAGCGACCAGTTCGGCCTGTTTGGCCTTGTAGTCATCGCTCATCTCCTTGGCGTAGCCGCCAGCGGTCTCGGCGGCCTTGAATTCCTCGTCCTCGACAGCGATGAATTTTGCGCCCAGCGAGCCGACCTGTTCCTTGGCGGCGGGACGCACATCATTGGCCGACACGATCGCGCCCAGACGCCGTGCGGTGGCGATAGCCTGCAGGCCCGCAACGCCCGCGCCCATGATGAAGGCTTTCGCGGCGGCGACCGTTCCGGCAGCCGTCATCATCATCGGGAAGGCGCGGCCATAGAGCGTGGCGGCCTCGATAACCGCCCGGTAGCCAGCCAGGTTGGACTGTGAAGAAAGCGCGTCCATGGACTGGGCGCGCGTGATGCGCGGCGTGTATTCCATCGCCAGCGCGTTGACGCCCGCATCGGCGCAGGCCTTGGCAAAATCCTTGTCCCCATGCGGATCGAGAAGCCCGATCAGCACAGCGCCCTTCGGCAGCTTGGCAAGGGTTGCCGCATCGGGGCGGCGCACGGTCAGGAAAACCTCGCCATCCTTGATGGCTGCGGCACGGGTTACGCAATTTGCACCCGCCGCCTGATAGGCCGCGTCTGTCACACTGGCGGAAAGCCCTGCGCCCTTTTCCACCGATACGCTGGCACCGGCCTTGATAAGCGCCCTCACCGAGTCCGGCGTGGCGGCCACGCGGGCTTCGCCGGGAAATGTTTCGGTGAGAACGGCTATGCGCATGGTGACATCCTGTCCGGCCGGGGCGGGAGATACTCAGGATGTCACAATGCGCGAATCTCGATGATGCGCAAAGGCGAAATTTGGTTAACGGCCCGGGCTTAGCCCGTGAACACTGCGATTGCCAGGCCGATAATGGCTGTCAGCACCGTCAGAACACCGGTGGTCAGCCAGTACCACGGCCCCTGCTTCATGATCACGCCGCCAATGACACCGACAGCCAGGCCAAAGCCGAGCGCGGTGAACCAGCCAGAGCCGGTGGCGAAAGCAAATGTCAGGAATACAACCGTGTAGGCCAGCACCAGCGACGAGGAGACGCCCGCCTTCATCACGCCCACGAACATGCCTTGCTGCTCGGAAATATTCATTTCGCCGCGGGTGTATTCAGATGCCATGTCGGAGCTCCGTCTGGTCAGTAGAGGCTGTTGATCCGGCAATTAGCATGGGTTTGACCGGGGGCCAATACCGCTCAGGCGTGCTTTTTCGCCTGCTTTGCCCAGCCCTCGCACAGGGCTTGCAGCACGCTGGCAACCGCAAGCGGCTGGTCAAGGATCAGATGATGCTTGGCGTCGGGCACGCTGACGAAGGGCGAAGCTGTGAACACGGTGCGCATGTAGTCCCAGGTTTCGGCCTGCATCAGGCGCGATTGTGCGCCGCGTACGAACGCCAGCGGACATTTCAGGCTTGCCGCAGCCTTCTCGGGATCGCGCCGCTCCCAGCTCAGCTTCGCCCACAGATCCGGATCAAACTTCCACGTCACGCCGCCTTTCGTCTCTTTCAGCGAACCGCGCGCGATATGGTCCAGCAGCCAGAGATGCTCGCAAGGCTGGTCCGGCAAGAGGCGGAAGCGGGCCAGCGCTGTCCCGGTGTCCTTGTAAACACGGCCGCCCCGGCGCGGCGGCGACCCCTCGCGTTGCTCGGTCTGCGGGCGGATCGGGCTGTCCAGAATGATACCGGCCGCGAAATGTTCACCGATGGCGATGGCCGCGCTCAGCGTGACGAACCCGCCAAAGGAATGCCCGGCGAGTACCGGCTTTCCGGTTTCGAACGCGCCGCCAGCCTCGGCCGCGGCAAGCACATCGGACGCATGATCGTTCATCGAATAGGTCTCGCGCCAACCGCTATCGCCCATGCCGGCCAGATCTGGCGCCACAACGCGGTAGCCTTCAGCCGCGAGGAAGGGCCCTATTGCGTCCCACCATCCCTTGTGGGCCGTGCCGCCATGAACCAGGATCAGGCCCGGCGCGCCGCGCGGCCCCCATGCCTTCCAGGAAAGAGCGGTATCCAGCCGTGATACAGTACCGGTCTCGCACTCTGTCTCCAGGGCGCGGGCAAACCATTTCGGGCCCGTCAGCTTTTCACCCTTGAGTGCGGCAAGCGGAGAGGGCGGGCGTTCGCGTTCGGTCATCAGGAAATCCGTCCGTTTACATGACGGGCCGGGCAGCAGCGTCCCCGGCGGCAGAAGGGAGGCATTGGGTAGGCCCGCAGGCGCGATGCGTCAATCAGCGCCGGTCAGCTTCCTCTCAACCTATTGCTAACCCTCTATTTACCCTAACCATTTCTCACCGGTCTCTACACGTGACCTTAACCGGAAGTGTCCCATAACGGTGCGCATCAAGGGGCGGGTCCACAACAGAGCCTGGCCGTTCACGCAGAAAACTGCGGAATGGTCACAAAGGGCCGGGGCACGCCTCACCAAGGTGGGACAAAAAAGGTGTGGGTGACATGGCCAAGACAATCCTGATCGTCGATGACGATCCGACGCAACGCCGCCTGATGCAGGCGGTTCTGGAAAAGCAGGGGCATCACCCTGAAATGGCCGAAAGCGGAGAAGCCGGTCTCGACCGCATCCGCCGCGGCGGCATTGATGTCGTGCTGCTGGACATGGTCATGCCGGGCATGGACGGTCAGGAAACGCTCGAGGCGATCAAGGCGCGCGAGCCGGACCTGCCGGTCATCGTCCTCACCGCCCATGGCGGTATCGAGACGGTGGTAAAGGCGATGCGTGCCGGTGCGGTCGACTTCTTCGTGAAGCCTGCCAGCCCGGAACGTATCGCGGTCTCCATCCGCAATGCCTTCAAGGTGAAGGATCTGACCGGCGAGGTGACGCGCCTGAAGCGCACCCAGTCCGGCCAGCTCGGCTTCAAGGACATGATCGCGTCGGCACCCGCCATGCGTCAGGTCGTGCGGCTGGGCGAGCGCGCGGCCAAGTCCAACATTCCGATCCTCATCACCGGGGAAAGCGGCGTCGGCAAGGAGCTGGTCGCCCGCTCCATCATGGCGGCGTCCGACCGGGCAGGCCGTCCTTTCGTGGCCGTGAACTGTGGTGCGATCCCGGAAAACCTGGTGGAATCCACCCTGTTCGGTCACGAAAAGGGTGCGTTCACCGGCGCGGTGGCCAAGCATATGGGCAAGTTCCAGGAGGCTGATGGCGGCACGCTCTTCCTTGACGAAATCGGCGAGTTGCCGCTGGACATGCAGGTGAAGCTGCTGCGCGCCCTGCAGGAAGGCGAGGTTGACCCGGTCGGCGGCAAGAAGCCGGTGAAGGTCGATGTTCGCATCGTTTCGGCGACGAACCGCGATCTGGCCGAGCAGGTCAAATGCGGCGCTTTCCGCGAAGACCTGTTCTACCGCCTCAATGTCTTCCCCATCGAGGTGCCAAGCCTTGCCGAGCGGGCCGACGACATCCCGGCTCTGGTGCGCCACTTCATTGCGCGCTTCAACGCGCAAGAGGGCAAGACCGTGCTGGATGCTACATCGGAGACAATGGACATGCTCGCCCGCCATCACTGGAAGGGCAATGTGCGCCAGTTGGAAAATGCGGTGTTCCGCGCCGTGGTTCTGTGCGACGGGGATTATCTGACGCCAGAGGATTTTCCGCAGATTTCCGGGCTGAACCCGACCTTGCGCTCAGCCGAAGCCGAGCGTCCGGCTGCGGTTGCCGAGACAGCTGCTCCTGCCGAGCCGGTGGACGAGACCGGAGAGGAGAGCAATGGTCACGTATCTGCGTTCCCGGTGGATATTACGGACGCGGGCGGGCATTTGCGGCCGCTGGAATCCATCGAGCGCGACCTGATCGCCTTTGCCATCGAGACCTATTCGGGCCGCATGGCGGAAGTGGCGCGCAGGCTCGGCCTTGGCCGTTCCACGCTGTACCGCAAGGTGCGAGAGTACGATCTCGAAGTGGACAATTTCCGCGAGGCGGGTTGATGGGTGGTCCTCAGATGCTCCGCACATCCGTGCGTCGCTGCGGGCAATCCCCGATCAAGCCGGGGACAGGCCTTCGCGCCCGCGACTTTTCGCGGAACATCGCAACGCGGATGCGTTGCGGAAACTAAAGAGGCATGGGTCCCCCGGACCGCTACGCGGCCGGAGGATGACAACGGATCAAACCTATGCGCCTTCAAACTCTGGCCAATAATCGATCAGCCTTGTAGCGTCCGGGCAGGTTTCAACTGCCCGGACGTTTTCTCATGCGCGCTGTCCTGATTACCCTTCTGCCTGCCGCTTTGGCCCTGTCCTCGTGTCAGGAGGCCGCAACGCCGGTTCTCGAGCAGGAGGGTGAGCGGCTAACGATTGAACGGCTCTACGCCTCGCCTGATCTGACCGGCCCCACGGCGCGCTCGGTGCGTTTCTCGCCTGATGGCAGCCGGATCACCTTCCTGCGCGCCAAGGAGGAGGACCGTACGGTTCAGGATCTCTGGGCGATGGATGTGGAGACGGGCCGCACCTATGTGCTCGTAGATGCGCGCCAGCTGGCACCCGAAGAACGCGAGCTGACAGAGGCGGAAATCCAGTTCCGCGAGCGCGCCCGCATCACCGCTACAGGCGTCGTCAGCTATGACTGGGACGAAGCCGGCGACGCCGTTCTGGTGCCGCTGGACGGCGATGTCTTCTATGTCGACGTGGAGAGCGGCGAGGCCCGCCGCCTGACGGAGACTGAAGCGTTCGAGACCGACGCCAAGGTCAGCCCGCGCGGCGGCTATGTCTCCTTCATCCGTGACCAGAATCTCTGGGTCCATGATCTGGCGACTGGCGAGGAGCGCGCCCTGACGACAGAAGGTGGCGGCCTGATCAGCTGGGGTATGGCCGAATTCGTCGCGCAGGAAGAAATGAGCCGCTACACCGGCTATTGGTGGTCGCCCGATGACAGCCGCATCGCCGTTGCCCGCGTGGATGAAAGCCCCGTCATGGTCGTGGAGCGTTTCGGCATTTCCGCCGAGGGCGTGTCCGTCTCCGAGCAGCGCTATCCGCGAGCCGGCACCCCCAATGCCATTGTCACCCTGCATGTGATCGACCTCGCCAGCGGCGAGGTGGTCGACATGGACCTGGGTGATGAAACCGATATCTATCTCAACCGCGTCAACTGGAGCCGGTCTGGTGGAACCTTGTGGGTGCAGCGCCAGAACCGCGCACAGACGCAATGGGATTTGCTGGCCCTGAACCCCACGACCGGAGCTGAAGATGCCACAAGGCGCATCACCGAAACGGCGGATACCTGGATCAATCTCGATCACGATCTGCACACCACCGCCGGCGGGGGGCTGCTCTATCTCTCCGAACAGTCCGGCTTTCGGCATATCCGCCGTGTCCATGCCGACGGGACAGCTGAGGACCTCACCTCCGGCAACTGGGTGGTCGATGGTATTGCCGGCCTGGATGAGGAGAGCGGCACGGTCTGGTTTACCGGCTGGATGGAAAGCCCGCTGGAGCGCCATCTCTACTCGGTGAGCCTTGAGGGCGATGAGCCCGTGCGCCTCACGCAAGGCCAGGGCCGCTGGAGTGTCTCTGTCGGATCGGGCGGATCGGGCTTTATCGGCACCTATTCGGATGTGGAGACACCGCCCAGCACCGCGCTCTTTGCCATGGACGGGGAGCGGATCGCCTGGGTGGAGGAAAACCCGCTCGATGAAACCCATCCTTACGCGCCCTATCTCGCCCGCCATGTCTGGCCCGAATACGGCACACTGACAGCCGCCGATGGCGAGACCGATCTGCACTGGCAGATGTACCGCCCGGACCATTGCACGGCCTCCACGCCTTGCCCGGCCATCGTGCAGGTGTATGGCGGACCCGGCGTGCAGACCGTACACACGGGCTGGCAGTCCTTGCGTGACCAGATCCTGGTCCAATCCGGCTATGTCCTCTTCAAGGTCGACAACCGGGGCAGCTCAAACCGCGGTCATGCCTTCGAGGCCGCCCTGCATCTGCGCATGGGCATTCTCGAGGTCGAAGACCAGCTGGCGGGCCTTGACTGGCTGCAGGCGCGCGATTTCGTTGATGCGGACAGGGTGGGCCTGTGGGGCTGGTCCTATGGCGGCTACATGACGCTGATGACCACGCTTCAGGCACCGGGCCGGTTTGCCGCCGGGATTGCTGGTGCGCCGGTGACCGACTGGTCACTCTATGACACGCATTACACCGAGCGCTTCATGTCCACCCCGCAGGAGAATCCGGAAGGCTACGAGGCCGGGTCGGTGTTTGCCCATCTTGATGGTTATGAGACGCCGCTTCTCGTCATTCACGGCATGGCCGACGACAATGTGACCTTCGATCACTCCACCCGCCTGTTTGCCGAACTGCAGGAGCGCGGGGAGCTGTTCGAGATGATGACCTATCCCGGCCAGCGCCACGGAATCCGCCCGCCGCCCTTGCAGATTCACCTTCTGAAGACACAGATGGCCTTCTTCGACCGGCATTTGTGGCCTGAACGATAAGACCCTGTACCCACAGAGCCGGTCCGCTTCACTGCCCGCCTGAAAGCCTTCGAGACGGGGGAGCGGACATGGATTGCCGACGTGCACGGTTTGCAGGAGGTCTGGCCGGATGGCCAGTCACGCACCTTGCCCTGGCAAGCTTTGCGCCGGCCGACTTTGGCCTGCTGGCGCTTAGGCTGCTGACTGGCAGTTTCCTTATGTGGGGGACGGTCGACAATATCAGCTCAGCTGAGCGCATGGCCGAGTTTGTCGGCTTTCTGGGCCAGTCCGGCTTCATCATGCCAGAGCTGATGGCGCCACTCTCGGTCTACACCCAGTTCATCTGCGGGGCGCTGGTCAGCTGATCACTGGCTGGAGCGCCGGATAACAAAGCCGAAAGCCTGATCCTGTCTGCCGCCGCCGTGGCATTTAGCGCACAGGCTGGGCTTTCAAACACGGTTAACCGGCCCTTTTGACCTTAACATCGCCCGATTTTTCGCAGTAACCTTCTGTTAACGGGCGGCCAGCAGGCCGGCAGAGGGACCGGAAAAAGACTGGCGGGTACATCGCGCCAGCGAGGGGAAAATGGGCCAATGACGTCTGAAGTGATGATCATGAACCGCCAGGCCGTGGCGCTCGCCGCTGACAGTGCGGTCACCTATGGCGGCGGGCCGGACCCGGTGGTCACGCTGGAGGCGGAGAAAATCCTGCCGCTCAATGGCTCGGTCGCGCTCATGGTCTATTCGCGCGGTGATGTGCTGGGCCGCTCCTGGTCGCAGATCGCCCACGCCTTCCGCCAGCAGCATGGCAGCGCAGAATTTGAAAGCGTGGCCGAGTGCGCGAAAGCCTTTTTTGCCTTCGTGGACGGCAATCGCAAGCTTTTCCCCGAGCGCGAGGAGCGCGAGGAGTTCGAGGAGCTGATGCGCGCCGCCTTCCTCACCCTGATGAATCATGCGCGCGCCATGGCGAGCTATCCGGGCGCCGGGTATGAAGACGATGCAGCCGCCTTCGAGGCTGCTCTGGAGCTCTATCGCAGCCATCTTGCCAATGATGAGAGCGGCCGTCCGCGAGCGGACCTGGAGGTGTTTGGTCATCTGACCCGGGAACGCTTCTACGAGCTGTACGGCGCCATGCTCGATCAGCTGATCGCCGATGCGCTGGGCGCGTTCGGGCAGGAAGAGGCGATGCGCGCGCGCCTGTTCGATTTTGCCTACATGATCGTCACCAAGCCGGCCTTTCTGGAACCCTATGCGGGCCTTGTGTTCGCCGGTCTGGGGACAGCCGACATTTTCCCGGTCTATGTCCATCACTACGCCTCCATCCTCGTAGACGGCGTGATGAAGCGCGCTCATGACGAGACCACGGCTGTGGGCGTGGATGACGGGCCGAACGCCTTTGTGCGCACGTTTGCACAAGCGGACATGACCCATGCCTTCCTGCGCGGCATCCACCCGCTCATGTTCGACATGATGATCTCGATGAACCTCATCACCAACGAGGCGGCCGCCGAAACGGCCCTGCGCGAGGCGGGACTTGATGACAGCAAGGCAGGCGAGGTGATGGA
This sequence comes from Glycocaulis albus, assembly GCF_014639075.1. Taxonomy (GTDB): domain Bacteria; phylum Pseudomonadota; class Alphaproteobacteria; order Caulobacterales; family Maricaulaceae; genus Glycocaulis; species Glycocaulis albus. The sequence goes on from NZ_BMFS01000005.1 coordinate 118,506, forward strand.
GCGCATCGGGCAGAGCGCCCTGCCGGCACTGACCGGTCATTTCATCAAGGCCTCCCATCAGGTCAGCCAGGAGGAGTTCATCAACCCCTTCATCCAGGTGGTCTCGGCCTCCGGCAAGCGCCAGATAGCAGAAACCTCCAAGGCACTTGTGGAACTCAACATCCTAAAAAGCAGCCTTCACATGACCCAGACCGGGGTTGGCGGGGATGTGGATGTGGTGATGATCTCGCAAACCGGCGGCGTTGAATGGTATGCTCGCAAGGCCTGAGGGCTGGCGGGCAAGGAGCAATGATATGAACGATACACCGTCCCGGCTGGATCTGGACCGCGCCCGCGCCGCACTGGCCAAGGTGCGTGATGAAGGCGCGATTGCCGTGCGCGCCCCGCGCCCGGCAGACCTGTCACGCCTGCGAGAGGAGGCCGACCGCCGCCACCGCATCGAAACGCGTGCCGGTGCCTTCCGCATGGAATTGCGCAGCCAGCTTGGCCTTGCCGACACGCAAGGCCCTTACTCGCCTTTGCCGTTGAACACATCCGGCGTGCTGGGCCACGCCCTGTGTGACGCGGATATCTGCACACCCGAACCGCCCATGGCTGCAGCGCCCGCGCGCCCGAAGGCCGATCCGGCGCCCTCCATTGCCGGTGACCATGCCGATACGGGCTTTGCCGGTGAGGCGCCGGCCGTCGAGCCGGTGGCGCCGGAAACGGATGCAGGGTGGGCGGATGGCGCGCCCGAACCGGAAGCGCCGCCCCAGCGCAAGAAGTTCCTGGGGCTGTTCTAGGCCGGGTCTCGCTGAGCTCCCGGAAGTCCGGAGGGCTGTCCGGGACCAGTTTCAGGATAGTTCTGATAGAGGCCACGGGTCTCGCAAAGCTCGCCCGGGGTTTCATGGCTTGAATTACGCCGTCAGCAAAACCTGGCAGATCGCTTCAAGCCCGTCCCTGTCTTCCGGACCGAAGGCGCCAAGGCTTTCAGAGTCCACGTCCAGCACCGCCGCCAGCGATCCGTCGGCCCGGAATACCGGCACGACGATTTCCGAGTTTGATCGGCTGTCGCAGGCTATGTGGCCGGGGAAGGCATGGACATCTTCCACCAGCTGCGTCTCGCCGCTCGCCGCCGCCGCGCCGCACACACCCTTGCCAAAGGGAATGCGCAAACACCCCAGCGTGCCCTGGTACGGGCCAACCACCAGCTCTGCCGGCTTTAGCGGGTCGACCACATAGAAGCCCGTCCAGAAGAAACGCGGGGCAAAATTCTGTGCCAGCACGCAGGCCGCCGTGGCAAAGCGCGCCGTCTCGCTGGTCTCGCCTGCCACAATGGCGGCAATCTCCTCCGCCACGCGGACATAGGCTTGTTCAAGCGTTTCGCCTGCGGGTGCGGTAGAAAGGGCTTCGGCCATGGGCATCCTCATTCAGCAGCAATGATGTGACATCTAGGCGTGAATGGGCCGCCTCGCCAGAGGCGTGGCGTGCGCTTTCCCGCCCGGCATCAGCCCCTTGCATGGGCTCGGCCTTCGCCGTACATCGGTTCTGTGCAATGCGCCTCGCGGGTGTAGCTCAATGGTAGAGCAGAAGCTTCCCAAGCTTAAGACGAGGGTTCGATTCCCTTCACCCGCTCCATTTTTCCGTCAGTGCTGAGCCTACCCTTCGCGTTCGCGCGGACACGGGCGGGCGGTGGTCCTTCCCTGACGGGATCGGAATAACCATTTCTGCCGCCTCAAACAAATTTCCCGCCCCCCGGTGATCCGGGCTTTGTTCTATCGCGTATTGAATATCAGATACCGCTTTCCGGTATCGCGAGGCTGGCCGGTTTCCCCCGGACGCCCGGCTTCGTTCCGGCAACTGAAACGGAGACTATTCCATGCGTCTGACTGCCATGATTTCCTCGACCGCCGCTGCCGCTGCCCTTCTGGCCGCGCCGGTGCTTGCCGACCATCACAGCGAGCCTGCCGACATCGTCGATACGGCTGTGGCCGCTGACGACTTCAACACGCTGGTCGCCGCTGTGCAGGCCGCTGATCTTGTTGACGCCCTGAAAGGCGAAGGCCCGTTCACCGTCTTTGCGCCGACCGATGCGGCTTTTGCCGCCCTGCCGGAAGGCACGGTTGACACCCTGCTGATGCCGGAAAATCAGGCGCAGCTGCAGGCCGTTCTGACCTACCACGTGGTTGCGGGCAGCTACATGTCCGACAGCATCGATCCCGGCAGCTATGATCTGGAAACCCTGCAAGGCTCCACGGTCAATGTCGTCGTCGGTGAAGACGGCTCGGTCACGGTGGATGGCGCCAACGTCATCACCGCCGACATCGAAGCCTCCAACGGCGTGATCCACGTGATCGACGCCGTCATCCTGCCGAACTGATCCCCTCCATAGATTCGGCATTTGGAAGGGCCCGCCGTTCTCCCCTGCGGCGGGCCCTTTTTTGTCTTTGAGGGTAGGGCTATTCGCCGGCTTCCTCGCTGGCCTTGCCGCTGGCTTCAATGGCTTTGAGCTCGGTATTCTCCGGCGCGTCGGAGGCCTTCAGTGCGCCCTTGCGGCGTGCGGCACGTGGAACGATCAGCGTCTGCACCTGGCTTTCCATGTACTCGATGATCATGCCGGCGACGTCTTTCTCGCTTGTGCGCTCAATGCCTTCCAGACCCGGCGAGGAATTGACCTCCAGGATTTTTGGCCCGGAATTGGAGCGTAGCAGGTCCACCCCCGCTACCGATAATCCCATCGCCTTGGCGGCCCGCACGGCTGTGGATCGCTCCTCGGGGGTGATTTTGACCGCTTCTGCCGTGCCGCCCCGGTGCAAATTGGAGCGGAATTCGTCAGCGGAGGCCTGGCGCTTCATGGCTGCTACCACCTTGCCGCCGACGACGAAGCAGCGAATGTCGGCCCCGCCTGCCTCCTTGACGAATTCCTGAACGATGAAATTGGCTTCCAGCCCGCGAAATGCGTCGATCACGCTTTCGGCCGCCTTCTTGGTATCGGCCAGTACCACGCCCCGGCCTTGCGTGCTTTCCAGCAGTTTCACCACCAGCGGCGCGCCGCCGACCAGCTCTATCAGGGTCTTGGTGTCCTTGGGCGAGTGGGCAAAGGCCGTCGAGGGCATGCCGATGCCGGCACGCGCCAGCAGCTGGTGGGCGTAAAGCTTGTCGCGGCTGGCGCCGATGGCGGCGGCCGGATTGAGAATATAGGCGCCGGTCATGGCAAACTGGCGGATCACCGCCATGCCGTAATTGGTCATCGATGCGCCGATGCGCGGGATCACCGCATCAAAACGGGGCAGGCGGCGGCCATCATAGTAGATGGCAGGCGAGAGCGTATTAATGCCCATCGAGCAGCGCGCCGTATTGATCATCTCGGCAACGTGGCCACGCTCCTCGGCAGCCTTTTTCAGGCGCTTCGAGGAGTAATTGGTCGGCTCGCGGGTCAGTATGGCGATGCGAAGCGGGCGCTTGACCGGCTTCTGGCGCGGATAGTCTGAATAGACCTTGTAGCCGATCTTGCCCTGCACGTAGGAGACGGCCGGGTTGACCACGATGCCGTCGCGGATGGCCGTGCGGCCCAGCAGCATGCGGTAATTCATGCTTTCCCGGTTGGTCAGGGTGAGCTCGATAGGCCACTCGCGCGCGCCGACCTTGACCATCGCCTCGATCACCCAGCGCAGCTCGGACTCGCCATTGGACGAGGTGACCTCGCGCCGGTCGACGGCTGGCGCCGCGCAAGTGATCTCCACATCGGGCTGGCTGGGGATGGGGTGGATGACAAAGCGCACCTGTGGCGCATTGTCCGGTCCGAACGGCTCTACCGATACCGCATGCAGCGCAGAGGTGCGCGCGCCGGTATCGACCTTGGCCTTGATCGCCGGAATGCCCAGCTCCGGGAAGGACGCCCACTCTTCCCAACCCAGTACGAACGGTTGATCCATCAAATCCTCTATAGTCCTCTGGCGCCCTGATAATGCTGGCGGGCTTGCCCGCCAGCCGCGTGCCTTAGCGCGCAATTCTTCCCGCGTCCATCGGGCCTGCTTGCGGGATGGATGTCAATTTCTTCCGGCCCGGAAAGATATATCTGCGCTTGGCGAGCCTCGACGCGCGGCGCCCCGTGGCCCATGTCATCAGGCATATGGATCACAGGAGGCTTCATCATGGCCGGAATATACCGTCCGCTTGTGAAATTGACGCGCGGCATGGCCGCCTCGGACGGGGCGGGCGTGAAAATGACGCGTCTGCTAGGCACGCCTGAATTGCGCGTGCTGGACCCTTTCCTGATGCTCGACAAGTTCCACTCCGATAACCCGGACGATTATATCGCCGGCTTTCCCGAGCATCCCCACCGGGGCTTTGAGACCGTGACCTACATGGTCGCGGGCCGCATGCGCCACAAGGACAATAAGGGCCATGAAGGCGTGATCGAGCCGGGCGGGGTGCAGTGGATGACGGCCGCTGGCGGCATCATCCATTCGGAAATGCCCGAGCAGGAAGACGGGCTGATGAGTGGCTTCCAGCTCTGGATCAACCTGCCCGCAGCCGAGAAGATGAAGCCGGCCGGCTATCAGGAATACACCGCCTCCCAGGTGGCTGAGGACAGGCGTGAGGGCGTGACGGCGCGCATCGTCGCCGGACGCACTTCGGCAGGCGTTGAAGGCCCGGTGAAAAACATCACGACGCAGCCTTTTTACGCCGAGCTCGTTATGGAGCCGGGTGCTGTGTTCGAGGAGGCCATTCCGGCGGAGAAAACCACCATCCTGGCAGTCCATACCGGCCAGGTAAGCGTTTCTGGCATTGCTTTGCCCGAAGCCCATCTGGGCGTTTTCGGCCCCGGCGACACGGTACGTATCGAGGCGGGGCCACACGGTGCCCGCGCCATCCTGGCGGCCGCCAACCCGATTGGCGAACCGATCGCCTGGGGCGGTCCGTTCGTGATGAATACCGAAGGCGAGGTGCGCCAGGCCATGCTGGACTACCAGATGGGCCGGTTCTGACGCGTCAATCGCCCCGGGACGGATAGAAGCAGAACTGAAGGAGACCGCCTATGGGACGGCTCGTGGACGGCGTCTGGAAAGACGAATGGTACGACACCGGGAAATCAGGTGGGAAATTCGAGCGCCAGGACAGCGTGTTCCGCAACTGGGTGACGGCCGACGGCTCGGCGGGTCCTACCGGCGAGGCGGGCTTCAAGGCCGAGGCCGGGCGCTACCACCTCTACGTCTCGCTCGCCTGCCCTTGGGCGCACCGCACGCTGATCTTCCGCCACCTCAAAGGGCTGGAGGACATGATTGATGTGTCGGTCGTCCACTGGCTGATGAAGGAAAACGGATGGACCTTCAAGGACGGCCCCGGCGTGATCCCCGATCCGCTGCACGGGGCGGAATATCTCCATCAGGTCTACACGGCCGCCAAGAGCGACTATACGGGCCGGGTGACCGTGCCAGTGCTATGGGACAAGCAGAAAAACACTATCGTCTCCAATGAGAGCGCGGACATTATCCGTATGTTCAATTCCGCGTTTGACGGTGTGGGCGCTGCGCCGGGCGATTACTATCCCGAGCATCTGCGCGGCGAGATCGATGCTCTCAATGCGCGCATCTACGACACGGTCAATAACGGCGTCTACAAGTCCGGCTTTGCCACATCGCCAAGCGCGTATCAGGAGGCGGTCACCACCCTGTTTGAGAGCCTGGACTGGCTGGAAAGCCTTCTGTCCGATGGCCGCGAATATCTGTGCGGCAATACGCTGACCGAGGCCGACTGGCGGCTATACACCACTTTGGTGCGCTTTGATCCGGTCTATCACGGCCATTTCAAATGCAATCTCAAACGCCTGATCGACTATCCGCATATCGCGGCCTATGCGCGCCGCCTGCACGGCCTGCCGGGCATCTCGGACATCTTCAATCTCGATCACGCCAAGCGCCATTATTACGAGAGCCATGACATGATCAATCCGACCGGCATCGTGCCGCTGGGACCTGATGTGCATGTAGCCGACGGGCGTTCCTAGGTGCGTCTCCAGCACTTTTGCCCCCGCCATGATGGCGGGGGCAGGGGATGATTGCTGCAGCGCAAATAAGCGCCATATAAAACCGCCCGCCTCGATCCCGTCCAGCCACAAAGCAGGCGGACACAGCCCATTTTGTCTTGTGGAATCGCTAGAACTCAGCTTAGCGTTAACCATCGTGCTTTTAAGGGGCGCGATATATAAAAAAGAACAGACGGGAGGAGCCTTATGTCTATTGCAAAAATTGTCTGGGCCGTCAGCATTTTGGCGGCGATTGTTCTGGCCTTTGTGACCTTCGAATATGGCGGTGCCATACTGGCGGTTCTGGGCCTTGCAAGCGGGTTTTTTGTCTCTGCAGACCACAGGCGCGGCGTGCTGATCGCCGCGATTTTCCTTCTGGTCGGTGCCAGTGCGCTCGAAGCGATACCGGTTGTCGGCGAGTATCTGACTGCGATCCTGGGCAGCTATGCCAACGTGCTGGCAGCCGCCTCGGTGATGGTGATTGTCATGGTCACTGTCGAGCGCCTCATGCCGGCCAAATCCGGCGGCTGACCGCTCCATCCGTTCAGACAGCAGGAACCCCGTCCGGATCCCGGTCCGGGCGGGGTATTTCAAATGTCCCTCGCGCCCCTGCCTGATATACGCCCACACCCCCTCCATTGGCAGCGCGGGCGCCGTCACCCCTGATATCACCGGCTTGTGACATGACTTTCCGAAACGGGACGGGCATTCCTCTGAAGATGATGGAAGAAACACCTGTCAAAGCCTTGCAGCGCGATGCCCCCTCCAACCGGCTGAGCGGACTTTTCGCCGGGGGAGGGGTGGCTGCGGGTCTGTCCGGCCTTGCCGGGGCTACTTGTTGCATCCTCCCGATTTTCTTGGCGAATCTCGGAGCCGGCACCGCCCTGTTGCTACATTTGCGGTTCTTCGTACGCAATCAGCTATGGTTTTCGCTGGCGGCATTCGCGCTGGTGTGTGTGGCGGGCTATTTAGCGTTTCGCGGCGGGCGCAGGCCGGGACGGATTGTTACCGTGATTCTGATCCTGTCGGCGGTCCTGACGGCGGCGTCCCTTGTGGTGCCGTTCTTTGAGGCTGATCTGGTGCGCTGGGCTTACGGACGATGAGCAAGGTGGTCCTTCAGTCAGTGCTCACCTGTCCGGAATGTGGCCACAGCTCGACGGACACGATGCCGTCGGATGCCTGCCAGTTTTTCTATGACTGCAAGGGGTGCGGGGCGGTGCTGAGGCCCAGGCCCGGCGATTGTTGCGTCTATTGCTCCTTTGGCGACATCCCCTGTCCTCCTGTGCAGGAAGACGCGGCCTGCTGCCAAGGCAATGGCCCGGCCTGAGGCTTACCGTCCCCCGCGCACCGCTTCCATTGCCTTGACCCGTCCGGCTGCGCTATAGCGCGGCCAGACTTCCTCCCCCTGCCGCGCCGTCAAAGGAGCCCCGCTCATGTCGTCCTATCAATACGTCTATCACATGGACAAGCTGGCCAAGACTTATCCGGGCGGCAAGCAGGTCTTCTCCGGCATTTCGCTGCACTTCCTGCCCGATGCGAAGATCGGTGTAGTCGGCGTCAACGGTGCGGGTAAGTCGACCCTGCTGCGCATCATGGCTGGCATGGACAATGATTTCACCGGCGAGGCCTGGGCCGAAAAGGGCGTGCGGGTCGGCTATCTGCCGCAGGAACCCAAACTCGACGAGGCCAAGACCGTCTGGGAGAACGTGATCGAGGGTTCCGAGGACAAGAAAATCTACGACGAATACAACGCCATCGCCATGCAGCTGGCCGAGGATTACTCCGACGAGCTGATGGAGAAGATGACCGCCCTGCAGGAGCAGGTCGACGCGCGCGATGCGTGGGACATCGACTCCAAGATCGAGATGGCGATGGAGGCCCTGCGCTGCCCGCCCGGCGATGCTTCGGTTGCGAACCTTTCCGGGGGTGAGCGCCGCCGCGTGGCGATCTGCCAGCTTCTCCTGTCCAAGCCGCACATGCTGCTGCTCGACGAACCGACCAACCATCTCGACGCGGAAAGCGTCGCCTGGCTCCAGCATCACCTTGAAAACTATGACGGCGCGGTACTGATCGTCACCCACGACCGCTACTTCCTCGACTCCATCACCACCTGGACGCTGGAGCTCGACCGGGGACAGGGCATTCCCTATAAGGGCGGGTATTCGGACTGGCTGGAGCAGAAGACCAAGCGTCTGGAACAGGAATCGCGCGAGGAAGGCGCCAAGCAGCGCGCGCTCGCCCGCGAACTGGAGTGGATCCGTTCCAGCCCGAAGGCGCGTCAGGCGAAATCCAAGGCGCGTATCAAGTCATACGAAGAGATGCGCGATGCGGCCGACCGCGAGAAAATCTCCACCGCCACCATCCGCATCCCTCCGGGCCCGCGTCTTGGCGGCAATGTGGTCGAGTTCGACAATGTGTCCAAAGGGTTCGGCGACAAGCTCCTGATCAAGGATCTGACGTTCAAACTGCCCCCCGGCGGCGTGGTGGGCGTGATCGGTCCGAACGGCGCCGGCAAGACGACGCTCTTCAAGATGATCGTCGGTGAGGAGCAGCCCGATAACGGCACCGTGAAAATCGGTGAGACGGTGAAGCTGGGCTATGTAAACCAGTCCCGCGATGCGCTGGACGGCAAGAAAACCGTCTGGGAAGAGATCTCCAACGGTCATGACATGATCTCGCTGGGCGGGCATGAAGTGCCGAGCCGGGCCTATGTCGGCGCGTTCAATTTCAAGGGCGGCGACCAGCAGAAGAGGGTCGGCGTGCTGTCGGGCGGTGAGCGCAACCGCGTGCATCTCGCCAAGATGCTCAAAGAAGGCGGCAACCTGCTCCTGCTCGACGAACCGACCAATGATCTCGATGTAGAGACGCTCTCCGCGCTGGAAGCCGCGCTGGAGGATTTCCCCGGCTGCGCCGTGGTCATCTCCCACGACCGCTTCTTCCTGGACCGGATCGCCACCCACATTCTCGCCTTTGAGGGTGACAGCCATGTGGAATGGTTCGAGGGCGCATTCTCCGACTATCTGGAAGACAAGAAGCGCCGCCTCGGCACCGACGCGCTGGTGCCGACCCGCGTCAAGTTCCAGAAGTTCGAGCGTTAGGGTCGACACTCAATCCGGTTCCGGGTTTGAGGCGTAGCGGATGTGTTGCCTGACACGGAGAGACGGCTGCCGTGGAGCATCCCTCAACAAGGGCGGCTCGACGCCGTCAGAGGCCAAATCCGCCGCGTCTCGAGGAGGTGTGGCGAAAATCGCCCGTTGTGGCGTCGCGGTTCCTCGAACGGGCGAAATCCTTCCATCGGGCCTGCCCCTGACAGTGAACCATTTTCGCGCATATCACGCTCCAAATCTCATTGAGTATCGACCCTAGGGTAAAACGGGCGTGTATTCTTTTTGCGGCTGAGGGGCTTTCCGGGGTGCAATCCTGTGCACACCGGCCTGTGCCTCTGAACCCGCGTGAGGGACCTCGTTGGACTGGGCGAGCACAAGCGCGAACATCACAAATTGCGGCCAGCTCAGCTCGCTTTCAGCGCTCTCGAAGAAGCGGCGATGGATAATAACGGTCTCCTTCCAGGCCGGACCGTTGACCCGTTCGTGCAATAATTGGCCGCGCCTGCCTTTACCTGTCTGGATATAGCGTTCGGCGCCCTTGCGGTAACACTTCATATCCAGAGGCAGTCGGTCATTGGCGTTGGCCCATGCTTCCACCTCGTCACGAAAGCCGAGCCATTCGGGTTGACGGATGAGCGCGCGAATTTCGTCGAACGATGCAGGTATATGCGCAGGGCCGGGCGCAGATGGCAGCATCGTGGACGGATTGTTCTGTGCAGCCACGCGATCCCGCGTAGCCGGCAGGTCAAGCGCGTGCCAGCGAAGTGTCAGTCTGCGTCCTGCCGAGCAGAGCGAGAAACCCGCCTCTCCGATGGTCACGGCGCAACGCTCATGCCCGATACCCAGACTGCGTTCGGCAATGACGGCGCTGACCTGACCGACAATGTGCTTCAACGCGGCGCTCAGCCGGCTGTAAGTTCGCCAGAGCACAAGGCCGGCAAGGCTGGCGGGAATGAGCGTCACCAGCGCGAGGGCCGCCCACGATGCCAGCGTGCTGAGATGTAGTGAGCCGCCGGTGAACGGGACAGGGTCAAGAATGACCGGGTCGGGGATATATCCAAGCTCCACGAGCAAGGGCAGCCCGAATTCCAATGCAACACCAGTACCGGCAGGTGCGAGAATGACCGCGAGCAGCGCGCCAAACCGTACGTTTAATGCCTTGAGCTGCGCCTTGACATAGGCCCTGAGCTTTTCGCCGATCAAGAAGGCAGGCAGGTCTTCAGCGTGCACGTGGGCGATATTGCTCGTTAGCCGTTGATACGCTGCGTCAGGCTCAAGCTGCTGAATACCGGTGTCAAAGCGGCTACCGGCCTTAGGCACACCATCTGTCATGCTGTTTCCCCCCGGAGAGCAGAAGCGTATTAACCATGCCGCCGGGGTCAACTTAAAACCGGTTGTACAAGACAGATTCTGCTATCAGGAGGCAGTCCCATACCCGCCGCCGCCGGGCGTTTCGATCTCGATTGAATCGCCGGGTGCAAGCCGGACCGAGAACAGGGCGGGCTGTTCCTCAACCGCGCCGTCCGCGCGGATGATGCGCGCCTGTCCGGGGGCGCCATCCTGCCCGCCCTTAACGCCTGGCGGGGCCATGCGCCGCCGTCCGGAGAGCAGGCTTGCCTCCATGGATTGGAGAAACTGCAACCGCCGCACGGAGCCGTCGCCGCCACGCCATTTTCCATCTCCGCCGGAACCTTCGCGCACGCGGTGCGAGATCACGCGCACCGGATAGCGCAGTTCCATGATTTCAGGGTCGGTGAGGCGCGAATTGGTCATATGGGTGTGGACGGCGTCCGCCCCGTCAAACCCGGAGCCGTCAGCGAGGATTCCGGCACCCGACCCACCGCAGATCGTCTCGTAATACTGGTATGTTTCGTTTCCGAAGGTAAAATTGTTCATCGTCCCCTGCGCAGCCGCCATGCGGCCCGTGGCCGCGAAGAGCGCGTCGACGATGAGCTGGCTGGTCTCCACATTGCCGGCCACCACGGCGCCGGGCGGCTTGGGAGCGATCAGCGAGCCTTCGGGAATGATGATCTCCACCGGCTTCAGACAGCCCTCATTCAACGGTATCTGGTCCTCTACCAGGCAGCGCAGCACATAGAGCACGGCGGCTCGGGCCACCGCGCTGGGCGCATTGAAATTGTTGGACATCTGGGCCGATGTGCCGGTGAAGTCGACGGTCGCCGTGCCTTGATCGGGCCGGGTCGTGATGGCAACGCATATGCGCTCCCCGCCCTCCAGCTCCATCACGGCTGAACCGTTCTCCAGCGCGCCGATGACGCGGCGGACAGCCCGTTCCGCATTGTCCTGCACATGTCCCATATAAGCGCGGACCACCTCACGTCCTTGTTCGGCAATCAGGCGCTTCAGCTCCTCGGCGCCGCGTGCACAGGATGCGAGCTGAGCCTTCAGATCGGCGATATTGCGTTCCGGCGCGCGGGCTGGAAACCGGCCCGAAGCAAGAGCCGAACGGACTGCACCGTCATCAAACTTCGTATCCGAAAGTATCTTCACGCTATCGAAGACAACGCCTTCTTCCTCAATGGTTTTGGAAAAAGGAGGCATGGACCCCGGCGCGATGCCCCCGACATCCGCATGGTGACCGCGCGAGGCTACAAAGAAGAGCCGCTGGCCATCTGCATCGCACACCGGCTGGATCACAGTAATATCCGGCAGATGCGTGCCGCCATTATAAGGCGCATTCAGCGCCACGGCTTCGCCGGCGGCGAGATCAGGGTGGACATCCAGCGCCGCGCGCACGCTCGCCGACATTGAGCCCAGATGGACCGGCATGTGCGGCGCATTGGCGACCAGCCCGCCTTCCGCATCGAAGACCGCGCAGGAAAAATCCAGTCGTTCCTTCATGTTGACGGAGTGGGCCGTGCGCTCCAGCACCACGCCCATCTCCTCGGCAATACCCATGAAACGCCGGTTGAACAGCTCCAGCGTGACCGGGTCGAGGTCTGTAGAGCGGGCCGCGCGCGCCATGCCTCCGGTATGCTCCATCAGCAGCGCACCCGTCCGGCCGGGCCGCGCCGTCCACCCTGGATCGAGCGTTATCGTCTGGCCTGGCTCCATGATCAGCGCTGGTCCGGTGATCACCTGGTCACGGGAAAGCTTCGCGAGTGAATAAATGGGTGCATCATGCCACTCTCCGCCGGAAAAGAGGCGCGTCCGCTCCTCAGCCCTGGCGTCCTCGCCGGCGCCGTGCGGAGTGGCAGGCAGTCTGGCGGCGGATGGCGCCTCGGCTTTTACCGATACCGCTTCGATAATCAGCCCGGCATCGGGCACGGTGAAACCGAACAGGCGAAGATGTGCCCTGTCATGGGCGGCACGCACGGCGCCAAGCTCGCCCATCGGGACGGGCAGGGCGGTATCGGATCCCGTGACGCGGATATGCAGTTCGTGCGCGACGTGAATGTCGTGAGCGCCTTGCGCCTTCAGCGCGCCGCGCGCCTCGTCCTCCAGCGCCGAAAGGCGGTCACGGGCAGCATCGAGCCCATGCGCGTCCAGTGGCGCTTCCAGCCCTGCCTGACGCGTATCCAGCAGGGCAGCCATGCCAATGCCCAGCGCTGAGAGAAGCCCCGCCCTGGGGTGAATGATGACACGCCTGATGCCCAGCGCGGCGGCTACCTGACAGGCATGTTGCCCACCCGCTCCGCCAAAGGCGTTGAGCGCATAATCGCGCGGGTCAATGCCTTGCGAAATCGTGATCTGGCGGATGGCTCCCGCCATGGCCTCGGCGGCAATGGCAAGGAAACCCTCGGCGGCCGCCTCGATACTGTCCACGCCCATGGATGCGGCGAGCGGGCGGATGGCTTCGTGCGCGGCGCCGGCGTCCAGCGGCGCATTGCCGTCCGGTCCGAACACGTCTGGAAACCATGCAGGGTGTACCCGGCCCAGCACGATGTTCGCGTCCGTAACAGTTGCCGGGCCGCCATTGCCGTATGCTGCGGGGCCGGGGCGGGCCCCCGCGCTTTGCGGTCCGACGCGCGCGCGCTCCCCGTCAAAATGCAGGATGGACCCGCCGCCGGCCGCGACAGTGTGGATGGCCAGCATGGGCGCGCGCAAGAGGCGTCCGTCAATACGCACCTGTTCGCGCCGTTCGTAAGCCGCGCCGTCATGGCGCGACACGTCGGTCGAGGTTCCACCCATGTCGAAGCCAATGACGCGGTCCAGCCCCTCGGCCTTTGCGGTCTGCGCCATGCCGACCACACCGCCTGCGGGACCGGAGAGGACCGCATCACGCGCACGGAAATGGCCGGATCGTGCGAGCCCGCCGGATGATTGCATGAAATAGAGCGGGATCCCGCCAAGCCCCTTGTCCACGCGGGCCGCATAATCTTGCAGCACCGGGTCCAGATAGGCGTCGATCACGGTGGTGGACGCGCGCGGTATGAGGCGGACAAGCGGGCTTGTCTCGCTGGAGAGGCTCACATGGGTAAAGCCGGCCTCGCGGGCGAGCTCCGTCACCTGCTTCTCATGTATGTCATTCACATACGAATTAATGAGGGCGATGGCAACCGATTGGAGTCCCGCTGAGCGGGCGTTTTCCAGAATGGCCCGCACCGCATGCCGGTCCAGCGGGGCGATTTCGCGCCCCTCCACATCCAGCCGGCCGGCAATGCCGGCTATGCGGGCAGGCAGGGGCCGGGGCCGGTCGATGCGCAGGGCAAAGATGTCCGGCCTGGTCTGGTCCTGTATGAGCAGGCAGTCCTCAAACCCTTCATTGGTGATGAAGAGGGTGGGCGCGCCGGCCTCCTCCAGCAGGGCATTGGTGGCCACGGTCGTGCCCATTTTCACGCTGCTGACGGCCTCTTGTGTGAGTGGCGTGCCGCTGGCCAGCCCGGTTATGCGGCGCACGCCCTCGCTGGCCGCATCGCGATAGGCCGCGCTCTCGGAAAGCAGCTTCAGCGCATGCAGTTCGCCTTGTGGCGACAAACCCAGAATATCGGTGAAGGTGCCGCCGCGATCTATCCAGATCTCCCACTTTCCGGTGCTATCCGCGCCCATTTGCCCCTTCCGTTCGCCGGTTTTGCGGTGCAGATAAGCGCGCATGAGCGTCTGGCGCAAACTTGCAGAGCTGATTACCGGCCCGGCCGACCCGTTCGCCTGTCCCGAAGGCGACTGCCCGCCGGGCCACCGGGTGGACGATGCCGAGTTCGCCATGGCCTTGATCGGGCTCGGTGCCAAGATGGCCAAGGCCGATGGCGAGGTTACCCATGACGAGGTCGCCGCATTCCGCCAGGTCCTGCGCGCGCCCGCCGGTTTCGAGGCCTCGCTGATGCGTGCCTTCAATCTGGCCAAGCAGACAACGCTGGGCTTTGAGGGCTACGCCCGCCGCCTGGCCCGCCGTTTCCGGGCTCATCCGGCCATCCTCGAAGACGTGCTCGACGGCCTTTTCCATATTGCCAAGGCCGACGGGCGGCTGACGGCGGAGGAAATGGAATACCTCCACTCCGTGTCGGGCATATTCGGCTTCTCCGAAAGCGAGTTTGACCGCATACGCGCCGGTCACGGTGCGCTCGACGGTCAGGACCCTTATCTCGTGCTCGGTGTGGACCGCTCCATCGCGGACGGCGATCTGAAGCGGGCCTACCGGCGCATCGCCTCGCAAAATCACCCCGACCGGCTTATGGCACGTGGCGCGCCTCTTGAGCTGCAGCGCCTTGCCGATGAAAAAATGGCCGTGATCAATGCTGCTTACCAGAAAATCCTGGCCGAGCGGGGACTGAAGCCGGCACTGGCATCGTCCTGATACCGATACAGGCAGCCGGGAACCAACAGCGTGCACATAACATTAATTGTGTGTGAGGCGCGGCCCGGTGCCATTGACGCGCGGGCCTAAACCCCCAACTCTAGTATTGCGACGAAAGGTCAGAAGGCATTTCGTATGTCCGGGAGCAATTGAGATGACACAACAGCCAGCGTTCAATTCCGATGCCGCCATGCAGGCGCTGCGTGCGGTGCTGGCTGCGATCATTGCGGCGGCGTTCATAGGGCTTGTCGTGCTGCTTGCCGCCGTACTGACGGCGGCAGCCTTTGTCGTCGCAGGTCTGGCTGTTTTGGGTGCCGGCGCCTACTGGGTCTACCGCAAGGTGCGTGGCAGGCGTAAGGAAGACACGTCCGTACTGGTCGCCCGCCGCGGCCCCCATGGCTGGACGGTTGACGGTACCAGCACACCGCGCGGCTGAGCAGGAACGGCCTGTAACACCCCTTATCGTTTCGTGACTTGAAGCATGGCCGCCGGGCCGCTACAGCGCGGCCATGAGCCCTCGCCATTTCGCCCTTCTGTTCGCCGTCTGCCTCGTCTGGGGCGTCAACTTCGTTGTGGCGAAATGGTCAGTCTCGGGCACGCCGGACCTGGTGCCGGGATTTGATGGCGTGCCGCCGCTCTTTTTTGCCTTTATCCGCTTTGCGTTGCTTTATGCGATGCTGGCCCCATGGCTCCTTCCGTTGCCGAAAAAACTGGGTCCGGTCATCGGAGCGGGGCTTGGCATGGGCGC
Source organism: Glycocaulis albus (assembly GCF_014639075.1). Lineage (GTDB taxonomy): Bacteria > Pseudomonadota > Alphaproteobacteria > Caulobacterales > Maricaulaceae > Glycocaulis > Glycocaulis albus. Next base: position 134,123 of record NZ_BMFS01000005.1, read on the forward strand.
GATACAGTTCGCGCTACTGTTTACCGGCCTGCACTACGCCACGCCCTCGGCTATCGCGATCGTGGTGCAACTCTCCGTGCCATTCACGACGATTCTCTCGATCATGTTCCTGAAGGAAAAGGTGGGCTGGGTGCGTGCGGCCGGCATGGGCATGGCCTTCGCGGGGGCCTCTCTGGTGGTTTTCAAGCCAGCCGAGTTCACCTTTACCGCGGGATTGCTGGCCGGCGTCGGCGCGGCGATGGCGGCGGCGGCCGGATCGATCTTCGTCAAACGGGTTGAGCTGACCACCATCCCCTTGCAGGCCTGGATCGGCCTGTTCTCCTGGCCGCCCCTGCTGATTGCCAGCCTGATCTTCGAGCGCGGCCAGATAGAGGCCATGCTGGCCGGTGGCTGGCTCTTGCTGGCCAGCATTTTCTTCACCGTGCTGCTGGTCAACATATTCGGCCACGGTGCCTTCTACTGGCTCCTTCGGCGCTATGACGCCTCGCTGATCGCGCCGATGACGTTGATGGGCCCGCTCATCGGGGTCATCTCCGGCGTGGTCCTTCTCGGAGACCCGGTAAGCTGGCAACTGATCGCCGGCGGTCTTATTGCCATTGCCGGTGTGGCCGTGGTCGCCGCACGCCGTTCCAGCACCTTGCCGCCCGAAACCGTGATACAAAAGCCGCGATGAGCCCGCTCGTCCACCCGTCGCCGAACTTCAATGAGCGCGCCCTGCCGGTGTCCATGCTGGTGCTGCACTATACAGGTATGGAGACAGGCAGGGGCGCGATTGACCGGCTGGCGGACCCGGCTGCCAAGGTCAGTTCCCACTATGTGGTTGAGGAAGATGGCCGCATCATCGCCATGGTGGATGAGGCAAGGCGCGCCTGGCACGCTGGTTTGAGCTACTGGCGCGGCATCACGGATGTGAACTCTGCCTCGATCGGCATCGAGATCGTCAATGGCGGACACGAGTTCGGCCTGCCTGCTTTTCCGGATGCGCAGATTGATGCCGTGATCAGGCTTTCCAGGCAGATCATTGCCCGGCACGGCATAAAGCCGGTGAATGTTACCGGCCACAGCGATATCGCGCCCGGCCGCAAGATCGATCCCGGTGAAAAGTTTCCGTGGGAGCGGCTGGCGCGCGAAGGCGTGGGCCTGTGGCCGGACGGGGCGGAGGCTGCGAAACCGGATGAGGCGCGCGCCGCAACGCTTCTGGCGGCAATCGGCTACGACCCGGCACCGCCTTTCAACATTCTCCTGACCGAGTTCCAGCGCCGGTTCCGGCCCTTGCATATCGATGGCAGGCTGGATGCACAGACGATGGGGCTCATTGCAGCAGTGGCGGCCAAGGTTCCGCCCGCTTGACCTTTACCCGCCAAAGGCCGACTTAGGGCCTGTCAGGCGGCCGGGCAGCCGCTTTCGTCCAGTGCCGAAAGGCGGGCGGGAGAGGAAAGTCCGGGCTCCATGGAGGCAGGGTGCCGGGGAAATCCCGGCGGGCCGGAGTTCAAGCTCCGGTTCAGGGACAGCGCCGCAGAAATCAGACCGCCGGGCCTTCGTGCCCGGCAAGGGTGAAACGGTGGGGTAAGAGCCCACCGCCCCGACCGCAAGGAAGGGGGCACGGCAAGCCCCGCCCGGAGCAAGACCGAATAGGGACGGGCGTCCGCTTCGCGCGGGCAGGTGCGCCTCCGCATTCCGTCCGGGTAGGTCGCTGGAGGTGGCGTGCAAGCGCCATCCAAGAGGAATGGCTGCCGCTTCTTTCCATCGCGGAAAGAATGGCACAGAACCCGGCTTACAGGCCGCCTGACGCTTCATTTTCCTGCCGGATTCTCAAAGCCGCTGGCGGCGTTAACTAATTGTGCTTTGTTTGTTCTATTTTGTTGCGATGCAATATGTTGCGGTTTTACTTGGCCGTGCCTGTAAAAACAGCGCTGGACACTAGCTTCGGCATTGTTTCCCATCATTTCCCATGATATCCCATAATTAACCACATCGGGGAGCGTGCCGCTCTGTGGGAAGCCGGGGGAGCACCGACGGAGATGTTTTTCTCCACCACTACCAACGGGATAGATGCCAAGGGGCGGGTCTCCGTCCCGGCCGATTTCCGTGCCGTGGTGTCGGCAGAGCGCTTCGGCGGCATTTATGTCTGGTGTTCGTTTAACGGACCGTTCCTGGAGGGCGGCGGCGAGGCGCTGATGGCCGAGATGGCCGCCGCGATCGACGCGATGGATCCGTATGACGATGCCCGCACCGCATTTGAGCGCGTAATTTTCGGTGGCGCCCGCCCGCTCTCGTTTGACCAGACAGGCCGTATCTCCCTGCCGCGCGAATTCATCGAGCATGCCGGGCTGGGTGCAAAAGCAACCTTTGTCGGCATGGGGCGCCGCTTCGAGGTCTGGTCGCCCGATGCGCATGCCGAGCGTCATGCCCGCGATCTCACCTTTGCGCGTGACAACAAGGCGGCGCTGCGCCGTCCCCCGGCCCGTCCTCAGGAGGGGTCGTGATGGCGCATGTCCCGGTCCTGCTCGATGAAGTCATGGCCGCCATTCGCCCGCGCGAAGGCGGGCTTTATGTCGACGGCACGCTGGGTGGCGGCGGTTATGCCCGCGCCGTGCTGGCGGTGGAGGGCGCCCGTCTGATCGGCATCGATCGCGATCCCGAGGCGGCAAATGCAGCGACCCGTTTGCGTAAGGCATACCCTGATACCTTCGCCTTCCAGTCCGGTCCCTTCTCGCTGATGGAGCAGATCGTGGAGCTGGCGGGCAGCGACGGTGTCGACGGCGTGATGCTCGATCTGGGTGTCTCGTCCATGCAGATCGATGAGGCCGGGCGCGGCTTTTCTTTCCAGAAGGACGGTCCGCTGGATATGCGCATGGCCCGGTCCGGTCCCAGCGCTGCGGACGCCGTCAACCATCTCGAAGCCGATGAACTGGCAGCAATCTTCAAGGTCTATGGCGAGGAGCGCCATGCCCGCCGTGCCGCGCGCGCCATTGTCGAGGACCGGGCCGGAAAGCCCTTTGAGACCACGCTTGAACTGGCATCCCTCATGGAGCGCGTGATCGGGGGCAAGCCGGGCCGGATTCACCCCGCCACGCGCGTGTTTCAGGGCTTGCGCATCTATGTGAATGACGAGCTGGGCGAGCTGATTCGCGCGCTGGGTGCGGCAGAGCGCATCCTTAAGCCCGCCGGTGTGCTGGCGGTAGTCACCTTCCACTCTCTTGAAGACCGCATCGTGAAGACCTTCCTGCGCGCCCGCGCCGGCATGGCAGGGCAGGGCTCGCGTCATGCGCCCGAGGTAAAAGCCGGTCCTGCGCCCAGCTTCTCGCTGCTGACGCGCAAGGCGATCGAGCCATCGGACGCCGAAATTGCTGCCAATCCGCGCGCGCGCTCGTCCCGGCTGCGTGCCGGTGTCCGCACCACCAACCCTGCCTGGCCGGCCGATGATGACGGCTTGCCCGGAGTACCCCCTTACAGCCGCCTTCTGGAGTGTGTCACATGATGCGCCTCGTCCTTTTCTTCGGCATTCTCGGCAGCGTCATCCTTCTGGGCGCCCTTTATGTTGCCAAGGCAGAAACCGATGCAGCGCAGGCCCGTCTGGCTGGCCTCCAGGCTGAGCTCGCCCAGGAGCGCGCGCGCATCAACACGCTCACCGCCAATATCGCGCATCTGGAGGATCCTGAGCAGTTGAGGGCACTGGCCCGTACGCATCTGGGATTTGAACCGGTACAGTCCGCACAGGAATTGTCGCTGGTGGAGCTGGCGCAGGTCCGGGCCGAAGCTGAACGCATGAACTCTCAGGCTCCGCAGACAGCCCAGGCCAGCTGGCCGTCGGTCACCCCTCCGGTAAGAGGGCGTCAATGAGGCACTGGCTGGCGCGTCTTTTCGGCAAGGTTCAGGTCCGGCGTTCGCGCGCCGGGCTGGAGCCCTTGCGCGGGGATGGGTCGGCCGGTTTCGATGCCAACGCCACCATACGGCTGGAGGACGAGGCCGGGCAGGCTCTGGGCCGCACGCGCCTGCGCCTCGGCTTCATCGGTGTGCTGGTTGGCGCTGGCTTTCTTCTGGCGGCAGGGCGTGCAGTGGAGCTGGCGATTACCGGAGAGTTTGCCGAGGCAGCACCTGTACGGGTGGCGCAGGTGGCAGTGCGCCGTGGCGAGATCGTCGACCGTAACGGCCAGATTCTCGCCAGCAATCTTGATTTCCATTCCGTTTTCGCAGACCCGCGCCAGGTATGGGACGCGGCGGAGACGGCGCAGGCACTGCGCACCGTCCTGCCGCATCTCGATGCCGAGGCGCTGCAACGCGACCTCTCGTCAAACCGCCGCTTTGTCTGGATCGAGCGCGGGCTTGGCCCGCGCGAGCGCCAGGCCATTCACATGTTGGGTCTGCCAGGCATAGGTTTCCGGGTGGAGCCGGGCCGCGTCTATCCGCGCCGCAGGCTCGCTGCCCACCTCGTCGGGTTCACCGATCAGGATCTTGCCGGTCTGGCCGGGGCCGAGCGTGCCTTCAATGACGAGCTTAATGACGGATCCGGCCGCCCGGTGAGCCTGTCCATCCATCTGGGCGCACAGGATGCGCTGGAAACGGTCCTGCGCGAGCGCATGGAGCGCTATTCGGCTCAAGGCGCGATGGCGGTGCTGATGCGCGTCGGAACCGGAGAGATTATCGCGCTGGCATCCCTGCCGGATTTTGATCCCAACCGCGCTGGCAGCGAACCGGCGGAGAACCGTTTCAACCGCACGGTCCAGGGTGTTTACGAGCTCGGCTCGGTGTTCAAGCCGCTAACCCTCGCTGCCGGGATAGAGGCCGGCCTGGTCCGCCTTGACGATACTTTCGATGCGCGCGCCCCGATTGCCATCGGTTCGCACCGTATCCGCGATTTCCGGCCGCAGGCGCGTATCCTCACCGCGCGCGAGGTGATCATTCATTCCTCAAATATCGGCTCCGCCCGTATGGCAGAACATATTGGCGGGGAAGTGCTGACCAGCTTCTTCGGAGAGCTGGGCCTGTGGGAGCGCCCGCCGCTGGAGATCATTGAGGGCCAGGACCCGATGCTGCCTGCGCGCTGGGGCCGGGCAGAAGTAATGACAGCGTCATACGGCCATGGATTCAACGTGTCGCCCGTGGCCCTGGCGGCGGCCTATGCGGCGCTGGCCAATGACGGAATCTACACACCGCCCACGCTGCGTCCTGTCGGCCCGACTGACATCGTGCCGCAGATCCCGGTGATGAGTTCGGCAACTGCCGCGCAGGTGCTGGGCGTCATGCGCGCTGCCGTGGCCGGCGGTCAGGCCGACCGGGAGGGGCTGGCCATTGCTGGCAAGACCGGCACGGCTCAGCGTATCGTCAATGGCCGCTACCAGGTCGGCAATGTGCTCACCAGCTTTGTCGGCATCTTCCCCTTCGATGATCCGCAATATGTGCTGGTGGTCAGCCTCGATCAGCCGCGCCCCATCCGCGAGACGCATGGTTTCAACACTGCCGGCTGGAATGCCGCACCGACAGGTGGCGACATCATCGAGCGCGTGGCGCCTGTGCTGGGCGTAGGTCTGCGTGAAGCCGATCCCGGCGCGCGGGTGCAGACCGTGGCGCGCATGTTCGTCCCGCGTACGCCTGTCCGGCCCGGTCCGGAAGAACCCGTGGAACTGGCGGCAAGCGGGAGCGAGCAATGAGCGCGGCATGCAGGCTTGGCGATATTTTACCCGCTGGCGTGGCCGCGCCGGACGTTGCGCGTGAGCTCACCGTTACCGGGCTGGCGCTGGACAGCCGGGCGGTGAAGCCCGGCTTTGTGTTCGCCGCCCTGCCGGGCGTAACCACGCATGGCAAGGCGTTCATCAAGGCAGCCATGGAGGCGGGCGCCGCAGCCATTCTTGCCGAGCGTGGGACAACAGCGTCCGTGCCCGTGCTCGAGGCCGATGACCCGCGCCTTGCGCTGGCACAGATGGCCGCCCGCTTTTCTCCGGCCCAGCCGGCTTGTATTGCTGCGATTACCGGCACGAACGGCAAAAGCTCCACGGTGGAGTTCTTGCGCCAGATCTGGCAGGCCGCCGGCCATGAAGCCGCCGCGCTCGGCACGCTGGGCGTGACGCGCAGCTCCGGCCGGACCGATGTGGGCTACACTACCCCTGACGCCATTGCCCTGCATGCGGCGCTGGACGCCCTGACCGGCGAGGGCGTCACCCATTTGGCGATGGAGGCTTCCAGCCACGGGCTGAAGCAGCGGCGCATGGACGGTGCAAAAATCGCGCTGGCGGGCTTTTCCAACCTTACCCAGGACCATCTCGATTATCACCCGGATTTCGAGGACTATTTCGCCTCCAAGATGCGCCTCTTTGACGAGCTGCTGCCCGAAGGTGCGCCAGCCGTCATCACCGTCGACAGTGAATGGGGCGAAGCCGTCGTGCGCCGTGCGGAGGCGCGCCGGCAGCAGATTTTCACCATCGGCTGGAACGGACGCGACATCCAGCTGAAGGAAATCACCCCCCATGCGGCCTGCCAGCACGTGCGCTTTGTCCACGCGGGCAAGGAGCGGTCCCTGACCCTGCCTCTGATGGGTGAGTTCCAGGCCAGTAATGCGTTTCAGGCAGCGGGTATGGCGATTTCCAGCGGCGTGGAGGCCGATACGGTGTTCGCCGCGCTGGAGACGCTCAAAGGTGTGGCCGGCCGGCTGGAGCTTGTCGGCGAGACGTCTCAAGGCTCACCGGTACTGATCGACTATGCGCACACGCCCGACGGTCTCGACAAGCTGCTACGCGCTGCCCGTCCGCACACGGCAGGCCGGGTGATCGTGGTGTTCGGCGCGGGCGGCGACCGCGATCCGACCAAGCGCGAAAAGATGGGGGCCATTGCGGCGAAGCTCGCCGACCGGGTTATTGTCACCGACGATAATCCGCGCTCGGAGGATCCCGCTCTCATCCGCGCTGCCATCCTCAAGGGGGCTCCCGGAGCCGAGGAGATCGGTGACCGTGAGCGGGCGATTTTCACGGCCATTGATGCACTTGAAGCTGGCGACACCTTGCTGATCGCGGGCAAGGGCCATGAGACCGGCCAGACCATCAAGGGCGTGGTCCATCCGTTTGATGATGGCGAGGTGGCGCGCCGCGCCCTTGCTGCAAGGGCAGGCAAAGCCGGGGAGCGGGGGCGATGAGCGGGCCTTTATGGACAGCGGCAGAAGCCGCCGCGGCAACCGGAGGCCGCCTGGTTGGCGGGGATGGCTGGCAGGCATCGGGCGTCTCCATCGACACACGCACGATGGAGAGAGGTGATCTTTTTGTTGCTCTTGCAGACCAGCGCGACGGACATGATTTCGTGCCGTCCGCCGAAACGGCAGGGGCCGCCGCCTCCATCGTTTCTCGTGAGGATGCCGGTACGGGCCCACGTCTCGTCGTGCCGGACGTGCTTGAAGCGTTGCAGCGCCTGGGCGTCGCGGCGCGTGAGCGCAGCCCGGCTGTGCGCGTTGGTGTGACCGGCTCGGTCGGCAAGACGTCGGTGAAGGAGGCCATCGCGGCCGTGTTCCGCGCCTCCGGCCCGGCGCACTGGAGCGTGAAGTCGTACAATAATCACTGGGGCGTGCCGCTGACCCTGTCGCGCATGCCGCAGGATACCGCGCGCGGTGTATTCGAGATGGGCATGAACCATGCCGGGGAGATCGCGGCGCTGACCACGCAGGTCCAGCCGCATATTGCCCTGATTACCCGCATCGCGCCCGCGCATCTGGAAAATCTGGGTTCCATGGAAGCCATAGCCGATGCCAAGGCGGAGATATTCGCCGGGCTGGCCGGCGATGGCGTTGCCATCATCCCGGCCGATTGCGAGTTCGCATCCCGGCTGGCCGGGCGGGTGAATGAGAGCAGTGCTGCTTTCCTCTTCGAGTTTGGCAGGGCTCGCCACTCCGCTGTGCGAATCCTCTCCTGGGAGCAGGCAGCGACATCCGGGCGCGGGCGTTTCGATGTGCTGGGCCGCACGGTAGACATTTCCATTCCCGCACCAGGCGAACACCAGGCCCACAATGCCGCTGCCGTGATGGCCGCGTGCGTGGCTGCTGGCATTGACAGCGCTCAGATTGCCGATGTGCTGGCCGGTCTCGAAGCGCAGGCCGGGCGCGGCGCGAGCTTCCTCGTGGAACTTGATGGCGGCAGTGCTTGCATCATTGATGACAGCTATAACGCCAATCCGGTTTCCATGGCGTCCGCGATAGCCACGCTGGCGCGGCACACGCCCGATGGCAGGGGGCGCCGCATCGCCGTGCTGGGCGAGATGCTGGAGATTGGCGAGAGCGCGCCGGCGCGTCACCGTGAGCTTGCGGCCACGCTGGTTGATGCCGGTGTGAGCCATGTGATCGGTGCCGGCGCCATGATGGACCATCTGATCCAGGCCCTTCCCTCATCGGTCAGGGGCGAGATGGCGGCCTCGCCGGCAGACGCCACCGCGCGCTTGTGCGGCGTGCTGCGCCCCGGCGATGTTGTGCTGATCAAAGGTTCGAACGGCTCGGGCGTTCATAAAGTAGTCGCAAGTTTGCGAAACGGTGCCGTAAACGCGGTCATCAAGGGCTGATTTTCATGCTTTATTTTCTGCTTTCCCAACTCGCGTCCGACATCGTTCTGTTCAATGTCGTGAACTATCTGACCTTCCGCACCGGAGCAGGCCTGATCACGGCCTTCGTCGTGGCCATCATTATCGGCAAGCCCTTCATTGGCTGGCTCAGGACCAAGGGCTCGCAGCCCATCCGGGACGATGGCCCGGAAAACCATGTGCTCACCAAGGCGGGCACCCCCACCATGGGCGGTTTCATCATCCTCATCGGCATTCTGGCGGGCACGCTCCTGTGGGCCGACCTGTCAAACCCCTATATCTGGGTCGTGATGCTGGTGACAGCCGGTTTCGGCGCCATCGGCTTTCTCGATGACTGGCGCAAGGTGACCAAGCGCTCGTCGGCGGGGATTTCCGGCAAGATGAAACTCGCCCTGCAATCCATTGTCGCGCTCGTCGCGGTGTTCTGGATGACGGAGCTTCTCTCTTCCGCACCGAACGTGCCGGACGGGTTTGCCACCTCCATAGCCGTGCCCTTCTTCAAGGATGTGCTGATACCTCTCAGCTATGGCTTTTTCCTGTTCGGACTGATCGTGATCGTGGGCGCGTCCAATGCGGTGAATATAACCGACGGGCTTGATGGCCTCGCCATCGTGCCGGTGATGATTGCAGCCGGCTCGTTCGGCTTCATTGCCTATTTCGTCGGCTCGGCGGTCTACTCCAACTATCTCTTCCTGAATTTCACGCCCGGAACCGGCGAACTGGCTGTGATATGCGGGACCATCATCGGAGCCGGGCTCGGGTTTCTCTGGTATAATGCTCCGCCAGCGATGGTGTTCATGGGCGATACCGGTTCGCTTTCGCTTGGCGGTGCGCTCGGCACCATCGCCGTGGCCGTGAAGCACGAGATCGTACTGGCGATCATTGGCGGGCTGTTCGTGCTCGAAGCACTGTCGGTGATGATCCAGGTCGCCAGCTTCAAGCTGACGGGCAAGCGGGTATTCCGCATGGCGCCCATCCACCACCATTTCGAGAAAATGGGCTGGGCGGAGCCAACCATTGTCATCCGCTTCTGGATCATAGCGGTTGTGCTTGCGCTTATCGGTCTGTCCACACTCAAGCTGAGGTAGCTGTCCACTCATGATCCCGGTAACCGCCTACAAGGGACGCCGCGTGGCGGTATTCGGCCTTGGCCGCACCGGGATCAACGCTGCGCGCGCGCTTCTTGCCGGCGGAGCGCAGGTCTCCGCCTGGGATGACAACGCGGCGGCACGCGAGGCGGCGATTGCGGCCGGACTGGCGCTTGATGATCTCAACCGGCGTGACTGGGGCGACATGGCAGCCCTCATACTGTCACCGGGCATTCCGCTTACCCATCCGGCTCCGCATCGCATGGTGTCTCTGGCGCGGGCGGTTGGCGCGCCGGTCATCGGGGATGTGGAGCTCTTCGCCCAGGCTATTGCCGATACGCCCGGTGTCACGGTGATCGGCATTACCGGGACGAACGGCAAGTCGACCACAACGGCGCTTATAGGCCACATACTGAAATCCGCCGGCCGCGATGTGCGCGTGGGCGGCAATATCGGCGACGCCGTGCTCGGACTGGAGCCGCCGCGCCCCGGCGCGATCTACGTGCTGGAGCTGTCTTCCTATCAGCTCGATCTGATCGAGAGCCTGCGCTGCCGGGTAGCGGTGTTCCTGAACCTGACGCCGGACCATATCGACCGCCATGGCGACATGGAGGGTTACCGCGCTGCCAAGGAGCGCATTTTTGCCCATCAGCGCGAAGGCGATACGGCAATCGTCGGGGTTGATGATGAACCCAGCCGCAGCGTGTGTACGCGCCTGAGGGCAAGGGCCGGACTCAATGTTGTGCCGGTGTCCAGCCAGCGCCTGGTCTCGTTCGGCGTCTACGCGCTTGCCGGCAAGCTGTACGATGACACGTCAAAGGACGGTGCCCGCACGGTGATGGAACTGCATCGTGCACAGGCGCTTCCCGGCGTGCACAACGCACAGAACGCGGCGGCGGCCTATGCAGCGGTGCGCGCGCTTGGTGTGAGCATTACCGATGCCGTAGCCGGAATTGCCAGCTTTCCCGGCCTTCCCCACCGTCAGGAACGTGTGGGCGAGGCTGGCTCCCTGCTCTTCATCAACGATTCCAAGGCCACCAATGCTGAAGCCGCCGCCCAGGCGCTGGCCTGCTATCATGATATTTTCTGGATTGCGGGCGGGCAGGCGAAGTCTGGCGGGATTGAAAGCCTGCAGCCCTTCTTCCGGCGTATCCGCAAGGCCTATCTGATCGGTCAGGATGCGGACCTGCTCCGCAAACAGCTTGGCAGCGCGGTGCCTTGCGACATGTCCGGCACGCTTGAGCGTGCCTTGCAGAACGCCGCCATGGATGCGGCAGATAGCGGCTATCGCCGTCCGGTCGTCCTTCTGTCGCCAGCGTGCGCCTCGTTCGACCAGTTCAAGAGCTATGAGCATCGCGGCGACACATTCCGCGCCCTGGTAAAGGATCTGCTGGAGCGCGCTGCCAAGGGAGACGCAGCATGAACGCAGCAAGCCGCAGCGGACTGGCGCGCGTCTGGCTGGGGCTGGACCGGACCTTGCTGTTTACCGTGGCGGGACTGATGATCGTGGGCGTCACGCTGTCGATGGCGGCCAGCCCCAGCGCGGCCGAGCGCATCAGCCCGGGTGATCCCTTCTACTATCTCTACCGGCACATCTTCTTCGCCGTGCTGTCGGTGATCCTGATGCTGGGAATAGCCGCGCTCAGCCCGCGCGGTGCGCGCCGCCTTGCCGGCCTCGCGCTGGTGGGCAGTTTTCTGGCACTTATCGCCGTCGCCGTGATGGGTCACGAGGTGAACGGGGCGACGCGCTGGTTGCGCTTTGGCAGTTTCTCACTGCAGCCGTCCGAGTTTTTCAAGCCGGCCTTCATCGTGATAACCGCCTGGTTGTTCTCCGAGGAAAGCAAGGGTGCGCCGGTACCGGGCAGGCTGGTCGCGGCAGGCATTTATGTGCTGGCGATCTGCTTCCTCATCAGTCAGCCTGATTTCGGTCAGTCCATCCTGCTGACCGGTATATTTGCCGCCATGCTCTGGGCTGCGGGCCTGTCCTTTCTCCACACGGCGCTTCTGGGCAGCGTGGCGCTGGGCGGGGCGGCCGGCGCGTATTTCTTCCTTGGCCATGTGCGTGACCGGGTGGCGGCATTCCTCGCCCCGTCATCCTCCAGCGGTCCGACGCAGACCGAAATGGCCGTGGACGCGATTACACGCGGCGGATTTACCGGCGTCGGGCCGGGCGAGGGCGAGATCAAGCGCTATCTGCCCGAGGCCCATACCGATTTCGTATTTTCTGTCGCGGCAGAGGAATTTGGGCTGGTCGCCTCGCTGGCCATTATCGGTCTTTTTGCCATTCTCTTTGCGCGCGCCTGGTCGCGCTCCATGCGCCTGTCGGATAATTTCGCCCAGCTCGCCGTGGCAGGCCTTGCCCTGATGTTTGGCGGTCAGGCGCTCATCAACATACTGGTCAATCTGGAACTGGCGCCCGCCAAGGGCATGACCCTGCCCTTCGTCTCCTATGGGGGGTCATCCATGCTATCTCTGGCATTTGCTGCCGGCCTATTGCTGGCGCTGACCAAGCGGACGCCGGGCGCTTACCTGCCCGAGCGCAGCAGCATGCGGCTGGTGCCGGCATGAGCGGCCCCCGTCTTCTCATCGCGGCGGGCGGCACGGGCGGGCACATCTTCCCCGCACGCGCCGTGGCGGAAACCCTGCAGGCGGCAGGCTGGCGAATACGCCTCGTCACGGACCAGCGCGGCATGCGTCACGCTGCGAACTTTCCCGGTGAGGGTGTGGATCAGATCGAGGCAGCGACACCGTTTGTAAAAAACCCCGCCCGCGCGGCGGGCAATACGGTAAAGCTCGCGCGCGGCTTTGCCAGCACCGGGCGGATCGTCACGAAATTCCAGCCAGACCTGGTCGCCGGCTTCGGCGGCTATCCCGCCTTTCCGGCTCTCGCACACGCCCAGCTCAAGCGCATACCCTTTGTCATTCATGAGCAGAACTCCGTGCTTGGCCGTGTAAACCGCGTCTTTGCCAACAAGGCCTTTGCCGTCGCCTCCGGATTTGACCGGCTGGACCGCCTGCCCGGCAAGGCCCGCCATGTCGTCACCGGCAACCCGGTGCGCGGCGCGATCCTCGCTGGCGGACGCACACCCTACGCCGCGCCCGACGCCGATGGACCGATCCGCCTGTTGGTGATCGGTGGATCGTTGGGTGCGCGCATCCTCTCTGTGGGCGTGCCCGAAGCCATAGCCGGTCTGCCTGATGGCTTGCGCGCGCGCCTTGACGTTACCCAGCAGACCCGCGCCGAGCAGATCGAGGCCTCGCGCCGCATCTATGCCGGCGCGGGGGTAAAGGCGCATTGCGAACCCTTCTTCGAGGATATGGGCCCGCTATACGCCGCAGCGCATCTGGTGATTTCGCGTTCTGGCGCGTCGAGCGTATCGGAGATCGCGGCGCTGGGGCGGCCGTCCCTGCTTGTCCCGCTGGAGATCGCCGCAGACGACCATCAGCGGGCCAACGCGCTGGGGCTGGGGCACGCCGGTGGTGCACAGATCATCACCGAGGACGAGATCGCTGCAGGCGCGCTGCGGGCGCGGCTTGAAACCCTGCTGGCCGATGGCGAAGCTCTCGCTTCCATGGCCGAAGCAGCCCTTCAGGCGGGCAAGCCGGACGCGCACCTGCGTCTGGCATCGCTCCTGCAGGAGGCGGCGGACGCACGCACCTGACATTTGTTTTTCAAGGACAGTATTCATGGCTCCGATTGACCTGCCTGCCGCTACCGGCCCGGTACATTTCGTCGGTATTGGCGGTATCGGCATGAGCGGCATTGCCGAGGTGATGCTCAATCTGGGCTACCGGGTCTCGGGCTCCGACCTGAAAGACAGTGCCAATGTGGAGCGGCTGCGAGCCAAGGGCGCGGTCGTGCATATCGGCCATAAGGGCGAAAACGTGGAAGGGGCGGGCGCACTCGTCGTTTCCTCGGCGGTGAAGCGCGACAATCCCGAATTGGTGGCGGCGCGTGCGAAGCGCGTTCCGGTCGTGCGCCGCGCCGAAATGCTGGCCGAGCTGATGCGCCTGAAATACGCCGTGGCCGTCGGCGGCACGCATGGCAAGACCACGACCACCTCCCTCATCGCTGCGCTGATGGATGCGGCAGGCTTTGACCCGACTGTCATCAATGGCGGCATCATTTCTGCCTATGGATCGAATGCCAAGATGGGCGAAGGCGAGTGGATGGTGGTGGAGGCCGATGAGAGCGACGGCTCCTTCCTGAAGCTCCGTGGCACTGTCGCGCTCATCACCAATATCGACCCTGAACACATGGAGCATTACGGCGATTTCGATGCGCTGCGGGATGCCTTCGCCCAGTTCGTCGAGAACCTGCCCTTTTATGGCTTTGCAGCGTTGTGTACCGATCATCCGGAAGTGCAGGCGCTCGCCGCCCGCATCGAGGACCGGCGCATCATCACCTATGGTTTCAACCCCCAGGCCGATGTGCGCTGTGTGAATTTGCGCACCAGCCCCGAAGGCGCTGTGTTTGATATCGTCTTCCAGCCGCCGGGCGCAGAGCGCCTGGCATGGAAGGACATCTCCCTGCCCATGATGGGCGAGCACAACGTGCAGAACACGACCGGGGCGATAGCCGTCACACAGGCGCTGGGCTGTACGCAAGATGCGGCGCGCGAGGCGCTGGGCGGGTTTGCCGGGGTGAAGCGGCGCTTCACGATTACCGGCGCGACCAAGGGGGTAACGGTGGTTGACGATTATGGTCACCACCCGGTCGAGATCGCCGCTGTTCTGAAGGCCGCGCGCCAGCGGGCCGGGGAAGGCCGGGTCATCGCCGTTGTCCAGCCGCACCGCTATACGCGCCTGAATGATCTCTTCGAGGAGTTTTGCACCTGCTTCAACGATGCTGACAGCGTGCTCGTCACGGACGTCTACTCGGCCGGTGAAAGCCCTATAGAAGGCGCAGATCAGGCTTCACTGATTGCCGGCCTGCAGGCCCATGGCCACCGCGATGCCTCGGCCACCGCGCGCGACAGCCTTCCCGGTGACCTCAAGCCCCGCGTGAAGGCGGGCGATCTGGTGGTCTGCCTTGGCGCTGGCGACATCACGGCCTGGGCAGCAGAACTGCCGGGACGGCTGGAGCAGGTGTTGTGAGGGGTCACAGCCCTTTCCTTCGTCATTCCAGAAGCGCCGTGAGCCGCTATCTGGACCCCATTCATTGTTTGAAAACGGTGGGTTCCGGCTTTCGCCGGAATGACGAGAGGTGGGGTGCATACTCCCTCATCCTGAAGGCGAGCGAAGCGAAGCGTCTCGAAGGACGAGGGAGTATGACATGACCTTCCCCTCGCTCCTTCCCCAGCTTCCGCAGGTGCGCGGGCAGTACATAGAGAACGCGCCGCTGTCTGACATTACCTGGCTGCGTGTCGGCGGCCCGGCGCAGGTGCTTTATCTGCCTGCCGATGAGGCTGATCTTGCGCGTTTTCTGGCGGAAACGCCCGAAGATATTCCTGTCCATGTGCTGGGTGCCGGCTCGAACACGCTTGTAAGGGATCGCGGCGTGCCGGGCGTGGTGATCCGCCTGACACCGGCTTTTGCGCGCGCGCAAGTCCTTGAGGGCAACCGCATCCGCATCGGTACGGCGCTGCTGGACAAGATGGCTGCCAAGGCCGCGGCCAAGGCAGGCATTGCGGGGCTGGAGTTTTATGTCGGCGTGCCGGGCACGATTGGCGGCGCGATCCGCATGAATGCGGGCTGCTACGGCTCGGAGACGAAGGATGTACTGGTGGAGGCGATTGCCCTCGACCGCCGCGGCCGCCGCCTGATCGTGATGCCGGACGAGCTGGGCCACGCCTACCGGCACTGCGCCGCGCCCGAAGACTGGATATTCACCGAGGCGGTGTTTGAAGGCCGCGCGGATGAGCCGGCCGCCATCCTGACGCGCATGGACGAGATCACGAGAAGGCGCTCCGAGACCCAGCCGATCCGCGAGAAAACCTCCGGCTCCACCTTCAAGAACCCGGATCAGAAACAGAGCAAGGGCCGCTCGGCCTGGCAGCTGGTCGAGGCCGTCGGCGGGCGCGGACGGCGAAAGGGCGGCGCACGCTTTTCCGAGATGCACGCCAATTTCCTCATCAATGATGGCACGGCCAGCGCGGCAGATCTGGAAGGCCTTGTGGAGGACATCCGCGCCGAGATCGCCGCACGCGAGGGCGTGGATATGCACTGGGAGGTCAAACGGATTGGCCTGCCTGACGGAGACAATTCATGAGCAAGCGTATCGCCCTGCTTCAAGGCGGGCTCAGCCCGGAGCGTGATGTCTCGCTGGTTTCGGGGCGCGAGTGCGCCAGAGGGCTGCGGGCCAGGGGCCATGAGGTCACCGCGATTGATCCGGCACAGGAAAGCTGGATCGACGAGCTCAAAGCGCTCAAGCCCGACCTGGTTTTCAACGCGCTCCATGGCTTCTGGGGCGAGGACGGGCGGGTGCAGGGCGTGCTGGAATACTTGCGCATCCCTTACACCCATTCGGGGGTTCTGGCGTCGGCACTGGCCATGGACAAGCAGAAGGCCAAGGCGGTTCTGCGGCTTGCGGGCCTTAACTGTCCGGACGGGCTGATTGCCAGCCGGTTCGATGCCGCCCGCGAACATCTCATGCCCGCGCCCTATGTCGCCAAGCCGAACGATCAGGGCTCGTCAGTGGGGGTGCTGATCGTGCGGGAAGGCGCAAACCGTCCACCTGCAGAGCTGGCGGCTGACAGCTGGCCGTATGGCGATGACATTCTCATCGAGCGCTTCATCCCGGGCCGGGAGCTGACCGTGGCCGTGATGGGTGAGCGCGCCCTGACCGTGACCGAGATCGTGCCGAAGACAGCCTTTTATGACTATGAGGCGAAATACGCCGATGGCGGATCGGTACACCGTCTTCCCGCTGACATTCCGGCCCATGTCTTTGATGAAGCGATGGAAGCGGCCATCACCGCCCACCGGGAACTGGGTTGCAGGGGGCTGACCCGGTCCGATTTCCGCTGGGACGAGGACGGCGATGGCAAGCTTTGGTTACTCGAAATTAATACCCAGCCGGGCATGACTCCCACATCGCTTGCGCCCGAACAGGCTGCGCATTGCGGTATCGGATTTCCCGACCTTGTCGAATGGATAGCGGAGGATGCCAGTTGTCAGAGGTGAGGCGCTCGAGAACAGCTCCCACCCGTGCCGGACGATCCGGCGCAACGGGCCCGAAAACGCGTAAACCCCCAGCCTCCATCCCCCAGCGGCCGATTGCGAACTGGGCGAGCGCCCAGTTGCGCACCGCGCGCTATCGCACGGTCAATGCGCTGCGTCTGGGCTTCCTTGCGGTCGCCGGGCTGACGGGTCTGGCGGTCATCGGGCTTGCCATGACCGGCGGGCTGGGACCGGCGGGCGATGGCCTGCGCACGGCGTTTGCCGGCCATCTCACCCGCTCGGGTTATGTTGTGCGTGCGGTCGACGTGGTGGGCGCGCGCGACGTGACACCGGCCGAGATTGCACAGGCCATCGGCGCGCGCCCGGGCCGCGGACTGATCGATATTGATCCTGGGGAGGCCCGCGCCGCCATCGAGGCCATGAGCCGGGTGGAAAGAGCGCAGGTCATACGCCTGTGGCCGGACCGGATCAGCGTGATCATCACCGAGCGCGCGCCTTATGCGCTCTGGCAGAATGACGGCGTTCACTATGTCATCGACCGGCGGGGTATCGTGCTGGCCGGGGAGAACCCGTCAGACCACGCCGCGCTGCCACGCCTTGTGGGTGCCGGTGCAAACGAGGCGGCTGAGGAAATTATTACCGTGCTCGCCCGCCAGCCCGAACTCGCCAGCCTTGTCACCCATGCGGTCCGGGTGGGTGAGCGGCGCTGGAATCTGCGCCTGCAGTCGGGCAGCGACATTCTCCTGCCTGAAACAGGTGTCGCCAGTGCAGTGGCACTCATCGCTGCCCTGCACGCGGACCAGCGTGTACTGGAGCTTGATGCCCAGTCCTTTGACTTGCGCGGCGAAGGGGAAATGGCAATTCGCGCCTGGCCGGAACGTGCCGGGGGCGCTTCGGCCCGTGAGCGGGGAGCCTGACCTTCATGGGACTGTTCTCGCGCAAGACGGCCGATGCCGCGGGGGGAAAGCCGGGCTTTTACGCGGCGCTTGAGGTGGGTGCCGCCAAGACAGTGTGTTTCATCGTCAAGATGGAGGCGACCCTTACCGGACCCCGGCCGAGAGTGGTCGGTGTAGGCCATCATTCCAGCGCTGGCATGCGGGCGGGTGGTGTCGTTGATATCGACGCTGCGGCCAGCGTGATCCGCGCTGTAGTGGACAATGCAGAGCGCATGGCCCGTCACGCTGTCAGCGAGGTCAGCCTTGTCACGACAGCCGGCAGTCCGGCATCAGAGCGTGTCTCGGTAGAGGCGCCTGTATCGGGCCGCGAGGTGAGCGAACGCGACCGCAACCGTGTCCTTTCGGCAGGACTGCAGCAGTGCGCGCGGCCCGGACGTGCCATGTTGCACGCCATGCCCGTCTCCTGGCGTGTCGATGACAATCGCGGTGTCAAGGATCCGCGCGGCATGGCCGGGCGCAGCCTGGCGGTTGAGCTGCATGTCATTTCGGCCAATGCCGATCCGCTGCGCAATCTCATGAATGCGGTGGCGCAATGCCGGCTGGAGGTGAGCGAGGTCATAGCCTCACCCTATGCTGCCGCCCTGTCGGTTCTGGCCGGAGACGAGGCATTGCTCGGCGCGACCGTGATCGATATGGGCGCCGATACGACCAGCCTTGCGGTCTTCGCCGATGGCGTTCCGGTGCATGTCGACATGATCCCGGTCGGCGGCAATCACGTCACGCGTGACATTGCGCGTGGTCTTTCCACGCCTGTGCATGCGGCCGAGCGCATCAAGGCGCTCTACGGGTCGGCTCTGGACAGCCCGGACGATGACCGCGCGATGATCGAGGCGCCGCCGGTTGCAACAGATCCCGATTCCGGCATGAACCAGTACCCCCGCGCGATGCTGAACGCGATCATCCGGCCGCGGCTGGAGGAGATTTTCGAGCTGATCCGCGACCGCCTGGATGCCGCGGGTCTCAACGAGGCGTCAGGACGCATTCTGGTGCTAACCGGCGGAGCCAGCCAGCTTCCCGGCGTGGTCGAGCTGGCAGGGCGCGTCCTGCGCCGTCAGACGCGGCTCGGCCGCCCGGCGGCGATTGCGGGGCTGGGAGATGCGCTGGCAGGTCCCGGCTTCGCGGCCAGCACCGGATCGCTGGCCCGTCACGCCCGGGCGCCGGCCGAGATATTGTCAGGCCCGCCGCGTTTCATCACGGCGGCCTCTGCGCGCCGCGTGGCGCGGCCTGCATCTCAAAGCGGCCCGTCGGCGATCTGGCGCTGGTTTGCGGAGAGCTTTTGACCGGCGCATGTGCCGTTCGCTCTATGTTCCTGTAACCAATGCTAAAATATCGCCAATCATGTCAGCGGCATTTAACGCTCGCTTAAGCAACGCGCCCTCACACTGACGGCTAACCGGTATTAACCTTAGCCCGCGTGACGGAGCCTGTCCCCATGGCGCTGAATATTTCTGCCCCCGAAGCGACTGAACTTAAACCCAGAATTCTCGTTTTCGGCGTGGGCGGCGCCGGCGGTAATGCTGTCAACAACATGATCGATGCCAATCTGGAAGGCGTTGATTTTGTTGTCGCCAATACGGACGCCCAGGCGCTGCAGCGCTCTGGCACACCTAACCGTATCCAGATCGGCCATCAGATCACGCAAGGTCTTGGCGCAGGTGCGCGTCCCGAAATCGGCATGCAGTCGGCGGAAGATTCGATCACGGAAATCATCGAATACCTGCAAGGCGCTCACATGGTGTTCATCACTGCCGGCATGGGCGGTGGCACAGGAACGGGTGCAGCGCCGGTCATTGCGCGCGCAGCCCGCGAGCAGGGCATTCTGACCGTAGGCGTGGTCACCAAGCCGTTTCACTTCGAGGGTGCCAAGCGCATGCGTCTGGCGGAAGCCGGCATTGAGCAGCTTCAGGCTCATGTTGATACGCTCATTGTGATCCCGAACCAGAACCTGTTCCGCATCGCGACCGAAAAGACGACTTTTGCGGAAGCGTTCTCGATGGCCGACCAGGTGCTCCATTCGGGTGTGCGCGGCATTACCGACCTGATGGTCATGCCGGGCCTTATCAATCTGGACTTTGCCGATGTGCGCACCGTCATGAACGAGATGGGCAAGGCGATGATGGGCACCGGCGAAGCCTCCGGCGAGAAGCGCGCCATCGAGGCTGCCCATGCTGCGATCAACAATCCGCTGCTTGATGATGTTTCGATGAAGGGCGCGCGCGGAGTGCTCATCAACATCACCGGCGGCATGGACATGACGCTTTATGAAGTGGACGAGGCGGCAAACGAGATCCGCGATCAGGTGGATCCGGATGCCAATATCATTGTCGGCTCGACTTTCGATGAAAGCCTGAACGGGACGGTGCGCGTTTCGGTGGTTGCCACGGGTATCGAGGCTGAACAGATGCAGCAGGCCGATCCGCGCCGCCGCACGGAACCGGCCGGGGTGATGAGTACGCTCAAGCCGCGCGAGATTTCCCGTCCGGGTCAGCCGCTGGTGCGCCGTCTGAATGACGATGCCGAGACGGCGCGTGCCAAGGCCGTCGCCGATGGTGGCATTCATGCCAAGGCGGCTGCCTGGCGCGCCGCGCAGGAGGCGCAGGCCGAACCCGCAGCCCGGGAGGAGCAGCCCGCGCCGGCCCGTGCCGACATCATTGACGACGCCGTATCTGCGCCGGACGCCTATATGGCCGGTGAAGAGGCACCGGCTGTGGATACCCGCCCCGAGGTTGTGCGCCACCAGGAGCGTCTTGCAGAAGCCGCGCAAACCATCCGGCGTGAACCCGCCCCGCAACCCGAAGAACGCGAGGAAGCGCCCGCCCGCCGCGGCCTGTCGATCTTTGGACGCCGGGCCAAGGCGCCCGCCGCACCGGTGGAGGCCCGCACCGCGCCGCGTCCGCCGGCCCAGGCACAGCGTGCGCCTGCTGCTGCCGAGCCGGTTCAGCGTACGGCGCCGAGCGGTGATCTGTTCGGCGAGGAGTTCGACGACGCCGATCTCGACATCCCCGCCTTCCTGCGCCGTCAGGCCAACTAGACGGCTTGAAAAAGCCACAGGCACAGCCCCCGGAACCGGCAACGGTCCGGGGGCTTTTGCTTCTGGCGGACCGAATTGTTACAGCCCGCAACAATCGTTTAATTCCGCTCTGGGCATCCCCTCACTAGTGTGCAAATGCGAAGAAGAGGGGGTTTTGGCCTGTGCCGGGGGGCTTGGCCGGAACTGCAGCTGAACAAGCGAAGAAAGACCATTTGCATGGTGCGGGCAGCTTTTATGACTGAACGGACGACGCTGGCTCAAGCGGCGGTATGCGCGGGCATAGGCCTGCACACGGGCGCCCGGGTGCGCATGGTGCTCAAGCCGGCTCAGGCCGGGACGGGCATCGTGTTCGAGCGTACCGACCTGGATTGCGCCGACCGCCAGATACCGGCCCGCTTTGATCTGGTGCGCTCTACCGATCTTGGCACCACGATCATCAATGCTGATGGCGCATCGGTGTCCACGGTGGAACACCTGATGGCCGCTTTTGCCGGTCTGGGCGTGGATGATGTGCTTGTCGAACTGCATGGGCCCGAAGTGCCGGCCATGGACGGTTCGTCCATGCCGTTTATCGAGTTGCTGGAGCACACAGGCCTCAAGACCCAGCCCGCGCCGCGCCGCGCGATCCGCGTTCTCAAGCCGGTCGAGGTATCGCTGGGCGGGCGCAACGCTGTCTTCCTGCCTTCGCTTCAGCCGGCCATCGATGTCAGCATCGATTTCGACAACGCCGTCATTGGCCGCCAGCAATACCGCTTCGAGATCAGCCCGGCCGGTTTCCGCAGCGAGATCGCCGCTGCCCGCACATTCGGCTTCCGTCGCGAATACGAGACGCTGCTGAAAGCAGGCCTTGCGCGCGGTGGTTCGATGGATAACGCGATTGTTCTGGACGATGAGGGCGTCGCCAACCCCGAAGGCCTGCGTTTTGCCGACGAGTTTGTGCGTCACAAGATTCTGGACGCGGTGGGCGATCTGTATCTGGCCGGAGCGCCGATCCTCGGCCTTTACCAGGCTTCCCGTCCCGGCCATGGGATCAATAATGTCGCGGTGCGGGCCCTGATGGCGGATGTGTCGGCCTGGAAATGGGTTTCCATGAGCGAAATGGCCGAAACCGGCGAGCCGGGCAGGGCTGCACGCGGCTGATATAGACGCTCCGCTTCATGCACCGGGCTGACACAATGCTTTTTCCCTGCGCTCTGATCGGTTAGAAGACTCCGGCAGTCTGTTTTTGATGCCATGCCAAGGGGCCAGGAATTGTTGAACGCCACGCGTCTTATTCTCGTCATTTCCCTCTCGGCGCTTGTGCTTGCAGGCTGTCAGGGCAATCGTAACCGGGCTGAGCTGGCCTATGTCGCCCGCCCGGTGGAGACCCTCTACAACAACGCATTCCGCGAGCTGGAGCGCCGCCGTTACACGCAGGCTGCCACACTGTTCGACGAGGTGGAGCGTCAGCACCCCTTCTCCGAGTGGGCCCGCCGCTCGATCCTCATGGCTGCTTTCGCCAACTACCAGGCCGGCCGCTATGAGCAGGCGATTGCCAATGCCGAGCGCTTCATCGCGCTTCACCCCGGCAGTTCCAGTGCGCCCTATGCCTACTATCTCATCGCGATCTCGCATTATGAGCGCATCTATGATGTGGGCCGGGACCAGTCCACCACGCAGGCCGCCTATGACGCGCTTCAACAGGTCGTGCGGCGCTTCCCCGACAGCCCCTACGCCCGTGATGCCCGCCTGAAGATCGACATGACCCGCGACCACCTTGCGGGCAAGGACATGGATGTCGGGCGCTGGTATCTGCGCAACGGCTTCCATCTGGCCGCCATTGGCCGCTTCCAGAATGTGATTCGTGAATACGGCACCACCAGCCATGTGCCTGAGGCGCTTCACCGTCTGGTCGAGGCCTATGTCGCAATGGGCGTGGCCGAGGAAGCGCGCCAGGTCGCGGCGGTTCTGGGACATAACTTCCCCGGTTCTGCCTGGTATCAGGACAGCTATACCCTTCTGACCTCCCGTGGCATTGATGTGCCCGGCGAGGGCGTCGAGGAGAGCGATCCCGGCCTTCTGCGCCGCGCCATGAGCCGGATTTTCGGCTAAACCCGGGCGGGAGACGCGGGGAGCCATGCTCGCATCCCTCTCCATACGCGATATTGTACTGATCGACCGGCTGGACCTTGCCTTCCAGCCCGGCCTGTCCGCGCTGACCGGTGAAACCGGGGCCGGCAAGTCCATCCTTCTGGGAGCTCTTGGCCTTGCATGCGGCGAGCGTGCGGACCGGGCCATGGTGCGCGCCGGGGCCGATCAGGGCAGCGCCATCGCCGTCTTCGAACTGCCTGACGGCCACAGCGCCTATGCGCTTCTTGACGAAGCAGGTATCGCTTGCGAGCCAGGCGAGCCGGTCATTCTGCGGCGATCGGTAACCGCTGATGGCCGTTCACGCGCGCATGTGAACGACCAGCCGGCCAGCGTCGGCCTGCTCCGTGCGCTGGGTGATGTGCTGGTGGAAATCCATGGCCAGCATGACGGGCGTGGCCTGCTTGATCCCAAATCCCACAAGCATCTTCTGGATGATTACGCCCGTAACGCCGCGCGCATCAGCGCCGTTGCGCGGGCCTGGGACACGCTGAGTGCAGCCCGGCGCCATGTCGAAAAGCTCAAAGCTGACAAGGCGCGCGCTGCCGAGGAAGAGACCTTCCTGCGCGATGCGCTGGAGGCGCTGGACGCGCTGGGCCCCCGCATCGGGGAGGAGGAGCAGCTGGCTTCGGAGCGGCGCTTCCTGCAACAGGCAGAAACCGCCTTGTCGGACCTTCAGACCGCAGCGGAGGCCTTTTCGGGGTCTGATGCTGTCTCGAGCCGCCTCAACCACGCGCTTAAAGGCCTTGAGCGCGTGCGTGCGAGCCTTGGCGCAGAGGCGGCTGCAGACAGCGCTCAGGCCAATGCCGTCAGCGCACTCGACCGGGCGAGCGGCGCGCTGGAACGCGCGCTGATCGAATTTGATGAGGCCGAAAGCGCGCTTGGCGATGCTGCCTCCGCCTTCGAGGTGGAACCGGGGGCGCTGGAGCGGGCCGAGGAGCGGCTGTTTGCCCTGCGTGCGCTTGCCCGAAAGCATCAGGTGGAAGTGGATGCCCTGCCGGCCCTGCGCGCAGAGCTGGCCGACCGGCTCGACGCGGTGGCTGACGGGGAAGGGCGCACGCGCGAAGCCGAAGCCGCGCTGAAAGCTGCCGAAGCTGATTATGCCCGCGCCGCCGGCGCGTTGAGCGAGACACGCAAATCGGCCGGTGAAAAGCTGGCAGAGGCCGTCATGGCTGAGCTGGCTCCGCTCAAACTGGAAAAAGCGCGCTTCCGCGTTGCCGTGACCAGCGATGAGTCCCGTGCCGGGCCGTCGGGCTGGGACACGATAGCGTTTGAAGTCTCCACCAATCCGGGTGCGCCCTTCGGCCCGCTCGACCGGATTGCATCGGGCGGCGAGCTGTCGCGCTTCGCGCTGGCGCTCAAAGTGTGTCTGGCCGGGTCTGACAGCGGCATCGTGATGGTGTTTGACGAGGTAGACCAGGGGGTTGGCGGGGCCGTTGCCGATGCGGTGGGCCACCGGCTGGCGCGCCTTGCCGAAGGCGGGCAGGCGCTGGTCGTCACCCACTCTCCGCAGGTTGCGGCCAGAGCAGGCCATCACTGGAAAATCGCCAAGGCTGAGGAAGGCGAGCAAATGCGCACCCGCGTTGTGCCACTCGACGGGCGCGAGCGCCGCGAGGAGATCGCGCGCATGCTATCAGGTGCGGAAGTGACCGAGGCTGCACGCGCCGCCGCCGACGAGCTGATGGCGTCATGACACCTGAAATCGAAAACCTCTCTCCCGACGCCGCAGCGGCAGAGCACGCCCGCCTTGCCGAAGAGATCGCGGCCCATGACCGGGCCTATTATGCCGAGGATGCGCCCGTCATTTCTGATGCGGAGTATGACGCCCTGCGCACCCGGCTGGAGGCGCTGGAAGCGGCCTTCCCTGAGCTGAAGCACGCCGAAAGCCCGACACAGACCATCGGCGCCAGGCCATCGGGCAAGTTTGCCGAGGTACGCCATGCCGTGCCCATGCTCTCGCTCGGCAATGCCTTTGACGAAGACGATGTGGCTGCGTTTGAGGCGCGCATACGCCGCTTTCTGAACCTGAAGGACGAAGACGTCCTCGCGTTCACCGCCGAGCCGAAGATTGACGGGCTGTCAGCGTCCCTTCGCTATGAGAAGGGAGTGCTCGTCACCGGCGCGACGCGCGGAGACGGCCAGACCGGCGAGAACGTCACCGAAAACCTCAAGACCCTCGATGAAATCCCCAGAACGCTCTCCGGCGATGTGCCGGACGTGCTGGAAGTGCGCGGCGAGGTCTATTTGAGCCATGCCGATTTCGCGGCGCTGAACGTGGCGCAGGAGAAGGCGGGCAAGCCAGCCTACAAGAACCCCCGCAATGCCGCTGCCGGATCGCTGCGCCAGATTGATCCGGCGATTACCGCCACCCGGCCTTTGCGCTTTTTTGCCTATGCCTGGGGCGAGGTGTCTGAGGCCCTGGCGGATACCCAGTCCGGCGCGGTGGCGCGCCTGAAGGCACTGGGTTTTGCCACCAATGCCGACATGAAATTGTGCGAGGGCGTGGACGCGCTGCTGGCCCATTACCGCGATCTGGAAGCGCGCCGGGCTGAGCTCGGCTATGATATTGACGGCGTTGTCTACAAGGTGGACCGGCTGGACTGGCAGGGCCGTCTGGGCTTTGTCGCGCGCGCCCCGCGCTGGGCGATCGCGCACAAATTTTCGCCCGAAAAGGCGGTGACGAAGCTCAACAATATCGAGATACAGGTGGGCCGCACCGGCGCGCTCACCCCTGTGGCCAAGCTCGAACCCGTCACCGTGGGCGGCGTCGTGGTCTCCAACGCCACCCTGCACAATGAGGATTATATCAGAGGCGTCGGCAAGGACGGCGAGCCTGTCCGCGGCGGAACCGATATCCGCATCGGCGACACCGTGATCGTCCAGCGCGCAGGCGATGTGATCCCGCAGATCGTGGACGTGCTCAAAGACCGGCGCGATGGCAGCGAGCGGGAATTCGTGTTCCCCAAGGTCTGCCCCTGCCCGCTGCAAACGCCTGCCGAGCGCGAAGTGAACCCGCGCACCGGCGAGGTCAATGCCGTCACCCGCTGCACCGGCGAGTTTGCCTGCCCCTATCAGCGCAAGGAGCACCTCAAACACTTCGTCGCCCGCAAGGCGTTCGACATTGAGGGGCTGGGCCAGAAGCAGGTGGAGGCCTTCTATGAGGAAGGCATTGTGAAGGAGCCTGCCGATATTTTCACGCTGGCAGCGCGCAATGGCTCGGGCGCCTTCACCCCCCCGATTGCCGAGCGGGAAGGGTGGGGCGAGAAGTCTGCTGCGAACCTGTTTGATGCCATCGAGGCACGTCGCACGATTGGTCTGGCCCGCTTCATCAATGCGCTGGGCATCCGCCATGTGGGCGAGGAGACCTCGCGCCTGCTGGCCCGAACCTATGGCAGTTGGGACGCATTTGAGATCGCCGCTGCCAAAGCTGGAGAGGAAGGTGAGGCGCGCGAAGCCATGCTGGGCGTTGATGGCCTCGGCGATACCGCCGTTGACGCCATTGGCCGCTTCTTTGCCGAGGAGCATAACCGCGCCGCGCTGGGGCGCCTGCTCGATCAGGTGAAAGTGGAGGACGCCGAGGCTGTCGCGACCGACAGCCCCGTCGCCGGCAAAACGGTTGTCTTCACCGGCGCGCTGGAGCGCTTCACCCGCGATGAGGCCAAGGCCCGCGCGCAGAGCCTTGGTGCGAAAGTGGCGGGCTCTGTGTCAGCGAAAACCGATTATCTCATTGCCGGGCCGGGCGCAGGCTCGAAGCTGAAAAAGGCTACCGAGCTGGGCGTCACTACGCTGACCGAAGATGAGTGGCTGGCGCTGATTGGCGGGTAGGGGGAAGGTGCTCACCTCTCACCCACATTCGTCAATCCGGATAAGCGCTGACGCGCTTTCCGGAACCCAGTCTTTCACTTGTGCTCCGCACTAACCTCGCCCTCGCGAGGGTTTGCGGAACAACAACACTGGGTTCCGGGTCTGCGCTTCGCTCCGCCCGGAATGACGAGGGTGTTGGAGTGACTACTCCGCTGCCTGCAGCTTGCCGGCGCGGGCATCCTCGATGCGCTGGCGGGCGATCTCGTCGGCGATGAGGTTGGCCGGGCGGCCTTCGCTGTCGGCCGTGTCGAGAATCTCGCCCAGCGTGGATTTGAGGCCCTGCAGCTTGCCTTCGACCCAGCTCTTGTCGAAGCGTGTGTCGATCTCGCCCATGATATTGATGA
The DNA here is from genome assembly GCF_014639075.1 of Glycocaulis albus. Taxonomy (GTDB): domain Bacteria; phylum Pseudomonadota; class Alphaproteobacteria; order Caulobacterales; family Maricaulaceae; genus Glycocaulis; species Glycocaulis albus. The sequence continues at coordinate 161,205 of NZ_BMFS01000005.1, forward strand.
TGCCGCCGGCATTGATGACGTAGTCAGGCGCGTAGGCGATATTGCGCTTCATCAGCTCCGCGCCCATTTCGCGCGTGGCGAGCTGGTTGTTGGCAGCGCCCGCAACGGCGCGCACTTTCAGCCGGTCGATGGTTTTCTCATTGATGATCGAGCCGAGGGCGCAGGGCGCGAAAATATCGGCCTCGACATCGTAGATATCGTCCTTGTTCACCGTCTTCGCGCCGAGCTTTTTCGCCAGCGCCTGCAGAGCATCCTCGTGGATATCGGTCAGGGTCAGCTCCGCGCCCGCCTTGGCGAGGTGTTCGCACAAATAGGAGCCGACATGGCCGGTGGCGCCCTGCACGGCAATCTTCACGCCTGCGAGGGATGATTTGCCAAGGGCCTTCTCCGCCACCAGCTGAATGCCCAGGAACACGCCCTTGGCGGTCGTGGGCGAGGGGTCGCCCGTGCCATCGGGCAGGCCGACAACATGGCGGGTCGTACGCCGCGCGCTGAGCATGTCTGCCGGGCTGACGCCCACATCCTCCGCCGAGATATAATGGCCATTGAGCGAATCCACGGCGCGGCCAAAGGCCTGGAACAGGGCCTCGCGGTCGAAATCACCCTTCGGCTTGATGATGACGCTCTTGCCGCCGCCAATCGGCAAATCCGCCATGATGTTCTTGTAGCTCATGCCCTGGGACAGGCGCAGCACGTCCGTCACGGCGTCCGCCGGTGTATCGTACGCCCACATGCGGCAGCCCCCCACCGCCGGCCCGCGCACCGTGGAGTGCACGGCCAGGATTGCCTGCAGCCCCGTGGCGGGGTCACTGGCAAACAGCACCTTCTCGTGATTGTCGAAAGCAGGATGTTCAAACACGCTGGCAGGCACGCTCATGGGGGAGTTCCTTTTTGAAGGCGCGCTGGTGGTTCAGCGCGGTGGCAGCGGTATCAACGGCGAGGGTGGGTGCTTTGCCCGTGACATGCCCTTCAAGACCGGATCCGCCCGTTTCATGGCCGCCATTTACTCGCCGTGCGGCGTTAACGCAAGTCGCGGAAATATAACGTAGTTTGTCCGGTCAAAGTGTGCGTTGCAGAATTTCGCGGATGCGAGATCGCAAGAGAGGCAAAACCTCGTTTTCAAACCATGGGTTCCGCTTTAACCATCCCGAATTGCGCCAGCTCGGGTGCGGCAGCGCAACATATTCTGGAAAGAAATTTCGCCAGCGCAGCACGGTACTGGAGAGGCTGGCCGATGCAGGAAGGTTCAGATAGCGCCGCTGCGCATGCAGGCCGACCAGCAGCGTCAATTCCAGATCGGGCAGACTGGCCGTCACCCGGTCATGCCAGAGCGAGGCGCATTCACGCCGGGGCGGAAGATCACCGCCCTTTGCATCAAGGCCCGGAAAGCAGAAACCCATCGGCGTGATGGCAAAGAGGCGCGGATCGTAGAACTCGGCCTCGCTCACCCCCATCCAGTGGCGCAAACGCTCGCCCGAAGGATCGGTGAAGGGCCGGCCAGAGGCCTGCACGCGCGTCCCCGGTGCCTGACCAATAATGCGGATGCGCGCAGAAGCGCTGCCCTGCAATACCGGGCGGCAGGGATGGGGCAGATCGCCCTGGCACACACGGCAGGCGCGGATTTCGGCGGCGAGCGTGTCGAAGCGTTCAGTCATCGGCCTCGGGCGTTGGCTGCGGTTCGCCGCCTTGCGCGACTGGCAGCGACAGGCGGTAAACGCCCTTGAAGTCGTCCGGGTCGACGGGTTTGCCTTTGCGCAGGATGGAAATCTCGCCCTTGCGGGCCATGCCGATGGCTACGCCGCGCACTTCGCGCATGCGCTTTTGCCACTCCTCCGGCCAGACGGCGCGCGCCGCCTCTGACGGGCAGATCGATTTACCGGCACCGCGCTGCTCGACGAGGGCGAGAATCGCGCTTTCTATCGTGTCCTTGCTCATGGACTGGAGATAGCGCCGATCATGCGCCGTGACCACCGCCCATACTGGATGCACAGCGCGTGGGAGGCGTATGAGAACGCCTTTGTCGCCCATTTCGTGAAGCCGCATTTCGAGGCGCTGGGCGAGCACGCCAAAATCGTGCGGCCCTGGAACATGGAAGTGTTCGGTCCGAACATCCGCGCCGGGCGGGCCCTGCATGTGGTGACGCGCCGTGACCAGCCGGTCAGCTTCACCGTCTGGTCACCGGGCGATGTACCCGGCTCCATCACGATTGGCGATTGCTGCTTTTTTGCGGGCGGTGTGCGCCTGCTGGCGGGCGGGTCCATCACGATCGGAGACGGTGCGCTGATCGCGAAATCCGTCACCATCACCGATTCCGACTGGCACGGGCTTTATGACCGCATCGACCCGCGGCCCGAGAGCAAACCTGTCGTGCTGGGCAGGAATGTCTGGGTGGGTGATGGCGCCTTTATCGGCAAGGGCATCACTGTCGGCGACAACGCCGTCATCGGCGCGCGCAGCGTCGTCACCCGCGATGTGCCGGCCAATACGGTGGTAGCCGGTAATCCGGCAAGGCCGGTGAAAGAGCTTGATCCTGACGGCCCCTACAAGACCCGCATGGACATGCTGGGCGATCCGGTTGGCCTGAACGCCTTCATGGAAAACGCTTACAAGGACGCGCTCAAAGGCAATTCCACCCTTGGCTGGCTACGCTCGAAGCTGTGGCCCACGGCGGGGGATTGATCAATCCTGTCATGGCCCGGTTTATCCGGGCCACCCATGCCTGAGAGGTGAGCGCTAGCGGTTTGCTCGCAGGCCACGAAGCGGCCTGAAAAGCGCGAACGCGCGCCCGCGACTGCCTGTGCCCGCATAGGCGGGTATTCGTGGAACATTGCAACGCGGATGCGTTACGGAACTAAAGGGCATGGGCCCCCCGGACCTCGCATTCGCTCGGCCGGAGGATGACAGAGCGAAATCTAAAGCCCGAACAGACCGCCCGGCAGGGCACCGATCACCGCGCCGGTCATCAGCGTTGCCAATGTGCCGGAGATCAGTGCACGCGGAGCCAGCGAGAGAATATCCGCCCGGCGTGAGGGCGCGACCGCGATCAGGCCGCCAATGAGGATACCCACGGACGAGAAATTGGCAAAACCGCACACCGCATAGGTCATGATCAGGCGCGAGCGCGCAGACAGCTCATCGCCGGTGTTGGACAGCGCGTCATAGGCGAAAATCTCGTTCAGCGCCGTTTTCAGCCCCATGATGGAACCGGCCGTCTGCGCCTCGGCCCACGGAATGCCCGCCAGCCAGACCAGCGGCGCAAAGACCCAGCCGAGCACCCGCTCCACCGACAGTGGCGCGCCATTGATATCGCCGGCGGCTGCCAGCGAGAAATTGATAAGCGCCACAATGGCGGTGAACACCAGCAGCATGGCGATGATGTTGACGAACAGGCGCACACCGTCCGAGACACCCGTGGTCAGCGCGTCCATCGATGAATGGTAGAGATTGACCGGCACCTTCTCCTTGCTGGCCTGTTCCTCGGTCTCGTCCTGCGGGTGCATGAGGCGGGCCAGCAGCACAGCAGCGGGCACCGAGATCAGCGAAGCGGTGAGGATGTGGCCTGCGGCGTCGGCAACAATGCCGGACAGCTGGCTGACATAGATTGCCATCACCGAGCCGGCCACAGTTGAGAAACCCACCGTCATGATTAGGAACAGGTCAGACCGGCTCATCGTGGGCAGGCGCGGGCGGATCAGAACCGGGCTTTCGGTCATGCCAAGAAAGATGTTGGCTGCCGCACCAAGGCTCGCCGCTCCGGAAAGGTTCAGGATGCGCCGGAACAGGAGCGCAAAGCCGCGCACGGCAAATTCCAGCACGCGCCAGCGCCAGAGCAAAGCCGAGATCGCCGACAGCACGATCACCATGGGCAGGGCCTGAAACGCGAAGATGAAGGTCGAGGCGTCCGAGTCCGGGTTGATCAGGAACGGGCTCTCCCCGCCGCCGACATAGCCGAACACGAAGCTCGTCCCCATCGTCGTCGCGGCCTGCAGCACCTCCACCACGCCGGTCAGCGAGGCGAGGAAGGCGCGCGTGGGGGCAAAGCTGTAAAGGGCGAAAGCGATGGCGAACTGGACGATCACAGCACCGAGGATCAGCACGATGGGCGGCATCTTGCGCGGACCCAGCGCCCAGGCGATAGCGACAAAGGCGAACACGCCCAGAAGGCTGCGCAGCTGCAGGCCCATATCTTCCATGAAATTCCCCCGGACGGCAGGCGTGATGCGAGAAAGCGCGGGTGCTAGCCCGCCAAGTGTTAACGCACAATAGGCAGGGTGCAGACAAAGGGGAAGCGCTTGCAGGCAAGGGGGAGCAGGCTTTATGTGATGGCCATGAACGCCCCCGTCTGGTCACCCTGCATCAAGGTCTGTTTCGTCGATCCACGCGAGGGGATTTGCGTCGGCTGTTTCCGCACCATGGAAGAGCTTGGCCGCTGGACGAAGATGAGCGATGCCGAGCGTGAGGCGGTCAAACCTGTGCTGGATGAACGCCGTAGCGCCTATGAGGCGAAGGTGCGGTAGAAGAGGGTTAGCTCGGCGTTTCCGTACCCCTCTTCGTCGTTCCCGCGCAGGCGGGAACCCAGAGCCACTTGGCTGGGCCTTCGCAACAGGACTGGATCCCGGGTTCCCTGTTTTCACGGGGACAGGCAAGCCCGGGGTCCCGGTCCCCGAGCCGGGACCCATAGCGACTTGCTATGCCTTCGACACTCAATCTCTGGATTCCCGCCTGCGCGGGAATGACGAGGGTAGTGGTAGAAACTCAGAACCCCTCCACCTGCCTGACAATCCACTCCGCGCAGGCTGCCGGATTTTCCATCGGGGCGAGGTGGGAATGGCCGGGCAGGGGCGTGATGACCGCGCCCGCCCGCTCCAGGCCCGCGATATCGCGCACGGTTGACGCTTTTCCCGCTTTCAGGACCGCGATGGGTACACCGGCCCGCCGGGCAGCGCCAACGGGGTCATGCCGGTGGGAGGCGTAATTGGCCGCCTCCCAGGCCGGATCGCAGGCGAGCGCAACGCCGCCATCTACCGTCTTCAGCCCGCCTGCCAGATAGTCGTCCAGCACGCCGTCAGCCCAGTGGATGAAGGGCGGCCGGTCAGCGTAGCGCGCCTTGACCGCGTCAGCATCCGGCCAGAAATTGCCGCGCCGCAGCGCACCCTGCACCAGCGGAAAGCGCCGCCACATCAGATGCCAGAACGGTGTGTGATTGATGGCGTAAAAGCTGCGCGGCAGCACAACAGGATCAATGACGGCAAGGCCGAGCGGCTTCGGGTCGAGCCGTTCGCAGGCAAGCAGTGCGGTGACCCCGCCCATGGAATGTCCTGCCAGTACGAAGGCGCGTGGATCAAGCTGACCCAGCAGGGTCTCCACATCGCGGGCATAGACATGCCAGTCGCGATGGCCGGCCGGATCGGCAGGCAATGTGGTGGAGCCATGGCCGCGCAGATCCGGTGCGATGATCTCATACCGGTCTGCCAGCCGCTCCAGCAGCTTCATGCCGGAACGGGCATTGAAGCCGTTGCCATGCAGGAAGACGATACGGGTGGCTCCTGGCTTTGGCCAGACGAGCGCGTTTATCTCGCCCTCGGGCGAGGTAAAGCGGCGTGTTTCGGGTGTCAGAACGGGCAAACCGGATCGCCTCCAGATTATTGCGCTTGCGAAGATGCGCCTGTTTGCCCGCCGATCAAGACCGCAGCGCACCGCTCCCATCCGCTTTCGCGCCTCCGCCGTATAAGGTCAAGGAGAGCGGATGGAGACGATGGCGATGTGGCGCGCAGCCCTGACTGGCCTGTTGATGATGATCGTGCCGCTGTCTGCCGGGCACGCCCGGGACGATCTGCACGGTGGCTGGGACCGGCTTTTGCAAACCTATGTCACGCGTGGCGCGGACGGCATTGACCGCGTTGATTATGCGCGCTGGCGGTCGAACGCAGACGACCGCGAAGCGCTGGAAACCTATATCAGCACGCTGGAAGAAATACCCGCCTCCAGCCTGCCCGATGCGCAACGCTTCGCCTTCTGGGCCAATCTCTACAATGCGGTGACCGTGCGCCTGATCCTTGATGAGGCCCCGTCCCGCTCCATCCGCCAGATACGCCCGTCGCTTTTCTCCATTGGCCCGTGGGGCATGGAGCTGACCCGTAACGAAGGCCGTGCGCTGACGCTGGATAATATCGAGCATGACATCATGCGCCAGGAGTTTGAGGCGGCTTTGGTCCATTACGCCGTGAACTGCGCCTCGATCGGATGCCCCAATATCGGCCTGCGGGCCTGGCAGGCGGAGACCTTACAGGCTGATCTTGAAGCAGCGGCGCGCGCCTATGTGAACCATCCCCGCGGCGTGACAGTGACAGATGGCGGGCTTGTCATTTCGCGCATCTACAAATGGTACGAGGAGGATTTTGGCGGCAATGATGAGGGCGTTATCGCGCATCTGCTGCGCTTTGCAGCCCCGGACCTCGCAGCCCGGATCAGGGCCAATCCGCGTATCCGCAGTCATGCCTATGACTGGTCGCTGAACAGGCCCTAAGGCGCACTGCGCTCGATATCACAGACCAGCTCGGCCAGGGCATGGGTGGCCTTGAGCGGCCGTCCGTCGAGGCTGGTGGCAGGGACGGCGCCCATGGTGGCGTTGGTCACGATGACCGCCTCCGCGGATGCCAGCGATTCCTGGCGGAAATGGCCTTCCTCCACATGCAGGCCCCGGCGGGCGAAGCCATCAAGAATGGCCGCGCGGGTGGTGCCGTTGAGTGCGCCTGTGTCCAGCGCGGGCGTATAGATGGTGCGCCCCGTGACCCAGAACAGGTTGGCGCTGTCTGCGCAGGCGATGCGTCCTTCCGGGGATAGTAAAACGGCCATGTCGCCGCCACGCGCCTTCGCCATCCGCCTCGCAAGAATATTGTCGCCATAGCCGATCATCTTGAAATGCGCGGCGAGGGTGAGCGGCGCGCGGCGCGGCGCGTCGAGCGTTATCAGGCGCAAGCCGCCTGGCGGAGAGGGCAGCGCACTTGCCGATATGGCAGTATTGGGCGCGGCGCTGTCACCCTCAAGCCCGCGTCCGCCTTCACCACGTGTAATGGTCAGGCGGATCGTCGCGGTGTCCAGCGCACCGCGGCGCGCCAGCTCGGCGGCAATGCCGGGTACGTCCAGCCCCGGATCAAACGGAATGTCCAGCGTGGCCAGCCCGCTTTTCAACCGGGCGGCATGCCGCTCCCAGCGCCGCAAGACACCGGCTTCAAGACGCATGGTTTCAAACAGGCCGTCACCCAGCAGAAACCCGCGATCGGCTGCGCTGATGCGGGCCTGGTCTGCCTCCAACAGGGTGCCATTCAGCCAGATCATGTCCGTCCTGTCGCTTGCATGGCGCGTTTGAGCATGGCGATCTTGGAATGGGTCTCGGCCAGTTCCGATTCCGGCTCGCTGTCGATCGTGATGGCGCCGCCGGAGCGGGCTTCCACCTGCCAGCCGTCTCCGTCAGCCACGAAACCGGCTGTGCGGATCATCACATTGAACCGTGCGCTGCCATCTGGCGAGATCAGGCCGGCTGCGCCGCAATAGGGGCCTCGTGCCTCACCCTCCAGCTCGGCGATGATCTCCATAGCGCGTACTTTCGGTGCGCCGGTGATCGAGCCTGGCGGGAAGCTGGCCGTCAGAAGGTCGAACACGTCCCTGTCCGGTGCCAGCCTGCCGGTCACAGCCGAGACCAGATGATGCACATTGGCAAAGCTCTCCACCGAAAACAGCTCCGGCACACTTACACTGCCCGGCACACACACGCGCGAAAGGTCATTGCGCATGAGATCGACAATCATCAGGTTCTCCGCCCTGTCCTTGGCCGACGCGTGCAGCTCGGCGGCCAGCGCTGCATCGCTTGCCGGATCGCTCCCGCGTGGTCGCGTTCCCTTGATCGGCCGTGTCTCCACGCGGCCATCGGCATCCAGTGACCAGAAGCGTTCAGGTGAGTTGGACACGACGACCCGTTCGTCATCAACGCGCGCATAGACGGCAAACGGCGCCGGGCTGGTAGAGGCCAGCGCCTTCAAGACGGCCAGGGGCGCCTGTGCGCCTTGAATGCGGGCGCCAAAGCGGTGAGAAAGATTGACCTGAAACACATCCCCTGCCCGGACATAGTTGCGGGCCGTGCGGGCTGCCGCGAGATAGCGCGCCTCGCTCCAGACGGGCTCCAGCGGCGCCAGCAGCGCAGTGTCAGTGCGCGCTGGCGCAGGCGCCAGCAAGCCCGCTTGCAGGCGGGCCGCCGCACCCGGTTCGCCCCTGATCACCGCCCTGCCGGTCTGGTGATCAAAGACAGCAATCGCCTCGTACACGCCCAGCGCCATTTCCGGCCAGGGCGTCACTGGGCCAACAAGAGGCGGCAGAGCCTCGAACCGGCCAGCCAGATCATAGCTTAGCAGTCCGCCAATCCACGCTTGTGGGTAGAGCTGGCGCGCTGTCCGCAACGGCTCCAGCGGGTCCGGCCCGCCCGGCATATGGATGAATGCGGCCGGAAAGGCGGTCAGATAGCTGAAGCGGCCGCGCGGCGTGCCGTCTCCGCCAGACAGCAGCAGCACGCCAGGCTGCTGGTCAATGGCCGCCAGATAGTCGGCCGGCGCGCGCCAGGCGAGCGGCAGGTCTGGCCCTGAGGAAGCGGCCGGTTCAGCCATGGTGGATTATCCGGTGAGGTTCTCGCGCAAGCGTTCCAGCACGGCGTCTTCGAGCCCCAGCGCGTCGCGCAGATAGGCCCGCTGATCGCCGATGGCCTGCATGGCCGCATCGTAATAGACCGGGTCCACTCCCAGAAAGGCACGCAGCTCCGTGTGGCCGGTCTTCTTGCCAAGTGTCTCTTCCAGCCGCTTGCCGACCGCCGGAACCAGCCGGTCGAAATCAACGGCTGTGTTGGTCATCAGATAGTCCTCGCGCACCTCTTCCTCATCCACGCCCAGCGCGCTCAGCAGAAGCGCGCAGAACAGGCCGGTACGGTCCTTGCCGGCCGCGCAATGCACGATGAAGCCGTCTTCAGGCTTGCTGTCTGCAAGCTGGCGCAATCCGCTGGCAAATACCCACTGATTGCCCGGATCAAATGGCAGCCGCCGATAGGTCTCTGTCATGAAGCTGCGAATGGACTCCAGTGACATGTCGCTTTCCCGCAGGAAGACCAGATGAGGTGGCTCGTCCGACCCGGCATGGTCGCTGGCCAGTACGGTAACGCCCTCGCGCTGCGGCCAGTGGGATGGTTCGGCTTCGCGTTCGCGTGGACGGCGCAAATCTGCGACCACACGGATGGACAGCCCATCCATGGTTTCAATATCGGCGGGAGTCGCGCGGGAGAACTGGCCCGACCGGTACAGCCCGTCGCGCACAGTGCCGCCTGTGGCGAGGGCATAGGCGCCGAACTTGCGGAAATTGTGGACGCCCTCAAGGCGCAGGACACGATCATTCATGGCTCTGACCTAGCCCGCCCGGCGGCAGCCAGCAAGGCTCGCACACGCCTGAACAGGGAATTTTAACCTGTACGGGCTATCAACCCCTCAAAACGCATAAGAATGGGTCAATAGGTGGGGTTAGCCGATGCGCGTTTTCACATGCCTCTTCACAGAGCATAACCTCTGGTTTGTACTCCTTGCGGCCATCATGTGCGTCGTCGGGGCGACGGTCACCATCCGGCTTTACCGGCAGGTGGTACGCGCTGAAGGCCTTGCCCGTGTCGGCTGGGCCTTCCTTGCGGCAATCTGCGCGGGATCGGCGATCTGGACGACCCATTTCATCGCCATGCTGGGCTACCAGCCCGGAACAGCCGTAACGCTCGATGCCTGGCTGACGATTGCCTCGGGCCTGATCGCGATTGGCGGCTCTGGCCTGGCGTTTCTGCTGGCCACAAATCGCGCCCTGAAGTTTGCGCCGGCGTTCGGCGGCGCATTGCTGGGCCTGACCATCAGCGCGATGCACTTTACCGGGATGTTCGCCTACCGCGTTGACGGCATCGTGACCTGGGATGCGGGATATATTGCGGCGGCCATAGCCCTGGCCGTCGTCCTCGCGGCCGCGGCGCTGCACCTGACAGTGCGTTGGCACGGTGGCTGGCGCTGCATGGTGCCCTCACTCACGCTTGTTGCCGGCATCGTGCTTTTACACTTCACCGGCATGGCTGCCTTCATGGTCGAGCCGATTTCAGGCTACGAGCCGGGTGCCAGCTCGGAAGCCTTCACGGTCATGGCCGTGGCGGTCGCCATTGCCGGCGTGCTGATCCTGGGCACCGGACTTGCCACCTTCTACATCGAAAAGCGCATGCGTGAGGCCTCTGACGCGCAACTGCGCCATATGGCCCTGCACGACCCGCTGACAGGCCTGCCCAACCGGACCAGCTTCTCTGCGCGCCTTGATACGCGCCTGGCCGGACAGTTTTCGGGCAGCACAGCCGTTGCGGCGATTGATCTGAACCGGTTCAAGGAAATCAATGACAGCTGGGGCCACGCTGCTGGTGACCACGTGCTGTGTGAACTCGCGGAACGCCTGCGCAAGTTCGATGGCGCGCGTCATTTCGCGGCCCGGCTTGGCGGCGATGAGTTCTGCATCATCCTGAAAACGGCAGACGAGACCGAGCTGCAAAAGCTCGTCCAGCAACTCGAAACGCTTCTTGCAGAGCCGATTACCTATGGCACGCTGGAAACGACCACGGGTGGAAGTATAGGCGTTGCCGTCTATCCGCGCGATGGCGATGACCGTGAGACGCTGGTGCGCAATGCGGACCTGGCCATGTACCGGGCGAAATCGGACCCGCTGGTCAATGTCTGCTTCTACAACTCCGAACTGGGTGAGATTGTGCGTGAACGCCGCCAGCTCGCCAATGACCTTCGCCACGCCATCGACAATGACGAGCTTGCCCTCCATTACCAGGTTCAGACAGCCATCGGCACCGGCGAAGTACGGGGTTTTGAGGCCTTGCTGCGCTGGACCCATCCGGTCAAGGGACCCATCTCGCCGGCTGACTTCATACCGCTGGCCGAAGCCAACGGGTTGATCCTGCCCTTGGGTGACTGGGTGCTGCGCAAAGCTTGTCTGGATGCGGCATCCTGGCCCTACCCTCATAAGGTTGCGGTCAATCTCTCGGCGATCCAGCTGACCCATGTCGGCCTGCCCCAGCAGATACACCAGGTGCTGATAGAGACCGGCTTGCCGCCTGCGCGCCTCGAGATCGAGCTGACCGAGACGGCGCTGATCAAGGACAAAGCCCAGTCGCTGCACGTCATGCGCCAGATAAAGGCGCTGGGTGTTTCCATTGCCCTTGATGATTTCGGCACCGGCTATTCATCGCTGGACACATTGCGCACCTTCCCGTTCGACAAGATCAAGCTCGACAAATCCTTCACCGACGAGCTGAAAACTGATCAGCGTTCTCTGGCGGTGGTACGGGCGGTTCTCGCACTGGCCAAGAGCCTTTCGATCCCGGTTCTGGCCGAGGGTATCGAGACCCAGGAGCAGCTGGACCTCTTGCACCTGGAAAGCTGTGACGAGGGGCAGGGTTTCCTGCTCGGCCGGCCGGCCCCTATTGGCATTGTGGCCCAGCTGGGCACGCGTATCCGCATCAGCGGTGAGAGCGTGCCCGTACCCATGACAGGAAAGAAAGCGCGAAGCGCCTAGGGTCTAGCGGAAGGGCGGCTCGTCAAAGCTGCGCAGCTTGCGTGAGTGCAGGGCTTCTGACCCGGCCGCTTTCAGGATGTGCACCGTCTCGATGCCCGCGAGCAGGTGTTCCGACACCGACTTGTTGTAGAAACGGTTCGCAGCCCCGGGCAGCTTCAACTCGCCATGCAGCGGCTTGTCAGAGACGCACAGCAGCGTTCCATACGGAACACGCAGGCGGAATCCATTGGCCGCAATGGTGGCGCTTTCCATGTCGACGGCAATTGAGCGCGACTGGTTGATGCGCCGCGCTTCCTGAAGATAGCGCAGCTCCCAGTTCCGGTCGGCATGGGTCACAACCGTGCCGGTGCGCAGCCGGCGCTTCAGGGCCTCGCCCCTGTCTCCACTGACGCGTTTGACGGCGTCCTGCAGCGCTATCTGGATCTCGGCGATCGGCGGGATGGGAATTTCCACCGGCAGGTCCCGGTCCAGTACCGCATCATAGCGAAGATAGGCGTGCGCGAGCACATAATCGCCAAGCCTTTGGGAATGGCGAAGCCCGCCGCAATGGCCGATCATCAGCCAGCATTCCGGGCGCAGCACGGCCAGATGGTCGGTGATATTCTTCGCGTTGGACGGACCGACCCCGATATTCACCAGGGTTATCCCGCGCCGCCCCGGTGCCTTCAGGTGATAGGCCGGCATCTGGAAGCGCCGCCAGGGCGCGCTCTCCACAACGCCTAGCGGATCATCCGTGCTGGCATCGACATGGACAAATCCCGCAGCCGACAGGGATTCGTACTCGTTATCGCCCTTGAGCTGTTCTGCGGCCCAGGCCACGAACGCGTCCACATAGCGGTGGTAGTTGGTGAACAGGATGAAGTCCTGCACATCCTCGAACGGTGTGCCGGTATAGTGCTTGATACGTTGCAGCGAATAGTCGGTGCGCGCGCCGTCAAACAGGGAGAGCGGGCGCGGTGTGCCGGGTATGGACGGGCGCTCGCCATTGGGCAGTGCGTCATCTATGCGCGACAGGTCTGCATAGGGGAAATGACGCACCAGCTCGGCGGGCGCCGCCCCGTCCATGTCGAGATCCTGCGCACCGTCAAGCACATAGGAAAACGGAATTTCCTGCGTTGAAACGCCGGTTTCCACCAGCACATCGTACTCGCCCTGCAACAGGCCGATCTGCGTGATCAGATATTCGCGGAAAAGTTCCGGGTGGGTGATGGTCTGGGTATACACGCCGCTTTCGGAAAACTTGCCGAAAGCCCGGCTCAGCGGCGGCACCGGTCCGTCGGGCCGGTAGGTGATGCGCAGTTCGGGATAGGCAAAAAGCCCCGATGCCCGGTCCGCGCCGCCCGGCGGCAGGCCGCCATCGAGATAGGCTTTCAGCGCCGCGCGAAGCGACGCGACCGAACGTGTGTAGAGCGCGCTCAGCCGGTCGACGGCCTCGCTGGCGTTCGTGGCAGGTTCGAATGTGTCGGCGACGGCTTCTGGCCGGACAGGGCTGGCGGGCAGCAAGGTGTAAACAGCCTTCCTATTCGTCGCGCTTGATAAAGGTCACGGTGAAGACCGGCTCGCCACCGAACTCGTCGCTGGTCGAACCGTCATCATTGATCCGCTGGAATACGGTGGGTTCGATCCGCCCTTCCATGCGGTAGCCGCGCTCCGACATGCGGCCGCGATGAAACTCCAGCGCCGCAGCGGAGAAGGTCGAGGCAATGAAGGTGATGCGGTGTGGCGCGTTGGACATGAAGGATTCCTTCCCGGTGGCAAACAGACTCGTCCCCACCTCGATAGCCCGTCCGCTCGCGAAGGCCAAGCGGGGAAGGTGGCAAAGCGGGTTGCGTCCGCGATCTACTCCACCTCGCAGCGCCCGCCGGTCAGAGCCGAGACCACAGCTGGATCACCCTCGGTTTCGGCCGGTTCCAGATCCAGAATGCAGGCGATCAGAAGATACACATTGATGTTCTCGAACAGCTCCGGGCGCGCGCCGTCCGGGAAGGCTGGTCCGGCCGCGATGAAGCCGGCATGCATGAGCGGGTGCGTATTCTCGTACCCGTGCTCGCCTACCGACCGCCATGGACTGCCCATCGGCAGATCACGAGCGGTCATCGTCCAGCCTGGATCGGCCAGTATGAACAGGTCCGGTCCGCGTGTGGGGTGGTCGAAACGGAAATGGTCCGGCATCTCGCCGCGCTTCCAGGCACGCATGTGCGGATGGGCACCCTGCAGGGCCTGATAGGCAGCATCGATGGCCTCAGCTTCGCCATAGACATTCACGAAGGGGTGGAATCCATTGCCGCTGCGTCCCTCGACTTCCGGAACGTAAACGGTGTCCAGATCGACCCACTGGTCGAAATGGATAACCTGGTCTTCCGGATTGGTGGCCATGCCATGGTCGGAAACAATGATGATATTGGTCCGCTCCAGAAGGCCACGCGCTTCCAGCCCCGCCAGAATATCGCCGATATGGCGGTCGACCGTGGCGACGGCTTCACCCACTTCGGGCGTGTTGGCGCCTGTTCGGTGACCGATCGTATCGACGAGGTCGAAATAGACAGCCGCAAAGCGCGGGCGCAATTCCTGCGGCCCGTCAAACCAGGCGAGCACCTCCTCGACGCGCTCTTCATAGGGCTTGTTGTGCTCATAGGGGGTCCAGCGGGTTGGCCGGTCGCCCGCAAATTCCACTTCGGAACCGAGCCAGAACATGATGGAGGTGGGAAGCCCCTGACGCTCGGCCGTGATCCAGATCGGTTCGCCGGCCCACCAGCGGCTGTCCTGCGCGCTCATCGGGTTGACGAAGCCCTCGTTCAGCTCCCGGTCGAACGGACGATTGTTGATCATGCCGTGATCTTCCGGATAGAGGCCGGTCGCGATGGAGTAGAAGTTTGTGAAGGTCTTGGTCGGCATTACCGGTATCATGCCCTCAGGGCGGATGCCGCGTGCCGCCAGCGCCTGCATATTGGGTGCCTCGAACAGGTCCAGCGCGTCGGCTGTCAGCCCGTCCACGCCGATCATCAGCACGATCGGTTCCTCTGCCGGGGTGGAAGCGGTTTCACGGCCCGTATCCGTGCTGGTGCAGGCGCCAAGCGCCATCAGCGCGGCGAGGGTGAGAAGCTTGCGGATCGGCATCATCGTGTTTTCCCTGTCTCAGGCCGGAATATGTCTCTGTCGATAACGCGGCGGCGTGTCACTGGCATGACACCGTGTGAAGTGCAATTACCTCTACCCGTTGCGCAGCGCAGCATAAACGCTAAAGGAAAGGTTTCCGGCCGGCCTTTCCGGCCCGTTCAGACAAGGTTACTGCCATGACGGCGCGTTCCCTCATCGTGATGAAGTTTGGCGGCACTTCGGTTGCCCGCCCGAAAAACTGGGAAATCATTGCGCGCCTGGCCCGAAAACGCCTCGCCGATGGGGAGCGCGTGCTGATTGTGCACTCGGCACTTTCAGGCGTCTCCAACCTGCTTGAGGCCCTGCCCGGTCTGGCGCTGGCGGGCGAGGGCGAGGCCGCCGCTGCAGCCATCCGCCAGCGCCATCTCGATTTCGCCAGCGAGGCGGGGCTGGATGGCCCGGCGATACTCGCCCCGTGGTTCGCGCGGCTCGATGCGCTGACCGCCGGTATGGCGCTGGTCGGCGAGGCCAGTGCGCGCGTACGTGCCGAGACCATGGCGCTGGGCGAGCTGATGGCGTCGGCGCTGGGTCTCGCGCTTCTGACGAAACTCGGCGTTGCGGCCGAAGGCCTGGACGCGCGCGAGGTGCTGACCGGCACCAATACCCATGACGAGACGCGCAGCTGGCTCGACAATGCCGTCAGCGAAGAGCGCGATGAGGCGCTTATCGCGCGGCTGGCGCCTCATGATGTGGTCCTCACGCAAGGCTTTATCGCCTCGCGCGCCGGGGGCGGCACCGTGCTGCTCGGGCGGGGCGGGTCTGACACGTCGGCGGCCTATTTCGCAGCGCGCGCAGGCGCCGCGCGGGTTGAAATCTGGACCGATGTGCCCGGCCTCTTCAGCGCTGATCCGCGCCTGACCGATGGCGCGCGCATGCTGACCGCGCTCAGCTATGAGGAAGCCCAGGAAATCGCCACGATGGGCGGCAAGGTGCTCCATCCGCGCTCGGTCGGCCCGGCGCGCCGGGCGGGCATCCCGATGCTGGTGAAGGACACGTTCCGACCGGATCTGCCCGGTACACGCATCACCGGTGAACCGGGCGATGACGCGCCGCGGCTGAAGGCGGTATCGGTGAAAACGGGCGTGCGCCTGGTCGTGATGGAAGGCTCGGGCATGTGGCGCCAGGCGGGCTTCCTCGCCGACATCTTTGCCGCCTTCAAGCATTGCGGGATTTCCGTCGATCAGGTGTCTACCTCGGAAACCAATGTCACCGTCTCGCTTGATCCCGATCCCGGACTTGATGCGGCGCGTCTCGACATGCTGCGCGCGGCACTGGCCCCGCTCTGCCGGGTGCGTATCGAAGAGGGCAAGGCGGCGGTCTCGATGGTCGGCTACGGTATCCGGCGCATCCTGCATCAGCTGGCCCCTGCCTTTGAGGCTTTCCAGCAAAAGCCGGTGCATCTGGTCAGCCAGGCTGCCAATGACCTCAATTTTACCGTCGTCGTGGACGAGGCCGATGGCGCGGCGCTGGCCAAGAACCTGCATGAAAGCCTGATCGGGCAGGTTCCCGAGGACCGCGTGTTCGGGCCGAGCTGGGCGGAGATCAGCGCCCCGGCGGTCAAGGCATCCGCCCCGGCGCGTCCTGCCCCGTGGTGGGAGGTGCGCAGGCAGGACCTGCTCGATATCGCGCCTTCGGCCGGCGCAATGTATGTCTATGACACGGCAACGGTGGCTGCGCGGGCAAATGCGGTCGCCGGCCTGAAGCACGTCGATGCGGCCTGGTTTGCCATGAAGGCCAATCCGCACGCCGATGTGCTGCGCACCGTCGAGGCCGCCGGCATCGGGTTTGAGTGTGTATCCATGGGCGAGGTGGCGCGCGTGCGCGAGACCCTGCCCGCCCTGCCGGCAAGCCGCATCCTCTTCACACCCAACTTTGCCCCGCGCAGCGAATATGAAGCGGCGCTGGAGTTCGGCACGCATCTGACGATTGACGGGCTGCACCCGCTTCGCGAATGGCCGGACCTGTTTGCGGGCAAGGAAATCATATTGCGCGTCAATCCGGACCGCCCGCGCGGCCATCACGAGCATGTGCGCACCGCCGGTCCGAAGGCCAAGTTCGGCATTCCGCTGGAACAGCTGGGTCATGCGGCGGAGCTGGCAAAAGCGGCCGGGGCGGTGGTGAAGGGGCTGCACGCCCATGCGGGTTCGGGCATTACCGAGGCCGGGCACTGGCGCGAGATCGGCCGCATTCTGGGCGAGGCCGCCGCCGGTATTGGCGGTGTGAAAATCCTCAATGTGGGTGGCGGGCTGGGCGTGCCTGACAGCCCCGACGCGCCTGTTCTCGACCTCTCCGAGGTCGACCGGGAGCTGGGCGGCGTGAAGCGCGCTCTTGACGGCGTGGAGCTATGGATGGAGCCGGGCCGCTACTTGGTTGCTGAGGCCGGCGTGTTGCTCGCGCGTGTCACGCAAGTGAAGACGAGCTTCGGTACGCGCTTCATCGGCATCAGCACCGGCATGAACTCGCTGATCCGCCCCGCGCTCTATGGCGCGCGCCACGAGATCGTGAACCTGTCGAGGCTCGGCGAGCCCCCGGCAGGGCTGGCCTCCATTGTTGGACCGATCTGCGAGAGCGCCGACCTTCTGGGAGCAGACCGGCTTATGCCGGAAACGCGCGAAGGCGATGTCATCCTGATTGCCGAGGCCGGAGCCTACGGCGCGGTGATGAGCTCACGCTACAATCTGCGCGAACCGGCCGGCGAGACAGTGCTGCAGGCGCTATAGGCCGTTCAGCGCGATCAGGCCTGAACCGCGAAGGCCCGTGATCACGAACTCGACCGCCAGCGCGGCGAGGATGATCCCCATGATGCGGATGGAGACCGTGCGCGCACTGTGCGAGACCATGCGGTCCAGGAAGGGCGCGATCAGGAGGCAGGCCAGCAGCAGGCCGACCACGATCAGCACGACAGCGGCGAACACCCCCATCTTCACCGGGCTGGTGGAGGCCTGCTCGGAGAAGATGATCAGCGTGGTGATCGTGCCGGGGCCAACCGTCATCGGGATGGTGAACGGGTAGATCGCCGGATTGTCGATATTCTCCTGCGTCGCGCGCTCGCGTTCGGTGCCCGCGCTGGAGCTGTGGCGCGCGCCGGAAATCATCGTCAGCGCGATGGTGAAGAGCAAAATGCCGCCCGCAATGCGGAAGCTGTCGATGGCGATGCCGAACAGGCCCAGCACGAACTTGCCCGCAATCGCGATGGCAAAACAGGCGATTACGGTAGCAATGGCTGCCTGAAAGGCCATTTTGCGCTGCGCCTGCGGTGTGTTTCCGGCTGTCAGGGACAGAAAGACCGGCATGGCGGCAAGCGGGTTGATCATCGCGAAAAGCGCAGCGATGAACCGGCTGAAGAACTCGATTTCCATGGCCCTGACGGCGTCCCTGCCCTTGTTTGATCAGACGCGGCTGCCACTACGCGTTCATGGCAGGCGGCGCAAGCTTCGCCTCACCGTCATCGCGGCATTGCCGCTATGTGAAAAAGCGGGGCTCATGTCTGGTCAGACATTGCCGCACCGGTATCGCCCGGCTATTCCGGCAGCAAGGCAGAAAAGGCATTGGCGATGAGTTCTGATCCGATCCGGCTGGAAGTGCGCGGCGCGGCCGCGCACCTCATTCTGAACCGTCCTGACAAGCGCAATGCGCTCAACGCAGCGATGTGGGGCCTGATCCCGGTCCTGCTGGAGCGGGCTCTGACCCATGATGAGGCGCGCCTTCTGGTCGTCAGCGGGGCGGGAGGGAGCTTTGCCGCCGGGGCCGACATTTCCGAGTTCGAGCAAGTCTACGCCACGCCGGAGCGGGCAGAGGCCTATTCCCGCAGTATAGCCACAGCGCTGGATGCGCTGGCGGCCTTCCCGCGTCCGACCCTTGCCATGATTGAGGGTGCCTGTGTGGGAGGCGGATGCGGCCTCGCCCTCGCCTGTGACATGCGCTTTGCGGCGGAAGGCTCGCGCTTTGGCATCACGCCGGGCAAGCTGGGCCTGGTCTATACCCTCAACGATACCGCGCGCCTGATCCGCGCTGTGGGTGTTCCCACCGCCAAGGACATGCTGTTCTCCGGGCGGCTGCTGGACGCGCCGGAGGCGCTGTCCGCCGGGCTCATCAACCGTCTGGTGCCGGTGGATCGTCTGGCCGGCGAGGTGGAGGCCTATGCCGCCCTGCTGGCCGCGACCTCTCCGAGCTCGGCGCGGGTGACCAAGCAGCTCATCGCGCTCGTCGAAGCCGGGCAGGCCGAAGATGATGATGCCACGCGCGCACTTTTCCTGGAGGCGTTTTCAAGCGCCGACTTCCAGGAAGGCTATCGCGCCTTTCTGGAAAAGCGCACGCCGGAGTTCGGCAAGGGCTAGGATCGGCCTGCTTCCCTTCCCTGTTGCATCGCAGCAAAAAAAGCGCTTCGCTTCGCCGGACAAAAAGGCGGAGCATATCCGCAACAAAAACCGGCTCGGACGCACTGCCTGAGCAAGAGCTGCAAATGTAACCAGGGGAAGATACATCCATGAGCGATATCCGGTTTGACGGCCGAGTGGCCATTATCACGGGCGCAGGGGCAGGGCTTGGCCGCTCTCATGCGCTGGCACTGGCTGCGCGCGGCGCGAAAGTCGTGGTCAATGATCTGGGCGGGGCGGTGGACGGCACGGGCGGCTCGATCAGTGCGGCGCAGGCGGTCGTCAACGAGATCACGCAAAACGGCGGCGAGGCGATCGCCCATGGCGCCAACGTGACCAGGGCCGATGAAGTCGCCGACATGGTGGACAGCGCCATGAAGACGTGGGGCCGGGTCGATATCCTCGTCAACAATGCCGGAATCCTGCGCGACAAGAGCTTCGCCAAGATGACGCTCGAGGATTTCAAGGCGGTCGTGGACGTGCATCTGATGGGCGCGGCGACCTGTACCAAGGCGGTGTGGGAGATCATGCGCGAGGCCAATTATGGCCGCGTGGTGATGACCAGCTCGTCGTCGGGCATTTACGGCAATTTCGGCCAGTCCAATTATGGCGCGGCCAAGATGGGCCTGGTTGGCTTCATGAATGTGCTGCATCTGGAAGGGGCGAAGAACAATATCCGCGTCAACGCGCTCTCCCCCACCGCGCGCACCCGCATGACCGAAGGCCTGATCCCGGAAGAGGCGCTCAAGCTGATGACGGTGGAAAGCGTTTCGGCGGGGCTGGTCTATCTTGTCAGCGAGGATGCGCCGAGCCGCACGGTGCTGTGCGCTGGTGCGGGTGGCTATGCCGCCACCCGCATCTATGAGACGGACGGCATCTTCCTGCCCCCTGCCGAGCAGACGCCTGAAAACATCGCAAAGCACTTCGACCAGATCGTGGATGCGAAGGGGCAGGAGCCCTATGAGCAGGGCGGCCAGCAGACCATGAAATTCATCACCAAGGCGGCGGCTGCTGCCGGCGTGAAGCTGGGGTAGACAGCTTCGCACCGGCGTATCGCCCTCGTCCTTCGAGACGCTCGCTTCACCCGCCCTCAGGATGAGGGCGGGTGAAGTTTTCCCTCATGCTGAGGAGCAGCCTTGGCTGCGTCTCGAAGCGCGAGGGAAAACCAGGCTCGACCGCCCTAACCCGGCTTGCGGTAGTGGATGACGCCCCAGGCCAGCAGCCCCTTGCCGGCGGCCTCCACCCAATGGGTAAGCCCTTCCAGCATCCGGTCCACATAGGCGTCGGACACTTCACCTTTCAGCTCACCGCGCCGGGCAATCAGCTCTGCGCGCACACGGGCATAATGGGTGCGAAGCTGGCCGGTCATTGCCTCGCAGCCCGCATCTTCCAGCCCCAGCGCCTGCAGGCTGCGCCGGTAGAAGGCAAACGAGCCGAGGCTGGACAGGTGAATGCGGTCATAGACCGGCTGCAGTGCGGCCGGATCATCCACAATGTCGGCCTGCATCGGGTCGGTGAAGATGATTTCTCCGCCGGGCTTCAGGACACGGACCGCATTCTTCAGGACCCGCTCCCGGTCGCCCGAGTGCAGGAACGCGTCCTGCGACCAGACGATGTCAAAGCTGGCATCGGGGTAGGCGAGGTCTTCAAACGCGCCATGATCGACACTGATCCGGTCTGAAAGGCCCTGCCCGGCGGTCATTTCGCGATTGCGGGCGTTTTCCACATCCGACAGGTTCAGGCAGGTCACATGCGCGCCATGCTCACGGGCCAGATAGCGCGCCGCGCCGCCATAGCCCGCTCCCAGATCAAGCACCCTCGCGCCGGGCTTCAGGCCGGCCAGCCTTGACGCCATGTGGGCGACCGTTTTCCGGCTCGCCTCGCGGATCGGGCTGTCCGCGTGATCATAAAGGCCGACATGAATGTCCTCTCCGCCCCAGATCAGGGCGTAGAAGCGGTCGGCATCATGGCTGTCATAATAGGTTTCAGCTGTCTTCACGGCCTGTTGCAGATCAGCTTGCATAGCTTTTCTCCGCCACATGGATGAAGAAATCCGGGTCGTGATCGTTATAGGTCTCCTGAAAGTCGCCGTAGGTGCGCACTTTCTGGAAGCCGATTTCCTTCATCAGCCCGCGCACATAATTCTTGCGCAGCGGAAACATGTTAAGGTGATAGACCGAGCTGTCGGGAAACTCGTAGCGGAAGCGCGCCAGGCTGTCGTCCACATACTCGGGCGCTGCCGATACCTGATCGCCGCAATAATAATACTTGTGCTGGCTGTCGAAGCCGACATCGAGGATCGCGTCATAATTGCGCTGGTCCATGATCAGGATTCCGTCATGTTTCAGCGCGGCGTAGAACTCGGCCAGTGCCCGGCGGCGGTCATTCTCGTCATGCAGATGCGTGAAGGAATTGCCAAGGCAGATAATGGCGTCATAGCGCCCGTGAATGTCGCGGTTGAGAGCACGCCAGTCGGCCAATGCCGTGTGCAGGACCAGGCCGCGGCGCCGGGCATTCTCGAACGCCTTGCCCAGCATCTCCGCCGAGCCGTCCGCGCTGGTGACCTGAAACCCGGCTTTCAGCAGTTGCACTGAGTGAAAGCCGGTGCCGGTAGCGACATCGAGGACGGACTTTTTTCCCCGCGCGCGCAAAATGTCGATGAAGAACTGGCCCTCGCTCTCGGCGCGGGCGTCCCAGTCGATCAGCTCGTCCCATTTTTCGACGAAGCTTTTGACGTATTCCTCGCGGTAATGATCAGACTCGCGGACCTTCAGCGGGTCATCGCCGTAATTCTGCTTCGAGGCTTTTGGCTCTGCGCCGGTCTGGACGCGCGTTTCCACAGGGCCGGTCATGGACAGGCCTCCTTGAAATTGCTTTGCCCCCTCTTCGATCAGCAATTCGCGCGGGGGACGGAACGGTGTGAGCGCGCGGACCATAGGCGATCCGGCGCGCCAATGTAACCGTCATCCATGGAAAGCTTTGATCCGCAGCGCTGAGGGTCTAAGACTGGGCGTGAATGCGGGCGATCAAGGCACCGCACCCGATTTCGAGGAGACACCCCATGCGTGAAGCCGTCATCGTATCTACCGCCCGCACACCCATTGGCCGGGCCTATCGCGGTGCTTTCAACAACACCCAGGCGCAGGAACTCGGCGGCCATGTCATCGCCGAGGCGGTGAAGCGTGCCGGTGTTGAAGGCGCGCAAATCGATGATGTGGTGATGGGCGCTGCCATGCAGCAGGGCTCCACCTTCCAGAACACCGCGCGCCAGTGCCTCATTCGCGGCGGCCTGCCGACCAGCGTTGCCGGCCAGACGGTCGACCGTCAGTGCGCCTCTGGCCTGATGGCAATCTCGATTGCCGCCAAACAGATCATTTCTGACGGGATGACGGTGACGGTCGGCGGTGGTCTTGAGTCCATCTCGCTGGTCCAGAACGAGCACATGAACCTGCACCGCGCGTTTGATCCCTGGATCAATGAGCACCGCCCCGATCTCTACATGTCCATGCTGGAAACGGCCGAGATCGTGGCCGAGCGCTACAAGATTTCACGCGAGGCGCAGGATGAATACGCCCTGCAATCACAGCAGCGCACGGCCGCCGCGCAGGCTGCGGGCAAGTTCGATGACGAGATCGTCCCGCTCGCCTCCAAGATGGGCGTGATGGACAAGGCCACGGGCCAGATCTCCATTGTCGACACCAAGCTGGAAAAGGATGAGGGCAATCGCGCCGATACCACGCTGGAGGGCCTCTCGGGCCTGAAAGCCGTGCACGCCAATGGCCAGAAGGTGAAGGAAGGCAAATTCATCACCGCGGGTAACGCCTCCCAGCTTTCCGATGGTGCGTCCGCCAGCGTGCTGATGGAAGCCAAAGAGGCCGAGCGCCGGGGCCTTACTCCGCTGGGCGCCTATCGCGGTATCGCGGTGGCGGGTCTTGATCCAGACGAGATGGGCATTGGCCCGGTCTATGCCGTGCCGAAACTCCTCAAAGCCAACGGCCTGAAGATGGACGATATCGGCCTGTGGGAACTGAATGAGGCGTTCGCCGTCCAGGTCATCTACTGCCGCGACAAGCTGGGCATTCCCGACGACCGGCTGAACGTCAATGGCGGCGCCATCTCCATCGGTCACCCCTATGGCATGAGCGGCGCGCGCATGGTTGGCCACGCCCTGATCGAGGGCAAGCGCCGGGGCGTGAAATATGTGGTCGTCACCATGTGTGTCGGCGGCGGCATGGGCGCGGCAGGCCTGTTCGAGGTATACTAGCTGTTCAAACGGGGGAGGGGCGCATGCGGTTCATCACGCTTCTGGCGGGGCTTTCGGCCCTGATGGCAGGACTGTCTGCCTGCGCGCCCACCACGTCCGGCGGGCTGCAGAGCGCATTTTCGCCAATGCCGGCCGGGCCAGGTTTCACCCCGCGCGAGCCGTCCCGGCCTGAGCTTTCGGGCTATATCGCCGAAGGGCCGGGCTTCACTGCCGAACTGGTTTTCGACGAAGCCCCTGATGGCGGTGTGGAGATCGATACCGTTATAGACACCGGCGCTGCGGCCCTTCTTATGCCCCGCCTGTCCATGGCCGAGCCCTGGCTGGCGGACGGGGTGCAGCGCTATGAGGGACGGCTGGACCGGCATGGTGAGATCGCGCTGGCGCTGGAAGCCGGCCCGTGTGCCATCGGCGATATCCGCTATGGCCTGTTTGCCTGGCTGGAGGTTGGCGGGCGGAGCTATGAGGGCTGCGCGCGCGAAACCGGACCGCATGTGCGCTGGACGCACGCGATTGGCGAATTCCTGCCGGCTATCGAGGCCTGCCGCGCGGACAGCGCTGTATCCTCCCTTGCTCATGTACGTGGAGCGGGCGAACGCCGGGTTAGTCTGGCCTACCGGGAAAATGGCAACGAGGTTGTACGCTTCGAATATCCCGGCAATGGCCGGTTTGACTGTACCCACACCGACGGGCGGGTGCGCTGGCGCGCCGTGTCGGCCGGGGAACCGCTGCTGCCGGGCGAGGGCGATCCGTATTATCTGCCGGGCCGGATGCCGGCAGGCGCTGAAGGATGCTATCTCTACGAACGGGTCCGTGATGCTGAAGGCCGGACGCTCGGCGCGCTGGCCCATGATGCCTGCGCTGTAACGCCGGTCGGCTGAAGTCTCGCGCATACTGCCCGACTCACGCCAGCTTGCCACTCATGTTCAAACTGGCCTTTGCCCTTCTTGCGTTGAACCAGGCTGAGCCCGAGCCGGCAGCCATCACCGATGCTTGGCTTGCCAGCGCCGGCGAAGGGTCTGCGGATTTGTGGCTCGCCCTTGATGGTCAGCCTCTGGCGATGACGTCTTCTTCCCGTGGCGGCGCGCTGGAGCTTGAACTGGCGGGTTTTGCCTGCGAGGCCCGCGAAATCCTGCCTCCTGCCGGGCGCCCGTTGACCCGGCTGCACACAGCTACAAGCGGGGAGGGTGGCTGCACGCTCGTGCTTGAGGGCCAGTGGAGCGGAGCACACGCCTTCCTGGGTGAAGGCGGTATTCTTGTGTCACTCGAAGGGGTGGCGCTGGCTCCGGTCCCGTTAAGTCCGGTCGCCGGTGCGGCTGCCGCCCGCGCGGCCTCAGACACCGGTATGGCAGCGTCGGATGACGCTGCCCGCGCAGCAGATGCTGCACCGGCCACGCGCGCTGACGCGGCTGCCGCCCCTCCCACCTCGCTGGCTGCTGCAGGGGGAGTATGCGAGCAGAGCGGGTCCCGGCTCGAAGACACGCCCTGGGATCTCAATGCGATGTCCGCTCATGGCGACTGTCTCGCCGGGGCAGACCGGACTGGCGATGCCATAACGCTCTACGAGCGCGTGCTGGCGTTTGAGCCGGGCCATTACGGCGCGGCACTGGGCCTTGCCCGCCTGCGGGCTGCGCAAGGCGATACAGCTGCAGCGGCCGAGCTGTTCCGCGTTGCCGCGGACAGCGCCCGTACCGACGGAGAGGCGCTGGCTGCGCGCCGTGCGGCAGGTGACCTCGACTAGCCAGAGGTACCGGCCTGATTTTGGTCCGGGCGGTTAAACTGGCGGAAACCCCTTCCTGATAGAACACGTCCTGCCGGACACAACTCCGGCTGGGTGTTCATCAAAAGCCGCATCCAAGCGGCTCACTAACGGGTTGGGTGAAATCATGAAAATCATGAAATCTGTCTGCATGGCCGCTGTTCTCGCTTCGGGCCTTTTCGTTGCTCCGGCGTTGGCAATGAACGAGCGTGAAGCCGTCAATGTCGTGGCCCCGGAATATCCGCGTGGCGCCGAGCGCCGCAATCTCGAAGGCGAGGTTTCGGTGCGCTACAACGTGACGCCGGAAGGCACCGTTTCCGATGTCGAGATTGTTGAAGCCACACCGGCCGGTGTTTTTGACCGGGCTGTGCTGCGCGCCCTGGAGCAATGGCAATACGCGCCGGCGGAAGAGACGACCGAAGGCGTTGAGCAGGTCTTTAACTTTGCGTTTGCAGGCTAGAGCCTAAGACGAAAAGGCGGCGTCAGGGGTGATTCCCGGCCGCCTTTATTCGCGCCTGCGGCGTTAACCTTAACGGGGGCTAAAAATGAAGTTCAACCTTCACTCGGTGCAGACACGTTTGAACGGGGCGTTTGCCCTTGTAGCGCTGGTGGGGGTTGCTGCCGCATTGGCCGGCGTCATAGCCCTGCAGAGCACGCGTGGCGCGCTGAGCGAAGTGGTTGATGAGGCTGCGCCCATGGCGAGTGCGGCGGGCGCACTCGAAGCAGCCAGCAGCGCCACCACCGGCGAGCTGGCGGCGTTTGCGCGGTCGGTGGACACCGTCGACATGGCGGCATCGGAGGCGCGCCTGCAGACACTTTACAATAATGCCAGTGTTGCGGTGTCGGCGCTCTCGCAAGCCGGGCTGGACGATGCCCGCGCGGGTAACCTGACAGCCCTGCTCGATGATCTGGCTGCCGGTATCGAGGCCGCAAATGCGCCGACTGCCGCGAACCTTGAAGCCCGCAATGCGCGTCTTGATGCGATCAGCTTTGCCATCAGCGACCGGGTTTCGGCCGTCACGGCGCTGGAAGAAGCTCTTGAAAATGCTTCCGGTCAGGCCGAGCTGGAAACCTTCTTGCGCCTCATGATCGATCTCAACCTGATTCTTACGCAATACGCGGAGCTGGACGGGGCCCTGTCGGTGGACGAAGTGGCCAATGTCGAAGACCGGTTCGAGCTCGCCATGGACGAGCTTCTTGTCAATCTCGCCATTCTGGGCGGGGCGGCCACGCAGGAAATTACCGATGCCAGTGAAGCGCTGATCTCCCGCGGGGAAGGCCCGCAAGGCGTGTTTGCGCTGCGCCGCACCGAAATTGAATCCGAGATTGTGGCCGCGAATGCCGTTGAAGATGCGCGCATTGCGCACGCCCTGCTCGCCGCCGAGGTGGAGCAGCTGGTTTCCGAGGCCAATGCACTTGCCGACTCTGCCCGCGCGAATGGCTTCACGGCTGTTCTGTCAGGTCAGATACTGCTGATCGTGATGGCCATCGGCGCGGTGGTGATCGCCGGTGTCATCGGCTGGATCTATGTGAACAACAACCTGCTTAACCGCCTCACACGCATCTCTCGCACCACGACGGCGCTGGCCTCGGGCGATACCGGACAGGCGCTCAACGATGAGGGCCAGGACGAGATCGCCGACATGGCGCGCGCGGTCGCCATATTGCGCGAGAACGA
Source organism: Glycocaulis albus (assembly GCF_014639075.1). Lineage (GTDB taxonomy): Bacteria > Pseudomonadota > Alphaproteobacteria > Caulobacterales > Maricaulaceae > Glycocaulis > Glycocaulis albus. Next base: position 188,066 of record NZ_BMFS01000005.1, read on the forward strand.
GATTGAGCGCGTCCGTCTGGCCAGTGAGAGCGAAGCGGAGCGCGCTGCGCGCGAGAAGCGGACCAGAGCCATCGAAGCGCTCGTGCAGGAGTTTGAATCGACCTCCGGCCGCGCGCTCGAAGCGGTATCGCGCGCCGCCGGTGAAATGGAAATGGCGGCCAATGCGCTCACCGAAAGCTCTCACAGCGCGGCCGGCCAGACAGCCGAAGTCAACGAGGCCGGTGTACTGGCTGCCCAGAATGTCGACACGGTTGCGGCGGCCGCCGAGGAAATGACGTCCTCGATCGCCGAGATCGCGCAGCAGATTTCGCGCTCCTCCACCATTGCGCGCAGTGCAGCCGATGAAGTCTCCGGCGCCAGTGCCGACGTCACAGCGCTGAGCGAGGCTGCAGGCCGGATCGACGGCGTGGTGCGCCTCATCAATGAAATCGCGGAAAAGACCAATCTGCTTGCCCTGAATGCCACCATCGAGGCCGCGCGGGCCGGTGAGGCAGGCAAGGGATTTGCCGTTGTTGCATCGGAAGTGAAGACGCTGGCCGAGCAGACTGCACGCGCAACCGGTTCCATCTCCGAACAGGTCAACGGCATCCAGAGCGCGACCGGCAAGGCCGTCAGTGCCATCACCGCCATCGGAACGGTGATCCGCGAGATGAACGAGATTTCCACCGCCATTGCTGCCGCCATGGAAGAGCAGCGCGCCGCCGCCGAGGAGATTACGCGCTCCGCACAGGAAGCTGCGGGCGGCACCCGCCGCGTGTCGCAGGCCATTCAGGGCGTGGACGCGGCGGCTTCGGAAACCGGCCAGTGCGCCGCCCAGGTGAACGAGGCGTCCCACGGGCTGACCCAGGAGGCTGGAACGCTGCGCAGCGCCGTGGCCCGCTTCCTCGAAGGTGTGCGCGCGGCCTGATCTGACATGGGCTGAAGCAAGGTGAGCGCGCGCGCTTGCCTCTGCCCCGGCCTTTGCGTATATCCGCTGCCTCTGTTGCGGGCCGGTGGTTCGCGGCAGCGGGTAGCCCCCTTGTGGCGGGATAGCTCAGCTGGTTAGAGCGCAGGACTCATAATCCTGAGGTCGAGAGTTCAAGTCTCTCTCCCGCTACCACTTTTCCCTAAGTCATTATATCTCTGAACTTATTCAGCTTTCCAGCCTTGAGGTGTCCCACAAACTGCCCCACAAGGGCTTGGAGTGAGGATGCCAAGGTATCGCGTTATGAACCATCATATGAAGCGGCGGGGGAAGGTCTGGCAGCTCCGTAAACGGGTGCCTCTCGACGTGCGCGAGGAGGTAGGCCGGGAGTGGCTTGAGGAGAGCCTCAGGACCGCCGATGTCCGCTTGGCAAGGCAGCGCCGAGATGCCCGCTTGCGGGAGCTGGAGCGGGAGTGGGATTTGATCCGCCGCGTCGGCAACCCAAGCGGCATTGAGAGCCTCTTAGCCGATGCAGAGATGGAGCGCCGCGCCGTTGAGCGCGGGATGGTGACGCCAGCGGTTCCCACTCTCGCTAGTCGCCTCGAAGACCAGCTTGATGACGCGGCAGGGGCGTGGGGACGCCGTGAGGGGCTGATAGACACGCACGGCAACGGGATGGCATTCGATGAGCTACGGGACCGCTTCGTTGAGGAGACCAAGGAAGGCGAGCGGCTCGGGACGCAGCTTGAGGCGCTGGGGGGCAATCTACCTATAGCCCTCGCTGGCGAACGGTGGCTTGCCAAGGCGCGCCTTACGGACGGCACGAAGCGGGAGTATCGCCGGTTCTTCTCTACAGCGCAGGCCAAGCTGCCCCTGCCTCAACAGGTCACACGGACGGACGCCCGGCTGTTCATTCAGTGGCTCGCAGAGGAAGGCGGAGAGGACGGGTCCGGGTTCTCCCGCAAGACAGTGAACAACCACCGCTCTGCCCTGTCCGCCCTTTGGAGCTACCTCGACTTGGACACTGCAATCTGGAGCGGCATCCGTTTCGAGCCTACCAAGGACGCGCTGAAGCGGGACGTTTGGACCCTAGAGGAGATCGTGCGCCTTCTCGACGCCGCCAAGGCCCTACCGGGGGAGGCTGGCGGGAAGCTCCCGCGTGTCATTCGTCTGGCGCTCTATACGGGGGCGCGGGCGAAGGAGATCGCCGGGATGCAGTATGACGCCGAAAGCGACTGGATCGTAATTCCAAGGGACGCCACCAAGACGGATGCCGGGGAGAGAGAGCTGCCGTGCCCGGATGCAATCAGGGATGACGTGAAGGCTTGGGTGGCGGACCCGTGGAGTGGCCAGAGCGTCACCAACCGCTTTTCAGAATTGAAGAAGGGACTAGGCTTTAACGGGCGCGCGAAGGTACTCCACAGTTTCCGTCATACCCTGCTGTCCCGCTTGCTGGAGCTAGGAGTGCAACTGGCAACGGCGCAGAAGATCGCAGGCCACAAGCCCACCGGCATGACCTACGGGCGATACGGCAGCAAGACCTCTGTGGAAAGCCTACGGGACACCGTGAACTCGCTGGCGTGGGATGAGCGCCTAGAGGAAGCGCGCAAGGAACTCGCCAGACGAGCCGACAAAGCGCGGCGTTAGTTCTCTTCTCTGCTCGCGACGGCTTGAGGTTGCTCTGCCTCACGCGCCGCTCTTTGACCTTCCCATATTTCTTCCTGCTTAGCGCGTTCTCTGGCTCGATCTAGTGAGGAATAACTGTCGACGCGTAGCCGCTTCGAACCCCGAGCTATCGGCTCCCATTTCTCACGAATGCTCCTCAGCTCCTTTGCAGTCTGGACCTCCGGGCTTTCTTCTCCAAGCCGTTCCAAGTTGGCAATGCCTGCCAGATTTAAGACATACTCTAGCTTTTCTCGCCGCACACTGCTGGGTCGTCGTGACCAAGTGACCGTGACCGCGTAGGAGTTGTTCAAGGCGTGAGCTGCCGCACATTGAAAAGAACTGATTGCTTGACCCGGTTTGAGGAGGCTCAACTGACTTAGCGGAGGCTCAAAGTCAGGCGAGGGGGCATCAGTGCTGGGCGGTTCATTCACGTTCTTGGCCCGAGGCAGTGGCGGGTCGAATGCGACCCGTATGTCGAAAGCAGTTGCGGTGCCAGTGTTCTTCACGTGAAGATCGAGATGGATAAAAGACCACTTGCTAGGCTCTAGATTTGCCACGACTTGCGGCTGAGCGGCTTGCGAGTACAAACGCCACGTAAAGAAAGCCAGAACACCTGTCAAAACCGCCAAGACAACAGTAGCCAAAGCTGTAATCCAGCTGGAGGCCGCCAAGACAGCGCCGGGAGGAAGCGTGCTTGATCCGCTGCCTGCCTCCCCCCGCCTATCAGGGACCGGCTCGAGGCTGGGAGTGGCTGACGGTGGCACAGGGCGGTCGCTTGTTTCCGGATGCCTGTCCAGTATTTCTATATCAACCGCTGCCCCCTCTTGCGGGTTCTCCACTGACGAAGGCGCGCCTTGAAGCAGCACTGAGGCCAGCAGTACGGAGGCGATGGCAGGTGCGATTGGACTAATCATGGGCGCTCCGGGACGTAGATAGCCCCACGTTAGCAGACGGGTGTGTGCAAGCACGCAAAAAGAGCGCGGCACTCATGAGGGTTCTGGAGGGCAGTTTGTCTGAGGCGCACGCCGCTCTCTTCAACGCAGACACAAGACCCCCTAGAAGCCCCTCAGAGCGTCGCCAGCGCCTCTCCCTAACCTCACCACCGCGACAGTCCCAACGCCCTCCTGAGGCCATCTGAAGGCCTTCCTGTGCGTGCCCGTGATGCGGGGGCTAAGTGGGTCCACAGGAGGCGCTGAGGGGTGGGGTTTTGCCTCTGCCGTCACCGGATCAAGGCGGTTTCGACGGCTTTTCTAACTTCCGGAAATCACACGGCAATCCAAAACCCCGAGTTAGGGGAAAAGTGTCAGGCGGTCAAAAGCGCCCCTTAGTGGAGAGCGAAGCGGCCTCAAAACCCCGCGTTAGTGGAGAAGTGCCGGGCGGCCAAAAACGCCACTAAATGGAAAGCTGGTCTCCAAGAACGACACTATGTGGAAAGCGCGTCGGCCCAAAACCCAGAGTTATTGGAGGGGTCCAACACCAATCCCCTCACTAGATGGAAAGCCCAGCCCGTTGGCGCTCGCTTCTCCCTTCTTTCATCCCTTCGCGGGGGACCGCCTCCTGACGGGGAGGCGCATGGCAAGGCCTCATCGGTAATCCCGGTGGGGCCTTTGTCTTGTCTGACGCCTCGCGAAGTTCTGTCCAACCGCGAACGGAAACCCAACCCATGACAACGTCAGCATACGGCCTTGAGCCGATCACCGCCTACACAGACGGCGCTTGCCTCGGTAATCCCGGCCCCGGAGGCTGGGGCATCGTCATCCGCGATAGCCGCGCCAAGCGGGTCGCGTGCGGGCATAGCCCGGACACCACGAATAACCGGATGGAGCTGCAGGCCGTCATCGAGACGCTGAAGGCCATTCGCCAGACGATGCGCCCGCTCATCATCGTCACCGACAGCGAGTACGTCTCCAAGGGCGTCACAGAGCGGCTTCCCCGGTGGAAGGCAGGCGGCTGGCGGACGGCGTCGAGAAAGCCCGTGGCCAATCAAGACCTCTGGCAGGAACTCGACGCGCTCCTAGCGAGCCGCGCCGGTCCTGTGGAGTTTCGCTGGGTCAAGGGTCACTCCGGCCATCCCGGCAACGATGAAGCGGACGCTCTGGCCTACCGGGGCGCGCATGGCGAGACCGTGAACGAGCGCACGGCTTTGGAGGTTTCGGCATGAACGCGCCTCAGACACCCCCGGCGCTGGAGACCGGAGTACCAACCTTCTTGCCGCCTGAGTGGCTTCACGTTGACCGTGAGATCACCTGCCGGGAAGGCGGAAAGGCCCACGAAAAGACCGTGACAGCAATCGCCCTGGCCTTCAAAGCCGGAGCGGAAATTGAGCCGGTCACCGTCGCCTTGCTGAATGGACGCTGGACCCTGATCGACGGTCTGCACCGATACGAGGCGTTCATGCGCGCCCGTGACCCGGACAGTGAGACCGGGGACGGCATAGCGGTGGTTTCCATCGGCAAGCTCAAGGACGTCCATGAGGCGCGTTGGCGGGCAGGCCAGATGAACTGGACAGGCAAGCGCAACCTCACCAGACGCGAGAAGCGCGAGGTGTTCAGGCGCTACGTGAACGCCTGCCAGCACCGCAAAGGCGGCAAGCGCCGGGGACCGCTCAAGGGATACCGGGAGATCGCAAAGGAGCTGCCCGGCGTCTCGAAATCGACCATCCACAACTGGATGCGGGCGGACTTCCCGTCCGTCGCCGACGCCATAGCGAAAGACGCCGATAAGGCGAGCGATGCAGGCGGACACCGGGACTGGAAGGCGGAGGACTTGGCCAGCAAGGCAGCCCGTTACCGCGACGACCTATTGAGCCTTGCCGTGGACGCAGCGGGAACCAAAGCGGCCAGAGAGGCGGCTGAGGCGGTCATCTGGAAACTCACCGGCGAAGCGCCCCGGCGTATGCCCGTGCGGGCACCCGGTTACGGCTATGATTTCAGCTAGGTCCGGCTACGGAAAGCCCTGCCTGCACAGGCGTTGAGGCCCAGAGCTGTCCAGATTGGACGCTACAGTCAACGCGGCACACTGTGTCGGCCTGTGTAGGCAGGCGAAGCCAGAACCGGACCTCGACACAAGCCCGGCGCATTCTGGTAGAAAAATCCGAGGGGTTGTATGATAGGAGGCGGGAGGGCCATTACCCCCCTGCCACCCTGTCAGAAACCCAGCGGGGGAGGCCGGGGCCTCAGTCGGCTCCCTTCCGTCAGCAGGGTAGCCGAAACTGGCGGCACGAACCTGTCCAGTGTAGACATCGACCATCAGCCATGGGAGGCCCTTCAGCATGACGTTCAAGGAGTATATCAAGCAGCGCCAAGTGCGGGATAACCTAGCAGGCGACTTTACAAAAGATGCTCGCGCCGATGCTAAGATGCCTGACGTTCGAACGTGGAGCGAACTGCGTTGGTACCTTGAGCGAGGGGCCTCTAGGGATGCGCGGGCCGACGTGGTTAGCGCGGCGCGTACGGTATGGCAGGGATATCAGGCGAAGCTTCGAACATTGCGGCAGCAGGCAACGTCGTAACGCACGCAACCAACGTTGCATTACGTAACAGGCGATGCTAGAAGCCCTCTCACAGTCAGCCGTGAGGGAGGCAGGGGCCATGCTCCAGTTCGTTATCTACCGCCGAGTGTCCACAGAGGAGCAGGGCCGCTCCGGCCTAGGGCTAGAGGCACAGGACCGCGACATTGCCCTGTTCTTAGAGACCTACGCTGAGACGCCCTTCGAGGTCATCGGGGAGTTTACGGACGTACTGTCCGGGAAGGGAGACGACCGGCCTCAGCTACAGGCCGCGCTGGACCTTGTGCGCAGCCGGGGGGCCACCCTGCTAGTCGCCAAGCTGGACCGCCTCAGCCGTAAGGTCTCGTTCATCGCCTCGATCATGGACGACAAGCGGGTGAACCTCCGGGTGGCGTCCATGCCCTACGCGGACAAGTTCTCCCTGCACATCTACGCCGCGCTGGCAGAGCAAGAGCGCGAGTTCATCTCCCTTCGCACCAGACAGGCCCTTGCCGCCGCCAAGGCGCGGGGCGTGAAGCTGGGGGGCGACAGGGGGAACATAGCCCAGATCAACGCGGCCAAGCGTGCCAAGGCCGATGCCTTCGCTGAGACAGTCGAGGGGATCGTGAAGCCGCTCAAGGAGCGCGGGGCGACACTACGGGAAATCGCTGAGGCTCTCAACGCCGCTGGCGTCCAGACGCGAGGCGGGGGACGGTGGCATCCCAACACCGTGAGCCGGGTAGTGGCGAGGCTGGAGACGGCGTGACGGAAACACGCGCGTGTCCGACACCGTCTGCCTTTTTCGACCGCGCCCCCTCTCAGTTGCCGTCGTTGGCTGTGGTCTCCTGAGAGACGATTGGGTTGAAATCGGTAATGGGCTTCAACCGCTCAGTGAGCAGCTGCGGCACCTCAGGTAGCTTGGGCAAAGCGACCGAGTTGTTGCCCCGCAAGCGCCCCCTCAACGGCCCTTCTAGATGCCAAAGGAAATGCCCAACATTCCAACATTCATCAGCCACCCGCCGGATGTCGTCCAGCCCCACTGCATAGTTGCTGATTTTGATCGCTTTTGACTTCTTGTGCCTAGAGACAGAGTACGCACTCAGACCCGCCTTCTCTCTCATGTTGTCATATCGGTGCATGGGCTGCGACTTGTGGACGAGGAAATTCCTGTTTCCTCGGCAAACATCGAAAGCCCGTGCCGCTGTCGTACAGGCTAGCCAAACCTCGTCGCGGCTGGGGTCCTTACCGGGCGCATCGCTACCGCGCCGAAGTTCAACAGTCGAGTATAGCGCACTCGTAAGAGTGTCTGCCCCAACGTGCGTAAGCAGCGCGCGCACCGCAGCAACTGGCAGCCCTGACACTGCCGCGACTACGTAGCGGTACTTCTGTTCCAGCATGTTCCAGTCCGTGACCACGCACCCAAGGGCGTGCATGAAGAGCAGCGGACTGAGAACATACCCTTCTTCTACTTCAGCGTTCGGCCACGGCTCCAGCCTCTCGTGGATGAAGTAGGTTTCCTCGGTCAATTTTTTTTGCTCCGATTTCCCAGCCGCGTGTGGGATTGTCTAGCATTCGGAACAAGGGCGCGGAAGCGGACCTCGACAACCGCCGCAAACTGCCCCACAAACTGTCCCACAAGAAATCGGGGGCGCTTCAGGGCGGATCGGCTAAGCCTCAGAAATATAAAGCCTGCGGGGCATGCTGGTAACGGGGCGGGCTGGTCTCTCTCCCGCTACCATAATTTCTCTCTATTCTTATGGGGTTGGTTGCTTACCAGCGCAGGATGCGCGGTGCGATCAGAGCTGCCGCTGCGGAAATGATGAGTATGCCCAGCTGGTACCAGCTGGCGATGAAGGCCAGTGCATCCTCGCCGCATGACAGGGCATAGACCGCCGCCGACAAGCCGCCGGCGACGAGCCCAAGGGCAAATCCGGCAAGGTGCGGTCGTACCGGTGCCATGCGCCGCAGGGCCCAGAAGCCTGCGATGAGGAAAGGTACGGCGAACAAACTGATCGAGATCAGGCATTTGACAAGCGATGAACCGATGAGCGCTTGCAGGCGCAATCCCTCGGGCACTGCGATCAGGCTGGCCAGGCCTGCCGCCAGCAGGACAAGCATGGTGAGCGCGGCGATCATCAACCCGGAGCCTGCGCCCCGTCCGGGCCGCGAAAGGCGGGCCAGCGCCAGTCCTGCGGCGCCGGCCACGAGGGCGGGCGCGGCGAGCTTTACCCAGAAGGGTATGCCGACAATTGCCGACGCCATGTCCGCCCTGAAGCCGAGAACCACCACCGTGAGGGCGAATGGAACAAGGCTGGCCACAGCCAACGGCGGGCCGAAAACGGCCAGCGCCGGACGTGAAGGGGCCGGTTCCAGCCCGTCAACAAGTTCATCGATAAGACGCGTCATGACCGGTCCGCCTGTTTCAGTCCCACCAGGGATGCAGCCGCTTTCAGGCCGCGATGCACATTCACCTTCACGAGGGACTCGCTGATATTCATGGCGCTGGCGGTTTCGCTGACGCTCTGCCCGTTCAGCTTCGTCCGGCGTATGGCCTCGGCCTGACCGGCGGGCAGGCGGGCGAGCAGGGCTTCCAGATCAAGCCGGGCCATCGCCGCGCGGGTATCGTCGGTTTCATCGGCAATGCCGCCTGCAGCCTCCTCCGGTTCTGTACGGCGCAGGCGGTAGCGCCGGTAATGGTCGATCAGCTTGTAGCGCGCGATGGCGTAGAGCCAGGGCATGAAGGGGTGGCGCGCATCATAGGTGGCGCGTTTGGTATGAATGGCGATCAGGGTTTCCTGCACGAGATCGTCCGCGCTGGCCGGGTCTTCCTTCACGCGGTAGCGGAAATAGGCTGCAAGCTGTACCCGCGCGGTGTCGAGCACGCTGCGATAGGCCGCCCTGTCACCGGCCTGGGCGAGCACCATGAGCGCTCTCAGCTTGGCATCGGTATCGCCTGTCACTGCCTTTTCACCACTGGCCCGCCGCATGGCGGCTCCGGAAGGGCGCACGCCATTAACGGTCAACAGACTAGGCGATGAGACGGCTGCGGCCAGCATATTCAGCAAGTCTCCAGATCACATCGTGTTGAGCAGGTAGATCACAGGCTGGTCGTCAGGCGGGTCAGCCATTCTGGCGAAAGCTCTACCAGCCAGGCTTCCAGTACCTTGTCCATGCCTGTCGCGACGAGCAGGCCAACAAGCAGCAGGAAGCCGCCCAGCAGCATCTTGCCCATCGACCCGGCCGCCAGCATGCGGGTGCGCCATTTCATAAGGACCTCGCGCGAGGCAAGCCCGATAATGGCAAGCGGTAGGGCCGCACCAAGGCCAAAGAGCAACATGACCAGCCCTACCTGACCTAGCGACTGACCTTGCGCGGCGAGGAGGGAGGCTGCGCCCAGCGTGGGGCCCACGCACGGGCTCCAGACCGCACCCAACACCAGCCCCATCGCAAACTGCGGCACAAGCCCGTCGCCATCACCCACACCGCCGAGACGGCTCTCGATCCAGTTGCTGGCCGGGCCAGCCGCCGTCGCCAATCGCGCGGAGAAGACCGGGACGAGCAGCACCAGACCGACAGCCGCCAGCAATACCCCGCCACCCTGCCGGATAATCTCGCCGTCCAGCCCTATGGCAAAGCCGATGGTCGCCACGAACAGGCCGACGGCCGTGAACGACACGGTGAGGCCCGCCGCCAGAGCCAACGGCCCGTAGCGGTGCCTGCTGGCCGCTGCGCCCAGCACGATGGGCAGAAGCGGCAATATGCAGGGCGAGAGAATGGACAGCGTTCCGGCCAGGAAACCGAACACATAGCTTTCAGGACCCATGGGCGAGGCCTCCGGCAGGGTGTGGGATGAAGCGCTTCCTGCGTTAGTCGGCGTAGGCCGTCGCGATCAGGGCGGCGATATCGCTTTCGCTGGTGATCCCGGCTGCGCGGGCTGTCTCGTTCTCACCCCGGAAGACGATCAGGGTGCTCTGCGTGGTGGCACGGAACTGACGGACAATGTCGCGCTGGCCGTCATAGTCGACCCGGAATACAGTGAGGCCATCAAAGCGCTGCTCGTCCTGAAGCTGGCCGATAACCTCCTCCTGGCGCTGGCATGTCGGGCACCAGTCCGCGGCAATCTCGACAAGTATCGGCTGATTTTGCGACTGCGCGTTGGCAAAGGCCTGCGGCGTGAACGGTTCGTTGGCCAGCGCGGATGTGGCCAGGGCAAAAGCGCCGATAGCGCCGGCGACGAGGGTCTTGATGAACATGGCGGAACTCCAGATCAGTTGAACAGCCGGTGCGCTCCATTGCGCTGGCTTGCTCCTGTCTGTTCGTGTCAGCATGGCCGCCGGTTACACACGAGATGAAACGTGCCAGTCATCGTCGGCACGCGCTCATGTCATGCAGGCGCCCGGCACGGGACGGACAACATGCTTCGCAGGCATCTGCACGTGGTTGGCGCCAGTGAGGCTATGGGGCCGCCTGCACGAACGGGTCATCGGCATCGATACCGATGAAGGCCGCGGCCTCCTCCCAGTTGCCGAAAGCGCGTGCATTGACCCCCATGTCCGAAAGCTGGCGTGTGGCATGGGCGGCGCGCATCAGCGTGCCGGGCGCGTAGACATAGGCAACCATGTCGAGCCTGGAGAGCTCTGGCACAATGAACTTGAAGAACGCCGTGTACTGGTCCGGCGCCAGGCTGGGTTCAGCCCCGCGATAATCAATCACCAGCGATGCATAGTCGCCGCCCGCAAGGCGATCGACGAGCCTTTGCGCGTTGCGCATCGTTGTTTCGAAGCTCGTCCGCCCCAGCACAGCCGCATACCGGCAGCCCGGCGCGGCGTCGCACGCAAAGATCGTGGGTTCACTCATGGATCCGTCCGCCCGGCCAGAAATCAGTCCTCAGTCTAGGCGAGTCTGCGCCGGGAGTAAGAACAAACCATTATACATCTGTATAAAACTGGACCGGCGACGCATCGATCGCGGCAAGGCGCGGGTCAGCCGCGCGTTCCGGTCCGGCTTAGCGCCAGGCAGAGCAGTCTCTGCTCCAGCCGTTCCTTGACACCGGCAGGCTGCGTCAGCTTCATGCGTTCGAGTTCGGCGGCAAAGCGGTGCGCCGCCGGCGCACGCAAGAGCGCCGAAGCAATCAGCCCGGCGCGCGATTTCCAGCCGGAATTGCGCTGGCCCAGCCATTCCAGCGCTTCGCGCAAGGCCTGCTCGGTTGCGGTCAGGTCACTGCCGAAGGGGAACTTCACCAGCACGCCACCGTTGATGGCGGCTTCCAGCCCCTCTTGTACACGTTCAGGCGTGTTCTGCCGGGCCGTCTCCGGAAGAGTATAGCCCGCTTCCAGCTTTCCGGCGGCCTTGGCCTCGTTCAGAAACGTGTCCTGAAAGCGGCTATCAGCGATTTTGGCCAAAGCGATGGCAACGTCCCGGTCGGTAGCCCCGCGAAGGTCAGCCACACCATATTCGGTAACGACAATATCGCGCAGATGGCGCGGCACGGTTACCTCGCCGCCCGTCCACACGATATTGGAGCGGGTCTCGCCGCCGGTCTGGCGTGTTGCGCGTACCAGGATGACAGAGCGCGCCCCCTCCAGCTCGTGCGCCATGGCCGAGAAATTATATTGTCCGCCCACACCGCTGACCACGCGGCCATCGGCCAGCGTGTCCGAGATCGCCGCGCCGCGCCCATTGACCATCATGGCGGTGTTGATGAAGCGGGCATGCTGGCGCTGCAGGCGGGCCAGCTCCTCGTGACCGTAAAGATCATTCACCCGTGCCACGGAGGTCATGTCGATCCGCGCGCGTTCGGGTGCACTGAGCTGTCTCAGGCGGTCATAGAGTTCCCCCGGGCCGGCGAAAAAGCCGCCATGCAGGGCAATGCCTTCATCCTCGCGCAGGCTGTCAGGATCGGCCAGCAAGGCGCGCTGGCGGTCCACGTCATCGCTGACCCGCCGCTTGAGAATGCCGTTCTGGAAGAGGTCCAGAAGTCCGAGCGTGAGCATCTCGCTGCAGCCATAGAGGCCTTGCGTGAAGCGCTCCACGCCTCCCCAGCGTTCGGCAAGCTGCATGTCAGCGCCGATCACTCCGACAGCATCGCGCCAGGCCCCGTTGTTCTCGTGGCGCAGCTTCAGCGCGGCCGCCACGGCGTCGGACAGGGCGCCGATTCCCGTCTGCAGCGTGCCGCCATCGCGTACCAGTGTGCTGGCATGGAGGCCTATGGCCCAGGCGGCTGTGCTTACCGCCTCACGCGGAATGGAAAAGAGCGTGTACTTGCCAGCATCATAAAGCGCGTCGAACCAGTCTTCTGGTATGTCCGCCCCCTGACCCATGAAGGGAAGGGCAGCATTGAGCTCGCCCAGAATGATCGCCGGGGCACCTGCCTTGCGCCTTTCAAGCAGGGCCGGGATCATGTCCAGGGACAGGTCCGGGTTGCATGACAGGCTCAACCTGCCATCCCGCCCGGGAGCCACCATCTGGGCCACCACATTGACCCCTGCCTCCAGAATGGCGCGGCCCGCATGTGTGTAGTTGGCGCTGACATAGTCGCGCTGGGCAGAAGCATTGGAAAGCAGGCCGCCCGGTGGCAGAAAAAACTCCTTCACCCGCACATTGGCGGGCAGGGCGTTGCGCCGCCGGTCGCGGGCATACTCCAGGTCGGGGTAGCCGTCGTAAAGACGCTCTGAAATGGGATCGAGCAGGCGCGCAGCGAGCGCGTTGGGTGCAGCCGGGCGTTCCAGCGTCAGCGCCGTGAATATGGTCAGTTCAATTTCCGGATCGGCTTTCGCCCGCGCATAGAAGGCGTTGGCAATATGGTTGGCCTTGCCCAAACCCAGCGGCAGGCCGAGCACGATGCGCTTGCCAACGCGCTCCAGCGCAAGGTCCACGCACGCCCCTGGCGAGGGCAGGCGGGCTGTATTCGCAGCGGGTCCGGGCAGGGTGCAGGCTCCATTCTGCCGTAAGGTAAAGGCTACGTCCGGTCAGCGTAGGCGTTCAATAATTCCGGTGTCAGCATAACAGGTGAGCCGGTTGGCCGCGCATACGAAGTCGTATTCGTTTCCTTCAGGCTAACCGGCCGCCTCCAGAGGCCAGATCATCGGCACCAGCGTTACCGTGACGATCATCACCAGCAGATTCATGGGCAGACCGAGCTTCACATAATCGGTAAAGCGGTAATGCCCGGGCCCGTAGACCAGCGTATTGGTCTGGTAACCGATTGGCGTGGCGAAGGCTGCACTGGCGCCGATCATGACCACGATCACGAAGGGACGCGGATCCAGCCCGGCGGCCACCGCCATGGCGATCGCCACGGGCGTCATCACGATGGCCACGGCGTTGTTGGTTACGGTCTCTGTAAGTACCGAGGTTGTGACGTAGACCAGTATCAGCAACACCAGCGGCGAGGCGAGTGCGAGAAGCGGTGCTGCGGCGTCCACCACCAGCTCGATCGCTCCGGTGTTTTGCAATGACGCACCAATCGCCAGCATGGCGACAATCAGGGCCAGAATGCGCCAGTCAATGCTGTCGAAGGCTTCTTCCGGGTCGAGACACCCTGAAAACAGCACGATGGCAACGCCGATGACGGCCAGGCCGACAATGGGCATGATGTTCAGGGCAGCCAGGACGACCACGCCGACAAGCGCGGCGATCGCCACCGGCGCCCGCTCGCGGCGGAACGCCTGGTCTTCAGGCCGTGCCAGGTCAACAAGCCCCAGATCGCGCGACATGCGCTCGATATCCTCCGGAGCGCCTTCCAGCAGCACGCTGTCTCCGGGGTTGAGCCGGATGCGGCCCACATGCTCGCTGATCTCGCCCCCATGGCGGTGGACAGCAACCACATAAACCCCGAACCGGCGGCGCAAACGATAGGATTTCAGCGGCGCGCCAGTCAGCCGGCTGCCTGGCCCCACGACAGCTTCAACCAGTACTGCCCGGCTTTCGCTTACATCCTCAAGGTCGTCGGCGCCGACGCGAACCTCGCCATCCCTGTGCAGGGACAATACCTCGCTCATGGGCGATTCCAGCACCAGGCGGTCTCCGGCCTGTAGCTCGATATGCTCGATGTCATGGCGCAGGGTCTGCGAGTTGCGCACCACGTCCAGAAGGCGCAGGTCGCGCAGCTTCAGGAAAGGCACATCATCCGGCCGGCGGCCGATCAGCGACGAGCCTTCGGGAATCCGCGCATCCGTGATGAAGCGGGACTCGCTGGCTCCGTCCAGCAGGGAAAAGTCCTTCCTGTCCGGCAGGATGCGTGGCGCTACAACCGCCAGATAGATCAGTCCGGTCACGGAAACGGCAATACCAACGGCGCTCATCTCGAAGATGCCGAAAGGTTCCATGCCCGCCTGACGGGCAGCACCATCGACGACCAGGTTTGTGGACGTGCCGATAAGCGTGCATGTGCCGCCCATGATGGCGCAGTAGGACAGCGGCAACAGCAGCTTTGACGGCGCCAGATTCAGGTCGCGCGCAATGCCGGTAATGACCGGGATGAGGATCATCACTACCGGGATATTGTTCATGAAGGCCGACACGATAACGGTCAGGAGAAAAGTGGAGCCGATGACCAGTGTTTTACTGGACCCTGCATGCCGCTGAATGAAGCGGCTGACTTCCAGGATTGCGCCTGTCCTCACCAGTGCGGCCGATATTACAAACATGCACGCAATGGTCAGCGGCGCGGCATTGGCCAGGGCCCCGACCATGCTGGAGCTGTCCAGCAGTCCGAGGATAAGGAAAACGGCCACCGCCCCGATGGCGACCATTTCCGGCGGGAAGCGTTCAGATGCAAACACCGCCAGCATCACACCCAGCAGGGCGAGCGCCAGCCATCCCGCATTCGGGCCAAGCCATTCGATCATTGATGTGCTCCCATGCCAGCAGCGATTTATTCACTGCTTGGCCGCGCTGTAAATGCTCTGCTGACGGGCAGTTGGGTTAAAACCTGCTGCGCACTGCTTAAACCTCTTTCTGGATGCAGGTGATCGCGTAAACAATCGCATCCAGGGTGAGCTGGCGGCGCAGGTGGCGAGGGTTCTTCTGCACGGCGGCATGCTATAGGCTGGGTTGCTCCAGCCATCAGGGGCTAAAGTCATGTTTGGTGGACGCAAGGCCGAGGAACGTCGGCGCGACGAGATTCGTCTGGCCCAGGCCGCGTGCGGCAATGCGCTGGAAGCCCTGCGTGCTGGCAACATCGCCAAGGCGCGTGCCGAGCTGGCAGCTGTGCCCAAGAAAATCGATTTTGCCGACATAGGCTGGAAGGTGGAGCTGACCGCATCCGTGCTTGATCTGGCTGCAGGGCGGCGCAAGCCCGCCATAACCCGGCTTACGGTCATCTGTTCGCGCCTGGATGAAACCGACCTCTCGCGGGACGACAAGGGCTATCTGCGCCTTTTCGCCCTTTATCGCGCCATAGAGGCGTCGAAAGACAGCAAGGCACCGCAGGAGCTACGTGATCTGGTCGATGATTTCCGCTTCGATCACACTCTGGTGTCACCCGAGCTGAAAGTGGGTTTTCCGCTCAAGAAGACCGAAGAGAGCGTGGCGCCGCCGCCGCCCATGGCCCGGCCGGCAAATGCCGGCGCGGACGACCCCTTCCAGCAGTAAGCCTAGGTCATAAACTCATAAACGGGATTCCGTTTTTGGCCGAAGCCTGATTCAACCTTCGCGAGGAGGA
>NZ_BMFS01000006.1 GCF_014639075.1 Glycocaulis albus
ACTACCTTGCCCTCGTCAAACTCGCCGCTATCCAGATATGGCTCAGAAATTATGAGTCTGTGTCCTAGGGCGGCTTTTTAGCCCCGCAGCCCATTCGGGCTGCGATGTTCCGCGAACCCCCGCCTGCTCGGGGGCAGGCAGTCGCGCTTGCAGGCCGCAAAGCGGCCTGAACACGGCTGGCGATTGCCTTTCAACCGGGGCCCCGGGCTTGACCCGGGGTCCATATTTCCAAGCCTCGTGGTTTTCCGTGGATCCCGGCTTCCCCGCCTGCGCGGGGACAGGCGGGGGCCGGGACCCCGGCGGAGGGTTCGCAGCCTATCTGCAGAATTTTCGATAGCGCCCCCCACAACATGCCAAGGAACACATCCCATGGGACTTCAAACGCTAGGGGAAAGCCCCGCGGCGCCGGTCAGCCTGTCTGAAGCCAAGGTGTGGCTGCGTGTCGGCCATGCCGGCGAAGACGCGGCGATAGCTGCGCTCGTCAATACGGCCACCGCGCGCGTGGAGGCCGAGACGGGCCGGGCGCTTATCATCCGCAGTTTCCGCGAGACACTCGATAGCTGGCATGTCCGCCGGCTGTCGGGCTGTGGCTCGGCCTTCGCGCTGGCGGTCGCCCCTGCCGTCAGCGTGGAGGCCGTGCGCACCTTTGACCGTTCGGGCGAGGCGGCGCTGTGGGATACGGAGGAATACCGCGTCGACACGAGCGCTGATCCCGGACGGCTGATCGCGCGCGCGCCCTTTGCCTTTCCGAGACCCGGACGGCTGGCCGCGGGCATCGAGATCGATTTCACCGCAGGCTATGGCGAGACCGCCAGCAATGTGCCGCCCGCCCTGATCGAGGCGGTATTGCGTCTGGCGGCCGAAGGATATGCGGCCAGTGAACCGGCGCTCGCCACGGCACGCGGTCCGGCGCGCCTGCCCGAAACGGTGGAGAGTCTCTTACGGCCCTTCCGGCAGGTGCGGTTATGAGCGCGGACATGGCCCTGCAGGCGGGCATTCTGGCGCATCTCGCCGCCGATGCGGGCGTGCAGGCTCTCCTGGGTGATCCGCCGCGCATTCATGACCGCGCACCGGCAGGCGCAGCCTTCCCCTATATCGCGCTGGGCCGCGCCGAGAGCCGTCCGGTAGATGGCGATGACACCACCTTTAGCGAGCATCGCCTGACCCTTCATGTCTGGACGCGCCGCCATGACTTCGCCGAGGTGAAAGCTATCACCGGCGCTGTGGCAGCCGCGCTGCACAATGCGCAGTTTACCCTGCCTGATGGCTACCGCCTCGTTCTCTGCCGATGCGTCTACACCGACCATTTCGAGGGCGCGGATGAACGCGCCGTGCACGGTCTGGTGCGGATCAGGGCGCTGGTTCAGACGGTCTGATTTTCAACCCAAAAAAGGAGTAACGCCCATGACCGCCCAGGCAGGACGGGACATGCTCATCAAGCTCGGCAATGGCGCGAGTGAGGAGAGCTTTACCAGCGTGGCGGGGCTGCGCGCGAAAGCGCTGAGCCTCAATGCCCGCACGATTGACGCCACCCATTCGGGCAGCCCCGGCCAGTGGCGCGAGCTGATTGCAGGCGCAGGCGTGAAAACCGCCGCTGTCACCGGCACCGGCATTTTCCTCTCCGGCGAGGGCGATAATGCTATAAGGCAGGCCTTCTTCGCGGGCGCGACGCCGAATTTCCAGCTTGTCATTCCAGGCTTCGGGATCATTGAAGGCCCGTTCGCTATCAGCGCGCTGGAATATGCCGGCCGCCATGATGGCGAGGCGACGTTTTCGATGTCGCTGGCCTCGGCGGGCGCTCTTTCCTTTGAGGCGCTCTAGCCATGGTGAACCCGCAGCGCGGCGAAACGTTGCTGGAGGCGGGCGGGAAACGCCATGTGCTCTGCCTGACGCTGGGGGCGCTCGCCGAGATCGAGGCGCTGACCGGCGCGGGTGATATGAGCGAGATCGGCCCGAAGCTCGCCACTCTCAATGCCAGCGGCATGCTGGACCTGCTCTCTATCCTCCTGCGTGCAGGCGGTAATCCGGTGGATGCGCGCACGCTCTCCATCACGCCCGCTGAAGCTGCCAGAGCCATCGCCCGCACATTCGAGGCAGCGGCACGATGAGTGCGCACTGGGCAGGCTGGCTCGGTTTTGCAACTCTGCGCCTCGGCCTGACACCGCACCAGTTCTGGGCGCTGTCGCTTGCCGAATGGCGCGCGCTGACCCGGCCCTTCGCCGCCGGTTCGGATCTGCCCGATCCAGCGGCATTGAAAGCGCTGGCCGCGCGCTTCCCCGACTGAATTTCAACCCATGAAAGGCATGAACCATGCCCAACGATGACCGCTTTGATGCAGGATCGCTAACCAGCGCGGCGCGCGAGGCAGAAGAGGCCGCGATGTCGGTCTCGCGCGCGTTCGAGCGCACCGGCGATGATATTGCGCGCGCCATGGAGCGCGCGGCGCGCTCCGGTTCATTCTCCATCCACACCATGGTGGAGGAGGTGCTGCAATCGCTGGCGCGCCTCGCGCTCGACCGCCTCATCATCAATCCGCTGGGCCAGCAGATCGCCGGGATAACCGGCCAGCGCGCCGAGGGCGGGCCGGTACTGGCAGGCCAGAGCTATCTGGTGGGTGAGCGAGGGCCGGAAGTGTTCACGCCCATGGCCAATGGCGCGGTCACGCAAACCGGGGCGGCGCCTGTCATCAACATCTCCATTCAGGCGAGCGGCGACACGGCCAGCGCCGTGCGGCGCAGCGAAAGCCAGATCGCGGCGAGCCTGGCGCGCGCGGTCCGCGCCGGGAGTGAACGGCTATGAGCGCGTTCCACGATGTCCTCTTCCCTTTAAGCGTCGGGCTGGGCGCTCGCGGCGGGCCGGAGCGCTTCACCGAGATTGTCGAGCTCGCCAGCGGCCATGAGGAGCGCAACAGCCCGTGGGCGCATTCGCGCCGCCGCTGGGATGCCGGGCCGGGCGTGCGCTCGGCGGATGATCTGGCTCTGCTGACAGCGTTTTTCGAGGCCCGGCGCGGGCGGCTGCATGCCTTTCGTTTCCGCGATCCGGCAGACCATGCCTCGTGCCTGCCCTCCGCGCAGGTGAGCGCCAGCGACCAGCTCCTGGGTCTCGGTGACGGGGAGCGCACCCGTTTCCCGCTCATCAAACGCTATGGTGAGGGGGAGGGAGCCTATGTGCGCCCGATTACCCTGCCGGCCTCGGGCAGTGTGCAGGTCGCGGTCAATGGCGCGGCGGCAGGCTTCACGCTTGATGGCGCGGACATCGTGCTGGACGAGGCTGCGCCCGATGGCGCGGGTGTCAGTGCCGGTTTCCGCTTTGATGTGCCGGTGCGCTTTGACACCGACAGGCTGGAAATCGCGCTCGACGCGTTCCGGTCCGGGGCGGTTTTGAGTGTGCCTCTGGTTGAGGTGCGACTCTGTTAGTGATGCTCCACGCATCCGCGCTCACCGGTCGAAAACGTTATCGCCGGAACCTCTCCACCGGGGTCCCCCGCCCCGACGGGGGACCCATGGAAAAGCTCAATGGCTGAACATGGACCCCGGCTCGGGGGCCGGGGACCCGGTTGAAAGTCGGACGACCAGTTCTTCACCCCCCCCTCGTCATTCCGGCGAAAGCCGGAACCCAGTCTTTTTGTTAGAGCGCTGGGTTCCAGATAAGCGCTTTGCGCTTTCTGGAATGACGAAATTTTTTCGAATTGAATGAGGCTTCCATGCTCTCCCTTCCTCCTGCCATGCAGGCCGCGCTCAGTAGCGGCGTGACGCAGCTTGCCTGGTGCTGGCTGATTACGCGCGGCGATGGTGAGCGCCTTGGTTTTACCGACCATGACGGCGTGCTGGAGATTGACGGCGTGGCGTGCGAACCGGCCAGCGGGCTTGTCCCCGGTGCCATTCGCAGCGAGGCGGGCAGTCCGGCGCGCGGCGCGGCCTTCGGAGCGGTCAGTTCAGACCGGATCAGTGCCGCCGACATCGCCAAAGGGCTTTATGACGGCGCGCGCGTGGAGGTGTGGCGGGTGGACTGGGCAGCGCCGGAAACCCGCGTGCGCGTCTTCACTGGCGAGATTGGCGAGATACGCCGGTCTGGCGCTGGCTTCGAGGTCGAGCTGGCAGGGCTTTCCGCGCGCCTGAACCGGCGCATTGGCCGCGTGTTCTCAAAGGCTTGCGATGCGGAGCTGGGCGATGCGCGCTGCGGCGTGGACGTGTCTGCGTCTGCCTTCACGGGCGAGGGCAGCGTGGCGGAAATGGCCAGCACGGCCAGATTTGCCGCAGAAGGCTTGGACACGTATCAGCCCGGCTGGTTCGCCCATGGCAGGCTGGTCTGGCTGACGGGCGCGAATGCGGGCGCGGCGGCGCGGGTCGAAACCCATGAGCTGCGCGGCGGCGCGGTGCAGATCGCTCTGGCCGGCGCGCCCGCCTTTCCATTGGCGCCAGGCGACACGTTCCAGATCATTGCAGGATGCGATGGCCGGGCGGAAACCTGCCGGACGAAGTTTGCCAATTTCGCCCGGTTCCGGGGCTGTCCGCATATTCCCGGCAATGATGTGCTGATCCGCCATGCCGGGTCTGAAGCGGTGCGTGATGGGGGCCGCCGGTGAGCGCCAACCGCGCCGCCATCATCGCCGAGGCGCGAAGCTGGACCGGCACGCCCTATCGCCATCAGGCCAGCTGCAAAGGGGCAGGAGCTGACTGCCTCGGCCTTGTACGCGGGGTGTGGCGGGCCGTGCTTGGCCCGGAGCCCGAAGCCTTGCCCGCCTATAGCCCGGACTGGGCGGAGCGTTCGGGTGAAGACACGCTGCTGGCGGCGCTGAACCGGCATTTCATTGCCTGCGAAATCGCACAGCGCCTGCCCGGCGATGTACTGCTGTTCCGTATCCGCTCCGGCGGACCGTCGCGCCATTGCGCGATCCTTTCCAGCCCGCAGACCATTATTCACGCCTGGCAGGGCCGGGCGGTGGCCGAAACGCCGCTGGACGGCTTCTGGATGAGGCGTATCAGCGCCGTGGCGGCCTTTCCCTCCTCTGACTGATTTTTCTCCCAAACAAGGACATCTCCCATGGCCCAGATGGCCTTTGCCGCCGGTGCGCGCCTTGCCGCCGGTGCGCTGCGCACGCTTGCCGCCCAAGGCGTTGCGCGCCTGTTTTCCGGTGGCGGACGTGAACCGGCGCGCACTGACGGGCTGGATATCCAGACCTCCACTGAGGGCAGTCCTGTGCCGCGCGTCTATGGCCGCATGCGCCTTGCCGGGCAGGTGATCTGGGCGTCGCGGTTTCGCGAGACGCGGGTGAAGGAGCAGCGTTCCGGCAAGGGCACGAGCGCGTCCACGAGCAGATACAACTATTCGGTCAGCTTTGCCGTTGCCCTGTGCGAGGGGCCGATTGCCGGTGTCGGGCGGGTCTGGGCCAATGGCGCGCCTCTGGACACCGGCCGCATCACCATGCGGGTGCATACGGGCGGCGAAGACCAGCAACCCGATCCGCTGATCGCGATGATCGAGGGAGCAGACGCCGCGCCAGCCTACAAGGGCCTTGCCTATGTGGTGTTCGAGGATCTGCCGCTTGACGATTTTGGCCTGCGCATCCCGCAATTGAGTTTCGAGGTGCTGGGCGGCGGTGATGCGCCGATGGCCGGATCGCTGGAAAGCCTGATCGAAGGCGTGTGCCTAATTCCGGCATCGGGCGAGTTTGCCTATGCCGCCGAACCCGTCATGCGGGAGATCGCCGATGGGCGCGATGCGAGCGAAAACGTCCACGTGCTGCGTGCCGATACCAATATCGAGGCCGCGCTGGATGATCTGGCCATGCGCCTGCCCGAATGCCGTTCGGTGGCGCTGGTAACCGCCTGGATCGGCACCGATCTGCGCTGCGGGGAGTGCCAGATCCGCCCCGGCATTGAGTCTTTTGACAAGATCACCCGGCCCCATGCCTGGCAGGCTGGCGGCGTGAACCGCGATGGCGCGCACCTGATCAGCGGGGGGCCGGAGAAGCCGGTCTATGGCGGCACGCCCTCTGACCGGAGCGTCATCGAAGCCATCCAGCTTCTCAAAGCCCGTGGCTACAGGGTGGTACTCTACCCCTTCATCCTGATGGATGTGCCGCAAGGCAATGGCTTGCCAGACCCGTATGGCGGGGCGGAGCAGGCAGTGTTTCCCTGGCGCGGGCGCATTACCTGCCATCCCGCACCCGGCCAGCCGGACAGCGTGGATGCCAGCTCTGCCGCCGCCGCGCAGGCCGCGAGCTTTTTCGGCACCGTCAGCGCATCCCATTTCAGCACCTCATCCGGGCAGGTGCATTATTCCGGGCCGGATGAATGGCGGTTTTCCCGCTTCATCCTGCACCATGCCGCGCTGGCCGCAGCAGCGGGCGGGGTGGATGCATTCCTGATCGGATCGGAGATGCGCGGCCTCACCACCATCCGCTCGGCGTCCGGCGTCTATCCGGCGACGGCGCACCTGCGGGCGCTGGCAGGTGAGGTGCGCGCGCTGCTGGGGGCAGGGTGCAAGTTGTCCTACGCGGCGGACTGGTCGGAATACTGGGGCCATGCGCCGGGCGGGGGGGAGCGCCGCTTCCATCTCGATCCGCTGTGGGCGGACGCCAATATCGATTTTATTGGCCTCGACTGGTACATCCCGCTGGCTGACTGGCGCGAGGGCGCAGGCCATCTGGATGCGCAGGCCGGTTTCCCGTCCATCCATGATCCGGAATATCTGGCCTCGCAAGTTGAAGGCGGGGAGGGGTTTGACTGGTATTATGCCAGCCCCGCTGATCGGGAGAGCCAGACCCGCACGCCCATCACCGATGGTCAGGACGAGCCATGGGTCTGGCGTTACAAGGATTTGCGCAGCTGGTGGAGCGAGGCGCATTACGAGCGTGATGCATCCGGGACACGCCTGTCCGAGCCGACGGCGTGGGTGCCGCAATCCAAGCCCTTCGCCTTCATCGAATATGGCTGCCCGGCCGTCGACAAGGGCGCAAACCAGCCCAATGTGTTTATCGATCCGAAAAGCTCGGAGAGCTTCGCGCCCTACTTTTCGCGCGGCACGCGCGATGATGTGATCCAGCGGCGCTATATCGAGGCGCTGATGGGCTATTGGCAGGGTGCCAATAACCCGGTCTCGTCCGTCTATGGCGGGTCGATGATTGATCTCGGCTTAAGTCATGCCTGGACGTGGGATGCGCGGCCCTTCCCGGAGTTTCCTGCCCTCAACACCGTGTGGGATGACGGGACGAACTGGCAGCTTGGCCACTGGCTGACAGGGCGGGCCGGACAGGCCAGCCTTGCGCACATCGTAAGTGATGTTGCTGCGCGAGCGGGTCTGGAGGCGATTGACGCTACCCGGCTCGACGGGCTGGTCGCCGGACTGGTCATTGAAGGCGGGGAGCGGGCGCGCGATGTGCTGACCCGGCTCGGCGCGCTCTATGGCTTCGATATCGTGGATCGTGCCGATGGCGTGGCCGCCCTGCCGCGTTCGGCATTGGCGGTCACAAGCCTTGATGCCAGTAGTTGCGTGCGGGCGGGCGATGCCTCGCCGCTCGTCACAACCCACGAAGCAGCGGCAGGGCGGGTGCGCGAGGTGCGCATTGCCCATATCGCCGATGATGAAGCCTACAGCCCGGCCATGGCGTCGGCGCGCGGGCTGGATGCTGCCGTTGAGGGCGTGGCCGAGCTGGGCCTGCGCATTCTGGCCGATCCGGCGCAGGCACAGGGCTGGGCGCAAGGGGCGTTGCAGGCCGATGAGGCAGGCGCGCTGAGCGTTGATCTGACACTGCCGCCCTCGCTGCTGGCTGTCGAGGCCGGTGACACGCTCATGCTCACCGGTGAAACCGGTATGGATACGCCGCTAATGGTGACAAGCCTTGAAGGCATTGCATCGCGCCAGGCCGGGCTGAGACCGGCCAGCGCGCGCAAGCCCGTTCTGTCCGGGACACAGCCTGCATCGCGCATGGCGGACCTGGCACCGCCATCGCGCCCTGTGCTGGTAGCGCTCGATCTGCCCGTCCTGCCGGGCGAAACGGCGGAGCGCGGCGGACTATGGATTGCCGCGTTTGCGGCGCCATGGCCTGGGCCGCTGACGCTGTATGCAGGGACGGATGCGTCGTCTGCGGTGCCGGCTCTCGACCTGGAGCAGCCTGCGAGCCTTGGCCGGCTGACCGCTGACCTTGCGCCGGGGTTTGAAGGCCGGTGGGACCGGGCAAGTGTGCTCGATATCACCCTGTTTGATGGCAGTATGGAGAGCGTAGTCCCGCTATCGGCTCTCTCGGGCGTCAATCAGCTGGCGGTGGAAGGCCCGGACGGGTGGGAAATCATCCAGTTTGCGAGCGCCGAGCTGATCGCGCCGTCACAATGGAGATTGCGTGACCTGATCCGTGGTCTTGGCGGCAGTCCGGTCAGCGGGGCGCAGTCAGGCGCGCGCGTGGTGGTGCTGGACGGGGCAGGCGCGGTGCTTGCCCTTGATGCCAACGCGCTGGGTGCGCCGTTGACGCTGATCGCTGTTCCGGCCGGACGCAGCCTCGATGACGTGTCGGCCCGGCAGGTGGAAGCCCTCTATGAGGGGGTGGAATACCGCCCGCTCTCGCCGGTACATCTCAAAGCCGTCTGGCAGGGCGATGACCTCGCTTTGAGCTGGATACGCCGTACGCGGCTTGAAGGCGATGCGTGGGGTGTAGGCGAGGTGGTGCTGGGTGAGACGCAAGAGCTCTACCGGGTGGAAATCCGGGATGGTGCCGGGGCGCTGCTCTGGGCAGGCGAAAGCACGCTGCCTTCGATCCTGGTTCCGGAGGAAACGGCCGCCGAGCTACCTTCCGGCCTCTCCTGGCGGGTGGCGCAAGTGTCGGCGCGTACCGGGCCGGGGCGGTGGGGTGAGGGTGTGGTTCCGCCACCCTTGCCCTGAGCCCTGCTGCACGCCACATCGCCAAGCGGTCAAAGCACTGCTATCTCATCTGCAC
This sequence comes from Glycocaulis albus, assembly GCF_014639075.1. GTDB lineage: Bacteria > Pseudomonadota > Alphaproteobacteria > Caulobacterales > Maricaulaceae > Glycocaulis > Glycocaulis albus. Next base: position 8,933 of record NZ_BMFS01000006.1, read on the forward strand.
CATGATGAACCCGTATGCGATTCTGGGCGTTTCGGAGCGTGCCCCGGCGGACGAGATCCGTAGGGCCTACCGCAAGCTGGCCAAGGAGCTGCACCCTGATGCGCGCCCCGGCGACAAGGCTGCCGAGGAACGCTTCAAGCAGGTGACGCAGGCCTTCAAGCTCCTGTCCGATCCTGAACAGCGCGCCCGGTTTGACCGGGGCGAAGTGGATGCATCCGGTCAGGAACGGCCTCAGTATCATTACCGCTCCCGCCCCGGTGCGGGTCCGGGCCAGCGCGGGCCGCAAGGGCGATTTGAGGATCTGGGCGATATTTTTGCGGATCTGTTCGCGGCGCAAAGCGCCGGTACGCAGCGCCGCCGGGCCGCGCCGGAAAAGGGCGCCGATCTGCGCACCGAAGTGCGTATCAGCCTGTCTGACGCTGTTCTGGGCGCCAAGAAGCGCCTGTCGCTGCCCGGCGGCCGCGCGCTGGATGTCACCATTCCTGCGGGCGTCAGCGACGGGCAGGTGCTGCGGCTCAAAGGGCAGGGTCATGGCTCGTTGTCGGGCGGGCCGCCCGGCGCGCTGCTGGTCGAGATAAAAATTGCACCCCATCCGCATTTCCGCCGCGAGGGCGATGACATACGCCTCGACCTGCCCATATCGCTGAAAGAGGCTGTGCTGGGCGGGCAGGTGCGCGCGCCGACGCTCGATGGCGATGTGGAGGTGCGTATCCCGGCGGGTGCCAGTTCGGGTTCGGTATTGCGCCTGAAAGGGCGCGGCGCGCCGAAAGCCGGCGGCCAGCGCGGCGACCAGCTCGTCCGCCTGATGATCGATCTGCCATCAGGTGACCCGGAACTGGAAGATTTCGCCGAAAGCTGGCGGCCACCGACGGGATATGATCCGCGGCGGCGTTTGAAGGGCTGACATGTTCACGCTTGGCCCATGGCGTGCATGTCTGCAGTATGACACGCTCGTTCAGATGAGGTTCAGCGCTCCGGTGCGAAACATGTCGGCATGATGAAACGCTACGCCCTTCTCCTGACCTGCCTGACGGCCCTTGCGGCTGCCGATGCGCGCGCGTCCGACGTGTCAGGCGAAGCGCAGGCGTTTGACCCGCGCTCGCGCTATTCGGCTGATGAGGCCCGTAGCCAGAGCCAGTCAGGCAATGTCGTGCCTGCACGCGTCGCCATCGACAATGTGCGCCGCCGCTATCCTGGCGCGCAGGTGCTCGATGTCGAACTCGTGCGGTCGGGCTCGGCCTATTACATCGTGAAGATCCTGACCCAGGAAGGCCACCGGATCGATGTTCGCGTCGATGCCGCCACCGGCCGGGTCATGTAATGCTTGTTTCCTGCTCAACGGAGTGTGTCTGATGCGCGCCCTGATAGTTGAAGACGATCCCGATCTGCGCCGCCAGCTGAAAGACGTGCTGGACCATTCCGGCTATGCGGTGGATGAGGCCGGTGACGGTGAGGAAGGCTGGTTCATGGGCGATACAGAGCCTTATGACGCGGTCGTGCTGGATCTTGGCTTGCCCCGCCTTGACGGGGTGAGCGTGCTGGAGCGCTGGCGCAGTGCGGGCCGGGATTTTCCGGTGCTGATCCTGACCGCGCGGGATCGCTGGAGCGAGAAGGTGGCCGGTTTTGATGCGGGCGCCGACGACTATCTGACCAAGCCCTTCCACCCGGAGGAGCTGCTGGCACGTCTGCGCGCGCTGACACGGCGCGCGGCGGGTCATGCCAGCTCAACCATCGAGATGGGCGATTTGTCGGTCGATACGCGCGGCGCGCGCGTCTTCGTCGGTGATCAGCTGGTCAAGCTGACCTCGCACGAGTTCCGCATCCTGTCCTACATGATCCACCACCGTGAACGCGTGATCTCGAGGACTGAACTGGTCGAGCACATTTATGATCAGGATTTCGACCGTGACTCCAACACGATCGAGGTGTTTGTGGGCCGCCTGCGCAAGAAGATCGGTACTGACCGTATCGAGACGGTGCGCGGACTGGGCTACCGGCTTGTGGCGCCGGGCGCCGACACGCGGGCCAAAGCCGGTTGAGCTCCGATAGCAGTGACACGCTGATCGAACGCGGATCGCTGCTCAGGCGGTTGAGCCTGCTCGCGCTGAGCTGGGGACTGATCTTGCTGACGGTCGGCGCAGTGTCGCTGACGGCCGTGTTCCGCCAGACCGTTCTGACCGATCTCGACAGCCGCCAGGCCAATATCGCCGAATTTCTGCTGATCCAGCTGGAAGCGACGCCCGATGGCAGCGTGGTGCTGACGCGCGAGCTTCTGGATCCGCGTTTCGGACAGGTGTTTTCCGGGCGGTACTGGCAGGTGAGCCGTTCCAATGCGCCGGCCGATGCCGAGCCGCTGGAGCGTTCGCGGTCGCTGTGGGATGAGACCATCATCCTTTCCAGCAGCCTGCGGGCCTCGGCGATTGCGGCGAACGGCCAGCCGGTATCGGGTAATGCTGCCGGGCCCGATGGCGAACCCTTGCGCCTGTCGGCGCGGGCGGTCGTTCTGCCGGGGCTGGAAGAGCCGGTCATCATCATTGCAGCCGAAGACCGGCGCCCCTCGGACCGGCGTGTCTGGGCGTTCGGGCTTGCGGCGGCCGGGCTGCTGGCCGGTTTCGCTATCCTGCTGGCCGTCGGGGTGGTGGTGCAGGTCCGCGTTGGCCTGTCGCCGGTTCTGAAATTACGGCGTGCCGTGGCGCGTGTGCGTGACGGGGAGACCCACCGGATCTCCGGGGAGTATCCCTCTGAAATGATGCCGCTAGCGACGGAGCTCAATGCGCTGATCGACCATTCGCGAGAAGTGGTCGAGCGCGCGCGTACCCATGTCGGCAATCTTGCCCATGCGCTGAAAACCCCCATCACCGTCCTCTCCAACGAGGCACGCAATGACGAGACGCGGCTGGGCGAGCTGGTGCGACGCCAGAGTGAAATGATGACGGGTCAGGTCGAGCATCATCTGCGGCGCGCCCGGGCTGCGGCGAATGCCAAGGCGATCGGTGCACGCACGCCAGTGGGCGAGGTGATCGAGGATCTGGGCCGGACGCTGCGCCGCATCTATGCGCGTCGTGATGTCACGCTGGACTGGCAGGTTGAGGGTGATCCGGTGTTTCGCGGTGAACGCCAGGACCTTGAAGACATGGTGGGCAATCTTGTCGACAATGCCTGCAAATGGGCTGCCGGCAGCGTGCAGGTCACCGCGCGGAACGCGGCGGATGGCACGGTCGTGTTGAGCGTTGACGATGACGGGCAGGGGCTCGACCCGGAGGCACGTGAACGCGTGCTGGGGCGCGGGGTGAGGCTGGACGAGCAGGCGCCGGGAACAGGGTTTGGCCTGTCGATCGTCAATGATCTGGTAAAGGCCTATGGCGGCACGCTGGCGCTGGAGGTCAGCGCGTTGGGGGGCTTGAGCGCCCGCCTTGTCCTGCCGGGCGTGCTCCGCACAGGCGAAACGCGCCATTAACCGCAAAATGTGAGGCTGGACCCCGGATTTTCCATCCTGGCCGTTTAGATGACGACGCTCACACCTGCCAAGATTGCCCAGCTGCGTGCGCTCATGAGCGCGCTGCCTGCGGCGTTGACGGGCAAGATTGTGGAGGCAGCACGCGCCGGTGACGAGGCAATGGGCGATCTGCTCCATGCCTGCACGCGCAAGCCGGAAGTCTATGCACGGGAACGGTTTTTCGCTCCCCTGGCGCCGCTCAGCCTGGATCCGGCTATTGCGCGGCCATCGCTGGCGCATATTCCGCCGGCCATGCTGGCCACGGTCTGGAACTGGATGGACGAAACGCTTGCGCCAGACATCACCGCAGACATGAAGGCGCGGTGCGCAAACCCGCTCCAGCCGCCAGATGACCGGGCCGAGGATGCGCTGAGGGCCGAGACATCGAAACGCATCCTGTCGGCGATTGATGAGCTGAGCGATGATCCGCGTGCGACCAAGCAGCTGCGCCACCGCCTGGGGGTTAGCGATTTTCGCGCGGTGCGCGATCTGGCGACCATCATGCGGGCCGCGCCTGTCTTGCGTGCTGCGATGACCGGTATTCCTGATACCGTTTCGGAGCTTGGCGAGGAATTGTCCCAGACCCTGCGCGACCGGTATGACGAAGCGTGCAAAACCGACCCGGATGCCGGGGTCTGGTTTCTCTATCTCGTGATGGCCCGCCTGACCCGCCCGTGGGCCATACTGCGCGTGTTTGAGAAGATCGTACGGCGCGATGACGACTTCCTGCTGTCGCGCACCGACGTTTCGACGATCGGCGATGCCCTGCTGGAAGACGCCGCCTATTATGTCAGCGGGTTTGCCGATATTCCCTCCAGCAGCGAGGCCGCTCACGAGATGGCTGCTGCCCTGACCCAGTTTGCTACCGTCACGGTGGGGATGAGCCGCGAGATTGGCATCCGCAAGGATGGTGGCTGGGGGCGCCAGATCATGGCCTTGCGCCAGCGCGCTTCGGCCCAGATGGAAGCGATCCACGCCGCGGCCCTGGCCCAGCTCGACAAGACCGTTCCCGATCCTCACAAGGCATTGCCGGCGCGGTTGAAGCTGTCAGGTGAGGCGCTGGAAGCTGCGGCTGCACGCATGGAAATGTTCTGCACGTTCCTGCGCCTGACCCGTGATGACGCCCCCAGGGCGGCTGCCGGCGGCGCCCATGCCAGTGTGCTCGACCGGATCAGTCAGCGGTTCGACATGGCTTCGGAAATGCTGCTGGCCCAGATGCGCAGTGCGCCCGGAGATGGCGATCTGACGGAGCGTGCTGCGGTCGTCGCCCGGCTGATGACGGCGATGGGGCAGCAGGAGAGCGCCTCGGTATTCCTGCGGCGCGCAGCCGCAGCGCGGGCCGCCTGAATCGCTTTATCCGCGACGGTGAGCAGCCTATGTAGGCAGCATGACCGGTTCATCACCCATCGCCCTTGAGGATCGCGGCCAGACGGGCGCGCGTATGAGTTCGCCGAGCGCGGGCCGGAATCGTGATGTGATCGCCGCCGCGCTCGCCAGCGTTTTGCCGCAAGGCTCGCGAGTGCTCGAAATCGCGAGCGGCACAGGCGAGCATGCGCTGGCGTGTGTGACTGAACGCACAGACCTCCATTGGCAGCCCAGCGACCCTGACCCGGCATCGCGGGCCAGCATTGATGACTGGGCGCGCGAGGCCGGTGGCCGCATTGCGCCGGCGCTTGATCTGGACACGCAGCAATCAGGCTGGTGGCAGGCTGTTCCTCTGCCGCTGTCTGCGGTGTTCTGCGCCAACATGATCCATATTGCGCCGTGGGAAGCGGCCGAAGGGCTCGTTGCAGGCTCGGCAGCGCTGCTGGAAGAGAGCGGGCAACTGGTCCTCTATGGGCCGTTCCTGGAAGGCGACGCCACGGCGCCCTCCAACCTCGCCTTTGATGCCAGCCTGAAATCGCGTGACCCGCGCTGGGGTGTGCGAGCGAGGGATGAGGTGGAAGCACTGGCCGCCAGTTGTGGTTTTGCTCTTACCCAGCGGCTGGACATGCCCGCCAATAATCTGGTTCTGGTCTTTGTGAAGGGTGCGCCATGATTGCCTTGACGCTGATTATCGCGGCGTTGGGCGTTGGCGTGGCGATGTGGATCGCCTCGCCGCTGGCAAAGGGTGCCGGTTCACCGGTGCACCGCCTGGTGGCATTCGGCGTCATGGCCGTACTGGCGGTTGGCGCCCTCGGTGTTTATCTGGCCGGTGGCCAGCCGGGCCTTCCCGGGCAACCTTATGCGGATACCGAAGCCCGCCTGGCGGCCATCGCGCCGGAAGACCTTACCGGCGAGGAGCAGGAGGAGCGTCTGCGCGCTATCGTCCGCCGCGAGCCTGGCAATCCCGAAGCGCTGGCCATGCTGGGCCGCTTCCTGGCGTTTGACGGGCGGTATCTCGAAGCGATCGCCATGCTGGAGCGCTCCGTCCGGGTGCAGGAAGACGCGCGGGTGCTTTCCGACCTCGGTCAGGCTCTGGTCAATCTCAACGAGGGTACTGTCACGCCTGAAGCCGGGCGCGCATTCGCGGCCGCGATGGAGCTGGATGACAGCCTGCCCGAACCCGCCTTCTTCATGGGTGCAGCCGCCTATGATGCCGGCGACCGCGAAGCGGCGCTGCAGTATTGGGCGGGCATTGCCGGTCGCCTGCCCGCCGACGATCCTTTCCGTCAGGCAATAGCGGTGCGCGCAGCCGATCTGCTTTCGCGTCCGGCAGGGGGGCCGCAGGCGATCGATCCTGATGTCCTTGATCCGGATGAAAGCCCGGAAGCGATGGTGTCACGAATGGTCGCAGGGCTGGAGGCTGGACTTGAAGCAGATCCGGGTGATTTAACCCGCTGGATGGTCCTGGCGCGTGTGCGCGCCGTCCTGGAAGACCGCGAAGGCGCCCGCGCAGCGATAGCCGAGGCCCGGGCCCGCGCTGGCGATGACGCCGGTATCGGCGCTATTCTTGATGCGCTTGAACGTGCCGGCGGTCTGGAGCCTGAAACAGAGGGTGAAGAAGAGTGATTAAGGCGCGCAAACGTCTATGGGTGGTGCTGGCATCAGCCGGCGTGCTGGTTGCTGCCGGTGTGCTGGCCGGCTTTGCCTTGCGCGATGCCATGACGTTCTTTCACTCGCCTGCCATGGTTGCTGAAAGCCCGCCCTTGCCGGGCCAGCGCATCCGGGTTGGCGGGCTGGTGATCGAAGGGTCAGTCGAGCGTCCTGCATCGGGCGGCGCCAGCTTTTCGGTAACCGACACCGTTGCCGATATCCGTATCACATACGCCGGTTCCCTGCCCGACCTGTTCCGTGAGGGGCAGGGCATTGTCGCTGAAGGCGCTTTTGAGGAAACCGGTCTGTTCGTCGCCAGCCGCGTGCTGGCCAAGCACGACGAAGCCTATATGCCGCCGGAAGTGGCATCCGCCCTCGCCAGCGCCGAGGCGCAAGGCGCGCTGCCGGGCAGCACCGGGCGGGATGCGTGGGCGCTGGGACAGGCGCGTAGCGCGCAAGGCCGTACATGATTGCCGAGCTTGGCCGATTTCTCATTGCGCTGGCCCTGATCGCCTCGCTGGCGCAGATGGCACTGAGCTGGGTAGGCGCCAGCCAGGGCGGGCGTTCGCCCTACGCATTGGCAGGCAGAACGGCGAGCCTTGCGGCGTTGCTCACCTCTGCGCTGGGGTTTGCGCTGCTGATCGCGGCCTTCATCCAGTCTGATTTTTCAATCGCTTATGTGGCCGGGCATTCCCATGTCGACAAGCCGCTTTTCTACAAGGTCACGGCGGCCTGGGGCGGACATGAAGGCTCGATGCTGCTCTGGTGCCTCATCCTGGCGCTCTTCGGTTATGGCCTGACGCGGGTGGGTCCGGCCGAGCCGGCTTTCCGGGCGCGCGCTGTCAGCCTTCAGGGCCTTCTGCAGACGCTCTTCTTCGCGTTTCTGGCGTTTGCCTCCAACCCGTTTGACCGGCTGGACCCGGCACCGCTGCAGGGACGTGATCTCAATCCGATCCTGCAGGACCCGGCGCTCGCCATTCACCCGCCACTCCTCTATCTGGGCTATGTGGGCCTGTCGGCGGCTTTCGCCATCGCAGCGGCAGGTCTGATCCAGAAGACATCGGGACGCGATATTGCCCGCGCGCTGCGCCCATGGGCTCTAGGCGCGTGGGCGAGCCTGACGGCGGGGATCTCGCTGGGGGCGTGGTGGGCGTATTACGAGCTTGGGTGGGGCGGCTGGTGGTTCTGGGATCCGGTGGAAAATGCCAGCTTCATGCCCTGGCTGCTCGGTGCGGCACTGGTGCATTCGGCCATCGCTACCGAAAAGCGCGGGGCATTTCCCGGCTGGACGGTATTCCTCGCACTTCTGGCTTACGTGCTCTCCATTCTCGGTGCCTTCCTGGTGCGCTCCGGCGTCATCACCTCAGTGCATGCCTTCGCGCTGGACCCGGAGCGCGGGGTGTGGATTCTCGGCATGCTGGGTGTGTCGGCCGTTGCCGGATTTGGCCTGTTCGCAGTCCGGGCAGGATCGCTGGGCGAGGGGGACGGGTTTGAACCGACCAGCCGCGAAGCCTTCATCGGGGCAAACAATCTGCTCCTTGCGGCCGCTGCCGGTGTGGTTCTTGTTGGCACGCTCTATCCGCTGTTTGTGGAGATGCTCGGCGGTGCGCCGGTCTCGGTCGGCCCGCCCTATTTCGACGCCGCTGCCACACCCTTGCTGGTCCTGACGCTGCTACTGATGCCGGTTGCGCCCTTCCTGCCCTGGTCGAACGGAGGGGCAAAGCCCGCCCTTGAACAGATGCGCGCAGCGCTCCTGCTGGTGCCGGTTGCGCTGGCGGGGGGTGCCCTGATCTGGTTTGGCGCGCCGGTTCTGGCGGTGGTAGGCGGGGCACTGGGCGTCTGGGCGATGGCCGGTGCCACGATGGATATCATCACATCCTATCCACTGGCGCAGACGCGGGCGCTCAAATTTGCCGCTGCCGGGCGGGCCATGGCCCATGCCGGGGTGGGCTTCATTGCGCTTGGCGCTGCGGCTGATGCTTCGCGTCCGCCGGATGTGAACAGTGCGCTGGCGCGCGGCGAAAGCATCCGGATCGCTGGCAGCACGCTCACCCTCACCGAGGTGCGCCGCGCCGACGGCCCGAACTATCTGGCGGATCGCGCCACGCTCGCGGTGTCGGACGGGCGCACAATCAGCCCGGAGCGGCGTTTCTACTGGGCGGCTGACCAGCACACGCGCGAGGTCGGGCTTGGCTCGTCCATCACCGGCGATCTCTATGTCTCCATCGGAGAGGCGCGCCCGCGCGAGGATGGCAGCGCCGCTTATGAAATCCGGGCGGCCTTCCACCCGCTGGTCTGGATGCTGGGCCTGGGCGCGAGCCTGATTGTCCTCGGCGGATTTTCCGCGCTCACCGCGCAAGTTCTCACGCGCCGCCGGCGCGAGGTGCAGCCATGATCGCCGCACTGCTGATAGCGCTCGCGCTGCAAGCCGGGCCTGAACTGCCTCCGGCCGACGAGGCGCGTGCGCAAGGCCTGATGCGCGAGGTGCGCTGCATGGTGTGCGCGGGCGAGTCGGTGCTGGATTCCAGCGCGCCCATGGCCGGTGACATGCGCCGCTTCATCCGCGAGGAAATCGCCGCCGGGCGCGAGGACGAGGCCGTACGCTCCGCACTGGTCGCGCGCTTCGGCCATGAAGTGCTGATGCGCCCGCCGGTCGAGGCGCGCACCATGCCGCTCTGGCTGGCGCCGGTGATCTTTCTTCTGCTGGGCGGTGCGCTGCTATTCGCCAGCATGCGCCGCAAGCCCGGCAAGGACGGCTTGTAAGCGCCCTCCGCTTGCCGGACACTCGTTTACAGCGAGCAGGCAAGGATTTGGGCGATGCGTAGTGAAAAGCTGGAATTTGAAGGCAGCCAGGGCGAGACACTGGCGGCGAGGCTGGACCGGCCGAAGGCGCCGCCACGCGGCTACGCCCTGTTCGCGCACTGCTTTTCCTGTTCGAAGGAAACGCTCGCCGCTTCGCGTATCGCACGGGAGCTGGCGTCGCACGGCATTGCGGTCCTGCGCTTTGATTTTACCGGGCTCGGCCAGTCCGACGGCGAGTTTGCCAACACGAATTTCTCATCCAACATCGAGGATCTCGTGCGCGCTGCGGACCATTTGCGGGAGAGGTTCGAGCCACCTTCCATCCTGATCGGCCATTCGCTTGGCGGTGCGGCGGTGCTGGTCGCGGCGGCAAAAATTCCCGAAATCAAGGCGGTCGTGACCATCGGCGCGCCAGCGGATGCGGCCCATGTCGAGAAGCAATTTGCCGATGATGTGGACACCATCCGCCAGACGGGCGAGGCGCGCGTACAGCTCGCTGGCCGCCCCTTCACTATACGCAAGCAATTCCTTGACGACATTGCCGGGCAGAACGTGCTCGAAGCGGCCAAGGGGCTGAAAGCTGCGCTGCTGGTCACGCATGCGCCGCGCGACGAGATTGTCGGCATCGACAATGCCACGCGGCTGTTTGTGGCTGCCCGGCATCCGAAGAGCTTCCTCAGCCTGGATGATGGCGATCATCTGCTGAGCGGCGCGGCCCACGCCGCCCACGCGGCCAAGGTCATCGCGGCCTGGGCGGAACGCTATGCGCTGAACGATCCGTTACCAGCTCCGCCAGCCTCGCCGCCGGGCCATGATTCAGCCCTCGTGCAGGAGACCGGGAAAGGCGCATACTTAGGCTGGGCATCGACGGGCGAAGCGCGTTTCCTCGTTGATGAGCCGGAAGAGCTTGGCGGGTTTGATGCGGGTCCGGCACCCTATCAGCTTCTCTCGACCGCGCTGGCAGCGTGCACCACCATTACCTTGCGCATGTATGCGGGCCGCAAGAACTGGGCGCTGGGGCGCATATCGACCGAGGTTACGCACGCCAAGTCAGACGCGGACGATGACCGTCCCGCCCGCGATGTCTTCACCCGGATCATTTCGGTTGAGGGAGGCCTGAGCGCAGAGCAGTCGGAGAAGCTTGTCGAGATCGCGAACAAATGCCCGGTGCACCGGACGCTGGAACGCAGTTCCCATATCGACACGGCCTATGCGGCTGATGGTACCTGACCCCCTTTATCATTACAGCTTCGTCACCATTTGGTAATAGAGCGTAGAGCCTGACCCGTTCATGAACGCGGTCAGGGACGATTTGGCTCTGCTCTTGCAGGCGGAGCCTGAACACACCCAAACGCCAGAGGATTTCTCATGTTGTCACCGCGCGCCTTCCGTTCGCTTCTGATCCCCGCCCTGCTTGCGGGCAGTGTCTGCCTGATGCCAGCCGAGTTCACACCCGGCGCATCGGCCCAGACCGCCAGAAGCGCCGCTTCCATGCCGCCGGGCACGCCGATGTCCTTTGCCGACCTGATCGAGCGGGTCAGCCCGGCGGTCGTGTCGATCGAGGCTGCGGGCAGTGTCGATCCGCGCGGCGTGCCGGACCTGTCAGACATACCGCCCCAGTTCCGCGAGTTTTTCGAGCGTTTTGGCGGGCAGGGCGCGCCAGCCCAGCCGCGCGAGCGCCGGTCGCAAGGGTCTGGCTTCTTCATTTCATCTGATGGTTTGCTGGTGACCAATGAGCATGTCATCGCCGGTTCCAGCGAGATCACTGTCACGCTGGCTGATGGTGCTGAATTCTCCGCCGAAGTGGTGGGCCGCGATGCCGCGACGGATATCGCGCTCTTGCGTGTTGACGGCGAGGGCCGCGAGTTCGCCCATGTCAGCCTTGACCGCACGCCCTCCATCCGGGTTGGCGACTGGGTTGTCGCTGTGGGCAACCCGTTCGGCCTTGGCGGCACGGCAACGGCCGGCATCGTCTCGGCGATTGGCCGCCCGCTGGGCAACACCCAGCTGTACACAAACTTCCTGCAGATCGATGCGCCCATCAACCGGGGCAATTCGGGCGGTCCGGCCTTTGACCTCAACGGCAATGTGGTGGGCGTGAACTCGGCGATCTTCTCGCCCACGGGCGGCAATGTCGGTATCGGCTTTGCCATTCCGTCCGACCTCGCGGCGTCGGTGGTTGACCAGCTGATCGAAGGCGGCGAAGTGCGCCGCGGCTATCTGGGCATTGCCCCGCAATCGCTCACACCAGATCTGGCTGAAAGCCTGGGCCTGCCGCGCGACCGGCGCGGCGTGCTGGTGGCCGAAGTAATCGCCGGAACACCGGCGGCCGAAGCCGGCCTGCAGAACGGTGATGTCATCATCCGCATTGATGGCCAGACGGTGAACGAGCAGCGTGAGCTGTTCCAGCGCATAGGTTCGGTGCCGCCCGGTGAGCGGGTCGAATTGCGCGTGATCCGCGACGGCCGTGAACGCACGATCCGTGTTCGCCTCTCGGAGCGCCCGGATGCCGGCACGGCGTCATCGACGCCTGAAGTCCAGCCGTCGCGCAACGAAGTGTTCGGCATGACCCTCGCTCCGGCCGATGACGCGGCGCGCGAGCGGGTGGGTGCCAGCGGGAATCGCGGCCTCGTGGTCAGTGCCGTGCGCGCAGATTCCGAAGCGGCGCGGCGCGATATTCGCGCTGGCGATGTCATTCTGGAAGCGGGCGGGCGCGATGTCAGCAGCGTGGATGATTTGCGGGCGGCCGTGACGGCTGCGCGCGAGAGCAACCGCAATGCTGTGCTTGTTCTGGTGGCCCGGCAGCAGGGCGGTGTGCGTTATGTCGCGCTCCGGCTCGATGCCGAATAAGGCTGCGTAATCACTATCTGGATCGGGAGTTCCGGGCATGCGCGTTCTCATCATGGAAGACGACAAGCAGGTGGCGGCGTTCATGTGCCGGGGCTTGCGCGAAGCCGGGCATGTCTGCGACGCAGCCCATGACGGTGAGGATGGCCTGGAGATGGCGCGGGGCGGCCAGTACGATGTGCTGGTCGTCGACCGGATGATGCCGCGCCGGGACGGGCTTTCGGTCATCGAGACCCTTCGCGCCGAAGGTATGGCAACCCCGATCCTGATCCTTTCCGCGCTGGGCGAAGTGGACGACCGGGTGGACGGGCTGAAGTCCGGCGCCGACGATTATCTGGTCAAGCCGTATGCGTTTGCCGAGCTGCTGGCACGGGTCGAGGTCCTGGCGCGCCGGCGCGATCCGGGCTCGGTCCAGACCCAGCTCTCCGTCGGTGATCTGGAGATGGATTTGCTGGCGCGCACGGTAAAGCGTGGCGGGGAGGACGTATTGTTGCAGCCGCGCGAGTTCCGCCTGCTGGAATTCCTCATGCGTCATGCCGGACAGGTGGTGACGCGCACCATGCTGCTGGAAAAAGTCTGGGACTACCATTTTGACCCCCAGACCAATGTGATCGACGTCCACATTTCCCGGCTTCGCTCGAAGATCGACAAGCCGTTCGGCTCCACCATGCTGCACACGGTGCGCGGGGCCGGTTACCGGTTGCAGGCGTGAGCGACGCGCCTCATTCCAACCCGGTTGCGGGCGGCGGGTATGTCCTGCCGCCCTTCATGCGGACCACCGCGTTCCGGCTGACGCTTCTGTCGGCAGCGCTGTTCGCGTTTTCCAGCTTCGTCATCCTGGCGCTGGTCTATGCGGCGACCGTGACGGCCGGCGTGCGCCGGGCGGATAATGCCATTGCGCAGGAAAGCGTGGCCATTGAGGCGCGTTTCCGCGCCGAGGGCGTAGCCGCTGCCAACCGCTATATTGTGCAGAGTTCGGTGGCTGGCGGCGAGTTCCTCTACCTTCTGAACCAGCCTTCCGGCCGGCGCCTTTCGGGCAATATCTCCAACCTTCCCGCCACACAGCCAGACGCGCAGGGGCGCGTGCGCTTTACCTATGAGCGCGCACCGCTTGGCGGACAGTCATCAGCAGAGCCCGGCCGGGCGGCGCGTGGACTGATCAGCACGCTGGAAGGCGGGTATACGCTTTTTGTCGGCCTCGATGTCGAAGATGAAGCGCGCTTCGTGACCTATATTCTGAACGCCGTGCTGATTGCGTCGGGACTGGCCGTGGCGATGGGTATTGTGTCCGGAGCCGTGGTCAGCCGCCGGTTCTCGCGCCGCCTCGACGATATCAACGCAGCGGCGCGCGAAGTCATGGCAGGGCGCCTGCAGACACGTGCGCCGCGGAACTTTTCCGGCGACGAGCTGGATGATCTGGCTGCAAACTTCAATGACATGCTCGACCGGGTGGAGCGGCTCATGCAGCGCATGCGTTCAGCCGGTGATTCCATCGCCCATGATTTGCGCCTGCCGCTGACACGCATGCGTGGACGGCTGGAGGCAGCGCTTGTGGAGGCGGGAGATCTCGCCGACCGGGAGGCTGCGCTGGCACAGGCGGTTTCCGATTCAGACGAATTGCTGAAAACCTTCAACGCGGTGCTGTCGCTGTCGCGGCTGCAGACAGGTGAGCGGCGCCGTGCGTTTGAAACGCTTGATCCGGCCGAGATCATTGCCGATGTCGCCGAGCTCTATGAGCCGGTGTGCGAGGAAACCGGCCATGATTTTGCGATGGATGCCAATCCCGGCCTGACCATTATGGGTGACCGGGAGCTTGTGGCGCAGGCGGTGGCCAATCTTCTCGACAATGCCATCAAGTATACGCCGGCTGGCGGGGCCATCATGCTGCGTCTTCGGTCCACGTCCCGCGGTGAGGTGGAAATTTCCGTAACGGACACCGGACCGGGCATCCCGCCCGAGGAGCGCCCGCGCGTTCTGGAGCGTTTCGTCCGCCTGGAAGCCAGCCGCAACCTGCCGGGCGTGGGCCTTGGCCTGTCGCTGGTCCATGCGATTGCGGAGGTCCATGGAGCCGAGCTCACGCTCGATGATGGGCCGGGCGGTGTGGACGGGTCCGGACCGGGCTTGCGGATAGCCTTGCGCTTCCCGCCTCCGCGCGAGTGAGGCGCTTGCCATTGGCCACCGGGGCAGGCCAGTTTGCGTACCATGAGCGCCCCCCTTTCCCAGCGAATAAGAGTAAGCCTGCCCGTTATTGATGCGGGCGCGGCGCAACAACGTCGCGACCGGGTGCCGCCAGCGGCGTTGTCGCCCTGGCCTTGCGAGTTTCTGGATGCGGTCATGTCGGCCTCGCCCTATCTGGCAAGGCTGATGGAGCGGCGTGCGGACACCTTGCAGGCGCTGGCTTCGGATACTCCTGAAGCGCTGTGTGACAGGGCGTTTGCCCGCGCGCGTTCGGCAGCGGACTGTGACAGCGAGGCGGACGCCATGCACGCCTTGCGTGAAGCGAAGATGGACATCCATCTGGTCGCGGCGCTGGCCGATCTCGCCGGCGCCTGGAGCTTGCGCGAAACCACTGCCATCCTGTCATCCTTCGCCGATGCTGCCCTGCAGGGGGCGCTGGGCTTTGCCGCGCGCGACATGGGGCTGGCAGGCGAGGACGGCACGCTGCCCGGATTTGCCGTGCTGGCATTAGGCAAGCTTGGTACGCAGAGCCTCAATTACTCGTCAGACATCGATCTTGTAGTGATCTGGGAGGCAGAGCACTTCACTGTGCCCGAAGGCAAGGAGCCGCAAAAGCTGGCCACCCGCCTGACCCAGCGCCTCGTGCGCCTGATGAGCGAGATGACGGCGGAGGGCTATGTCTTCCGCACCGATCTGCGCCTGCGTCCCGACCCGTCCTCCACGCCGCTCGCGGTGAACGGCGATATGGCGCGCCATTATTTCGAGGCCGTCGGCCAGAACTGGGAAAGGGCCGCCTATGCCAAGGCGCGCGCTGTAGCCGGCGATATAGAGGCAGGAGAAGCCTTCATTGCCGATCTGGAGCCCTTCATCTGGCGGCGCACGCTGGACTTTGCCGCGGTGGAGGACATCCGGGCGCTGGCCAAGCAGATACAGGCTGTCGGCAACCGGGCGGAGCTGAATGTGGCCGGGCACGATGTGAAGCTGGGCCTTGGCGGGATACGCGAGGTCGAGTTCTACGCGCAGGTATTGCAACTGGTCTTTGGCGGGCGAAAGCCTGACTTGCGTGTCGCGGGCACCCTGTCGGCGCTCAAGGCATTGAGCACGGCCGGGCTGGTGGATAGTGATACGGCGCGGGTGCTGACCGACAGCTATACCTTCCTGCGCCATGTCGAGCACCGTATCCAGATGCTGGAGGACGAGCAGACCCAGACGCTACCCGAGGAGGACGGAGCGCGTGCGCGCGTTGCCGCCCTTGCCGGCTATGGTGAGCTGGATGCGTTTGATGCGCGGGTGGCCGATACGTTGCGCGCGGTCCACAATGCCTTCACCGAGCAGTTCGAGGAAGGCGAAAGCCTTGCCACCCATGAAGGCAGTCTTGTTCTGACAGGTGTGGAGCCGACACCCGATACGCTCGAAACACTTTCCCGGCTGGGCTTCTCCGATCCGGTACGCATCTGGCATCAGCTTTCGGGCTGGGCGGCGGGCCGGGCGCGGGCTGCGCGCACTGAACGCGCCCGCAGGCTGTTTTCCCGCCTCGCCCCCCGCCTGGTGGAGGCCATTGGCGCAACAGGCGATGCCGATGCGGCCTTTGCCCGGTTTGCGGCCTTTTTCGAAGGCCTGCCGTCCGGGGTCCAGCCCTTGTCGCTGCTTGCGGCGCATCCGGCATTGGCCGACGAGCTTGTCACCATTCTGGGCCTCGCGCCGAACTTGGCTGACGAGATCGGCAAGCGTCCGGCGTTGCTCGACGTGATGCTGGAGCCCAGTTTCGCGGCGCCGCTGTCAGAGACCGGGCCGGCAAGCCAGGATGCGCTGGCCGAGCGTCTGGCGCGCGGTGAAAGCTTCGAGGACGCGATGAATGTGGCGCGGCGCTTTGTCCGCGAAGAGCGATTGCGCATCGGCGCCCAGCTCCTGCGTGGCCGGGCGGGCGCCAGCGACGCCGCACAGGCCTATTCCCAGCTCGCCCGCCACAGTGTGACGGCCATGGCGCAAGCCGCCGGGCGCGAGATGGAGCGGCGCCACGGCGCGGCGCCCGGCCGCTGGCATGTGCTGGGCATGGGCAAGCTGGGCGGCGGGGAATTGTCGGCAGATTCCGATCTTGATCTGATCGTGGTTTACGAGCCGGAAGCCGAATATTCCGATGGCAGCCAGCCTCTGGAAGCGCCGGTCTGGTTCACCCGGTTTACCCAGCGCCTTGTCTCGGCCCTGTCGGCTCCCACCGAGGAGGGGGCGCTTTATCCGGTCGACCTGGCCTTGCGGCCCTCCGGCTCTGCCGGACCCGTAGCGGTCGCATTGAAGCGGTTTGAGACCTACTATCGTGACGAGGCGTGGGTGTGGGAGCGCATGGCGATGACGCGCGCCAGCCTGGTTGTGTCCAGCGGCGGCGATGCGGCCATTTCCCTCGCCATTTCAGATGCCGTCAACGCGCACGCCCTGAGCGAGGCGGAGGTTTGCGCCGCCGCGGCGGACATGCGTTCCCGGCTGGAACGGGACAAGCCGGCAGCGTCATCCTGGGACCTCAAGCTGCGTGAGGGCGGCCTGCTGGATATCGAGTTTGCCGCCCAGACGGGACTGGTGGCGCGGCGGCTGGGACCGGAACCGTCCACACGCAAGGCGCTGGAATTGCTTGCCGGCAAGGGTTGGCTCGAGGAGCCAGATGCGCACGTCCTGCTGGAAGCGCATGCGCTCTACGAGGCTGTAACGCAACTGACCCGTTTGGCGCATGGCAGCGGATTTGATCCGCAAGATGCCAGCGATCCTTTCGCGCGGCGGCTGGCCCAGGCAGCTGGCTGCCCCAGCCTTCCGGCGTTGAAGGCGCGCGTGGAGGATCTCGCGGGCAAGACAAGATCCATATTTATCAATGTGATAGAAAAAAGGGCATCGCCACGCGACGGATAGGGCTGGCTTGCTTCGTTTGAGAAGGTGCAGAGGGACAACTGCTCACCGAAACAATCGGAGTTACGACGCAATGAAAACCTCCCTGAAATTTGCCGCTGCCGCGCTGGCGCTCGGCTTCACATCCGTACCGGCTGTGTCCGTCAGCGCTGTTGCGCAAACCGAAGTGCAGGAGACCGAGGCCGGCGAGCGCGGTGAACGCCGCGGCCATCGCTGGCGCCACCGTGGTCCGCGCGGCAACCCTGAAGCCTTTGCCGAGCGTCTGGCCAGCATGGATGCCAATGGCGATGGCACGATCACCCGCGCCGAGTTCCAGGCCCGTCACAACGCCATGTTTGATCGTATGGATGTGAATAATGACGGTGTTGCCAATGCCGCTGACCGCGAGCTTCTGCGCGAATTGTGGGTCGAATTTGCTGCCGAGCGCGGCGTGGATGTCGGCGACGGCCATCATTCGGGCCGCCATGCGGGCCGCCGGGGCTCTGATCGCGAGATCAGCCGGGCCGACTTCGAAGCGCGCGGCAATGCCATGTTTGACCGCTGGGCCGGTGAAGGCAATGATTCCGTGACGATTGCGGAGATTCAGCAGCGCATGGCGGACATGCGCGCGCAGCGCGGTGAACGGCGTGAAGGCGGCGAACGCCGCTGGCGGCGCGGCCGCGACTAGACCGGTTAGAAGGCCAATCTGTCAGGGAGGCGTCCATCCGCCCGGTTCTGCAGGTCATTACCGGCTCGGCAAAAGGCGCTGTCCCTGACAGTGACCTGTCCCTGGCGCGCGCGCTCGCGCAAGGCGACAGCGTTGCCATGCAGGCGTTTGTCGCCCGCACACTGCCGCGGATCACCGGCACGGCCTGGCGCCTTCTGGGCGACCGCAGCGAGGCTGAAGATGTGGCACAGGAGACCTATCTGCGGGTCTGGCGCAATGCCGAACGCTGGAAGCCGGGCACGGCTCGCTTCGATAGCTGGGTCATGAGAATTGCGGTCAATCTTTGCTATGACCGTCTGAGAAAACGCCGCGAAATCACCCTGCCTGACGGATATGACCGGGCCGGAGGAGAGGCAGATGCAGACAATGTGCTGGCGGGAAAAGACAGCCAGCAAACAGTGCGTGCGGCAGTGGCCGGCCTGCCGGAGCGCCAGCGGCTTGCGCTCGAGCTTTGTCATTTCCAGGAGCTGGGCAATATCGAGGCGGCGGAGATAATGGAGGTCAGTGTGGAAGCGATTGAATCCCTGCTTTCCCGGGCGCGGCGCAGCTTGCGCCAGCGGCTGGCAGAAGACGCAGCTGACTTGATGGGCGCGTTGGCCAGGGGGCGAAGCAGTCACAGCCCGGGGGAGCCGATATGATGGACCAGACGCGATTTTCCGAGCTTGTTGCTGCCTATGGCGCGGATCCGAAGCGCTGGCCGGATGCGGACCGTCCTGGCGCGCTGGCATTTATGGCAAGCCAGCCCGCTATCGCCCGCGAGCTCAAAGCGGATGCGGGTGAGCTGGACGTGCTGCTGGAAGCGGCGCGTGCCGCGCCGCCCTCTGCCGGCCTTGCGGGGCAGATACTGGCCACCGGGCAGGCCCAGACGCGGTTTGCCCCGCAATGGGCGCGGCTGGCAGCGGTACTGGCGCTCAGCGCCGGGCTGGGGCTTGGCTGGGGCGGCGCGAGTCTGAGTGGCGGCGGCCAAGGCGAGGCGGCCTACGCGCTGGCATTCTCGAGCTTCAGTGAGCCCGCCTATGAAGAGCTGGTCGACTTTATCGAGGACGAGGTGCGCCGATGAGCTGGTTGCAGGGGCGGCGTTTCTGGATTGCCCTTCTGGTGGTCTCGCTGGGGGTTAATGGCGTGCTGGCGGGTATACTGGCCCAGCGCACGCTTGCGCCTGCCAGCACGGCCCGCGAAGGGGGGGCTTACGTCCACGGCAGCAGCGGCTTCAACCCGCGGGCATTTGTGGCAGCCCTGCCGGAAGAGCGCCGCGAGGCGGCACGCAGCGAGCTGCGCGCAGGCCTGCGCGAGTTGCGGCCGCTTTTTGGCGAGATGATTGCGCGCCGGCGCGAGATGAATGCGCTGTTGCGGGCGGAGGAATTGGATGAGGCGGCCATGCTGGCGCTGACAGCGGAAATTCGCGCCCTTCGCGTACAGCTCGATGCCGCTGGCGAGGCCGTGATCCTCGGAATCGTGTCCGACCTGGAACCGGAGGCCCGCGGCGCTGCTCTGGAGGCGGCCTACTCACCGCGCGGCCGGGGCATGAGACGCGGTGACCGGACCGAAGGGGAGCGCCGCCGTCATTACCGGGGCGAACGGTCCGAATAGACTATTCCGCGGCCTCGGTGACCGCGCCGGCATCGTCATGGCCATTGCCTTCCGGCTGAACCTGATGCCGCGGAATGGTGAAGGAAATCGTGGTGCCCTTGCCCAGCACCGAGTCGATACGCAGCTCTCCGCCATGCAGCTCCACCAGCGATTTGGAAAGGGCCAGGCCCAACCCTGAACCCTGATAGCTCTTGGAGTGCTGGTTCTCGATCTGCTCGAACGGGCGTCCGAGGCGCGGCAGGTCTTCCTCCGCGATGCCGATACCGGTGTCGGCAACCTGCAGGACAATGCCGTCAGCGGCCTCGAAACCGCGCACGATCACCCGCCCGCCATCGGGCGTGAACTTCACGGCGTTCGACATCAGGTTCAGCATTATCTGCTTGAGCGCGCGCGGGTCGGCTTCAACTTCGGGCAGATCACCGCACTCGGCGCGCAGCTGCAGGTTCTTTTCCTGCGCGCGAGCGCCGACAATGCGGATGCACTGTTCGATGATGGCGGCCGGATCCAGCGGCTCCGTCTGCAAGGTGAGCTTGCCCGCCTCGATCTTCGACATGTCCAGAATGTCGTTAATGAGCGAGAGGAGCAGCCCGCCCGAATTATGGATGTCGCCAGCATATTCGATGTAGCGGTCGTGACCGAGCGGCCCGAATATCTGTTTCTGCATCATCTCGCTGAACCCGATTATGGCGTTCAGCGGTGTGCGCAGCTCGTGGCTCATATTGGCCAGGAATTCCGACTTGGACCGGTTGGCTTCCTCGGCGCGCAGCTTCTCCTCATGGTGGCTCTTGGCCAACTCCCTGATCTGCTGGGACGAGGCTTCCAGCTCGTTATAGGACTGGCGCAGCCTTTCCTGATTGTCGCGCAGCTCACCCTCCTGCTGCTTGAGCAGGGTGATGTCGGCGCCGACGCTGACAAGCCCGCCATCGGCGGTCTGGCGCTCCGAATAATGCAGCCAGCGCCCGTCGTTCAGTTCCATCTGATAAGAGTCGCCGTCATTTTCGCTGGTATGCACATCCGCTATCGAGCCCGCAGCCGCCGCTTCAACCGCTTCATAGGCCATGCCGGGACGCAGGGACCCCTCCGGCAGGTTGAAGAAATCCCGGAATTTGCGGTTCCAGAGCACCAGACGGCGGCGTGAGTCCCACAGGGCAAAACTCTCGGTCATCGACTCCAGCGCGGCCCGCAGCCGGGTTTCCGCGGCCAGGACACGCTTTTGCGCGCCCTTGCGCTCTGTGACATCAATCGCCACGCCGACAAGGCGCCGCCCCGGCCCTGCGCCGTCTATGGCAAGAGGGCGGCCGCGCATCTGCACCCAGACCGCAAGATTCTGCGCGCGCACCTCGAGATCCACCTCCTCCGCCCGTGATGCCGCACGGATGGCGGTGCGCAGGCGCGACCGGTCCTCATTGGACAGCAATTGCAGGAAGTCGGCACCCGACATGCTGGCGGCATCAGCCAGACCCAGCATGCGGGCAAAGGAGTCGGTTATGAAGACCGCGTCGGTTTCCAGATCCCAGTCCCATACGCCGCAGCGCGCGCCTTCGATCGCCAGACGGAAACGGCGCTCGGAATCGTGAAGGCGCGCTTCGGCCTTTTTCAGCGCACCGGTCTGCATCAGCAGGACGACATAGAACGCGATGGCGGTGAACAGCGGTCCGAAAAAGAGCAGGGCATGGAAGATGAGGGTCATGTTCCATGCCACAGCGTCCAGTCCCGCCGGGCCGACCGCGTAGACATACAAGGGCGCATCACGCAGCCGGGCCACTCCCAGTACCTGCTCGGTCTCGCCCAGGCGCGCGCCGGTCATCGCGCCCCCGCCGGAATCGCCCAGTGCCCGGACATCCGCGCTTTGCAGGCCGAAGCGTTCGGCGGCCAGCGGTGCCCCGGAAACCGGTGCTTCCGGGTAGAGCGCGAGTGTGCGGCCCACGGCATCGGTCAGAACTGCAATGCGGGCTGCGCCATCGGCGCTGACCAGTTCGGACGGGCTGGCAAATGCCAGCAAGGTGCCCACCCGCCCGTCGGGTAGGGGAACGGGCGCGGCCAGAACGACATGGGCGCTTTCCCCGGTTATGCCTGCCACCCATTGCGGCCCGCCAAGGGCTGCGTCGGCCGCGGCGGCCAGATCGGACGGCAGGCGTCCGGCCGTCAGTGGCGCGCTGTCAGGCAGCCATAGCGCAGCGCCTGACACATAGGACGAGGCGGTTATGGCTTGCACGATGGCAAGCTGTTCCGGCTCATCGACCGGGCGCGAAAGGCTGCTGGCGGCAAAGCCCAGGGCGCCGCGAATTTCCGACAAACGCCCCGACACGCTTTCGGCTATGAAAGCCGCGCTGCGGGCCTGACGGTTCTCGGCCTCGGCGCGGGCCGATGTCCACTCCATCTGCAATTTGGCCCAGATGACGGCACCGAAAACACCGGCAAAGACGACCAGGAAGATCAGCACCAGACGGGACAGGCGCGCGCGGCCGGTGGCAGGCCCGTCCATGGCCAGCCGTCCGGGCTGATGCCGTATGTCGGCATTGCGCGCTTTCCGGGCTCGAATCATCGCTCCCAGAATAGGGTTGCCGCCCCGTAAACGTCCAGCGCTGCGAAGGTATTATTCGGCTGCCTGAGCGGCCGCGCTTCCCGGCTCTCCGGGCCTGGCGCGCACGGTGCGGACGGTCTCGGACATCTGGCGGGCAAGGCCCACCAGCTCGGGACCGCATTCGGGATTGTCGGCAACAGCGCGCGCCATGGCTTCGGCCAGCGCCAGAAGGCGTGGGGCCTGTGCAATCAGGCGTGCCTGTGTCTCGATGCGGTGCGGATCGCGGTCATATTCGGCGCCTGGCGTACGCCAGCCGCCCCAGTTCTGCTGGTCGGTGACCACGACGGGATAGGTGCCGGGGAAGGGGTGATGGGCGCATTCTTCCGGCGTCTGCCATTTATTGGCCGCGCGCAATATACGCCAATTGCTGCCGGTGCTCTCTCCGCCGCTGTCTTCAACGGCCAGCTCGTGTGCCTGGAAGTCGCGGCCCAGCCCGCAATCATAGAAGACCTTCACCGGCTCTTCCACATCGCGAACCCATTGCGGCTTGACTTTCTCGACCAGCGCCCAAGTGCCGACGGGATGGACGAACACGCGCTGGTGCTTGTGAAAGATGGCCTTGGCCATGACAGGCTCCGCTGCTTCTCGCCCGGCAGGCGAAATCGCAGGCACAATACACCGGCCGGTTTAGGGTGGCGTTAAGGAGCATGGTTAACGCGCCGTTTGCACGGGCATGCAAACGGCGCGTCGGGAGCTCCCGGCTAGGACGGTTGTTTCGCCGCCTTCCTGCGTTTGCGGCGGATCAGAAGCCAGCGGATCAGGAAGACCGCCGGTATGAGGATGATGAGCCATGGCAGGATCATGGCGACAAACAGGATCACGGCTGCGACACCTTCCGACAGCGTGTCGGTAAAGTCTTCCAGGGCATGCATGATCGGATTGAAGCGCACCGGCGATGTCTGGCTGACAATGGGTTGGTAGTGCAGCGTCAGCCGTGAGGTTTCCACCCGTGTGCGCAGGGCTGCGATGACGCTGGCGCGGGCATCGATATCGGCCTGCACGCGGGCAAGCTCGCGTTCGACTGCCAGAATGTCGCTCATCGGACCGTCAGCCGTTTCCAGCAGTCCCTGCAGCCGGTCGCGCAGTGCCGTCTGGGCGGCCAGGCGGGCTTCTCCGTCGACGATCTGGGTGGTGAGATCCTCTACCGAGGTGTTTTCGCTCTGGATATTGCCACCCGCCTCGCTGACCTCTCCGGCGAGACCTGCGCGAAAATTTGCGATCCAGTCGGGCCGGGCGCGGATTTCCAGCGAGCCCGACGGGCGCTCGCCCTCGGGGTCATTGATGGTGGCGCTGATCACCCGGCAGACATTGCCACCGGCTGCGGCGCACGCGTCCTGATGGGCGGTGTGAACGTCCGCCAGCACACGCGCGGGAAGGCGCAGGCCGTAATTGTGCGAGTAGGCCAGCAGCGCGCCCTGCTCGGGCTCGGCGCTGCCGCCTCCGGCCTGACTGACGGCCGAGGGCGGGGGTGGCGCGGGAGGGGGCGGCGAAGCTGCCCGGCCCGCCACCGCGTAGTCAGCGCTCGTTTCGTAGGCCGGCAAGCCCCCGTCCCGGTACTCGGTCTCACCACTACATGCAGCCAGGAGAAGGCTGAGAGCGGCAATTACCGCTATCTTGTGCACAAACATAAGCTGAACTCCCCGGATTTCAGACGTTGAATAGTCCCGGGAAGAATGTGCATGTGTGATTGTGGCAAGCGCAAGACGGCCTTGCCCGGTTGACCTTGAATGTCAGACCAGTTCGCCGGTCAGTCTCTGCCTTTCCAGAGCCAGGGCGCCGCGAATAAGGATCACGGTCAGCACCACTGCGCCGATGCCGGCGAGCACTTCGCCGATCTCGATGGCCAGCATTGGCAGATGCAGGGTCATGCCCAGCGCCCAGATCACGGCTGCAACTGTGAGAAAGCCGGTAACAGTGATGAAGAGCGAGCCGGTCACAGCTGCGACGATGGCATACAGGGTAAGCCGCGCCGGTGACGCGGCGGTCTCGGTAGTCATGGGGAACTCCAAACAAAAGAACGCTCAAAAAATGGTGCGCGCGGGCCGCGCGGGTGTCCGCTGCGCAGCAATATATTTGGCGATGAACGCGCCGGCGGAAAAGAGGCGATGTGCGCAAATGCCCCGGGCGAGGGAATCGGGTAGACGTTGAGGATTGATGCGGCTGCAGGCAGGGCCGCGCGTCCCGGCAGGAAAGGGTTGAAACAATGAGTGATGCACCGCTTGGCTCGAAGGCCAATCCCTCGCAGTTCGACTGCCTGCCGGATCTCGCCGACGATGAACCCTATTTCGTGATCCGGGCCCACGATCCGTTGTCCAACGCGCTGGTCGAGCTGCACGCCTATATCGGCGCCGGGCAGGCTGGTGCCGCCCATAACAAGCTGGCCGAAATCATGGCGCTGACATCGGAGCGTCCGCCGCGTCCGTCGGGCTCGCCCAAGTACCGGGAAACGTTTGCTATTTCCGGTTCGATGGAGCGCTGGCGGCGCGATAACGCCTGAGCCAGGTAAATATCCGTTTAACCTTTCTTAACCGGCGCAATGGCGTCTGGAGCGGGGCAGAAACGCCAGCAGGAGCCTGACAGGATGACGGGCGCGGAAGTACTTGATGTCGGCCGTGAGGCGATCTGGACCATGCTCGCCATGGCCGCCCCGATCATGCTTGTAGGGCTGGCGGTCGGCATAATCATCGCGCTCTTCCAGGCGCTGACACAGGTGCAGGAGATGACGCTCGTCTTCGTGCCGAAAATATTCGCCATCTTTCTCGCGCTGGTGGTCTTCATGCCGCTCATGGGGGCTGTGCTGGGCGCATTCATGACCAATATCGCGGACAGAATCGCGGCAGGCTGACCCTGCCATGGTCATCAGCTTCGATCTTCCCGCCATTGTCTTTGCTGCCGCGCTGGTGTTCGCCCGCATGGGTGCGATCCTCATGCTGCTGCCGGGTTTCGCCGAGCCTGGCATTCCCATCCGCATCAGGCTGTCGTTCGCGCTGGCGTTTTCCTTTGCCATCGGACCTGTCGTCGCGCCAATGCTGCCCGCGCAGCCGGAGACGCTTGGCGGGCTGGCGGGCTTCGTTGCGGGCGAGGTTGTCATCGGGCTGATGATCGGCGGCGTGGCGCGCATGTTGCTGGCATCCGCATCCGTGGCAGGCCAGGTAATCGGCTATCAGAGCGGGCTTGCCATGGCGCAGGCGTTCGACCCGGCCCAGGGGCAGACCGGCGCCCTGCCTGCCACCTTCCTGAACCTGCTTTTCATCGTGCTGATCTTCACGACCAATCTGCATCATCTGCTGCTGCAGGCGGCAGCGGGGTCCTACATGATGATGCCGGCAGGTCAGGTGCCGATGTGGGGCGATGCGGCGCAATGGGCCGTGGATATCTTCATCAGTGCCTTCAATATCGGCATCCAGCTGGCGGCGCCGTTAATCCTGTTCGGACTCATCTTCTATCTGGGGCTCGGCGTACTGTCGAAAATGATGCCGCAAGTGCAGATATTTTTCGTCGCCATGCCGGTCAACATCCTGATCGGCTTCACGATCTTTGCGCTGGCGCTCGGCACGATGGCCATGGTCTGGCTGGAGCGTTTTGAAGCCTTCACCGCAACGCTGATGTGAGGGTCACATGGCAGAAGGTGAAGACAAGAGCGAAAAGACCGAGCCGCCAAGCCAGCGAAAGCTGGACAAGGCACGCGAGAAAGGTGACGTCCCCAAATCGCAGGAGATTCCGGCCTGGTTCATCCTGGCGGCGGGGCTGGGGGTGCTTGCCGCATTCGGACCGTCCATGGGCGCAGGGCTGACACGCGAGCTGTCGGTCTTCCTGTCGCAACCCCACGAATTGTCGCTGGACAATACCGGTGCGCTGACACTCACCATGGCGGCGGTGATGAAGGTGTTGCTGGTCATGGGGCTGGCTTTTGGCGCAATCATTGCCGCGGCGCTGGCCGGCCATTTCGTGCAGCACGGGCTGATCTTCACCACATCGAAGCTTGAGCCCAAGCTCAGCAAGCTGAACCCGGTGGACGGCGTAAAGCGCATTCTCGGCCCGCAGGGCTGGGTGAACTTCCTGAAAGGCCTTGCCAAGATGACACTGGTGGCCATCGCCATCACCATCGTGCTGTGGCCGCGTCAATCCCTGCTGGCGGGCCTGCCGGCGGTGGCGCCGGGACAATTGCTGGTCCTGTTCCGCGAGATCGCCATCCAGCTCATGCTGGCCGCGCTGGCCGTGTTCGCGATCATCGCGCTGGCCGATTACATCTTCCAGCGCCAGCAATTCTATGATCGCAACAAGATGAGCCGGCGCGAGATCCGGGACGAGTTCAAGGAGTCCGAGGGCGATCCCATGGTGCGCGCGCGCCTGCGCCAGATACGTCAGGAGCGGGCCCGAAAGCGGATGATGGCCGCCGTGCCGGACGCTGCGGTCGTGATCACAAACCCGACCCACTATGCCGTGGCGCTGAAATACGAGCAGGGCATAACGGCGGCGCCAGTTTGCGTGGCCAAGGGTGTGGAAGCGGTGGCGTTGAAAATCCGCGAGATCGCCGAGGAGCACGGCGTCCCCATCGTGGAGGATCCGCCGCTGGCGCGCGCCCTGCACGCCAGCGTCGATCTCGACGAGGTCATCCCGCCGGAACATTTCGCGGCGGTCGCCAAGGTGATCGGCTATGTGCTCTCGCTGAAAAAGCGGCGCTAGGAATAGCTCACCACCTCGTACTCGATCCCGTCCCAGTCCTCGAAATAGAAGCGCTGACCGGGCTCGTAATCTGCGTGCGCGTAAGGTTTGAGGCCTTGCGCGGTGACGCGGCCTTCTGCGGCGGCGAGATCGGTCACCTCCACACCCATATGATTGAGGGGCCGGCTTTTCGCCCACACCTCCGCCTTTGCCGGCGGGCGTGGCGGGTAGAGCGCGACATAGCTGTGTTCCCCGCCGACATGCAGGCCGATGCGGCCGTCGGGTTCGAGGCCGCGCCAGCGTTCGCGCCAGCCAAAGACCGCTTGCAGCATGGCGCTGGTGCGTTCGGGGTCAGAGACGGTGAGATTGATATGTTCCACACGGGCTTCGCTGGAACGGGCGGCAGGTGGCAGGCGGCGGTCTGCCAGTAAAAGCTGGTGCAGTGGACTCATGGAGCGATCCTTGTTTCTGCTGAAGTGCGCATAAAGCGGATCATCTGTGTGCAACCTCAACCAAGGTTGAGATCAAGCGCATCTGGATCCGGGAAGCAGCGCACCCGTTACCGCAGAAGTTTTCGTCAGGGCGCGGAAAACTGGTTAACCTGAATCGGTCAAACCAGAGGCCGAATCGCTTTTCCCCGCACGGAGTGCCGTGATGACTGACGCCCCCGCCCGTACCGACAAGGCCGCCAAGGCAAATCCGAAGGCCGAAAAAGCCCGGCGCGAGCCTGTTTCGGTGCGTGAGCAGTCGCTTCCCAAAGAGCGTCAGAGCCGGATCACGCTGCTGGCGCGTACGGTGTTCTGGATATCAGGCCTGCTGGCGCTGGGCGCGGCGGGCTTTTCGCTAATTGCTGCCTCGACAGCAGGCTGGCACGGATTTGTACTGCTGTCGGGTATAGCCTTTGTGGCCTTCATCCTGATGTTTGCGCTGGCCGCCGGAGAGAGCGCTGCGCGCTCGCTTCGCATCGAACCGGCAGTGAGGCCCAAAGCCGACGCGCTGGTCAGTGCCGCCATTGATGCGGCGGGCGAGCCCATTCTCATCACCGATACGCGCGGCCGAGCGGTCTGGGCGAATGGTGCCTACCGCAAGCTGGCAAAGACGGTGATGCCGCTGACGGCGGGCATTGCCCTGCCGGCGCCGGACCGTCTCTGGCCGGGCAGTTCGGGCGGGGCACTCTACCGGCTGTCACGGGCAGCCGCATCAGGCGAGGCGGCGCGTGAAACCCTTACGGCGCTGGGCGAGTCCGGGGGCGGTGTGTACAGCGTATGTGTGGACCCCGTTCCCCAGGGCGGCGCCCTGTGGCGGTTTGCCGAAGTGCGGGCGGGCGACACGCTGGAAGCTGAAGCCGGCACGCCGGACTGGGCCGAACATGCGCCGGTGGGACTGTTCCTGGCCGATGGTGAGGGCCGTGTGCTGGCCGCAAATGCTACCTTGCGCGCCTGGCTTGACGTGCCGGAAGGGCAGGCATTGAAGGTGAAGGATTTCCTGGCCGGTGACATGGCGAAGGGCTTCCTGAAGACCCGTAGCGAGAAGGGCGTGGTGCGCCTTGATGCGCGCCTTCTCGCCCGGGAGGGTGTTGAAAGCCCGATCACGCTGGCGGTCGAATGGGATGAAGGGCGGCCTGCGCGGGCGCGCGCCGTGGTTTACGGGCTGACGGCTGCGGGCACGCCGCCTGGCGTCGCCCAGATGATCGCCCAGCACACGGGCGGGCGTACAGGCCGCACGTTCGACGACATGTTTGCCAGCGCGCCATTCGGCGTGGCCCGCCTGGACGGGGCAGACCCCACCAGCTCGATCATCGAGGATGCCAATCCGGCGCTGGTTCAGCTGTCGGGCGGGGCGGCCCTGCCGGGCGTGGCGTTTGAAGCCCTGTTCGACTGGAGCCATGGCGACAGCGCCGATGCCGCCTTTGCCACCGCCATGTCCGGGCGGAGCGAGCCGGTGGCTCTCAAGCTGAAATCTTCAGGCGGCCTGCGCGATGTGCACCTCTTCCTGTCGCCTGCGCGCTCCGGCAAGCGGGCCGCCTATGTGGTGGACATTACCGCGCTGCGCGAGCTGGAAGGCCAGTATGCACAGGCGCAGAAGCTGAAAGCCGTTGGCGAGCTGGTGGCGCGCGTCGCGCACGATTTCAACAATTTCCTGACCGCGATCCGGCTCAATACCGACAACCTCCTGCTGCGCCATCCGGTCGGCGACCCGACCTATCCTGATCTTCAGAACATTAATGGGGTGGTCGCGCAGGCTGCCGGGCGCATCAAGCACTTGCTTGCCTTCGCCCGCAAGCAGACCCTGCGCGTCGAAACGGTGGACCTGACCGAAACGCTGGCAGACACCGTGCATCTGGTGCGCCAGAGCGTGGAAGAATGGATGCGCGTGGAAGTGCGCCACGGTCGCGACGTGCCGCTGGTGCGCATCGACAAGGACGAGCTGGCAAACGCGCTGATGAACCTTGCCACCAATGCGCGCGATGCGATGGCCTCCAAAGGCCGGGGCACGCTGACCATATCTACCGAGGCGGTGGATGCCGCGGCGGTCCGGTCCGCCGGGGCACCCGACGCCAAGGAGGGCCCCTGGGCCGCAATCCACGTTACCGACGAAGGTTCGGGCATGGATGAGGATACGCTGGCCAAGATATTCGAGCCATTCTTCACGACGAAGGAGCCGGGCAAGGGCACAGGGCTTGGCCTCGCCACCGTGTATGGCATCGTAAAGCAATCTGGCGGTTTCCTGTTCGCGCGGTCAAAGCCGGGGGCGGGCACCACATTCTCGATCTACCTGCCCGGCCACACGCCAGATGCCGAGGAAATTGCCAAGACCGAGGCCCGCAAGGCCGAAGTGCCGGTTCAGCGCAAGCCTGCTGACCTCGCCGGACGCGGGCGCATACTGCTGGTTGAGGATGAAGCGCCGGTACGCACCATCACCGCTGCGACCCTGAAAAAGCGTGGTTACGAGGTGGAACAGGCCGAGGATGGCGAGGAAGCGCTGGAAATTCTCGAAGAGCGTCCGGGCGAATTCGACCTGATCATATCTGATGTCGTGATGCCGGGGCTTGATGGCCCCGGACTTCTCAAGGCCGCTGCGGACCATCTCGGCAATGCCCGGGTGATCTTCATCTCCGGCTATGCCGAAGAACATTTCTCCCATACGCTCTCGGCCGATCTCGATATATCCTTTCTGCCCAAGCCCTTCAGCCTCGAGGCGCTGGCCCAGAGGGTGAAGGACGAGCTGGGGCGTTAAACAGGATAACCGGCGGCCGCACTGGGCCGCCAAAATGTTCCTCTTGTGTTCCGTGAACAAATCCGGTACAGATTCCCTCAACGCAGCGCAATTGCCGATCCGGGCGATGCGTGAAATAAGGGAACCGAACCGATGGCATCTTCCGCAATCCGACTGGTGAAAGACACCGATATGGACAAGTCAAAGGCTCTTGAAGCCGCACTCACGCAGATCGACCGGCAGTTCGGCAAGGGCTCCGTGATGAAGCTCGGCGCCCGCCCGAACCAGAATATCGAGGCGGTATCCACCGGCTCGCTGGGGCTGGACATCGCGTTGGGTGTGGGCGGCCTGCCCAAGGGGCGTATCGTGGAGATTTACGGGCCGGAGAGCTCCGGCAAAACCACGCTGGCGCTGCACTGCATTGCCGAGGCACAAAAGCGTGGCGGCGTGTGTGCGTTCGTTGACGCGGAACATGCGCTGGACCCGGTCTATGCCCGCAAGCTTGGCGTGGACGTGGGCGAGCTTCTGGTCTCCCAGCCCGATACCGGAGAGCAGTCACTGGAAATCACCGACACGCTGGTGCGCTCCGGTGCCATTGATGTGCTTGTGATCGACTCCGTTGCTGCCCTCACGCCGCGTGCCGAGCTGGAAGGCGATATGGGTGACAGCCTGCCGGGCCTGCAGGCGCGTCTGATGAGTCAGGCGCTGCGCAAGCTGACAGGGTCTATCTCGAAGTCCAATTGCCTCGTCGACGACCGGCGGCAATGCCCTGAAATTCTACTCCTCGGTCCGTCTCGATATCCGCCGGATCGGCGCCATCAAGGATCGCGACGAGGTGATCGGTAACCAGACGCGCGTGAAAGTGGTCAAGAACAAGGTGGCACCGCCCTTCCGCGAGGTGGAGTTCGACATCCTCTATGGTGAAGGCATTTCGCGCATGGGCGAGGTGATTGATCTGGGCGTGAAAGCCGGGATCATCGAGAAGTCGGGTTCATGGTACTCGCACGACTCCGAGCGGATCGGTCAGGGCCGTGAGAATGCCCGCAAATTCCTGCTCGATAATCCCGAGATATCCGAAAAGATCGAGAACCAGATCCGCGCCAATGCGGGCCTTATCGCCGAGGAAATGCTCGTCGGTCCGGGCGAGGATGACGATCTGGACGATGCGGCGGAGGCGGCCGGATAGGTTTCACAGCAGTCCTGGACGCATTGCATTGCAGCGGGCGCTTGGCTAAGCCGGGCGCCCGTTCGTATATGTGCGCAACGGAAAGTGATATTTTCAGATAAGCGGAGACCGCCATGACGCGCTTGCGCGACATACGTGCCCAGTTCCTTGGCTATTTCGAAGGGAACGACCACGAAGTGGTGGCCTCCAGCCCGCTCGTGCCGAAAGATGACCCGACCCTGCTTTTCACCAATGCGGGCATGGTCCAGTTCAAGAACGTGTTCACGGGCGCTGAGAAGCGGGCCAATCCGCGTGCGGTCTCCTCGCAGAAATGCGTCCGTGCGGGCGGCAAGCATAATGACCTGGATAATGTCGGCTATACGGCACGCCACCACACCTTCTTTGAAATGCTGGGGAATTTCTCCTTCGGCGACTATTTCAAGGAAGAGGCGATCCACCATGCCTGGACGCTGGTGACGAAGGATTTTGCCCTGCCCAAGGACAGGCTGCTGGTCACGGTTTATGCCGATGATGATGATGCGGCAGCGTTGTGGAAGAAGATCGCCGGCCTCCCCGAAGAGCGGATCATCCGCATCGCCACATCGGACAATTTCTGGATGATGGGCGATACCGGTCCGTGCGGGCCCTGCTCGGAGATATTCTTCGACCATGGCGAACATATCCCCGGTGGCCCTCCGGGTAGTGCGGACGAGGATGGTGACCGCTTCATCGAGATCTGGAATCTCGTCTTCATGCAGTTCGACCAGCAGGCCGATGGCTCGCGCCGCGCGCTGCCCAAGCCGTCCATCGATACCGGCATGGGGCTGGAGCGGGTGGCGGCCGTGCTGCAGGGCAAGCACAATAATTACGAGATAGACCTGTTCGCGAACCTGATCGCGGCCGGCGAAGAGGCGCTCAAAGTGAAGGCGCAAGGCGATGCGCTGGCGAGCCACCGCGTCATTGCTGATCATTTGCGCGCTACCAGCTTCCTGATTGCCGATGGGGTGACGCCGTCCAATGAGGGGCGGGGCTATGTGCTGCGCCGGATCATGCGCCGCGCCATGCGTCATGCGCATATTCTGGGCGCAACCGAGCCGGTCATCTACACGCTGGCGCCGGTGCTGGCAGCCGAGATGGGCGATGCCTTCCCGGAGCTGAACCGCGCGCTGCCCGTTATCGAGGAGACGCTGCGCGGCGAGGAGGAGCGTTTCCAGCGCACGCTGGGCCGTGGCCTTACCCTGCTGGAAGAGGCGATCGAGCAGCTTCCTGAAGGCGCGGCTTTGCCCGGCGAAACGGCCTTCAAGCTTTATGACACGTATGGTTTCCCGTTGGACCTGACGCAGGATGCCCTGCGGGCCAAGGGTCTGTCGGTTGACGAGGCGGGGTTCAACACCGCCATGGAGCGCCAGCGCGCCGAGGCGCGCGCCCACTGGCAAGGATCAGGCGATGCCGCGGGCGATGCGGTGTGGTTTGCCGTGCGCGATGTCACAGGCTCCACGCAATTCCTTGGCTATAGCGAGCTGTCGGCCAAAGGCGCGATCAAGGCGATTGTGGCCGATGGCGGCATGCAGGAAAGCCTCACTGACGGCTCCCGCGCCGAGCTGGTGTTCGACCGTACGCCCTTCTACGCCGAATCCGGCGGCCAGGTCGGTGATACCGGCGAAATCCGCTTTGCCGGCGGCGCGCGCTTCGTCGTTGAGGACGTGAAGAAGCGCGCGGGCGATGTGTTTGCCCATATCGGCGCGCTGGAAGGCGGCGCCATCAAGACAGGCGATGAAGCTGAACTACTGGTGGATGCGCAGCGGCGTGACCGTACGCGTTCCAACCACTCGGCGACCCACCTCATGCACTCGGCCCTGCGCAACGTGCTCGGCCCGCATGTCGCGCAGAAAGGCTCCTATGTGGGCCCCGACAGGCTGCGCTTTGATTTTTCCCACGGCCGCGCGCTTTCGCCTTCTGATATAGCCGCCATCGAGGCGGAGGTGAACGCGGTCGTGCGCCAGAATGACGAGACCGAGACCAGCGAATCCACGCCCGATGAGGCCATCGCCAAGGGCGCGCTCGCCCTGTTTGGCGAGAAGTATGGCGACCGCGTCCGCGTGCTCACCATCGGCCAGAAGCCGGGCGAGCCGGACAAGGCCTATTCGGTGGAGCTGTGCGGCGGTACCCATGTGCGCCGTACAGGCGATATCGCCCTGTTCAAGATTGTCGGTGAAAGCGCCGTGTCGGCGGGCGTGCGCCGCGTCGAGGCGCTCACCGGCGAGGCCGCGCGCGAATATCTGGAACAGCAGGCCGGTATCGCGAAAGCCGCTGCCGATACGCTCAAAGTCCCGGTTTCGGAGCTGGAAAAGCGCCTGGCTGCGCTGGTCGATGAACGGCGCAAGCTGGAAAAGGAACTCAGTGACGCCAAAACGAAGCTCGCCATGGGCGGGGGAGGTGGCGCTGCGCCTGCGGCTGTGGAAACCATCGGCAATCTGAAATTCACCGGGCGTATCGTCGAAGGTGTCGGCGGCAAGGAATTGCGCAGCCTGGTGGACGCGGCGCGCGCCGAGATGGGCTCGGGCATCGCGGCTTTCGTCGGTATCAATGATGGCAAGGCGGCCATAGCCGTGGGCGTCACCGACGATCTGGCCGGCAGCGCAGCGGACGCGGTGGCGCTGGTGCGCGCAGGGTCAGCGGCGATTGGCGGCAAGGGCGGCGGTGGCCGGCCAGACTTTGCGCAAGCTGGCGGGCCCGATGCCAGCAAGGGCGAGGAGGCCCTGGAGGCTATCCGCGCGGTGCTGGCGGGCAAGGGGTAGTTCTATTCACGCTGTCATCACTCGCTTTATGCGGGTGAGCCACGCCTGTGACGGACGTTCAATCGCAAGGCTTCGGGCATGGGTTCCCGGGACCGCTAAGCGGCCCGAGGATGACAGCTGAGGGTACTCAACCCCCACCCAGCCTCTCGATCAGTTCAATCGCGCTGTCGGCGATGACGGTGCCCGGCGGATAGACGGCGGCTGCGCCCATCTGGCGCAGTGTGGGGACGTCTTCAGGCGGGATCACGCCGCCAACAACGATCAGCTTGTCACCGCCCCCGCCGTCTTTGAGCGCATCGCGCAGGGCAGGCACCAGGGTGAGGTGTCCAGCGGCCAGCGAGGATGCGGCAACGACATGGACATCGTTCTCGATGGCCTGGCGGGCGGCTTCCTCCGGCGTCTGGAAGAGCGGGCCGATATCGACGTCCCAGCCCAGATCGGCAAAGGCAGACGCCACGACCTTCTGGCCGCGGTCATGGCCGTCCTGCCCCATTTTCGCGATGAGGATGCGCGGGCGGCGCCCCTCGGCCTCTGCAAAGGCGTCGGCGGCGGCCAGCGCGCGTTTGACCTTTTCGTCATTGCCCGAGGCTTTCAAATATACCCCCTGTATCGACTGGATCGCGGCCTTGTGGCGGCCATAAACCTTTTCCAGCGCGTCGGAAATTTCGCCCACGGTAGCATGGGCGCGCGCGGCATCGACCGCCAACGCCAGCAGATTCCCGTTTTTCTCATCTGCTGCGCGGGTGAGGGCGTTGAGGGCCGCTTCCACCTTCTCGCCGTCCCGGCCGGCTTTCAGCTTTTTCAGCTTCTCCAGCTGCTGGCGGCGCACGCCGGCATTGTCGACTTTCAGCACCGGCACGTCTTCGGGCTCGGTCAGGCGGAACTTGTTCACGCCCGCAATCGTCTGCTGACCGGAATCGATGCGAGCCTGGGTCTTGGCGGCCGCCTCTTCGATGCGCAGTTTGGGCGTGCCGTCCTCGATGGCTTTGGCCATGCCGCCGAGGCTGTCGATTTCCTCGATATGGGCGAGTGCGCGCGCGGCGAGATCATGGGTCAGGCGCTCGACGAACCAGCTGCCGCCCCACGGATCAATCGTGTCGGTCAGGTGCGCTTCGCTCTCCAGCACGATCTGGGTGTTGCGCGCGATGCGCGCGGAGAAGTCCGTCGGCAGGGCCAACGCCTCATCCAGCGAGTTGGTATGGAGCGACTGGGTATGGCCGTCCACGGCCGCCATGGCCTCAATGGTGGTGCGGGCGACATTGTTGAACACGTCCTGGGCGGTCAGCGACCAGCCGGAGGTCTGGCTGTGCGCACGCAAGGATAATGACTTGTCGGATTTCGGCGCAAAGCGCTCCTTCACCAGCTTCGCCCAGATCAGGCGCGCGGCGCGCAACTTCGCCACCTCCATGTAATAATTCATGGAAATGCCCCAGAAGAAGGACAGGCGGGGCGCGAATGTGTCCACGTCCAGTCCGGCCTTCACGCCCGCCGCGATGTATTCAAGGCCATCGGCGATGGTGTAGGCCAGCTCCAGGTCCGCCGGGGCGCCAGCCTCCTGAATGTGATAGCCGGAGATGGAGATGGAGTTGAAGCGAGGCATCTCGCTCGAGGTGAAGGCGAAGATGTCGGAGATGATCCGCATGGAGGGCGCAGGTGGGTAGATATAGGTGTTGCGCACCATGAACTCTTTCAGGATGTCATTCTGGATCGTACCTGAAAGCTGGGCCGGTTTTACCCCCTGTTCCTCTGCCGCCACGATATAGAGCGCGAGCACGGGCAGAACCGCGCCATTCATCGTCATCGACACGCTCATCTTTTCGAGCGGAATACCGTCGAAAAGCTGGCGCATGTCGAGAATGGAATCGACCGCCACGCCCGCCATGCCGACATCGCCGATCACGCGCGGATTATCGCTGTCATAGCCGCGATGCGTGGCCAGATCGAAGGCGATGGAAAGCCCTTTTTGCCCGGCCGCGAGATTGCGCCGGTAGAAGGCGTTGGAGTCTTCGGCTGTGGAGAAGCCCGCATACTGGCGGATCGTCCACGGGCGCTGCACGAACATGGTTGGATAGGGGCCGCGATGGAAAGGGGCAAGCCCCGGCAGGCCGCCCGTGAAATCCAGCGCCGTGGCGTCCTGCGGGCCATAAGCGGGCGCAATCTCGATGCCTTCAGGGCTTTTCCACCCCGCCGGACGCCCGGCGCTTTTGGCCGATGCGCGCGGCGGATTGAAGGGCAGGCGCGTGAAATCTGGCGGGGTCTGGCGGGTCATGGCGTCACTCCCATGGCGCGGGCCGCGAGGCGTGCATCCTCCAGCGCGTCAGAGCGCATGTGGATAGCGTGATCTATGGCTGCGTCTGCCGGTGCGCTGTCGCGCCGCCCGGCGAGCCAGACCGCGTTTGCTCCGGCGGCCTTCAGCGCAGAGGCCAGCTCGGCGGCATGATCGCCATAGGCCTCATCACTGCCGCAGATAATGGCGAGGGCAGAGCCGGAGGCTTTGAACGCCTCTACGCACGCCTTTACGCTGTCATGGACCATGGCGGGCGTTGCGCGCAGACCCGCGACACCCACCCGGTTGATGGCAAAGCCTGCGCGGGCGTTGAATTCGGGCAGGGTGCCAAGCGTCGCCAGAAATACCGGCGCCGGCGCGGCGGCTTCCACCTTCGCGCGGACCTGCTCGAACGGCTCAGCCGTGCGCATGGGCGCGGGCAGGGGAACGGAATCCACTGGCTGATCACCAAAGGCGGAGCCGGAGACTGAGGGCGGGCTGTAGGCCGCGTCATCGGCTTCCAGGACACGCGGATCCAGATCCGGATAGGCGGTGACGCCGATAACCGGCTCCTTGCCGGTTGAAACCAGTTTCATCAGGCTGTCCGCGGCCTTGGCGATGTCGGCTTTCCAGGCGTCAGAGCGCATTGCTGCACTTGCGCCTCCAAGACCAATGATGCGCTGCATCTCGCTCCAGGCGGCCTCTGCCAGCCTGTGGCTCAACGTCTCGTGCAGATAGCTGCCACCGGCCGGGTCATTGACCTTTCCGGCGTGGCTCTCCTCGGCCAGCAATATGTGCAGATTACGCGCAAGACGGCGCGAAAACGGCGTGGAACGGCCCGAAGCGCGCGTCATGGGGGTAATGGTCAGCGCATCCGCACCGCCCGCCGTGGCGGCGAAGCCTGCACAGGCGGCCCGGATGAGGTTGGTCCACGGGTCAATCGCGGACAGACCCCGCTCGGCTGTGGTGGCATGCAGATAAAGCGCAGCGCGGTCATCGCTGACGCCCCAGGCATCCATCATTTGCGCCCAGATCAGGCGCATGGCGCGCAGCTTGGCAGTGGTCAGGTGAATATCGGTATCGGCGGCCAGCTCCACCTCTATCGTGGCGGCGGCGTTGCCAGCCTCCCAGCCCGAATTGACCAGCGCCTCGATGGCCTCGGCTGCGCTGGCAGCGGCAAAGGCAAGTTCCTGCACCTCGGTGCCACCGGCCTCGAACACGGCGCGGCCATCGGCCCGGAAGGCGCGGATGGCGGGCGAGATTTCGCGGGCGCGGGCGGCCAGCGCGATGCGCTTGCCAGCCTCCTGCCCCAGCGCGGCCGACAGGCCCAGACCGGCCCCGGCTACACTGTCGCGGGTCTTGAGCACGGCCAGAAGCAGGTCCGCCGCCTCGATGTCCCATGGTCCTGCGCGCAAATGCACCGGGGCCAAGTCCAGCATCACATCGGCGAGGGTAGCTTCCAGCTCGTCTGCATGACGCGCGGCGATTCCCGATTTCCCCGCCGGGTCGATCAGCAGGGTGATCTCGCTCGCACCGCCGGCCAGATCGGCGAGGACTGCAGTATTGGCGTCGCGCGGGGCGGGGGTGTCGTGCGCCTGGCGCATCGCCCAGGGCAGATAGGTATCGCGCGCAAGGATGCGGCCGCGCGTGAAGGGCGCTGTCCCCGGCAGGGCGGAATTGAGCTGCGCAGCGTTGTGGGACGCATATAGCGGGCCGCGTGCAATATCGTCGCGCGTGCGGCGCACAAGCGTGTCGATGGACTTTCCGGCCAGTGCCTTTTGCGCGAGCACCTCCCACGCATCCGGCGTGGCGGGCGCAAATCCGTCAGCGAGCGGTGTGATCTGATCTGTCATGGTGCCAGTGACTATACCGGCAGGGCGCGAGAGGGAAGTTCCCGCTTCCACAAGGCGCGTGCCCAAACTGAAAAGGCCGCCCCTCGCGGGGGCGGCCCATCCAGCCGACTTTTGGGTCGGGAGTTTTTCAGCCGTTCTAGTTGACGGCGTCGCTGACCGACTGGAAGGCGGCGTCAATGCCGGTACCCAGGGTGGTCACAGCGCCAATGATCACGACTGCGATGAGGGCAGCGATCAGACCATATTCGATGGCCGTTGCGCCCGATTCGTCTTTGGCAAAACGCGAAACCAGATTTTTCATCCCACTACTCCTTGTTGTTTAGCTCGCTGGCTGCCCAGGAGCCAAGCCATCCCGACCCGTCCTGAACGTGATGCGAGTAAACACCAGAGACTGTTTCGGTCCGGTAAAAATTCGTGCTTTATTTTTGGTAAACTGCTGAAATAATTAGTATAGTTAAGAGCGGGTAAATTTGGGCACCACTCCGGCCGGAGAGTAGCGAGGCCCCTGGCATTACAGCGCTGAGCCAACTTTGGTGTTTCACATTTTTGCGTTTCACCGGGAGGAGCCGGTGCCCAGTCCTGCTGGATCCCGGCGTTCGCCGGGAAAACGCTTGAGATGGCAAGCCAGAAATGGCGATGGGAACATTTCCCCTAGCCGGTGAATTCCTGCCAGCTCTGACGCACGCCCAACTGGGAGAACACGGCCTGCCAGTGAAACTGGAGCGCGGCGCGCTGCTGCGGCGTCCAGCCAGGCTGGGCAACATAGTGGATTTCCACCTCCACCCCGCGCAGCGCGGAGCCAAACTCGCCTTCTACCTGCCGGGCGATTACCGACGGGTCGGGCAGGCGGTCTGTCAGGTCCTGACGTGCCTGCCCATAGACAGAGTATAGCGCCGAGTTTTGCAGCATGTCGGAAACGAGAATGATCCGCCGGCCCTGAACAGAGCGATCGAACTCCGCTTCCTGTGTCAGGCGGGCCAGCGACTCAATTATGGGGCTGCGGGGCGCATCCTTGGGCCGCACCAGATCGGCGAGGGCGCGTTGCAGCGGCCGCTCGAACAGTGCCTGATAGCGCGCCTCGACCCGGTTCGGGTTGCGATAGAGCGGATTGATCTGTTCGCCGCGGCTGGGATTGCACAGGGAGAAGCGGTTGGTGTGGGTCAGCTCACCGCGTTCATCCAGCTCGAACAGGGAAAAGCGTTCACCGATTTCCAGCCGGTCGCGCGTCTGCAATACGAGGGCCTCAATGCGGCTGGCCTGTGCGGGCGTGTAAAGATCGGTCTTGTCGATGACCAGTACGCTATGGGCCGGCGTTATTCCGACAAGGCAGAGCGTCTCGGGATCGTATTCCTCTGGCTGCAGGACCAGCGCGGCATAGCTGATCGCCCCCAGCACGCCGGCGACGACCACTATGTTGAACAGGCCTACAAGATCCTTGCCTCTCATGGTGTCAGCCCCTTCTCTGCCGGCGCCCCGCACCGGAAAGATCGATCCTAGCCCGGAAAGGGCGGCTTGTCGTCGCGCGAGCGGGGCTCGCCGCCATGCCGGGCGGCCTCGTCCTGGACATCGGCCGCTTCGCGGTGGCGATTGAGGGCGCGCTGGGTCTCTTCGGCGAAGAAGGTATCGATATCGAGCTTGAGCCGTACAGCATCCTCATAGGTGCTGCTGCCGACGGTGTTGCTCACGCCTTGCGGCTCGCTGCTGCGGTCCAGGGGCACCTGCTTGATGATGGCTGCCAGATGGGCGGCGGAGCGGATGGCGCGGCGTTGCACGGCGCCATAGCCAATCAGGCGGTCATCAAAGGTCGCGCCCTTGAAGGCGGCAATCGCGGCAAAGGTGATGCCGAGGATGAACAGCAACAGCGCCTCAAGCGTCTCGAAGGGCTGGAAGGTGAGCGCGCGGGTGACCGGGGCGAGAATCTCGCCGGTGCCCGCCAGTGCGCCCGTTGCCAGCACAGCCTCGTTGATCTCCAGCAGGTCACGATAGTGTGCCGCAGAGAAGTTCAGGAAGACGACAAAGCTCAGCGCAACGGGGACACCGATCAGCGCCGCAATGAAGGAGAAGGGCCGGTCCGGGTTGGACAGGCTGCGAAGCCCCACAAATCCGACGAGGAAGAAAGCGGCAATCACGTTCGTGAAGGCCACGGTGATCGCCTGGATCCAGCCGCCAAGGAGGCCGAGATCGGACGCCTTGGAGAAGAAATACGCATTGGCCAGCCCCTCGAAGAGAATGAGGGCCGCCAGAATGGAGAAATGCATGATGTGGCTATCAGGGTACTGCGCAGCACGCTGCACCCAGCGATGCGGGGGCAGGGCGCCGCCAAACATCCGGCCGCGCGTCGCGCGAAAATCCAGATAGGCGTTGAAATCGCCCGACGCGCGGTAAAACGCGTCGCTTAGCCGGTCTACAATCTGATGTGTCTTCTGATCTATGCGGTTCATCTGCCTGACATCTCCCGAAACGGCTGTATCAGCTGTGCGGTATTCGGGACGGCGGCGTGCAGTGGAATTTCCAATTTCATACGATGACATAAGGAGGCCCCCCTCCGTTAAGTGTTCAACCCGAATTAACCGTAATTATGCTTCGCGTCAGGACTTGGACAGAATAAGGCCATTTTGGACACATCTGGGCAGAAACGGGGCAGGGCGCTTGTATTTTCTGCATGCGGCGACAAGCTGGCCGCCAGCAATCGTCCGGAAGGGTCATGACCAGCCACATCGTAACATCACGGCGTTCTGTTCTGGGGTTGATGGCCGGGGGCGCAGCCGGCCTTACGGGAGGCGGAGCTGCGGCTGCGCGTGTGCAGGAAGCCATTACGGCAGAAACCCTTGCCTGCAGCGAGTCCCTGTTTGCCGTCAGCTATACCGACGAGGAACGCGCACAGCTGGTGCGGACGATGGAGGACTGGTCCGCGCGCGCAGAGGCACTGCGCGCCCATCACCGGCCAAACACGCTGGCGCCGGCCCTCTCCTTTGATCCGCGCCTGCCAGGCCGGTCCTACCGCACTCAGGCCAACGCGCTGGGGGGCGTCCCGGGGGAGGCCGGCCGCTGTCCCCGCGCGGCAGCCGATATTGCCTTTGCACCGGTCTGGCAGCAGGCTGCCTGGATGGCGCGCGGCGAGCTATCGTCTGCTGAACTGACCGAAATATATCTGGACCGGATTGCGCGGTACGCCGGCCAGCTGGAATGCTTCATCACCATCACAGCAGAGCGTGCGCGCCGGGAAGCGGCTGCGCGCGACGCGGAGCGCGCTGCCGGCAGGGTGCGTGGCCCGCTGCACGGCATACCCTATGCTTTGAAAGACATTGTCGATGTCGCCGGCCTGCCTGCGACCTGGGGCGCCACGCCTTATCGTGAGCGTGTAGGCGAGGAGACGGCAGTCGCCGCAGCGCGGCTGGAAGAGGCGGGTGCGGTTCTGCTCGGCAAGACCAGTGTGGGCGCGCTGGCCTATGGCGATATCTGGTTTGATGGCGTTTGCCGCAATCCGTTCAACCCCAATGAGGGGTCGTCAGGATCTTCTGCCGGATCGGCGTCCGCCACTGCCGCTGGCCTTTGCAGCTTTTCCATCGGCACCGAGACGCTGGGGTCCATCGTGTCGCCATCTCATCGCTGCGGCACTGCGGGGCTGCGCCCGAGTTTTGGCAGGGTGGCGCGCACCGGTGCCATGGCGCTGTGCTGGTCGCTCGACAAGATCGGCCCGATTACACGTCATGTCGCCGACACCGCCTATGTGCTCGGCGTGATAAACGGCGCGGATGCCGGTGACCCGGCCTCGTTCGACCGTGGCTTTGACTGCGATTTCTCGGGCGATCTGGCCGGGCTGCGTCTCGGGTACAATCCCCAATGGCTCGAGCAGGGCCACGAGCTCGACCGGCAGGCGCTGGATGCTGCCCGCTCGCTGGGCGTCGAGCTTGTGCCCTTCGAGATCGGCGAATTGCCATACGCGGCCCTGCTGATCCAGCTGGAAGCCGAGGCGGCAGCAGTGTTCGAGGAACT
Organism: Glycocaulis albus; assembly: GCF_014639075.1. GTDB lineage: Bacteria > Pseudomonadota > Alphaproteobacteria > Caulobacterales > Maricaulaceae > Glycocaulis > Glycocaulis albus. Next base: position 51,002 of record NZ_BMFS01000006.1, read on the forward strand.
GTCCCTGTCGGGCGCGGATGCGCAATTGCGCTGGCAGGATGACGAGGCATGGCCGAACACATTCCGCAGGGCGCGCTTCATCAGTGGCATCGACCTGGTGAATGCAGACCGGCTCCGCCGCGAGGTCATGTCCATGATGCATGATCGGATGGACGGGCTTGATGCGGTTATCGGACCGAATTTTGCCGGCAATATGTTGCTGGCCACCAACTTTACCGGCCATCCCCAGCTGGTCTTGCGTGCCGGTTTCCACCAGCAGCCCACGCGTACCTTGTCCGGCGAGGCGGCCGGTGACGGTGGCGATCTGTTCGACGTGCCTTACGCAACCAGCCTGTGGGCTCCGCTGTTCGAAGAAGGCACACTGGTCCGGCTGGGCCATGCAATCGAAAGCCGTCTGGGCGCGGCAGCGCGGCGCCCGCCGGGATTGGACTGACAGCGCCGGGAGAGCGAAACGCGATGATTACCTTCTATGACTGTGCAACCGCTCCCAGCCCGCGGCGGGCGCGCATGATCCTTGCTGAAAAGCGTGTCGACGTGCAGCGCGTAGAGATCGATCTGCGCAATGGCGAGCAGTTCTCGGAGACGTTCCGGGCGGTCAATCCGGCCTGCACCGTTCCCGTACTGGTCACACCCGGGGGAGAGGCCTTGTGCGACAACGCCTCGATCGCGCGCTGGCTTGAGGAGGTTTACCCCGATCCGCCCCTGATGGGCGTAGACCCCCTCGACAGGGCGCGGGTGGCAGAATGGCTCTGGCGGGCGGAGTTCGAGGGGCTGATGGCCATCATGGAGGTGCTGCGCAACAGCTCGAAGGCCATGGCGGGGCGGGCCTTGCCCGGCCCGCACGCGGTCGAGCAGATACCTGAGCTGGCGGAGCGCGGCCGCGCGCGGGCGCAGCGCTTCCTGGACGTGCTGGAGGCGCGTCTGGCCGACACACCTTGGCTTGCGGGGGACACATTTTCCGTAGCCGATATTGCCGCCTTTGTGTTTGTCGAGTTCGCAGGCTGGGTGAAGATCGCGCCCGGCGCGGAGCATGGCGCGCTGGCCAGCTGGCTGGAGGCGGTGCGGGCCAGGCCGTCTGCTTCGGCCTGACCTGCCCGTTCAAAAAGCAAGCACGGTTTCAGCCAGCCATCAGTTTGCGCTGGCATTATTTATTACAATCGCTATTATTGTCGTCAATAGACCTGTAGCGGTCATCAGAACCGTCAGGGAGGAAGAAAGGCCAAGGCACCGCCTTGGCCTTTCTTGTATTCTTACAGTTCCATCATCACTGACGGCCTGACAGGCTTTTGCTGCAATAGCGCAAGGGATTGCTGCGCAGCAGCAACGGAATCGCGTCTATCAAGTGAAATGGGCGTGAGTTTCGTTGTTGCTTTGCAACACGTGACCCTCAAAGACAGTGTGCGGATGAAAAATGGGCCGGCGGATGAGCCTTTGAGGTGGAATCTGACCGCATTTTCTGCATCGTCGTGGACGTAGATTATGGTGCAGCAGCATGCTGCGCCGCAACAAGAAACGCGGGCATTCCCAGCCCGTTATTCGCGGAGGAAACAAATGAAAATGAAGTTTGTACGCGCGGCGCTTCTCGCCGCAGCTTCACCGATCGTGCTGGCTGGCGGTGCATTCGCCCAGACAGCAGGCGAGCCCGGCGCCCAGCGCCAGCTCGAAGTGATCACGGTAACCGCGCAGCAGCGCGAGCAAAGTCTGCAGGACGTGCCGGTTGCTGTTTCTGCCTTCAACCAGGCACAGCTGGAAAATTCCGGTATCCAGGACATCAAGGATCTGATCGCTCTGGCGCCGGGCCTGATGGTGACGTCCACCCAGTCTGAGACCATCACCACGGCGCGTGTGCGCGGCGTCGGCACGGTGGGTGACAATTTCGGCCTTGAAAGCTCCGTCGGCGTTTACATCGACGGCGTGTTCCGTGCCCGCAATGGCGTTGGCTTTGGCGATCTTGGCGAGCTGGAGCGCATCGAAGTGCTGCGCGGCCCGCAAGGCACGCTGTTTGGCAAGAACACTTCGGCCGGCGTTCTGAACATCATGACGCAGCAGCCCGAGTTCGAGTTTGGCGGCCAGGCAGAGCTTCAGGTCGGCAATTATGATCTTCGCCGCCTGTCCGGCTCCATCACGGGCCCGATTGTTGAAGACCAGCTGGCGTTCCGCCTGTTTGCTGTCACCAATCAGCGCGATGGCTTCACCACCATGAACTTGCGTGACGGCGGCACGACGACCGTCACCGATTCTGAAAATCAGGATTATTACTCGATCCGCGGCCAGCTTCTGTGGACGCCGAGCGCGACCGTCACCGGCCGCATCATTGCCGACTTCTCCGACCGCAGCGAATTCTGCTGCTCGGCCGTGCAGTGGGACTATGATCCGACCATCGCGGGCATTGTCGGCATGCTCGGCGGTCAGGTCCTCAGCCCCGCTGACCCGTCGGCCCGCCAGGCCTTTGCCAACACGCCCTACCAGCAGGACGTGACCGATTGGGGACTGTCGGCCGAATTTGATGTCGATTTTGACGGCGCGACCCTCACCTCCATCACTGCGTTCCGTCACTGGGAGAATGAACGCACCCAGGATGTCGACTATTCCAGTCTGGACATAGCCAACCGTCTGGACGGCAACTTCACTGACCTTGACCGTTTCAGCCAGGAATTCCGCCTGCAGGGCGTACGCGGCAATCTCGACTGGCTCGTCGGCGGTTTCTATTCGCGTGAAGAGCTGGAACTGGGCGATTCCATTCGTTTTGGCGCGGACTGGGAGCCCTTCCTCGGTATCCTGCTGACCGCGCCGAGCGGCACCCCGTCCCCCGCGGGCGTCAGCCAGACCATTTCCAGCCTGACAGGCGGTGCGGTCAATATCCCGGTCGGCTCGGCCATCACGGCCGGTTCGGGTGTCAATCAGGACATCTACAATCAGACGGCCACCAGCTGGGCGATCTTCACGCATAATACCTATCAGCTGACCGATCGCTTCGCGATCACGGGCGGCTTGCGCTACACGCGCGAAGAGAAAGACGTGACGGCCAGCTTCTCCACCAACTCACCGGCGGCTTGTGCGGCTCTTGAGGGCGCGTTCGGCCTGAACCCGGTTAGCGGGTGGGTCGGTGCCACGACAGGCGTATTACCGGATGCCACCGTCACCGGCGGTGCCGTGGCCATCGGCAATATCTGTCTGCCCTATGCCCGGTCGGGCCTGGACAATACTGGCTATGACCAGTCGCGCACCGATGAGGAAGTGTCCGGCACGCTGCGCGCCCAGTTCGATATCACTGATGATGTGATGATCTACGGTGGCTACTCGCGCGGCTTCAAGGCCGGCGGCTTCAATCTGGACCGCCAGTTCAACGGCCCGGTCACGCCGGGTGTCGGTTACACCAATGTCGACACCTCGTTCGCGCCGGAAACGATCTCGGCCTGGGAAGCCGGCTTCAAGTCGACCCTTTTCGGGAACGTCCTGCAGCTTAACGGCAACTTCTTCTACCAGGACATTGAGGATTTCCAGCTGAACACGTTCAACGGCACAGCCTTCGTGGTGGAGTCCGTGGATGAGGCCCGCTCTTATGGCGCCGAGTTTGACTTCCTCTGGCTGACGCCGGTGGATGGTCTCGATATCTCCGGTGGCTATGCCTACGTGAATACCGAGTATCAAACGATCACCACGACCGATCCGCTGATTGCCGCGCTGGAAGGCCAGAGCTTCTCGCTCTCGCCAGAGAATTTCTTCAACCTCGCGGTCAATTATGAGCGCGATCTGGGCGGCAATCTGATCACCCGGATGGGGCTCGATACGCGTTATGTGTCGGGCTACAACACCGGCTCTGACAACGACCCGGAGAAGTTCCAGGAGTCGTTCACCGTGCTGAATGCCCGGATTGGCGTCGGTTCGAATGACGAGCGCTGGTTCCTCGAGTTGTGGGGCCGCAACCTCACCGACGAGACCTATGCCCAGGTCGCGATTGACGCCTTCGCGCAAGGCCGCCGCGGTACGGCGGGCGCCGATGGCGGGGAATGGACCCAGCCGCGCAACACGGCCAGCTATGCTGCCTTCCTGGGTGCTCCGCGCACCTATGGCATCACGCTGCGCACGCGCTTCTAGGTTTCGCAGGAAACCTCAAGACAGGAAGGGCCGGAGCAATGCTCCGGCCCTTTTTGCTTGGCGCGTCCTAGCTGAACGCGAAGGGAGCAACGGGGCGGGTGTGCGGCTCGATCCTGAGGCTGCGCTGCAAGGGCGGGAAGGCGCGCTGCGCACAGTCGGTCCGCTCGCAAAGCCGGCAGGTCAGACCGATGCCGACGGGGGTGCCGGATGATGGCTTCAGGGCCAGCCGTCCGGCATGTCTTGCCTCGCACCCCAGCACGATCGCCTGCAGGGCTGCGCCGCCGCCGGGCAAGGGGCGTGCCGCTACCCGCGTCATCGAGACATAGGCGCTTCCGTCGGGCAGCTCGACATGGTGGGTGTGTGTGCGTTCCGGCATCCGGAACGCATCGTGGACCGGCCAGCGCGGGCATCCGCCGCCCGAGCGTGCAAACGGGATCACTCCGCCGCCGAAGCGCTTGGTCACATTGCCGGCCTGATCGATGCGCATGAGGAAGAAGGGTATGCCACGGCGGGTGGGCCGGTTCAGCGTGGTCAGGCGGTGGGCCGCCTGCTCATAGCTGACGGAAAAGCGATGGCTCAGCGCCTCGGCATCATAGCCTGCGGCTTCGGCGGCCTGATGAAAGTCGTCATAAGGCATGAGCAGGGAGGCGGCGGTATATCCGGCCAGATTAGCCCGCAAGAGGCGCGCGGTTACAGGGTCGGGCAGCGCCGCGCGCGCCGTGACGGCGTCGAGCACATCGGCGCAATCGAGCAGCACCATGGTCAGCGCTGTCTGGAAGTCCTTGCCCGCAGGCGACAGCAGTTCGGACAGCAGCAGCTTGCGGGCATGAAAGTCGAACCGGCGCAGCGTGCCGCCCATCACGCTGTCATCATAGACGCGCACCGCCGCGCCATGCTGGCGGCGCAGATAGTCGTGCATGCCTTGCGTCCGGCCCAGCTCGTCAAGGTGCGCCGCCTCGCGCAAGGCGTCTGCAGCCTCTTCCAGCTGCGGGAAGTGGTTCTGGGCGTTGTCGAGAGCGTCACGCACGGTTTCCAGCGGCAGCAGGGATCCGGCGGGGCTTGCCGCACCGTCCGCCAGGCGCGAGGCCAGCTCGGCGGCATTGCCTTGCGCCTCGCGATAGGCCTGGAACAGACGCGCCATCGCTTCAGCCGCACGCGGATGGGCGTCTGCCAACTCGCGTATGTCGCGCTGGTCCAGCTCGGCCCCCTTCAGAACCGGATCGCCCAGCGCTTCGGTGAGATCGCTTAAGGTCTGCCGGTCGGATTCGGCGGCGAAGGCACGCACATCCACATCGTGGCTCTCTGCCAGAGCCAGCAGGACCCGCGCGGTCACCGGACGCTGATTGCGCTCCAAGAGGGTCAGATAGCTCGCCGATATGCCCAGCGTGTCGGCAAACTCGGCCTGTGACAGGCCCAGCTCCCGGCGCAGCCGGCGCAGGCGGGCGCCTGCATACAGTTTCTCCTGCTGTCCATTGTCCATGACCGGCTCCCACATTGTATGAAATATTACAAACACACAAAATGCCTTGCATCAATGTGCTACACGCATTCCCCTTTTATATGATGCGAAGTGTGTCGCTAGAGGTGGTAGAGTGTATGAAACCTACAAGTTCAAACTTGAGGAGGTCAGCCATGACCACATTCTACGATCTCGTCCCCGCCGCCGCGCCTGGCCGTTTTGACGGCATTGAGCGCAATTATACGCCTGAAGAGGTGGTCAAGCTGCGCGGCTCTGTGCAGATCAGCCATACGCTGGCCGAGCGCGGCGCGGCGCGCCTGTGGCAGCTTCTCAATAGCGAGCCCTATATCAATGCGCTGGGCGCCCTGTCGGGCAATCAGGCCATGCAGATGGTGCGCGCGGGGCTTAAGGCCATCTATCTGTCGGGCTGGCAGGTGGCGGCTGATGCCAATACCGCTGGCGCGATGTATCCTGACCAGTCGCTCTACCCGGCCAATTCCGCACCGGAACTGGCCCGGAAGATCAACCGCACGCTCCAGCGCGCCGACCAGATCGAAGTGGCAGAGACCGGCAAGGCGAGCCGCGACTGGTTTGCCCCGATCGTGGCCGACGCGGAAGCCGGTTTTGGCGGCACGCTGAACTGCTTCGAGATCATGAAGGCCTTCATCGAGGCGGGCGCTGCCGGGGTCCATTTCGAGGACCAGGTGGCAGCGGAAAAGAAGTGCGGGCATCTGGGCGGCAAGGTGCTGATCCCCACGAGCCAGCACGAGCGCAACCTCAATGCCGCGCGCCTGGCCGCCGACATCATGGGTGTGCCCACCATCACCGTGGCGCGGACCGATGCGGAATCTGCCACGCTCATCAACTCCGATATCGATGAGCGCGACCACGAGTTTATCGATTTCGACGCGGGCCGCACGGCAGAAGGCTTCTTCCGCCTGAAAAGCGGCGTCGGTGTGGAGCATTGCATCAAGCGCGGCCTCGCCTACGCGAAGGTGGCTGACCTTCTCTGGTGGGAGACCTCCAAGCCGAATCTGGAAGAGGCCAAGCGCTTTGCCGAAGCCATCCAGAAAGCCTATCCCGGCAAGATGATGGCCTATAACTGCTCGCCCTCGTTCAACTGGGAGGCCAATCTGGACAAGGCGACCATCGAGACCTACCAGCGCGAACTGGGCGCGATGGGCTACAAATTCCAGTTTGTCACGCTGGCCGGCTTCCACCAGCTCAATTACGGCATGTTCGAGCTGGCCCGCGGGTATCGTGACCGTGGCATGGGTGCGTATTCCGAGCTGCAACAGGCCGAGTTCGGTGCCGAGAAGGATGGCTACACCGCCACGCGCCACCAGCGCGAAGTGGGTACCGGCTATTTCGACAAGGTGAACCTCACCCTGTCGGGCGGCAATGCCTCCACCACAGCCATGGGCGAAAGCACCGAAACCGCCCAGTTCAAGGCCAGCGCGGCGGGGTAATTCGCACCTCTTATGCGTCATTTCTGGCGCACGCCGGTTTCTCCCCCCGTTCACGGGGGGAGGACATCGCTCCCCTCTTGCGTTTCACCGGCGAAAGCCGGTGCCCAGTCAATTTCTGGGTCCCGACTTGCGCCGGGAAAACGAATGAAAGGCCGGATTAAACCCATGCCCCACACCGCAGATCTCTGCGACGCCTACCCGGACAAGGTGCGCGTGCTCGCCCCGCTCTTTACCCATTATGGCGGACGGCAGGTGTTTCAAGGCGCCGTAGAGACGATCCTCGCCTATGAGGACAATTCGCGGGTTCGCGAAGCGCTGTCGGAAGACGGTGGTGGCCGGGTGCTGGTGATCGATGGCGGCGCGAGCCTTCGCCGCTCCATGGTCGGCGGCGATCTGGCAAAACTTGCAGCGGCAAATGCATGGGCGGGCATTCTGGTCCATGGCGCGGTGCGCGATGCGCACGAGCTGGAGGCAGAACAGCTGGGCGTGCTGGCCCTTGGCCTCATCCCGCGCAAGACCGACAAGCGGGGCCTTGGCACGCGCGGCATATCGGTCAGCTTTGCCGGTGTGACTTTCGCGCCCGGCGACTGGCTCTATGCTGACCGGGACGGGGTGGTTGTATCGGCGGGGGAATTGGGGTGAGTGCCCCTGTTCACGGGGGGAACAGGCCCCGGTTTCCCGGGCCGCAGAGCGGCCCGCAAGCGCGACCGCGCGCCCGAGCTAATGCGAGGCGCGACGCACGGATGTGCGGCGCATCACTAAAAAGACCAGATCCCGGCTTGCGCCGGGAAAACGCGTAAAAAAGGGAACACACATGACCGGACAAGCCAACACCGCGCCAGCAGGCGTTGTCATCAAGGGCGCAATGCGTCCCGGCTATGAGACGATACTGACGGGCGAGGCGCTCGGCCTGCTGGCTGATATCCACCGGCGTTTCGACGGTGAACGCAAAGCCTTGATGACCGCTCGGCTGGAGCGTCAGAAGCGGCTGGATTCCGGCGCTGAGACGCTCGGTTTTCGCGATGACACCAAAACCATCCGGGCTGGCGACTGGACGGTGCCGGCTGCTCCGGCAGACCTCGCTGACCGGCGCGTGGAAATCACCGGTCCGGTGGACCGCAAGATGATCATCAATGCGCTCAATTGCGGCGCGAAATGCTTCATGGCCGATTTTGAGGACGCCTCCACCCCGTCATGGTCCAACATGATGGACGGGCAAATGAATCTGCGCGACGCCGTCCATAAAAAGATCGACTATACCGACCCTGCCAGTGGCAAGTCCTATGCGCTCAAAAAGGATCATGCGGTCCTGATCGTGCGTGCGCGCGGCCTGCATCTGGACGAAGCCCATATCGAGGTCGACGGCGCGCCGATGAGCGGCGGTTTTGCCGATTTCGCGCTCTACCTCCTGCACAATCACGCCCAGCTGAAAAAAAACGGCACGGGGCCGTATTTCTACCTGCCCAAGCTGGAGACGATGGAAGAGGCCCGGCTGTGGTCGCTCGTCATCCGCCATTGCGAGACCGTACTGGGCCTGCCTGTGGGCACGGTGCGTGTGACGGTGCTGATCGAGACCATCCCGGCAACGTTTGAGCTCGATGAAATTCTCTATGCCCTGCGGGAAAATATCACGGCGCTCAATGCCGGGCGCTGGGATTATATCTTCAGCTATATCAAGCGCCAGAAGACCAATCCGGCTGCCGTCCTGCCCGACCGGGGCCAGGTGACCATGGCGGTGCCCTTCATGGCCGAGTACGCCAAGCGCGTGATCGCGGTCTGTCACCGCCGCGGCGCGCACGCCATGGGCGGGATGAGCGCCTTCATTCCGGTAAAGGGCGATGATGCGGCCAATGAGGCTGCTATCGCCAAGGTGAAGGCCGACAAGACGCGCGAAGCCAGTATCGGCCATGACGGGGCCTGGGTGGCGCACCCGGCTCTGGTTCCGGTGGCGATGGAGGCGTTCGACGCGGTGATGGCCGGGGCGAACCAGCTGTCCAAGCGGCCGGAGGTGCGCGAAGATGCGGCCGCTCTGCTGACCGCGCCGGAAGGCACGATCACCCATGCCGGCGTGCTGGGTAATGCCGATGTCGCGATCCGCTATATCGCCTCCTGGCTGCAGGGGCGGGGCGCTGCGCCGATCCATAACTTGATGGAAGATGCGGCAACGGCGGAGATCAGCCGTGCCCAGCTTTGGCAGTGGCGCACCCATGGCGCGAAAACAGCCGAAGGCCGCATCGTCGATGCTCCTTACGTGAAAGAAGTGATCGGCGCGGCGGCCAAAGCCATCCGCGCCGAGATCGGCGATAATGCGTGGGGAGAGGGCCGGTTTGGCGAGGCGGCCGACATTCTCACTTCCCTGGCGCTCAATGATGCTTTCGAGGAATTTCTTACCCTGCCAGCCTACGAGAAGATCCGCGAGTAGGGGGGGATTCTTTAGTTCTGCAACGCACCCGCTTCCAAAACCGGGGTCCCCGCCCCCGAGCGGGGACCCATGGGAAATCACGAGAGCTGGAAAAATGGATCCCGTGTTCCCCGTTTCCACGGGGACAGGCAAGCCCGGGAACCCGGTTGAGAGGGAATCGGGAAATGATCGGGGGACCTAGCCCTGACTTTGGGAAAATGAGCGCCAAAGGCGCGCCTTCCCTCTAAAACCCGCGGTGAATTCGCGCTAGGGTGACGGTCATGAACCGTTTCGCCCCTCTGATTCGTCATCGTGGCCTGCTGATTGCCGCAGGTGCGTTCGTCCTGTTCGGCATCTGGGCTGTTTACCTGTCGCCCTGGTCGGCGCGTGCGATGGAGGCCCGCCTGATGGTGGCGGCTGCCAGCTCGCTGGAGCGCGTTGGTGAACAGGGCTGGGCGGTGGTCGAGATGCGCGGCCAGCGCGCCATTGTCAGCGGCTATGCCCCGTCTGAGGATGCCCGCGCCCGCGCCGTGCGTGCCGTGCGGCAGGCCGACTGGGCAGGGGGCGCGGTAGCAGGCGGGATAACCCGTGTAGTGGACCAGACACGCCTTGCGCTGCCCGAAGCAGGGCTTGCCTTGCGTGCGGACCTGGACCGAAGCGCGCTGGTGGTACGCGGTTTTGCACCCGACCCGGGTGCGGCGTCGCGCGTCGAGGAGATAGCGCGCACGCTTATCGCTGATGCGGATATATTTCTGGAGGAATCGGCCGGTCAGATGCCTGACGGCTGGGAGGCGGCCGTCCGCCTGATGCTGGGCGAACTGGTACGGCTGGAGGCGGGCACCGCGTTTCTGCTGGATGAGGGTATTGCGCTGGCCGGGTTTGCCGGCAGTGCCCAGACCGGCGAAAGCGTTGCCGGCGGAATGATGTCGCCTCCACCGCCCTTCGGAGCGGCAGCGCATATACGCGCGGGCAACGCCGTATTTGCTGCGCCGTTGCGCTCGGTCGCGCTATGCGACCTGCTGGTCCAAGCCGCGCTTGGGCCCGATGGCAGCGCGCTCGAAGCGCGCCTGCCCGTGCCCCAGGATGCCACGGATGCTCTGGCGGAAGCTGGGTCGGCCTTTTCGCGTTGCCAGCGCGGCGAACTGGTCATCACCACGCCCGTGCGTTCGGGAACGGCCATGGCCGAAGCGCTGATGTCGCCGCTGATCGCGGGCGGGGCCGACCCGCTGCGCCTGATGGTCCGCGCCAGTGGCCCGGCCGGGGAATCCGGCATTACGCTGGAAGTGGTCGCGCGCGGTACCGGTGAAGACCTGTCCGAAGCAAGCTAGGAACAAGAACGCTATGATGTGGCTGATGTGGCATATGTGGGTCCTGCTGGCGCTGGCTGCGCTGCTGGGCGGGTTGGCAGGGTGGATACTGCGCGGCGCGCGCCCTGATGGGACACTGCGCCTGCCGCCGCGTGCAAAACCCGTTGCCGCCGATCCTGCGCCTGTAGCTGAACCGGCAAAGCCCATGTCATCGCCAGAGCCGGCGACAGCCGAAGCGGTGAAGCCCGCGCCGGAGGCGGCCAGGACGGGCGCGGATGCCAGTGCAGGGCCGGATGATCTGACCCGTATCAAGGGGCTGGGGCCAAAAGCCGAAAGCACGCTGACCGAGGCGGGCGTATTTCATTTCCGCCAGATTGCCGCGTGGAGCGCCGCCGATGTCGAGAAGTTTGACGCGCTGCTCAATGCCCGCGGGCGTATCGTGCGCGATGACTGGGTGGGGCAGGCGAAGGAACTGGCGAAAGGCTAGTCGAAGCGCGTTTTCGTCCAAAGGGCGATCAGGCGCTCTGCCGCTTCGCTGGCGGGCAGGCTGCCGTCCGCGACATCGCTTTCCAGACCCGGCAGGGCACTGCGTATGGCGGGGCTCGCCTTGAAGCGCTCCAGCACCATTGCCTCCACCATCGCCCGCATCCAGCCGACCTGCTGCTCGCGGCGCCTTGCGTCAAACGCGCCCGCGGCCTGCATGGCGCGGCGATGGGCGGTGATCGCCTCCCACAGCGTATCCATGCCGCGCCCTTCAAGGGCAGAGCCGGTCAGCACCTTGGGTTGCCAGTGCGGATTGGTGGGCGTGAAGAGGTGCAGCGCGGCTTCCAGATCGCGCGCGGCGCGCCGTGCCCGTTTCTCGTTCCCGCCATCGGCCTTGTTCACGAACAATATCTCGGCGTGCTCCAGAAGGCCCTTCTTGATGCCCTGCAGCTCGTCGCCTGCGCCCGGCAGCATCAGGGCCACGAAGACATCCACCATGCCCGCGATCTCGGTCTCGGACTGGCCGACGCCCACCGTCTCGATAATGACGACATCAAAGCCCGCCGCCTCGCACAGGAGCAGGCTCTCGCGCGTCTTGCGTGTGACGCCTCCCAGCGTGCCGGCAGAGGGCGAAGGGCGGATGAAAGCGTCGGGATCGGTTGCCAGCGCGCCCATGCGCGTCTTGTCGCCCAGAATGGAGCCTTTGGTGCGCGTGGAAGAGGGGTCGACCGCCAGCACCGCCACCTTGTGGCCCTGACGGGTGAGGAAGGTGCCGAACGCCTTGATCAAAGTGGACTTGCCGACGCCCGGCACGCCGGTCAGCCCGATGCGCACCGCCCCGCCGGTATGCTCCATGACATCGGTCAGAAGCGCGCGCGCGTCGCCCTGATGATCGGCGCGGGTGGATTCCACCAGCGTGATCGCGCGCGCCAGGGCGGCGCGGTCTCCGGAAACAAGGCGGTCTGCAAGCTCGCTCATGGGTCCACGCATACGCCATTTGCCGGTCTTGGCAAGGCAGGGGCATGCCAGACTATGATGCGGATATCAAAGGAGGCCATCATGCGTCACCCCGATCTCCACCGGCTTGTCGATTATGCGCTCACCCTGCCCGGTGCCACCGAGCATCACCCCTGGGGCGAGTATGCCATCAAGGTGAAGGGCAAGAGCTTTGTCTTTTTGTCCGGGGGGCGGTCTGGCAAGGCCTGCGCCATCACGGCGAAATTGCCGGAATCCGGCGATGCGGTATTGTCGGTCCACGCGTTTGCCTCGCCTGCCGGGTATAATCTGGGCAAGTCCGGCTGGGTGTCAGCAGAGTTTCCTGAACACGAGGACGCGCCCGTCGATCTGCTCAAGGGCTGGATTGATGAGAGCTACCGGGCGATAGCGCCCAAGGCGAAGAAGTCCCGCTGACACGTATTGTCAGTTGGCAGGCGGAGAGGCTCAGCGCACGCTCGGCCTCATATTCATGACAGGAGACCCGCCATGCTTGCCCTTTTGGCTGCCAGTCTTGCTTTCACGCCCGCGCCGGAGATGAGCGAGGTCGATCTGCACATCTATTGCAACGCGCAGGCAGGGATCATGACACAATATCTCGCCGATACGCAGTTGGCTGAAAACCTGATGATGGAAACGGCCCAGTGGCTGGACCGGGCTGTCGCCGAAGGACGCACGACCCGCGAGCACATCATGTCCGTTCAGGATGCGCTTTTTCCGGTTAATCAGGAACTGATCCTCGCCGACGACGTCGCGGCGCTGGAGGGTCGCTTCGTGCCGTGTGAAGAGGCGTTCAGGGGGTAGTGTTCCCCGGCTACGCAGCCGTTGCGGTATGCTGGGATCAAGTAGGGTTATATCTCAACCGGGTTCCCGGGCTTGACCCGGGATCCAGTTTTTAAGCGCCAACCTTGTGCGGCGGTCTCATGGGGCCCCGCCCGGGGGCGGGGAACCCGGTTTGAGTGGTACGGGTGCGTGGAAAACAAAAAACCCCGCCATCGCTGGCGGGGCTTTCGTTATTCAGATCAGGCAATAAGCCCTAGTTGTTCATGGCCGCAGCGAAGCGCTCGCCCAGCTTGTCGAGGAAGCCTTCGGTGGAGAGCCAGCCCTGCTGGTCGCCCACCAGAAGCGCGAGGTCTTTCGTCATATAGCCGCTCTCGACCGTTTTGGTGACCGTAAGCTCGAGCTTCTCGGCAAAGTCGATAACGGCCTGATTGCCGTCCATCTTGCCGCGGTGGTAGAGGCCGCGCGTCCAGGCGTAGATCGACGCGATGGAGTTGGTCGAGGTCTGCTCGCCGCGCTGGTGCTGGCGATAGTGGCGGGTGACGGTGCCGTGGGCGGCTTCCGCCTCAACGGTCTTGCCATCCGGCGTCATCAGCACCGAGGTCATCAGGCCCAGCGATCCAAAGCCCTGCGCGACGGTGTCGGACTGCACATCGCCATCATAGTTCTTGCAGGCCCAGACATAGCCGCCGGACCATTTCATCGCGGCTGCCACCATGTCGTCGATCAGGCGGTGCTCATAGGTGATCTTCTTGGCATCGAAATCGGCCTTGAATTCGGCCTGGTAGATCTCTTCAAAGATGTCCTTGAAGCGCCCGTCATAGGCTTTCATGATCGTGTTCTTGGTGGAGAGGTAGACCGGCCAGCCGCGATCCAGGCCATAGCGCAGGCAGGCGCGGGCAAAGTCGCGGATCGAGGCGTCCAGATTATACATGCCCATGGCGACACCGCCGCCGGGGAAGTCAAAGATTTCGTGGGTGACCGGCGCGCTGCCGTCTTCCGGCGTGAACGTCATGGTCAGCTTGCCAGGGCCCTTCACCACCATGTCGGTGGCGCGGTACTGATCGCCAAACGCGTGGCGGCCGATGACGATGGGTTTGGTCCAGCCCGGCACCAGGCGGGGCACGTTCTTGATGACGATGGGTTCGCGGAACACCACACCACCGAGGATGTTGCGGATCGTGCCGTTGGGCGAGCGCCACATCTTCTTCAGGCCGAACTCTTCCACGCGCTGCTCGTCGGGCGTGATCGTGGCGCATTTCACGCCAACGCCGTAATGCTTGATCGCCTCGGCGGCCTCGACCGTGATCTGGTCATCGGTCTCGTCGCGCTTCTGGATGGAGAGGTCGTAGTATTTCAGATCAATATCGAGATAGGGCAGGATCAGCTTCTGCTTGATGAGATCCCAGATGATCCGGGTCATCTCATCGCCATCAAGCTCAACAACGGGGGTATCGACTTTGATCTTTGCCATGTGCGGTGTGCTCTTCTCTTGAGGGCGCGCGCATCGGCGCGCTAGAGGTGGGCCTTACTGGTTCGGGCGGTCATCTAGCACCGCGCACCCGCTTAAGGAAGGGCAGGTATGTCATCGAGTGACGGTGCGCGCGGACCGGGCCCGGCTTTCGTGCTGGTCAATCCGCAAATGGGCGAGAATATCGGCGCGGCGATGCGGGTGATGGCCAATTTCGGCCTTGAGGACTTGCGCATCCATGCCCCGCGCGATGGCTGGCCGAATGAACGCGCCGAGGCGATGAGCGCCGGCTCGCCCCTCTACACGTCTGCCCGCGTCAGCGATGATCTCGATGACGCTCTGGAGGGGTGCACCGTGCTCTACGCCACCACGGCGCGCCCGCGCGGCATGGTCAAACCGGTAATGACTGCGCGCGAGGCGATGGCCGAGGCGAGGGGGCTGATCGCAGCCGGCCAGAAGCCGGGCTTCCTCTTCGGGGCAGAGAAATCCGGTCTTCCCAACGAGCTGGTCGCGCGCTCGCGCTCCATCCTTACCCTGCCTGTTGATCCGGGCTTTGCCTCGCTGAACCTGGCCATGGCGGTGGGTGTGCTGGCCCATGAATGGCGCGCCGGCGATCCGCCGCCAGAAGAGTTCAAACCGCTGGAGGAGGCCGCCGATGCGGTGCAGCTCCACCGCATGTATGAGCATTTCGAGGACGAGCTGGAACGGGCCGGCTTCTTCTTCCCGCCGGAGAAAAAGCCGCTGATGACGCAGAATCTGCGCAACATGTTCGCCCGCGCAGGCCTTACCGAGCAGGAAGTGCGCACCTTCCGCGGCGCCATCAAGGCGCTGACCATCGGACGCGGCAAGGCGCGCGTGGTGCGGGAGTGACGCGCGTTTCGCTTCATCCTTCGAGACGTTCGCTTCGCTCACCCTCAGGATGAGGGGAAAAGCGCAGTCCAATTCCCTCATCCTGAGGAGCACGAAGTGCGTCTCGAAGGACGAGGGAATTGGGCCAACTCACCCTCTTGAATTGACAATTCCCAGCCCCTGCAGCATAAGCCGCGCTTCCCTCACGCTGGGGCTGGTGACAGTCCTGAATATTCATCCCACGGGACGATGCGTGAACCGCCGTGTTTTGTAGCCGGTGCGATTGTGAGGGCGCACAGGCCGGGCCGCATCGAAGAAGAGAGAACCATGTCGAAGCGTCATTCGCAGAAATACAAAATTGACCGCCGTATGGGCGAAAACATCTGGGGCCGTCCTAAGTCTCCGGTGAACACCCGCTCCTACGGCCCCGGCCAGCACGGCCAGCGCCGCAAGGGCAAGATGAGTGATTTTGGCCTGCAGCTCATGGCCAAGCAGAAGCTCAAAGGCTATTACGGCAACATCACCGAGAAGCAGTTTGCGCGCACCTATGAAGAGGCGCAGCGCCGCCGTGGCAACACGGCCGAAAACCTGATCGGCCTCTTGGAAAGCCGTCTGGATGCGGTGGTCTACCGCTCCAAATTCGTGCCGACCGTGTTTGCCGCCCGCCAGTTCGTCAATCACGGCCACGTGACGGTGAACGGCAAGCGCGTCAACATCTCGTCCTACCAGGTAAAGCCCGGTGACGTGGTGGAAGTGCGCCAGAAGTCGCGCAACATGGCCCTCGTCCTTGAAGCGCTGGACAGCGCCGAGCGCGACGTGCCGGACTATATCGATCTCGATGCCAAGGCGATGAAAGCCACCTACACCCGCGTGCCGGAATTCTCCGACGTGCCCTACCCGGTGAAGATGGAACCGAACCTGGTGGTCGAATTCTACGCGTCGTAAGGCGCCCGGAATTATAGAATACGCGAAAAGCCCGTCAGCTTGCTGGCGGGCTTTTTGTTTGGCGTTTGGGCAAACTTTTCAGCTTGCAGTCATGTCTGGCCTGTCATGGGTTGTGCCGGTTAAAACCGGAGGCATGAGGATGATGGCGATGACACGACGGATGGCGGTGGCGGGTTCGGCCCTGATGCTGGCGGCATGCGCAGCGGCATCATCCGCACAGCCCTCGCGCGACCTGCCCGGTGAGCGCGAGACAATTCATGACTGGTATGTCCAGGCTGACGGGACGATCCGGGTTCAGGTGCGCTCCAACGGCTGTACCACGAAGGAGAGCTTCGAGCCGGTTGTGATGGTGGATTCGCGCACGCGCTGGTCTTTCACGGTGGAGCTGCGGCGGCTCCAGCCGGACCTGTGCCGCGCCTATCTGCCTGAAGGGGTGGTGCTGGTCTGGACGCGCGACGATCTGGGCCTGCCGCGCGGCGGGACGGTCCGGGTTATCAATCCGCAGGCCCCGACGCCAAGGCCGAGGCGGTAGGACGCCGGCCTTCGCGCGCGGGCTCAGGTTCAGAGGAATTGGAAGCGCTTGCCTCTCAACCGGGTTCCCGGGCTTGCCGGTCCCCGTGAAAACGGGGAACCCGGGATCCAGCAATGCCGCACCCCGGCTTTAATCGGAAAAAAAGAAAAATGGACCCCGGCTCGGGGGCCGGGGACCCGGATACTCGATCTCATGCCTTGGGATGCAGTGGCGCTCGAAGGAGAGGGAGGCCAACCGCTAGGCCGCTTCAATACCCTTGTCGTCGAGCAGGGCTTTGAGCTCGCCGGTCTCGAACATCTCTTTCACGATGTCGCAGCCACCGATGAACTCGCCCTTCACGTAGAGCTGAGGGATGGTGGGCCAGTCTGAATAGACCTTGATGCCTTCGCGCACATCCATGTCTTCGAGCACGTTCACCGAGTGATATTCCACGCCCATATGCTGGAGCACGCGCGAGACGAGCGAGGAAAATCCGCACTGGGGAAAGAGCGGCGTGCCCTTCATGAACAGCACCACGTCGTGGCTCTCCACCGTGTTGCGGATGGATTCTAGCGTTGTGGTATCGGTCATGAGGGCGCTCCTTCGCGCGGGGAATATCCTGCCAGAGAGCTAGGAAGAGCCAGCCGTCCGGTCAAGCGGGGCACTCAGGGCGCGCGCGTGATGAGCGCGAGGGCATGCAGCTCGCCGCCCATGCGACCGCCCAGCGCATTATAGACCAGCTGGTGCTGCTTTACTCTGGAAAGCCCGGCAAAGGCCGGTGAGACCACGGTCGCGCGGTAATGATCGCCATCGCCGGCCAGATCCTCGATCTCCACTTGCGCATCAGGCAGGGCCTCGCGGATCAGGCGTGAAATATCGTCGGCGGCCATGGGCATGGAATTTCCTCCTGTTCGCGGCGCTTCGCAGCGCTAGACTTGGGGTAACTCGCGCGAATCCTCAAGCGCGCATCCTAACAGCTTGTCAGGGCAGGGAGCCTTATCCGTCATGCAGTTCACCCCAAAGATTCTGGTCCTTCCCCTGCTGGCTTTCGCGCTGGCATCCTGCGCGCCAACCGACACCGGGCCGTCGCGCGAGGCGCAGGCGCTGACCGATCTGCGCGCCCTCTCGGCAGATGAGATGGAAGGCCGCCTCGTCGGCAGCGAGGGCAATGCCCGCGCCCGCGCCTATATCGTCGAGCGCCTTGGCGAGATGGGCGTCGAGGCGGTGTTTGAAAACTACGAGCAGAGCTTCACCTTCCAGCGTTCGCTGGATTTCCGCGATCCTGATGCCGAGCGTGAAACCATTACTGCGATCAATCTGGTGGGCCGTATCGCCGGGACCAATCCGGGCGAACATGTGATGGTGGTCGGCGCGCATTACGACCATGTCGGCATGGATGAAGACGGTAATATATTCAACGGCGCAGACGACAATGCGTCGGGCACGGCGGGCCTGCTGGCGGTTGCCGCGGCGTTCATGGAGAACCCGCCGGAGAATGACGTTATCATCGTCGCATTCGATGCCGAAGAGGGCGGTCTTCGCGGCGCGCGCCATTATGTGGCCAACATGCCGGAAGGCTATGAATCCGTCGGCTTCATGCTGAACATGGACATGCTGGCCTATAGCGAGACCGATGATCTGTATGCCGTCGGCACCTGGCACTATCCGGTCCTGCTAGATCTGGTTACGGCCGCGGCAGAGGTGTCGCCGGTCAATCTGCGCACCGGCTATGACGAGCCGAGCGATGATCCGCGCAATGACTGGACGATGCTGTCCGATCACGGCCCCTTCCACGCGGCGGGCATCCCCTTCCTCTATCTGGGCGTCGAGGACCATGAGCACTACCACCAGATCAGCGACACCTATGAGAACATGACGCTGGCCTTCTTCGGCGGCGCGGTGGAGACGGCGGTGGATGTGGCCCGGCGTGCCGATGCCATGCTGGACCTGATTGCCCGCTCGCCTTCGCGCCAGCCCGAAGCGGTAGAGAAATAGGTGCCATGACGCTGACCGTTGAGCAGTTGAATGAGTACGCCGTCCCGCTGGCGCGCACGCTCGGCGTTGTGGTGGTCGAAGCCGGGCCGGAGCGGGTCGTGGCCGAAATGGAGGTGCGCGCCGACATCTGCACGCTCGGCGATACGCTTCATGGCGGCGCGATGATGAGCCTGGCCGATATTGCGGGCGCGATCGGGGCCTTTGTGTCGCTGCCGGAAGGCGCGGTGGGCACCACCACGACCGAGAGCAAGACCAACATGATCTCCAGCCCGCCTGTGGGCACCAAGGTCATCGCCACGGCAACGCCTATCCACAAGGGCAGCACCAGTCAGGTCTGGCAGACCCGCATCGAGCGGGAGGATGGCAAGCTGGTCTCGCTGACGACCCAGACCCAGCTCAATATGTGGCCGAGGGGGTAGGGGGAGACGTTGAAACCCCGGACGCGCAGCGACCCGGCGCCTGTCTCAGCGTGTTCTGCACTACGTCCCGGATAGCTGCTGGCGCAACTTCCGGGAATTCAGGCCATCAGGCAAACGCCTGATGGCCTGTGATGGCGCGCCCCATGATGAGGGCGTGGATATCGTGCGTGCCCTCATAGGTGTTGACGGTTTCCAGATTCACCGCGTGGCGCAGGATATGGTACTCCTCGGCGATGCCGTTGCCGCCATGGATGTCGCGCGCCTCGCGGGCGATGGCCAGCGCCTTGCCGCAATTATTGCGCTTC
This sequence comes from Glycocaulis albus, assembly GCF_014639075.1. GTDB lineage: Bacteria > Pseudomonadota > Alphaproteobacteria > Caulobacterales > Maricaulaceae > Glycocaulis > Glycocaulis albus. Next base: position 70,487 of record NZ_BMFS01000006.1, read on the forward strand.
ATCAGCGAGATGGCTTCGGGCACGAAGGCGCCCTGGTCGATCAGGCGGCCCAGCTGCAGCGCGCCGAGGAAGCCAAGCGTGATTTCCGCCTGCATGTCGGCCAGCTTCTTCTGGACCAGCTGGGTGGCAGCAATCGGCTTGCCGAAGACGACGCGTTCGAGGGCATAATCGCGCGCGGCGTGGAAGCAGAATTCCGCGGCGCCCATTGCGCCCCAGGATATGCCGTAGCGCGCCTTGTTGAGGCAGGAGAACGGACCGCGCAGGCCTTTTACGTTTGGCAGGATGGCGTCCTCGCCGACCTTTACGTCATCCAGCGAGATCGAGCCGGTGACGGAGGCGCGAAGCGAGAGCTTGCCTTCGATCTTGGGTGTCTCGAAGCCCTTCGTGCCGCGCTCGACGATGAAGCCGCGTATCTCGCCGTCCAGCTTGGCCCAGACCACCGCCAGATCAGAAATCGGCGAGTTCGTGATCCACATTTTCGAGCCGTTGAGGACATAGCCGCCATCGACCTTCTTCGCGGTGGTGCGCATCGCGCCCGGATCGGATCCGCCATCGGCCTCGGTCAGGCCGAAGCAGCCGACAAATTCACCGCTGGCGAGCTTGGGCAGGTATTTCTTTTTCTGTTCGTCTGAGCCAAACGCGAAGATCGGATACATGACGAGGGAAGACTGCACGCTCATGGCCGAGCGATAGCCGGAGTCAACGGCTTCGACTTCGCGCGCGATCAGGCCATAGGCGACGTGGGAGAGGTCAGAGCCGCCATAGACTTCCGGCAAGGTGGCGCCCAGAAGACCCAGCTCGCCCATCTCCGACATGATTTTGCGGTCGAACTTTTCCTCGCGTGCTGCCTCGATCACGCGGGGCAGAAGCTCTCCGCGCGAGTAGTCGCGCGCGGCCTTGGAGACCATGCGCTCTTCTTCTGTCAGCAGGGTGTCCAGATGAAGCGCATCATCCCAGCGAAAGGTGAGTTCGGCATTCTTGGTCCCGTCTGCGGCCATGACACTCGTGCTCCTCGCATTGTTCTGACGTTCCGGTCAGGGCCTTGCTACTACCCTTGGCGCCGAAAAGGCAGAGGCTTTTTCACCCCGCGCAGAGGTGGGAGCCTGATACAGCCCCGATGCCAGACAGCCTTCCCGTTGACGGGGCACGTGCTAGCGTGCGCGCAAGAGTGTGAAAACAGACAAGGGGAGGCGCGCCATGGCGACGCTATTGCGGCTGGCGGGTATTACAGTGCTGGTGACGGGGCTGGCGGCATGCGAGCCGCCGGTGGACAGACCGGCGCAAACAGCTGGCGCAACCGGGCAGGCACCGCAATGGGCCGGCCCTGTGGAGCATGAGGCGGCGAGCTTCACCGTGCTCACTGGCGGTACGCCCATCGGCGCCGTTCAGGTGACGCCGCAGGAAAATGGCTACGCAATCTTTTACGAGTTCCGCAATAACGGGCGGGGCCCCACTTTCAACGAGAGCGTGATACTCGACGGGCATGGGCTGCCGGTGCACTGGTCCATCGAAGGTGCCACCACGTTCGGAAATGCCGTCGACGAGCTTTTCCATCTGGAGGATGGCCGCGCCTTCTGGCGCGATACGACCGGCGAGACCGGGATGGATGTGACCGGCCGCGCCATATACGCGCCGCAGAACTCCAGCCCCTACAGCCTCGCGATCACCGCCCGCGCCCTGATGGCCGCCGACGGCAATGTGCTTGCTGCCATTCCGGGCGGTGAGGTGCGCATGGAAGAGATTGAGCGTCTGACCGTCTCCAATGGATCTGACACGCGCGAAATCACCAGCTGGGCACTGTCGGGCCTAGGTCTCAACCCCACCTATTTCCTGATGGATGGAGAGGCGTTCTTCGGGGTCATCTCGCCCTCCTTCGCTGTGCTGGCTGAAGGCTTTGAAGGCGAGGATGAGCGGCTTCGCGCGCTGGCGGCCGAATACGGTGCCAGCCGGTTCGAGGCGATTCAGTCGCGCGTCGCCCATGAGTTCGACGGGCCGGTCAGGGTGCGCAATGTGCGCGTCTTTGATCCACTCGCCGAGGCGCTCGGAGAGCCGGTTTCGGTCGTCGTCGAGGGCAATCGCATCGCTGCAATCGATCCGCTGGAGGTGCCTTCACGCGCCGGTGAGGTGGAGATTGACGGCGGCGGGGGCTCGCTATTGCCGGGCCTGTTCGAGATGCACGCCCATATGGGGGAGGCCAGCGCCTTCCTGAACATCGCTGCAGGCATTACCAGCGCCCGTGACATGGGCAATAATAACGCGGTCCTCGACCAGCTTGTCGACAATATCGAGGCTGGGCGCGTAGCCGGACCCCGCCTTTACCGCAGCGCCTTCATCGAAGGGCGCAGCCCCTTCAATTCCAATAACGGCGTGGTGGTGGAAAGCGAGGAGGAGGCCGTTCAGGCGGTGCATGACTATGCCGACCGCGGCGGGTTCCACCAGATCAAGATCTACAACTCCATGCGTCCCGAATGGATTCCGGCTGTCATCGCCGCCGCGCGCGAGCGCGGGCTTCGCGTCACCGGTCATATCCCCGCGTTCACCAATGCCGATGCGATGATCGAAGCCGGGTATGACGAGATCGTGCATATCAACCAGCTCATGCTGGGCTGGGTGCTGGAGTCTGACGAGGATACGCGCACGCTCCTGCGCCTGACCGCGTTGCAGCGCCTTCCTGTCCTGGACCTCGACAGTCCAAACGTTCAGGCCACCATCGACGCGATGGTTGAGCGCGGCGTTGCCATCGATCCCACCTTTGCCATTCACGAGCAGCTCTTGCTGTCGCGCAATGGCGAGGTGTTCGCCGGTGCGGCGGACTATGTCGATCACATGCCGGTGGCCGTGCAGCGCGGTGCCCGCTCGGCCATGTCGGCGATCAATAGCGAGGAAGAGGATGCGGCCTATCGCGGCGCATTCGAGCAGATACGCCAGATGCTGCAGATCATGCGCGAGCGCGGTATCGCGATGGTGCCGGGTACCGATCTTGGCGGCTCATTCGCCTATCACCGCGAGCTGGAGCTCTATCAGCAGATCGGCATGGAGCCTGCGGAAATCCTCGGCTGGGCCAGCCATGGCATGGCCGAATATCTCGGTGTAGACGGCGAGCTGGGCCGGATCGAGCCGGGCTATCTGGCTGATTTCTTCCTGGTGCCAGGGGATCCCACGCAGGACCTGCGGGACATCAAGACGATCTCAATGGTTGTTGCCGACGGCCGGGTCTATTTCCCGAGCGAGATCTATCCCGAATTCGGTATCCGGCCCTTTACGGGCGTGCCTGAAATGCGGGCCGTGGAGTAGTCCTTACGGTCTGATGCCCCGGACGTTGCCGGTGATGCCTCCCCCGTTCACGGGGGAGGACCAAATTCTTGACCGTCTCGAAGGACGAGGGCTCATCCGAACAGCACGACGCTGGCGATGGTGAAATAGATCACCACACCGGTGGCATCGGCTATCGACGTGACGAGAGGCGCGCTGGCCGTCGCAGGGTCCAGATTGAGGCGTGAGAGCACGAATGGCAGGCTCATGCCGATCAGGCTGCCGACCAGCACGATGATGATCATCGAGCTGGCGACCACCATTGCGATATCGGTTCCACCGCGGAAGACGCCAATGCCGGAAACCGCGAGCGCCATGGTGATGCCGAGCGCCGCAGCGACGAGAAATTCGCGGCCCAGCATGCGCCCCCAGTCGCGCGAGCGCACCTCGCCGGTTGCCAGCGCGCGCACCATCAGTGTTGCGGCCTGCGCGCCGGCATTGCCGCCAGAGGCGATCAGTAGCGGCAGGAAGAAGATCAGCGCGATATGGGCGGCAATCGTGTCCTCGAAATAGGCGATGCCAAAGCCGGACAGGAGATTGCCGAACACCAGCAGGACCAGCCAGACAATGCGGGCGCGATAGAGGGTGAAAATGCCGGCTGAGCGGACGCTTTCGTCAATATCGCCGTGCGCGCCGAGACGCAGGAAGTCTTCCGTGGCCTCTTCCTCGAGCGCGTCGATGGCGTCATCGTGTGTGACGATGCCGAGCAGATGATGCTGCGCGTCGACAACAGGCACGGCCAGGATGTCATATTTGGCGACCGTGCGGGCCACGCTTTCCTGATCGTCATCGACGTGCACGAAGACCGGGTCATCGTCCATCAGCGCCGAGACCTTGCGTGAGGGCGGGGCGAGGATAAGGTCGGCAAGGCGCACCGTGCCGATCAGTTCCCGGTCGTCCTTGAGCACATAGGTCCGGTAGATGGTTTCCTTGTCGGGCGCCTCCAGGCGCAGCTGCGCAATCGCTTCCTTCGCCGTCATGTCAGGCTTCAGCGTTGCATAGTCCGAGGTCATGATCGCGCCGGCCGTGCCTTCCTCGTAGGAGGCCAGCTTGCGGATATTCTCGCGTTCGACATGGGCAAGGGCCGGCAGGATCATTTCCTGCTGCTCCTCGGAGAGCCGGTTGTAGACGTCGGCCCGGTCATCGGCGTCCATCTCGGTGATGAGCGCCGTCAGCTGCGGGCGCGTCATGTGCTCGATGGTTTCGGCCTGCAATTCCGGTTCGATATAGCCGAACACGTCGGCCTGCACCGATACCGGCAGCGCGCACAAAAGCTTCCAGGCCTCTCCCGGATCCATCTCTGACAGGGTGTGGGCGATATCAGCCGGATGGTCTTCTGCATCTATGGTGATCGCCAGTCCGGCTTCATCGAATGCCATGGGAACTCCTTGCAACCAAAGGAAGGGTGCTGCGTTACCTGTGTTCTAGACCTGCAAGGCGGCACTTACCAATAGCGGAACAGTGACATGTTCGCGCGACTGGCAGGAAGGCCGTGCCGCCTCGTCAAAACCGCGACGAACAAGGAAGGACAGACATATGAGCACCTCTGCTGCACGCGCCACCAAACAGGCGAAATCTGCCGTCAAGCGCGAGGCAGATGCCGAATCCCTTGCCGCCGAGCTGGACGAGCTGAAACGCGAGTTCCGCGAGCTGGTCGAGCAGGTTGGACGGGTCGGCAAGGTCAGCGCGCATGAAGCTTCCACGGCTGCCAAGACTACGGTCAAACAGGGCAAGGATGTCGGCGAGCAGCTTGTGGAAGATGTGGTCGACCAGTGGAACACGGTGGAGGGCCGGATTGTCCGGGAGACACGTGAGAAACCGTGGCAGGCGCTCGGCATCGCGGCGGCAGCCGGCCTTCTGATCGGTTTCCTGGCGCGCCGCTAACCGCATGCTCGGACCTGTAAACGCCTTGATGTCGCTGGCCAGCGGACATGTCTCGCTGGTCGGCAGTCATCTCAAGACGCGGATTTATCTGAAAATCCTGCTGGCGCTGTGCGTCATTGGCGCGGTGGTGTTCGGCTGCGTGCTTGCCAGCGTGATGCTGGCCGAGGCGATCGGCCTGGTGAGCACGCTGGCGCTGATGGCCGGAGTCTTCGTGGCTGCGGCCCTCATCGTGCTGATCGTGATGGCCGTTGAGCAGAAACGCCACGAGGCCCGTGAGCGCGAGCAGCGCGAGGCGGAAAAGCGCCTGGCCAAGATCGCGCTGGTCTCGGCGCTTCCCATGCTCAAAAGCGGTGGGCTTATTGCCGCCGGTGCTGCGGCCATTGCCCTGATGGTGGTGCTGGGCGGCAAGGGCGGCGATGATGGTGATCCCGGCTAGAGCGGCGTACTTGCCCTTCGGCGCGTAGCAGACCAGTCTCGCACCCGGCAGTAATGCGGGGGCGGGATGGCTGGCGGCGAAAAACTCCAACGGGAAATAACGGCGCGGGGCATCTGGCTTCTGGCCGTCAATGGCATGATCGGTGCCGGGATATTCGCCGTACCCGGCGGCGCGGCCGCGCTGGTAGGCGTTTGGAGCCCGCTGGTCTATGTGGTCTGCGCGGTCCTGCTGGGCCTTATTGTTGCCTGCTATGCAGAGCTGGCCAGCCGTTTCACCTCCACCGGCGGGCCGGTGCTCTATGTGCGCACCGCCTTCGGCAAGTTTGCCGGGTTTGAAACCGGGCTTGCCGTCTACGCGACGCGCATCACCGCCTTTGCCGCGAACGTGAACCTGATGGTGGCCTCCATCGCTTTCTTCGTGCCCGCGCTTGAGAGCGGGCCTTTGCGCATTCTGGTCATCATCGCGATCATCGCCGTGTTGGCGGGTATCAATATCGCAGGTGCCAAGCCCGCCATGCGCGCGATGGGGCTCCTCACCATACTGAAATTCCTGCCTCTGCTGGCCATCGCATTGGTCGGCCTGTTCCATATCAATCCATCGATATTTCCTGATAATTCGCTCGGCTTCCCGGCAAGCGCGCAATGGAGCGCGGCCGTTCTGCTGGTCATCTACGCCTTTGTCGGCTGGGAGGCAGCCGTCATCCCGGCAGGCGAAACGCGCGAACCGGGCAAGGCCATGCCGCTCGGCCTGTTCTGGGCGCTGGGCGTGGTGGCCCTGCTTTATGTGGTTATCCAGATCGTGTGCGTGGCGGTCGTGCCTGACCTTGCCAGTTCGGAGCGTGCGCTGGTCGATGCCGGGGCGATCCTGTTCGGCCCTGCAGGCGCGCTTCTCCTGACGCTGGGCGTGATCGTCTCGGTGGGCGGCAATATCACCGGCACGGTCGTGACAACACCGCGCCTGACCTACGCGCTGGCGCTGGAAAAGACCCTGCCGGCCTGGTTCGGCAAGGTGGATGAGCGCACGCATGTTCCGGCCAATTCCATCATTTTCTTTGCCGTACTGGCTGCGGTCCTCGCCGTGGTGGGTGATTTCTTCGCGCTCGCCGCGATGAGCGCCTTCGTGCGTGTGCTCATTTATGTGGGCTGCATCGCGGCCATGCCGCGCGTGCGCGCCCTGCCTGCCGAGACCGAAAAGCCGATGCGCCTGCCGCTGGGCTGGACGATCCCGGTGCTGGCGGTGCTGGGATCGCTGGTATTGCTTAGCCAGGTGCCACTGCGCTCCATGGCGATCACGGCGGCGTTTCTGCTGGCAGGGGCCGTCATCTACATGCTGATGCAGTTTGTGAATGCGCGCCGCGCCTGAGCGAAAGAACAAGACGGGGGAGGGACATGAACGCTGAACTGGCCGTACTGATTACGCTGGTGACCTACAAGCTGGTGCTGGTCGGCGTGGGTCTTTGGGCCTCGCGCCTGAACCGCACCGAGACAGACTTTCTCTTGGGCGGTCGCGGGCTGGGGCCGTGGGTCGCGGGCCTCTCCTACGCGGCCTCCACCTCGTCGGCCTGGGTGCTTTTGGGGTTTTCCGGCTTCGTTTACGCGGTTGGCCTGTCCGCGCTGTGGATGGTGCCGGGGATTCTTGGCGGCTATGTCGTGATGTGGGTCTGGTTCGGGCCGCGCATGCGCGCCGAAAGCGCTGCCGAAAATCAGGTCACGCTCGGAGATTTCCTCGCCGCGCGCGCGAAAGGCGCAGGCCGCACGGCCATATTATGGGCGGCGGCGCTGCTGGTCCTGTTCTGCTTCATCTTCTACATCGCGGCCCAGTTCGGTGCGGCGGCCATCGCCTTTGAAAACCAGTTCCAGCTCGGACGGATGGAAAGCGTGCTGATCGGGGCAGGCATCATCCTCATCTATTCGCTTCTGGGCGGCTTCTGGGCGGTCAGCGTCACCGACACGCTGCAGGGCGCGATGATGGCCCTGATCGCCATTCTGCTGCCCGTTCTGGCGCTCATGGCGGCGGGAGGCCCGGCGGAGGTCTGGACCACGCTGCAGGCCAATGCCCCCGACGGCTATATGTCCTTCACGGGCAACCGCGCCATCTTCATTTTTATCGGCTTTGCGCTGGGTGTCGCCGGTATCGGCCTTGGCACGTTCGGCCAGCCGCAGCTGATGAGCCGTCTGATGGCCGTAAAGGACGAGGCGGCAAGGAAGCGCGCCTTTGCCGTGTCGATGGGCTGGGGCGTCATCGTCTATGCCGGCATGGTGACGCTGGCTCTCTCGGGCCGCGCGCTGCTGGGCGCAGGGCAGGAGGGCGAGGCGCTGTTCTACACGCTCGCCGGGGAGCTTCTGCCGCCGGTGCTGGCCGGCATCATCATTGCCGCCGTGCTGTCTGCCGTGATGTCTACAGTGGACTCCCTGCTCATCGCCACGTCGGCGGCGGTTTCCCACGATATGGGCGTCTCGAAGCGCTATCCGGGCCGGGAAGTGCTCATCTCGCGCATCGTCATGGCGGCCCTGTGCGCCGCGGCGGTTGTCATGGCGCTGGCCATCCCGGCGACGATCTTCGACCGGGTGCTGTTCTCCTGGTCGGCGCTGGGCGCGGCTTTCGGGCCCATCGTGGTGGCCCGTGTGGCGCGCGTGGAGCCGGCAACCGGCGCCATTCTGGCGGCCATGGCGCTGGGCTTTGGCATGAGCGCGCTCTTCTTCCTCATCAGGGGTGTGGGACTGGAAGGCACGGGCGGTCTGGGCGGTTTCCTCGCTAATCTCGCGGCCCTGCCGGGTTCTCCCTTCGAGCGCGTGGTGCCCTGGCTATTGCCACTGGTGATCGTGTTCGCGTGGAGGCGGCCTGCCCATGCATGATGTCGTCATCATCGGTGCGGGCTTTTCCGGGCTGGAGGCGGCGCGCCGCCTGGCGCCGGACCATGATGTGGTGGTGATGGAAGCGCGCGAGCGAGCGGGCGGGCGCGTGCTCACCCACACATTTGCCAATGGCGATGAGACCGATCTGGGCGGGCAATGGGCCGGTCCCGGACAGGACCGGCTCTATGGCCTGATCGCCGAGATGGGCTTCATTACCTACCCGCTCTGGGATGAGGGGGATCATCTGGTACGCGCCGGACGCCTGAAGCGCTATCGCGGCACCATTCCCAGCCTTTCCATCCCTGTATTGCTGGACCTGAACCGCGCGCTCTCGCGTTTCGAGGCGATGGCGCGCCAGCTGGATCCGGCTGAACCCTGGACGCACCCGCAAGCGCAGATGTGGGACCGGATCACGGTGGCAGACTTTCTCAAACGCCACACGTTCACGAAGCGCGCCCGCGAGATGTTCACCATCGGCATCGGGGCGGTGTTCTGCGCCGAGCCGCATGAGCTCTCCTTGCTGCATGCGCTGTTCTATGCGCGCTCGGGGCGCTCGCTGGACGCGCTCCTGTCCGTCTCAGGCGGCGCGCAGCAGGACCGGGTGCATGGGGGCATGGGCGGACTCGCGACCGCTGTGGCGGCTTCTCTGGGTGATGTGGTGCGCTATGGCGAAGCCGTGCAGGCAATAGGCTGGGGCAAGGACAGCGTCACCATCACCACCAGCCGCCAGAGCTGGCGCGCCAGACGCGTGATCCTCGCCGTGCCGCCTTCACAGGCGCTGGGCATTCGCTTTGACCCGGGGCTGCCGTCAAACCGCGATGCGCTATGGCGGCGCATGCCCGCGGGGGCGTGCATCAAGTGCGTGGCGCAATATGCGCGGCCCTTCTGGCGGGAGAGCGGCCTTTCCGGGCAGGCGGTGGGCGGTGATCTCGCCGTGCGCGTGACCTTCGACAATACAGAACAGGGCAGGTCTGCCGGTCTGCTGCTGGGCTTCATCGAAGGCGAGGAGGCACGCCGCTGGTCGCAAGTTTCCGCGGAGACGCGCCGTGACGCCGTGCTGGATGCCTTTGCCGGTTTCTTCGGAGACGAGGCGCGCTCGCCCATCGACTATGCCGATAAGGACTGGACCAGCGATGCGTGGACGCGCGGCTGCTACGCCTCCATCCTTGGTCCCGGCGTCTGGACCACGCTGGGCCAGAATATGCGCGATCCCATTGGCCCGATCCATGTCGCGGGCACCGAGACCGCCGTTCAGGGTTTTGGCTATATCGAAGGCGCGCTGGAAGCGGGCGCGCGTGCGGCAGATGAGGTAAGGGCGGCTTTGGGTTGATCAATGATCGGGCAACACCGGGGTCCCGGTCCCCGAGCCGGGACCCATAGTCTGGCGCCGGGCGTAACCCGTGGATCCCGGGTCAAGCCCGGGAACCCGGTTGTTGGCCAAGCGGGCGGAAATGGGTAAGGTTTACTCCCCCACCCACATCACCAATACCTGACCGCCGCTCGTGCGGTTGGCGGTGTGGATGCCCTCGCGGTCAACCGCAATCGCCGCCCCGTCTGATCCCATGCCCCAGAGCGAGCCGCCCAGGAAAGCGGTGATGCCGGCACGGGCCGATGTGTCCTGCAGGCGCCCTGCGAGTGCGTGCGTCTGCCAGGCCTCGCCTTCGGTCAGACGGCCAGCTTCGCCGCGCGGCACATCATCGGGCCAGGGCGTCACATAGCCGCCCCAGGGCGCATCCCACACATCGCCGGGCTGCAGGAAGGCGGGCACGGCCAACAGCTCGGCATCGTCGATCGCTGCGTAGACGTCCGGGTGCCAGGAATCGGCGCAGATCAGCACGCCCAGCCGTCCGGCGGGCGTCTCGAATAAGGGGTAATCTTCCAGACTGGCGGCAGCGGTGAAGCCTGCCTCGGACGGAATGGGATAGGCCTTGCGCACCAGCGCGCCATGGACCCGGCCATCGGGCGCAAACACCGCGCCGACATTCTCCAGAGGGCCATCCGTGTCCGCCACTATTGCGCCGGCCTCGATGCGGGCGCCTGCCAACACCACCGACCCGGCGACGATAGTGATGGCGTACTCTTCGGCCAGCGCGCTGAAAGCGGCCTGATAGGCCTGCGCCATATCGGCGCTGCGCATGCGGAACACGGCGGCAGCGGCGCGGTCAGGCTCGCCGCTCGCCAGCAGCGAACCGGCATAGGGCAGAGGGTTGGCAGCGATGAGCGCAATCATCGCCCCGTCAACGCTGCGCGCCCGGTAAACTGCGCGCGGCGCGTCTGCGGCGACCAGCCAGGTAGCGATATGTTCGGGGAAGACGGCTATCGTTTGTGGTGTCAGAACCCCCGCCTCGCGCGCCGCGTCGAGATAATCGGCCAGCCGCGCCCGGAAGGCTTGCGCACTGGTGTAATCCTCGACCCGCATGACCGGCTCAACGGCGATGAGATTGGCATTCGTGCGGCTGCCGGTCTCGCTGACCACAATCGGATCGGCAACCGGTGCATCCGGCGCGGGCAGGGCCCGCCAGAACGACCATCCCGCCAGGGCGGCAATGACAATGCAGGCAAAGAATATCAGCCAGCGGGGCATGGTGGATCTCCGGCGCTTAGCGGGCTTGCTCACGATCACTGTGACGGGTTTCCAAACAAAGAAAAAGGGCGCAGCCCGGGGAAGCTGCGCCCTTTGTGAAGACCGGTGGACAGGTCAGGATTATACCAGCCGGTCTTCCAGTCCGTCACGCTCGCGGCCGCCGAAAACGGCTGCGGCGCTGGCGACAAATGCGCCTATCAGCATGGCCAGTGCCGTGGCGATGGCGAGCGTTGCGCTGGCGGCGCGGGCATTGTCGACCTCTTCCCGTGCCTCGGCGCGGACCGTGTCCATCCGGGCGAACGCATCCTGGACGCGGGCCTCGGCTTCGTTGACGCCGATGGCGGTGCGCTCGGCCACGTCCTCCACCAGCCAGGCGCGGTCCTCGGCAGTGACGGACTCCGGGTCGGCGATGGCCCGCACGACAAAGCGGTCTGCCTCCTGCCGGGCCGTGGCGAGCGTTTCGGAGTCGGCGCCCGGCGCCCGATACAGCCGGTCGGTGATGATGGTGGACGGTGCGGGCGCGCCGTCTTCAGCCTGCACCGCAGCAGCAGTCACGGCCGTTGCGCCCAGTGCGCCGCCGCCGGCAGCGATCGCGGCGGCCGCGAACATGAAGGCGCTGGCCACAGCCCAGGTCAGAAAGCCGTGCACGCTGTCCCGGAAGAACACTTCATCAGCGTGGATGGACCAGCGCAGCCGTGTGCGCCCGGCAATATAGCCGCCCGCGATCGAGGCGAAGATCTGCGTGAAGATCAGCCAGACAATTGTCACGACGCTGATCGTTGTGGCGGACAGCCCGTCGCCGGCGAAGGGCGACATGGCGCCAAAGCCGAATGCCGCCCCCAGAATGACCAGGATGATGGTGAGTCCGCCAGCGGCAAACGCGCCAGCGAACACGGCCGACCAGTTGATGGCCGGACCGGTCCAGCGGGCGGGCGTGGTGGTGGTTGCGGGCGCTGTTATGGATGCATCGGTCATGTCGTGCGCCTCCTAGAACAGGATCAGGATGAGAATGATGACGGGGATCGGCACCCCCAGGAACCACATCAGTATTGCCTTGCCCATGTCCGGGTGCCTCCTCGCGCGGGATGGACCGCGCCCTGCGAATGATGATCAGCAGGGAAACGCCGGGTGCGGCGCGGTGGTTCCGGACGGGCTAGCGAATTTGCGCGTCAGGCGGGTAGACAAGGCCCAGCCATTCGGCCACCAGCGCGGGCTTGTCCACACCCTCGATCTCGACGGTTACCTCCATGCGCGTCAGGAAGCCGCCATCGCTGCGCGCCTCGGCGCCCAGAAAGGTGAAGTGCCCGCGCACCCGCGAATTGACCGGCACGGGCGCGAGGAAGCGGATACGGTCAAATCCGTAATTGATGGCATAGGCGCCTTCCGGCCAGGGGCTGGCCTGATGGCTGAAACCGGTCAGCAGGGAAAGGGTGAAAAAGCCGAAGCTGATCGTTGTCGGGAAGGGACCGTGCGCCGCGCACCAATCAGGATCGGTGTGCATCGGGTCTTCATCGCGCGTGACCTTGCCGAAAACGTTGAAATCCTCCTGCGTCAGCCGCGTCCAGCCGGACACGCCCATCGCGCTGCCGGGTTCGAGGCCAAACGGGTGTCCTGCCTGTGTCGTCATCGGGTTGTTCCTTACCTTGCAGGCAGTTCGGGTTCTCAATTGCCCCGCAAACTGCTTTGCGTTCGGCGAAATCCGCTCTAGCGCTTCAGGTCACGCCCTTCGCGCCAGGCAGCGATGTCGCTTCGGCGTACAGTGCACATGTCGCCGGGCATGGAATGCTTCACCGCCATGGCTGTGAGCGCGTCTGCAAGGGCCGTTTGCGGGTCCAGCCCATGTGCGAGCCCGTCAATCAGCCCCGCAGCGAAGGCATCGCCGCCACCAATCCGCTCTACAATACCGGCGAGGCTTTCCGGTCCGGCGCTCGCCGTGCCGCTCCGGCTGGCGAGCCGGGCATGAAGGGTCTGGTCAAGCGTGCCGCGCGACTGACGGAAGGTGGTGGCCACATGCTGAAGGCCGTCAAACCGGGCGAAGGCGGCCGCAGCCGCGTTGTCAAAATCGGCTTCCGGCTCGCCGGTCTGGTCCAGCGGCAGGATGCGGGCGAGGTCACCGGCACTAGCAAACAGTACGGTCACGTGGGTGGCCAGGGCGGCGAGAATGCTGCTTGCCTCTTTTTCGCGTCCGCCCCAGAGCATGGGCCGGTAATTGACGTCGAAGGACACGCTGGCACCCAGCTCGCGCGCGGTTCTCGCGGCGTCGAGCGCGGCCTGTGCCGGCCCGGCGCCGAGGGCGGGGGTGATGCCCGAAAGATGCAGCCAGTCCACCCCGTCCAGCGCGGCTTTCCAGTCCCACGCGCCCGGCGGCATCTGGCTGAAGGCAGATCCGGCGCGGTCATAGATGATCTCGGCGGGACGCTGCATCGCGCCGCTGGTATGAAAGTAGAGTCCCATCCGCCCGGCGGTGCGGGTAATGTGCGAGGTGTCCAGGCCAGAGCGGCGAAGCTCCCCGGTGCACGCATCCCCGATAGCGTTTTCCGGCAGCGCGGTAATGATACGCGCGCGGTGTCCCAGCGCGGCAAGGCCGGCAGCAACATTGGCTTCTGCGCCGCCAAACCAGGTTTCGAGGCGGTGTGAATGCAATAATGCCTCGCGCCCTGGTGCGCTCAGGCGCAACATCACTTCGCCGAACGCCGCAGCGTTGAGGTAACGGCTCATTTGCATACTCCATATACGCGGATCAGGGCCGTAACCCACGCTCCAGCTTGAGGATGTCACCGTAGCCGCGCGACAGTGCGCTGCGAAAGTCCGGATTTCGCGCAAGGCCAGGCGGGAAGACCTGTTCCATCTCCAGAAAGCGTGCAGTGTCGCCCGCGGGGTCTCCGGTGCAGTCCCGGCCGGCCACCAGCAATGTCTCCTGCAGGGGATCGGTGAGAGCCGAACCCTCCCTTGCGGCCCGCACCACAAAGCGCATCCAGGCTGCCGCTGCCCGGGCAAGGTGCACAACCGGCCGCCCGGCCTGAAGGTTGTCAGCAACGGTGCCCAGCAGGCGCACAGGCAGTTTCTGCGAGCTGTCCCAGGCAATCTGCGAAAGCTTGTGGCTGATGGCGGGATTGGCAAAGCGCGCCAGCACACCTTGCGCGTAAGCGTCCGGATCAAGCCCCTGAACAGGCGCCAGGCCGGGGAGGATTTCCTGGCCGATCATCTCTGCAATGCGGGCGCCCAGCCAGTCATCTGAAATTGCCTCGCTTACCCGCTGATAGCCAAGGGCCAGTCCCATCCAGGCAAGCGCGGAGTGTGCCCCGTTCAGCACGCGCAGCTTGGCAAGGGCATGCCCGCGGACATCGCTGGTCAGGACGGCGCCTGCCCGGCCCAGCGCGGCGACGGGTTCGCAATCCAGATTTTCGATGACCCAGGATGTGAACACCTCGCGGCAGACGGCGGCGTCGTCGCGCGTGCCCAGCTCGCTCTCCAGCGCGTCGAGGAAAGCCGGATCACTCGCCGGTGTGATGGAATCCACCATGGTGCGTGGGAAGAGGGTGTGACGCTCGATCCAGCCGGCAAGCCCGGTGTCGGACTGCCGGGCCAGCCGGACGACGGCTTCGCGCAGCCGGCTGCCGTTATCGGTCAGGTTGTCGCAGCTCATGACGACAGGCGGCGGTGTTCCGGCGGCCTTGCGCCGGGCCAGCCCGGCCACCAGCCAGCCGATTGCGCTGCGCGGGGCGTCCGGCCGCGCGATATCGTGAACGATGTCGGGATGGCTAAGGTCAAGCTGGCCGTTCCCGTCGAGGCAATATCCCTTTTCGGTGATGGTCAGGGTGATCAGGCGTGTCGCTGGCGCGCCAAGAGCGGTGAGCGCACCGGACGGATCGTCCTGCGCGCTGAAGGCATCACGGATCGCGCCTATCACGCGGGTCCAGCTACCCGGCCCCAGCGTTTTCAGGGTGAACAGCCCGTCTTGCGCGCGTAACGTATCGGTCGTGTCCCGGCTGCGCAGGGCAATCGCCGTGATCGCCCAGCGCGGATCATCGTGCAGCAGGGTATCGATGAAGGCGGCCTGGTGCGCGCGATGGAACGCGCCCGGTCCGATGTGCACAATGCCGGGCTGAAGCTGTGTCCTGTCATAGGCAGGGCGCGCCACTTGGGCCGGCAGGGCGTGCAGCATGATATTTCCCCGCGGCCTGCTCACAGCGTGACGCCCCGCTTCCAGATGGCGATCTCGCGCTCGTCATTATGCTCATTGCGGGTGGGCTGGCCAGACGCGGCCGCCAGAACGAGATCGAACAGCCGGGCCTCCACGATCTCCATCTTCTCGCCGGTCAGGAGGGGTCCGGCGTCAAAGTCGATCCAGTGCGCCTTTCGCTCCGCCAGGCTGGAAGTAGATGCGATCTTTACAGTCGGGACCGGGAAACCCAGCGGTGTGCCCCGGCCGGTCGTGAACAGGATGATCTGTGCACCGGCGCAGGCCAGCGCCGTTGACGACACCGCATCATTGCCGGGCGCCTCCAATAGTGTGAGGCCCGGGCGGGTTGCACGCTGACCATAGGCGATGACATCGGTCAGTGCCGCCTGCCCGGCCTTCTGGACCGCGCCGAGGGATTTTTCCTCCAGCGTGGTGATGCCGCCAGCGATATTGCCCGGTGACGGATTTTCATGAACGGGCTGGCCATTATCGGTGAAGTAGGCCTTGAACCGTTCCACCAGCCGCGCGCCCGCGGCGAACACGCCTTCATCGGCCGCGCGGTTCATCAGAAGGTGCTCTGCGCCAAATATCTCGGGGATCTCGGTGATGATGCTGGTCCCGCCAGCGCCGGTGACCATATCGGTCATGCGTCCGGCCAGCGGGTTCGCGGTAAGGCCGGAAAACCCGTCTGACCCGCCGCATTTCACACCGATCACCAGATCACTGACCGGGCAGGGCGAGCGTCTGTCGTGCCTGGCGATCTCTGCCAGCTCGCCGGCGAGTGCCACGCCTTCCTCCAGCTCGTCCGCGGCGCTTTGCGCGCGCAAGATGCGCACCCGGGACGGGTCGAGCCCCGGCGCTGCGGCGAGCAGTGCCTCGATCTGATTGGACTCGCATCCCAGACCGACGATCAGCACGCCGCCTGCATTGGGATGGGAGGCCAGGCCGGCGAGTATGGCGCGCGTGTCAGCAAGATCTCCGCCAAGCTGGGAGCATCCGAACGGGTGTGTAATGGCGTGAATGCCATCAAGGCCGTCGCCGTGCTGGGCCGCCGCTCTGCCCGCGATCCGGCGTGCCGTCTGTGCGACGCATCCAACCGTTGCGATGATCCATATCTCGTTACGTGTTCCAACAGCGCCGCCCCGCCTGCGGTATCCCGCAAATGTCCGGTCGAGCGGCCGCGAACCCGGAGCGTGTATGTTCGTATCGGCGGTGTAGGTGAGGCCGCCGCCGGGTTGCAGGGCGGTGGTCAGGTTATGGGTGTGAACGTGATCGCCCGGCGCAATGTCCTTGCTGGCCAGTCCGATAGGCCAGCCATAGCGCAGCACCGGTTCGCCCTCGCGCACGGGGCAGAGCGCCACCTTGTGCCCGCGGGCAATTGCCAAGGACGGCACCAAAACCTTGTCATCGATGCGGACTTTCTCTCCGGGAGACAAGTCGCGCAAGGCGACGGCAACGCTGTCTGCGGTATTGACGCGAAACGCGTCCATCCCGGTCATGGTGTCCGTGCGGTTCATTCGATCGCCCCTTCAGCAGCCCCAGTATGGAAACCGGTGTCATGATGGGTCAAGCTCTCGTCCGCCGGCCGATGCAGCGGGCGGTGCAAGATGCGGGTTTGGCAGAAAGCTCGCGGTCCGTGCTATGCCGTAGGGGGACGATCCCGTCCAGATTCGTCAGGATTTTCCGATGACCAGCAGGCGCCCGCGTTCCGAACCCGGTTCCGATAATGCCTTTGGCGCACCCTCAGCGCGCAAGCGTGCCACGATCAATGATATCGCGCGCCTGGCCGGTGTATCGAAAAAGACTGTGAGCCGGGTCATCAACCGTTCGCCCTTCGTGAAGGTCGAAACCCGTGACAAGGTCAATGCGATCATCAAGGAGCTGGGCTACCGGCCTGACCCCCAGGCGCGCGGGCTGGCCTTCCGCCGCTCGTTCCTGATCGGCATGATCTATGACAATCCGAACCCGCAATATGTCGTCAATGTCCAGCAGGGCATTCTCGATGCGGTGCGCGATTCAGGACTGGAGCTGGTAGTTCATCCCTGTAACCGGGCCAGTCCGGGCTTCCTCGATCAGGTTCAGGCTTTTGTGGAGCAGTTGAAGCTGTTTGGCGTGGTGCTGACACCTTCTGTGTCGGAAGATGATGACCTGGTGGCGATCCTGCGCGATCTCGACTGCCCTTATGTGCGGGTTGCCTCGGTATCACTGGATGATGCCGAGCGCATGATTGTCACTCATGATGCCGCTGGCGCGGCGGAAGCCGCCAGGCACCTTGCCGATCTGGGGCACCGCCGCGTGGCGTTCATCAGCGGCCTGCCGAGCTTCCGCTCGTCTCACGAGCGCCGCCGCGGGTTTGCCGAAGGGCTGGCCGAGCGGGGGCTGGAACTTAAAGAGCGCTATGTGGTGGAAGGGGCGTATACATACGATTCCGGTGTTGCCTGCGCGCGCAAGCTTCTCGCGATGGATGTCCCTCCAACCGCCATTTTCACCGGCAATGACGAGATGGCAGCCGGTGTCTATACCGCCGCGCGCGATGCTGGCGTTTCCATACCCGGCGACCTGTCGGTCATCGGCTATGATGACAGTCCGATGGCGGCACGCCTGTGGCCGCCTCTGACTTCCGTGCGCCTGCCAATCCGCGACATGGGGCGGTTCGCGGCTGAAAAGCTGATCGTGCTGGCGAACGCCGAGAGCGACACCAGCGCGCGGCATCCGGAAGTCCGGCCGGGGCTGGCAGTGAGGGAATCCACCGCCAGGCCGCGCTGATAATGCCGTAGACGGTGCGCGCTGCGAACCTTGAAATATTGTATGACACCGGTTACCAAAGATATGTAGAAACCGGCACGAGAATGCGAGACCGGGGAGGAAAGCCATGGCCGTCCGGCCGCTATCGCTACACCCTGACCGGCTATTCCCCGCTGACCCGGCGCTGCGGGCGATTGCGCGCGAGCTGTATGGCGCCGTGTGTGATCTGCCGATCATAAGCCCGCACGGCCACACGGATCCGTCCTGGTTTTCCGACAATGAGCCGTTCGGCAATCCTTCGCAGCTGCTGCTGGCGCCCGACCATTATCTGTACCGCATGCTCTACAGCCAGGGTGTGCCGCTGGAGGCGCTCGGCGTGCCGTCGCGGGCCGGCCCTCCCGATACTGATCCCAGGCAGGCATGGCGGACATTTGCCGCCCATTTTCACCTCTTCCGGGGCACACCGTCGGCAATGTGGCTCAACCACGTGTTCGTGGAGGTGTTCGGCATTGATGTGCGCCTGAGCGCCCGGACGGCCGATCACTATTACGATGTCATCGATGCAGCGCTGAAGACCGACGCGTTCCGGCCGCGGGCCCTGTTTGACCGGTTCGGCATCGAATTTCTCGCGACAACGGAATCGCCGGTCGACTCTCTCGACCATCATCATGCGATTGCGTCCTCCGGCTGGGGTGGCCGGGTTGTCACGGCCTATCGTCCAGATCCCGTAATCGACCCTGAATATCCCGGATTTGCCGATGCGCTGGAGGTGTTCGGCGAGATCACGAACGAGGATGTCTTCAGCTGGAAGGGCTATCTGGAGGCGCACCGGGTGCGCCGCGAGGACTTCATCGCTGCGGGGGCCACATCCACCGACCACGGGCATCCGACAGCCGCCACGGCAGACCTCTCGCCGGCAGATGCGGCGGCGCTGTTTGCAAAGGTGGTGAAAGGCGGTGCGGACGCGCGCGAGGCCGAGCTGTTCAGGGCGCAGATGCTGACTGAAATGGCGCGGATGAGCCTTGAAGACGGGCTGGTCATGCAGATCCATCCGGGTTCGTTCCGCAATCACAATGCCGCCCTGTTCGCCAGTCATGGCCGCGACAAGGGTGCCGATATTCCCACCCGGACCGATTATGTGGGGGGGCTGAAACCGCTGCTCGACCGGTTCGGCAATGAGCGTGAGCTTGGCATCATCGTTTTCACGCTCGATGAAAGCACCTACGCGCGCGAGCTGGCGCCGCTGGCCGGCCATTATCCTGTGCTGAAGCTGGGACCGGCCTGGTGGTTCCATGACAGCCCGGAAGGCATGCGCCGTTTCCGCGAACACACAACCGAAACTGCCGGGTTCTACAACACGGTCGGGTTCAACGACGACACGCGCGCTTTCCTGTCCATTCCGGCCCGCCATGATGTGGCGCGGCGTGTGGATTGCGGCTTCCTGGCCCGCCTGGTGGCCGAGCACAGGCTGGAGATTGACGAGGCAGCCGAGCTTGCCGCCGACCTTGCCTGCAGGCTTGCCCGATCTGCTTACCGAATTGATGCAAACGAGACGATGGCACCGGCCCGGCGGCCGGCCTGACCCCTGCAAATCTGGAGGAATCCCCATGTTCAGCAAAACGCTGCAAGCCACCCATCCCGACATGATGGATGGGGCAAGCAATGACGCATTGCGCGATCGCTATCTCGTTGACGGATTGTTCGAGTCCGGCAAGGTCACTCTGGTCTACTCGCACAATGAACGCTTTGTCATCGGAGGTGCGGCGCCGGCTGGAAAGCCGCTTGCGCTGCCTGTCCAGACCGAACCGGAATCGGCCAAGGGCCATCCCTTCCTCGAACGCCGCGAGATGGCGGCGGTCAATGTGGGCGATGGGCCCGGCGCCATTACGGTCGACGGCAAACGCCATGATCTGGCCGAGAAGGATGCGCTCTACATCCCGATGGGTGTGAAAGAGGTGGTGTTCGAGAGCGCATCGGCGGACAAGCCTGCCCAGTTCTACCTTGTTTCCTGTCCGGCTCATGCGGCGTATGAGGTGAAGAAAATCTCCATCGCCGAGGCCACCCCGCTGGAGCGTGGTACGATGGAGGAGAGCAATCAGCGCACGATCTACCAGTTCGTGGTGCCGGGCGTGTGCCAGTCAGCCCAGCTGCTGATGGGAATGACTATTCTGAAGCCTGGCAGCGTGTGGAACACGATGCCGCCGCACCTGCATGACCGGCGTTCTGAAATCTATTTCTATTTCGGGCTGGGCGAGAAGGGCCGCGTCTTCCACTTCATGGGCGAGGCCGACAATGCCCGCCACATCGTGGTGTCGGACAAGGAGGCGGTGATCTCCCCGCCCTGGTCGATCCACATGGGTTCGGGTGTTTCCAACTACATCTTCATCTGGGCGATGGCGGGCGAGAATCTCGACTATACCGATATGAACGTCCTCGACATCTGCCAGCTCAAATAAGGGGCTTTCGCATGGCCGCATCGTTCTCACTGGCGGGAAAGACCGCACTTGTCACCGGAGCCAATACCGGTCTTGGCCAGGCGATGGCCGTGGCGCTGGCGCACGCCGGAGCCGACATTGCTGCCGCCGGGCGCTCCAGCGCTGCTGAGACTGGCCAGCTGGTGGAGGCGGCCGGGCGGCGCTTTGCAGAGATCAGGGCCGACCTTGGCGACACGTCTGTTGCCGGCGGTGTGGTGGCAGATGCCGTCGCGGCGCTGGGCGGTGTCGACATTCTCATCAACAATGCCGGCATCATCAGGCGCAATGACGCGCTCGACTTCACCGAGGACGACTGGGACTCGGTGATGAATGTGAACCTGAAGGCGGCGTTCTTCCTGTCCCAGGCGGCTGCCCGTCACATGGTTGGAGCGGGCAGGGGCGGCAAGATCATCAATATTGCCTCCATGCTGTCCTTTCAGGGCGGAATACGCGTCGCTTCCTACACGGCATCAAAGAGTGGTGTGGCGGGCCTCACGAAATTGCTCGCCAACGAATGGGCGGGCAAGGGCATCAATGTGAACGCCATCGCGCCAGGCTATTTCGCGACCAATAATACCGAGGCGTTGCGTGCGGACGAGACGCGCAATTCAGAGATACTGGCGCGCATTCCCGCGGGCCGCTGGGGCGCTCCTGAAGACCTCGGCGGAGCCGCCGTTTTTCTGTCTTCCTCTGCGGCCGATTATGTCCATGGCACGGTGCTCGCGGTCGATGGCGGCTGGCTAGCCCGTTGATACAAATTGATAAATCGGCGGATCAAAGAAAATTGGCTCGCATTATTGATACCGGTGTCATTTTCAGTCATAGTTTGCCGGATTCTGACGCGTAACGCGCTGACGACGGGAAGCATGTGAAGCGGCAATGCGTGTCCGCAAAATTGCCACCGGTGTCATACGCGGGCCGCTAGGGTTCGAAACCAAAATCAAGGCAAGCTGCAAACAGCTGCCAAAGGGGAGGAAGAGGAATGTCCAGGACCAATGGAATGGCGCGTGCGCGCTCCTTGCTGACCAGCGCATCCGTGCTCGGTCTGGCTGCGGCCATGTTCTCCGCACCGGCTGTGGCCCAGGAGGCGCCCGAGGCGGCCAGTCAGCCGACAGAAACCATCACCGTGACCGGTTATCGCGCTGGCCTTCAGGCTGCAGCAGCGGTAAAGCGGGAGGAGACCGGCGTTGTTGATGCCATCGTGGCCGATGACATTGCCGCCTTCCCTGATCTCAATCTGGCAGAGGCGATCCAGCGTCTTCCGGGTGTTGCCATCGACCGTGATGCCGGTGAGGGCCGGCAGATCACCGTGCGTGGCCTCAGCCCGGATTTCTCGCGGGTGCGGATCAACGGCATGGAAGCGCTGAGCGTGACCGGCGGGACGGACTCCTCCGGCGGCGGCAATCGCTCGCGTTCGTTCGACTTCAACACCTTCGCTTCTGAGCTGTTTCAGTCCGTCGTGATCCGCAAGACCCAGTCGGCTTCGGTTGATGAAGGCTCGCTTGGCGCAACGGTCGATCTGCGCACCGCGCGCCCGTTCGACTATGACGGCTTTACCGTAGCTGCCGGTGCGCAAGTCGGCTGGAACGACCTCTCGGAGGAGTTCAATCCGCGGCTGACAGGCCTTATCTCGGACCAGAATGCCGATGGCACGTTCGGCTGGCTGCTTTCGCTGGCCTATTCCGACCGCGCCCAGCTTGAGGAAGGTCATTCCACGGTGCGCTGGCAGAACGCCAACAGCTTTGGCGGATGCACGGCCTGCGTCACGCCGGCGGACGAAGCTGCGGTCAATAATGCGTTCCACCCGCGTATCCCGCGCTATGGCCGGCTGGTCCACGACCAGGAGCGGCTGGGCGTGACGGGCTCGGTGCAATTTCGACCCAGTGGCGTGACCGAGATCAGCCTTGATGCGCTCTATTCCCGGTTTGACGCTACGCGCTCGGAGCAGTTCCTGGAGAATTTCTCCTTCTCGCGCGGTGGCAGCGCCACCCCGGAACTGGTGGGCAAGCCCGCCCAGATCGTTACCGCCTATGAGATCGATGCCAACAACAATCTCATTTACGGCGTGTTCGACAATAACGATATCTACGCCGAGCACCGCTATGACGAGCTGACCACGGAGTTCACGCAGTTCACGCTCTCGCTGACCCACGAATTCACCAGCCGCTTCCGCGTGGATGGTGTCGTCGGCCGTTCGGAGTCGAACTTCTCCAACCCGGTCCAGTCGACCATCCTGTTCACGAACTTCGATTCAGACGGGTTCTCCTACGACTACCGCCAGAACAGCCGGACCCCCGCCATTGACTGGGGCTTTGATGTCAATGACCCGACCAATTACCAGCTGACCGAGTATCGGGACCGTCCGAACTATGTCGACAACACCTACACGACGGCGCAGTTCAATGCGGAGTTCGACCTCAACGAGATATTCACGCTGCGCGGCGGGGTGAACTGGAAGAGCTATGAGTTCGACAGCTGGGAAGGCCGGCGTGACCTGCTGCTGCCGGCGGCCCAGTGGATGCCGGTGACGGCGGCCATGGCCACCCAGGTAACCGGCTTTGGTAACGGGCTTGGCATGCCCTCTGGCAATGTGACGAGCTGGGCCATTCCCGATGTCGGCGTGGTGGCTGACATGGTTGGCCTCTATCAGCGTCCGCTGGTGCCGCAGACGGGCAATATCCGCAATGTCGAGGAAGACAATCTGGGCGGTTATCTGCAGGCGGCCTTCAGCACCGATTGGGGTGGCATGCCGGTGCGCGGTGATTTCGGCGTGCGTGTCGTGCGCACCGAGACCAGCTCGACCGGTATCATCTCCGGCGTCGAGGTGACGGTGGACAACGAGTACACAGACACGCTTCCCAGCTTCAACCTCGCCCTTGAGCCGACGAGCAACATGGTGCTGCGCTTCGGTGCGGCCCAGGTCATGTCCCGCCCGTCACTGGGCGCGCTGACGCCGGGCGGCAATGTTTCGGGTACGGCCTACACCGTGAATTACGGCAATCCGCGTCTCGATCCGTTCCGCGCCAACAATTACGATTTCAGCGCGGAATGGTATTTCGAGGATGAGTCCCTGTTCGCGGTGGCGCTGTTCTACAAGGATATCGAATCGTTCGTGGCCCGCGCGACCGACACCATCCCCTTCAGCCAGACCGGCCTTCCCGCGAGCGCCGTCCCGTCGGGCACACCGCTGGCCGGTGACCTTGCCGCGAATCTGGATCCGCTGGTTGATGTCAGCCGGAATATCAATGGGGAAGGCGGGGATCTCCGCGGTTTGGAAGTCCAGTGGGTGCGCCCGTTCAACTTCCTGCCTGCGCCGTTCGACCGTTTCGGTGCAGTGATGAACTACACTTGGGTGGACTCCGACGTGAATTACGGGGCGGCCGGTTCGAACCAGCTGACGGGCCTGTCGCGCAATTCCTACAACGCCACGCTCTATTACGAGGACGAGCGCCTGAGCGCGCGTGTGTCCTTCAACGGGCGTGACCCCTATCTGACCCAGTTCCCGGGCCGCAACGGCAATGACGAGGAAGGCAAGGAGCGCACGTTCAATGTGGATGCGGCCATCCGCTACAACCTGACCGACCGCGTGACGCTGACCTTTGACGGGATCAATCTCACCGACGAGTTCAACAGCCAGTATGTGGACAGCGCCAACCGCGTGTCAGTCTACCATCATACCGGCCGCGAATATCTGTTCGGTGTCCGCTATCGCTACTGATCTCTCCCGATAGTAGCCCCTTTGACCCCGGACCAGTACGCTGGTCCGGGGTTTTCTTTGTGTGGAGTGGCAAACGTGATCACAACGCTGGGGCTGGTCGCCCATGACGCCTGCAAGCCGGTGCTGCTGGACTGGGTGGGGGCGCATCGTGAACGCCTGTCGGCGCTGACGCTCTTTGCTACCGGCACGACCGGCCGGCGACTTATGGAGGCCTATCCCGCGCTGGCGGTAAACGCGCTGAAAAGCGGTCCGCTGGGCGGTGACCAGCAGCTTGGCGCGATGATCTGCGAGGGCCGGCTGGACGCGCTCGTCTTTTTCACCGATCCGATGAGCCCCCAGCCCCACGATGTGGATGTGAAGGCGCTCACGCGCCTGGCCGTGCTGTACGACATACCGCTGGCCCTGAACCGGGCCAGCGCCGAGGCGGTCATCCGCGGCTAGCCGCGCATCAGCTCGACAAGGCCCATGGTCAGGAAGGGCAGGTAGGTGATCGCCATCAGGGCGGCAACCAGTGCGCCGTAGAAGGGCCAGATGGTCTTCACGGTCTCCTCCATGCGCATGCCGCCGACGGCCGCGCCGACGAACAATACAGAGCCCACGGGCGGTGTGACCAGCCCGATGCCGAGATTGAGCATCATGATCACCCCGAAATGCACAGGATCAATACCCAGCCCAACCGCGATGGGCAGGAAGATGGGGGTCGTGATCACGATCAGCGGCGACATGTCCATGAAGGTGCCCAGCAGCAACAAGATGAGGTTGATGATGAGCAGGATGAGGATGGGGTTGTCGGTGACCGACAGGATCAGGGCGGCCAGCTGGGAGGGCGTTTCGAGTATCGCCAGCACCCATCCGAACGCGGAAGCGGCGCCGATGATGAAGAGTACCATGGCGGTCGTGCGCGCGGCGGCCAGCGTGGCCTCCAGGAAGGCCCTGAAGCTGAGCGAGCGATAGACAAGAACGGCGACCGCGAGCGTGTAGATGACGGCGATGGAGGAGGATTCGGTGGCCGTGAAGAAGCCGCCCAGAATGCCGCCTACGATGATGACGGCTGTCATCAGGCCGGGCAGGGCGGCGGCAAACGCGGCCACGAAGGCCGGCCAGCCGGGAAACTCGCCGCGCGGATAGTTGCGCTTCACCGCAACCAGCCAGGCCACGAACATTAGCAGGGCGCCGGTCAGAAGGCCGGGAATGATACCGCCGATGAATAGCTCGCCGACACTGACGCCGACACCGGCTGCCGCCGCATAGATGATCATGTTGTGGGAGGGCGGGATGAGCAGGCCCACCACGGCCGAGGTTGAGGTGACGTTCACCGCATAGTCGGTGTCATAGCCCTTTTCCTTCATCATCGGCATCAGGGTGGAGCCGAGTGCCGAGACGCTGGCAACCGCCGAGCCCGACACTGCGCCAAACAGCATGGACGCGCCGACATCGACCTGGCCCAGCCCGCCGCGTGAACGCCCGAAGGCCGCTTCGGCGATGCGTACAAGGCGCGCGGCGATACCGGCCCGGTGCATCAGTTCACCGGCGAAGATGAAGAAGGGTATCGCCATCAGCGAAAACACGCTCATGCCCGATGCCATGCGCTGCACGGCGACGACGGCCGGCAAGTCGAGCACGAGGAAGGCGACCAGTGTCGCGCCCAGCAATGCAAACGCGACGGGCACTCCGATGGCCAGAAGAAGCAGCAAGGTGCCCAGAAGAATGGCGAGTTCCATCAGACACGTCCTTCCATGCGCCCGCGTTCGCGCCCGGCAGCAAGCTCGGCGAGACGTTCAATGGCAAAAAGCGTGATCAGCCCGCCGCTGACGGGCAGGGGCATGTAGGCAAAGCCGCGCGAGATGCCGAGCGTGGGAATGACATGGCTCCACACCTCGCGCACAAGCTGTGTGCCCCAGATTGCAAGAGCCACGCCGCATGCGGCGATGATCAGCAGGGCGAAAGCCCGGCAGACAGTGCGGATGCGCACGGGCAGTGCTTCCACAAACGCGCCGATGCGGATGTGAAAGCCCTCGTGCACGCCGGCCGCCGCGCCGAACATGACAAACCAGACCATCAGGACCAGGGCGGCCTGCTCGGTCCAGGCAGGGCTGGCATTGAGCACATAACGGCCGAAGACCTGCCAGCCGATGATCGCGGTCATCACGGCAATGCCGGTGGCGCCGATGAACATGAGCAGGCGGGACAGCCAGCGTGTAATCGTTGCGAAACGGTCAAGCATCGGCCCCTCCGGCCATGTTGCGGATATCGTCGAGAAGGCGTTGCTGGGCTGGAGTACGCACAAAGCGCTCCCACACCGGGCGCATCAGATCGGCGAACGCGCCGACATCATCGACCGCGTTGACCTCGACACCGGCGGCGGTGATGCGTTCGCGCGCGGCGGCCACGCGCGCGTCCCACAGCTGGCGCATGAAGGGCACGGATTCGCGCGCGCAGGCCTGGACGAGCGCGCGGTCATCGGCGCTGAGCTGGCGCCAGCGGTGCGCGCTCATCACCAGCACTTCAGGTGCCATGACATGGCCGGTCAGGCTGTAGAAGGGCGCGGTTTCGAAATGGCGTGTCGACTCGTAGGACGGCCAGTTGTTCTCCGCCCCGTCGATCACGCCTTGCATCAGGCCCTGATAGACTTCCGACAGGTCCATGGGCGTTGCGTTGGCGCCAAGTGCCTCGACCATCGAGACATAGAGGTCGGAGTTCTGGACACGTATCTTCAGCCCGCGCATGTCGCCGGGCGTGCGGATGGGGCGGCGGGTATTGTAAAAGCTGCGCGCCCCGGAATCGTAGAAGCAAAGCCCGATCAGCCCGTGCGGTTCGAGCGCATCCAGCACGGCCTGACCGGGCGCGCCATCCAGCGCGGCGCGCATATGGCCCTCGGACTGAAACACGAAGGGCAGGGACAGGATGACCGTCTCCGGAGCAAAGGCATTGAGCGGCGCCAGATTGACCCGGTTCAGGTCCAGCCCGCCAAACACGGTCAGTTCCAGCGTGTCGCGCTCCGAGCCCAGCTGGCCGCCTGAATAGATGCGGATGGAGAGCCGCCCGCCGGAACGTTCCTCCAGCAGCCGGCCCATCATCCGCACAGCCTCTACGGTGGGGTAGTCGCTGGAATGAGTGTCCGAGGAAAAGAGGGGGCGTGAAATTTCCCCGCAACCGGCGGCGGCAAGCGCGCTGCCTGCCATCAGTCCGCCTGTCAGTGCGCGGCGCGTAAGCCTTGCCATGACGTTCCCCTATTCGGCCAGGCTGTTGAACCAGCGCTCTATCAGCGTGTAGCCGTCCTCGCCGGTCTCGTTGGCGCGGCTTGGTCCTTGCGGGTCGATGCCTTGTGCGATCAGCCATTCATCGGGAATGCCATCGCCGTTGGAGTCGGTGCGCGGCTCGCCTTGCGGCACGTCCACCCAGCCGCCGACATCCGCCGCACTATCGGGGATGATGCCGGTGCGGGTGCGCACCTCCTCGATCACGCGGGCATCGATGGCATCGCGGTAGAAGGAGGCGCCGGCGCGCTCCAGCACGCGCTCATAGGCATCTCCGGCAGAAACCGTCGTTACCTCGCCGGCGGGGAAAGCCCGGTCCACGAAGGTGCGGTCCGGCGCGGCAGAGCGTACCAGGTTGAGCTGGGGCATAAGCTGACCATCGACCGTATTGCCTTCAAAGAAGGCGCGGCCCGTCACGTTGCGCATGTAGAAGATGACCGGCCCCAGAGTGTCCGGGCCCTGCACATAGGCATTGTTGACGAAGTTGTAGCGGGCCACCGAGGCGGGATCGAGATCGGTGCCGGCGGCGTGGTGGTAGTCGAAGCCCTCACGCCCATAGAGCATGTCGCTTACAAGCCCTTGCGCGGCGCTGTAGTCGAACGTGTCGCGCGCAGGCGTCCAGTTCCAGAAATCGGTCTCCGCGCCGTGCCCCCAGTTGTAGAAGACATTGTTGCGGAAATCGAAGAGCACGCCTTCAGGGTCGGTGTAGGGCGTGGCGTAATTGCCCACGCGGGGCATACGCGAATGGTTGTGGGCCCACAGATTGTTCAGCCAGGAATAGCGCGCGCCATGACTGCCCCTGATCAGGCTGCCATAGCCCCGGTCGCCCTTTTCATGACCGGCCCGGTAGAGCCCTTCGGAGATGATCGACCACTGAACGGTGACGTTGGAGAGGTGATTGCCGCCGCGCTCGGGATCATAGCTCTGTGAAGCGGAGAGATTCTCGTCGATCGCCCAGCTGGCCGATACGTGGTCGAGGATGATGTGGTGGCCGCCGCGTATGGAGATGGAATCGTCCTCATGGCCTGCCTCATTGCCCATGCGCGAGCGGATATGGCGAATGATGACGTGGTTCGCGTTCACCGTGAGATCATGGTCGCGCAACGTGATCCCGCCGCCCGGCGCGCTCTGGCCTGCGATCGTGATGAAGTCATTGCTGATGATGAGCGGGCTTTCCAGCCGGATGATGCCATCGACATCAAAGAGCACGATGCGCGGACCGTCCGCTTCCACGGCTTCACGCAAGGAGCCGGGACCGGAATCATTGAGATTTGTCACCTTGAAGACGCGTCCGCCACGCCCGCCGATAGCATAGCGGCCAAAGCCTTCCGCGCCCGGAAAGGCGGGAATGGCGCCCGGAGGCACGAACCAGGGGGCGGGCTCATCGCTCAACGGGGGAATGTCGGGCGCGGCCGGGACCCGGTCAGGCCGGGCGGCAGCGGCCGCCAGTGCGGCAGCAGCCTGTTCGGGCGATGTGCGTGCCGGGCTGGTGCGCTCCGCCGCGGGAGAGGTGGCCTCACCGGTGTTATTGCCAGCCGGTTCAGGCGAGCAGGCAGCGAGAAAGGCGATGGCAGCTATGCCAGCGAAAGATTTGCGCATTTTTGTCTCCTCCCGCTCCCGCCCGTTATCCCGAACTGGAAGCATCATCATTATTTTCCGGCCCGGCGCAAAATCACCTGATTTGCAAATCGGGCTTGCCTTATGCGCCGGTGTTCGTAAGTATGCCTCTCAATGACACCGGTTACCATGAGGATAGCCTAGCGGCTCTTGGCCGATCACGGAAGCCCTCAATGCGCAAAACCGCACCGGCAGGAGATATCGCGCTCGCAACCATGCGGCGGGCTCGGGGCAGGAATGAAAAGGGACGTGCCATTGACGGCTCGCAACGCGAATATAGAAGCCATATCAGCGGCTTTCCTGGCTGCCCGCAGACGGGGTGGTGCCCTGAAATCGTTTCCCGGCGCGCTGCCTGAGACGCTGGATGAAGCCTATTCGGTTCAGGATCGTTCAATTGCCGGCTGGCCGGACCGGGTGGGCGGATGGAAGATCGGTCTCATCATGCCTGCCTTCCGGGCCGGCGCCGGTGCCGACCGGCTGGCAGGTCCGATTTTCGCCCGGCAGATTGTCGAGGACCGGCACGGGCATGTTCATGACATGCCGGTCTTCGATGGCGGTTTTGCCGCTGTCGAGGCCGAGTTCGTGTTCCGGCTCGCATCGGGGCTGGATGCCGGCATTCCCGTGACGCCCGATACAGCAGCCGGTATCGTTGACAGCCTGCACGTTGGGGTGGAGATCGCGTCGAGTCCGTTTGCCGGGATCAATGACAAGGGCCCGATGTCGGTGATCAGCGATTTCGGGAATAATAACGGGCTTATTGTCGGCGCGGCGATTGAAAACTGGCGCGAGTGCGACCCGGCCGGCCTGACCGCCCGGGTGGACATTGACGGCAAGACCGTGGGCGCTGCCAATGCGGCTGCGATCCCTGGCGGACCGCTCGCGGCGCTGTGCTTCCTGATCGATCTGTGCCGCAAGCGCGGGATCGAGCTGAAGGCCGGCGACTATGTGTCGACGGGGGCTGCAACGGGCGTACACGAGGCGCCGATAGGCGCGTCGTCGATTGCCGATTTCGGCCCGCATGGCCAGATAGCGGTGCGGCTGGTGGCCGCCGAGGGCGCCATCCCGGCCAAGGTGACGGCGTAATCTGCCAGCCCCTTACCGTCCCTTCATGGCCTCGGCGGCGCGGGCATTCGCCGTGATGGCGGTCCAGTTGCCGGCATCAATATCGCCGGGGCTGGCGATCCAGGACCCCCCCACGCACACGACATTCGTCAGGGCCAGATAGTCAGGCGCCTTCTCCCGGCTGATCGAGCCGGTCGGACAGAAGCGGATATCGGGCAGGGGACCCTCCAGCGCCTTCAGATACGCGATGCCGCCTGCGGGCTCTGCGGGAAAGAATTTCAGCACCTCAAAGCCTTGTGCCTGCGAGGCCATCGCCTCGCCCGCTGTGGCAACGCCCGGCAGGCAGGCGAGCCCGGTCGCCAGCATCGCCTCCCCCAGCTCCGGCGTCAGGCCGGGGCTGACGAGGAAGGACGCGCCCGCCTCGGCCGATGCCCGCGCCTGCTCCGGTGTGCGGATTGTGCCCATGCCGACGATCAGCTCCGGAGCCGCGTCCTGCATGGCCTTCATGGCGTCCAGCGCCACATCGGTGCG
This sequence comes from Glycocaulis albus, assembly GCF_014639075.1. Classification (GTDB taxonomy): domain Bacteria; phylum Pseudomonadota; class Alphaproteobacteria; order Caulobacterales; family Maricaulaceae; genus Glycocaulis; species Glycocaulis albus. The sequence continues at coordinate 101,145 of NZ_BMFS01000006.1, forward strand.
CAAGGTCAGCTCGATGACCTTCAGCCCGCCCGCGGCCAGAGCCATTGCCAGCGGCGCGGCGTCTTCCAGCCGCTTTACGGCCAGCACCGGAATAACGCTTGCCGCATCGATAAGGGCGTCCAGAGAGGGCGGGGTGTTCATGCGACAGTCTCCGTGACGGGCCTGGGCGAGGCAGGCTCGCACAGGCCGGGAATGGACAATGCGCCTTCCTCGGCGCTGCTGGCGATCTGGCGGAAGCCGGCGAACAGTTCGCGTCCGAGTCCGCGATGGCTCGCTGTCAGATCGCAAATGGCGGCCGCGCGCGCTGCAAGTTCGTCCGGCTGGACATCCACCGACAGCACACCCGTATCGGCACAGACCGTAATCACATCGCCATCGCGCACACGGGCTATCGGGCCGCCGTCCAGCGCTTCCGGGCAGACATGGATGGCGGCCAGCACCTTGCCGGATGCGCCCGACATGCGCCCGTCGGTAACCAGCGCCACCTTGAAGCCCCGGTCCTGCAGGACACCCAGGGTTGGCGTCAGCTTGTGCAGCTCCGGCATGCCATTGGCCTTCGGTCCCTGAAAGCGGATCACGGCGACGAAGTCGCGCTCCAGCCTGCCTGCCTTGAAGGCGGCGAGAAGATCGTCCTGGGTGTCGAAAACGACAGCAGGCGCGCTGACCCGGCGGTGCTCCGGCTTGACGGCGGAGACCTTCACCACGGCCCGTCCCAGCGTCCCGGCCACCACCCGCAGCCCGCCATCGGGGGCAATCGGGTCACTGGCGGGGCGCAGTACATCGCGGTCAAGGCTTTCCGCCGGTGCGTCGCGCCAGACCAGCGTCTCACCCTCGAGGAAGGGCTCGCGTGCGAAATCGGCAAGGCTGTCAGCACCTGGCGTCATGACATCGCCGTGCAGCAGGCCAGCCTGTAGAAGCTCGCGGACCAGAAAGCCCATCCCGCCTGCCGCGTGGAAATGGTTCACGTCGGCTGGACCGTTCGGATAGATTTTCGTCAGCAGCGGCGTGACATGGGAAATGTCTTCAAAATCGTCCCAGTTGATGATGAGGCCCGCCGCCCGCGCGATCGCAACGAGATGTATGGTGTGATTGGTGGAGCCCCCGGTCGCGTTCAGCCCCACAATGGCGTTGATGATCGCGCGCGCGTCGATGGCCTCGCCGATGGGCCGGTAGTCCTGCCCCAGCGCGGTGATTTTCGCTGCGCGCCTTGCGGTGGCCTTTACCATGGCCTCGCGCAGGGGCGTGCCCGGATTGATGAAGGCAGAGCCTGGCAGGTGCAGTCCCATCAGCTCCATCATCATCTGGTTGGAGTTGGCGGTGCCGTAGAAAGTGCAGGTGCCGGGGCTGTGATAGCTGGCGCTTTCAGCGTCCAGCAGCTGGTCGCGTCCGGCCTTGCCTTCGGCGTATAGCTGGCGGATGCGCGCCTTCTCGGTGTTGGGCAGGCCCGAGCGCATCGGCCCGGCGGGCAGAAACAGCACGGGCAGGTGGCCAAAACGCAGCGCGCCGATCAGCAGGCCCGGCACGATCTTGTCGCATACGCCAAGGCAGATCGCTGCATCGAACATGTCGTGAGACAGCGAGACAGCGGTCGCCATGGCGATGACGTCGCGCGAGAAGAGCGATAGCTCCATCCCGGCCTGGCCCTGGGTAACGCCGTCGCACATGGCGGGCACGCCGCCGGCAATCTGGGCGGTTGCACCGGCTTCACGCGCCGCGGCCTTGATAATGTCGGGGTAGGCACCCAGTGGCTGATGCGCCGACAGCATGTCGTTATAGGCGGTCACGATGGCGATGTTCGGCCAGACCAGCGATTTCAGCTTTTCCTTGTCCTCGCCCGATGCGGCAAATCCGTGAGCAAGATTGCCACACGACAGGATCTTGCGTTGCGGCCCGTCCTTGCGGGCCTCGGCAATGAGGGAGAGATAGGCCGCACGCGTGCTGCGGCTGCGCGCCTCGATGCGGGCGGTCACTTCCTCGATAACAGGATGGAGCGGGGCGGGCATTGGCTTTGGCCTTCGGGCGTTGCGTCGCGTCAGGGCGACCAGAATATCTGCAGGTCGAGTGAGGGGTGGTTCAGCAGCGCGCGCACCGGCATGTCCCGGGCAGGGCCGGGTAGGCGCGCCTTTTCCAGTGCGGCGCGCTTGGCGCTGCCCCGGATGAGCAGGGCGCAGAGTTTTACCCCTTCGAGTGCGCGCAGGGTCAGAGTGATGCGCTCGGTCAGCGGACCTGTGACCGGGCTTGGCCGGGCCGAAATGGCTGCGCAGAGACTGCCGTCCGCTGACAGCGCATCCTCCAGCCCGTCCGCGCGGGGAAACCATGACAGGGTATGGCCATCATCACCCATGCCGAGTATCGCGCAATCGGCCGGCCAGTTGAGGGCCGACAGCCGGGCCTCACCAGCCTGCAGGCCGTCGGCGGGGCGTGCTCCGGGGCTTTTGAGCTCCGTGAAGGCCGCGTCGGCGGCGTTGCCGGTCAGCAGCGTGCGGCGGATGAAATCGGCATTGGATCCCTCTTCGCCCGCCGCCACCCAGCGCTCGTCGGCCAGCACGACATCGATACGTGCCCAGTCGAGATTGGTAACCGAAAGGCGGCGGTAAACGGGTTCAGGCGTTGAGCCGCCCGATACGATCACGCTGGCCCGGCGGCGCGTTGCCAGCGCGCCGCGCAATGTTTGCGCTACTGCATCTGCCAGAGCGCTGGCCGCTGCGTCGCTGTTTTCGAAGGGTTCGAAACGGTCAGGCATGATCGCCATCGAACCATTCGCGCTCGTCCCGGCTCAGCAGTAATGCGCCTTGCGAGGGACCGTCCGTGCCGGCGGCATAGCTGTGCACGGGGCTTGCCCCCTCGGTCCAGGCACGGATGACCGCATCGGTCCAGCGCCAGGCCGCCTCCACCTCGTCGCGGCGCATGAAAAGGGCCAGATTGCCCCGTACCACCGCCATCAGCAGGCGCTCATAGGCGTCCGGATAGTCAGCCTCGAATGCGTCGGCATAGCTCAGATTGAGCGGTACATAGCGCAGGCGCATCCCGCCAGGGCCCGGATCCTTCGTCATCATCATCAGCTTGACCCCCTCATCGGGCTGCAGGCGTATGACGAGGCGATTGGGCTGCAGGACACCGGCATCGGCGCGGATAATGTCATGCGGCACCGGCTTGAACTGGACGATGATCTCCGAGCGGCGCTTGGCCATGCGCTTTCCGGTACGCAGGTAGAAGGGCACGCCCGCCCAGCGCCAGTTATCAATGCTGGCCCGGATGGCGGTGAAGGTCTCTGTTTTCGACGGCTGACCGAGCTCGTCGGTATAGCCGGGTACGGGAGAGCCATCGATCATCCCGGCGCCATACTGTCCGCGGACGAGGCATTTGCCGGCATCTTCGGCGCGGATCAGGCGCAAGGCACGCAGCACTTTCAGCTTCTCGGTGCGAACCGCATCACCCTCCAGGCTGAGCGGCGGCTCCATGGCCACTAGGCACAGAAGCTGCAGCAAATGGTTCTGCACCATGTCGCGCAATGCGCCGGCCCGGTCGTAATAGTCTGCGCGCTCACCGGCGCCGAGGGTCTCGGCGACAGTGATCTGTACATGGTCGATACCGCCTGCATTCCACACCGGTTCCAGCAGCATGTTGGCAAAGCGCAGCACCAGAAGGTTCTGGACGGTCTCCTTGCCGAGATAATGATCGATACGGAAGATCGACGCCTCGTCAAACACCGCGCCAACCGCTTCATTGATGTGGCGGGCCGAATGGAAGTCATGACCGATCGGCTTTTCCAGTACGATGCGGCTGGCCGGTGTGTTCAGTGCGTGCTTGCCAATCGCGGCACACACCGGGCCGTAAACCGAAGGCGGCAGGGCGAGGTAGAAAAGGCGGATTTTCGCCTCATCGCCTTTGAGCGCATCGCGGATGACCTGCCATCCGCCGCTTTCGCCGTGTGCATCGATAGCGGTGTAGGTCACGCGCTTTGAAAATGCGGCCCAGGCCTTGTCCTTCTTGTCCCCGTTCACAAATTCGCTGGCCCGCACCAGGTATTCCGCCGTGCTCATATCCTCGCGCGCAGCCGCGATGATCCGGGAGTTTTCCGGTATCTGTCCGTCGCACCAGCGGTGAAAAAGGGCAGGCAGAATCTTGCGCCGGGCCAGATCGCCGGTCGCGCCGAAAATGACCATGTCAAAGGCTTCAACCGGGACGAGTTCTGCCATCGATTCGCGTCAAATCCCTGTATGGGGCGGTGTTCGTATTGTGCTGTAGCAGCATACTGGACCAAGCTGTGCCGATTGGGGAAGACTGCCTTGGGCCGCAAATTTATGCAACCGGTGTCATTTTCAATAATACAAGGAAAATGACCTTTTTATAGCGTCGCTCCTGCGCTTGATGCCGCAGGCGCGGGCGGACCCGCGCCGGGTCAGACTCCCTGGCGGGCTGACAGATGGCGTATCTGATGTCCGGGCAGGGAGGGCGATGGCTAGCGCAAGGCGTGCCGGTTTGCCCTTTTTCGCACCTGGCCTACATGGCTGGCATGAGCACGCCCGCGAAATTGGGCTGGCCGGAAATGGGCCGTATCAGCCCGTCTGTCCACTAACGCGTTTGTTGACGTCAGTGGCTCTAAAAATATCCAATAAAATCATAGTGATATGAGCGTTGGCGGCACTGTCGACTCAGCCGCGGCACGGTAAAAGAATACGCAAAACAACAGCATAGCGTGAAATGGTGCCGCGCCTTTTATCTCGCCCTCGTGCAATTGGGCTTCTGTTGTTTGTCTGATTGCGTGCGAACCGGTTGGATCTGCGAGTGATTGTGACAGGCAGATGCCGGTCAGACATGAGGGGGTAGGTAGCGGACGATATGAGGCGACGCTGCTCACCTGAGCGCCTCCAGCCAAAACACCGATTGCCAGTCGGTCTTTTTCAGCATAAGCAGAAGGTGCAGGGAGTTGTGTCATGTCGTGTTCGGAGCTGAAGCTGGGCGATCTGGAGATCGCGGTGCTGGAAGACATCTGGCATGCAGGCCAGGGCGAGGCACGCGGCGTCCATGCGCGCGTCGGTGCCGTACGCGGCAATTCACTGCAGACCATACAATCCACACTCGAACGGCTTCACAGAAAAGGTCTTCTGGCCCGTGAGCGGGTCAGCCATGCCTTTGTGTATACCCCGACGGGAAGCCGCGAAGCGGTGCTGGCGCGCCTAATTGAGGAGTCGCTGAGCCGGTTCAGTTCCGGGCAGGAGGGCGGCTTGATGGCCGCCTTTGCCGGTTATGCTTCACAGGCAGACCCGAGCCTTCTGGATGAGCTTGAGGCGTTGATCGAGCATCACAAGCGCCGGATTGGCGGAGACCCGTCATGACAGGAGGCGAGGCGATTATCGTGCTGTCCGCCGGCCTGGGTATCTTCGCGGTCTCGACAGCCGGACTGACTTTTGCCGCACCGGGTCTGATCCGCGCGATCAGACGGGTCCAGCCGGCTCTACGCGCCAGCTTTGTCCTGACGCTTGCAGCGGCGCCTTATGTGCTGGGGGCGTTTGTCGCTCTCGGGGTCGTGTTCTTCCCGCATGCTGTGGCGCTGGAGCTCACGCCTGTCCACCGCCATGACAGCCTGTCTGGCTGGGCGGGCCATGGCGCGCTCACAGGCCCCGGCATCAGTGCCTGGACAATGGTGCTGATCGCGGTTTTGCTCCTGCTGCGGATCGGACAGGCGTCAATTGCAGCAATTGTCGAAACACAGCGTCTAAAGCGGACGCTGGAGCGTGTTTCGATCCGGCGCGATAACGTCGTGCGCAGGATCGCTTCCGATCAACCGCTCGCACTGGCTGTCGGGGTGCTAAGACCGGCTATCTATCTGAGTGACGCAGTCGCAGACAGGGCCGGGGCGGAAGGCAGTGCTATCATCGAGGCGCATGAACGGGCTCATCTGGCGCGCGGAGACCTTGCCGCGCGCTTTGTCCTTGAGGTCCTGTGCAGCCTGTTCCCTGACACAGCCAAAGCGCATTTGCGCCAGGCGCTGGTGCTGGCTCAGGAGCAGGCGTGTGACAGGGCTGTGGCGCTTCACCATGCGCCCATCCGGATCGCCGAAACGCTGGTTCGTATGGAACGTGTCCACGCCAACGCTTGTGCATTGTCGGCGCAGTTTCAGGATGCAGATATCACGCTACGCGTGCGGGCTCTGCTCGAGCCGGACTTCGAGGCCCCTGCGCGCTCAATCGCAAGGGCAAGTGCATCGGGCGGAGTGTTGCTCTTCGCGGCCTTTTTGGCGCTGGAGCCCCTTCACCACAAAATTGAATCCCTGTTTCTCACGCTTGGAGGCTAGACCATGCCTTCCTCTCTCCGTTTTGTTGCATCCAAAAAACCGATAGCGGCTCGGTGTTTGGCGGTCTTGATCTGCTCAATGACGCTGCCGGCAATCGCAGGCGCGCAAGTGCTGACGGCCGACGAAGCCGTCCGGCTGGCGCTGGAAAACGCACCAAACCGTGTCTTTATCGATGCGCCTTCGCAAATGGCCGAAGGCGCGGTTATCTCGGCGGAGACCTGGCGCAACCCTGTGCTCTCGGTCGAGCGTGAAGGCGAGCGGGGATTTGGCGGAGACCGCGTAGAGACCACCGTGTCGCTGGAGCGCGCCTTCGACTTCTCGGGCCGCCGTTCATTACATGCCGATGGAGCGCGTGCAGACCTGGTGGCGGCCCGGGCGCAGGGTTTTGTGACCCAGGCGGACTTGCAGGCCGATACGCTTGGCGCCTTCTATGGCGTCCTGGCTGCTCAGGCAGAGCTGGAGGCCGCAGAACGGCTGCGCGAGCAGTTCGTGAGCCTTGAGGCAGCCACACTGCAGCGTGTCGAGGCGGGGGATGCGTCGCGGTTTGAACTGGAACGCGTGCGCCAGGAGACCCTTGTCTTGCCGGGTTTCGTCTCGGAAGCGCAGCTCAACATGCAAGGCGCACGCGATGAACTTTTCATCGCGACCGGATCGGAACGGGCGCTATCCGCTCGTATAGAGGGCGATCTGTTACCCGGCACCGAGGGCTTGGCCACGCTCGGCGGGGCTAACATCCCGGCCCGGCTCGCCGTCCTCGAGGCCGGGGTGGAAGCAGCTGCCGCCAGGGAGACTGCGGCGTCGCGACTGGCACCGGAGGTCAATCTCGGCCTGGGTGTTCGCCACGCAGAGGGCATGGGAGCGGAAACCGGGGTGGTCGTCAGCGCCAGCCTGCCTTTGCCATTGTTTGACCGAAACCAGGGCGAACGCCTCGCCCGCGCCGCCGATGCCCGGCTGGCCGAGGCCCGACTGCGGCGCGAGCAACGCCGGATTGAGGCCGAAGCGGGCGCTTTGCGCCGCCGTGCCGCGGTGCTCCATCAGACCGCAACAGATTACGAGGCCGATGCTCTGGTGTCCGCACGCGAGATGCAGCGGATCGCTCTTGTGTCCTACCAGTCTGGTGAAATCAGCGTGCTCGAAGCCATCGACGCCCTGCGTGCGGCCTTTGATGCCGAAACGCGGGCGATATCCCTCAAATTCCGGGCGCGTCAGGCTGAGATTGCGCTTAATGCCCTGCTTGCGGAGACCGAATGATGCGCCTTGACCTGATACTGACCGCATTGCTGATAGCCGGGTTTCTGGCTGCGTGCTCTGGCGCGGACGATCATGGCCATGATCATGGAGACGGCGGGCATTCCCACGGCACGGACAGCCATGACCACGGCGCAGATAGCCATAATCACGGGGAAGATGAGCATGATCATGGTGACGATGAACATGCCCATGGCGGTGGAGTTGTCGTCACCGACTTTACCGAACTGACGGAGCTTTTCGTAGAGTTTCCGCCGTTCGCGGTTGACCGTGACTCACCATTTGCAGCGCATTTCACGCGGCTGGCCGATTTCACCCCGATAGGCGAGGGGCAGGCGACTGTCCGTCTGGCGGGCGGTGGAGCTCCGGAAGAAACCTTCACCGCCGGACCATCTCCCGTCCGGGGTATTTTCCGTCCGGTCGTCCGGCCTCGCCATGCTGTGATCCGCGACGTGAGCGTGATCCTCCAGTCGGGCGATCTGGTTTCGGTCCACCAGCTTGGGCGTTATGAGGTCTTCACCACAGCGCTAGCGGCTGACGCCTCCTTGCCTGCTGACGAGACCGGCGGCGATCTCATACCCTTTTCCAAGGAACAGCAATGGCAGGTGGATTTTGCCACCGCCGAGGTGCGTGAGGGCGTGCTGTTCCGCTCCATTCGCGCATCTGCGGCTCTGGAGCCTGCCCCAGGCGGTGATGCCCGGGTAACGGCGCAAACCGCTGGCATAGTGCTCTCCTCCGGTGCGGGCTTTCCCCAGATCGGTGACCTGGTAGAAAGCGGCGAGGTTATCGCCATGATTGCGCCGGCACTGGCGGGTGAACGGGACGCTCCGGGGCTGCTGGCGGACCGTGACGGCGCCCGTGCCGCTTTCAATGTTGCCCGCGCCGAGTACGAGAGAGACTCCGCACTTTTCGAGGCAGGGGCCGTGGCGCGCAACCGGGTGGAGCAGGCCGAGGCCAGCCTTCAGACAGAGCGTGCTCGCCTGAATGCAGCGCAGGCCCGGCTCGATGGAACCGGAGGCGAAAGCGGCGTCGCCATCAGAGCGCCGGTCTCAGGCCGCATCGCCCGCATGGATGTGGGTCCTGGCAGCTATGTCGAGGCGGGGGAACCGCTTTTCCGGATTGTTGACCTCTCCCGCATCCGGCTGGTGGCTCAGCTCGCCGAGATCGATGCTCCACGCCTTGGGCAACCGCAAGGCGCGTGGTTCACGCTGCCGGGAGACAGCCGGAGCCATGATCTCGCCGACTACGCCGCCCGGCTGGTGGCAGCCGGTGGTGCGGTTGACCCCGTACGCCGCACCGTGCCGGTCATTTTCGAGTTTGAAAACACGGCCGGTTTTGCCGCCGGCACACTGGTCAATGCGCGGGTGCGGACGGCTGACCGCTTTGAGGGCGCTATTATCCCCGTCAGCGCCATCGTCGACGAGGCAGGCCAGAGTGTCGTCTTTGTGATGGCCGATGGAGAGAACTGGCGCCGCCAGCCGGTACGGATATCCGTTCGGGACGGCGATCTCGTCGGCGTGTCGTCAGGCCTCGAGCCCGGCGAGCGCGTGGTGACTGAAGGCGCCTACCTTGTCCATCTGGCCGCCAGTGGACCGGCGGAAGCCGGTCACGGCCATGCGCACTGAACCGGAGCGAGCATGATACACCAGACCATTCGCTTCTCGCTCCTGAACCGGGCCTTTGTGCTTATGGGCGGTCTGGCGCTTCTGGCGTGGGGCGCCTGGGAAGCGACGCGCATGCCTGTGGATGTTTTCCCGGACCTGACGGCGCCCACCGTAACGGTCGTTGCTGAAGCGCACGGCATGGCGCCGGAAGAGGTTGAAACGCTGATTACCCTGCCAATCGAGACGGCCCTGAATGGCGCGTCGGGCATACGCCGCGTGCGGTCATCCACATCGGTCGGCAGCGCCATCATCTGGGCCGACTTCGAGTGGGGCACGGATATCTACCTGGCCCGCCAGATTGTGGCGGAGAAACTACAGCTTGTGCGCGACACCTTGCCGCCCGGCGTGCCTGCGCCCGTACTGGCGCCGGTGTCCTCCATCATGGGCGAGGTGATGTTTATCGCGCTCGGATCAGACCAGCATAGCGAGATGGAAATCCGCACTGCGGCCGACTGGACGTTACGAAGGCGGCTGCTCGCGGTTCCGGGCGTTGCTCAGGTCATCCCCATTGGCGGCGAAGTGCGCCAATACCAGGTTGATGTGCGCCCCGAGCGTCTCGCGGCCTATGGCATCACCTTTGAAGAGGTGATGACCGCTGTCGCCCGGACCAACGCCAACTCCTCGGCCGGTTTCGTTTCGCAAGGCGGTCAGGAATACCTGATCCGCGGTGTCGGCCGGGTCGGGTCGCTTGAGGACATAGCCACAACGGCGGTCCGGCAGGTTCAGGGCGTACCAGTGCTGGTCCGGGATCTGGCCGAGTTGCGCATGGGCGCGGCGATCACGCGCGGCACAGGTTCGCAGAATGGCAACCCGGCGGTCGTTATCGGTATCCAGAAGCAGACGGACACGAACACACTTACACTTACCGAAGAGCTGGACCGGGTTATCGGGGAGGTCGAGGCCGGACTGCCCGAGGGGATGTTCATCGAGACCAATCTGTTCCGGCAGGCCAACTTTATCGAGGTCGCGGTTGAAAATGTCCTCCATGCGTTGAGGGACGGAGCAATCCTCGTCGTGGTGATCGTGTTTGCCTTCCTGATGAGCGGGCGGGCGACGCTCATCTCGCTTCTGGCCATTCCGCTTTCGCTGGTGGTGACGATCCTGACCCTGCGCTGGCTGGGTTTCAGCATCAACACGATGACCCTCGGCGGCATGGCCATCGCGCTCGGCGCGCTCGTCGATGACGCGATCATCGTGGTCGAGAACGTGGTGCGGCGTTTGCGCGTCAACCGCTCAAGCCCGGCACCGCAGCCCGTATTGAAAGTCGTCGAAGACGCTACGCGGGAAATTCAAGGGTCGATTGTCTTTGCCACCCTGATCATCATGCTGGTCTTCCTGCCGCTCTTTTTCCTTTCCGGGGTTGAGGGCCGCCTGCTTCAGCCTCTGGGGCTCGCCTATGTAATCGCGCTGGCAGCATCTCTGCTGGTGGCCGTCACGGTGACGCCGGCGCTGGCAGCCGTTCTCATGCCAGCCTCGCGTACGATCCGCACTGATCGCGAACCGTGGCTGGCCCGCATGGTGCACGCAGCTTACCGTCCCGTGCTCAATATCACTCTTGCGCACTGGGCCATTCTTGGCGGGCTTTCGCTCGTCGCGCTTGCAGCGTCGCTTGCCCTTCTGGCGACGGCGGGGCGAGCCTTTCTGCCTGACTTTAACGAGGGCAGCCTGACGGTCAGTGCGGTTACGCTGCCGGGCACTTCGCTAGAACAGTCCAACGAGTTGGGCGCCATGGTGGAGCGGATACTGCTGGACCAGCCGGAAGTCGTGGCTACCGCCCGCCGGACCGGGCGGGCCGAGCTCGATGAGCACGCCCAGGCGGTCAGCGCCTCGGAGATTGAAGTGACGCTGGAAATGGGAGATCGCTCAAGGGAGGATTTCCTGGAAGACCTGCGCCGGTCGCTCGGCGCGCTGCCCGGGATGAATGTGACTATAGGCCAGCCGATCTCGCACCGGATCGATCACATGCTGTCCGGCACACGGGCGAGTATCGCTGTGAAACTGTTCGGGCCTGATCTCTATGAATTACGCAGGATCGCAGAACAGGTCCGCGCGCAGATGGAAACGGTTGAAGGTGTGGTTGACCTCTCGATCGAGCAGCAGGCCGATATCCCGGTGCTCACGGTTGATTTTGACCGCGATGCCATAGCCCGGCATGGACTGCATGTTCAGGATGTCGCAGAAGCGGTCGAGGCGGCCTTCGCCGGAGTGGAGGTTAGCCAGGTTCTCGAAGATGGCGCGGCCTACGGTCTTGTTGTGCGTTACGCCGCCGAAAACCGCCAGGACCTCGATGCTGTTCGCGACACGCGCTTCATCACGCCTGCGGGTGGCGAAGTTCCGCTGCGCGCGCTGGCAGACATACGCCGTGACCGGGGCCCCAACACCATCAGCCGTGAGAACGTACAGCGCAAGATTGTCGTCATGTCCAATGTGGCAGGCCGTGACCTGCTCAGCGTTGTAGGCGACATTCAGACCAACATTGCTGCCAATATCGATCTCCCGCCGGGTTACTACATCGAGTATGGCGGACAGTTTGAAAGCGCGAATGAAGCCACGGCGCGCCTGTCAGTGCTTTCGGTTGCCGTGATCGTCGGCGTCTTCCTGTTGTTGTACATGGCGTTCAGCTCGGCACGGGATGCAACGCTGGTCATGGCAAACCTGCCTTTTGCGCTGATTGGCGGGGTGATTGGTGTGTTCGCAGCCGGAGGGGTGTTGTCGGTGGCGTCCATCATCGGCTTCATCACCCTGTTCGGCATCGCCACGCGTAACGGCGTGATGATGGTGTCCCACATCCGTCACCTCACACTCAGCGGAGAAGCCGCAACGTTCGAGGAAGCGGTGCGGCGCGGTGCCATGGAGCGCCTGGTGCCAATCCTGATGACAGCGCTCGCCACGGCCCTGGCCCTCGTCCCGCTTGCGCTGCGAGGCGGCGAGCCCGGCAGCGAGATACAAGCCCCCATGGCGGTTGTGATCCTGTTCGGTCTGGTGTCCTCCACCCTGCTCAACATGATCGTGCTGCCCGCACTCTATTTACGTTTCGGCGCGGTACGACATCACGGCGGCGGCCGGCGTGAAGCCGAGCCTGCTGCGATGCCTGTTCCCGCCCCTTCAAGGAGTTGAACCCATGCGTCTTTCCCTCGTCAGCCTCGCCGCGCTCAGTGCGGCCCTTTTCGCCGTTCCCGCGTTCGCCCAGGAGCACGGCCATGATCATGGCGATCACGGCCACCAGCATCACGATCACGGCCACGCCCATGACGACCATGGACATGATCACGGCGACCACGGACATGATCATGGCGACCACGCCCACACCGACGACGCCGACCAGCAACCCGGTGGTCTGCGTCTGACCGCCGAAGCCGCTGGCGAGCTGGCCGCCGGTCAGGACGCAACTCTCACTCTCCAGCTGTCAGGCCCTGACGGCGCACCGGTCGCCGGTTCTGATTTCGCCCCGACCCACGGCCGGCTGGTCCACGTGCTGATCGTTGATGAAGGCCTTGAGGACTTCCATCACCTGCATATCGAACCGGACGCCGAGGGCCGCGCCACACTCAGCTTTACACCGGCGCACCCGCGCATCTACCGCGTCTGGGTGGATGGCCAATTGTCGGAACCGCTCGATTCACCGGCCGCGACCGAAGGCCATAGCCATGGCGGCGGCCATGATCATGCCCATGACCCTCAGGCCGACGATCACCACGCCGGACACGGGGAGGACGCGCACGCCCATGACGCGGGCGCTGTTCGCGCCACTGACTGGGTGCGCGTGGGCGATGAGGCAGCGCCTTACATCATTCCGGCTGACATCCTGACGGCTCAGGCCGGCGGCCTCTCCTTCACGCTTGCCCCGCAAGCGTCCATCCGCGCCGGCATGGCAAACGTCATGACGCTGTCAGTGGCAGATGCCGAGGGCGCGCCGGTCACGGCACTCCAGCCCCATCTGGGTGCATTTGCGCACATTGTCGGCTTCAACGCCGGCGCTTCACAGATGGCGCATGCGCATCCGTCTGGCGCCGAACCGGTGACGGATGAGGCCTTCGCCGGTCCGGACCTTACCTTCGAGATCGGCTTTGACGAGCCGGGCGTCCACAGACTTTTCGTTGAGGTGCGTCATCAGGGTGAGGTGATACTCTCGTCCTTCACCGTGGTGGTGCGCGAGTAACAGGCAGGAGGGCAGGCGGGTGCTTTATCTCGCGGTCAAGGCGATCATCTCCGCAGTGATCATCGTTGCGGTCTCTGAGCTGGCCAAGCGCAGTCCTGCGATGGCGGCTTTGCTCGCCTCGCTTCCGCTTGTCTCGGTGCTGGGCATGATCTGGCTATGGCGCGATGTACCAGACCCTGAGCGGATCGCCGCACATGCCGAGGCTACGTTCTGGTACGTGCTGCCGAGCCTGCCGATGTTTCTTCTCGTCCCGGCACTGATCCGGCGCGGTGTGGACTTTTATCCCGCATTGGGCGCCGGGCTTGTCCTGACCGTGTCGCTCTACCTGCTCACGGCTGCCATTGTGTCGAGGTTTGGCGTTCAGCTTTAAACGGCCGAGGCGTGGAACGGGCCGTCGGTAAGCTTTGGCTTGCATATTGCCCCTTACACCGTATCTGCACTCTCCATGAGCCGGACGGTCGCCTCATGATCGTAGCCAGGGCGTGTGCTCCCTGTGTGCAGAGCGTGATCGAACCCTGGCGAAATGCGTCGCGTTACGTCGTAAACTCGAGTGCACACGCCATTAATCAACGCATTGAGTGCAAATAGAAAATGCAATTAAATCAATCACATAAATTCTGTATTGCGCCCATGATGGACTGGACGGACCGGCATTGCCGGGCCTTTCACCGCGTCATGTCGCGCCGCGCGCTGCTCTATACCGAGATGGCAGTCGATCAGGCCGTCATTCATGGCGATGCGAAGCGCCTCATCGGGTTTGACCCTTCAGAGCACCCGGTCGCGATACAGCTCGGCGGCAGTGATCCGGCCTTGCTGACACAGGCAGCGCGCATCGCGGAAGATTTCGGCTATGCGGAAGTGAATCTCAATGTCGGCTGCCCGTCTGACCGGGTGCAGTCGGGCACGTTCGGAGCCTGCCTGATGCGCGAGCCGCAACTGGTGGCTGACTGCCTGGCCGCCATGCGCGAGGCGGTCTCGGTGCCGGTAACGGTGAAACACCGGCTCGGCGTGGATGAGCAGGACCCGGAAGAGGCGCTTTTTGCCTTCGTCGAGACAGTAGCGCAAAGCGGTGTGACCACGTTTATCGTTCATGCCCGAAAGGCGTGGCTGAAAGGTCTGTCGCCGAAGGAAAACCGGGATATTCCGCCGCTGGATTACGAGATCGTGCGGCGCCTGAAAGCGGCGCGCCCCGATCTGGAAATCATCCTGAATGGCGGGCTGGCAGATATCGCGCATGCGAAAGCCGAGATGACCGGGTTGGACGGCGTGATGCTGGGCCGTGCCGCGTATCACACGCCCTTCATTCTCTCGCGTGTGGACAGCGTCTTCTTTGGAGAGGCGGACCCGTATGATGATCCGTTCGCGGTCGTCGAGGCCTACCGGCCTTACGTCAAAAGCCAGTTGGGGAAGGGTGTGCGCCTGCACGCCATCACACGCCACATGCTGGGCCAGTTCACAGGCATGCCGGGCGCGCGGCGCTGGCGGCAGATATTGTCGACAGAGGCCAATCGCGACGGCGCGGGCTGGCATGTGGTGGAACGGGCGCTCAGCGCCGTGAGGGAGGCGCGCGCGGCGGCCTGATGGAAACCTATATAGTCTACCTGCTTACCCTGCTGGCCGTGGGCGCGTTCGCCGGATTGATCGCGGGCCTTTTCGGCATTGGCGGCGGGGTCGTGATGGTCCCAGCCATGTACTACACGCTGGTTTTCCTCGGTTATCCCGAACACGCCATGCACGCGGCAGTGGGCACCTCGCTGAGCGTTATCGTCATCACGTCTGCGCGTTCCGTCATGGCGCACGCCAGGCGCGGCGCTGTGGATTTCGCCGTGCTGAAAAAATGGTGCCCGTGGATCGTGCTCGGCGCGCTGGCAGGCTCTGCCATAGCCGGCGCGATCCCGACGCGCGGGCTGGTCTTCATTTTTGCGCTGACCGCTCTGGTGCTATCGTTGCAATTCTTCTTCGGCCGGGCCGACTGGAAGCTCGGCGATGATCTGCCGGGTCAGCCCTTCCGGGCGCTGCTCGCGGGCACAATCGGCATACTGTCGGCCCTGATGGGCATTGGCGGCGGCGTGTTCGGCGTCACGCTGCTTAGCGTCTTTGGCCGCTCCATCCATGTGGCCGTGGCGACGGCGGCAGGCTTTGGCGTCGCCATAGGCTTCCCCGCGGCGCTGGGCTTCGTGATCACGGGCTGGAGCGTGGCGGATCGCGCGCCGTTTTCCCTAGGCTATGTCTCGCTCCCGGGCTTTGCGCTGCTGGCCATCACGGCGGTGTTTGTAACCCCGCTGGGGGCGAGCCTTGCCCACCGCCTCAACGCGGCGCGCCTGCGTCAGGCTTTCGCGGTGGGCCTCGCTCTCGTCGCCCTCAACATGCTCCGCTCGGCGGTGTGGGGGTAGATTGAAAGGGGTGCGGCATTGCCGTATACTGCTCTGATGATTGCCAATCACACCCCTGATCCCGACGCGCCGCTCTCGGATGAAGAGTTCGAGCGGGGCCGCGCGGCGGTGCTGGCCCGCAAGGCGCGGTTGGCGACGGGGCTTAGCCAGCCTGCATTCGCCGCGCGTTATGGCGTACCGGTGGCGAGCCTTCGCGATTGGGAGCAGGGCAGGCGCAAGCCCGATGCCGCTACGCGTAATTATCTGCGCGTGATCGCCTCCATGCCGGACGCGGTGGCGCGCGCGCTGGACGGCGCAGCTTGATCCATGGCTATCCGCTACGAGACCAGAGACCGCACCGCGATCATCACAATTGACCGTCCTGAACGGCGCAATGCGGTGGACGGCCCGACCGCGCAGGCGCTGGCCGATGCGTTCCGGCGGTTTGAGGCCGATGAAAGCGCGAATGTCGCCATCCTCACCGGCGCGGGCGGGACATTTTGCGCTGGCGCCGACCTGAAAGCGATTGCAGACGGCACACCCAACCGCACTGAGCCGGATGGCGACGCACCGATGGGCCCCAGCCGCATGATGCTCTCCAAGCCCGTTATCGCGGCCGTGGAGGGCCATGCGGTCGCGGGCGGGCTTGAGCTCGCCTTGTGGTGCGATATGCGCGTAGCGGCGAAGACGGCCGTTTTTGGCGTGTTCTGCCGGCGGTTCGGTGTGCCGCTGATCGATGGCGGGACGGTGCGCCTGCCGCGCCTGATCGGCCAGTCGCGCGCCCTGGACATGATCCTGACAGGCCGCCCCGTCGGCGCGGAGGAAGCCCACGCAATTGGTCTTGCCAACCGGCTGGCAGAGCCCGGCGAGGCGCTGGAGACTGCGCTGGCGCTGGCCCGTGAGATCGCCGCCTTCCCGCAAGCCTGCCTGCGTAACGACCGGATGAGCACGCTCACCCAGTGGAGCCTCACCGAGGAACAGGCCCTCGCTGCCGAGTTCGCATGGGGTGAGAAAACCCTCCAGAGCGGCGAGACGGTGGAGGGCGCCACACGCTTTTCAGACGGTGAAGGCCGGGGCGGGCGCTTCGACAAGCCTGAAGGATGAGCCAGCGCGTTGCCATTATCGGGGCGGGGCCTGCGGGCCTGATAGCCGCTGAAAAGCTGGCAGGCGAAGGCTTCGCCGTTGATGTGTATGAGCGCATGCCGAGCGTGGCGCGCAAGTTCCTGATGGCGGGCAGGGGCGGGCTGAATCTCACCCACTCCGAGCCGCTGGACACGTTTCTGCAGCGCTATGGCGCGGCAAGGGAGTGGCTGGAGCCGTCGATCTGCGCTTTCCCTCCGTCGGAGCTTGCCGCGTGGTGCGAAGGGCTGGGGCAGAAGACGTTCACCGGGTCCAGCGGGCGGGTGTTTCCAAAATCCATGAAAGCCTCCCCGCTTCTGCGCGCCTGGCTGGCCCGGCTGGACGGGCTGGGCGTCACCATCCACACCCGCCATGAGTGGCGCGGTTTTGACGATGCCGGGCGCCTTCTTGTTTCCGGACCGGAGGACGTTGAGCGGGCAATCGAGGCCGCTGCGGTGATCCTCGCCCTTGGCGGGGCCAGCTGGCCGCGTCTGGGGTCCAGGGGCGAGTGGACAGGCTGGCTTGCTGAGCGCGGGGTGGAGATCACGCCTTTTGCGCCCGCCAATGCAGGGTTCAATGCAGGCTGGTCTGATGTGTTCAAGGCGCGTTTTGCGGGGCAACCGCTGAAAGCCGCCAACTTCACCCATCAGGGCCGCATGATGCGCGGCGAGGCCATGATCACGGCCTATGGCATCGAAGGCGGGGCCATCTACGCGCTGAGCGCGTCTTTGCGCGCGGCGATCGAGGCTGAGGGAAGGGCCGAACTGGTGTTCGATCTGGCACCGGACATCGCCGGAGACGCGCTGGCGGCGCGCCTCGCCTCGGCCAGGCCCGGTCAGTCGCTTGCCAACACGCTGCGAAAGCAGGCCCGCCTGTCACCGCTCGCTGCCTCGCTCTTGCGCGAGGCGGGCGAGGTGCCGCGTGAACCGGAAAAGCTGGCCGCGCGGATCAAGGCCGTGCCGCTGAGCCTCACCGGCATGCAGGGGCTGGAGCGGGCGATCTCCAGCGCAGGCGGCATTGCCCGCAGCGCCGTTGACGGGAACTTCATGCTCAAGACCATGCCCGGCGTGTTCGCGGCGGGCGAAATGCTCGACTGGGAAGCACCTACAGGCGGCTATCTGTTGCAGGCGAGCTTTGCGACGGGAATCGCGGCGGCGAGGGGTGTGACGGAGTGGTTCGACGGGATGAAAGCCTGACCGGTTTGTCATCACCTGCTTTATGCGGGTGACCCATGCCTCTTTAGTTCCGCAACGCATCCCCCGGTCGTAGCCGGGGGCAGGCCGCGTTGCGATATTCCGCGAATACCCGCCTGCGCGGGCACAGGCAGTCGCGCTTTTCAGGCCGCACAACGGCCTGCAAGGCACCCGCTAGCCTTCATCTCCCAAGCATAGGTGGCCCGGATAAACCGGGCCATGACAACTGTTGGAAGTCGCGCCCGGAAACCTAATGCCCCAGCGGGATCGCCATGATCTTCACACCCGGCGGGGCGGGCGGATCGTCCGGCACAAAGAAATCGGGTAGCAATTCCACCCCCGGCTCGACCGAATACTGGTCGAGATCGGTGACGCCTTCGGAGACGAGGAAGCTGTCATCGATGAGGAAATGGCCGGTGAATTTCGCCGCCGGCTTGGTGAGAACCCGGTAGGCGGTCTCGGCGAGGATTTCCGGCTTGCGGCAGTTTTTGAACGCCTCTTCGCCCGCCAGCACATTGGCGATGGCGGCAGTGGCGATGGCGGTACGCGGCCAGATCGCATTGGCGGCAATTTTGCCCCGGAACTCCTGCGACCAGCCCAGAATGCACAGGCTCATGCCATACTTGGCGCTGGTATAGGCCACGTGCGGGCCGAACCATTTGGCGCGCATGTCCAGCGGCGGGGAGAGGGCGAGGATGTGCGGGTTCTCTGCCTTCTCCAGATAGGGCAGGCAGGCGCGCGTGACGATATAGGTGCCGCGCGCATTGACCTGGTGCATCAGATCCCAGCGCTTGGCGGGCGTGTCTTTCGTGGGCATCGGAAAGATGGCCGAGGCATTGTTGATGACAATGTCGATGCCGCCGAAACGCTCAGCCGTCGCTTTCACGGCGGCTTCGACGCTGTCTTCCTCGCGGATATCGCACTGAATGGGGAGGGCCTTGCCACCGGCGGCTTCTATGGCCGCGGCGGCGGTGTGGATCGTGCCTTCCAGCTTGGGGTGCGGATCAGCCGTCTTGGCCGCAATGGCGATATTGGCTCCGTCGCGCGCGCAGCGTGTCGCAATCGCCAGACCAATGCCCCGGCTGGCTCCGGTAATGAAGATGGTCTTGCCGCGCAGGCTCATCTGGCTCTCCTCCCTTTTCAGGCAGGGGAGCCTAGAGCGCAATTACAGTCCGCGGAAGACCCTCCAGGGCGGGCAGGTCAGCCCTTCCTCATTGCGGCAGCTGGCAAAGGTGAAGAGCACGGTGAAGGCACGGCCCACGATATTGTCGCGGTGCACATAGCCAAGCTGGGTGGCGACGCGGCTGTCTGCCGATGCGTCGCGATTGTCGCCCATCAGGAAATAGCTGTCACTGGGCACGCGGAAGGGTCCGGCATTGTCCAGCAGCGCACTGTCGGTGCGTTCATAGATGATGTGGCTGTTGCCATTGGGCAGCAGCTCCTCATAGACCGTCACCGCGACGATCTGCCCCTCGCGCGTGCGGTAGCGGATCACGTCCTGCTCCACGCGCTCGACGACATCGCCATTGATGATCAGGCGGCCGCCGCGCACCTCTATCGTGTCACCGGGAAGGCCGATCACACGCTTGATGATATTGATGCCCTGGCGCGGATCGCGCACCACCACAACCTCGCCCCGGTCCGGTCCGCCAAAATGCAGAAGGCGTCCGGTCCAGCTGTCCGGCAGGGCGTAGCCAATGCCCAGCGGCAGGGAATGGCGCGAATAGCCGTATGAGAATTTCGAGACCAGCACGCGGTCGCCGACCTGCAGGGCCGGCTGCATGCTCTCGGAGGGAATGTGGAAGGCGGCAAACCCGAATGTCACCAGCGCAAACCAGACGGCCGCCACACCGGCAAAGAAGCGGATCGTCTCGCCAAACTCCGACATGACGCGGCGGAAAAAGGCAGTCACCATGTTCTGCGAGCGAACTTCGCCGTCGCCGGAATGATCGGTCATGTCAGCTTCACTGCCGTCCCGTAGGCCAGGATCTCGGCAGCGCCTTCAGTGATGGTGGAAGTGGAAAAGCGGAAGGTGACGACGGCGTCGGCACCCAGCTCGGCGGCGTGCGCTATCATGCGCGCCATGGCCTGCTCGCGCGCCTGTGCCATGAGCTCGGTATACTCATTCACCTCGCCGCCGACCAGATTGCGAAGGCCGGCAACGAAGTCACGCCCGAAAAAGCGCGCGCGCACCACGCTGCCGCGCGCAATGCCCAGGACATCGCCCATCTGGCGGCCGGGCACGCTGTCTGACATGGTTACAATAATGGCGGGGCTGGTCATGGGGCTTCCTTGCCTGTCATTCGCGGCATTCGTGTGGCCACACGCCAGTAGAGCAGTGTGCAGCCCGCTGCAAGTAGGGCACACGGCAGCATCCAGACCAGTGATTGCGGATAGGCAAGGCCTTCGCCCGCGATCACGCGCACGATGCCCAGCACCACCAGGCCCAGCCCGCCAGCGGCGAGAAAGCCACGCTCCAGCCATCGGGCGAGGGCGCTGCCAGCTTGATTATCCGTACCAATCATGGGCTGAATATTGGCCGCGCCGCGCGCGACAACCAAGGCGAAACACCACTGCGCCTGCATTAAATTTGTAACAGTGTCGTTTCAGCGCCGCACGCCATGACAAGGAAGGGCCTCTCCCCATGACCGAAGAGCAGACCACACAAGCCGCCCCGCCACCGGCACCGGGCCCCAATGACACGGACCGCACCTTCGCGCTTGTCTGTTACATATTGCAGATACTCTCCGTGGTGACGGGCCTGACCGCCATCGTTGCGGTGATCCTGGCCTATGTGCGCATGACCGAGGCGCCGGAGTGGATAAAGAACCACTACGTCTATCAGATACGCACCTTCTGGTACGGGCTTGCCGGCATGATTATCGGCGTGCTGACCATCTGGCTGCTCGGCCTTGGCCTTCTGATCATGCTGGCGACGGCCATCTGGTTCATCGTGCGCGCGGTAGTGGGGCTGATCCGCCTGACGGAGGGACGCACCCACACCGATCCGCGCGATTTCTGGATCTAGGCGGCTAGCAGTTTGCCGGCAGTGGCAGCGGGGCCTATGCGCCGCGCTGCCCGTCCGGTACCGAGATACACGGCCAGCGCTGTCACGCCATAACATCCCGCTACGGCCAGCGGGATCAGGGTCATGCCCTTCCACCAGACCGGCGAGGTGCATGATACGGGCAGGCGAGAGGGAGGGGATAAAATTAGTCCGCCATCGGGCTGCCCTACACGCCGGCTGCGATGGCTGGAGTGCCAAGCCTGTCTTGCAGTGAGACACGGCCATGGGTCCCGGCTCGGGGGCCGGGACCCCGGTGGAGAGGTCTATGGTGAAGCTGCCAGAATTTTCCCGAACGGCGCCCCAATCCGGGGCCCCGGCCCCCGAGCCGGGGTCCATTCTTTCTGAATCCCGACTTGCGTCGGGGAAACGCAACTAAAGAGGCATGGGTCTCCCGCATAAAGCGGGGGATGACATGGAGGGGTCTGGGAGTTTAGCAGGTCACGCACTCTCCAGCATGGCAAGACCCGGCTCGAAAAGCGGGGCGGCGCCCATGCGGATTTCGCCCAGCAGGCCCGGCGCGGCGGCCAGCACCGTTTCGGCATAGATGCCCGCCAGCGCGATACGGTTCTCGGAGAAAGCCGCATCACCCTCGGCCTCTTTCAGGCGGCGCTGCGCGGCCACCGCGCCGACGCAAAGCAGCCAGCCGCCGGTGACCTCGCCGGTCAGCTTCAGGAAGGCGGTGGAGCCGGCCAGCCGGTCTTCCATGCCGGCCGATATCATCCAGCCTGTGGCCTCTTCCAGCGCATCGGCAGCGGGCTTCAGGCGCGCCGCCAGCTCGGGCAAAGCCGGGTTGGACGAGGTCTCGCAATCCTCGACCGTTTGGCGGATATCCTCGATCAGCTCGGCAAAGGCGAGCCCGCCCTCCATGGACAGCTTGCGGCCTGACAGATCGATCGCCTGAATGCCGTTCGTGCCCTCATAGATCGGGGCGATGCGCGCATCGCGGTAATGCTGGGCGGCGCCCGTCTCCTCGATAAAGCCCATCCCGCCATGGATCTGCACGCCAAGCGAGGCGATCTCGACACCGAGATCGGTCGACCAGGCCTTGGCAACGGGGATCAGCAATTCCTCGCGCCGGCGCGACCAGGCCGCTTCCTTCTCGTCGCCGTGGTGCTCGGCCAGATCGCCTTCCACCGCCGCGTGGAAGCATATCGCGCGCGCCGCTTCGATCTTCGCTTTCATCAGCCCCAGCGTGCGGCGCACATCAGGATGATCGATGATCGCGTGCGGGGCAGGGCCTTCGCCGCCCGGCGCGCGGCCCTGACGGCGCTCTTTTGCAAACTCAAACGCCTGCTGATAGGCGCGCTCGGCAATGCCGACGCCCTGCACGCCGACATTCAGGCGTGCCGAGTTCATCATGGTGAACATGGCGGCCATGCCGCGGTTTTCCTCGCCGATCAGCCAGCCGGTAGCGCCTGCATATTCCATTGTGCAGGTGGGAGAGCCGTGAATGCCCATCTTGTGTTCAAGGCCAATGGCTTTCACGCCATTGCGCTTGCCGGGATTACCGTTCTCATCGGGCAGGAATTTGGGCACCAGGAAGAGCGAGATGCCCTTGGTGCCGGCCGGGCTGTCTGGCGTGCGCGCCAGCACCAGATGGATGATGTTTTCCGCGCAGTCATGCTCGCCCCAGGTGATGTAGATTTTCTGTCCTGAAACCGCCCAGCTGCCATCGGCATTGGGTTCGGCTTTTGTGCGCAGCGCGCCGACATCAGAGCCGGCCTGCGGCTCGGTGAGGTTCATGGTGGCAGACCATTCACCCGAAATGATCTTGGGCAAATAGAGCGTGCGCTGCTCGTCAGAGCCATGGGCGATCAGCGCCTCGATGGCACCAAAGGAGAGCATCGGACCAAGGCCAAAGCTCATCGAGGCGCTCTGCAGCATCTCCATCAGCGCGCAGCCCAGCGCACGCGGCAGGCCCATCCCGCCATGCTCGGTGCCAAACTGCAGGCCCTGCCAGCCGCCCTCGACGAATTTGGCATAGGCCTCGGGGAAGCCGTCCGGGGTTTTCACCTCCCCGTCTTTCAGCGTGCAGCCCTGCTGGTCTGACGGCCAGTTCAGCGGCGCGATCACGTCATTGCACAGTTTTGCCGCCTCTTCGAGGATGGCGCCGGTCAGATCGCCGGAAAACTCCGGGAAAGCGCCGGTGGCGCGCACGCTGTCGAGCGCGGCGATTTCCTCAAGGCTGAAACGGATGTCGCGGACGGGCGCGCGATAGCTCATGGACGTGTCTCCCGGTTCAGGTTTTTGCGACAGGGAACATAGCGCGGCGCGCGCCGAACGCGAGGGCGAAGCTGCGCGGCATGGGGGCGCGGGAGCTGATTCCACCCAGTGCTGGGTTTTCCCGACGAAAGTCGGGACCCAGAAAGGGCTGGGCACCGGCTTACGCCGGTGAAACGAACAAGGGGGATCCATGACATCCCCGCCATCCGCCCTAGCTTTGCGTCAAGACTTGAAGGAGGCTTGTCCCATGCGTCTTGTGCTTGCTGCGATAACGCTGCTGCTAGCGTCCTGCGTTTCCGCGCCGGTGACGGATCCTGCCCGGCTGCCTGCGGGCGCGTGGGAGCTGGACGGCGAGCACACGAGCGTCACCTGGCAGGTGCGCCATCTGGGGCTCTCCTGGTACACGGCGCGCTTTGACGGCGTGCGCGCAAGCCTCGAGTTTGATCCTGTCCGCCCGGAAGACGCAGAACTGACCGCAATCGTGGACGCGGCCTCGGTCTCTACCGGTGATCCTGATTTTGACGAACTGTTGCGCGGCTCCGGCTGGCTGGATGCGGCTGACCATCCCGAAATTGTGTTCGTTTCCGAGAGGATAGTTGTAACAAGTGAGGTGACAGGCGAGGTGCACGGCCTGCTCACCCTGAAAGGGGTGACCCGTCCTGTCATAATGGAAACAGAGTTTTACGGCGGCGTCTTCAATCCGCTAGTCCGGCGTAACATGCTGGGATTTAGAGGCTATTTCGAGATCGACCGCACGCAGTTCGATATTGGCCGCTTGCCAGGTAATTTCATTGGCGACACGGTGCGCCTATCCATCGAGGCGGAATTTATCGCAAGGGATTAGGGCGTGATGACCACCACCACCGAAAAACCCCGCTACACGGCTGTCGCCATTGCGCTCCACTGGCTGATGGCGGTGATGCTGGTTGGCATGGTGTTCATGGGCTGGCGCATGGAGGACATGCGCGAAATGGCCCTGTCGGGCGATCTGTCCTTTGCCGAGGTGCAGGCCTATTACAACTGGCACAAGACGATCGGGATCAGCCTTCTGGTGCTGGCTCTGGCCCGGCTCGGCTGGCGGCTGACCCACAAGGTGCCGCCGCTGCCCGAGGGCATGAAGCCGTGGGAAGTCATAGCCGCGCGCGGCACGCATATCGCCTTTTACGCGGTCATGATCGCCGTGCCGGTGCTGGGCTGGCTGACGGCCTCGGCGACCAATTTCCCGAGCTATCTGGCCAATAATCCGGCGCTGGAACTGCCGCACCTGCCGGTGCCCAACGAGGCCTATGAACCGCTCGGCTCGATTCATGGCGCTGGCGGCTGGGTGATTTTTGCGCTGCTGGCCCTGCATGTGGGCGCGGCCCTTAAGCACCATTTCATCAACAGGGACGACGTGCTCACCCGCATGATCCCGTTTCTCAAACCCCGCGTATAAATATCAGAAAAACAACCGATAACGGAGACCTCCCCATGATCCGTGCATCCATCGCCGCTTTTGCCTTTGCCCTGACCGGCACTTTTCCCCTGTCGGCTCAGGACTGGGTGATTGACACAGCTGCGTCTGAAGTGACCGCCGAAACCCGCGTTTTCGGGCAGGCCGTGGCCGCCACATTCGCCGAGTTCTCTGCCGAGATCAGCTTCGATCCGGAAGATCTTGAAAACGCGCAGATTTCCGCGCGCGTCACAAGCGATACCGGCACTATCCCGAACCGTGAATACCAGTCGGCTCTGGTCAGCCGCGATGGCCTGCATGTGGCCGAATATTCCGAAGCGGTCTTTGTGTCCGAAGAGATTGTGGCCACTGATGAAGGCTATGAGGCCCGTGGCACGCTGACCATCAAGGGCGAGAGCCGCGGCGCCGTTCTGCCCTTCACTGTCGAGATCAATAATGGCCGCGCCGTGGCGCAAGGCAGTCTGGAGATCGTGCGGGCAGAGTTCGGCGTGGGCGGTTCCAGCTGGGCCGAAGTGGCACCCACCGTCACCGTGCGCCTGCATATCGAGGCAGACGCGGAGTAGGGTTCCAACAACTTGTCATTCCCCGGTGGCGCAGCCATCCGGGGAACCCATGCCTGCAAAGAGTGATCGGGCGGAAAGATTGAGGCATGGGTCCCCCGGACCTCGCGAACGCTCGGCCGGAGGATGACAGCATTGGACAGCGAGGACGAAGCTACCCGCCCTCGCGTTCCTTCACCGCCGCCGCAAAATCGGCTAGCGCCGCCGCCAGGCGCTCTGCCGGATCGGCGGCCGGCGTGGGCAGGGGTTCGGCGCGTTTGACCACCCGGCTTGCCGCGCGGCGTACCGGCCCGGCAGGCGCAGCCAGCGAGCCCTGTACGATGCGCAGGCGTTTCGGCGTCCGGCCCGCATACTGCGCGACGCGTTCGAGTATCACGCCCGATTGCGCTTCGATCAGCGCTGCGGCAGGCCCGCGCGCCCGCACGGTCAGTGTGCCTGATTGCAGTTTTTCAGGGCTGGTCCAGCGCGCCAGTACTTCACCGACAATCGCCTCCCAGTGCTCCTCCAGCTCAGAGGCGCCGGGTCCGAAGGCCTTGGCGAGCGGACGGATCACATTGGCCAGCGCCCGCCCAGCGGGCGGCGGCGGCTTGATGGCCGGTTTCCCCCGGTGATCGACGGCCCACAGATCGGCCTGTGCCCGCGAGACGGCATCGCTTTTGGAGCGTATGCGCCTGCGCTGCGTGATTGCCTTTTGGCCGTCCTGTTTCCAGCTTTCATCCATGAGCCCAGTGTCCGCACTTCAAGACGAACCGGCAAGTCCGCGAAGCGGTGATGTGGCCGTCATGCGCGCGCGTCTTCTTGCCTGGTATGACCGGGAGGGGCGTACCCTGCCGTGGCGCATAAGGCCTGAAGAGCGCGTGGCGGGCCGCGTGGCAGACGCGTACGCCGTCTGGCTGTCGGAGATCATGCTGCAGCAGACGACAGTGGCCCATGCCGCGCCGTACTATGCGAAATTCCTGTCGCTCTGGCCGACGGTCCATGATCTTGCCGATGCGCCGCGCGAGGATGTGATGGCAGCCTGGGCGGGGCTTGGATATTACGCCCGCGCCCGCAATCTGCATGCCTGCGCGCAAGCCGTATCGCGTGAGCTGGGCGGGGTGTTCCCGTCTGACCTGGAAGGGCTTCGTGCGCTGCCTGGCATAGGCGAATACACCGCGCACGCTATCCGCGCAGCCGCCTTCAACCTGCCCGCCAGCGTGGTGGATGCCAATGTGGAGCGTGTCATCACACGGGTCTTCCGTATCGAGGCGCCGCTGCCCTCTGCCAAGCCAGACATCCGCAAACATGCGGCCAGCCTGGCTGATCCGGCCCGGCCCGGAGACTACGCACAGGCCATCATGGATCTGGGCGCGGTTATCTGCACGCCGCGCGCTCCCTCCTGCGGTGCGTGTCCGTGGGCGGCGCACTGTGCCGCGCGCGCTGCGGGCGATCAGGAACGCTATCCGGTGAAAGCCGCGAAGAAGGTCAAGCCCGTGCGCCATGGCCTCGCCTTCGTGGTCCTGCGCGGCGAGGGCGAGGGCCGCGAGGTACTGGTGCGCACCCGGCCCGACAAGGGGCTGCTGGGCGGCATGCTGGAAGTGCCGGGGACGGACTGGGTGGTGGACGCCGGGGCGTTGCCCGGCTTCTCAGAAGCCGCGCCGCTGGCGCTCAGATGGCGCGAGGCGGGCCGGATCACCCATGTCTTCACCCATTTTGAATTGCGCCTGACGGTTTTTGCCGCGCCCCTGTCGGGGGAGGCAAACCTGCCCGATGGCGCGCGCTGGGTGGGTGTGCACCCGATCCGTGCGGCAGGGCTGCCTACAGCGATGAAAAAGGCGGTGCAGGCGGCGTTGTAGGTGGATTAACTCTAGTCGACGGGAAACCTCTACACCGCGTTTCACCGGCGAAAGCCGGTGCCCAGCTTTTTTATTCCGGAGCCCGGCTTTCGTCGGGAAAATGCGAAAAGGGACTGGGAAAAGCGCCCCCTAAGCTTCCTCCATCTCTGCGCGGATGCGGCTGCGCAGCACATCGATGGGCATCAGCGTGCCATTGCGGCGGATATGCCAGAACGTCCAGCCATTGCAGGAGGGGGCACCTTGCACGGCAGCGCCTACCTGGTGGATGGAGCCGGTCTCGCCCCCACCCGTTACCGAGCCATCGGCGCGCACGCGCGCTGTGCGCCGGCCTTGCGCACAGAACAGCGTATCACCCGGCTTGATAAGGCCCGCCTCGACCACATTGCCGAACGGAATGCGGGGCAAGGACCGCTTGGAGGCGGTCACCTGCAGCGCGCTGGCATCGCCGGGGCTGATCGCCTCTATGCGCTGTCGGGCCAGCGTCACATAGTCGGCATCGGCCTCAATGCCGATAAATTTGCGGCCGAGCTTCCTCGCTACCGCGCCGGTGGTGCCGGTGCCGAAGAACGGGTCGAGCACGATCTGGCCGGGATGGGTGGTAGAGAGCAGTACGCGATGGAGCAGGCTTTCAGGCTTTTGCGTCGGGTGGGCCTTGCGGCCATCGCCCGCTTTCAGGCGCTCACCGCCCGAGCAGATCGGCAGGGTCCAGTCAGAGCGCATCTGCACGCCGTCATTCAATGATTTCATGGCGGCGTAGTTGAAGGTGACCTTGCTGGTCTTGTGTTTGGCGGCCCAGATCAGGGTCTCGTGCGCATTGGTAAAGCGCGTGCCCTTGAAATTCGGCATCGGGTTGGACTTGCGCCAGATGACATCATTGAGCACCCAGAAGCCCATATCCTGCAGGAAGGTGCCCACGCGGAAAATGTTGTGATAGCTGCCGATCGTCCACAGCGCGCCATCCTCTTTCAGGACGCGCCGCGCCTCTTCCAGCCAGCCGCAAGTGAACAGATCATACTCGTCGAACCCGCCAATCTGGTCCCAGTCATTATCGACCGCATCCACCCTGGAGTTGTCGGGGCGGTGCAGTTCACCGCCGAGCTGAAGGTTATAGGGCGGATCGGCAAAGATCAGATCCACACTGTTGTCTGGCAGGGTCTGCATGATCTCCACGCAATTCCCATGCAGGACCTGATTTATCGGCAAAACTGTTGACACCAGAGCCACCCTCATTCCTATCCGGTGCAAAAGGCTTGAAATGATACGCCTAACGAGGGGTTAAGCGCGAATCACCCTTGTGCACTTTTTTCTGCCGCATGCGCGACAGGGCGGTAGGAAAAGCGATGGATGGGGGTGGCGCCCAGCCCTTGCAGGGCATCGATATGGGCCTTTGCGCCATAGCCTTTATGGCCTTCCAGCGCGTAGCCGGGCCAGCGCAGTGCAGCCTCGATCATCAGGGCGTCGCGCACGGTTTTTGCGATGATGGAGGCGGCGGAAATCACCGGCTGGCTGCCATCACCGCCGATAATCGCCTCTGCCGGGCAGTCGAGGCGGGGCAGGCGGTTGCCATCGACCAGGACTTTATGCGGGACGAGGGGCAGGTTCCGGCAGGCGCGCGACATGGCCCGCATGGTCGCTTCGAGCACGTTTACCCGGTCAATCTCGGCGGGTTCCGCAATGCCGACACCGACCATGGCCTCGGCGCGGATGATGGCGGCCAGCGCCTCGCGGCGTCTGGCGGTCAGCTTTTTGGAATCCGCCAGTGCGGAGAGGGCAGAAAATCCCTCCGGCAGGACCACCGCTGCGGCCACGACCGGCCCAGCCAGCGGCCCGCGCCCGGCCTCGTCTATGCCTGCGATGATCTGCGCTTCTCCCATGGCGTCTTGCTAGGACGGTGCGGGGGAGGGGTAAAGGGGGAGGGAGCGAACTCTTCGTCTCAACATTGTAATGGGCTTGGCAAACAACCCGCAGGCCTCCCCAACCGGGATCCCGGCCCCCGAGCCGGGACCCATAGGAACTGTCAGCGGCTGCAAGTTTGGATCCCGGGGCAAGCCCGGGACCCCGGTAATTCTTCTCTGTCGAGGTAAAATCAAAACAAGCTCAGCTGATCGCTGTCCTTTTCCGGTACGGTAAAAAGGTCCGTGCGCAGAGGCGCCACCTTGCGCGAAAGCCCGTTCGCCCGGCAGGCCCTCTCGAAGCGGGCGCGGATCAGCTCTGCCACCGGGCCTTCGCCGCGCATCCGCGCATGGAAGCGGCTGTCATAGGCCTTGCCGCCGCGCGTGCTCTCGATCAGTCCCATGATTTTTTTGGCGGAGAGAGGGCGTTCAACCGAGAGCCATTGTCTGAACAGAGGCTCCACCTCCAGCGGCAGGCGGAGCAATACATAGCTGGCATGGTCTGCCCCGGCCTTCGCGCCGGCGCCGAGCAGGTTTTCCAGCTCGTGATCATTGAGGCCCGGTATCATGGGCGAGGTGAAAATGCTGACCGGCACGCCCGCTTCGCTCAATGCCGTGATGGCCGAGAGCCGCCGCGTGGGCGTGGAAGCGCGTGGCTCCATGGTTCTGGCCAGCTTCGCATCCAGCGTCGTCACCGAGATCGCCACATGAGCAAGGCCAAGCGCGGCCAGTTCCGATAGTAGGTCCAGATCACGCAGCACGCCTGCCGATTTGGTGATGATGCTGACCGGGTGGCGGAACGCCAGGCAGGTTTCAAGGATGGAGCGGGTAATGCGCAAATCGCGCTCCACCGGCTGGTAGGGGTCGGTATTGCTGCCCAGCGCGACCGGGCGCGGAGCATAGCCGCGCTTTGAAAACGCCTTGCGTAAAAGCTCTGCCGCGCCGGGCTTGAAAAAGATCACGCTTTCAAAGTCGAGGCCTGCCGAATAGCCCCAATAGGCATGGGTGGGCCGCGCAAAACAGTAGATGCAGCCATGCTCACAGCCCCGGTAGGGGTTCACCGACTGGTCAAAGCTGATATCCGGGCTGTCATTACTCGTGATGATGGAGCGTGCCGCATCGCGGATGAGTGTGGTCTTGATCTGGCGCGGCGGCGCTTCGCTGTGCCAGCCATCATCGACCGGCTGCGAGGTCGTGCGCTCAAACCGTCCCGAAGCGTTGGACTTTGCGCCCCTTCCAGAGGGCTGGAAGGGGGTGGGCAGGGCCTCTGACTGGCGGGCGGGGGTAATCGCGTTCATGGCAGGACGCTGACTCGAAATCTGGAACAATTCAAGAACAAAATCACATTGACGAGCGGAGCCGCGCATGCGCCTTATGGCGCGCATGAGCCATGTGATTGTTATCATTCCCGCACTGAACGCGGCCCCCTCCCTGCCGGACACGTTCGCCAGCCTGGAACCGGCCATTGCCTGCGGGCTGGTCTCGCGCTGGGTGCTGGCCGATGGCGGGTCGGGCGATGCCACGGTAAAGCTCGCCCGCGCGCGCGGATTTGATGTGGTCAAATCCCTGCCGGGGCGCGGTGTGCAGCTCGCCGCCGGGGCAGCCCGCGCGATTGAAGGCGCCGGCGAAGGCGACTGGCTGCTCTTCCTGCACGCGGACACACGGCTGGAGCCGGGCTGGGCGAAGGCGGTGAAAGCCTTCATGGCGGCGCATGCGGGCGGGGAGGTTGCGGGATATTTCCAGTTTGCGCTGGATGATGAGAGCGCGCCTGCGCGCCGTCTGGAGCGGTTTGTGGCCTGGCGCTGCGCGGCGTTCGGCCTGCCCTATGGCGATCAGGGATTGCTCATTCCGGCGCAGCTTTATGAGAGGCTTGGCGGATACCGCCTGATGCGCCTGTTTGAGGATGTGGACATCGTAAGGCGCATAGGCAGGCGCCGCCTGAAACCGGTTTCGGCGCGCGCTATCACCAGCGCCGCGCGCTTCCGCTCCGAGGGGTATCTGCGCCGCTCTGCGGCCAATCTTCTCCTGCTCGCGCGATATTTCCTCGGCGCGGACCCGGAAAAGCTGGCGCGGGCCTATGGCAGGCGGAAGGCATGAGCAAAGCGCGCCTCATCGTCTTTGCCCGCGCGCCGGTGATTG
The DNA here is from genome assembly GCF_014639075.1 of Glycocaulis albus. Lineage (GTDB taxonomy): Bacteria > Pseudomonadota > Alphaproteobacteria > Caulobacterales > Maricaulaceae > Glycocaulis > Glycocaulis albus. Next base: position 132,367 of record NZ_BMFS01000006.1, read on the forward strand.
GCGGAGCCAAGACGCGCCTTGCCGCCGGTATCGGCAAGGTGATGGCGTGGCGCGCCTACCGGGCGATGACGGCCAAAACGCTTCGGGCCGTGCGCGATAATGCGCGCTGGCAGATAGTGCTGGCGGTCAGCCCGGACAGGGCCATCACCCGTGCGTTCGGCAAGGTCTGGCCGGATGATCTGATGCGCTGGCCGCAAGGGGGCGGTGATCTCGGTGCGCGGCAGGCAAGGGTGTTGGCCGGTGCTGGCCCCATCGCAATCATCGGCACCGATGCGCCCGACATTACCCGGCGCGATGTCGCGCGCGCTTTCGCCCTGCTCAAACGCCATGACGCGGTGATTGGCCCGGCGGAAGATGGCGGTTACTGGCTGCTGGCGCTTAAAGGCCCGGCCCCGCGCGGGCTGTTTGAGGGCATACGCTGGTCGAGCGCCCATACGCGCCGCGATCTTGAGATCCGCCTTCGCGCCCACGGCCTTGCCCGCATCGCGTATTTGCGCGAGCTGGCCGATGTGGATGAAGCTTAGTAGCCTGTCAGGCCCATCTCGTATCTATCAAAAAACGACTCACAGTCGCCGTCGTGGAGGTGAATGTTTGGTGTTGAGTTTTCTGATAGCGCTTTGAGTTCGGATTTAATCATATCCGATGTGTAGTCGGACTGCTTGTATATTGTTGAAAATATGTTTTCATGAACTGTAATTTTGGACTCTTTCAAAATTTTCATATTTTGCGGGTGAAAGCCAAAGCCCAAAAATATTAAATTTTTAGCTCCGTCGCAATAACTGTTTATTTTCTCTATTGTGTCAGACTCTATAGACTCTGTATATGTTTTAATTGTCTTATGGCTAGAAATAAGGTCTTCATATGTGGAGCCGTCGTTGCTTCCTCCAAAGGGCACAGCATCATGCCCCTTCATGTTGCCGATTGATCCGTATGGCCTTACCACCTTAATGGATGAAACAACTTTCCAAGCCTCATCGCCATCTAATTGAAATACTATTTTTATGGCATTGTATAAGTAGCACTCTATACATCTATCATAGTTAAAATTTACAATTACTAATTTATCTAGTGATGTTTTATATGAATTTTTCTTTGTTCCTTTTATTATGAGTGTAAAAAGTTTCTCAAGCCAGCTTCCTCTGAACCGCGCATCGAAATGGTTCACTTGATTTTGATTGAATAGATTTTTAAGTTTGGATTTTTGTTCGCTCTTTAATATACAGTAAGAAATGGCAATTTTTGCGTATGTGCTAATGCTTTTACTTTCTTCGAAGTCAATAAAGTCATCTATTGATTTCGCCGAGAGGCATGCTTGGACGACCCGGCGATATGGTTGGTCGGTGTTTAAATCAACTTGTCCGGTTCGATGAATTTGTTCAAGCAAACTCGTAAAATTTCTGTCGGTTGAATTGTTCCTGTCGGCGAAACGGTTGAAATCAACCTTTGAAATATTATGTATTTGTTCAATTAGTTCAGGTCCCACCGGCAAGTCAAAGGACTTGCTGCTTCCAGCGCCTAGAACCAGAACTGTTTTACCGTTCAGCATGCTCTAACCCAGCTCTTCCAGCTTCTCCTGCAGGCTCAGCAGATCGGCCCAGGCTTTCGCCTTTTCCTGCGGACGGCGCAGGAGGAAGGCCGGGTGGAAAATTGGCAGGGCCGGGGTGGAATGGCCCTCCACGGTCACTTGCGACCAGCGCCCGCGCAACGCCATGATCCCTTGGGGCGTTTTCAGCATGGCCTGTGTGGAGATACCGCCCGCCAGCAGGATGAGGCGCGGTTTTGCCAGCGCGATATGGCGCTCCACAAACGGGCGGCAGATCTCGATTTCCTCTGTGGAGGGCTTACGGTTTCCGGGCGGGCGCCAGAACACGACATTGGTGATGTAGGCGCTGGTTTCATCAAGGCCGATGGCGGCGAGCATGCGGTCGAGGAGTTGGCCAGAGCGGCCCACGAAAGGCAGGCCCTCGCGGTCCTCGTCCTGCCCTGGCCCTTCGCCGATCACCATCAGGGGCGCTTCGTGGTTCCCGCGCGCGAACACGGTGTTGCGGGCGGTGCGTTTCAGGTCGCACCCGTCAAAACTCTCCACGGCGGCTTTCAGCGCCGCGATGTCAGTGGCGGCACCCGCCATCGCTCTCGCGTCCTGCGCGGGCTTTTCCGGCCCCGCAGGCGCGGATTTCACCGCAGGCGCGGCCGGGGCGGCCTTACGCTCCGGTGCACTCTTGCGCAGCGCTGCGGGCGGGGCAGGGGGGATATCCACCGTGATCCCGGCATCCTCCCACCAGCCGGCCAAGCTTTTCAGCGCGGCGAGCGCATTGGCTTGGGAGGGTGGATGGTCAGGCGTCACGCAATCAGGTCCGATCCGGGTTTGAGAATTTATCCGCGCTCTGTGCTTTTTGCTGGCGTAGCCGGGCTGATGCCCTAGCTCATTTGCTAGGTGTAAGCTAAGACGGGACAGGGCCTCGCGCAAACGCTGGTGTCAAGCTGGCGCACATAATCAGCGCGGGAAGAAGAACTGACGGGAGGCGACATGGCTGACGGCGGAATCGAACGCGACGCGATGGAATACGATGTGGTGATTGCAGGCGGCGGACCGGCCGGTCTGGCGGCTGCCATCCGCATCCGGCAACTGGCCGAGTCCGAGGGCCGCGAGGTCTCTGTTGCCGTGATCGAAAAAGGTTCCGAGGTCGGCGCCCATATCCTCTCTGGTGTCGTGTTTGATCCCAAGGCGCTCGACGAGCTGTTTCCTGACTGGCGCGATGATCCGAACCAGCCTTTTGATACCGAAGTCACTGACGACAAGTTCGTGGCGCTGGGCGAGTCCGGTTCGGCGACCTTCCCCGGCTTTGCCATGCCGGGCTTCATGCACAATCATGGCTGCTATATCGGCTCGCTGGGCAATCTGTGCCGCTGGCTGGCTGAAAAGGCTGAAAGCCTGGGCGTGGAGATCTATCCCGGCTTCCCTGCTGCCTCGCTGATCGAGGAAGACGGCGTCATCAAGGGCGTTGTTACCGGCGATATGGGCGTGGCGCGTGATGGCAGTCACAAGGACATGTACCAGCCCGGCATGGAGCTGCGCGCCAAGTACACGCTCTTTGCCGAAGGCGCGCGCGGCAATCTCTCCAAGCAGCTGATCAGGCGCTTCAATCTCGATGAGGGGCGCGAGCCGCAAAAGTATGGCCTCGGCATGAAGGAGCTCTGGCGCGTGAAGCCGGAGCACCACAAGAAGGGCCTCGCCATGCACACCATGGGCTGGCCGCTTTCGAACGATACGGGCGGCGGCTCGTTCATGTATCATTTCGGCGATAATCTGGTCGCCATCGGTTTTGTGGTGCACCTCAATTACAAGAACCCGAACCTGTTCCCGTTCGGTGAGTTCCAGCGCCTGAAGACCCATCCCGATATCGCGCCGATCTTTGAGGGCGCAGAGCGCCTGTCCTATGGTGCGCGCGCGATTACAGAAGGCGGCTTCCAGTCCGTGCCGAAGCTGGCCTTCCCGGGCGGCGCGCTGATCGGCTGCTCGGCCGGCTTTGTGAACGTGCCGCGCATCAAGGGCAGCCATAACGCCATGAAGACCGGCATGCTGGCCGCAGAGGCCGCCTTTGCCGCGCTGGGCGAGAGCCGCCAGCATGATGAGCTCACCGCCTATGAGGCGGCCTATGACAAATCCTGGGTCAAGGCGGAGCTGAAGAAGGTCCGCAACGTCAAGCCGCTCTGGACCAAATGGGGCACGCTTGTGGGCGTGGCGCTGGGCGGCATGGATATGTGGACGAACCAGCTGTTCGGCTTTTCCATCTTCGGCACGATGGGCCATGGCGGCGCCGATTACGAGGCGACAAAACCCGCCGCCCAGTGCAAGCCGATCCACTATCCCAAGCCCGATGGCGTACTGACCTTCGACCGTCTCTCATCGGTATTCATCTCCAACACCAATCATGAGGAGGATCAGCCGATCCACCTCAAAGTCGCCGACATGGCGCTGCAGAAAGCCAGCGAACATGATGTCTATGGCGGGCCGTCAGCGCGCTACTGCCCGGCTGCGGTGTATGAATGGGTCGACGAGGGTGGAGAGCCCAAATTCGTGATCAACGCGCAGAACTGCGTCCACTGCAAAACCTGCGACATCAAGGATCCCAACCAGAACATCAACTGGACGACGCCAGAGGGAGCCGGTGGCCCGAACTACCCCAACATGTAGCCCGGACGCGCCGCGCAGGCGTTCCTCGCTGGCCGGTCTGATGCGCGTGGCCTTGTGCCTGCCCGTGCTGGCGGTGTCGTGTGCGCTGCCGCAAGGCCTGGTGCAGGATGAGGAGACCAGCGCATACGGCGCTTTTCTCGCTGCGCGCTATGCCGGTTCATCGCGCGAAACGGCTGAATCTTCGCGCTTTTATGCCGAGGCGTTGAGCCATGAGCCCGGCTCGCCACTGCTGTCGGAGCGCGCCTTCTACTCGGCGCTGCTGGCCGGCCAGTTCGAACGGGCGGACGGCCCTGCACGTGCTGCCGGGGATCACCCGGACGGGCTGCAGCTGGCCCATATATATCTGAAGGGCGGTGAGCTTGCCGGGCGCATACGCGGCCCGTCGGTGGAGCTCGATGATCCGTTCGGGCCTTTCGGCGCGATGGTGTCCTCCATGCTGGATGACTGGCGGCTTGTCCGGGCCGGGCGGGCATCAGAGGCTGCTGACCGGCCCGTTACGGCCTCGGCCGGGCTGACCGGGCACATCATGCTTCACAGGGGCATGATCCTGGAGGCGGCCGGGCGCATGGAGGCGGCTGACGAAGCCTATCGCGCAGCATATTCGGGCCTCGACATGGAGGGTTACACCACCATCGTCCGCGGCGGATTTTTCGAACGTCAGGGGCGGCGCGATGACGCGCGGCGTCTGTACCAGACGCATCTGAGCCGCAGCGTTGGCGAACGTGACCCCGAGGTGGCACAGGCTCTGGCGCGTCTGGATGCCGGAGGGCGCCCCCCGGCGCGGTTCACGCCGGCGCAAGGCGCGGCGCGCTCCATGTTTGCGCCTGCGGCCATGCTGAATGCTTCTGCGCCGGCGGAATATGCTGCGCTCTACCTTCGTATTGTGCAGAGCATCGACCCGGAATTTGACCGTAACACCATGCTTCTGGCAACGGTTCTCGATCGGTTGGGGCTGGAGGATGACGCGGTCGCCGCCTTCGATTCGGTGGACAGCCCGCCCTTCTTGGAGCAGGCGCGTGTAGATGCGGCGTGGACCCTGTTCCGGCGTGGTGACCAGACTGATGCGCTGGCGCGTGCGCGTGCGCTGGCCTCCGGCCAGATGGCCGAACAGCCGCGCCTGCTACTGGCCGATATCTACCGGCTGACGGGACATTGCGATGACGCGGTGGCGCTCTACGACGCGGTGCTCGAAGAGCGGGCCGCCGAGGGCCGGGAGATGGACTGGCGCCACATTTTCTATCGTGGCGTGTGCCTGCAGATTGCCGGTGACTGGGCGGGGGCGGAGGCAGGCTTCCTGCAGGCACTCGCGCTGGAACCTGACGAGGCGCGGGTCCTCAATCATCTGGGCTATAACTGGATCGTGCTGGGAGAGCGCGTCAATGAAGGTTTCGCCCTGGTGGAGCGGGCCGCCGAACTGGCGCCGGAGAACGGGGCCATTCTCGACAGTCTCGGCTGGGGGCATTTCAAGCTCGGCCGGTATGACGAGGCGGTGCAATGGCTGGAGCGTGCGGTGGAGCTTTCCCCGGCCAACGCCACCATCCACTGGCATCTGGGCGACGCCTATGCGCGGTCTGGGCGGACGCTGGAGGCTGGCTTTCAGTGGCAGCGTGCACTCGACCTGACGGCTGACCCGCGCGAGGAGGCCCTTCTGGAGCTGCGCCTTGCGCAAGGCCTGGACGGCGCGCCCGAGGACGTTGAATGAGCGAGTCCGGCCCGGGCAGGCTGACAGTCTTTGCGCCTGCGAAAATCAATCTCACCTTGCGCGTGGCTGTACCGCGGCCTGATGGCTATCACCCCTTGCAGAGCCTTGTCGTGTTTGCCGATTGGGGCGACACGCTGCATGCCAGCCCGGCCAGTGATCTCAGCCTGCAGCTGGAAGGCCCGTTTGCGCCGACGCTGGCGGATGACACCCATAATCTGGTGCTGAAGGCCGCCTGGGCATTGCGCGCTGCCGCAGACCAGCCGCAGCTTGGCGCGCGTCTGGTGCTGGACAAGCACTTGCCGGTCGCATCGGGGATGGGGGGCGGTTCGGCTGATGCGGCAGCGGCACTCAAGGTGCTCAATGATCTGTGGGAGCTGGACTTCTCCACGCGGGAACTGGCCGAGATCGGCAGCGTGGTCGGCGCGGATGTACCAGCGTGCGTGTGGTCGCGTCCCTTGCTGATGGAAGGTATTGGCGAGGGGATCAGGGTTCTGCCCGCCTGGCCGGAGCTGAACGCGGTTATCGTCAATCCGGGCGTGCCGGTATCAACGCCGGACGTATTCCGGGCGCTCGACCGGTGCGAAGACCGCACAGGATTTGGCGTGCTGTCACGCGTGCCCGTGGCGGGAGACCCGGCTGCGGCGCTGGCGCTCGCGGCAGCGGGACGCAATGATCTGGAACAGCCCGCTGTCATATTGCATCCGGTGATCGGCGATGTGCTGGCCGAACTGAACGTGTTCGACGCGGTGCGTCTGGCGCGCATGTCCGGCTCAGGCGCAAGCTGTTTTGCGCTGGTCGATGAGGCTGCAATGGCCTCGCATGTGGCGCGGGCATTGTCGGAAAGTCACCCGGACTGGATTGTCCGCCCTGTGCGGCTGGCCGGAGCGGCCTGATGGGAATGATGCTCGCCATTTGTACGCTGATCGCGGTGCTGATCAGTTTCGGTGTCGCGGCGCTTGTCTGGAGGGCCGGTGTGCTGGACATGCCAGGTCACAGATCCTTGCATGAGACGCCCACGCCGCGCGGCGGCGGGATCGGCACACTGGCGGCGGCAGGCGCGGCCTTCCTGTGGCTTGCCTTCGCGCCGGTGCCGGGCGGGAGCGCGCTCGCCATTCTTGCACTGACGGCACTAATGGGCGCGCTGGGCACGGCGGACGATATTTTTGGCCTGTCCTCGCGCACAAAGTTCGCCCTTATGGCGGTCATCGCCCTCAGCGCAGCGTGGTTCATCGGTGTGCCGGGCTATCTCGCTGTCACTGAGACTGTGTATCTCGCCCTGCCGGCCTGGGTGGCGCTGGCGGGTGCGGGCCTGTTCATTTTCGTTACGGTCAACGCCGTCAATTTCATGGACGGGTCGGACGGCATGCTGGTTGCCGGTCTCGTGCCCGGCGGGGCAGGGCTGGTGCTGGCCGGGCTGGCCACCGGCCATCTGGACACCAGCTTTGCCGGTGCCGCGCTGGCAGGCGGTCTGGCAGGCTTCCTGATACTTAACCGGCCACCCGCGAAGGTGTTTGCCGGCGATGGCGGGTCACTGACCGCAGGCGCACTCTATGCAGGCGGGGCGCTGGCAATGGCCGGATCGGGCTTTTCCGGCGCACTGTGGCTGGCTCCGCTTTTCATCCTGCCGTTTCTGGCTGATGTGCTTTTGACGATGGCGCGCCGGGCCGCTGGCAGACGGCTGGATATGGAGGCGCATCGCGAGCACCTCTACCAACGCCTCATCGCAGCCGGCTGGAGCCATGGGAGGATTGCGCTGGTCTATGCAGGCGCCAGTGCGTTGTGCGTGCTGGCAGGCCTTCTGGCACTGCAGGGTCCGCAAGGCGCGGCGTTCGCAGCATTCGCCGTGATGACGTGTGTTTTGAGTGCGCTTTATGTGCTCGCCGGGCGTTATGCCGACGGCGCATCGGCTGCGTCCTAGTAGGCGCGGTCGACGACGAATTCGGCCAGCGCCGAGAGGGCGTCTGTCCATTCATTGCGCGGGAAAACACCCAAGGCGGACTGGGCATTGGCCGCGCGGGCGCGGGCCTGCGCCAGCGTCTCGTCCAGCGCGCCATGGCGTTTGAGGATGGCAATGGCCTCGTCCAGATCGCCGTCTGTCTGGTTCTTGGCACCTAGCGTGCGGGCCCAGAATGCCTGTTCGTCGGCGCTCGCGGCTTCCAGCGCCAGCGTGACAGGCAGGGTGATCTTGCCTTCACGGAAATCATCGCCCGTATTCTTGCCCAGAAGGGCAGCAAGCCCTCCATAATCCAGCGCATCGTCTACAAGCTGGAAGGCAAGGCCCAGCTCCCGCCCATAGGTATGGAGCGCATCCTCCTCGGCCTTGGGGCGTCCGGCCAGAATGGGCGACACCTGCGCGGCGGCGGCAAACAGGGCCGCCGTCTTGGCGTCAATCACTTCCATATAGCTTTGCCGGGAAACCGCTACATCACCCACCATGGCCAGCTGGCGAACCTCGCCTTCGGCAATGATGGCGGCGGCGCGCGAGAGAACATGCAGCGCATCCAGCGAGCCGGAATCCACCATCAGCATGAAGGCCTGCGCAAACAGGAAGTCACCGACAAGCACGCTTTGCGGGTTGCCCCAGATATGGTTGGCCGATGCCTTGCCGCGCCGCAGCTCGCTCTCGTCGACCACATCGTCGTGCAGCAGGGTGGCGGTGTGGATCAGCTCCACTGCGCCAGCGAGGGCCAGATGGCCTTCGCCCTCATAGCCCAGCATACGCGCGCTGGCGATGGTGATGAGAGGGCGGATACGCTTGCCGCCAGCCTTGACCAGCCAGGCGGCCAGTTCCGGGATCAGCTCCACCGGGCTTGCCATGCGTTCGCTCAGCAGGGCCTCCACGCGCGGCATGTCGTCCCCGGCCAGCGCCATCAGCGTGGACACAGGATCGGCTATCGCCTGCGGCGTGTCTGTCAGGGGCAGTCCGTTCACGATGGGCGGTACTCTTGCTAAGCGCGGGTTCGAGCCGCCACAATAGAAATGCGCTAACGTGTCAGCAAGCGCAGGACACTGCGGCCAATGAACCCGTTTCATCAGGAGATAGTGCGTGATCGAGATAGAGACCACCAACGATCCGGTAAAGCTGTCTTTCATTGAAGCTGTGCTCAAGGATGCGGGCATCAGGGCGGTGGTGCTGGACGCGGAGACAGCCGGTATGTTTGGCGGCGCGCTGCCCTGGGTGAAGCGGCGTGTGCTGGTGCCTGACGAACAGGCGGACAAGGCGCGCCGCCTTCTGGCCGATGCGCTGGGCAAAACGGACAGGGCATGAGCGCTGTCGCCTCGGGCGAGGCTGAAATCAGCCGGTCTACCCTGCACGACGGACGCGTGATGCTGGATCAGCCCGTCAAGGGCTATCGCGCCGGGCTGGACGCTGTCCTGCTGGCGGCGGCGCTGGAACTGCGCCCCGGCGCTCAGGCGTGCGAGTTCGGCTGCGGGGCAGGGGCGGCGCTGCTGTGCGCGGCGCGGCTGAACCCTGATGCGCGCTTCACAGCGTTCGAGAAAGATCAGGCCATGGCGGGCCTGGCATCAGCAAACACTGCCCTGAACGGCTATGAGGGCCGCATCGCGATAGAGACGGGCGATGCGCTGGCGCTGGCCGGAACCGCCCGGTTTGATGCGGTATTCTTCAACCCGCCCTTTTTCGATGATGAAAGCGCCCTGCGGCCGCCCGCGGCGGAAAAACGCAATGCCTGGATCAGCGATGCGCCGCTGGAGGACTGGATCGGTGCCGGCCTGAAGGCGCTGCGCCCCAGAGGCCAGCTGGTCATCATTCACCGTGCCGATCGGCTGGGCGATATGCTGGCACGTTTCAAGGGCCGTGCAGGTGATATCGGTGTGTTGCCGGTTCATCCGCGTGCCGGCGAACCGGCCAAGCGGGTGATTGTGCGGGCGGTGAAGGCCAGCCGTGCGCCCTTGCGCATATTGCCGGGCCTGATCGTGCATGGCGGTGAGGGGGAGCGCTTCACACTGCAGGCGAAGGCGGTGCTGACGGGCGAGGCGCGCCTGTGCCTTCATTCGCCGGAGAGGAGACGGCCTTGATCGAACTGACCATCGGCCTTGTCGTGCTGGCCATCATCTTCGCGCTGATATTCGGCCGCAATGCCCGCCAGAAACGCGAACGGGCCGCTGAAGCGGCCCGCAAAGCGGTTGAAAACCGGCTGGAGAACCGGGACTAGACGCCGCGGTCGATGAGATCACGCTCGGCGCGGTTCGGCATGCGGTAGAAGATGTGATAGCCGATCCGGCGCGTCTGCACGAGGCTGGAGGACCAGCGCGGATTGACGCTCGCCGTGTGGAAATGGGTGGCAGAGCGCGTCACCTGCGGGGCGAAGCCCAGCATGGCGTGCTTGGCGACCAGCTGTGACTGGCGCCAGGCGCGGCCACGTGGCGCGCGCTCGGTTGAGCCGTCGCAGGCGAAGCTGAACTGGCAGCCGGTCTGACGCTCGGAGCCCTGATACACCACACCGCATATATTGTCGGGATAGGCGCGGTGGCGGACGCGGTTCAGCACTACTTCGGCCACGGCCATCTGACCGCTGAGATTCTCGCCGCGTGCTTCGTAATAGACCGCTTCGGCCAGGCAGTTCTGCTGACGGCGGGCATCGCGGGCCATTGCGAGGTGGCTGAGGTCAAATGTCTGCAGATCGTCCAGCGACCGGCCATTGACCTGCGGAACCATATCGCTGTCTGAAGCGTCGATAGTGAAGGACGCCGTCTGGAACAGGGCCTCGCCCTCTTCCCAGCTGCCTTCAAGCGCGCTGTCGAGATAGCGTTCCGCAATGGACGACCACAGCGCATTGTCTGCGCGTGCGGACATCTCGCCGCTGACGAGCGGCAATGCGGACATCAGACCGATTGTGGCCGCCACGCCTGAAAGACGCGCAAACCCTGACAACGCTGAACGCAATTGCGTCGCGATAGCCATGCATACCTCTTCTTCCGCCTTGCCGTTCGGGTGCGCGGTGTGCATGTCCCCCATGCAATCTGCGCGCCAGACCGAGCGTTAGAGACGGCACACATAGGGTGCCCGCTTCGGTTAGCAAGGTGTGAACGAAATCTCCCGCATGCATACTCAAGTGCGCAGGCGCGGTCAACCGCTCTGCACTGCCTGTTAACTATAGCCACAATTCCGCCCAACTTCAGTATTGAGCAAGTGGATATGCAATGCAGATCAGTCTTGCTTTGCCTTGAGTGCGGCCTGTGCCGCCGCCAGGCGGGCAATCGGAACACGATAAGGTGAACACGACACGTAATCGAGGCCGACCGACTCGCAGAATCGAATCGAGGCCGGGTCACCGCCATGTTCCCCGCAAATTCCGAGCTTTAGCTCGGGCCGGGCGGCGCGTCCGCGTTCCACGCCGATGCGGATGAGGTCGCCAACGCCGTCCTGGTCGATGGATACGAACGGATCGCGCTCGAAAATCTGTGCTTCCAGATATGCCCCCAGAAACTTGCCGGCATCGTCGCGCGAGAGGCCGAACGTGGTCTGGGTCAAGTCATTCGTGCCGAAGGAGAAGAATTCGGCAAATTCCGCGATATCGCCGGCCCGCAGCGCCGCGCGCGGAAGTTCGATCATGGTACCGATGAGATACACCGGAGCGACGCCCGTTTCGCGTTCCACATTACGGGCCACGGCGGCCACGCGGACTTTCAGGATTTCCAGTTCCCTGGCAGTCGCAACCAGCGGAATCATTACTTCGGCCACGGGTTTGAAGCCGGTTTCTTTCTCCACAAGGGCCTGCGCCTCGAAGATGGCGCGTGCCTGCATCTCGTAGATTTCAGGATAGGTGATGCCGAGGCGGCAGCCGCGATGGCCCAGCATCGGGTTGGTTTCAGCCAGCGCCCGCGCCCGCTCCATCAGCGCGTCGGCCGGCAGGCCGGTCGCTTCGGAGACCGCTTTCACGTCTTCCTCATTGTGGGGGAGGAATTCGTGCAGGGGCGGATCAAGCAGGCGGATCGTGCAGGGGCGCTCCTCCATGATGCGGAAAATCTCAGCAAAATCATCGCGCTGCATGGGCAGGATCTTGGCCAGCGCATTGATGCGCCCGTCCTGATCCTCGGAGAGGATCATCTCGCGTACCGCCGCGATGCGGTCTGCATCGAAGAACATGTGCTCGGTGCGGCACAGCCCGATGCCTTCGGCCCCGAACTCCTTGGCGGTCTGCACGTCAGCCGGCGTTTCGGCATTGGTGCGCACCTTCATGCGGCGGGCCTTGTCGGCCCAGCCCATCAGCTTGCCGAAATCGCCGGTCAGCTCCGGCTTGATCATTTTCGCTTCGCCGAACAGAACCTCGCCGGTAGCGCCATCGACCGTGATCATGTCGCCATCGGTGATGGTGCGACCGCGCGCGGTGAACTGCTTCTTGCCCGCATCGATGCGGATCTCGCCCGCACCCGAAACGCAAGGCCGGCCCATGCCGCGCGCGACGACCGCAGCGTGGCTGGTCATGCCGCCGCGCGCTGTCACGATGGCCTGGGCTGCGTGCATGCCGTGAATGTCTTCAGGGCTTGTTTCGACGCGTACCAGGATCACCTTCTCGCCAAGGCTCGCGCGGTGTTCGGCCTCATCGGAATCAAATACCGCCCGGCCCGATGCCGCGCCCGGAGAGGCCGGCAGGCCCTTGGCGATGACGTCGCGCTTGTAATCCTCGGCGATGGTCGGGTGGAGCAGCTGGTCGAGCGCAGACGGGTCCACGCGCAAGACCGCCTCTTCCTGCGTAATCAGGCCGTCATCGACCATGTCGCAGGCGATTTTCAGCGCCGCGCGCGCGGTACGCTTGCCGTTGCGGGTCTGCAGCATCCACAGGCGGCCCATTTCCACCGTGAACTCGATGTCCTGCATGTCGCGGTAATGGCGCTCCAGCGTGTCGAAGACCTTTGCCAGCTCCCCATAGACTTCCGGCAGGGCCTCCTCCATGGAGGGCTGATTATCGCCCATCTTCTCGCGCATGGTCTTGGTCAGGCATTGCGGGGTGCGGATGCCCGCCACCACGTCCTCTCCTTGCGCATTGATCAGGAATTCGCCGTAATAGCCGCGCTCGCCGGTGGACGGGTCGCGGGTGAACGCCACGCCCGTGGCCGAACTGTCGCCCATATTGCCGAACACCATGGCCTGCACGTTGACAGCGGTGCCCCAGCTGGCGGGGATGTCGTACATGCGCCGGTAGGTGATGGCCCGGTCATTCATCCAGCTGCCGAACACGGCGCCCATCGCGCCCCAGAGCTGGTCGCGCGGATCGCTGGGGAAGGGCTCGCCCAGCGCGGATTTCACAGCCCGCTTGTAGTCAGCGATGATCTCTTCCCAGCCATCGGCGTCAATTTCTGTGTCGAGCTGGAAGTCGTGCTCTTCCTTGTAGCGCTCGAGGATTTCCTCAAACTCGGCATGGGGCACGCCCAGCACCACGTCCGAATACATGGTGATGAAGCGGCGATAGCTGTCGAGCGCAAAGCGGCGGTCACCCGAAAGCTTGGCGAGGCCTTCAGCCGTCTCGTCATTGAGGCCCAGATTGAGGACGGTATCCATCATGCCCGGCATGGAGGCGCGAGCACCCGAACGCACCGACACCAGCAGCGGATTGGCCGGATCGCCAAACGTCTTGCCGACCTTTGTCTCCAGCGCGGCGAGCGCCTCTTCCACCTGGCCTTCCAGCTCGGCCGGATAGGCGCGCTCATTGGCGTAATAGGCGGTGCACACTTCGGTGGTCAGGGTGAAGCCCGGCGGGACAGGCAGGCCGAGGCGCGCCATCTCGGCAAGGTTGGCGCCCTTGCCCCCTAAAAGCGCGCGCGCATCGCCGGTCATCTCATCGGCTGCGCCGCCGCCAAAGGCATAAACCCATTTCGTCATCGCCAGTGTACTCGCTCTTTCTCAAATCCGCCGCGCCGGGGCGGTCATGTGATGTGCCGGGCGCCTGCTTAGCCTTCCAGCCTGTCAAAGTCAGCCACGGCCTGTACCGCCGCGCGGATGCGCGACAATAGAACAAGTCTGTTGCGCCGCAACATGGGATCGTCTGCATTCACCGTAACCGCCTCGAAGAAGGCATCAACCGGCGCACGCAAAGAGGCCAGCGCCCGCATGGCGCTTTCAAACTTTTCCGCCTCCAGCGCGGCGCGTGCGGCGGGCTCTGCCGTCATCAGCGCGTCGGCCAGCGCCGTTTCGGCAGGCTCGACAAGAGCCTTGGTGTCAGGTGAGCCGTCATAGATCTCACCGTCCTTCTTTTCCTCGATTTTCAGGATGTTGGCCGCGCGCCGGTAACCGGCCAGCAGCGCCGCGCCGTCCTCGGTGTCGAGGAAGGCCTGCAGCGCGCGCGATTTCGCGGTGACGCGCACAAGGTCATCATCGACAGTCCCATCAAGGCGGGGCGCAAACACCGCATCGATCACGTCGTGGCGTATGCCCTCATCGCGGAGGTGGACTTTCAGGCGGTCAGCGAAGAAGGAGAGGAGGTCAGGGGCAAGGTCGGACGAGATGTTCGTTGTGTTATATGGAACCGCCAGCAAGTCGGAGTAGGCTCGATCTCCCTCGCGAATTTGATCCGCTTCGAACTCAACCCCGATGCGTTCAATAAGGGCCGTCGCTGTTTGCTCGTCGCCGCGGGTGGCGGCCAGATGAATTGCGTCGAAGACAACGCGGCCGAAGGCCATCTGGAGAATATAAGAGCGGTTCCGGCCAGAATAGGCCGTAAGCGCCAACCGGATATTGCTCTCCATCAATATCCTAATTACCCCCAGCGCCGCGCGTCTCAGCGCAAACGGGTCTTTCGAGCCGGTGGGTTTTTCATCAATCGCCCAGAAGCCGACCAGCGTATCGAGCTTGTCGGCAAGCGCGACAGCGGCGCTGACCGGGGCTGTCGGCACCGCGTCGGACGGACCTTGTGGCTTGTAGTGATCGCGGATGGCATCGGCGATCTCGGCCGGTTCGCCCGCCGCCAGCGCATAATAGCGCCCCATCACGCCCTGCAGCTCGGGGAACTCATAGACCATCTGGCTGACGAGATCGGCCTTGGCGAGCTTCGCCGCGCGGTATGCCAGCTCCCGGTCTGCGCCCACGGCAGGCGCGAGTTCGCGCGCGAGCGCGGCGACCCGCTCCACCTTGTCGGCCAGCGTGCCGAGCTTTTCGTGGAAGGTGACCTTGGAAAGCTCTCCCGCCATCGCGTCGAGGCCGCGCTTGCGGTCGAGGTTCCAGAAATGGCGGGCATCAGACAGGCGCGCGGAGACGACGCGGGCCGCGCCATGGGCAATCGCCTTGCCGCCATCGCTCGCGTCCTGATTGGCGATTTTTACAAATTTCGGGGCGATGGCGCCCGTCTTCGGGTCACGCACCGCAAAGTATTTCTGGTGCACCTTCATGGTGAGCGCGATGACTTCGGCCGGCAGGTCCAGGAAGGCAGGGTCGATCTCGCCCAGCACCGCGACCGGCCATTCGGCAAGCCCCGTTACCTCGGCAAGCAGGCCCTCATCCTCGATCAGCTCAAGACCGGCATCCGCGCAGACGCGCTTTGCCCCCTCGAGGATGATGGCGGAGCGCTCGGCGCGCGTCAGCACCACGCCATTATCGCGCAAACGTGCCGCGTAATCGGCATAGTCCTTCACCGCGAAGACGCGGCTCTCTTTGGAGTGAATCCGGTGGCCTTCGGTGAGGTTTGCCGCCTCGATACCGAACACGGTGAGCGGCACGACCGCGCCATCGAGCAGGCAGATGATGCGATGCAGCGGACGCACCCAGCGCTGGGCCTTCTCGCCCTCACCAAACTTCATCGATTTTGGCCAGAGGAAGCTCCGGATCGCGGCTTCCAGCGCCTCGGCAATCACCTCAGCCGCATCGCGGCCCGGCTTTTCGATCAATGCGACATAGAAATCACCCTTGGGGGTGTTGTCTATGCGGCACTGGTCGAGGCTTTCCAGCCCCGCTCCCCGCAGGAAGCCTTCAACCGCCTTGTCGGGCGAGCCGACGCGCGGGCCCTTGCGCTCCTCGCTTACGTCTGCCGTGCGGGCAGGGACGCCTTCGGCCACAAGGCCGATCCGGCGTGGACCGGAGAAGGTTTCAAGGCTGTCAAAGCCAAGGCCCGCTGCCTTGAACGCCTCGCCCATCAGCCGGGCAAGGTCGTCTTCGGCGCGCGCCTGCATGCGGGCCGGAATTTCCTCGCAGAAAAGTTCGATCAGAAGCTGGGCCAAGGGTTTAGCGTTCCGGTTCTTACTGGTTGCTGGCCTGCATGCGGGCATAGGCGGGCCGCGCGTGCAGGCGGGTGATGTAATCGTCAATGCGCGGATTGTCCGGCATCAGCTTGAAATGTTTGAGCCAGCCGAGCGCGCCGCCGATCAGGATATCGGCTGCCGAGAAGCGCTCGCCCAGCAGATAGGGGCCGTTTTCCAGCGCCGTCTCGATCAGCGTGATCACCGTCTCCCACTCGCCCCAGCCGACCGTGCGCGGATCGACATCGAGATTTTGCGCCTTGGTCACGATGGCCGGTTCCAGCACGCCGGGGCGGAACACGCTCCAGTAGAGATAATCGGCGCGCAGCGGATCACCGATAGCGGGCGCCAGGCCCGCTTGCGGGAACTCATCACAGAGGTAAAGCGAGATCGCGGCCATCTCGGTCAGCGTCTTGCCGTTATGGCGGATGGCGGGCACCTTGCCGGCCGGATTTACTTTAAGGAATTCCGCCTCGCGCGTTTCCCCGCCGAATACGTCAACTTTGCGCAGCTCGTAAGGCACGCCCAGCTCTTCCACCAGCCAGACCGTGCCGGTGGAGCGGGTGTTGGGACCATGCCAGACGATGAGGTCAGCGGCCATCACGCGGCCTCGCGTTTCTGCTGTTCCACCCAGGCCTGCGCGCAGCCCTTGGCGAGCTCGCGCACCCGCGCGATCCAGCTGGCACGCTCGGCGACCGAAATCGCGCCGCGCGCATCGACCAGGTTGAACAAATGGGAGGCCTTCAGGCACCAGTCATAGGCGGGCAGGGGCAGGGGCGTCGGCAGGTTTAGCAGCGCCATGCACTGCTTCTCCGCGCCCTTGAACCATTCGATCAACATGCCGGTATCGGCGTGTTCGAAATTGAAGGCCGAGTGCTGGCGCTCGTTTTCAAGGAACACATCGCCGTAGGTGAGGCCAGCCCCGTTGAAATCGAGATCGTAGACATTCTCCACGCCCTGCACATACATGGCGAGGCGTTCCAGCCCATAGGTCAGCTCGCCGGAGACAAGCTCTACATCGAGCCCGCCAACCTGCTGGAAATAGGTGAACTGGCTGACCTCCATCCCGTCGCACCAGACCTCCCAGCCAAGGCCCCACGCGCCGACGGTCGGGTTCTCCCAGTCATCCTCCACAAAGCGCACATCGTGCAGCTTGCGGTCGATGCCCAGAGCATCGAGCGAGCCGAGATAAAGGTCCTGAATATCGGCCGGGCAGGGCTTTAGAAGCACCTGGAACTGGTAATAGTGCTGCAGCCGGTTGGGGTTCTCGCCATAGCGCCCGTCGCCCGGACGGCGCGAGGGCTGCACATAGGCCGCCCGCCACGGTTTGGGCCCCAGCGAGCGCAGCGTGGTGGCCGGGTGCAAAGTGCCGGCGCCGACTTCGGTGTCATAGGGCTGGAGAATGGCGCAGCCCTGATCGGCCCAGTAGTGCTGGAGCGTCAGGATCAGCTCCTGAAAGGACGGGGCTTTTTGCTCGGCCATGACACATGTTTCCGGCGGGGTTTGAAATCGGGCGCGAACCTAGGCGCGCCCGCGCCCGCAATCAAGCCGCAGATCAGGCGGTGTCAGGCGCTGTCATCGGGTGCGGAAAGGCACTCACACCCCCCTGCAAGAAAACTGTCTTGCATCCCCCCTTGCCCGGGCGTAGAAACACCCCACCTTAGGCTCACAAAGAGCATAACGGCGTGACCGGTAAACGGCCCGCCGATTTTCTGGCCCCACCAAATGCTCAGTTTGAGCATAAGGGTGCAGCAGAGGACGGACGCGATGGACCGCCACGACCCGACCACCCGCCCTGAGGAAGCCGCAGTGCCTTGGCCTGACGCCGGTGCGCTGGTCTATGATGCGGGGGTGAAGGCGCGCACCGATCACCTTTACGAGAAGGTGAAATCGGTGGTGACGCCGATGGAATGGCCGCTGCACGCGCCGCTGATCGATGCGATCAACCGGCTGAAAGCCGAGCGCGGCGCCGTCATCCTCGCCCACAATTACATGACCGCCGACATCTTCCACACGGTGGGCGATATCATGGGCGACTCGCTCAAGCTCGCGCAGGAAGCGGCCAGGACCGAGGCCAGCGTGATCGTGCAGGCGGGCGTGCACTTCATGGCAGAGACGGCGAAAATCCTGTCGCCGGAAAAGACCGTGCTGATCCCGGATGAACGGGCGGGCTGTTCGCTGGCCGCTTCGATCAATGGCGCCAATGTGCGCGCCATCCGCGAGGCCTATCCCGATTATCCGATCGTCACCTATGTGAACACCTCGGCCGAGGTGAAGGCGTATTCGGATATCTGCTGCACCTCGTCCAACGCCGTGCAGGTGGTCGAGGCCGTCGCGGCGGAATGGAATACCGACACCGTGATCCTGATCCCGGACGAGTATCTGGCCAAGAATGTCGCCAGCCAGACCGGCATCCGCATCCTCACCTGGAAGGGCTCTTGCGAGGTGCATGAGCAGTTCACGGTAGAGGATATCGAGGCCCTGCGTGCCGCCCACCCCGAGGCCATGATCATCACGCATCCTGAGTGTCCGCCGGATGTTCTCAAAGCCGCTGACTTTGCTGGCTCTACCGGCGCGATGGCGGCCTATGTGAAAGATCATCAGCCGCAGACCGCGATCCTCATAACCGAGTGCTCGATGAGCGATAATGTGGCGGTGGAAAATCCGGGCGTGAACTTTGTAAAGCCCTGCAATCTGTGCCCGCACATGAAGCGCATCACGCTCAAGGGCATCTATGAGGCGCTGCGCGACATGAAGCACGAGGTCCATGTCGACCCGGTGATCGCCGCGCGCGCCAAGGCCAGCGTCGATGCCATGCTGGCGCTGCCCTCGCTGGGCAAACCGCCTGCCTTCGATACCAGCAAGCCTGCCGTCGCGATCCCCTATGTGAGGGTTTAGAGCCCCACTTTATTTGTTTTCCCGGCGTAAGCCGGGACCCAGAAAAGCTGGGCACCGGCTTACGCCGGTGAAACGCGAATTAGAGGCTTCGAAGTGACTCACCCCCTCATCATTATCGGCGCTGGCATAGCGGGTCTGTGGACCGCGCTGCATGCCGCCCCGAGCCGGGTGATCCTGCTGACGGGCGCACCTCTGGGGCTGGGCAGTTCCACCGGCTGGGCGCAGGGCGGGGTGGCCGCAGCGCTGGGGGCTGATGACAGCCCGTCCGTGCATGCGCGCGACACGATTGCCGCCGGGGCAGGGCTGGTTAACGAGGCGGCAGCGCGCCTTCTGGCCGAAGCCGGACCGGCCGAGATCGAGGCGCTTTATGCGCTGGGCGCGCCGTTCGAGCGCGAGGCGGGTGGCAGCTGGGCGCTGTCCCGGGAGGCCGCCCATTCGCGTGCCCGTGTGGCACGGGTGAAGGGCGATCAGGCCGGGGCGGGCATACTCGCCGCCCTGATCGAAGCCGCTCAGGCCGCGCCCCATATCGAGATCCGCGAGGGCTGGCGCGCTTCCGGCCTGATTCCCGATGAAAAAGGCGGGTGTGCAGGCGTGATCGCCGTTGATGTGAGCGGCGCGCGTAATGATCTTCTGGCCAGTGACGTTGTGCTGGCAACGGGGAGCCTGTGCGGACTCTATGGCGTGACGACCACGCCCGCGTCCAGCCAGGGACAGGCCCTGGCGTGGGCGGCAAGGCTCGGCGCGGTCATTCAGGACCCGGAATTTGTCCAGTTCCACCCGACGGCCATCGATGTGGGCCGCGATCCGGCACCGCTCGCCACCGAAGCGCTGCGTGGTGAAGGCGCGACGCTGATCGATGCGAAAGGCCATCGCTTCATGCGCGGTGTGCACGCCGACGCGGAGCTCGCCCCGCGCGATGTGGTGGCCCGCGCTGTCCACCGCCAGGTGAAGGCGGGGCGCGGCGCCTATCTCGATGCCCGCAAGGCGGTGGGTGAGGAGTTCCCGGAGCGCTTCCCGGCGGTGTTTGCCGCCTGCATGGCGGCTGGCATTGATCCGCGCGTAGAGCCCATCCCCGTCGCGCCTGCCGCGCACTATCATATGGGCGGGGTGGCGACCGATAGCAGCGGTTTTACCGGCGTGCCGGGCCTGTGGGCGGTGGGTGAATGCGCCTCCACCGGCGTGCACGGCGCGAACCGTCTGGCGTCCAACTCTCTGCTGGAAGGGCTGGTCTTCGGGCGGCGGGCGGCAGAGGCGCTTGCAAACGCGCCGCAGCGCGCGCTGAAGCCCGTTGCGGCCGATCCGGCTCCAGAGCTGCCCGCCGATGCACTGGCGCGCCTACGCACCGCCATGGCGATGCAGGCAGGGGTGGAGCGTGAAGCGGCGGGGCTTGCCCGCCTGCTTGATCTTATCGACACGCTGGAAGCCGCTCATGGCGAGGCCGATGCGCTGATCGCCGCGCGCTTCGTGGCGGCAGGGGCGGTGATGCGCACCGAAAGCCGGGGCGGGCATTTCCGCAGCGATCATCCGATGACGGCAGCGATGGCTGCCCATACCCGCCTGACGCTTGCCGATGCGCGTGCCCTGCATCCGAACGAGTCCCCGCTGGCGGAGCCTGCCGAATGAACAGCGCCTACTTGCATGACATTGTTGCCCGCGCGCTGGCAGAGGATCTGGGCGGGCGCGGCGATGTGACGAGCGAAGCGGTGATCCCCGCCCACGCCCATGCCGCGTTCGTTATCGCGGCGCGGGGGACAGGCGTGCTGGCCGGGCAGGCGGTAGCGGCTGAGGTCTTCCGCCAGTGCGATCCCGCACTCAAGACCTATTGGCGCGCGAAGGATGGCGACACGCTGGCCGCAGACGATGTGGTGCTGGCGGTGGAAGGGTCTGTTCGTGCCATCCTGATGGCCGAGCGCACGGCGCTGAACTTCCTCGGGCGCTTGAGCGGCATTGCCACGCTGACGCGCGAATATGTGGAGGCGGTGACAGGCACGGGCGCGAAAATCGCCCACACACGCAAGACGACGCCGACCCTTCGCGCGCTGGAACTGGCTGCGGTGCGCGCTGGCGGCGGGGCCAGTCATCGCTTCGGGCTCGATGACGCCATCCTGATCAAGGACAATCACGTGGCCGTCGCAGGCAGTGTCGGTGAGGCCGTTCGGCGGGCGAAAGCCCATGCCGGGCACATGACCCGCGTGGCGGTCGAGATTGACCGGCTGGGCCAGCTCGATGAAGCGCTGGCAGCAGGCGCCGAGAGCGTGCTGCTGGATAATTTTTCGCTGGATGACATGAAGGCCGCCGTGAAAGCCGCCAAGGGCAAGGCGATCCTGGAGGCGTCGGGCGGCGTGACCCTCTCAACCATCCGCGCCATCGCCGAAACCGGCGTTGACGTGATCTCGGTAGGCGCACTCACGCACTCGGCCCCGAATTTCGATTTCGGCATGGATGAGGGGTAGTTTTTCTCCCGTCACCCATCATTGTCATGGCCCGGTTTATCCGGGCCACCCATGCCCGAGAGGTTCCGCCGGATCGTGCTTTGCAGGCATGGGTCACCCGCATGCGCGGGTGATGACAGACGGAGAGAGACCCAGAATCTACTCCACCGGAAGGGAAAACTGGCGCAAGTGCTCCACCGGCTCAGGCAGTCTGGGCCGGGCATCCGGGCAGGGTGAGAGGGCGCAAGCGCGCGCCCGTGCTTCGTCCAGCAGGGCGGCAAACAGCGCGCCGCGGTCTTTAGAGCGTTCGCCGCAGAGCGCCTCGCGTGCATCCATGCGTGCCGCCCCGCGCCAGCTCCACGCGCCGGTGGTCACGTCGAAGCGGTAGAGATCGAGGAATTTCCAGCCCTCAGCCGACAGAAAGGCGATGGCGTTGATGAGATAGTCAATCTCCGCCTCGTCCATCGCCCAATGCAGGCTGACCCGGCTCCAGCCCGGCCTCAGGCCCGCATGGCCGGACAGCACGGCGTCGCGATAGGCCAGTGCCTCATCCTGGTCCAGCCCCAGAAGATCGTGGGCGTACGGCCCGGCGCAGGCACAGCCCGCACGCGCCTGAATGCCGAACAGATCACTCAAAAGCGTCGTCACGAAGCGCGGGTGCAGCCAGCCGCCGCGCGGATCACGCACGTTGAATGACACGATGGCGAGCCGCCGGGCCGGGTCTTTCGGCCCGAGAATTTCCACGCCCGGACAGGTCTGCCACGCCGCGAAAGCGCGCTCCAGATAGTCCTGTTCGATTGCGTGCAGGCGCTCCAGTCCGAGTGCATCGCGCAGCTCCAGCGCCAAAGCGGCGCGCACCAGCTGGGGCAGGCCCGGCGTGCCGGCCTTCTCGCGCGCTTCCACATCGTCCAGGAAGTCATGCCCGCCATCCCAGACATAGCGCACCGTGCCGCCCGCGCAGCAGGTGGGGGGCAGGTCATTGCGATAGAGGGCCTTGTTGAACACCAGAACGCCGCACGATCCCGGCCCGCCGACAAATTTGTGCGGCGAGAAGGACACCGCATCGATCGCGGCATCGGGGTCATCTGCGGGGTGCATATCGATGGCCGTGTAGGGGGCCGACGCCGCGCAATCGAGCGCCAGAATGGCGTCATGCGCGTGCAGCAGCTTTGCCAGGCGGCGCACATCTGTGATGATGCCGGTGACGTTGGAGGCCGCCGAGAACGCGCCTATGCGCGCCCGGCCCCGCCATTGCGGCGCTTTAAGCAGGGTTTCCAGCGCCGCATAGTCTATCCCGCCATCGGGGCAGAGCTTTACCCGCACCACTTCGGCCATGCTTTCGCGCCAGCTCAGCTCGTTGGAATGGTGCTCGTACGGCCCGACAAACACGACCGGACGCGTGGCCGCCAGATGGGCTTCCAGAGCCGCTTTGGCTTCTGGCCCCAGAGCGGCGCTGACCGCATCGCCCATGCGGGCAAGGCTGGCGGGCGGGCAGGCAATGCCCAGAATTTCCTGCAGCTTGTGGATGGCGGCGGTGGCGCCTGTGCCGCAGGGGATGAGGGCGTCGTCTTCAGAGGCGTTCACCGCGCGCCTGATGGTGGCCTCGGCCTGTTTCAGCCAGGCATTGGAGGCACGGCCGGTGGCGCTGTCTTCGGTATGCGGATTGGCGAGGAGTGCATGGAGCGCATTGATCTGGTCTTCCACCGCGCGGTGCGGGCGGCCGGAGGCGGTATAGTCTGCATAGACAAGCGTGCGCTCCCCGAACGGCGTGCGGATCATGCCATGCCGGGCGGTCAGCCCTTCGCGCAGCGCGTCCACTGCCTGAGTGCCGGAAATGTCTGTTGCAGCCATGATCCCTCCTGTGGTGGTCAGGAAACCATGCTTTGGGGAGTGGTTTTGACTTATTTCATCGCGTAACAGCGCGTATAGTGGTGATAATCACCATGAAAGGGCGCGCTCATGCAGCTTGACGACCACGACCGGAAGATATTGCGCCTTTTGCAGGCCAATGCCGATCAGACCGTGCAGGAGCTGGCCGATGCGGTGGGCCTCAGCGCCACGCCGGTCAACCGGCGCATCAAGCGCATGGAGGAGGCGGGGCTGATCCGGGGCCGTGTCGCGCTGATCGATCAGGAAGGGCTGGGCCTTCGCGCCACGCTTTTCATCTTCGTGAAAACCAGCCGCCATGATGCAGACTGGCTGGAGCGCTTCTCGAAGGGGGTGGCCCGTCTGCCGGAAGTCATCGAGTTCTACCGGATGAGCGGAGAAGTGGATTACCTCATCAAGATCGCCCTGCCGGAGATCGCCGACTACGACGCCTTCTATAAAAAGCTCATCGCCATCGCGCCGCTGTCGGATGTCAGCGCCAGTTTTGCCATGGAAGCGATCAAAAACACGACCGAGCTGCCGGTTTGAGATTCCTTTTCCCCTCGTCCTTCGAGACGTTCGTTTCGCTCACCCTCAGGATGAGGGAAAAGCATCACAAGCCCTCATCCTGAGGGGCTTCGTTAGAAGCCGTCTCGAAGGACGAGGGCGCGCCTTACCCTTCCTCTGCGTTTCACCGGCTTGAGGCCGGTGCCCAGTCTTTCTGGACCCCGACTTTCGTCGGGGAAACGCGATGATTCCCGATTGTCTCAAGCGGTACGGCGCATCGGTGTCTCCCCCCGCCTGCGGGGGGAGTGCCGCGAAGCGGCGAGGGGGGGTAACTCAAAACAAGCTCCCCCCTCCGTCAGCTGCGCTGACACCTCCCCCGTTCACGGGGGAGGACAACGCCTCACCGCATAGCGCCCCTCACCCCTCCGGCAGCGCACCCTGCCAATCGCAGGCCTCGCAACTGAGTTCGGTACC
The DNA here is from genome assembly GCF_014639075.1 of Glycocaulis albus. Classification (GTDB taxonomy): domain Bacteria; phylum Pseudomonadota; class Alphaproteobacteria; order Caulobacterales; family Maricaulaceae; genus Glycocaulis; species Glycocaulis albus. The sequence continues at coordinate 156,629 of NZ_BMFS01000006.1, forward strand.
CGCTTCAACGAGCGTGAAATGCCCGCATTTGGGGCAGGGTTCGCCCGAATAGACCGGTTCTGGCCGCGTGGCGGGCGAGGCATCGCCCTTGCGCCCTGATCCGCTGGCGGGTGTGGGGTTGGGTTTGCGCGGTTGGCTGCCCAGCATCACCACATTGTCGGGCAGCTGCCCGCGCGAAAAGCCCTTGGAGATCAGGCGCGAGGCTTCCTCGCCGGTGATGACCTTCTCATTGGCTACGCCTGTACCAATGCCGCCCGGATCGGATTTGCGCGCATCGGTCTGGGCCAGGTCCTCGCGGCCCAGATAGGAGACGCCGAGCTCGCGGAAGAGATAGTCCAGGATCGAGGTCGCGTGCTTGATGGAGTCGTTGCCTTCCACCGGCCCGGCGGGTTCAAAACGCGTGAACACATAGGCATCGACATATTCTTCCAGCGGCACGCCGTATTGCAGGCCGATGGAGATGGAAATGGCGAAATTGTTCATCAGCGAGCGGAAGGCTGCGCCCTCCTTGTGCATGTCGATAAAAATCTCGCCGAGCTCGCCATCTTCAAACTCGCCGGTGTGCAGATAGACCTTGTGGCCACCCACAGTGGACTTCTGGATGTAGCCTTTGCGGCGGTCGGGCAGCTTGCGTCGGCTGGCCGCGCGCTCCACGGGCCGTTCCACCACGCGCTCGACAATGCGCTCTTCGGTGAAGACCGGGCGTTCGCCCCGGTCGGCGCTGTCAAACTCGATCGTGGCCAGCAGATCGTAGAGCGCCTCGCCTTCGCGGCGGATGCGGATGGCTTTAAGGCCCTCACGCGCCGCCGACAGGATGAGCGCGGACACATCGTCAATCGTGGCGTGACCGGGCAGGACCAGATCAAGCCCTGCAGGCGCTTCCAGAGCGCTCTCCAGCGCCGCTGCCATGGCAAGGCGGGCCTCGGGAGTCACGGGCGCCAGCGCCGCTCTAAACGCCTCTGGCAGGGCCTCACAGGTGTGCAGCTCGCCCGTGCCATGCACCCAGCGCTCTGCCGCCTCGATTTCCAGCGCGGAGACGCCGAACGCCTCCAGCAGGCGCGTACCGGCCTGCTCCAGCCGCTCCGGGCTCAGCCCGCAACGCTGGGCGATCTCGTCGCCCACCGTCCAGCGGTTGAAGGCGTGACGCACCGGCGCGCCGTCGGCGATCATCGTCTCGATGCGGGCCAGGGCGGTATCGTCCAGCCCTGCCTCTTTCAGCGCGCCGAGCCAGGCCGGGTTGAGGCCCGACAGCGTGCCTGCGCCAAAGGCGTGGGCGAGGGCGGCCTTCGTCGTGTCGGCGTCCAGCCCCGCCAGCAGGGTTTGCGCAAAGCCCCGCGCGGCGGGCGAGTTGCTGGCAAGGCCTGCCGGGTCGATCCCGTGTGTGGCGAGCGCCAGATAGCCCGCGATCTCGGCCGGCACGGGCCCGGCGATGACCGGAGCGGCGCTGGCTTTGCGAACGAGGTTCGCCAGCGCAGCGGCGCGGGCGCGGCCCTCATCGCTGTCATAGGCGAGGTTTTCAAGCGCCAGACATGCGCCAAGGCCCGCCAGCAGCAGGCTGCCTTCGGCCTTGTGGGCCACCAGCCCCCACAGCGCCGCAGCGTGTTCCAGCGCGGTGTCGTCGCCTGCAAAGGCGGACAGGTCCAGCACGACGGCCGGTTCGGGCAGAACCGCATCGTCAAAGCGCAAGGCGGGCTGGCCGTGGGTCCAGATCGTCGCGGCGAGATCACGCAAGAAAGCGCGCGCGCCCTGATCGGTATCGGTCAACAGGTTCGCGCCAATCTCGATCACCGGATTGACCGGCATGTCGGGCACGAAGCCTGCGCCATCCTCGATCGTGTCCAGCCCCTGGCGGGCTCTTGCAATCGCGCGCTCGATCATCGCGTCCGGCACACCGTCGCGCCGCGCGGCGCGCACAGAGCGGGCAAGGGCGCGGTTATGCCGCGGGTCAAAGCACTCGCCCTCGCTGCCATCGCAGTTGATGCAGGCGAGCGCCACCGCCTCCAGCCGGTCGCGCACGATACGCGCGCCGACATCGCTGGCGGCTCCCGCCATGGCGGTGGTGTTGATCATGCTGATAAGCGCACCTGCTTCGAACGGGCCGCTGGCCAGCGTTTCCAGCGGCATGTCGGCCTCTGCCTCGCCGCGCCACAGGTGCGGGGCCGGGCAGGCTTCGCGCGCGGCAAGGCTGGCCAGGATTTCTGCCGTCTCGATACTGTCCGGCTTCACGCCCGCCAGAGCGGCCAGCGAGGCGGCGGTGCTTTCCAGCGCCTTGCGCCCGTCCAGCGTGCCGCCCGAAACATCCGCCCCGGTGAGCAGGCCCAGTGCCGTGACGGCGCTGTCAGGCCAGTCTGCGGGCGCGCTGATCTTCACCGCATGGGGGGTGAGCGCGTCCGGGTCGGCATTGCCCGCCAGATGCTCGGCAAAGTCCAGCCCCGCCAGCGGATCGGCACCTTCTTTGGTCAGGCGGCGTTGGATCGTCATGGCGCGGACACTTCCCTTCTTGCCGCCCTGTGGGCGGCGGGCCTTCTCGCCGCCCCTTGGAATGCATCAGGGCAGCGGACGCGAATCACTCATTGCAAATGATACCGCCGCGAGGGCCGGTGAGTCGAAGGATGGGGTGGGTTGTGCACGTCAAGAGGGGTGAGGTAGTTTCAGGGCAGCCTGACAGGAAGCTCGCCGCATGGAAAACCACCGGATATTCACCACCAGCTTTGCGAGCGTGTATCCCCACTACGTCAACAAGGCGGAGCGCAAGGGCCGCACGAAAGCGGAGGTTGACCAGATTATCTTCTGGCTCACCGGCTATGACGCGGCGGGGCTGGAGAGTGTGCTGGAAAACAAGACCGATTTTGAGACCTTCTTTGCCAAGGCCCCGGCGATGAATCCGGCGCGTGAGCTGATCAAGGGCGTGGTCTGCGGCGTGCGCGTAGAGGAGGTGGAGCATCCGCTGATGCGTGAGATCCGCTATCTCGACAAGCTGGTGGACGAGCTGGCGCGCGGCAAGGTGATGGAGAAAATCCTGCGCACGGCCTGAGGATGCAGCCCGCCGCACTGGACGCAGACGCGCTTGATAGGCATATACCGTCACACCTGATTTGATGTTTCGCGAGGGGCGGACCTGCCATGCTCGACTTCATTGGACGACTGTTTGCCTGGTGGAATGGCGCGACGCTGGGCGCGCTGTGGACAATTCGCCGTGGCGGCAAGCTCGTCGGCGAGGATGATTACGGCAATCGCTATTATCAGGAACGCAAGAGCGGTTCGGGCGCCGATGGCGTGCCGCGCCGCTGGGTGATCTATAACGGCTATGCCGATGCCTCGCGCGTGCCGGCAGACTGGCATGGCTGGCTGCACCACACCTTTGCCGAAGCCCCCGTCGATGCGCCCCTGCCGCGCCGCGAATGGGAGCTCGATCACAAGCCGAATATGACCGGCACGGTCTATGCCTACCGCCCGGCCGGCTCGCTGGCCGATCCACGTCCGCGTGCGCGGTCGACGGCGGATTATGAAAGCTGGAACCCGGAAGGCTAGGTAAACCATGCGCGGCGGAGCGGTTCTCGAAACACTGGTTGGCGTGATCGTGCTGGTTGTCGCGGTGGTTTTCCTCGTGTTCGCACAAGGGCGTCTGGATTCTGACCCGTCTTCGGGCGGGTATGAGGTCAATGCACGCTTCTCCGAAATCGGTGCACTGACACGCGGCGCCGAAGTGCGCGTATCCGGCGTGCCGGTTGGCTCGGTGACGGCGATTGATCTCGACACGCAGACCTATTTTGCGCAAGTCACCTTGCGCCTGCGCCGCGATGTGATGCTGCCGTCTGATTCCACCGCCAAGATCACGGCCTCCGGCCTGCTGGGCGGGGCCTATGTGGAGATCGAGGCGGGCGGCGACGAGGAGATGATCGCCGAGGGCGGGGAGATCATGTTCACGCAAGGCGCGGTCGATCTGTTCGAGCTGATCGGCGGTTTCGTGTCCGGCGGCGGTGGCGGCAACTAGGGCGCTGCCGGCCCTGGAAAATCGCCCTTGTGCTGCCGCATTGCGCTGGTGAGTATGGGGCGAGGGAGTATTTCACCGATGACATTGCTGACCCGCCTTTTGCCCGTCTGCGCATTTGCAGTCGCCAGCCTGATCCTCGCTTCTGCCGCCTTCGCCCAGGAGGGTGACGAGCCCGGCTCGTTCGAGGACTGGGAAGAGGGTGTCGAAGAGCCCCAGACCGCCGAGCCGCTGGTCCAGCAGGAGCAGCAGCGGCGCACGCAGCGGCCCGGAGAGCTCAGCTCGCGTCCCGGCACGATTGCGGTGCTGCGCGGGCTCGACAAGGTGACGGCGCGCACGCGCGATTTCGAGGTCAATGTCGGCGATACCTACACGTTCGGCGCGCTGGACATCACCGTGCGCTATTGCCGCCGCCGCCCGCCCGAGGAGCCGCCGGAAGTCTTCGTCTTCATGGAAATCGATGACCAGCGCACGGACGGGTTCGGCGCGGGCGATGAGGGCGAGCGCCTGTTTTCGGGGTGGATGTTTGCTTCCAACCCCGCGCTCAACGCCCTCGATCATCCGGTCTATGATGTCTGGGTGATTGACTGCAGGAGCTGACGTCCGCTCAGCCCTTCGGGCATCGCAAAGAACCGGCCGTCTTCCTTCAGCGCGGCGCGCAAGAGCCGGTGATAGGCATTGCGGGTGATCGTCTGTGCGCCAAAGCGCTGCAGATGATCGGTAATGAACTGGGTATCCAGCAGGGTGTAGCCGCCCGTTTTCAGCCGCGCGACGAGGTGGACAAGCGCCACCTTTGACGCATCGGTCTGCCGCGAGAACATGCTCTCGCCAAAGAAGGCACCGCCCAGGCTGACGCCGTAAAGACCGCCTACCAGCTCGCCCTCATGCCAGCACTCCAGCGAATGGGCATGGCCGCGCTCGTGCAGCTCGCCATAGAGATTGCGGATCGGATCATTGATCCAGGTGTTTTCCCGGCCCCGTGCCGGCGCGGCGCAATGGTCGACCACTATCGGAAAACACCGGTTCACGGTGACGTGGAAACGGTCCTTGCGTACCGTTTTGGCCAGGCTGCGCGGGATATGAAACTGGTCCAGTGCAATGACGCCGCGCTCGTCAGGATCGAGCAGGAAGACGCGCGGATCGTCCCGGTCTTCGGCCATCGGGAAGACGCCGCGCGCATAGCATTCCAGCAGCTCTTTGGCGCCGAAGCCTCGCAAGGCTCAAGCCTTCGCGTTGCGCTCGGCCAGCCAGCTTTCGAGCCAGCGGATATGATAATCACCGCTGATGAAGTCCGGTTCTTCCAGCAGATCGAGATGGAGCGGGATGGTGGTTTCGATGCCGCCGATGACCATTTCCTTGAGTGCCCGTTTCAACCGCATGATCGCCTCATGCCGGTCGCGCCCATGCACGATCAGCTTGCCGATCAGGCTGTCATAATAGGGCGGGATGGAATAGCCGGCATACAGACCGGAATCGAGGCGCACGCCGGGACCGCCGGGGGCATGGAATTCCGTTACCTTCCCCGGCGAAGGCGTAAAGGTGTACGGGTTTTCCGCATTGATACGGCATTCGATAGACCAGCCATTGACCTTGATGTCGTCCTGACTGAGTTCCAGCTTCTCGCCCGCGGCCACACGGATCTGCTCGCGCACCAGATCGATGCCGGTGATGAGCTCGGTAACGGGGTGCTCCACCTGCAGGCGGGTATTCATCTCGATGAAGAAGAACTCGCCATTCTCGTAGAGGAATTCCACCGTGCCGGCGCCGCGATAGCCGATCGTGGAGACGGCTTTGCGTACGATCTCGCCGATGCGTGAGCGCTCTTCAGGGGTGAGGGCCACCGAAGGGGCTTCCTCAAGGATTTTCTGGTGGCGGCGCTGCAGCGAGCAGTCCCGCTCGGCCAGATGCAGCACATTGCCGTGCTCATCGGCCATCACCTGGATCTCGATATGGCGCGGCTTGCCGAGATAGCGCTCGATATAGACCGCGCCATCGCCAAAGGCGGCCTGTGCCTCGGTGGAGGCGGTCTGCAGCGCGCTTTCCAGCTTGTCTTCGGTCTCGGCCACCTTCATGCCGCGCCCGCCGCCACCGGCAGCTGCCTTGATGAGGACCGGGAAGCCGACTTCCTTGGCGACTTTGCGCGCTTCTGCCATGTCGGAGATCGCGCCGGCCGAGCCGGGGACGACAGGGATTCCCGCCTCGACCGCGGCTTTCTTGGCGGTGATCTTGTCGCCCATCAGGCGGATGGTTTCAGGCCGAGGCCCGATAAAGGTCAGGCCATGAGCCTCCACGATCTCGGCAAAGCGGGCGTTTTCCGACAGGAAGCCGTAGCCGGGGTGGATGGCCTGCGCGCCGGTGATCTCGGCGGCGGCGATGATGGCCGGAATATGCAGATAGGAGCGCGCCGCCGGGGGCGGGCCCAGGCACACGCTCTCATCAGCCAGCTTGACGTGCATGGCTTCTGAATCGGCCTCGGAATGGACCGCCACGGTGCGGATGCCCATTTCCTGGCAGGCCCGGTGCACGCGCAGGGCGATCTCGCCCCGGTTCGCGATCAGGATTTTCTCAAACATGGGCCCGCTCCTAGATAAGTGTGAAGAGCGGCTCGCCGTATTCGACAGGCTGGGCATCGCTGACCAGCAATTCACCGATCTTGCCCGAGCGTGGCGCGGTGATCGGGTTGAAGGTCTTCATCGCCTCGATCAGCAGGATGGTGTCGCCTTCCTTCACGCTCTGGCCGGGTTTGACGAAATTGTCGGCATCCGGGTTGGGGCGCAGATAGACCGTGCCGACCATGGGCGAGTTCACGGCGTTGGCGGCCTTGGCTGCTGCCGGGGCCGGATCGGCAGAGGGAGCAGCTGCCACAGGCGCGGGCGGAGCAGCAGGTGCAGCGGCTGTGGCCGGTGCCATCGGCGCGGCCTGCGTGTAGACCGGCGCCGGCAGTTCGCGCGCGACGCGGATATGCAGCTCTCCTTGCGCGACCTCGATCTCGGTCAGCTCGGTGTCATTGAGAATGTCCGCGAGCTGGCGGATGAGTTTCGGGTCGATACCGGGTTTGGAGGGCGTGGAAGCCATGTCGGGAACCTTTATGCTTTTGTCTTTGGGCCGGACGCGGCGATCAGCGCGTGGGCGGCCTCTATGCCAAGGATGTAGCTGCGGGCGCCGAACCCGCTGATTGTGCCGGAAACGGCGCTGGAAACATAGGAGTGATGGCGGAACGCCTCGCGTGCAGCCGGTTGGGACAGATGTATCTCTATGGCCGGAATGGGGATCGCCTTCAAGGCGTCGTGCAGCGCAATAGATGTATGGCCATAGCCTGCAGGGTTGATGATTAGGGCGGAGGCCTCGCGTCCGGCCTCCTGCACGGCATCGATCAGCACGCCCTCATGATTGGTCTGGCGAAAATCGATGGTGTGTCCGAGCATGTGGGCATGCTCTGCGCATGCCGCCTCGATATCGGACAGCGTGGCATAGCCATATATATCCGGCTCGCGTGTGCCGAGCAGGTTGAGATTGGGCCCGTTCAGGATGAAAAGCGGCCTTGCCACCTGTACACTGTCCCCCGGCTGGTCCGTGCTTGTGCGCCGGGGCGGTGCAAAACCCGGACCGCGGCGCCATATGTCGTTTCTACGACGCCTCGCGCCGTATAAACAAGGACCACCGGCATTTTAAGGGAAACGGGACGCCATGACGAAGACCGCCAGCGCCGCCACTGATACCGCCATTCGCGTAACGCTGAATGGTGAGGCGCGCGACCTGCCCGCTGGCCTGTCGCTGTCGGCCATGCTGAGCCATCTGGGGCTGGATCCGCGCAAAGTGGCCGTGGAGCGCAATCTGGAGATCGCGCCGCGCTCTGCCTATGACGAGATCGCGATTGCCGATGGCGACCGGCTGGAAATCGTCCAGTTTGTGGGGGGCGGGTAGGGCGCTAACCCTTCTTTTTCCCCACGGCGCCCAGCACCACAATCATGGTGAAGCAGATCAGCCCGCCAATCATCAGCGGCAGGCTGTCTTCAAATGGCGTGCCTGTGAACGTGCGGTAAGCCGCATAGCCCCAGTTCAGAAGTCCGACGATGGCCAGAACGATGCTGGCGCCTTTCATGGCAGGATGCATGGTGTGTCTCCCCGTTCCCCGTTGACACTGGCCCCTTCAACAGGGGCGTGACGAGAGGATAGGCGCGCGTTACAACGCCGTCCATGACCGAAAAATCCTCCCCCGACACCGCTCCCGCCCTGCCTGAAGACCGCCCCTTCACGGTGGCCGGGCGTACGTTCCAGTCGCGCCTCATCATCGGCACGGGCAAGTATAAGAGCTACGCCCAGAACGCCGAGGCGCTCAAAGCCTCCGGCGCCGAGATCATCACGGTCGCGCTGCGCCGGGTCAATTTGTCCGATCCCAGCCAGCCCATGCTGGTTGATCATATCGACCCGAAGAAGGTCACTTTCCTGCCCAACACGGCCGGGTGCTTTACCGGCGAGGACGCCGTGCGCACGCTGCGCCTGGCGCGCGAGGCCGGCGGCTGGAATCTGGTGAAACTGGAAGTCCTGTCAGACCCCAAGCATCTCTACCCGGATATGGAGGAGACGCTGCGCGCCACGCAGATGCTCATCAAGGACGGGTTTGATGTGATGGTCTACTGCTCTGATGACCCTGTATACGCCCGCAAGCTGGAAGACGCCGGGGCGTGCGCGATCATGCCGCTGGGCGCGCCCATCGGCTCGGGGCTCGGCATCCAGAACCCGGTCAATATCCGCCTCATAATCGAAGCGGCCAAGGTGCCGGTCATTGTCGATGCGGGCGTCGGCACGGCGTCGGATGCCGCCATCGCCATGGAGCTGGGCTGTGACGGCGTGCTGATGAATACTGCCATTGCCGAAGCCAAAGACCCGGTGCGCATGGCCAGCGCCATGAAGCACGCCGTTATCGCAGGGCGCGAAGCCTATCTGGCGGGCCGCATGGCGAAAAAGCGCTATGCCGACCCGTCCAGCCCGCTGGCGGGGCTGATTTAGGCTTTCTCATATATCCGTCCATTTATTCGTCATTCCCGCGCAGGCGGGAATCCAGACGATCATGAAGCTCTGCCCTTAGCCAGTTGGCTCTGGGTTCCCGCCTGCGCGGGAACGACGAAGGGAGAGACACTCCCCTTGACATGTTCTGTTAATGTTCCGATTGTTCCGGAATATCTGAACAAGGATCCCCGCCCATGATGGAAGCGCGCCTGTCCCTCGTCACGCTGGGCGTGGCGGACCTTGCCCGGTCGAAGGCCTTCTACGAAGCGATGGGGTTCAAAATCGCCTTCGCGAACGATCAGATCGTCTTTCTGCCGATGGGCGGGCTGGTGCTGGCCCTGTTCGGCCAGCGCGATCTTGATGCCGACATGGCACGCGAGAATGCCGGGCATGGCCATATCGCGCTCGCCCACAACACCCGCAGCGAGGCCGAGGTGGACGCGATCATCGATCACGCCGTGGCCAGCGGCGGCAGCCTTCTCAAGGCCGCGCACAAGGCCGATTCGGGCGGGTATTCAGGCTATTTCGCGGACCCGGACGGCCACGCCTGGGAGATTGCCTTCAATCCCCACTGGACGATAGATGCCGAAGGGCGGATCAATATGGGTTCCTGACGGCGCGTCCCGCTCCGCCAGTGGCCATGTGTGCGCGCTAGCCTTCCAGCGCCGCAGCCACGATCCGGTTGAGACGGCCGATATCGGCGCCGGGAATGACTTCGTCCCCGATCACGAAAAAGGGCGTGCCGCTGACCCCTACCGAGCGCGCAAGCTGGTAGACATTGTCGAGATGTTCCTCGATCTCCGGTGCGGCCATTGCCGCGCGCAGAGCCTGTGTTTCAATCCCGTGATCCGCGGCGATCTGGTTGATCCGCTCAGGCGTCATCGGGTTTCCTGCCTGCATTAGTGAGTCATGAAAGGCGGGATAGGTTTCAGGCGCGATATTCCATACTGCCAGTGCCGCGCGGGCGGCTTCCTCGGAGGTTTCACCCAGCAGGGGCAATTCCTTGTAGATGACGCGAATACGGCCTTCATGCCGCTCCATGACGTCCGCCATCCAGTCATTCGCCTGGCGGCAGTAGGGACAACGATAATCGAAGAACTCGACAATCGTCAGCTCTGCGTCGGCGGGCCCGATGACCGGATCTTGCGCATCCTGAAAAAGCGCATCGCGGTATTGGATGGCGCCGGCGGCGAGCTGGGCCTGTTCACGCGAACGCGCACGGCGCTGGAGTTCGACCAGCGCCTCCTCGATTACCTCCGGGTTTTCCACGATATAGCGGTGGACAATCGCCTCGATCGCGGCGGTGTCAGGTTCCTCTGCATCACCATTGGCTGGCGAGCAGGCGGCCATGAGGCAGGCGGCCAGAAGGCCGGTCAGAAAGCGCATCTCGTTTTCCTTGGAGGTCAGTAAGGTACCGGGCTTGCCAGTGGCTGGCGCCGTTCGCGTTCGGCCCTGTTCCACTCGCGGATTTCCTGGGGTGTCGGTTCGGCGACGGCAATCAGCTCGCTGGCACGCACCCATGCCGGTGTACCGCCTTCGAGCTCGTCGCGGGCACGGCTGGCAAACACGAAAGCCTGCATGTTGTTGCCGGAAGCAAAATAGCGCTCTGCTGTCGCGAGCTGGGCCATGGCGGTTTCGCCGCGCGCCTCATGTGCGAGCGCCAGCTGGAACCATGCCCAGCTATTCTCGTTTTCGCGCGCGAGTGCGAAGCGCAGATGGGAGATGGCCTCGTCCAGCGCTTCGTCCTCATTCGTCCCGATAAGGGAAGCGGCAAGGTTCACGCGCAGAAGCGGCGCATCGGGCATCAGCTCCACTGACCGGCGGTGCGGGGCGACGGAATCGTCGATGCGCCCGCTTTCATAGAGCATCTGTCCTTCCAGCTCGTGGAAAAACGGATTCTCCGGCTCCATCTCGATCAGCTCCGCCAGCCGCTCGCGGGCCTGTTCCAGACGCCCTTGCCGGAAATAGGCGACCGCGCGGGCATAGCGCGCTTCGATACTGGTATTGCTTTCAGGATAGCGCTGGAAGACCTGGGCGGGTGCCACCGTGAAGCCGATGATCTTGGCCTGAATCCGGCGCAGTTCGGCGATCTCCTCCGGGCTGTCTTCCACGTCCCGGTAGGGCGAGGCTTCCACCCGGCGCCGCATGGCATCGATGCGCTGGGAGGACAAAGGGTGGGAGCGGAAATACTCGTACCGCCGCGCCTCGCTCATGACTTCCTGATAGCGGAAGCGCTCGAACGTGGTCACCAGGCCGCGCGGGGACTGGCCGGTCCGCTCCAGAAAGGTGATGGCTGCCTGATCCGCAGCGGCTTCCTGCGTGCGGGTATAGCGCAACATGTCGAGGGTCGCGAATTGCGGCGCGGAGGCCATGATAGCGGCTCCGCCTGCACCGGCGCCGGCCATGGCCGCAACGATACCCAGCCCCAGCGTCGCAATCATGGTGGCCATGGCGCCGCGCGTGCCATCACCAAAACGCACCAGGTGCGCACCCTCGATATGCGCGAGTTCGTGGGCCATGACGGCCTTGATCTCGTTGGGCGTCTCGGCAATCACGATCGTGCCGGTATGCATGAACACGTTCTGACCGCGCGTCACGAAGGCGTTGAACTCGTTATGTCCGATCAGATAAAGCCCCACCGAATCGCGGTTGAGGCCGGCCGCCTCGAGCAGCGGATCGGTATACGCCTGCATGACCGCTTCGATCTCGGTATCGCGGATCAGGCTGACACCCTGGGCCTGGGCGGGCGCGGCCGGTAGCACGGCCATCGCCGCACTGGCGGCGAACGCGGTGGCCGAAGCACAGCATTTTCTCAGGCGGGCAATAATCGTCATGGAGAGAAGGCCTCCGATCCTGCTTCCACCCCTGCTTGATACCAAACGATAGCCTTTTCATGGCAGAAGTGCAGCCCGTCAGTGCAATTGGACTGGCGGGCCGCACACTGCACGTATCAGGAGCCCAGCCCGAACAGCTTGCCGGAGCGCTGCCACCAGCCCGAACGCTTCGGCCCGGTGTTTTCGTTCGTCTCTACCGGTTCGGCAGGCGTTTCGGGGGCCGGTTCGGCTTTCTTCGCACGCGGCTTGCGCGCGGGTTTGGCGGGTTTTTCCTCAGCCGTTTCGGCAGCAGGTGCTGCGGCCTCACCGGCAGCGCCATCTTCAGCCTTTGCGGTCTTGCCGGCGGCTGCCTTGCGGGTGCGCCTGGGTTTTGGCTTTTCGTCCTTGCCGTCCTTGCCGTCCTCGGGCGGTGCAGCCTGCGTGGCCTCTTCTGCCGGCTGGGTGCCGGCGGCCTCGGCTTTCTTGCGGCGTGTCCGCTTTGGCTTGGGTGTCTCTTCAGCTGCCGCCGGCTCGCTGGACGTTGCCTCAGGCGCCGGTGCGGCGCCTTCAGCTGCTGCCGGAGTGTCCGTCACGGCCTGCTTGCGGCGGCGGGACGGGCGCGGGCGGGCAGCCGGCGCCTCGCCCGATCCGAAGGCTTCGCTGTCACCGGGCTCGATAACCGAGAGACCGGGAATATCGGCGTTGCCGGCTGCATCGTCAGCGCCGGTTTCCTGTCCGGATGCGGCGGCCTGGTCGCTGCGCGCCTCGCCATCACCGCGCCGGCGGCGCCCGCGGCCGCCACGGCGTCCCCGGCGGCGGCGCTTGCGCCCGCCTTCATCATCGCCGGTTTCGGCGCGGGCGGGTGCTGGCTGGCCGCCATCATTCTGCGTCTCGGCGCTTTCTTCCTCGGCGGCATCTGCTGCGCTGCTGTCCTGCCCGGCTGCGTCAGTGCGGCTTTCGCCGTCACCGCGATTGCGGCCACCCCGGCGCCTGCGCTTGCGGCCCCGGCGTTCGTCGCCCTGGCCTTCCTCGCGCGGACGCTCGTCTGCGGCGTCATCCTCTTCTTGCGCGTCCTCTTCCCTTGCGGCGCGCAGATCGGCTTCATCCTCAGGCGTGAGGACAGCGGATTCGACCGTCAGCGGCTTGGGAATGTAGGGGCCGCGATCGCCATCTTTACGCGTTTCAAGCCGTTCAATGCGCGACGCGTCGCGCTTGAGGTCGATGTCGGTCGCGATGAGGACGCGCATGTCGAAGCGCTGTTCGACCGCACGCAGATACTCGCGCTTTTCATTAAGCAGATAGAGGGCCACCTCGTTGGGCAGGTGCAGCGCGATCTTCGATGCGCGGCCCTTGAGCCCTTCCTCCTCCACGCTGCGCACGGCGGCCAGCGCGCTGGATTCAACGCTGCGCAGATAGCCAATACCGTTGCAGTGCGGGCAAGGCTCGGTCGAGCCTTCTACCAGGCTGGTGCGGCGGCGCTGGCGCGATATCTCCATCAGGCCGAATTGCGAGATTTTCGACGTCTGGATACGGGCCCGGTCCTTGGCGAGCACGTCTTTCATCTTCTTCTCGACGGCGCGGACGTTCTTGGAGTCCTCCATGTCGATGAAGTCGATAATGATGAGACCGGCCAGGTCGCGCAGACGCATCTGGCGGGCCGCTTCCTCGGCGGCTTCCAGATTGGTACGCAGAGCCGTCTGCTCGATATTGCGTTCCTTGGTCGACTTGCCCGAGTTCACGTCGATGGCGACCAGCGCTTCTGTCGGGTTGATGACCAGATAGCCACCCGATTTGAGTTGCGCGACCGGCGAGTAGATCGCCTCAAGCTGGCTTTCCACGCCGTGGCGCAGGAAAAGCGGCATGTCGTCGGTATAGGGCTGCACCTTGGTGGCATGGCTGGGCATCAGCATGCGCATGAAGCCCTTGGCTTCCTTGTAGGCTTCATCGCCTTCTACCAGGACGTGTTCGATATCCTTGTCGTAGAGGTCACGGATGGCGCGTTTGACGAGGTTGCCTTCCTCATAGATCAGCGACGGCGCGACCGATTTCAGCGTGGTTTCGCGGATCGTCTCCCACAGGCGGATCAGATAGTCGTAGTCGCGCTTGATCTCCAGCTTGGTGCGGGCCGCGCCTGCGGTGCGGATGATCAACCCCATGCCGCGTGGCAGGTCCAGCGACTGAACAGCGCTTTTCAGGCGCTTGCGGTCGGTGGCGCTGGTGATCTTGCGCGAAATCCCGCCCCCGCGATCGGTATTGGGCATCAGCACGCAATAGCGCCCGGCAAGGCTGAGATAGGTGGTGAGCGCCGCGCCTTTATTACCGCGCTCTTCCTTGGATACCTGCACCAGCATGACCTGGCGGCGCTTGATGACTTCCTGGATCTTGTATTTGCGCAGCAGATTGCGCCGCTTGCGGGCAATCTCCTCCATCAGGTCCTCGTCGTCATCGGCGTCATCGCCGTTGTCGCCCTCGGTGTCGGCGGTCAGCTCGGCTTCCGCTTCGCGCAGGGCCTGACGATCCTCGAACGGGATCTGATAATAGTCGGGATGAATCTCGTTGAAGGCCAGGAAGCCATGCTTGTTGCCGCCATATTCAACGAAGGCGGCCTGAAGCGAGGGTTCTACGCGGGTGACCTGGGCGAGATAGATATTGCCGCGAATGGGGCTGCGGGAGGCCGACTCAAAGTCGAAATCCTCAACGCGGTTGGAATCCACAATGACCACCCGGGTTTCTTCCGGGTGGGAGGCATCGATCAGCATTTTGCGGGACATAAAGGCGTGCTCCGGTGCGCGCGCCAGCACGAATCGCCCGGCCCGTGAGGGCCAGGGCGGACAGCTGGGCGCTGAGTTGGGAGCGCAAGGGCGGCGTCGCTTCAAAAAGGGGTGAAGAGAAAGCACGCGCCTGGCGCATGTTCAAGGTTCCTTGTCGGCCTGTCCGGCAACCCCCGCAGGCGGGGGAAACACGCGGAACAGGCCGCTTTGACTGGTCTGGGGCGCGTGCGCGCAGAACCGGATAAGCGGCCCGCGGCGTCTGCCCGGTAAATCTTTGCTGCCCCGTTGGACCGCTGCGAAAGCCGTTGGCGCGTTGCCAGACCTCCTGCCGCGCGGGGCGAGGTAGTGAAGCGTGTCAGGCACCGGCAATGCCGGACTGGCTGACAGCGTTATCAACACCGGAGCACACCATGCACCATTCACTCCGGGATGAAAAGCAAGCTTATCCGTGCTAGCCATCGAATATCGTTACGCTCTGGTAACCGAATCGAAACCGGGGCGGGTTATTCTCTGTATGAGACCTGTGTTCAAGCAGGCCGGATGAGGGTGTACGATACAGAGGGTGATGGCGGTGGCGATAATCAAGCGACTTTCGGGCCTCAAGGCTTGCATGGCGGCGCTGCTGGCGATGGCCGCTGGCGGTCTGGCCCATGCAAACGAGATCATCGCCGTGCGCTTCGGTGTCCATGACACCCATACCCGCATTGTCATCGAGACCCGCTCCGAGATGGAGTTCCGCGCCTTTGCATCGGGCGAGGTGACGCCGCGCCTGATCGTCGATATTCCCGGTGCAGGCTGGGCGGTAGGCGGTCTGGATGGCGGGCAGGGGCAGGGCCACGGGCTTGCCGGACGCTTCCGCTTCGAACCGGCCGCGCAGACGCCGCGCCTGATCTTCGACCTGACCGAAAGTGCGCAGGTGCGCGAGAGTTTCACCCTTCCCCCCGGCGATGGAGGCCATCGCATCGTCATCGATATCGAGCCTGCGCCTGCCGCCCTGGTGACGGCCAGCTCCGGCTTTGACGTGGCTGACCACACGCTTACCCAATATCTCGCGGAGCGGGTGCAGGTGTCCTACGTGCCGCCGCGCTGCGAGCGGCCCCGCATTGTGATTGATCCGGGCCATGGCGGACGCGATCCCGGTGCGCCGGGGCGCTTTGGCAGTGTCTCGGAGTCCCATCTGGCACTGGCGGCAGGTCTTGCGCTGCGTGACATTCTCAATGCGCGCGGGCGCTATGAGGTGATCATGACGCGTGACCGCGACATTTTCCTTGAGCTTGACGAGCGCATTCAAGTGGCCCGCCGGGCACAGGCAGACCTGTTCATCTCGCTGCATGCCGATGCAGCGCCCAACAGCGCAACCGGCCCGCGCGGGGCTGCGGTCTATACGCTGTCGGATTCGGGTACGAACCGGGCGCGCAACCGTGCGCGCCAGGATGGCGAATGGCTTCAGACGAGCGCGGTGCGGACCGAGCAGGTCAACAACCTGCTGCTCGAAATGTCGCTGCAGGAAAAGCGTAACCAGTCGCTGATCTTTGCGGCCTCCATTCTGGAAGCCTCCTCCTCGATCACGCCCCTGTTCCGCCGGGAACCGCTGGAGCGGGGCTTCTGGGTGCTGCTTGATTCCCAGATCCCGGCCGTGCTGTTCGAGATGGGGTTCATGACCAACCCCGACGACTCGCGCAATCTGAACACGCCCGCCTACCGCCAGCGCCTGATGACGGCCGTGGCTGATTCCATCGATAGCTATTTTGCGGTGTGCAACAGTTCCGGAGCGGTACGTACGGCCGCTGCGGGCAGCAATGCCGGTGGTCCGGCACTGCGCTAGCCTGCCGGCCTGAAACCGGCTTGGACGGATAGGACTGATCACGCCATAATGCCGCCCCAGTGAGGGGCAAGGTCTGCTGCTGCGGCCAGGCAGGCAGGCGGCATCGACTGGACAGGCGAAATTCATGGCAGTTTTCAGTGTGAGAAATCTCGGCAAGCTGGCCCTGTGGGCAGGCTCAACAATCGCCATTATCGGCATTGTCGCCCTGGTGTCGGTGTCGATCTATGTCGTTCAGGTCACCCAGGACCTGCCCGATTACGAGCAGCTGGCCGAATACGAACCGCCGATCATGAGCCGGATGCATGCCGGTGACGGGCTGCTGATCGCCGAATATGCGTTCGAGCGGCGTGTGTTCGTGCCGATAGAGGCCATCCCCCCGCACGTAGTGGAGGCATTTCTGGCGGCGGAAGATGCCAATTTCTACGATCATGGCGGCATTGATCTGACAGGGCTGCTGCGGGCCGCGATTGCCAATGTCGGCAACATGCTCAACGGCCGGCGTCTCGAGGGCGGATCGACGATCACCCAGCAGGTGGCGAAGAACTTCCTGCTCTCGTCCGAACAACGCATTGCCCGCAAGGTTCAGGAAATGGTGCTGGCCATGCGCATGGAGCGCGCCTTCACCAAGGACCGCATTCTGGAGCTTTATCTGAACGAGATTTTCCTCGGCAATCGCGCCTATGGCGTGGCGGCGGCTGCGCTGAACTATTTCGACAGCTCGCTGGACGAGCTGGAACTGCACGAGATCGCCTATCTCGCCGCGCTGCCCAAGGCGCCCAACAATTATCATCCCGAACGTCACCCGGAGGCGGCCATCGGCCGGCGCAACTATGTGCTCGCCCGCATGCATGCCAACGGCTTCATCACCGAGGCCGAGATGCGTGAGGCGCAGGCCCAGCCGCTGGAAACGGTGAGCCGGCTGCAGGGCGAGACCTATCTGGCGGCGGAATACTTCGTCGAGGAAGTGCGCCGCGAGCTGTTCAACATGTATGGCGAGGAGCAGCTGTATTCCGGCGGCCTGTCGGTGCGCACCTCCCTGAACACGCGCGCCCAGCTGGCTGCGCGCTCGGCACTGCGTGCCGGGCTGGTGGAGTATGACCGGCGCTATGGCTATCGCGGCCCGCTCGCCACGCTGGAGAATTTTGACGCCTGGCCGGATCAGCTCGCCGAAATCGAGTTGCCGCGCGATCTGGACGAAGGCTGGACGCATGCGGTGGTGCTGGAAGTGCGCGACAATGATGTCTTGATCGGCATGGCTGACCGGGTCCGAGGCACGATTCCGCTTTCCGAGCTGAGATGGGCGCGCACGCCCTCGCGCCGCTCATCGGACAATTTCCCGGTCCTCGGACCGGCCGTTCAGCGCCCATCCGATGTGCTGGAGCTGGGCGATGTGGTGCTCGTCGAGCGTCTGTCCGAAGAGGGCGAGGAGTACGGCCTGCGCCAGGTGCCCGAAATCAATGGCGCGGTGATGGCGCTGGATCCCTATACGGGCCGCGTACTGGCCATGATCGGTGGCTATTCCTTCCAGCAAAGCCAGTTCAACCGGGCCACGCAGGCGCGGCGTCAGCCGGGGTCTTCCTTCAAGCCCTTCGTCTATGCGGCGGCGCTGGATAATGGCTTTACCCCCGCCAGCATCATTCTGGATGCGCCGTTCGCGGCTACTGGCGGCGGGGATAACCGGTTCTACCGGCCATCCAACTATTCCGACCAGTTCTATGGCCCCTCGACCATGCGCCTTGGCCTTGAGCTGTCGCGCAATGTGATGACGGTCCGGCTGGCACAGGATACCGGCATGCAGCCGATCGCCGAATATGCCGAGCGCTTCGGCATCTATGACCGGATGGACCCGGTGCTCTCCATGTCGCTGGGTGCTGGCGAGACCACGCTGTGGCGGCTGATGAGCGCCTATGGCGCGCTGGTCAATGGCGGGCGGCGGGTGACGCCGACCCTGATCGACCGGGTGCAGGACCGCACCGGCCAGACCATCTATCTGCATGACCAGCGCGAGTGTGTGGCGTGCGATGCAGAGGAATGGCGGGACGGGCTGGCCGAGCCTGAGCTGGCAGAGCTGGGTGAAGAGGTTGTCGATCCGGTTACGGCCTATCAGGTCGTATCCATGCTGGAAGGCGCCGTGCGCCGCGGAACCGGCAGCGCGCTTAATGCGCTCGGCCGTCCGGTGGCTGGCAAGACCGGCACGACCAATGAATTCCGCGACGCCTGGTTTGTCGGCTTTACGCCCGATCTCGTGGTTGGCGTCTATGTCGGCTTTGACACACCTGTGCCGCTGGGCTCGGGCGAGGCCGGCGGACGGGCTGCGGCGCCGATTGCCCGCGATACCTTTGCGCCCATACTGGAAGAGTACCCGGTCGCACCTTTCCGCGTGCCTGAAGGCGTGCGCCTGGTGCCGATTGATGCGCGGTCTGGTGAACCGTCCGTGCTCGGCCGTGCAGGTGTGATCCTCGAGGCGTTCCGGCCCGGAACCGAGCCGGTGCGCGGGGCCAGCCGCGAGGAAGAGACGCTGAGTTTCGGTTCGGGCCGCCTGCGCGAAGGCGAGCGGGACGACAGCGAAACGGAAGAAGCGGCGGAAAGTCTGGACGGAATCTACTAGCCATCACAGCTTCGGGCCTTGCCGGGCGTGGCCAGTTTGGCTAAGCGCCAGTATCCAGGTTCTTCCGGGCCCGGGTGCCTGCCGTAAAGCGAAACGAGTACAATCATGCGCGCTGATATTGCGTCCTTCAAAACCTCCATCGAGCAGTCGCTGGAACTGCTAAGGAGGCGTCTTTGACTGGGATCAGGCCGAAGCACGCCTTGATGAGCTGAACGCGCGCGCCGAGGCGCCGGACTTCTGGAATGACGCGGCCAGGGCGCAAAGCCTGATGCGTGAGCGTAATGCGCTCGACCAGCAAATGACGAATGTGCGCGAGATCGAGACCGAGCTCGCCGATACGCTGGAGCTGGCCGAACTCGCCGATGCCGAAGGCGATGAGGAGCTCTTCGAGGATGCGCAAGGGGCCCTCAAGGCGCTGAAGGAGCGGGCAGGGCGCGCAGAACTGGAAGCCCTTTTGTCGGGCGAAGCCGACAGCAATGACTGCTATGTCGAGATCCACCCCGGCGCGGGCGGTACCGAGGCGCAGGACTGGGCTGCCATGCTGACGCGCATGTACACCCGCTGGGCCAATGCGTCCGGTTACAAGGTAGAGGTGATCGAGGAGCAGGCAGGCGAGGAAGCCGGCCTGAAATCGGCGACCCTGCTGATCAAGGGTGATAACGCCTATGGCTGGCTGAAGACCGAGGCCGGTGTACACCGGCTGGTGCGTATCTCGCCCTATGACAGCTCCGGGCGCCGCCACACCAGCTTTGCCAGCGTCTGGGCCTATCCGCTGATCGATGACACGATCGAGATCGAGATACTCGACAAGGATGTGCGCACCGACACGTTCCGCGCGTCAGGCGCGGGTGGCCAGCACGTCAACAAGACCGACAGCGCCATTCGTCTGACCCACGAGCCGACGGGCATCGTGGTGCAGTGCCAGGCTGACCGCTCCCAGCACAAGAACCGCGAAACCGCGTGGAACATGCTGCGTGCACGCCTGTATGAGCTGGAGCTGCAGAAGCGCGAGGCCGCGGCGCAAGCGGAAGCTGATGCCAAAACCGATATCGGCTGGGGGCACCAGATACGCTCCTACGTCCTGCAGCCCTACCAGATGGTCAAGGATTTGCGCACCAGCGTCGAAACTTCCGACACGCAAGGCGTGCTGGACGGCGATCTGGACCAGTTCATGGCAGCGGCGCTGGCCGCGCGTGTGGGCGGCGAGGCCGAGGCGCAATAAGCCAGGCGGGCAGGTGGCAATCCCGGCAACAGAACAAAAAAAAGGGCGGCTCATCAGAGCCGCCCTTTCTCATTATCACGTGTGACCTGCTGACCTACGCCTTGGAGGCAAACGGGTCACTATTGGCGGCGGCGGCAGGGCGAGGTGCCGAGGCTGCCGCTGCGGAGCTGGGCGGTGCAGGCGGCATGGAGGCCGCTGCTTTCGGCTTGTCCTGCGCGATGGTGTCCGAACTGGCCGATTTCTTGTCGGCGAGCGGATCGGAAGAGCGGCGGCAATGGCCATCGAAGTACGCGCCGCTTTCAACCGCCAGCGTGGCGTGGACGATGTCGCCCTCGATGCGGGCGGTGGCAGCGAGCTGCACCTGACGGGCACGGACCGAGCCTTCGACGCGGCCACGTACGACCACGCTTTCAGCGACCACTTCGCCCTTTACCGTGGCTTCCTCTCCGATGCTCAGCGATCCGGCGCGGACATCGCCTTCAACGATACCATCGAGCTGAACCTCGCCTTCGGAGGAAATGGAGCCCGTGATCGTCAGATCAGCGCTGAGAATAGAGGGAGCTTTCGATTTCATGGCGGACCTTTTGGCTGGGGGCGGCGGGCTTCCCGTTTCCGGGGCGGGGGAGTCCTTTTTATTGAACATAATGTCCTGCTCTCAAGAAACGCTCAGGGTCCAGGTGGTTACCCCTGAACCAGACTTCGTAGTGAAGATGCGTTGCTGTCGAACGCCCGGTCGTGCCCATTCCCCCGAGGCGCTGGCCTGCTTCCACCACATCACCGCGGCGAACGTCGATCGTGTGCAGGTGCGCATAGCGCGTCCTGAACCCGTAGCCATGATCGATCTCCACGGTTCTACCATAGCCCGAGCGCCAGCCTGCGTAAACGACGCTGCCCGCTGCGCCAGCAGTAATCGGTGTACCGCGTGCACCTGCGAAGTCGCGCCCGGTATGGAATGCGGGGCGGCGGGTGAAGGGGTCGATGCGCGAGCCATAGGGGCTGGTATCGCGGTAGGGGCCAGATACCGGCAGGTTCAGCGGCGTGGCCGACAGGGCCCGCTCCAGCTCTTCCAGCTCGACGAGGCGCGATGCGATGCGCGCCACCCGCGCGTTGAACGGATCGGACAGATCAAGCCCTTCGCCCATCAGCGCAGCATTGTCGAGCGCGACGAAAGGTCCGCCCGTACCGCCATCTCCCGACCGGCCTTCGCGCACCACTTCCTCCAGCCGCAGCCCCGTAAGCCGCAGGACGGCGCGCAGATTCTCCAGCCGCGCTTCGGCCGACTCTTCAGCCTGTGCCAGCGCGTCTTCCTGGTCTGTCATCAGGCTGGCGACGCGTTCTTCGGCGGGGCTGCCATCGCCTTCGTGGGCGGCGGTACGGATCAGGGATTCACGCGGCGCCGCATCTGCAGTGCTGGCGGCCATGAGGATGCGGCCATTATCGAGGCTGGGGCTGAGCTGGCGTTCGCCAATCTGCAGGTCTTCGGCAAAGTCAAGCAGGCGGCGGACCGTGTCGTGACGCACCTGGAACTCGCCGGCTGTCCGGTCAAACGCATCACTGCGCGATTCCAGGAAGGCGATGGCCGCAGCCTCTGCCGCACGCGCTTCTTCAAGCTGCGCCTGATATGCCGTTATGGTTTCGTTGAATCTGGCAGAGCGGATCATGTCCGTCCGGCTCTCCAGGATCATGTTCACAGTGGAGATGGTCAGCCAGATGGCAAGGCCGCACGCGACCGCCAACGCTCCCACCTGCATCTCTGTGGTCACGGCGAAGTATCGCACCTGACCATCACTGCGATGGTATATCTGCCGGTCCGGGAAGCGTTGCTTGATCAGCTCCCATGGGCCGGCGAGAAGACGTTTCACCATGCGCTCCCGCCCGGTTTTTCGTTGAAATCCCGCCTCGAAGGCGAAACACTCGCACAGGAATGTGACGGTTTTCAACCAGTTCCGTGCAATCTGATGCAACCTTCGGGCCGCATTCGCGTTAGGCGCAGTTAAATCTTTTTTAATTCAGTGCTTTAACTGCTCATTGCGGAAGCAGTGGCTCGTAGAAGTCTGGCTCGAGTCCCGCTTCGGCGCGGGCAATTGCGTTAACGGGCAGCTTCAATCCACCGGGGAATCGTTCCCGGACAAGGCGGTGGAAGGTCTCGCGCGGACACTGCCCGCGGCTGGCGCAGACATGGTCCAGCCAGCGGCGGCCGGCGGCGACGTGGCCGATCTCCTCATTGTAGATCGTGGTAAGTATTTCGGCGCTGGGTCTGTCACCGGCGGACACAAGGCGATCGATCATGCCCGGTGTCACGTCCAGTCCGCGCGCTTCCAGCACCAGCGGGGCGATGGCAAGGCGCGCGGCGATATCGTCCGATGTCGCCATCGCCGCCGACCAGAGCCCGTCATGGGCGTCCAGATCCCCATAGGCCGCTCCCAGCTCAGACAGACGGCCGCTGACCATCTGGAAATGGCGTGCCTCGTCATCGCCGACCCCGATCCAGTCGGTGAGGAAGGCATGGCGGGCGGTGGCATCCAGCTCGGCTGAACCGCCAAACCGGACCGCCATGTCAAAGGCGAGGTCGATGGCATTGAACTCGATATGGGCGACAGCATGCAGCAGGGCCGTCCGCCCCGCCTCGCTGGTCAGGCGCCGCCGCGGAACCCTGGCCGGCGGCACCAGGCGCGGCCGGTCAGGCCGGGCAGGGCGGTCCGGTAGGCTGCCGTGCCAGTCCGGGTCATACGCCAGCGCGCCATCGCGCCAGGCTGACGCGGTCTTGCGTGCGCGCCGTGCCTTGGCCACTGGCTCAGCCGTTTGCAGGACCGCGATGGCGGCGTCCTGGAGTGACCGTGTCACGAGCCGGATTTCACCGTTTCCAGCACCTCGTCGACATGGCCAGGCACCTTCACCTTGCGCCATACAGCTTTCAGCTTGCCGTCGGGGCCGATCAGGAAGGTGGAGCGTTCAATGCCCCAATAGGTCTTCCCGTACATCTGCTTTTCTTTCCAGACACCATAGCGCTCGGTAACGTCGCCCTCGGCGTCAGAGGCCAGTATCACGGTAAGTTCATGCTTGGCGCGGAACTTGCCATGCTTGGCAGCGGTATCTTTCGATACACCGATAACAACTGCACCTGCCGCCTCGAACTCGTCAATTTTGCCGCTAAACCCGATAGCTTCTTTCGTGCATCCCGGAGTGTCATCTTTCGGGTAGAAAAAGAGAACCACGTTCTTGCCCCTGAAGTCAGACAGCGAAACCTTGCCGGCACTGTCGGTGGGCATCGAGAAATCGGGGGCCTTATCGCCGGGATTCAAAGTGCTCAAGAGTTTACTCCCTGATTTGCTGAAAGGTGTTCGGCATGGTTCCCGGCAAGATGTGGGTGCCAGGCTGTTCGCGTCCAGTGCTCCGCTGACATACAGGTCTCCGTGCTAGTCCGAAGCGCCCGCCTTTTCCTGATCTACACGCTGGAGGCAATTGCCGTCCTGATGGCGCTCGCCATCTTCGCGGCTGCCGCCCTGCTGTGGCGTCTCGCCAGCGGGCCTGTGGATGTGGATGCGGTTGTCGCCGGATTGCGCCCGGCCATAGCCACGGCGCTGGGCGGGGAAGAGGCCCGCTATGGCCGCGCCAGCGTCCGCTATGCGCCGGACAGCCGGGCACTTGTGGTGGACATGCGCCAGCTGGAAGTTGACGGGGCTGATGGCCAGGTGCTGGCCACTGCCGAGCAGGTGGAGCTGGCGCTGGCACTCGACCAGCTTGTGATCGGACGCATCCGTCCGGTGGAGATCAATGCCGTGGGCGGCGTGTTCACGGTGCGCCGCGATGCGGCCGGCGTGGTCAGCGCATCGCTGGGCGGGCGCACGGCACATGCTGATGCTGCAGGCAATGAGGGCGCTGCGGGCGCGGTTCTCGGCCGGTTGCAGCGCGCGCGTATCAGTGGCGCAGAACTGCGCGTCGAGGATATGATAAGCGGGCTGTCGGTGCGGTTTGCCGATGCGGAGCTGGAGCTTGAGCGCGCGGGCCGCGCCTTGCAGGTTTCGGCCCGCGCGGGCCTTCTCGCGCCTGCAGGCCCGGTACCGGTAACGGTCGAGCTCGAGACGGGCGCCAATTTCGAAGCCATGTTTCTGGCCTTCTCCGCCCAAGGCCTCGTTCCCGCAACGCTGGGCAATCTTCAGGGCGGATGGGGGCGGCTTGGTGCCTTCGATCTGCCGCTTGATGTCGATCTGGTGCTCGATGCCAGCCGGACGGACGGGCTGCGCGCAGTGGAGCTGCGCCTTGATGCCGGCAACGGCGTGTTCCGCAGCGCCGATGGCGCGCTTCCCATAGCATCCGGACATGTCAGCGCATCACTGGATGCTGCCGGCGGCGAGCTTGAGCTTCGCGCGCTGGAGTTCGACAGCGAGCGTTTGCGGCTGGACGCTTCCGGCCGGCTTTACGGATTTGCCGGCTATGACAATCTGCTGCCCTCGCGCGCCCGCTACGAGCTGGAGCTGGGCGAGGGGGCGCTGGTGCTTCCCGATACGCTTCCCGGCCCGTTTGCCTGGTCGCGCGGTACGTTCTCGGGCCGGCTGGACACACAATCGCCAGAGCTCTTCATCGATAGCGCGGAGGCCGAGTTTCTCGATATCATTGCGCGCTTCTCCGGCCGTCTGGGGCTGGACGAAACGGTTGAGGGCCGCAGGCCTGCCATCCGCATCGAAGGTGCTGTTGACGGCGTTGTGCGCAAGAATGCCGTTCTGGCTCTGTGGCCGGTGGATTTTGCCCTGGGCGGACGGGACTGGGTCGAGGCCAACATACTGGCTGGCGAGGCGCGCAATCTGCGCGCCGATATCGATATCCCTGCCGAGGCGTTCAATGCCGGGATGCTGGACGATGAGGATCTGATGGTCAGCTTCGATTTCAGCAATGCCACGGCGCGCTATATCTCCACCATGACCCCGCTGACCGGGCTTTCCGGATCGGCGGTGGTGCGTGGCAACTCGCTCAGCCTGACGGGCCGGTCAGGGCAGATCGATGCGCTGGAGATCGATACGGTCACCGTCGACATTCCGCGCTTCAATCCGCGTGGAGCCCCCGCCCGGTTTGGCGGGGAGGGACGGGGGGCACTGCCTGGCCTTGTGGCTTTGCTCGACCAGCCTCCGCTGAACCTTGCCAGTGATTACGGGTTTGATCCGGCGACGCTGGAGGGCGAGGGCGCGGTGCGCTTCGAAATCACCCGTCCGATGCTGCGCAACGTTCCCTACGAGGATATAGGCTTCGATGTCTCGGGCCGGTTCACGGGTGTGGCTGCGCCGGCCGGGCTGGGCGATGTCCGCATCGCAGACGGTGATATCTCCTTTCAGGCCGATAGCGCTGGGCTGGAAGCCAGCGGCAATGTGCGCATCGGCCGCTCCCAGGCCCGCATGGAATGGCGTGAGCGTTTCCAGGTCCCGGAAGGTGAGCTGGGTACGCGCGTGCGTATCGTGTCGAACGCCGATGCGCGCGATCTGGATCTGGCCGGGATACCGGCGCGCGGCATTATTGACGGCCAGATCGGCCTCGATGCGACGTTCACGGGCAACGGGTTTGATTTTTCCCGATATGTGGTGATGGGCGACCTGACCGATGCGGCCCTTATATTGCCGGAAAATTTGTGGACCAAGCCGCGCGGCACTCCCGCGGCGCTGGAGATGATTGCCGGGCGCTCGTCCACGGGCGGGCTGGATATCAGCCGGCTGGCGGTTCTGGGCGATGATGTGGACATACGCGGGCAGGCGGAGCTTGCGGCGGACGGGCTTTTGCTCAGTGCGGCATTTGAACGGGTGATTGTGGGCGGGCGGTCCGACCTGTCGATCAGCGCTGGCCGGCCGGACGGCAGCGATGGGGCGCTCGATATCCGTATCTCGGGCCGTTTTCTTGATGCAAGCGACCTGATTGCCAACCTTGTGTCGGGCGGGCTGTTCAGCGGGGAGGGGGCTGGCGCCATCTCCCTGGTGGCCGATATTGACACGGTACAGGCCGGGCGGGTGCGCTACGGCGCCGTGGGTCTCGCCCTGGAAGCAGATGCGCTCGGCCTGCAGCGGCTGAACCTTCAGGCCGCACTGCCACGCGGGCAGGTTTCGCTGGCCGTTGCGCCGCAGCCGGACGGCATGCGGCTTCTGTCGGCCAGCAGCGCGGATGCCGGTGCGGTCCTCAGTACGCTGGGCGGGTTCGGCACGATTACGGGCGGAACGATGGAGCTTGAGGGGGTACTGCCGCCGGCGGGCATGCCGGGCGGCGTTCAGGGACGCCTTCTGGCAAGCGGCTTCCGGCTGGAACAAATGCCGCTTCTGGCCCGCATTCTGGCCGCCGGCTCACTGGAAGGCCTCGGCAGCCTGTTTTCCGGCCAGGGTATCGATTTTGAGCGTCTGGAAGTGGAGTACGCCTTTGCCAACGGCCTGCTGGAAATGCGTGAGGGGCGCGTGGCGGGCCCGTCACTGGGTCTGACATGGACCGGGGTGGTCGATACTGCTGGCGAGCGGATGAATGTGTCGGGCACCATCCTGCCCTCCTACGGGCTGAATTCGGTGCTCGGCAATCTGCCGGTCGTGGGCGAATTGCTGACCTCGCGCCGGGGCGAAGGCGTTGTCGGCGTGACGTTTACGGTCGAGGGCCAGTTCGACGCCACGCGCGTGACCGCCAATCCCCTGTCGGCGCTGGCGCCCGGCGTATTCCGGCGCATGTTCGAAGGCACGTCCGCCTTGCGGGAACTGGACGCGCTGGAAGCCCGCCGCCGCGAGGAGGCGGCAGCTGCGCCAGTCGATGAGACCATGGCGCCAGCGGAGGCGGCGCAGGAGGGAGAGGGCGGCGAGCAACGCTAGGAAGCCCGCCGCAACCGGCTGTTTGTCAGCCCCGCTCCTCGAGCATCATCGCCCAGCCGCTGCCGAGCTCTGCGGCCAGCCAGTTGAGAAATTCTTCCTGCAGCGCATCACCTTCCGCAAAGGTCGGCCCGAAGCGGTTTTCCAGACGCAGGAGGATCGCATCATTTTCAAACGTATCGCTGGAGAACTCCAGCGGAATGCTGGCAGCGTGATATATCTCCACCAGCAGATTGCCCGCACACCCGGCATCGCCGCCTTCCCCGAACAGGTTCAGCGTGACCAGGATGCGCCAGTCATGATGGTCCTCGCCGCGTATCCAGTTGATCTCGTAGTGATCAAGACTGCCCAGAACGACATCAAAGACGCCTTGTCCATCAATCCGGCAGCCTTCGCTCATATCGCCCAGAATGTTCACCGGCACTTCGTCGGCACGCAGAATGTCCAGCGCCGGCCGCTGCCCTTCAGGCACCAGCTGCGCCATGGCGGGCATGGTGGCGGCTGCTGCAAGGCTGGCGGCAGCAATGAATGAACGCATGGTTTCCTCCCTGATCGGCCTTGCGCGCGATGTTAGGAGGCGATCAGGAGGCCATGAAACCCGAAAAAACTGGATATGCGTCTCTGGTGCTTGTCCGTGCGTCTCATCAGCCGATGGACGCGATCCACGCCTCGTAGGAGCGGTCGGGCCCGTCAGGTGCAACAGGGACCATGGCGTTCAGCGCCTGACGTGCGCGCACATCGCTCGCCGTCACACCAAATCTGGAGCGGAACACACGCGCGAAGTGGGATGGATCGGTAAAGCCCCACTGATCGGCGATATTGGCAACCGGACGATGGGTGTTGGCGGGTGAAACCAGCTCGGAAAAGCACCGGCGCAGGCGCATCTCGCGTATGGTCTCGTTCACGCCGCCAATATCCCTGAAAGCCCGGTACAGCCGCGCGCGCGATACGTTGAGTGCGCTGGCGATCATTTGCGGGGTCAGCTCGCGCACGTGCAGGTTCCGCCCGATTACCATGCGCGCCTTCAGCGCCAGTGAATGGTCGTGCCAGTCCGGCTGATAGTGCCCGGATTCCCCCGATGCGTTGAACGCCATGGCCGCGAGTTCGAGCAGCACGGTGGCGCAGGTGGCTTCCTCCGCCTCGCCCAGCGTGGCGCCGCTGCGGTATAGCGAGACGATGTAGTCTGCAAGCAGCTTGCCGGCACCGGTACCGGTATCTGCCGTCACCCCTTGCAGGCTGTCCGGTGTCCTGAGCAAGGCGCTGAGCCGGCGGCGCGGTATGAAGACGTTCAGCAGGTCAAAATCGGTGTTGACGGAGTCGAGCGTGTCAGCGAGGTCGAGCGCGATCAGCTGACCGCGCCTGCCGTTGACCCGGCGTCTGCCTCTGGCCATCTCGACAGAACCGGCGAGGAAGAGCTGGATCATGTAGTGGTCGAGCCCGTCCGTGGCACAACGCGCCGCAGGCCTCGCGAAGCTCTGACCGCCGGCGGTGCACCGGTTGAGCACAATCCCGTCAATGATGAGGCTTTCGACACGCGCGTGAAAGGCACGTCCCTGCGGCGCGCCCTCGCGGCTCACCTCATAGATGACGCCGACGCTTTCGCGCCAGGCCTCGAACCGGGCCTCTGGCGGCGCCGAGCTCGTGCAGAATACCGATGTGTTGACCACGCCCCCTCCGTCAGTGCCGTGCGCCGTCCCTCTGGCGGGCAGATGATGCGGATGCCGGGAGTGTCGGGGAATAGGCCGGTCAAGTCAAAGGCTTGGCTGAAGCGATGCAGCAGGCGCAATGCTGCGCTTGCGAAATCCGGCGCGGTCGCGCAGGTTTGGATGTGGATCACGTCAAGCGAGTATTCCATGAAGATTCTGCTCTTGCCCGGTGACGGGATTGGCCCTGAGGTGCTGGCTGAGGTCAGGCGCGTTATTGACGCGCTCAACGCCCATCATGGGCTTGGCCTGAGCGTGGAGAACGGCGACATAGGCGGGGCTTCGCTGGACCGGCACGGCACGCCGCTGGCACCGCACGTCCTTGAAATGGCCAAAGCCAGCGACGCGGTGCTGATGGGCGCTGTGGGCGGGCCGAAATGGCAAAGCGTGTCTTACGAATTGCGTCCCGAACAGGGGCTTCTCAATCTGCGCAAAGGGCTGGGCCTCTATGCCAATCTGCGCCCGGCATTGTGCTTCCCGGCGCTGGCCGACGCGTCCACGCTTAAGCGCGACGTGATCGACGGCCTCGACATTCTTTTCGTGCGCGAGCTGATCGGCGGGGTGTATTTCGGCGAGCCGCGCGGCATCGAAACACTGCCCGACGGCACGAAGCGCGGCTTCAACACGCAAAGCTATACCACGCCCGAGATCGAGCGCGTGGCGCGCATGGCCTTTGATCTGGCCCGCCAGCGCGAAGGGCGGGTGTGTTCGGTGGAAAAGGCCAATGTGATGGAATCCGGGCTGCTCTGGCGCGAGACCGTCACGGCGCTGCACAAGCGTGAATTTTCCGATGTCGCGCTGTCGCACATGTATGCCGACAACTGCGCGATGCAGCTGGTGCGCGACCCGCGCCAGTTCGACGTGATCCTGACCGACAATCTGTTCGGCGATATCCTGTCCGATGCGGCGGCGATGCTAACGGGGTCGCTGGGCATGCTGCCGTCCGCCGCGCTGGGCGAGCCGGGCATGCCGGGCCTTTACGAGCCGATCCACGGCTCGGCGCCGGATATCGCGGGCAAGTGTATTGCCAATCCGTGCGCGGCCATCCTCAGCCTTGCCATGGCGCTGCGCCACCAGCTGGGCCGGCCGGACCTGGCAGACCTGACCGAAAAGGCCGTGAGTCATGTGCTCGATTCTGGCTACCGCACGGGCGATTTGCTGGGCGGTGAGGATACCCGCCTTGTCGGCACTGAAGGCATGGGCCGCGCGATTGCCGAGCGGCTTTCAGCCTAGCGTCGTGGTGAGGCGATAGCCCGGCGCATAGGTCAGCGTGACCGCCGTGACGGCGGCGTCATCGGTACGCGTGATGCGCTCCACCGCAAAGACGGCATTGCCGCGCGCGCAGCCCAGCCGGGAGGCGAGGGCGGTGTCGGCCTTGCGGGCCTGAAAGCTTAGCTCACCGCCCGTAAAGGGCACATTGCGCACCAGCCATTCATTGGCGCTGGAGGCCGTGAAGTCCGCGCGCTTTTGTGGCACCAGAACCGGGTTAAGCCAGCGGTCCTCGAGGCAGAAGGGCCGCTTCCCCGCGCTGTGCAGGGCGATCACGCGCCGCCAGCGCGTGCCGGGCGGCTGGTCCAGCAGCGCGGCGAGGTCCTCGGGCAGGCGCTCCATCCGGTCCACCAGCAGGGCATAGCCATAGCTGGCACCGGACTGCTCCACCTCATGGCGGATGATGGCAATGTCAAAGACCGCGCGGCGCACCGGCGTTTCGGTCACACGCGTGCCGCCCTTGCGCCGCCGGTCGAGATAGCCGGCTTCCGCCAGATCACGCAGCGCCCGGTTTACCGTGGCGCGCGCGCAGCCCAGCTCTTCGGCGATTTCTGCTTCCTTGGGGATCAGCGCGCCCGGCGGCCACTCGCGCGTGCGGATGCGGCGCAGGGCCTCGGCCCGCACGCTTTGCCATGTCACGGACGCGGTAGCCGGGCCGCTCACAGCCGCGTTCCCAGACGCCGGATGGTTTGCCGGTAGCGCTCAGTAATCGCATCGCGGGCGATGTGGCGGCCGCCCCGCACCTGATGGCGGCCAGCGGCCCAGACATCGCTGACCATGCTGTCATCGCCCGCAAATACCCAGCTATCCAGCGCCATATCACCCGAGCGCCCCTCAAGGGTGATATGGGTGGTATCGAGCGCCACCAGGTCCGCCAGCTTGCCCGTGGCGATTACGCCTGCCTTGCGCCCAGCGGCCTGTGCGCCGCCTTTCGCTGCGCCTTCCAGCAGCACGCGCCCGGCGGATTTTTCGCGCGTGGCAAGCGCCGCCCGGCTGCGGTCGCGCAGGCGCTGGGAGTATTCAAGCTGGCGCAATTCCTCAGACAGGGAGATGCGCACATTGCTGTCCGAGCCGACACCGAACCGGCCACCGGCCTCCAGCCATGTCGTGCCGTTAAAAATGCCATCGCCCAGATTGGCCTCCGTGATCGGGCAGAGGCCCGCC
Organism: Glycocaulis albus; assembly: GCF_014639075.1. Classification (GTDB taxonomy): domain Bacteria; phylum Pseudomonadota; class Alphaproteobacteria; order Caulobacterales; family Maricaulaceae; genus Glycocaulis; species Glycocaulis albus. Next base: position 187,826 of record NZ_BMFS01000006.1, read on the forward strand.
ACCGCACCGGTGCGGGCGAGGCTGCGTGTCTCCTGATCTGTCATCTGCGTGCAGTGGATGAGGCACCAGCGCGCGTCGACATCGGCATTGGCGAGCAGCCACTCGGCGGGCCGGGCGCCGTAAAACTCCAGCACCTCGTCCACCTCGCCGGTCTGTTCGGCCAGATGCATGTGCAGCGGGGCACTAGGCAAAAGCGCGATGCAGGCGGCCAGCCCCTCGCGGCTGACCGCGCGCAGCGAATGCGCGGAAATGCCAAGTCTTGCGTCGGCGGGCAGGGATTTGAGCGCTTCGCCAGCGGATTCAACAAGGCGCTCAAACCGGCTGATATCATTGCCGAAACGGATCTGACCTGCGCCCAGCGGGCGGCCATCGCATCCGCCCTGCTGGTAGAGCACAGGTAACAGGGTGAGGCCGACACCGGTCGTGGCCGCCGCCGCCGCGATGCGCTGGCTCATCTCGCCCGGATTGTCATAGGGGCGGCCATCGGGGCCGTGATGGAGATAATGGAATTCCACATTGGTGGCGTAACCGGCTTCGAGCATTTCCATCTGCACAAACGCGGCTATGGCCTCCACATCATCAGGGGTCAGGGCATCAAGGAAGGCGTACATCGCCTTGCGCCAGGTCCAGAAATTGTCCGACGGATCGGCGCCGCGCCGCTCGGTCAGGCCTGCCATGGCCCGCTGGAAGGCGTGGGAGTGCAGGTTTGCCGGTGCGGGCAGCAGCATGCCGGTGCGGTAATCGCCGCTCTGAGGGGTAGCGCCCGCCTCTATTGAGGTAATGCGATCGCCATCCAGTACCACGCGTACATCACGCGCCCAGCCGGTTTCCAGAAGTGCTTCGCCCGCGTGAATGACGCTCATGCCCGCTCCGTTGACTCGCATAATAAGTCTATACTTAATGGGCCGGCTCGCAGGAGGAATCAAGGTGGATCACGCCCGCACCCATGTGCTGACCGGCGCCAGGCTCGCCGTCACGGCAGAGCCGGTGAGCGGTGCCGGTGCCATCGTGATTGAGGGCGAGCGGATTGCGTGGACAGGGCCTCAGAGCGATCTGCCGGGCGCGTATTCGAGGGCGCCTTCGCGTGATCTGGAGGGGCGTCTGGTGACGCCAGCACTGATCGACTGCCACACCCATCTCGTCCATGGCGGCAACCGCACACGCGAGTTCGAGCTGCGTCTGGAGGGCGCGAGCTATGAGGAGATCGCGCGGGCAGGGGGCGGCATCGTCTCCACCGTCATGGCGACGCGCGCGGCGAGCGAAGAGCAGCTTCTCGCAGAAGCCCTGCCGCGCCTCGATGCGCTGCTGGCCGAAGGGGTTTCAACGGTTGAGATCAAGTCCGGCTATGGGCTCGATATCGAGACCGAGCTTTCCATGCTGCGCGTAGCGCGTGCGCTGGAGGGCAAACGCCCCGTCACCATCCGCACCAGCTTTCTGGGCGCGCATGCCATACCGGCCGAATACAATGGACACGCGGATGCCTATCTGGACGAAGTCTGCCTGCCCGCCTTGCGCGCCGCGCACGCCGAGGGCCTGGCCGATGCGGTGGACGGGTTTTGCGAGAATATCGCCTTCAACGCGGAGCAGATCGAGCGTGTGTTCGTTGAAGCCAAAGCCCTTGGCCTGCCGGTCAAGCTGCATGCCGAACAGCTCTCGCAGCAGGGCGGCACACAGCTCGCCGCGCGTTATGGCGCGTTTTCGGCCGATCATCTCGAATATGCCGATGATGACGATGCGAAGGCCATGGCGAAGGCCGGCATGGCCGCCGTGCTGCTGCCCGGTGCCTTCTACTTCCTGCGCGAGACCAAGCTGCCGCCCATCGCCGCGTTCAGGGAGCACGGCGTGGCAATGGCGCTGGCAACCGACTGCAATCCGGGTTCCTCGCCGCTGACCTCGCTGCTCCTGACGATGAATATGGGCTGCACCCTGTTCCGCCTGACGCCCGATGAAGCGATGCGCGCCGTGACGGTGAACGCCGCCAGAGCGCTGGGCCTTGAAGACCGGGGCGTTATCGCTCCCGGTAAGCGCGCCGACCTTGCCATCTGGAATGCGGATACGCCAGCGGAGCTTGCCGGGCGTATCGGCTTCAACCCGCTTCACCAACGCATATTCGGAGGCCGCCCATGCTGACGCTCACTCCCGGCGCGGTCCGACTCGCTGATCTGGAACACATCTGGCGCGATGGCCTGCCGGCGCGGCTTGATCCATCGGCGCGTGACGGCATCGAGGCATCAGCCGCCCGTGTGGCGCAGGCAGCGGGCGGCAAGGCGGCGGTCTACGGCGTCAATACCGGCTTTGGAAAGCTGGCTCATGTGAAGATCGCTGCGGGCGATACCCGCACCCTGCAACGCAATCTCATCCTCTCTCATTGCTGCGGCGTGGGTGACGAAACGGACGCGGCAATCGTGCGCCTGATGATGGCGCTGAAGCTTTTGAGCCTGGGGCGCGGCGCGTCCGGCGTGCGCTGGGAGCTGATCGCGCTCATCGAAGCCATGCTGGAGCGCGGCGTCACGCCAATCATTCCTTTGCAGGGCTCGGTCGGCGCGTCGGGTGATCTGGCCCCGCTTGCCCACATGGCGGCGGTCATGATCGGGGAGGGGGAAGCCGTCCATGCGGGCAAGCGCCTGCCGGGCGCGCAGGCATTGGCGGCGGCAGGCCTGAAACCGATTGTGCTGGAAGCCAAGGAGGGTCTGGCCCTCATCAATGGCACGCAGTTTTCCACCGCCATGGCGCTCGCCGGCCTGTTTGATGCGCTGCGCCTGACGGCGAATGCCGTGCTGACCTCCTGCCTCTCCACCGACGCCGCGATGGGCTCCACCGCGCCCTTGCATCCACAGATACATGCGCTGCGCGGTCATCGCGGCCAGATCGAGGTGGCCGAGCACATGCGCGCGCTGATGGAGGGCTCGCAGATACGCGACAGCCATCGTGAGGATGATATCCGCGTGCAGGACCCTTACTGCATACGCTGCCAGCCGCAGGTGGCGGGCGCGGCGCTGGACCTGCTCCGCCAGGCCGGCACGACGCTGGAAACAGAAGCCAATGCCGTCACCGACAATCCGCTGGTGCTGGATGGCGGCATTGTTTCGGGCGGCAATTTCCACGCCGAACCGGTAGCGTTTGCCGCCGACATGATCGCACTGGCAATTGCCGAAATCGGCGCGATTGCGCAGCGCCGTATCGCCCTGCTGGTCGATCCGAACCTCAATCACGATCTGCCGCCTTTCCTGACGCCGGAGCCGGGGCTCAATTCCGGGTTCATGATCGCGGAGGTCACGACCGCCGCGCTCATGAGTGAGAACAAGCATCTGGCCAATCCGTGCTCGACCGATTCCACGCCCACTTCGGCCAATCAGGAAGACCACGTGTCGATGGCGGCGCACGCCGCCGTGCGCCTGATGCGCATGAATGAGAACCTGTCACGCATCCTTGCCGTGGAAGCGATGAGCGCGGCGCAGGGCATTGCGTTCCGCGCGCCCTTGCAGTCCTCGCCTGCGCTTCTCGCGGCGATCGAGGCCTTGCGGGTGCAGGTGCCGGTGTTGGAGGCTGACCGCTATATGGCGGGCGATATCGAACGGGCGGCTGAGCTGGTTCGTTCCGGCGCGCTTATCCGCGCTGCCGGGCTGGAGATCGCGCCATGAACCCGGCCCAGTTGAATCCGGTGAGCGTCAAAGAGGGGAGCAACCCGGTCGTCATCGCCGTGCCGCATGCCGGCGTCTGGTTGCCCGATGATGTGCGCGCGCGGCTGAATGCGAGGGGAGCGGCGCTCGCCGATACCGACTGGCATGTGGACCGGCTCTATGAGGGGCTGCTCCCCGGCGCGGCGATGGTGGTGGCCAATTTTCACCGCTATGTCGTTGATCCCAACCGGCCCCCCGACGGGGCGAGCCTGTATCCCGGCCAGAACACGACCGGGCTTGTCGCCACCACCGATTTTGACGGCGAGCCGATCTGGACCGAGCCGCCTTCACCGGACGAGGTTGCGGCGCGCGTCGCGGCGTATCACGCGCCCTATCATGCGGCCGTTTCAGCGGCGCTGGAGGCAGCGAAGGCACGCCATGGCGTGGCCATTCTCTATGATGCGCACTCTATCCGTTCGCGCATTCCCTTCCTGTTTGATGGCACGCTGCCAGACCTCTGCATCGGGACGGCGGACGGGGCGAGTTGTGCTGAAGCTCTGTGTGAAGCAGCGCTGGAAGTTGGAGCAAAATCAGCGCGCTATAGCCATGTGCTCAATGGCCGATTCAAGGGTGGCTGGACGACACGCCATTACGGCAAACCTGATACCGGCGTGCATGCGATCCAGGTGGAGCTGGCCCAGTCAGCCTATCTGCAGGCCGAGGCCGCGCCCTTTGCCTATGACGACAAAAAGGCCGCGGATTTGCGTTCCGTTCTTTCTGAAATCCTGCACCGGCTGGAAGAGCTGGCGCCCGATCTGAAGGTGACACCATGACCGGCACACGGCGCAATGCGCGCGACATTTATCCGCCCACGGGCACGGCGCTGAACACCAAAAGCTGGATGACCGAAGCGCCGCTGCGCATGCTGATGAACAATCTGCATCCAGATGTCGCCGAGAACCCGCACGAGCTGGTCGTCTATGGCGGGATCGGCCGGGCCGCGCGCAACTGGGAAGCGTTTGACGGCATTGTCGCGGCGCTTAAAGACCTGGGTGAGGACGAGACGCTGCTGGTGCAGTCAGGAAAGCCGGTGGGCGTGTTCCGCACCCACGCCGATGCGCCGCGCGTGCTGATCGCCAATTCCAATCTCGTGCCCCACTGGGCCAACTGGGAGCATTTCAACGCGCTCGATAAGCAGGGCCTGATGATGTACGGCCAAATGACGGCCGGCTCGTGGATCTATATCGGCACGCAGGGCATCGTGCAGGGCACGTATGAGACCTTTGCCGAGGCCGGCCGCCAGCACTATGGCGGTGATCTTACCGGCAAATGGATACTCACCGCCGGTCTTGGCGGTATGGGCGGGGCGCAGCCGCTGGCCGCTGTCTTTGCCGGCGCTTGCTGTCTGGCGGTGGAATGCGACGAGACGCGCATCGATTTTCGTATACGCACCAGATATCTGGACGAAAAAGCGTACACACTGGATGAGGCGCTGGAAAAGATCGCCCGCTGGACGGCAGCCGGCGAAGCGAAGTCCGTTGGTCTTGTTGGCAATGCAGCGGACATCTTCCCCGAACTTGTCCGCCGCATGGAGGCCGGTGAAATCCGGCCCGATATCGTAACCGACCAGACCAGCGCGCATGATCCGCTGCACGGCTATCTGCCGCAGGGCTGGAGCGTGGCGGACTGGCGCTCAAAGCAGGAAACCGATCCCAAGGCGGTGGAGCGCGCGGCCCGCGCCAGCATGAAGGCCCATGTCGCGGCGATGGTGGCGTTCCATAAAGCGGGCGTGCCGACGCTGGACTATGGCAACAATATCCGCCAGGTCGCGCTGGAGGAGGGGCTCGTCGATGCCTTTGCCTTCCCCGGCTTTGTCCCGGCCTATATCCGCCCGCTCTTCTGCCGCGGGATCGGCCCGTTCCGCTGGTGCGCGCTGTCGGGTGATCCTGAAGACATCCGCAAAACCGACGCGAAGATGAAGGAGCTGTTCCCGGAGAACGCCCATCTTCACCGCTGGCTGGACATGGCGGCGGAGCGCATTGCGTTTCAGGGCCTGCCGGCGCGCATCTGCTGGATCGGGCTGGGCGAACGCCACAAGGCGGGGCTTGCTTTCAACGCAATGGTGCGTTCGGGCGAGTTGAAAGCCCCCATCGTCATTGGCCGCGATCATCTCGATAGCGGCTCTGTCGCCTCGCCAAACCGGGAGACCGAGGCGATGAAGGACGGGTCAGACGCGGTCTCCGACTGGCCGCTCCTCAACGCGCTCCTGAACACTGCGTCAGGGGCGACATGGGTCAGCCTGCATCATGGGGGCGGGGTCGGGATGGGCTTCTCCCAGCATTCGGGCATGGTCATATGCTGCGATGGCAGCGAAGACGCTGACCGGCGGCTGGAGCGTGTGCTGTGGAACGATCCGGCGACCGGCGTCATGCGCCATGCCGATGCGGGCTATGACATCGCGCGGACTTGCGCGCGCGAGAACGGGCTTAACCTGCCGGGCATTCTCTAGCCGGAGAGCGCAGCGAGGCGCGCCTCAACGGCTTCCCGGTCAGCGGCGCTCAAATCCATGAGGGCAGCCTGTTGATACAGGTCCAGTGCCTGACGGGTGCGCCCGCGTGCCTCCTCGGCCTCGCCCCAGGCCAGATGGAGCGCACCCCAGTGCGGCGCGCGCTGGGCGGCCTGACGGTAGCGCCGTGTGGCAGCGCGGTGCTGGCCTTCCGCCGCGAGGACATCGCCCATTTCCTTCAACGGGTCGGCCCATTGCGGAATCTTGCGGTGCGCAGCGGCAAGCAGGGTCAGGGCGGCGTCAGCATCGCCTTGCCGGCGCCGGATATCGGCCAGAAAAAGTTCGCCATAGGCGAGTTCCGGTGCTCGCGCGATCAGTTGGTCAAAGCGGTGATCAACGGGCAGATCGCCAGCCAGCCCGTCGACATAGGCCCGTGTCAGATCGACAAAATAATTGCCGCCGGGCAGGTCTGTCAGCAACGCCCTTGCCGCGTCCAGCTCGCCGGCGCGGGCAAAGGCGACCGCCACGACGGGATAACGGCTGACCGTGACGCCGGGCCGGAACTCGTCGGGCACCGCTTCCATGGCCGCCTGCAGGGCAGGCCACTGCGCCTGCCAGGCGGGCGTGTCTTCCAGCTGTATATTGACGTCGAACGCAAAATCCTCAGCTGCCGGCCAGCCGGGCAACGCCTCGTACTCCGGCAGGCGTGAGAATACCTCTGTCCCGGTCGAGGTGTCGTACATCCAGATATGCGCGTAGGCGAGCTGCCAGCGGAGCTGATCTGCGCTATCCGGGCGGCGGCGTATGGCGTCGGAGATATAGCTGACGGCCTCCTGATACTGGTGGGACCGTACCAGCAGGTCGGCCTGCATGCCGGTAATCATCGCGTCACGTTCGCTGGCATTGTATTCGTCGCCGCCGCGCAGATGCTGCGTAGCCAGACGCATATGACGCAAGGCAGGCCCAGGCTCGCCGAGACCGTCATAAACTTGCGCGAGATTGGCGTGCAAAAGGCCGAAATCGCCGTAGAGCTCCAGCGCATTCTCGGCGATTGCGGCCGCCCGTTCCAGTTCACCATTTTCCAGATGCAAGCCGGCCAGCGCGGCAGCGGCCCAGCGGCGGTCAGTCGGGGTGCCGGTGGCGAGAAGGTTTTCAAACGCCTCACGCGCTTCTTCGGAACGCTGTGAATCGAGCAGGTAGACGGCATAGCGATAGGGCTGGGTCTGGGCGAAAATGGCGTCTGCAGCCTCGTCCAGTGCGGCGTAGATATCGCCGGTCTCCGCCATGATCACACGGGCAGGCTGGCCGCCGGCGCGTGCGGTGATGCGGTATCCTTCGCCCTCGCGGACCAGTTCGCCGGTAATGCGGATCTCTTCGCCGAGCCATGAGCGCAGGAAGCGCCAGAGCTCTCCTGCCGAGACCCCGGTCTGGGGGATCTCCACAGCCACCTCGTCTCCCCAGCTGTCCGCATAGGTGTTGGCCGCGCGCATGGACTGGGTATTGCTCTGCATTTCGGCCAGCCGGTCCAGCACGCGCGAGGCGACCGCGGCGCCGGTAAGGCCGCGCTCCTCCAGCGCTGGCGGAACGGAGAAGGGCTGAATGGTCAGTCCCCGGTACTGCGTGGCGCTCCACAATACGCCGGCAACGATGACGACAGCGGTAAATGCGGAAACCGCGGCGAGGATCATAAGGGCCGCGCCCGCAGCCTCGCGGGCGATCTGCCAGTTACGGTGCGTGACGTCTGACTGGATGAGCTTGGCCTGCCGCTCCAGCACGGCTCTCGCCATCGAACCCGGATTTTCGCCCAGTACATCGGCCCGCACCGCCATGGTCAGCGGGTCGGGCGTGGGCGGGATGTCATCCTGACCCGGGCCGGTAGCAGCCGGTTGGTATCGCGATGTCTTCTCGTCCATGATGTGCCCCGGCATTCCGTCAGTTTTGCAAACCAGATGGCGCCGCGCGGACCTGTCCGCGCGGTGCCTGGTGTTTACAGTCATGTCCAGCGCCGGGAAGGCTGGACACATAGGCGGAGGGAAAGTCTGGCAGGCCCCCGCAATTCCGGTTTGCACGCTATCCGCGTTTGTGCGTGCGCGTCCATAGTTCAGGCGCCGCCAAGCTGATTGACAGGGCCGGGGCGCGCTCGTAATGGCGAGGGCGATGCAGCAGCCCAACGGGCTGTGTGCAGCGCCCCGTCCGCCGCGTGATCCTTGCCGGGTAAATGAGCGGACTGCCTTGAAAGCTCGGACCATGACCGCCAAGCGGTTTTCCTCTGGCGACGCGGTGGCGGACCGCCGCGCCGGTTATGCCGCGCAGTTTGCAGCGCGTGGCGAGATTCAATCGGCCATCGACGTGCTCAAAAGCGCGCTGGAACTTGTGCCTGACTGGGTTGCAGGCTGGTTCCAGCTTGGCGAGTACTGCCAGACTGCCGGGCAGGGGCATGCAGCGGTTGAGGCGTGGGAGCGTGCGCTGCAGCTCGACCCCGCCGATGCGCTGGGAGCCAGCCTGAAGCGCGATCTGGCCCGTGCGGTTCCACTGGCAGAGTCGATGCCGCCGGCCTTTGTGGAGTTGCTGTTTGACCAGTACGCCCCCGATTTCGACAGCGCCCTGGTGGAGCGGCTGGGATATCGCGGTCCGGAAATACTCATGCAGCAATTGCTGGCGGGCGGATTCCGCCGCGCAGCCAGCGCGCTGGATCTGGGGTGCGGCACGGGCCTGATGGGGGAGGTACTGCGCGCGCATTGTGACCGGCTGGAGGGTATTGATATCTCGGCCGGGATGCTGGCTCAGGCGAAAGCGAAGGGGCTGTACGATGCCCTGCACAGGCGTGATATTGCCAGACTGGATGCCAGCGCAGCCTCTTACGACCTGATCGTGGCTGCTGATGTGTTCGCCTATCTCGGCGCGCTTGAACACGTTGTTGCGTGGTGCAGCCGCACGCTCGCTCCTCGTGGCATGTTGGCGTTCACCGTCGAGGCGGGCGAAGAAGATATTGTCCTGCGCGACAGCCGCCGCTTCGCGCACGGCAAGGCGTATCTTGGCGCGCTTCTGGAACAGGCGGGGTTTGCCGATGTCGGCATTCAGCCCTGTGTGGTGCGCCAGGACCAGGGCGCGGACATACGCTCTTACTGCGTTGTGGCCAGTCTGATGCCGCTGCGCCATGACCGCGAAGGTGATGGCGAGGCTGTTGAGACCGCTTAGGTCCGCGAGCCGGCCAAGGCCCTAGTCTTCGTCGAGGACGAAGGTGACGGCCATGTTCACGCGGAATGCGGTGACCTTGCCGTCATCCACGCTGAGATGCTTTTCCTTGATCCAGGCACTCTTGATGTTGCGGAGCGTCTTCGATGCACGGGCTATTCCCTGAACCGCGGCATCATCAAAGCTCTTGGCTGATGTTGCAGAAATCTCGGTTACGCGGGCGACACTCATAATGGCCTCCTCTGATTTGCTTGTCCCTGTGCAACGCCGCAGCCTCCTATCATGTTCCAGCGCTGCGAAACCGGCTGGCGCATGAGCCAGCCCCTCTTGCGCTTTCAGGCAGCGTCCTGTTCCTTGCCGCCAACCCCTTTGTGCGCACCGCGCCGGACCTGATGGGAGTATGCGTGTGACCCTTGTTTTTGAACCCAGCCCGCCAGTGCTGGCACCCGTCGCCGGCGGCCAGCAGTATCCTGTGCGGCGCCTGTTCTGTGTCGGGCGCAATTATGCGGACCATGCCCGCGAGATGGGCGCGGACCCGGATCGCGAACCGCCCTTCTTCTTCACGGCCTGGGCGGAAACGGTGGTGACAGGCGGTGGCGCAATCGCCTACCCGCCGAAGACCGCGAATTATCACTACGAGGCCGAGCTGGTCGTCGCGATCGGGAAGGCCGGCCGCAATATTCCCGCTGAGACGGCGATGGACCATGTCTATGGCTACGCGGCCGGGCTGGACATGACACGCCGCGACCTCCAGGCCGAAGCCAAGGCGCAAGGCCGCCCCTGGGACACCGCGAAGAATGTGGAACAGTCCAAGCCGCTGGGCCTGATCACGCCTGCCAGCGGCAGCTTTGATCCTTCAAAGGGGCGGATCGCCCTGTCGGTGAATGGCGCGGTACGCCAGGACGCGGATCTGTCGGACATGATCTGGCCGGTGGCAGATGTGATCGCGTATCTGTCCGGCCTGTACCGGATCGAGGCGGGCGACCTGATCTATACCGGCACGCCGGCCGGCGTCGGCCCGGTGGTGCCGGGCGATATGATAGAGGTGAGCATTGAGGGGCTCGAACCCCTGAATGTGACGGTCAGCGATCCGGCCAGCGCCTAGAAAGCACAGGGGACAATCATGATCCTGCATGGATATTTCCGCTCCTCAGCCGCGTGGCGCATCCGCATCGTGCTGGCCCTGAAGGGCATCGAGGCCGAACAGGTTTCCCACCATTTGCGCCTTGGCGAGCAGCGCTCTGAGCGCTTTCTCGCACTCAATCCGCAAGGGCTGGTACCTGCGCTTGAAACCGATGACGGCACGGTGCTCACCCAGTCACTGGCCATTATCGAGTATCTCGACGCGATACAGCCGCAGCCGCCTATGGTGCCTGCCGACCCGGTGAAGGCCGCGCGGGTGCGTGCCTTCGCGCTGGCCATTGCCTGCGATATCCATCCTCTGCAGAATTTGAGAATCCTGAAAAAAGTGTCGGCGCTGGCGGGCGATGACAAGGCCGGTCCGCGCTGGGCGGGCGAGGTGATCGCCGACGGACTGGCCGCGCTGGAGATCATGGCCGCGAAAGAGCCCGGACCGTTCTGCTTTGGCGATGCGCCCACCCTTGCCGATGTGTGTCTGGTGCCGCAGCTGGGCAATGCGCGCCGGTTTGGCGTGGATGTCGATGCCTTTCCGCGCTTGCTGGCGGCCGAGGCGGCGTGCCTCGCGCTGGATGCCTTTGCCAGCGCCGCGCCGGACAAGCAGCCTGACGCGGAGTAGGGCGTAACGGCAGGCAGCACGCTACATGGCAATCACGACAAAACCGGACAGCCAGTACGATGCACTGGTCATAGGCGCGGGCGCGGCGGGGCTGTTCTATGGCGCCCGTGCCGGTGAGGCGGGATTACGCGTGCTGGTCATTGATCATGCGGCCAAGCCCGCTGAAAAGGTGCGCATATCGGGTGGCGGGCGGTGCAATTTCACCAATATCCATACACGGCCGGAAAACTTCATCAGCGCCAATCCGCATTTTGCCAAATCGGCTTTGGCGCGCTTCACGCCGCAGGACTTTCTGGACCGCCTGGCCCTGCACGATATCGGCTGGCATGAGAAGACGCTGGGTCAGCTTTTCTGTGATGGCCGTTCCGGCGCGATAATCGACATGTTGCTGACAGAGCTGCGCGAGACGGGCGGGGAGCTGCGCCTTTCCACATCGATCAGCGAGGTAGCCAGAACGGACGCAGGCTTCGGTGTCATCACCTCGGGCGGTGTAGTGGAGGCCGAGCGGCTGGTGGTTGCCAGCGGGGGCCTGTCCATTCCCAAAATGGGTGCGACCGGACTTGCCTATGATATTGCGCGCCAGTTCGGCCACGGCGTGATCGAGCCGCGTGCCGCGCTCGTGCCCTTTGTGTTCGACGGGCGCCAGAAGGACGATTTCGCCTCCATTTCCGGCGTGGCCTGCCCGGTGCGCGCATCCAATGACCGGGCCGCGTTTGACGAGGCCATGCTGTTCACGCACCGCGGTCTCTCCGGTCCCGCCATATTGCAGATTTCGTCCTACTGGCAGGCGGGTGAGCCGGTGGTGATTGATTTGCTGGCGGGGCTTAACGCCGTCTCTGCGCTGACCGCCTTCAAGGCGGAACATCCCAGAAGATCACTCGCCAGCGCGATGGAAACCCTGCTGCCCAACCGGCTGGTGGCGCTTCTGCTGGAGCGCGGCGATATTCCGGACATGCCGCGCATGGCGGACATGTCTCACGCCGCCATCGAGGCGCTGGTGGAGGCCCTGTCGTGCTGGAGCGTCCGGCCCGCCGGCACCGAGGGCTGGCGTACGGCGGAAGTGACAGCCGGCGGCGTCAATACCGATGAGCTGTCATCAAAAACCATGGAAAGCCGGCTCGTGCCGGGGCTTTATTTCATCGGCGAGTGCGTCGATGTTACCGGCTGGCTCGGCGGGTATAATTTCCAGTGGGCGTGGGCTAGCGCACATGCCGCCGCGCAGGGGTGAGCCGTCACGCAGCCTTGGCGCGGTCGGCCTGCAGGATCAGCTTGCGGTAGTCGTTCAGATTGCCGTCATAGCGAGTGGCCCGGCCATCCTTGACCAGCCAAAGCTGGTCTGCCGTGCCTTCGGCCAGATAGACATCGTGGGTAATGAGGATGACGGCGCCGTTATAGTCGTTGAGCGCGTAGATCAGCGCTTCACGGCTGTCGATATCCAGGTGCGAGGTCGGCTCGTCGAGGATCAGGATATGCGGCTTTTCCATTGCCATCAGGCCGAGGAGAAGACGCACCTTCTCGCCGCCTGACAGTTTCTCGATGTTGGTTTCCACCTTCTCGTGGGCAAAGCCCATGGCGGCAGCGGCCGCGCGCTGTCTGGCGGGCGGTGTGCCTTCGGGCAACGCATCGCGCACATGGTCCAGCACCGTCTCGCCGGTCCGCAGCTCGTCCATCTGGTCTTGCGAGAAATAGCCGATGCGCAAGGAACGCGCTGCCGTGCGGTCACCCGCGATCAGCGGCAGGCGTTCGGCGATGGATTTGACCAGCGTTGTCTTGCCCTGACCATTGGCGCCGACAATGGCGATGCGGTCTTCCGGATCGAGGCGCAGATCGACGCCGCGGAGGATCACCGCGTCCTCGCCATAGCCCACCGACGCGCCGCGCAGCTGGAGCAGGGGCGCGGCCAGCTTGTCGGTAGAGGTGGGGAAGGAGAAAGGCACGGTGCGCTCGTCCAGCGGCACGGTGATCTCCTGCATCTTCTCCAGCATTTTCACGCGTGATTGTGCCTGGCTGGCCTTGGAGGCCTTGGCGCGGAAGCGGTCGATAAAGGCCTGCAGATGGGCGCGGTTGGCCTCCTGCTTGGCGCGCTGGCTTTCCAGGAAGGCTGTCTTCGCGGCGCGCAGTTTCAGCCAGGCATCATACCCGCCCGGCGAAATGGACAGCTGCTTGTGCTCCAGCGCCATGGTGTGGGTGACGCAGCGATTGAGCATTTCGCGGTCGTGCGAGACGATCAGCACGGTGTGCGGGTATTTCTTCAGATAGATCTCAAGCCAGGCCGCGCCTTCCAGGTCCAGATAGTTGGTCGGCTCGTCCAGCAAGAGAAGGTCCGGCTCGGAGAACAGCACGCCGGCAATGGCCGCGCGCATGCGCCAGCCGCCGGAAAACTCGCGCGTTGCCCGGTAGAGATCGGCGTCAGTGAAGCCCAGCCCCATCAGGACTTCCGCCGCGCGCGATTCCGCCGACCAGGCATCAATGTCGGCCAGACGCATGTGGATCTCGCCGATACGGTCCGGGTCCTGCGCGGTCTCTGCCTCCTGCATCAGGGCGTGGCGCTCGGTGTCGGTGGCCAGAACCACCTCGAGGATCGTTTCGTCTGACGGCTCGACCTCCTGCGCCACCCAGCCCAGACGGGCGCCCTTGTTCATGCGGATGGAGGTATCGGGCGAGGGCTTGACGATTTCCTCGCGGATCAGCTTCAGGAGCGTGGACTTGCCCGTGCCATTGCGGCCGACAAGGCCGACCTTCCAGCCAGCGGAAATCTGCGCAGAGGCATTCTCGAAAAGCGAGCGCGCGCCGATGCGGTAATCAAGGTTTGAGATCGTAAGCATGGGGGCCGTTAAACGATGCCAGCGCCCGGCGCAATGGGGGCGGCTGCGTGCCGGCAGCTGTGCAGGCCGGGAGTGGCTGGCGGAGAGGAAGTGAGCCAAATCGCTCCAGGGGCTTATAAAACGCAATAAATATCAAGAAACTATAAATGTCGATTTTTGTATTGTGCAGCAAAATGTACAGCAAATTGCGTAGCTGATTTCATGGCCATATTTGTGGCACCCATACGACCCGCAGCAAGTGATGCAGCGCTTGAGCGTCCCTGCTGGCACGTTTCACCAGTGTCAAATTTTTAGGGCCACCCTCTCTCGAGGGGGAGCTTGGCTAGCTCATTATCGCTGCCAGCCTACTGCTGATTGCGTCCCTGTTTGCGCTTTCGCGCTGGCTTCCTGGTCTTTGCAGGATTGACCTACGCCTATCGAATGAAGACCGGCCGTACGGCACTTGGTCTCGGTGACGCCAAACTGCTGGCCGCAGGCGGGGCCTGGTGTGGCTGGCAGATGCTTCCCCCGATCGTGACTATCGCCTCGTTGGGAGGACTCGCTTTCCTGACAATCAGGGCTGTTGTCGAGCGTCGAGAGTTTTCGCGCAGTACGAAAACCGCCTTTTGGCCGGTTTCTGGCTGGGGGTATTTTTGTGTCGTGGCTGCGAGTGCTAGGGGTGAGGGGCGG
>NZ_BMFS01000007.1:0-148382 GCF_014639075.1 Glycocaulis albus
TCCTCATCAGGCTCAACGCCATGCTCAGAGATCAAACGACATACAAACCCGCCTGAAACAGTTGCCGGCTCGGGGACCGGGACCCCGGTTGGGGGGGCAGGGAGCAGCCCCTCACCCCCGCTCGATGAGGCACGCATCGCCATAGGAGAAGAAGCGGTAGCCTAGCGCAATCGCGTGCGCATAGGCGCCCTGCATCACATCCAGCCCCGCCAGCGCGCTGACCAGCATGAAGAGTGTGGACTTGGGCAGGTGGAAATTGGTCAGCAGCGCGTCCGTCACGCGAAACCGATAGCCCGGCGTGATGAAGATGGCCGTCTCGGCGCTGCCCGCTCTCACCCGGCCCTCATTGTCCGCCGCACTCTCCAGCGTCCGCAGCGCCGTGGTGCCCACCGGGATGATGCGGCGGCGCTCGGCTCTGGCCGCATTGATCGCCGCGGCGGCCTCCCCGCCGATCTCATACCATTCGGCATGCATGCGATGGTCAGATACGTTTTCAGTTTTAACCGGCAGGAAGGTGCCCGCGCCGACATGAAGGGTGAGCTGCGTGGTGGCGACGCCACGCGCCGCCAGCGCCGCAAACAGCCGCTCGGTGAAATGAAGGCCCGCCGTCGGCGCAGCGACCGAGCCCTTGCGGGCGGGATCGGAAAACAGGGTCTGGTAGTCGGCGCGGTCCTCGGCGTCTGCCGCCCGCTTCGAGGCGATATAGGGCGGCAGGGGCGGATTGCCGGCCGCTTCAAGCGCCAAATCAAGGTCTGCCCCTGACGCATTGAATTGCATGGCAATATCTCCGCCATCAGCCTTTTCCGTGACAACGGCAGACAGGCCTTCGGGGAAATGGATCGTGTCGCCCGCTCGCAGGCGCTTGGCGGGCCGGGCAAAGGCGCGCCAGCTGTCCTCGCCGGTACGGGTATGCAGGTTAAGATCGATGCGGGCCGGTCCTCCGCCGCCCTGCTCACGCGCAGGCCGCTCCCCGGTCAGGGCTGCCGGGATGACGCTGGTATTGTTCAGCACCAGAAGATCGCCGGGCTGCAACAGCGCCGGCAGGTCCAGCATGGTGTGATCGCCCAGCGCCCCGCCCTGGCCCACATGCAAGAGGCGCGCGCTGTCCCTCGGCCGGGCGGGCCGAAGTGCAATGCGGTCTTCGGGCAGGTGGAAGTCAAAGTCTGAGAGTTTCATGGGGGCCGGACTAGCGGCAAATCCGCGTCCCGCCAAGAGCGCGGACATCGGCCGCCTGCACCCGGCCTGCTAGCACGTATTCACATAGCGCCAGTCCTGCTGGCCGGAGTTCTGTGCCTGGATCGACCGGCGCACCCGGCGCAGGCATTCAAGGCGGGCGCGCGACTGGGCGAAGAACTGCTCCTGACTCTGCCCGCCGCCATGCAGGTTCCAGATACGGGCCATGTTCTCTGATTGCGCGCGCAGATTATTGGCCTGTTCAGCCCGGCGCAGATCGGCGCGCAGCTGGGTGCAGTTGGGTCCGCGCAGCGTGCAGTATTCGGCTACATCGCCCGCCCACATGGCAAAGCTGGACGTGTCCGGCCCGTAGCGGTCGATATGATCGATGAACAGGGCTTGTGAAATATTAGGCGCGATCTGCACCAGCAGGGTCTGCGCATTGGTGTCGCCCTGCTCTGCAGCGCGTGTCAGCCAGTGAGCCGCCTGAAGATAGTTGCGCTGCGTGCCCAGCCCGAATGTGTACATATAACCCAAGGCATACTGGGATTCATGATCGCCAGACCCTGCCGCCAGCTCCATCAGGGGAAGGGCCTCATTGTAATTGTCGGCCTGAAACGCCGCCCAGGCGGCGGCATGAGTCTGGCTGCCCCGGCCATGCGAGCTGGCGGAGGCTTGCGCCCCGCCCTGCCCGGCTGACGCAACCGCCGTCGAACCGCCACCGGGCCCGCTCACAGCCAGCTGGTAGCGCCCGAAATCGTTGGCGACATCGTTCTGCACGAAGATCGCCCAGCGTCCGCCATTGCCGGGGATGGTCAGCCGCTCATAGCTGAAATCGGCGCCGCCAGCGGAGGCATCGCACCCGCCCTCGCCGGACATGATGAAGACGTCAAATTCGGCGGCCTGAACCGTCACGGTGTAGTTCTGGCCCGCCTGCGTATCGAGATTGAGGCAGTCGACATAGATGCCGTCATCCATCGGCGCGTTGCGCCGGCTGATCTCGCCAGTGAAAACCTCTCCCGGCTGCAGCATGGCGCCGGAATACTGCGCCTCAGCCCCGGCCGCGCCCAGCATGATAACGGCGCCTGCAATCACGGTGCGGAACATGAGCTCACCTCCTCCAGATTTCACATCAGGAGTGTGGTGGCTTACGCCAAAGCGGCAACTGACAAGGGCTGTCAGTTTGATCTGTCCAAATGCGTGAAATCCCGGCCTGCATGGCAGAGCCGGGACCTTGTGCAGGAGAAGCGGACAGAGGCCCCGGATACGCGCTTCGCACGTTCCGGGGTTTCACCGTGAGATAACTACTGAACCGTCGCTTTCACGATCTTGCCAGGGTTGCGCGGCGGTTCGCCCCTGGGCAGGGCGTCGACATATTCCATGCCCTCGATCACCTCACCCCAAACGGTGTAGCTGTTGTCGAGATAGGGCACGGCATCAAGGCAAATGAAGAACTGGCTGTCAGCGGAATCAGGATCATTGGTGCGCGCCATGGACATGGTGCCGCGCACATGCGGCTCGGAGTTGAACTCCGCCGGGATTTTCTGCCCCGAACCGCCCGTGCCAGTGCCTTTGGGGCACCCGCCTTGTGCGACGAAGCCGTCAATCACCCGGTGAAAGGTGATGCCATCGTAAAAGCCGCTCTGCGCCAGCTCGGTGATGCGCGCCACGTGCTTGGGGGCGAGGTCGGGGCGGAAACGGATTTTAACGTCACCCCCGGTGTCGAGGGTGAAGATCAGGGTATCAGCCAAAACTCTTACTCCGTTATGCGGACAGGGATTTCGATGTCGCAGACATCAGGCAGGCGGCCATTATTGGCGGCCTGCAGGGCTTCAAGATAGACAGCAAAATCGGGCGTGCCGGTATCGAACACCTCGATTGTCAGACGCTCGCTCTCGGGCAGTTCGCTGGCCATGCGCATGGACATGATGAAGTCCGGGCGGAAGCCCATCGTCTCGCCCATCGTGCCGACGCGGATGGCGTCGACGGCCTCCTGCCCGGCCCGGACACGTCCCCATACGGTGTAGACCGCTTCCAGATGGGCCGGGTTGCCGGTGGTGATGTAAAACTGGCTGCGCGCGGAATTCGGATCGCTGGTGCGCGCCGCTGCCACCGCGCCGCGGCAGTGCAGAAGCCAGGATTCCACCTGACCGTCCGCCCTTATGCCGGCCTGCGCGATCGGCATGGTGGATGCAGGAAAACCGTTCCAGAAGCCCGCGCGGGCGCGTGTGCTGGCTTCGCGCGGGTTGATGACCCGGTCCTGAAGCTCGCTGATCCGGATATCGCTATCCAGCCCCCGGCCAATGAGGAACTCGGCCTGCAAGGGCGGCTTGTCGGTAGCAAGGCCGGGATTGTCAGACGCCCCGCCGCCCTGCGCCATGAAGCCCTCAATGACGCGGTGCCAGACCTTGCCATCATAAAAGCCTTCTTCCACCAGCTCGCGGATACGCGCGACATGGTTGGGCGCAAATTCCGGTGCCAGCTCCACCCAGATATCGCCATTGCGCGTGGCAATGACCAGAAGCCTGTCAGCATCGACTGTGCGCCAGGCCGCCTCGGGTGCATTGGCAATGATCTGACGCGCGGCATCGGGACCTTCCGGGATGCCATCACGCGCATAGCGGCCGCCATCGGCCTCCTGCGTGGTGCTGGCGGCATTCGCGCCGCCGGTATCGGTTGATGCGTCGGCGCAGGCCGTGGCAGCAAGCGCAAAAGCGCTGACACTCGCCGTCAGCAGGGCGGAAGTCATACGGATCATTTGGCAAATCTCTCCAGCACGCGCGATTTGATTGCAGGCGGCACGAAGGCGGTGATGTCCCCGCCCAGCCGCGCGATTTCCTTGACCAGCCGCGAGGCAATCGCCTGGTGGCGCGGATCGGCCATAAGAAACACCGTCTCGATGTCAGGATTGAGGCGCTGGTTCATGCCCACCATCTGGAACTCGTACTCGAAGTCGGAGACGGCGCGCAGGCCCCGTATGATGGAGCCGGCGCCCACCTCTTCGGCAAAATGCATGAGAAGGCCGGAAAACGGCCGCACCTCGATCACCGTCTCGCCAGTGTATTCACGCGTCAGGTCCAGCGCCATTTCCACGCGCTCATCAAGCGAGAAGAGCGGCCGCTTGTCCTCATTGCGGGCAATGCCGATCACCAGCTTGTCGTAAAGCTTTACCGCGCGGCGCACGATATCGATATGGCCGTTCGTCAGCGGATCGAACGTGCCAGGATACAGGGCGACGCGCTCTTTCATCAGCTTTCTCCAGACGGCGCGGTATCGGGCCCTGTACCGGCTTCGCCGGTATCGTCGCCGTCTCCGGCTTCCTCGTTCTTGGCGATGCGCGCAACGGACACCACCTTTTCGTCATTGGCAAGACGGATCAGGCGCACGCCCTTGGTGGCACGGCTGGCAATGCGGACCGAATGCAGCGGGAAGCGGATGAGCTGGCCACCATCGGTGACAGCCATGACCGTATCGCCTTCCTCGATCAGGAAGCAGGCCGCCAGCGGTTCCGGGAAGCGCTTGTCCTTGGTCCATACGCCCTGCCCGCCCCGGCTCTGCGGGAAATACTCATAGGAGATGACGCGCTTGCCCATGCCGGACTCCACCACGTTGAGGAGTATCTCCTCGTGGGCGCGAAGCTCCATATAGCGCACTTCAGACAGGGTGATTTCCTCGCCGTCCTCGTCGCCCTCATCGGCTTCGATCTCGGGCGTATCGATGTCCTCATCGCCCTCATTGCGCATTTCGGCGCGGCGGCGTTTCAGGTAGGCGCGGGTTTCAGCCCGGCTGATCTCGACATGATTGAGGATCGCCATGGAGATGGCCGTATCGCCCTTCTCCATGCGTATGCCCCGCACGCCGGTGGAGTTGCGGCTGGCAAACACGCGCACATCGGTGACCGGGAAGCGGATCGCCTTGCCGTTGGCGGTGGCGAGCAGCACGTCCTGCCCCTCATGGCACAGGCGCACATCCAGGATCTGGCCGTCCGCCTCCTCCAGCTTCATGGCAATCTTGCCGTTACGGTTCACCTGCACGAAGTCCGACAGCTTGTTGCGCCGGACGGTGCCCGCCGTGGTGGCGAACATCACGTCGAACCGGCTCCATTCGGCCTCATCTTCGGGCAGTGCCATGATGGAGGTGACGCGCGCGCCTTCGCTCAGCGTCGGCAACAGGTTGGTCAGGAATTTGCCCTTGGTGTTGGGCGCGCCCTGCGGCAGGCGCCAGGTCTTGGTCTTGTAGACCATGCCGTCCGAGGTAAAGAACAATAGCGGCGCGTGGGTGGAAGCAACAAAGAGCGTGGAGACGAAATCCTCGTCCTTCATCGCCATGCCGGCGCGCCCGCGCCCGCCCCGGTTCTGCGCCCGGTAGAGCGAGAGCGGGGTGCGCTTCACATAGCCGCCATGGGTCAGCGTGACGACCATCTCCTCACGGGGGATGAGATCTTCATCCTCGATTTCGAAATCACCCTCGACCAGCGCGGAGCGGCGCGGCACACCGAAGCGCTCCTTGGCGTCCAGGAGCTCTGCCTTGACGATCTCGCGGATACGCACCGGGCTTTTGAGGATATCGAGAAGATCGGCGATCTCGACGGCGAGCTTCTCCGCCTCTGACGAAATCTCGTCACGGCCGAGCGCGGTCAGACGGTTCAGGCGCAGCTCCAGAATGGCGCGCGCCTGCTCATCGGTCAGATGGATGGTCTGGTTTTCCAGAATGATCGAGCGCGGATCAGCCACCAGCGCCACCAGCGAGGCAATATCGGCGGCCGGCCAGGCGCGTTCCTTTAGCTGTTCGCGGGCCGTTGCCGGATCGGGCGCGGCACGGATCAGGCGGATCACCTCATCGATATTGGCTACCGCAATGCCAAGCCCGATCAGGATATGGGCTCGGTCGCGCGCTTTTCTCAGATCGAACTTGGCCCGCCGGGCCGTCACTTCCTTGCGGAAGGCGATGAAGGTTTCCAGATACGTCTTCAGTCCCGCCAGTTGCGGCTTGCCGCCGATCAGGGCGAGCATGTTGACCCCG
Organism: Glycocaulis albus; assembly: GCF_014639075.1. Classification (GTDB taxonomy): domain Bacteria; phylum Pseudomonadota; class Alphaproteobacteria; order Caulobacterales; family Maricaulaceae; genus Glycocaulis; species Glycocaulis albus. The sequence continues at coordinate 6,196 of NZ_BMFS01000007.1, forward strand.
AAGGAGGTCTGCAGCGGGCTCCAGCGGTAAAGCTGGTTCAGGATCACTTCAGCATTGGCATCGCGTTTCAGCTCCACCACGACGCGCATGCCCGACCGGTCGGACTCGTCGCGCAGGTCCGAAATGCCCTCAATGCGCTTCTCACGCACCAGCTCGGCGATCTTCTCGATCATCGAGGCCTTGTTCACCTGATAGGGAATCTCGTGAATGAGGATCGCCTGACGGTCTTTGCGGATTTCCTCGATCGTGGTCTTGCCGCGCACCAGCACCGAGCCGCGCCCGGTCAGAAGCCCGTTGCGCGCGCCGGTGCGCCCGATGATCTCGCCGCCGGTTGGAAAGTCCGGCGCGGGCACGAATTCCAGCAGGTCCAGATCGGTCAGTTCCGGGTCTTCCAGCAGGGCCACGGTGGCGTCTACCACCTCGCCCAGATTGTGCGGCGGGATATTGGTCGCCATGCCGACCGCGATACCGCCTGCCCCGTTGACCAGAAGGTTCGGGAAGCGGGCCGGCAGGACGATCGGCTCTTTTTCCGAGGCGTCATAGTTCTCGCGGTAATCGACCGTTTCCTTGTCGATATCGGCCAGCAGCGCCTCGGCCGGCTTGTCCATGCGGATTTCGGTGTAACGCATGGCGGCGGGCGGATCGCCGTCGACAGAACCGAAATTGCCCTGGCCGTCGAGGAGCTTGAGGCCCATCGAAAAGTCCTGCGCCATGCGCGCCAGCGCGTCATAGACGGCCTGGTCGCCGTGCGGGTGGTATTTACCGATCACGTCACCGACGACGCGGGCCGATTTGCGGTATTGCTTGTCGTGGGTATAGCCCTGCTCGTGCATGGACCAGAGGATGCGCCGGTGGACGGGTTTGAGGCCGTCGCGCGCGTCGGGGATGGCGCGGCTGACGATCACGCTCATCGCGTAATCGAGATAGGAGCGGCGCATCTCTTCCTCGATGGCGATCATCGGGCCGCCTTCGGGACGCGGCGGTTCCTGACCGTCCGCTCCGCCGCCATTCATGCCGTTCCCGCCAGCGCCGGATTCGTCAATATCGATGTCGTCCGGGCCGGGCTCGTTCGGTGTGTCGCTCAAGCGTATCTGTCCTGTAGTCTGGCGGGCACAAGGGCGCCTCGCGAAGAATGGGTGCTGACAGCCGGAATCACGTGCCGGCAAAGCTGGAAAAGGGTGTACCAAGCCCCAGCCACAGGGGCAAACGATGAGGTGTTGTTGGGGGGTGCCTTTCCAGCTTCCCCTCACGTCGTCATTCCAGAAGCGGCGCAGCCGCTATCTGGAACCCAGCGCTAGTCTTATCTCTGGGTTCCGGGTGTCGCTGCGCTCCCCCGGAATGACGAGGGAGAGGCGATGAGCAAGGTGGGAACACCGCCTAACGATAGCGTGACCGGCGCCGGGTCTTTGTGGAACCGCCATCGCCCCGGTGCTAGCCTGTTGAAAGGCAAAGGGAGGCTGTAGCTATGAAACTCACACGCAGGGCGGCAACGCTTGGACTGGCAGCAGGCACGGGCGCGCTGGCCAGCGGTATGAGTTTCGCGCGGAGGGACGAGACGCGCTGGAGCAACGCGCCGGACCTGCCTTTCCCGGTGCAGGAAATCTACCCGGCCCTGCTGGACGGCACGCTCTATGTGATTGGCGGGTTTGCTACAGGGATCTCGGAGCGTCCGCTGGATATTTCAGACCGCGCGCTGGCGCTCACCCCCGGCGTCGATGGGAGCTGGCGCGAGATGCCGCGCTTGCCCGTGCCCACCCATCATCCGCAATGCGTCGGCCTTGATGGCACGCTTTACGCGATTGGCGGCTACACGGCGGAAAATGGCGGCGCCTGGTCCAACACCTCGCGCGTGTGGACGCTGCGCCCCGGCGAGGATGACGACTGGCGCGAAGGCCCGGCCCTGCCCGGCCCGTGGTCTGAAAACGTCGCGGCGGCGCTGGATGGCCGTATCCACGTGCTGACCGGGCGCAGGCCGTCCGGCGCAGAAAATTCGGAATGGACCCACCAGTCAGACGTGACGGCGCACCTGGTGCTGGACCCGGCCGAGGGGAGCTGGACGGCGCTGGCGCCCTCGCCCAGCGCGCGCAATTCAGCCGCAGCCGCCGTGATGAACGGGCTAATTCATGTCGTCGCAGGCCGCACCGTCTCTGGCGGCAACACGCCCGTGCACGAGGTCTACGACCCGGCCAGCAATAGCTGGACCATGGCCGCGCCCCTGCCCCAGCCATCACGCGGTCCGCGCGGCTCTGGCGGGCTGGCAGCGGCGAGCGTGGGCGACACGCTCTACGTGTTTGGCGGGGAATGGTTCGAGGATGGCGGCGGCGTCTATGAGGAGGTCTGGGCGTGGCGTGCGGAAACCGACGCCTGGGAAGCGGTCAGCACCATGCCCACGCCCCGCCACGGCCTTGGCGCGCACGCGCTGGATGGCGCGATCTACACCATTGGCGGAGCCGCCCAGCGCGGCGCGGTGGATACCAGCGCGAAGGTGGAAGTCTTCAGGCCGTGACCGGCTCCTAAGACGCCGCAGGCGGCGGGGGTTCGGAAGATGCGGGCGCCGGTGCCGAAGCCGGTGCGCTGCTCCGGTTCGAGAAGGAATCGCGCAGCTGGCGCGCATACTCGATATTCTTCTGGCGTGTCCGGCCGCCGATCAGGAAATAGTCGATCAGCACCCACAGGCCGAACCCGCCAAACGTGATGAGCTTGAGCACGCCGGCGAGGATGTCGCCGACCAGAAACCGGTCAATGCCCAGAAAGCCCAGCCAGACATTGAAACCGTAGAGCAGGACCGGGTTTTTCTCCGAGGCCTGAAAGGCGGAGATGAAGCCCGGCCGGTTGGCCTCGGGCAATGACCCGACAATGGTCAGGAGTTCGGCTGTGTAGCTTTGGCGATTCATGGTGGTCCCCGCTCAATAAAAATCCCGGGAACACCATGGCGCGCAGCGCGACGGCCTGTAAAGCGGATATGGGCTGCGCCCCGGCTATCCCTAGAACGGGATATCGTCGTCCAGCGTATCGGAGGCGAAGCTTTCGCGCGGGCGGTCATTGCCGCCAGAGGAACGGTCATCGGAGCGGCCATAATTGCCACCGCCACCCGAACCGCCGCCATCGCCCTTGCCGTCCAGCATGGTCAATTCGCCGCGGTATTTCTGCAGCACGATTTCGGTGGAGTAGCGATCCTGCCCGTTCTGGTCCTGCCATTTGCGGGTCTGCAGAGAGCCTTCAATGTAAACCTTGGCGCCTTTTTTGAGATAGTTCTCGGCGACCTTGGCCAGGTTCTCGTTGAAGATGACCACGTTGTGCCACTCGGTCTTCTCGCGGCGCTCGCCGGTCTGGCGGTCACGCCAGGTTTCCGATGTCGCGACGGGAAATTTCGCCATCCGGTCACCTGACGGCATGGCCTTCACTTCCGGGTCCGCGCCCAGATTGCCGATAATAATGACCTTGTTGACACTGCCTGCCATATCCGAACCCCGTGCTTGCGCTTTTCTCTAAAATGTTCACATATTGTTCCGCCCGTCAACGGGCGAGTCGCCAAGTGAATCTTCGCGGGCATCTCACTCCATCAGGGCGGGGGTGTCCATGCGGGCGGTGAACGCAATCGCACCGCAAGGTGTAATGAGGAGACGGGCAAGGTGGCGGCCAGCCGTCTTGCGGCTTATCTAACCACCGGCCAGCACCGCCCCGCCGGCCCTTCGCAGATTTATGGATTTTCGCCCCATGCCCGACCCCTTGAAACACATATCGGTGCGCGGTGCGCGCGAGCATAATCTCAAAGACGTGTCGGTCGACCTGCCGCGCGACGAGCTGATCGTGTTCACGGGGCTTTCCGGTTCGGGCAAGTCCTCGCTGGCGTTCGACACGATCTATGCCGAAGGGCAGCGCCGCTATGTGGAGAGCCTTTCGGCCTATGCGCGCCAGTTCCTGGAGCTGATGAGCAAGCCGGACGTGGACTCCATTGAAGGTCTCTCTCCCGCGATTTCCATCGAGCAGAAGACGACGTCGAAAAACCCGCGCTCCACGGTCGGCACGGTTACCGAGATCTATGACTATATGCGCCTGTTATGGGCGCGCGTCGGCATCCCCTACTCGCCCGCCACGGGCCTGCCCATCACCTCGCAGACCGTCTCCCAGATGGTCGACCGGCTGATGGCGCTGGAGGACGGCACGCGGCTCTACCTGCTCGCTCCAATAGTGCGCGGGCGCAAGGGCGAATACCGCAAGGAATTTGCCGAGCTGGTGAAGCAGGGCTTCCAGCGGGTGAAGGTGGACGGCACCTATTACACGCTGGAAGAAGCCCCCGAGCTCGACAAGAAGTTCAAGCACGATATCGATGTCGTGGTGGATCGGGTGGCGATCCGCGAGGGACTGGAACAGCGCCTTGCCGATAGCCTGGAGACCGCTCTGCGCCTCGCCGACGGCCTCGCCATGGCCGAGTTCGCCGACAAGACCGATGACAAGGGCGCTCCGGAACGCCTGATCTTCTCCGAAAAATTCGCCTGCCCGGAAACCGGCTTCACCATCGAGGAGATCGAGCCGCGCCTGTTCTCGTTCAACAATCCGTTCGGGGCGTGTCCGGCCTGTGATGGCCTCGGCGTCAGCCTGAAGTTTGACGAGGCGATGATCATCCCCGACCGGGAAAAGAGCCTTTATGACGGCGCGGTCGCGCCGTGGAGCCGGGCCACGTCCAAGCTCTACCAGCAGACCTTGCAGGCGCTCGCCGATCATTATGGCGCCAACATGCACAAGCCCTGGCGCACCCTGCCGGAAAAGTTCCAGCAGACCGTGCTCTACGGCACGAATGACAAGATCAAGTTTACCTATGAGGACGGGCTTCGCCAGTTCTCCACCACCAAGTCGTTTGAAGGGGTGATCCCCAATCTGGAACGGCGCTGGCGCGAGACGGACTCCGCCTGGGTGCGTGAGGAGCTGGGCCGCTTCCAGTCCAACCAGCCTTGCGAGACCTGCCATGGCAAGCGGCTGAAGCCGGAAGCGTTGGCGGTAAAAATCGGCGGCTATGACATCTCGCAGGCGGGTGAGCATTCGATCCGCGATGCGCTGGCCTGGTTCTCCAATATCGAGGAGCGCCTGACCGACAAGGAACAGGAGATCGCCCGGCGTATCCTCAAAGAGATACGCGACCGGCTGCGCTTTCTGGTCGATGTGGGGCTGGATTATCTCAGCTTGAGCCGTGCATCCGGCACCCTCTCAGGCGGGGAGAGCCAGCGCATCCGCCTGGCCAGCCAGATCGGATCGGGCCTCACCGGCGTGCTCTACGTGCTCGATGAACCCTCCATCGGCCTGCACCAGCGTGACAATACCCGCCTTCTGGAATCTTTGCGTGGCCTGCGCGATCTCGGCAATACCGTGATCGTGGTGGAACATGACGAGGAAGCCATCGAGACGGCCGATTATGTTGTCGATCTGGGACCGGCGGCCGGCGTGCATGGCGGCGAGGTCGTCGCGCAGGGCAAGCCGGAGGACATCCGCGCCAATCCGAAAAGCCTGACGGGTCAATACCTCTCCGGCACGCGCATGATCGAGGTGCCGGAAAAGCGGCGCAAGATCGACAGGAAGCGCGTGCTGAAAGTAACAGGCGCGAGCGGAAACAATCTGAAAGACGTGACGGCGGAGTTTCCGCTGGGCGTGTTTACCTGCGTCACCGGCGTGTCGGGCGGCGGCAAGTCCACCCTGACGCTGGAAACGCTCTACAAGGCGGCTGCGCGCAAGCTCAACGGGGCAAGCGCGGTGCCTGCCCCGCACGAGACCGTGGAGGGGCTGGAGCTGCTCGACAAGATTATCGATATCGACCAGTCGCCCATTGGCCGCACGCCGCGCTCCAACCCCGCGACCTATACCGGCGCCTTCACGCCGATCCGCGACTGGTTTGCCGGCCTGCCGGAATCAAAAACGCGCGGCTACAAGCCGGGCCGCTTCTCCTTCAACGTCAAAGGCGGGCGCTGCGAGGCGTGTCAGGGCGATGGCGTAGTGAAGATCGAGATGCACTTCCTGCCCGATGTCTATGTTACCTGCGATGTGTGCCATGGCGCGCGCTTCAACCGCGAGACGCTGGAAGTGACCTTCAAGGGCAAATCCATCGCGCAGGTGCTGGACATGACGGTGGAGGAAGCGGCCGATTTCTTCCAGGCCGTCCCGTCGGTGCGCGACAAGATGGAAACCTTGAAACGCGTGGGGCTTGGCTATGTGAAGGTCGGCCAGCCCGCGACACAGCTTTCGGGCGGCGAGGCGCAGCGGGTGAAGCTCTCCAAGGAGCTTTCAAAGCGCGCCACGGGCCGCACGCTCTACATCCTCGACGAGCCGACCACCGGGCTTCACTTCGAGGACGTGAAGAAGCTGCTCGAAGTGCTTCACGAGCTGGTCGAGCAGGGCAATTCGGTGATCGTGATCGAGCATAATCTCGATGTCATCAAGACCGCCGACTGGATCATCGATCTCGGCCCGGAGGGCGGCGATGGCGGCGGCAAAATCGTCGCCGCTGGCACGCCAGAACACGTGGCAGGCGTGGAGGCGAGCTGGACCGGGCGTTATCTCAAGCCCGTGCTGGAGCGCGACATGGCGCGGCAGAAAGCGCTGAAGAAGGCGGGTTAGGTGCTGGCACCTGCCGGGGAGGCATTACAGTGCGCCAGAGTTCGGACACTTTCACCGGCAGCTTCTCAACCGGGTTCCCGGGCTTGACCCGGGATCCATAATTTAAACCTCGGGACTGGTCATGGACCCCGGCTCGGGGGCCGGGGTCCCGGTATTGTTGCCACCTGCTCTACGCAATGGACGCCCTACCCTTTCCTCGCCCGCATACGCAGGAAGAGGATGAGGCTGAGCGTGAGGAACACGCCCGGCTGGACCAGAAGGTGCGGGCCGACTTCGGTGGCTTCCACGCCCGCCATACCGGTGGCGCGCTCCAGCACTTCGGCGAAGAGATCGGACGGCGTGCGGTCCGGCTCGCCGGCCTGCCCGATGGCCAGCGGCATCAGCGTAGCCGCCGCGTTGAACGTGCCATGGGCGGCGGCTGCGCCCCACACGCCGCGCTCGGCGTAGGCGTAAAGCGCAAAGAACAGCCCCGTCGCGGTGATGCCGAACACGGCCATCAGGCCGTAGGCCACGCCCGATACCATCACATGCAGGTGGAAGGCGCCGAAAATGACGCTGGAGGCGATAATGGCCGCCACCGCACCCCAGCGCGCCGTCAGCGTGCTCATCAGCCAACCGCGGAAGATCACTTCCTCTGCCCCGCCCTGTATGAGGAAGGTGAAAAGCGCCAGCAGCGCGAAGCCAATGAAAGCCCCGCCCGCCAGCACCGCCCAGTCGGCGTTTTCCGGCGGCGCCATGTCGCGCATGCTTTCGGGCACCGCGCCGGGCGCGAATGTGGTCAGAGCGGCCATCACTCCGCCCATCAGCAGGACAAGGCCGACGCCCACAAAAAGCCCGCGCAGATAACGGCCCAGCCAGCTGGTGGACGTGAAGCCCATGGAGGCGAGCTCGCGCCGTTCAAATGCCTTAACCCAGAGGATGATGAGGGCGGCCCACAGGGCAAACTGCATCAATATGCCCGGCAGGATCACATCGCCGGACAGGGCCGCAGACGTATCGCCTTCGGCCGCCGCCTCCAGACCGCCCGGCGCACCGGCCACCGCCACTATGGTGAGGATCACCATGGGAATGGCGGAGACGAAATAGGTCGCAATCAGGATAAACGGCGTCGCCCAGCCGAATGTCCGCCGTGATGCGGGCGCCCACGGGGCGTAGAGCGCCTGCCAGGGCGGCGGCACGAGAGCTTGCTCGGTCATGGATTTATCCTTCAGAGGGCGCGGTGCCGACCGATTCCGCCGGTGCGGAAAGATCGGTCTCTGCCGGGCCGTCACCGCCATCATGGCGAACCGCCGTGTAGGCGCCGACGCCGTGCCAGAGGCCCTCGAACACGATCTGGAAAATCACCTGCGCGAGCAGCATGACGCACAGCGCTATAATCGCCGCCGGGCTGGTGATGATGCCAGTTATCATCTCGCGGACCTGCTCAGGGTCCGGCTCGTTGCCGGCCATCAAGTCGCCCCAGTAGGGCGCCATCGCGCCCATCATGCCGCCCATCACCGCGATCTGCTGGACAATGGAGAGGATCATGGAGCCGACAAGGGCAATCAGAAGCAGGACGAAATAGGTCAGCACCAGCCAGCCCACTATGCGCTTCGTCGCGGCAAAGGAGTGGAACAGGCGGAAGCCCTTCTGGCGCACGGTCAGCGCCGGTCCGGCCGCAAAACGCACACAGATGATAATGGCCGCAACCGTGAAGCCCACGACTGCCACAAACCAGATCAAGCCGTTGAGAAGCGCCGCCCAGACGGCCCCGTCGGCAGCAGAATTGATACCAACGGTTACGGCCACAACGATCCCGAAAAACAGGATGGCGGCCACATAGCCTGCGATCACGAACGCCCAGAGGCACAGATTGACCAGGAACAGGCGTCCCTCGTCCGCGCCAAGGCGGAAGGGAATGCCGCCCGCCACCTCGTTACGCGTCATGAAGCGCAGCCATGCGCCTTGCGCCATCAGGGCCACCAGAATCGATACGATGACGATGACCGGGGACAGGGCCAGCAAGGTGCCCGCCGCGGCGAAAACCTCACCCGGGTCCGGATCATCATTGGCCGCCACCAGCTCAAGAATCGACTGAATGGCTGGCAAGCCGAACACCAGCAGCGCGCCGATGATCACCGCATAGGCGATGATCTGCCAGAGCGCGATGGAGAAGGCACCGCCCGGATTGCGGCCCACGCATTTGAAAAACCAGAAGGCCGCACTGGTGAAATCGTATTTTGCTTCGGTGGTAGGCGTCATGAAAGTGTCCCTGCCCTGCAACAATCTGGCGGGACGCTATCACGCGTTCGTGAGCACGGCACGATCAATCCGGCGTTTGTGACGTAAATTTCATGTAAAGCCGGGCGTGCACGCCCATCAGCGGCGCCAGCACGAACGCGGCCGAGCCACCCACCAGAACCGCGCGCAAAAGCGCAATGCCAAGCGGGTTCAACGCGTCTGCCCGCACGCCCTGCGCGGGGTTATATCCGGTCACGCTCTCCACCAGAAAGGCGAAGGCCACCAGCAGGATTACGCCCGGCAAAATGGCCAGCGTGCCGGTGAGAAAGCCGCCAAGCCCCCTGCCCTGCAATATCGGCCAGGCGGCCAGAAGCTGCACCTTGCCTCGCGCCAGCGTGGCCGGAATACCGGGCAGCAGGCGGGAGATGAACCACAGGCCAAAGCCGGCGAAGACCGCGATCAGCGCAACCGCGATGATCCATTCTGCGGTATTGAACAGGGCGAAGATATTCACAAAGCCTTCGGGCGGCTCGGTCAGACCGGTGCGCTCCGCGCCGAGGATTGCCAGCGCGCCCAGCATGAAGGCCAGCATGACGAAGGCGGTGCCCAGCACCGTAAACACCAGAATCAGGGTCAGACCCGCCACCAGCACGAGGCGCGAGACATCGCGGGCCCGGTCCTGGATGTCTCCCCCGGCCAGCCCCAGCGCCGGGCGCGTGACCAGCACGGCGGCAATCACCCAGGCATGAAAGCCCAGAATGAAAAGCAGGGTCACACCAATCAGGCCCGGCCCCGTCTCCCCGGTGAGCGAGAAGACCAGAGCCTCAAGGGCGGCAACGCCCGCGCAAACAGCGCTGGCGGCCAGAACGGGGCGCGGATGGCGCAGGAGAAGGGCAAGCCCGTCTTGCAGGGCATCGGCATGGATGAGTTTCATGGCAGCGGGACTTAGCCCGATGCGCGCACCCTGCCAAGGATCACTGTGACGCAGGGGGCCAATTGTCCAAGAAAAAACTGAACGCCGTCTCTTCGCCTCGACGACGGGCTGGTTCACCGTCTTCGACAAGCGGTGGATATCGCCATCTCTCAAGTGCTCTAACGCTTTCCCGGCTAAAAGTGGTCCCGTCAGGCGTGGAGAAAACCAACTCAATATTCTCTGGCTGACCGTCGATTCCCACGTCGAACCTGAGCACGGTATAACCCTCCAATCCGCGCTCCAATGCCCTAACTGGATACTGCGGCGGAAAGCGCTCGATAAGAGACTGATCAGAAATTCCGGCTTCTCCCTGCGGGACACCGGGAAAATAACCCTGCCGCAACAATAGCTTGACGAGATACGAATTCTCCAGAAACTCCTGCAGCGCTTGGCGATTTCTCAGTCCAATCAGGGCGCTGTGATACCAAGAGGCAAGGTGGCCGGTCACCGCCTCATCCATGCCTGTGCCGCGTGCCACGCCAGTGGCGAGCCCTGACAGCAAAATCACGCGCTCACGCTGTCGAGACCTGACAGCCCTGTCACCCTCGTCGAGAATTTCGCGGAGGATCGCAGGGGCCTGGTCATCACCGCCGCGTATCTGATTGCCCGTCCGTGCGGGATACTCATCTGGCCCTTCATGAACGGCGATGATGTATCCGGTGAAAAACCGCAAGTCCTCCGATATCCGGGAGGAGGACACTTGCAAGCTTCTGGCGCGTGCTGCCGCGCTGGCCCGGTCCCCTGCCAACAGATAGGCTGATGCCGCCAGCGCTAGCGTATCTGTATCCGGTGCCAGTGCATGAAGATCATCCCAGGCCGGGGCGGCGGCAGCGTAATCCTCCAGGTCGTAGTAGATCTGTGCCCGGTTCTCGGCCAGTGCGGCCAGTGTGTCGGCGTCAATCCGAGCGGCCACGCCTGCCTGATATGCCGCTTCGGCGTGGGTGGTGGCGTTTGCCGGATCATCACTCTCGATCGCGGCCATATAGGCGCGATACGGCTCCATCACCGATGGCGGAATGGCGTAAGCAATGTCAGCCTGCCAGCTAGCCGGCAGAACAGGCGCCAGAACGATCATCGCCAGTTTGCATATGCCACCAGCCCCCATTCAATCACCCCCCTATTCCGCCAGGTTTGAAGCTGGTTACGCCAAAACGGATCCCGGCCAGCATTCATTCATGTCAATCTCCGCCGGCGGCTGGCTGATCAGCCCGGCAGAGTTCTACAGGCCGCCTCGTCCTGACGCCGTAAACGGGAGTGCAGGGATTGAGGACGACAATTGTGCCGCGTACAGCCGCACGAAACCGGCTAAATCTGTTGATCTCGTCGAGTCCTGGTTCAGAGAGGGTCACGCCTTGCGGGTATTCGTAGATAATCTGAACAGGCGCATTGCGCGGCAAACTGGTAGCGGGCGGCAAGCCCGCTCGCTGGGAGCTGCCATCCCCAAAAACGATCAGTGCGGGCGCTGATGCGGTTGCCGCCGTTGCCGCCGGGGCGGCAATATCAGGCATTGGCGCTAACGATACGCCGCAGGGCTGCTGGCCGGCCTCGTAAAATGCACTTGCAAGCACCCGCCGGTCGCCCCCACGTCTTGAGCCAATACGGTAATGTTGTTCGTCTACGACCCGGCGCAATTCATCGGGCAGTGGCCCGCAAACATCCTCATGCTGACGTGCCACCCAGAACCAGTACGCTGCGTCACTGTTCCTCTCCATCTCCGCGCCGATAGCGGCAATAAAGGCCAGACCAGCCCCTTCCGGTGCCAGTTGCCCCTTGGATTCAACTGTTGAGAGCAAATAGTCGCCGGCCATGTGGCCAGCAGTAACGGCATCGCCTGAGTTCCATGCCTCAATGATTGCTTCGACGCAGGCTGACCCGGGATTGACACGCGCACATTCGGAGCTGACCTGCAACCACAAGGCTGCCACCACTATCGGGATCATTGCCCTAATCCCTCAGGTTAAACTCGAACTGAGTATGTACGCCGTCACGGACAACCGGAACACCGTCTACCGTCGCCGGGGTGTACCGCCATTGCTGGACAGCACGACGCGCCGCACGGCCGAACTCCTGATGCGGGACGGAAAACAGAACGTTGATATTCCCGGTCCGTCCGTTCTCCAGGACAGAAAACTGTACAACCGCGACACCTTCCAGATCTGCATGGAGCATTGCTGATGGGTACGTTGGCGGGATACGGTTTGACGGCGAGGCGTCCACCCAGCCAGCCGGACGTGGCTCCGGCTCCACTTCGTCTTGCGCTGGGCGCGCTATATCTGCGAGATATAGCGGGCTTTGGACCTGGCGGTTGAACAAGGCCTCGCGCTGGGCGTCATCAAGACCGCGGCGCACATAATTTGCCCAAGTTCCCAGTTCAATCGCATAGCGGTCGCCACGCCCCAGAAAGAGCTCGGCATAATCCGCCGCGAGACTGAGGTAAAAGGCTGACTCTGACGGCTCGCGGACCAGTGCGTAGTACGATCCGGCGAATACCGAGAGCTGAATAAGGCTGGTTGTTGGCTGAGCTTCTATCGCGCCAAAAACGTCTAGCGCGCGCACGGCCGGCGGCCCGGCACTGCGCACCCGCTGGCTTTGCCACTCGGCTGTGGCCTGGATGAGAAGCGCTTCGAACACGATACTGGACGCCGAACCCTCCGGGAAAAGCTCAAGTGCTTGGCCGGCACGGTTCAACGCATTTCTACGCTGCCCGGCTGCAAGTTCCTGAGACGCGGCTAGCACATGGACCCTTGCCCGTGCATCGACGTCCGCACCCGCGCGCTCAAGCATCCCGGTCAAGTCATTCCACGCGGCGGCGGCGCGGCGATGATCGCCCGTATCGGTGTAGATCTGCGCCCTGTTCTCGGCCAGCGCGGCCAGCGTATCGGCATCGATCTGCGCGGCCACACCTGCCTGATACGCCGCTTCGGCATGGGTGGCGGCGTCCTCCAGATCGTCGCTCTCGATCGCGGCCATATAGGCGCGATACGGCTCCATCACAGAGGGCGGAATAGCGTGTCCAGCCGCGCTCACCCACAACACGGCCAATACCGCGATCAAGATGCGATGCATTGCTGCCCCCGTTCAGCCCGCCTTCCCCGAACGCAATCCTTGGATGCAAATCTCAGACGGTCAACAAGAAATTGGCGCACGGCGATGGTCTCCCTACCCGCCTGCCCTGCCGGTTTGAGCCTGCGCCCTTGCAGCGCTATATCAGCGGCCATGACACAGATGGCACCCATACACATCATTGGCGGCGGCATGGCCGGTTCGGAAGCCGCCTGGCAGGCCGCCGAAGCCGGCGCGCGCGTTACCTTGCACGAGATGCGCCCGGTACGCCGTACCGAGGCGCACCAGACAGATGGCCTCGCAGAGCTCGTCTGCTCCAACTCCTTCCGCTCCGATGACCATGAGACCAACGCGGTCGGCCTGTTGCACGAGGAAATGCGCCGGGCGAACTCGCTCATCATGGCGATGGGCGATGTGAACCAGGTGCCTGCCGGCGGCGCGCTGGCCGTGGACCGGGAAGCCTTCTCACGCGCGGTGACGGCAAAGCTGGAAGCCCACCCGAATATCGAGATCCGCCGCGAGGAGATCGCCGGGCTTCCGCCCGAAGACTGGGATAATGTGATCGTGGCGACCGGCCCCCTCACCTCGCCTGCGCTTGCCGAAGCGGTGCATGGGCTGACCGGTGAAGGCGAGCTTGCCTTCTTTGATGCCATCGCGCCGATCATCTTTGCCGACAGCATCGATATGGGCGTGGCGTGGAAGCAGTCGCGCTATGACAAGGGCGAGACGGAAGAAGACCGCGCCGCCTATATCAACTGCCCGATGGACCGGGATCAGTATCACGCCTTCGTCGAGGCCTTGCTGGCCGGTGACAAGACGGTGTTCCGGGACTGGGAGAAGGACACGCCCTATTTCGAAGCCTGCCTTCCCATCGAGGTGATGGCCGAGCGCGGGATCGAAACGTTGCGCCACGGGCCGATGAAGCCGCGCGGCCTGACCAATGCGCACAAGCCGGATGAGAAGCCCTATGCGGTCGTCCAGCTGCGCCAGGACAATGCACACGGCACGCTCTTCAACATGGTCGGCTTCCAGACCAAGCTGAAATACGGCGCGCAGACAGACATTTTCCGTATGATTCCGGGGCTGGAGAACGCACAGTTCGCCCGGCTTGGCGGCATTCACAGGAATACCTTCCTCAACTCGCCAAAACTGCTGGACCCGGTGATGCGCCTGAAGGCGCGGCCTGCGCTGCGCTTTGCCGGCCAGATCACAGGCGTTGAGGGCTATGTGGAAAGTGCGGCCATGGGGCTTCTAGCGGGCCGGTTTGCCGCCGCAGAGCGCCTTGGGCAGCCGGTCACACCGCCCCCGCCGACGACGGCTCTCGGCGCTCTGTTGATGCACATCACCACCGGCCATGTGCCCGGCCGCAAGGGCGCCTTCCAGCCGATGAATGTCAATTTCGGCCTATTCCCCGACATGCAGGGCCCGTCCAAGGGCCCGAACGGCGAACGGCTGCGCGGCGCCGCAAAGGCGCAAGCCAAAAAGCGGCTGATGACGGCGCGCGCGCTGGCCGATTGCGATAACTGGCTTGGGCACGCGGAACTGGCCGCGGAGTAATTGTGCCGCGGGCGCGGTGAATCATTGCAATCTCGTAATCAGCGGCTCTATGCTTGCCCCTCAGAATTTCGAGGGGACTGCAATGATTAGATTTCTCACCGCTTTGTGCGCCAGCCTCGTAGGTCTGGCGACGCTGGGATCCGCCGCAGCGCAATCACTAGATGTGTCGCATTTTGCCCGGCTGCCGGCTTTTTCCAGCCCGCGGCTTTCGCCGGACGGCACCGAAGTGGCCTTCCTGCGTGCCGAGGAAGACCTGATCGTGGTCGGCATTGCCTCGCTGACAGACGGCGAAACGCGCTGGATCAGTGTTGGACAGCAAAAGGCGCGCTCCGTGCGGTGGGTGGCGGACAATGTTTTGCTGATCAACGTAACCCAGACAAATGATTTCGGTTCGCGGCGCAGCAATGCATATGAGTTTGGCGCGGCCTTCCTGGTGCGGACGGATGAGCCGAACGCACCCGTGTCGCAACTACTCGTTGGCGAGAGCCGGGTCGGTGTGAATACATCGCTGTCTTCCGTGCTCGCCGTGGACTGGGAAGCAGGTGAAATCTACACTGCTGCCTACGGCGTGCTGGGACGCAATATGCGGTTCAGCGACATTCCCCTCTACCTGTTTGCCGTTGACACCCTTACGGGAGAAACGCGCATGGTCGAACGCGGGAGCGGTGAAACGCGCGGCTGGCTATTCGATGAAGGCGGAGAGCCCGTGGTGCGCGTCTCGGTAAACCGCCTCGGACGCAATCAGTGGATTGAATTGCGGCAGGATGATCGCTGGAACGAAGTGTGGCGCTCCTCACGTCGAACCGAGATGATAACGCCGATCGGCATGGCGCCTGAGGGCAACAGAGCGGCCGTGCTGGTTCCGGGCGATACCCGCGAACTGGCATGGATGGACCTGGAAACAGGCGAGTTCAGTGACCCGGTCCTATCCGATCCGCAGGCGGAGGTTGGCGGCGCTTTGGTTGACCCCTACACCAACCGCATCGTGTCTGCCTACTTCACGCGTGACGAGAACTCTGCGCACTGGTTCGACGAAGAGCTGGAGCAATATGAAAACATGATCGCTGAAGCCCTGCCGGATGATGAGGTAGGCATTTTCAACTGGTCCCGGGACCGCTCGGTCATGCTTGTAGCAACCAATGATGGCGCGGCTGCTCCAGACTATTATCTGTTTTATCCCGAAACCATGTCGCTCAACTTCTTGGCGACAGGTTACCCTGCATTGCGCGGCGTGGAACTACCTGACCGTCAGCGTTACACCTACACCGCAAGGGACGGAACGGACATTCCCGCATTTCTGACCCGCCCTGCCGGTGATGGCCCGATGCCGCTGGTCATCCTGCCGCACGGCGGACCGGCCTCTCACGAAGTCAGCGGGTTTGACTGGCTGGCTCACGGCATCTCGTCACAAGGCTACCTGGTCCTTCAACCCGATTTTCGCGGCTCTACTGGCTATGGCCGCGCCTGGGAGCGTGCTGGCGATGGTGAGTGGGGGAATGGCATTATGCAGCACGATCTGACTGATGGCGTCCGGGCCCTGATAGAGGAGGGTCTGGCTGACCCTGATCGCGTATGCATCGTGGGCGCGTCCTATGGCGGCTACGCAACACTTGCCGGTGTGACATTCACTCCGGACCTCTATCAATGCGGCGTCGCTATCGCACCCGTCTCCGACCTGTCGGAAATGTACACGTTCGCCGGCGGCCGGCGCGATCCAAACAACCCGGTGGCCCGCTACTGGATGCAGGCCATGGCCAATGATGAGGGACGCGGCCGGATGCGTGAAAACTCGCCTGCGCTGTTTGCCGACCGCGTGACCGCGAACTTGCTGCTTATCCATGGACGTGACGATACGGTGGTGCCCTTGCGCCAATCCGAGATCATGGAGCGCGCCATGCGCCAAGCGGGCAAGCCGGTGGAGCTGATTGTTGTGGACGGGGAAGACCACTGGCTGTCAACATTTGGCGGTCGGATGAGCACGCTCGTTGAAACCGTCAGGTTCCTGGATACGCACATCGGCAACGGCGCACAGCCCTAGGGCCTCCGCCCCTAGACCCGTCCAGTGAACGAAGCCCATAGCAGGGCAAGCTGCGCCCCCAGCGGATTATCCGCGGGGGCGTAGTTGTATGGGCTGGCCGTGCGGGCAATCCGCCTGAGCGGACCGCGCGCCAGCGCCGCATAGCCGACGGCAGGAAAAACCGATGCAGGGAGTGCCCGGCGTGAAGCATTGAGCTCCCTGGCGGCCTGGTCAGCCAGCGCCAGCAATCCTTCACGGGCCCTTGCCGCGGCGTCAGGCTGCAATCCCCGGCGCAGGGCTTCAAGCGTGGCGCCACTGGCCTCCAGCTCCCCTTGCGTCACCGGCGGGCGGCCTTGCGCACACAACCGCGCAAAATTCTGCAACAGGCCGGTATACCCCCACAGGCGCCCCGCTGCCGTCAGGGCGCG
This sequence comes from Glycocaulis albus, assembly GCF_014639075.1. GTDB lineage: Bacteria > Pseudomonadota > Alphaproteobacteria > Caulobacterales > Maricaulaceae > Glycocaulis > Glycocaulis albus. The sequence continues at coordinate 23,060 of NZ_BMFS01000007.1, forward strand.
CTGCGCGCCATCACCCGGCTGCCAGTCCGGCGCGCACAGACGGGCGGCCGCGCGCATCAGCGCGCCTGACGTGCGGTCCACATAGGCTTCACGCTCTGGCGTGTCGGGAAATGCCCCCTCCCCCAGATCGGCATTTCTCGCCTCGACAAGGCCTGCCAGCCGGGCCTCGCCGGGGGCGCCGGGCTGCTCACACATGATGGCCAGCGCCTCATAGACGGGATGGCGGCGCACACGCGGCGGACTGGCATAAATATCTGTCAGGGCCTCACGCGCCCACGCCAGACGCATCTCGCCAATCACCGGCTCGCTGACACTCGCCGGGATACGCGCAATCTCGGCATTGAAGGCGTATAGCGCCCACAGATTGGCGCGCACCGGCGCGGGCGCAAACAGTCCGGCCAGATACCGGGCGGGATCCTCGCGGCGGACCGTATCGGCAAGTGTGTCAGCGCTCATCTGTGTGACATTTTCCTGAAATTCGCGCGCCAATCGCAGGGAGTGGCGTGTTTTAACTTGCCAATGATGCAGGCGCGGGGTGAGCTTCGCGGCACACAAAGCCACCCCTGTTCGCGGAGACCCGACATGTATGACGCTCGCTGGCGCCTGACCACCCTTGTGCTGGCTTCCGCGCTGGCCGGCTCTCTGGGCCTTGCGGCCTGCAGCCCGCAAACGCAAGCCAATGCCGACACTGTCAGCGAGGCAGTCCCTGCCGCCCGCCAGCTTGATGGACAAGGGCTTGCAGCGCTGGACGCCGCGCTTGACCAGTTTGCCGCTGTGCAGGCCCGGTCGGGCTATGTCGCACTCATCGCGCGCGACGGCGTTGTCCAGCACATCGCCGAAGCCGGCTATGCCGATATCGAGGCCGAACGCCCGATGACAGCCGATACGCTGGTGCGCATCGCATCCATGACCAAGCCCGTCACGGCGGTGGCAGTCATGCAACTCGTCGAGGATGGGGCGCTGCGGCTGGATCAGCCGCTGGCTGACATCATCCCTGCCTTTGCCGATGCGCGCGTCGCGGTATCGGTGATGGCCGGTGAGGATGGCCAGATCGAAACCGTAGCGGCGGACCGCCCCGTCACGATCGAACATCTGCTCACCCATACATCCGGTATCGGCTATGTGTTCGACTACGAGACCGATCTGGGCCGGCTCTACCTCACCCGCAATGTCTATGAAGATCGCGAAATGACGCTGGAGGAGCGGATCAACCATCTGGCTGGCCTGCCGCTATACTTCCAGCCCGGCGAGCGCTGGTACTATAGCTGGTCAAACGACATTCTTGGCCGCGTAGTGGAGGTGGTCTCCGGGCAGAACCTGGAAAGCTACATGCAGGCGCGGATATTCCAGCCGCTGGGCATGAACGAGACCACCTTCTTCCCGCGCGAAGAGCAACGCAGCCAGATCGCCACACTTTACACGCACGATGAAAGCAGCGCGATACAGCCCGTCCCCGCGAGCCTCGATTATGCCTTTGGCGCCAATGTTGCGGCCGGCGGTGCCGGGCTTTTCTCTACTGCAAACGACTATTTCCGGTTCGCGCAGGCGCTGGCCAATGGCGGCGAGCTGGAAGGCGTGCGCATCCTCTCCGGGGAGAGCGTGGAGACAATGACGCAAGTGCATGTTGGCGCCGACCGCATGCCCGAACAGATGAATGCGGGCAATCTGGGCTTTGGCTATTCACTGGGCGTCGTCTATGAGGGCCGGGGATCGTCAGCCAGCGGATACCCGGCCGATTTCGGCTGGGGCGGCTATTTCGACACCGATTTCTTCGTCAGCCCGCAGACTGGCGTAGTGGCCCTGATACTGGCGCAGGAGCAGCCGTCTGCGACCACTCCGCCGCAGGGCGCGCGGGCGATTTTCCGCCAGCTCATGCCGGCGGTGATCGCGGAGTAAAATCCCTGCCTCACAGGCAAGCAAAAACCCCGGCGCTGGCGCCGGGGTTTTCCATTGGCCGAATGCCGTCTGCGGACAGAGCGGGTCAGTCTTCCCTGTCCCCTCCGTCACGGCGCACACCGGTCACAGTGAGCAGAGGCGCGGCCACAAAGATCGAGGAATAAGTACCGATGGCCACGCCCCAGATCAGCGCCATCGCAAAGCCTTCCAGGGCCGGACCGCCCATGACCGCCATGGCGATTAGCGCCACCAGCGTAGTGCCGGACGTCAGGATGGTACGCGACAGCGTCGCGTTGATGGCAAGGTCCAGCACCTGGGGCGTTGGCAGGGATTTGAACTTGCGGAACATCTCCCGGATCCGGTCGTAGATGACCACGGTATCGTTCATCGAATAACCGACAATGGTGAGAATGGCCGCGATAGTCGGGAGGTTGAACTGGAGCTGGGTAACGGAGAAGAATCCGATCGTGATGATCACGTCGTGTGCCAGTGCCAGCACCGCGCCCACCGAATACTGCCACTCAAAGCGCAGCCAGATATAGACCAGCATCAGGAAGAGAGAGACGAGCACCGCCGTCGCGCCAGCCACCCGCAACTCGTCAGAGACCTGAGGGCTGATCACTTCCATCCGCTCGAAGCTGACATCGGGGATCGCCTCGACCAGAGCGCCGCGCACCAGCTGTTGCACGGCCTGCTGGGCCTGGGCGGCATCCAGCGCCTCAAAGCCTTCCAGCGCGTTGATGACTTCAGGATCGATTTCACCGACGCGGATGAGCACGTCTTCGTCTGTGCCGAAGCCCTGCACCTGCACATCACCGGGCACGGCGGCAGACACCACTTCGCGGATCAGGGCGATGTCGGCCGGGCCTTCGGTGCTGATTTCGATTGCCGTGCCGCCACGGAAATCGATGCCGAGATTGAGGCCCATGGTGAAGAAGGCCGCGACCGAGCCCAGCACCATGAAGAGCGACAGGACAAACGCGCCGACCCGCATGCGGATGAAACCGAAATCGGTTTCAACCGGCAGGAAGCGAACGAGAGCAAAACTGGAAAGATTCATGGTTTTTTCTCCCGCCTACATCGGCAGGGCTTTGGGTTTGGCGAAACGCAGCCAACCCGCCAGAAGAAGCCGCGAGAAGACGAAGGCGGTAAAGACGGACGTCATGATGCCGATGCCGAGGGTCACGGCAAAGCCGCGCACCGGACCTGCGCCCATCATGTAGAGCACCGCCGCCGCGATGAAGGTGGTGACGTTGGCGTCCAGAATGGCCGACAGCGCGTGCTGGTAGCCGTTCTCTATGGCGTTCGCCACGGTCCGGCCCGACCGGTATTCCTCGCGGATCCGTTCGAAGATCAGCACGTTGGCGTCCACCGCCATGCCGATCGTCAGAACGATACCGGCAATCCCCGGCAGGGTGAGCGTTGCCTGCAAGCCTGACAGCCCCCCCATCAGAAGGCAGATATTGACGACCAGTGCCAGTGTGGAGGCCACGCCGAAGAAGCCGTAGGCCAGCAGCATGAACACGATGACGAGGCTGAAGCCGATAATGATGGCAGTCTGGCCGCGATCAATGGAATCCTGCCCCAGACCGGCGCTAACCGAGCGCTGCTCGACCGGCGTGAGGCGCGCGGGCAGCGCGCCCGCGTTCAGCATGTTGGCCAGGTCATTGGCGGACTGGACGGTAAAACCGCCATCGATCATGCCCGAGCCACCCATGATAGGTGAGCGGATACGCGGCGCAGAAATGATGACGTCATCCAGCACGATGGCGAAGCGGCGCCCGACATTGGCCGCCGTGGCATCGCCGAAAGCGCGCGCGCCCGACGTATTGAAGGTAAAGTTCACCGAGGGCTGGCCAGCCTCGTTGAAGCCCTGGCTGGCGCGAACCAGCTGCTCGCCGGTCACCAGCGCACGGCGCTGGACGGCGAGGAAGGGCTCGCCCGCCTCTTCGGTCGGCAGGATGATGACGCCGGGCGGTGTGCGCCCCTGCCCGTCCGGGCCGGGGTCAACATTGGCCTCAACCATGTGGAAGGTCATACGCGCCGTGGTGCCGACAATCTCGATAATGCGCTGGGGATCGCTCTCGCCCGGCACCTGGACCAGTACACGGTCATCGCCCTGACGCACGATGGTCGGTTCAGTGGTACCAGTGCCGTCAATACGCCGCCGGATGACTTCCACCGACTGGGTGACAGTGCGGCGCTGGATTTCTTCAAAAGCCGCCTCCGTAATGCCGACGCGGATCGTGCGGCCATCCGGGTCTGCCTCGATGGAGAGCGTCTGGTCGAGGCTCGCCTGACCGAAGGAGTTCGATACCGGCTCGTTGATCCCACGCAGGCGGCGCAGCGCCGCTTCCATGTCGTCCGGGCGCGACAGGCGCACGACAACACGTCCTTCCACAACAGCAGGCGCTGCCGTCAGAATGGCCGGCTGGTTGCGCAAGACGGTGCGCACATCATCGGCCAGCCGGACAAGGCGCTCGGAGCGCACCTCGTCCATATCGACCTGGAAGACCAGGTGAGAGCCGCCACGCAAATCCAGACCCAGGTTGAGCGTGTCGCTGGGCAGGACGGACCATACACCTTGCGGACGGCCGTCAGGACCGTAGCGCGTGCTCTCGGACACGAAATTGGGCAGGAGGAACATCACCCCGATCAGGATGGTTCCAAGGATGAGGGCGATCTTCCAGCGGGCAAAATAAAGCATGGCGGATTGCAGATAGGGCGCAGCAGCGCTGAGCGCTAGCTGCGCTGTTCCTCATCGCTGTCATCGGCATCGTCCTCGCTGCGGCGCGAACGGGACGGCTCGGTGCGGGCACGCACTTCGGAAATGGTGTGACGCACCACTTTCACCCGCACACCTTGCGCCAGCTCGACGGTCAGCTCGCCATCCGCGACACGGGTCACCTTGCCGATCAGACCACCGGCGGTGACGACCTCGTCACCACGGCGGAGCGCCTCGACCATCTCGCGATGCTTCTTCACGCGCTGCTGTTGCGGGCGGATAAGCAGGAAATAGAAGACCACAAAGATCAGCACGAACGGGAAGAGCTGGATCAGCAGCGCACCCATGCCGCCGCCGCCACCGGCAGCAGCGAGCGTCACAGAGTCGAGAAATGCGGGCATGGTGTTGTATCCTTGGATGCAAGGGGGGATTTGCGCGGGACTATATCCACGCACGCCGCAGGCGCAACTCGGATCGGTATGTTGTGCTCAGTTGTCAGCGGCGCGGCAGGTATTCCAGCGGATTGACCGGGGTCACGCCGCGCCGGATCTCGAAATGCACCTGCACACGGTTGGCCGATCCGGTGGAACCGGCCTCGGCTATCACGGCGCCTGCCTCCACCTGCTGGCCCACCGAGACGCGCAAGACAGAGTTGTGCGCGTAGGCCGTCACCCAGTCGCCATGACGCAGCAGCACCAGCTCGCCATAGCCCTGCAATTCATTGCCCGCATATACGACTTCGCCGGCGGCCGCGGCGCGCACAGGCTCGCCGACACTGGCCGCTATCTTGATGCCATCATTGCGCCGCCCGCCGGGCTGGGCCCCGAAATTGGCAATCACCTCGCCGCTGTGCGGCCAGCGGAACTGGGGCGCACCGGCAGCCGGCTGCGAAGGCTGTTGTGCCGGTTGCTGCGCGGGCTGGCTGGCCGGAGGCGGTGTCTGGGCCGGGCGCTGGCTCGGGGCAGGAGGAGTGGCAGATGCCGTCTGCGCAGGCCGGGCTGTGCCCGAAAGCTGCAATTCCTGGCCCGGATAGATCGTGTAGGGCGCAGGAATGGCGTTGATCGAGGCCAGTTCCTGCAAGCTCATCCCGTGACTGACCGCAATGCGGTAGAGATTGTCACCGCGCCGGACCGTATAGGTGCGCGCGGCGCCCGGCATAAGCAGCACCTGCCCGTCACGCAGGGTGTAGGGGGCTGACAGATTGTTCTCGGCAGCCATATCCAGCCAGCGTACGCCGCACCGGTCGGCAATGCCGCTCAGCGTGTCGCCGCGCCGGACAGTGTAGCGGCTGGCGCAGCTCGCCGGCTCGGACTGCGAGGCTGACGAGGTGGATGACGGGCCGCGAATGGGTTCGGGACGGGAGGCGCACGCGCCAAGAGCGGCGCAAAGCACCGCCAAAGCCGCCCAACGAAACGCCTGCGCTATCATCAACCGCCAACCCTGTCCGCACCAAAGGGGTACGGACAGGCATCATGGCGCGGGAGCGTTAATCACGCGTTAGCTACGCGCAAAGTGTCAGCGCGAGGCGCTTTCACCTTCCTCGATATGCGTCAGGCGCTCGAAATCGCCCAGGCCGCAGCTGCCGGACAGCATGCCCTGCCCGCCATTGTCCACGACATCGACGATCTGGTTGCGGCACAGCTGGCTGCCGGTGGTGGAGTATTGCAGATAGGTGCCCGCGCTGGCGGCGCGGCTGCAACGTCCGTTGACCACATTGAGATACATGTCACGATTACGCATCTCGACCAGGAAATGATGGTCGTCCAGCGGCTGGATGGACCGCACCTGGGTGAGATTGACACAGGTACGGGTTTCGCCGGTGCGTTCAAACTGGGCGAGCCGTTCCGCCGCCGCTTCGGACATCTCTTGCGCCGATACGGCAGACGCCATGGCGAGCGCCGCTGCCGCAGCGGCCATCCCGGTGATAAAATTACGCGATTTCATGCGGACATCTCCCTTTGAAAGACAATCCAGTCCCTCAGGGCAGCATGAACCCTCCCACAGCAAGGTCAAGTTAGCGTCCGTTCACATTATTGCGTCACAGGGTGCGCGCCACGCCCTCAACCAGTGGCACAAAGCGCACATCCATGAGCGCTTCGTCACTGATTTCGCCGTTCTCCACACGGTAACGATAGAGCGTCTGCACCGGGCCATTATCCACCGGCGCCACGCAGATGCCCCCTTCGCGCAGCTGGGCGAGAATCGCATCCGGGCGAGAGGGCGCAGCAGCGGTGATGATGATGCGGTCAAACGGCGCCTGCTCAGGCCAGCCCTTGGTGCCATCACCAATGCGGGTCACGATATTGGTCAGACGCAGCGCCTCGAAGCGCTTTACGGCCTCCTGCGAGAGGGTTCTGTAGCGCTCGATTGTGTAGACCCGGCGGCACAGGCGCGCCAGCACCGCGGCCTGGTAGCCGGAACCGGTGCCGACCTCCAGCACCTTGCAGCGGTCGGTCACTTCTAGTGCCTGCGTCATCAGGGCGACGATGAGGGGCTGGGAAATGGTCTGGCCGCAATCAATCGGCAAAGGGCGGTTTTCAAACGCGTGATCAGCGAAATTCTCCGGCACGAACAGGTCGCGCGGCGTGCGCTCGATCGCCGATAGCACCGCCTTGTCACGAATACCCGCATTACGCAGCGCCATGACCAGCTCGATAACGCGCGTGTCAAAGCCCCCGCTCATGGCCGCCTTCAGCTTTCAACCGGCGCTTCCACCGGACCGCTTAAGTGATCGGCCAGCCGGTCGCGCGTGGCATGATGGGTCAGATCGAGATGCAGCGGCGTGATGGAGATGCGGCCTTCGTAGATGGCGCGCAGATCAGTGCCGACCGCCGGAGTTGAAGGGCGCCCCTCAAACCCGATCCAGTAATAGGCCTGCCCGCGCAAATCCTCGCGGCGCACGGTCTTGATATTGTGCTGGTCGCGCATGCCCTGAACCGTCACCTCGATCTCGTGGACATCTTCCGGCTCGCGGTCCGGGAAATTGACGTTCATCACGACATTTTCCGACCAGCGCTCCTCAAGCAGCTTTTTCAGGATAACCGGGCCGAACGCGCTGGCCGTCTGCCACTTGATCGTGTCGCGCCCGCTAAAGCCATAAGCCTGCGAGAAGGCGATGGAAGGAATCCCCATCTGGCGGCCCTGCATGGCGCCGGCCACCGTGCCCGAAACCGTCACGTCCTCGGCGATGTTCTGGCCGCGATTGACGCCCGACAGCACCAGATCAGGCTCCTTGCCCTCCACGATGTCATTGATCGCCATCAGCACGCAGTCGGCCGGCGTACCCGTCACGGCATAGCGCTTGTCGGCGACGCGGCGCGCGCGCAAGGGCGAGTTCAGCGAGAGCGCCCGGCTCATGCCGGACTGCTCCTCGGCAGGGGCCACCACCCAGACATCGTCGGAAATGGATTCAGCGATCTGGCGCAGAACCTTCAGCCCCGGCGCGCGGATGCCATCATCATTGGTGATCAGGATGCGCGGATTGGTGCCGGTAAAAAGCTTGCTCACGGTTTCAGCACCTCGATACCGCCCATATAGGGACGCAGGGCCGCCGGTATCGTCACCGATCCGTCCTCATTCTGGTGATTTTCCAACACCGCCAGCAGCGCGCGGCCGACCGCCACGCCGGAGCCATTGAGCGTGTGGAGATATTCCGGCTTTTTCTCGCCCTCGCGCTTGAAACGGGCCTCCATGCGCCGGGCCTGGAAGTCCCCACAATTGGAGCAGGAGGAAATCTCGCGATAGGTGTTCTGGCTCGGCAGCCAGACCTCAAGATCGTAGGTCTTGCGCGCGCCAAAGCCCATATCGCCGGCACACAGCAGCATCACCCGGTAGGGCAGCTCCAGAGCGCGCAGCACGGCTTCGGCGCAGCCCGTCATGCGCTCCAATTCCTCTTCGCTCTCTTCGGGCTTCACGATGGAGACCAATTCCACCTTGTAGAACTGGTGCATCCGCATCAGCCCGCGCGTATCACGCCCCGCCGCCCCGGCCTCAGAGCGGAAACAGGGCGTGTGCGCCGTCAGACGCATCGGGAAGGCGCTCTCGGCATGGATCGCATCGCGCACGAGGTTCGTCAGCGGCACTTCGGCGGTGGGGATGAGCCAGCGGCCATCGGTGGTGTGGAACTGGTCCTCGGAGAATTTGGGCAATTGCCCGGTGCCGAACAGCGCCTCATCGCGCACCAGAAGCGGCACGCTGGTTTCCGAATAGCCATGCTGAAGCGTGTGCATGTCCAGCATGAAGGCGGCGAGCGCGCGCTCCAGCCGGGCAAGCTGACCCTTGAGCACCGCAAAGCGCGCGCCGGACATGGCGGCAGCGGCCTCGAAATCGAGCCCGCCAAGCCCCTCGCCGATGGCCACATGGTCTTTCGGCGCAAACGCAAACTCTTTGGGCTCGCCCCAGCCGCGCACTTCCTCATTATCGTTTTCGTCTGCGCCTTCAGGCACATCGTCCATCGGCAGGTTGGGCAGCGAGGCCAGCTCGGTGCGAAGCGCCTCGTCGGCTTTAGCCTGCTCTGTCGCGGCCTCGTCCATCTGGCTTTTGAGCGTATCCACCTCGGCGCGCAGCTGGTTGAACAGCGCGTCATCGCCCTTGGCTTTGGCCTGACCGATCAGCTTGGACTTCGTGTTGCGTGTCGTTTCCAGCTCCTGCAGGCGCGCGGTCGCTTCGCGGCGGGCCGTGTCGAGCTCCAGAAGGCGTGATGCCTCCGGCCCGCGTCCGCGCTTTGTCATGGCGGCGTCAAAAGCGTCCGGATTCTCGCGGATGAAACGTATGTCGTGCATGGGAACTGGCCTGCAATGAGTTAAGGACCGCGTGATAGCCCCGCCCGCCGCACACGTCCACAGGGGTTAGGCGGTGGGGGGGGTGATTGGCAAAATAACTATACCGGGGTCCCGGCTCGGGGGCCGGGACCTATTGCTGCCCTCTCAGCCAGTACTGGCGTCTCACCGTCGAAAGCCGGTGCCCAGTGCTTCTCTGGATCCCGGCATACGCCGGGAAAACGCAAAAAACGAGCGAACAGGCGTGATATGTGCTCCATGGGTCCCGGCTCGGGGGCCGGGACCCCAGATGGCGGGAGCTACGCGCCCTTCGTGAACACGGCCGCGCATTCGAGATGCGCAGTGTGGACGAACTGGTCCACGGGCGTGACAGGCCCCATGCGATATCCGGCGCGCGTGAGGATCGCTGCGTCGCGCGCAAAGGTCGCCGGGTTGCAGCTGATGGAGACAATGACCGGTATGCCGGACCCGGCAAGCAATTCCATCTGTTCCTTCGCCCCCGCCCTCGGCGGATCGACGACGGCCATCGCCGCGCCGGAAAGCTCGCGAATCGAGAGCGGCTCCAGCGCCAGATCACGCTGCAGGACGCTAACAGGCTTCAGGCCCGGCGTATGGCGCGCAGCGTGATCGAGCGCCGCCAGGGGCGCCGCCTCGCCCTCCACAGCCCTTACAGGCGCCAGAGAGGCCATGCGCAGCGCGAACGCGCCAGAACCCGCATAAAGATCGATTACGCCTCGTGCGTCTTTGGGAGCGAGTTTCAGGGCCATTTTGAGCGCGTCCATGACGATACCCGCCAGCGCCGCCTCGCCCGCATCGGTCGCCTGCAGGAAGCCACCAGGCGGTGGAGCCACCTTCGCCATGCCAAAGCGCACGACGGGGGGTGTGCCTTCGGCGATGAGTTCACTGCCGATGGTCAGGCGCGCCCAGCCTTCCCTAGCGAGCAACTCCCCGCCCGTCAGCCGGTCATCCAGCGTGACCGGGCCCTTGCGTGCCACATGCACATCAAGTCCCGGATCGGTGGCGGTGACCGAGATCGTCGCGGTGTCAAACTTTGGTGTGAGAACGGCCATGGCCAGTTCGCGCAAGGCCGCGAAGGCCTTGCGGATGCGCGCCTCGGCAACCGGGCAGTCATCGGTGTCGGCAATCGCCTGCCCTGCCCGCTCGGTAAAGCCGAGCAGAAGGCGGGTGCCCATCTTGCGGGCATGCAGCGCCACCCGGCGGCGGCCCGATCCGCCTGCATCGACAAGCGGCAGAACCTCGCTGGTGAGCCCTTCGCGCGCCAGCGCGTCCACCACAAGGTCACGCTTCCACGCGCGGTAGGCATCGCCCTGCCAGTGCTGAAGCGAACAGCCTCCGCATTTTTCTGCGACGGAACAGAAAGGAGCGATGCGTTCATGGGAGGTGGTCAGGCGTTCGCCAATCCTCCCGCGTTCGCCCCGCGCCACGATATCTGCGGTCTCCCCGGACAGGAGGCCGGGCACAAATACCGGTGCGCCGGTTTCCGGATCGGGACAGACGCCATCGCCGCGCGCGCCAATGGCACGCGCTGTCGCCCGGAGCTTGCGCTCGGGCACGGCCCTGTTGGGCGAAGATGAACGGGAACGGCGCTTCATGCCCGAGCGTTTGCCCCCGTACGGGCCGCATCGTCAAGCGCGGTGCGCCCTCGCCCGGCCATGGCTTAACCTGAAGATGACGTTCATGTTCGGCTCAGCTTGACATTGTTACCGTCTGGTTAATTGCCCGATTGTGGCCTCTTGGAACCAAGGAGGAAGCCCGATGGCGACCGGAAAACTGACCGTATCGGTAGCAGCGATTGCGCTGGTGACTGCGTTCGCAGCACCAGGCGAGCTGCCGTTTATTCCGTCGGCGGAAGCAGCCGTCGCCCTGGACCTGTCAGCGGACGCGCAGGAACGCGATGGCCGCAGGGGCGGTCAGGAGAGCCGGGGCGGACGCCGCGGCGGCGGACAGGAAAGCAGCGGACGGCGCGGTGGCGGCAGCGAAAGCCGCGGCCCGCGCGGCGGTGGCCGTGACGGTAGCTGGGAAGGCCGCCAGCGCCCACAGCAGTCTGCGCCGCAACAGCGCCCTTCCCGCCAGAGCGCACCCCAGCAGCAACAGGCGCCGCAGCGCCGTCAATGGATGAGCCAGCGCGAGGCAACCCAGCGCCTGCAACAGCAGGGGCAGCCCACCCGCCCCGGCGGGCGGCCAGCCATCGCCCCGCAGCAAGCCGTCGCACAACAGAACGAGCCGCGCCGTCAATGGCAGGGGCGCGGCGACAGTGACCGCCGTGCGCAGTACCAGCAGCGCCGCGAGCAGGCCCAGCGCGGCCAGACGCCGCAAAGCAGGCCTCAGGGGCGCCCGGACCGCCGCGACTGGCAGGATCGCCGGCAGGCGCAGCAGCGTCCGCAAGGCCGCCCCGACCGCCGGGACTGGCAGGACCGCAGACAGGCACAACACCGTCCGCAGGGGCAGTGGCAGCACCGTCCGCAGCAGCACCGGCCTCAGGGCAGGCCCCAGCACGGGCAATGGCAGAACCGGCCCCACCATCACGCCAGGCCGAACTACCGCCACCGCCACTATAATGTGCGCTATTCACGCTCGAATGCGGTGCGGGCACCCGCAGTGTATCACAACCATTACTATGTGAACCGGTATGGCCGCCGGAATGTGCGCTGGACGCCGCCGGTGCGGATTGTCCACCACCACGTGAACTATTCCGGCTGGACGTATAGCCCGCGCTATCACTCCAACTACAGCCGCGCTAACTTCTATTATACCGATGGCGTATGCCGTCCGAGCGGCGGCAGTGTCGCTGCCGGTGCACTTGTGGGCGCACTACTGGGCGCTGCCGTGTCGGACGGCGATGCTGGCGCCCTGCTGGCCGGTGGCCTGATCGGCGGCGGGCTGGGCGCGGCGCTCAGCGATTGTGACCGCGGCCAGTACCACTATGCCACGCACTACGCCTTCTCCACGGGCAACCCGTATTACTGGCACAACCCCTATTCGGGCGTGCGCGGCGTGGTCTATGCGCGCGACTTCCACAACTGGGGCAATCAGCGCTGCCGCTGGGGGGATGCGGAAATCTTCCTGCCCAATGGCGAGGTCGCCTATGACCGGGTGCGTATGTGCCAGGATCGCTACGGCTATTGGCAGGTCGCCCGCAACCAGTAGCCTCCCCGTCAGGGACGACGCGTGAGCCGCCCTGCAAGATGTTTGCGGGGCGGCTTTCGTTCATGTTGCGCTCATCCGCGATCTGGCAGGGTGACCGCATACTCAAGGACCAGGCACGAAAGGAGCCCCTTGCGATGAAACATGTTCTGAAAAGTTCGGCCATCGCTGCCGCAGCGCTTGCGGCCCCGCTGGCCCTGGCCCCTGCCGCGCAGGCCCAGCAGACCTATGCCGAATGCATCTCCCAGCAGCGCAACCAGCAGGTCGCGGGCGCCGTGATTGGCGGCCTTCTCGGCGCGGTCGTCGGGGCGCAAATCCACAATGCGCGCGAATCAGACAGGCGCGATGACCATTACCGCAACCAGCACTATGGTCATCGCGGATGGGATCGTCATCGCGGCCATGGCCGTTATCGCGGCCATCGCGGGCGCGGCTATGTCGAGCCCTATCAGCGCCGCTCCAATGATGGTGCGGTCATAGCCGGAGCCGGCCTTGGGGCGCTGGCAGGCGGCGCCGTCAGCGGACGCGGCAGCAATTGCGACCATCTGCCCGGCGGTCCGCGCCCGCAGGTGGGCTACCAGCAGGGGCATTATGGCCAGCAGCAATATGGCTATAGCCAGCAAGGCTACAGCCAGCAGGGCTATGATCCCTATTATGACAATAGCGGCTATGGCTATCAGGATAACAGCCAGCTGGCCGGTGGGCCGGGCTATGACCCCTATAGCTACCAGCCGCAGGGCGTGCAGCCGCAATATCCGTCCCAGCAGGTGAACCAGAATTGCCGCCAGGTGCAGATCACGGGCCGGTATGAGTGGGTCTGCCAGGGGCCGGACGGGGTGTGGCGTCCGTCTAACTAGCTGGTGGCTTCATTTCACAGGTTTCCCCTGACCTGAAACTTAAAAGGGCGGCTCGGATGAGCCGCCCTTTTTCTATTCGCCGGTTGTGACCCTGGCCTTTGCGGCCTTTTCCTTCGTCTTTTCGGGCGATGGCAGGGCCGCATCGGGGCTGCGCGCGGCCAGGCGCTCTTCCAGCGAGGCTTGCGCACGCGGAAGCACGCCCTTCAGCCCGTCATTGCCGTCCTTCATCACAAAATCCGCGCCTGACACGTACATGGCGCGGCCGAGCAGGTGTCCGGCCACGGGCAAGGTCGCCAGCAGGAAGACAATGATCAGAAAAGCGGTCATGCCCAGATTGGCGCCGGTATAGGATACCGCGACGCCCGCCACCAGAAGGCCTGCACCCAGCGTGCCCGCCTTGGTGGAAGCGTGCAGGCGCAGGAACGGGTCCGGCAGCCGGAACACGCCAATGGCAGCGATGATGAGGAAGGCCATGCCGCCCAGCATCAGGACGGCGCCAATAATCTCGCGGATCATTCGTCTGTCTCCTTGCGCTCCAGGAAGACGGCGAGCGCCACAGTCGCCACAAAGCCCGTCACCGCCAGCCCGAGCCCGATATCGAGAAACTCGCGCCGTCCGGTGACCAGGGTGGTGAGCGCCGTGATGCCGATGGCCAGCACCGTCATCATGTCCAGCGCCACGAAACGGTCGGCCAGGCCCGGACCGATGACCAGCCGGATTCCTGTCAGCAACAGGCCGAACATCAGTCCGATCAGCAGGTAGACGGAGAGGAAGTCAGGGATCATGGCCGTTACGCCTCCGCCTTGAGTAGAATGCTCTCGAACGTCGTCTTGATACCGGAAATGACGGCATCGGGATCCGGGCAATCGAGCGCATGCACGTAGAGCGTCTTACGGTCCTCTGACACATGCAGGGACGTGGTTCCCGGGGTCAGCGACACCAGGTTTGCCAGCGTGGCGATATGGATATCGGTCTTCAGTTCCAGCGGCACCGCGAGAATGGCCGGATTGACCCGTATCGCCGGATTGATGACCGCCCAGGCCACAGCGAATGACGACTTGAAGAGCTCGATCAGGAAGATCACACCGAGCTGCGCCCAAATCCCCAGCTTCACGATCACTCGAAACGGGTTCATTCGCCTGCCCCCATCACGGCTTCAATATAGGCAGAAGGATCAGCCAGTCCTGCGCCTGCGCGCGCCGCCATGTCCATCAGCGGATCGGCGTAGAGGCCAATAGCCAGGCTGACGAGGACCAGAGCGGTGGCAGGCACCATCATCACCAGTGGCAGGCGCGCGGTAACGCGCATCCCTTCAGGCCCGGTCTTCCAGAAGGCTTCCATCCAGATCTTCACCACGCACAGAAGGCTGACGAGCCCGGTACCCAGCGCAATGCCGCCCAGGACCGGCCTGGCTCCGTCAAACGCGGCGTCTGCCACCAGCACCTTCGCCCAGAAGCCGGAGAATGGCGGCAAGCCGGCAAGCGACAGGCCCGCCCCAAGGAAGATCACCGCCAGTACGGGATGCGTACGGATCAGCCCGCCTATTTTCGTCAGGTCGGAGGACCCCGCCGCCACGGCAATCACGCCGGCCAGCAGGAACACCGCCCCTTTCACGATGATGTCGTGGATCAGATAGAAGCTGGCTGCCCCCAGCCCTTCGGGCGTCGACAGGGCAAGCCCCATCATCAGATAGCCCATGCCCGACACGATCAGGAAGGCGAGCATGCGGCGCAGGTCAGTCTGCACCAGCGCGGCAATGGCACCCGTGATCATGGTGATCGCGGCCATCCAGACAACGATCTCGCCCACCAGACCGGTTGTGCCCTCGAAGAGCAGCATGAAAATGCGAAAAGCCGCATAGATGCCGACCTTGGTCAGAAGCGCCCCGAACAGGGCCGACACGACCGGCGGCGTGGTGTGGTAGGCAATTGGCAGCCAGAAGAAGAGCGGAAAGGCCGCGGCCTTCACGCCGAGCGACAAAAGGAAAAGCACCAGCGCAAAGGTCAGGCCCGCCGAGGCGCCAAGCTCCGGCACAACCCGCGCCAGGTCGGCGAAGTTGAGCGTGCCGGCCGCGCCATAGAGAAATGCGACGGCGGTGAGGAACATGGTGGTGCCGAACAGGTTGAGCGCCGCATATTTCACCGCAGCGTCCAGATTGACCCCGTCGCGATGAACCACGAGCAGGCCGATGGCGCACACCAGCAAAACCTCGAACCAGACATAGAGGTTGAAGATGTCGCCAGTGAGGAACGCGCCGTTCACACCGACCATCAAGCCACAGAAAAGCGGGAAAAATCCGCCATGCAACGCATTCTCGCTGACGCCGCGGAAGGCATAGACCGAGGCGGCCAGCGCCACCAGGCTGGCGGCTGCGACGGCGAGCGCCGACAGCGGGTCGGCCACGATGGCGATACCGAAAGGTGCTGCCCAGTTGCCGGGCTGGGACACCATTACGCCCTGACTGAGCACGCCAGCCAGCAAGGCGAAGGCGGCCGCCGCCATCAGCGTCATGCCGGTAACGGTGATCCAGCGCTGCCAGCCCGGCCGCAGCCAGAAGACCGCGCAAAAACCGGCCATGGTCAGGGGCAGGATGATGGGAAGAATGACCAGAAGATCAGTGCTCATTTGCGGGCAGAGCTCCCCTCGCGTGACGCCGGCTCGAACGGATTGCCTTCCTCGCGCGCGGCAATCATCTCGTCGGCATTGACGGTGCCCAGCGCCCGCGTGGCCTCGTAGGCGACGATGGCGGCAAGCGCCAGCAGCGCAAAGCCGATGACGATCGCTGTCAGCACGAGCGCCTGCGGCAGCGGGTTGGCGGCATCTTCGCCCAAGGTATAGGCGCCGGTCTCGATGATCGCAGGCGCCGTCGGCCCCAGCCGCCCGGCCAGGAAGATGACCAGATTGACGCCCGTCGCAATCAGGGCCGTTCCCAGCACGATGCGGATGATGTTGCGGTCCATCATGAGATAGACGCCAGCGGCCATTATTGCGGCCACGGATAGAGCGTAGAGAAGCGTCATCAGTTCGCCTCCTCGGCACCGGTCTCGTACATGCGGAACAGGATGGACAACACCCCGCCGACGACGACGAAATACACACCCAGATCAAACAGCAGCGTGGTGCCGAGCTTCAGCTGGAGAAAGCCGATCTGTCCCTCCCACCACAGATGGTAGAGGAAGCCCCCAAAATCGCCGATCAGGGGCGGCAGTCCCGACAGTATGGCGCAGAACAGGCCCACACCCATCAGCACGACCGGGTGCAGGATGAGCCAGCGCTCCGCCTTGGCAGCCCCGAAGGCCAGCGTGATCACGGTGTACGCCGCCGCCGCCGCCAGACCACCGATAAAGCCGCCGCCGGGCGAGTCATGCCCGCGCAGCAGGATGAAGACCGAGAAGATCAGCATGGCAACGAAGAAGAGGCGTGCCAGCGCATTGAGAATGACCGATTGCATGGCCTAGCCCTCCTTCTTCACGCGGCGGCGCAGTAGCGCCCAGACACACAGGGTCGCAAAGGCCACAACGGCAATCTCGCCAAGCGTATCGAGTGCACGGAAGTCCACGAGGATGACGTTGACGACGTTGTGCCCCTGTGCCTCGAGATAGCTCGCCTCGCCGAAGAAGTCCGACAGGCGCCGGTCGAAAGGCAGGACACTCATCGCCAGCACGCCAAGGCCCACCGCAATGCCGAACCCGGCGGAGACAGCCAGCGCCAGCGGACGCTTGAGCAGGGATTGCTGGGGCGCAGGCTTCAGTGACAGGCGCAGCAGCACGGCCAGCAGGATCACAATGGACAGCGTCTCGACCGTGAACTGGGTAAACGCCACGTCAGGCGCGCCGTTCAGCAGGAAGACCACCGCCATGGTGTAGCCGACAATGCCCACGCCCAGGATCGAGATCAGCACCGAGCGCGCGAAAGCGGCAACAGCTGCACCGATCAGCGTGAGAACCAGCACCACGGCCATGTAGGGGCGGACCGGCTCGGCCGCGGCGGCGCTTATCATGTCGGCCGAGAAGCCGGTAAGCGCGAGCAACAGGGCGAGCGTGGAGACGCCGAGCGTGACCGCGATGTAGGTCCGCAAGGACAGCATCTGCAGCAGGCGCGCCGTGACCTGCCCTGCCCGGTCCAGCCAGCCCATGACAGCACCATAGCCAAGGTCTGCGAAGACCACATTGGCCTTCACATTGTCCGGGTCCCGATAGAGACGGTTCCAGAACCAGACCAGCGCCGCCCCGGAGGCCAGAAGGGCCAGCGTGATGAGGAATTTCAGCCCCAGGCTGGGTGCGGCATGCACCTCCAGCGCGATGGTGCTGCCATAAAGCGCGCTCATCGCCGGAATGAGGACGCTGTTCCAGGCAGGAGCCGGCATGACGCCGATGGCGAGACCCAGAAGGCCCAGCGCCAGCGGCGGCAGGGCCATGCCGTAATATTCGTTGTGGTAGAGCTTCACCTCGCCATAAGGCGGCTTCAGGAAAAAGGGTTTCAGCGCCGCAAGGCCCGCCACTGCCGTCATCACGGCCGAACTCGCCAGCGCCACGACTGTGAGCCACATGCCCCAGCTTCCGCCGTCAAAGGCGGCCGTCAGGAACAGGTCCTTGGCCTTGTAACCAAGGAAGAAAGGCACGCCCGCCATGGAGATGGCCGCCAGCAGGCTCGCAATCGCGGTAATGGGCAGCTTGAAGCGAAGCCCCCCGAGACGCGCCAGCTCATACTGATGGGTGGAGTGAATGACTTGTCCAGCAGCAAAAAAGAGTGCCGCCTTGTAGAGCGCGTGAGCGACCAGGAAGCCGATCATCGCCTTGACGCCCGCCTCGCCGGGCACACCAACCAGCAGGACCAGCGTGGCCAGCGAGCACACGGTCGACCACGCAAGCACCGCCTTGAAGCCGGTCGAGCGCATCACCGCATAGGCCGAGATCAGCATGGTGATCCCGCCGAAGATCATCAGCGGCGCATAGAAGATCAGATACTCGCCAAAGCCCGTGTCGAAGCGGGCCAGCAGGTAGACGCCGAGCTTCACCATGGTGGCGGAGTGAAGATAGGCGCTGGCCGGGGTCGGCGCGGCCATGGCGTTAGGCAGCCAGAAGTGGAAAGGAAACTGGGCCGACTTGGTGAAGCAGCCGATCAGCACCAGAACGATAATCGCCGGGAAGGCAGGCGATGTGGCGATCTGCGGCGCCTGCGCGGTGATCTCCGTCAGGGAGAATGTACCGGCGGTCAGCCCCAGAATGATGATGCCGCCCAGCAGTGCCAGGCCGCCGCCCGCCGTGACGACCAGCGATTGCAACGCGGCCTTTCGGGCCTTCGCATCCTCATGCTTGAAGCCGATCAGGAAGAAAGAGACCAGGCTGGTCATCTCCCAGAAGATGAAGAGCATGATGAGGTCATCGGCGAGCACGGTGCCGAGCATCGCGGTCATGAACAGCAGGATGAACCCCAGAAAGCGGCCGCGGTCCTTCGCATCGTCGCTGAAATAGCTGCCCGCATAGATCACCACCAGCGTGCCGATCCCGGTGATCAGAAGCGAAAAGAGAAGCGAAAAGCCGTCCAGCCGGAAGCCCAGCGATACGCCATAGGCTGGCACCCACTCAATCGACTGCAAAATCGCGGTGCCGACCGGAAGATCCGGCAATTGCATCAGAAGCGACACAAACAGGAAGGCCGGCACCAGGGCCAGCAGCGGCCCGGCAAAGCGCCCGGCGGCGCGGGTGACGGGAGCAGCAATAAGCGCGCTCACGCCCGCTATGATCACAAACCAGACAGGCGACATCGGGCCTCCGGCAATTGGGGATAGACGGTCAAGGCAGGAAGGGGTGTTAAGCAAATACTGCGATGCAGCGTCAATAATAATTGTAAGAACCATGCGGCATGTGGGGCTTTATGCCCGGCGCGCCCAGACCAGAATTTCGCGGTTGCCATCACCCCCGGCGACGGGACTTTGCGTGTTCGCCACGGCTCGCCACCCCTGAAGCTTCAGCCAGTCCACAAAGGCGTCCAGAGCTGCCTGCACGGCCTCTCCATCGGTCACGATGCCACCCTTGCCGATATGGGCGCGGCCGACCTCGAACTGCGGTTTGAACAGGGCGATCAAATCCGCGTCAGATGACGCCAGTGAGAGCGGGACACCGATCAGTTTTGCCAGGCCGATAAAGCTGGCATCACAGACGATGAGTGAGGGTGATTCTGGTATCAGCGCGGTGGAAAGCCCGCGCGCATCCGTACCTTCCAGACTGATCAGGCCGGGATGGGAGCGCAGGGACGGGTGCAGCTGGTCACGGCCGACATCGACCGCATAGACACGCTGTGCGCCCCTTTGCAGCAACACCTCGCTGAATCCTCCCGTGGAGCTGCCGACATCAAGGCATATGCGCCCGCGCGGATCGACATTGAAGGAATCAAGTGCGGCTACCAGCTTCAGTGCCGCGCGGCTGACAAACGGGTGTTCAGCCTCTGCCTCTATCAGCGCGCCGGGCAGGATGGACTGCGAGGGCTTGGCCAGAACTACGCCGTTCACGCGCACCCGCCCCGCCCTGATCGCGGCCTGGGCCCGCGCACGGGTGTCGAAGTGACCGAGCTCCACCAGCCGGGTGTCTGCTCTATTTGACTTCGAAAAAGTGCTATCCAATGAAAACTCCACTGAATGGAACTCGATAATTATTGAGCAGCAGAATTATTTTGCGCTTCCCAATACGATGCGATATAAAGCGCTATCGAATTTTGGCCGACGATCAGGTTTTGCGCTTCCGTTTTTTGGCGCCCCCTTCCCTCTACCTCTCTTCGATACCGTTGGCGCGCCTGTGACGCAGGCCGCCTTGTTATGTCTTGTTACAAGGAATACTCCCATGGCTACGGGAACTGTAAAATGGTTCAACACCACCAAAGGATACGGCTTCATCCAACCGGATGATGGCAGCAAGGACGTATTCGTCCATGCTACGGCTGTTGAACGTGCGGGCATGGCCGCCCTCAACGAAGGCCAGCGCATTTCCTACGAGGAAGCGCGCGACGCCAAGAGCGGCAAATTCTCCGCAACCAACCTGCAATCGGCCTGATTGACAGATTGAGATCACGCCCGCACGGCTCGCTGCGCGGACGCTGAGACGGAAGACCCCCTGGCCGACGGGCCACGGGGGTTTTTCTTTGCCACAAAGGCGCAATCCTTTTATCGCGTTGTCGCGATGACCGGTTTGCGCGAGCAGAAGAAATCCAGAGTCCGCACCGCCATTTACGAGGCGGCAATAAGCCTGTTCGAGACAGACGGCTACGATGCGGTCAGTGTCGAGCGGATTGCGGCACGTGCCGGTATCGCCAAGGGCACATTCTTCAACCATTTCGCTTCCAAGGCCGACATATTGTCAGCTTGGCATGAGGCTTCCAGCCTTGCCGAAGGCGAAGACGCAGCCGGAGCCATGACGGACAACCTGCGCGATGCGCTGCTGCGGCCTGCACTGGCAGCGGTACGTTTTGCCCAGACCTATCCGGCGCTATGGGCGGCAACCATACGCGAAACGCCATCAACGCCTTCACTGCGCCGTCTGGAGGCACAAAGCGATGAGCGCTTGCGTCAGCGTTATGAAGAGGCGTTCCGTGAAGCCATCGCCTCCCGCATGATCAAGGCTCAGGGCGATCCGCAGACACTGGCCGCTCTCGCCGTCACGCTGCTGACCGGCTGTGTGCGGGAGTGGATCGTCCTGGAGTCCCGCCCGCTTTCGCTGAATGCCCACCTCACCCGGACGCTCGACAACTACCTGCACGTGCTCGGCTACACTCCTTATGACGGTCGGGGTTGAAACCCTGTGCTTTCCACCATAAACATGACCATGGTCACTTTTATGGTGGAAAGACATGCAGACCTTCCTGACCGGGCTTGCCGCAGCCCTCGCCCTGCACACACACGCCGTTGCCGGGACGCCAGAAAACCCGCCCGCTCCGCGTCCGATCTATTCTGACGGCGTGCTTGATGCAGCAGCTGAGGGCGTGTGGCAGGCGCACGCCCAGGGCTGGATCATCGAGATCGGGTCAGATGGCATCACGCGCTGGCAGGATACGCCGGCCGGTTGCTACGCTACCGCGCCAGCCGGGCCTGACATGCCGCTGATGGGGCAGGTGGAGTACACGCTGTTTGCGCCCTACGCAGACCGATCGCATGCCGGGTTCCAGTACCTGCCGGGCGACCAGACCACGCCCTTTGAGCGCCTGGACGCCCTGCCCGCCCGTTGTGGAGCCAATAACCTGTCGTCAGAGACTGGCGTGTTCGAGGTTTTCGCCAGCGTCATGGAGCGGCATTACGCCTTTTTCGACGTACGCGGCATTGACTGGGCCGCCCGTGTCGCAGACGCACGACCACAGGTTCAGGACGGTATGGGCGAAGCAGCGTTGCGCGACGTGCTGGCCAGCATGCTCGAAGGTCTGTCTGACTCCCACACCAAGCTGATCGGCACAGCGGACGGTGAGCGTTTCCGCATTCAGGACGGACAGGGCGAGACCCTGCCGCGTATACACGCCACCAGCGGGGAGAGCCCGTGGCTGATTGGCCTGATCGACCAGTTGCAAAATGACGTTCTTGATCCGGGTTCGGTCTTTACCGCCAATGACCGCATCCTCTGGGGCACGATCGGACGTCGTACAGGCTATATCCTTGTCTTCACCATGGGCGGCTTCGTTGATAACGGTGTGCCGCCGGGGAGTGCCGAGTGGGGTGCGCAGGAGATCGCCGCCTTTGACGCTGTGTTCGACGAAGCGCTCGGCGCCTTTTCCGGAATGGACCGGGTGATCGTCGATCTGTCAAATAATCGCGGCGGCTATGACAAGATCGCACGCATGATCGCGTCGCGTTTCGCCGCAGAAACGTTTACTGCTTACACCATGGACACCGACCGCGATGGTGAGCCGGACCATGTCTACGAAATCGCGCCATCTGACGGCGAGCGCTTTACCGGCCCGGTTACCGTACTGACCAGCGATGTCACGGTGTCCGGCGGAGAGATCGCCACTCTTTCCTTGCGACAGCTTCCCAATGTGACCCATGCCGGGCAGGCCACGCGGGGCAGCTTTTCGACCCCGCTTGCCAAGCCCCTGCCCAATGGCTGGTATCTGGAGCTTTCCAGCGAGGTGTTCACTGCACCCGATGGCGCGGTGTTCGAGGAAACCGGCATCCCGCCCGATATCACCCTGCCCGTCTACCCGCCGGATGCTCCGGTCGCCGGGCACGCCGCCGCCTTGCAGGCAATTGCGGCCGGAGAGTGAGGCATCAGAGCTTCTTGCCGTCCTTCGTCGTGTAGCCGGCCCGCCCGGGCAGGAAGACCATGTCGATATCGGAATACTCGCCGTGATCTTCCGCGATCCGGCTACCGACAACCAGAAACTCGGCCATTTCATCACTGTCGTTCTTCAGATGGTGGCCGTCCTTCACGCCGGCCGGAAAACCTGCGCAATCGCCGGGCGACAGGCGCTCCTCGCCCGCATCGGTGACAAGGGTGGGATGGCCGGAGAGGACGTAGACGAATTCATCCTCCTTTGCATGCCAGTGGCGCTGGGAAGACCAGACGCCTGGCTCCAGCCGGACCAGATTGATGCCGAACTGGGTCAGGCCGAACGCATCACCCAGCGCCCGCCAGGCGCGGCGCTTTACCAGCTCATCATGCGGGGCCGGATAGCGTGTGCCGGAACTTTCAGGGATAGAATTTGAAGGCTTGGCGAAGGGCATGGGGGCGAATCCTCGAAATGGAACCGCCTCCCACTTATCACGCCAGCGCTTTTGCCGCCTCTTCTGAGCGTCCCAGCGCATCAAGCACGGTGGCGGTGATGTGGCGGGCATTCAGGCGCGCCTCGTCATACTGCTTCACCGGTGCATCATGCTCCTGGAACATGTCCGGCAGGGTCATGGTACGGATTTTCAGCCCGGTATCGAGCACGCCCTTTTCGGCCAGCAGATGCAGCACAAACGCGCCAAATCCGCCGCGCGCACCCTCCTCAATGGTGATGAGCACCTCATGCTCGCGCGCAAGGCGCACGATCAGATCCTCATCGAGCGGCTTGGCAAAGCGGGCATCTGCGACCGTTGCCGACAGGCCATGGGCGGCGAGCTGGTCTGCGGCTTTAAGGGATTCTTCCAGCCGCGTGCCGAGCGACAGGATCGCTACCGCGCTGCCCTCGCGCACGATGCGGCCCTTGCCGATCTCCAGTGGCTGCGGGTCGGCGGGGATTTCCACGCCGGTCCCCTCGCCGCGCGGATAGCGGAAGGCGCTGGGGCCGTCATCGATGAGTGTGGCCGTCTTCACCATGCGCACCAGCTCGGCCTCGTCAGACGCGGCCATGATCACCATGCCGGGAAGCATGCCCAGATAGCCGATATCGAAACTGCCCGCGTGGGTGGAGCCGTCCGCGCCCACCAGCCCTGCCCGGTCAATGGCAAAGCGCACCGGCAGTTTCTGGATGGCGACATCGTGGACCACGCTGTCATAGGCGCGCTGCAGGAAGGTGGAATAAAGCGCCGCAAACGGCTTCATACCGGCGGCCGCGAGGCCGGCAGCGAAGGTGACCGCGTGCTGCTCGGCAATGCCGACATCAAAGCAGCGCTCGGGGAAGCGCGCGCCGAACTTGTCCAGCCCCGTCCCGCCCGGCATGGCCGCCGTGATGGCGACGATTGCCGGATCGGCCTCGGCCTCAGCAATCAGCGCCTCGGCAAACACGCCTGTATAGCTCGGGGCGGCCGGTTTCGACTTGGCCTGCTCGCCGGTGACAACGTTGAATTTCGCCACGCCGTGATACTTGTCGGCAGCGGCCTCGGCGGGCGCATAGCCATGGCCTTTATGGGTCACGGCATGGATCAGCACCGGGCCATCCTGCCCGTCGCGCACATTCTTCAGCACAGCGACGAGCTGTGCCACGTCATGACCGTCAATGGGGCCGACATAGCGGAAGCCCATTTCCTCGAACATGGTGCCGCCAACGGCCATGCCGCGCATGTATTCTTCCGCCCGGCGCGCGGCTTCTTCCACGCCGATCACCTTGGCGAGCCCCTTGCCGATCTTCCTGAGCGAGCGATAGCCCTTCGACGACACAAGGCGCGCAAAGTAATGGCTCATTGCGCCCACGGGCGGGGCGATGGACATGTCATTATCGTTCAGGATGACGATGAGATTCTTGTCCAGTGCCCCGGCATTGTTCATCGCCTCATAGGCCATGCCGGCCGACATGGAGCCATCGCCGATAACGGCGACCACATGGCGGTTTTCACCCTTCAGGTCGCTGGCGACGGAGAAGCCCAGCGCAGCGGAAATGGAAGTGGAGGCATGGGCCGCTCCGAACGGGTCGTACTCGCTCTCGGAGCGCTTGGTGAAGCCCGACAGCCCGCCACCCTGGCGCAGGGTGCGGATGCGGTCGCGCCGCCCGGTGAGTATCTTGTGGGGGTAGCACTGGTGGCCGACATCCCAGATCAGCACGTCGTTGGGCGTGTCGAATACGTGGTGGAGGGCCACGGTCAGTTCGACGACGCCAAGACCTGCGCCCAGATGCCCGCCCGTTACGGATACCGCGTCAATCGTTTCGGCGCGCAGCTCGTCTGCAATCGCGCACAGCTGCGCGTTGTCGAGGCCCTTGAGGTCCTTCGGAGAGGCGATGCGGTCCAGATTGGGCGTCTCGGGCATGATGGCTCCAACGTCATTCCGGCGTCTGCAGCCGGTTCAGGTCGTGGCGGTCAGGACCGCCGTTCGAGAACGAAGTCCACGCAACTCTTGAGGATATTGGCAGAACTGCCGAAGAGTGCGAGGTATTCCTTGGCCTGGGCGGCGAGATGACGCGCCCGTTCGCGCGCGCCGTCCACCCCCAGAATCGTGACAAATGTGGTTTTTCCCTGACGGGCATCCTTGTTGACGGCCTTGCCGGCAATGCTCGGCAGCCCTTCAGCGTCCAGAAGATCATCCACGATCTGGTAGATCAGGCCCAGATCGTGCGCATAGCCCTCCAGCGCGTGGCGGGCATCGCTGCCGGCTTCGGCCAGCACCGCGCCTGCTTCCACTGAAAAGCTGATCAGCGCGCCGGTCTTCATGCGGTGCAGGCGCGTCAGCACGCCGATATCATCGCCACTTCGTGTCGGCGAGAGCATGTCGATCATCTGCCCGCCGGCCATGCCACGGGCGCCGGACGCCTTTGCCAGTCCCTCCACCAGCGCAAGGCGGACAGATGGGTGGGGATGCGTGTCCGCGCCCGCCATGATCTCGAAAGCGGCCGATTGCAGCGCATCGCCGGCCAGGATCGCTGTCGCCTCGTCATAGGCGATGTGCACGGTCGGCCGCCCCCGCCGGACATCGTCATCATCCATGGAGGGCAAATCATCATGGATCAGCGAATAGGCGTGAATGCACTCGATCGCGCAGCCCGCGCGAAGGAGCCCGCGTTCGTCGGCACCGAGCATGCGCCCGGCCGCGAGGGTGAGGAAGGGCCGGATGCGCTTGCCCGGCCCCAGCGCCGCATAGCGCATGGCAGAGGCCAGGCGCGCCTCAGGACCGTCAGCGCGCGCCAGCAAGGCGTCTAGCGCCACGGTCACGCGGTCAGCGGATTCTTCAAGCTGGGCCTGAAAACTGGCCATGGCTGGCAGATAAACTCCGGGCGCGAGGGGTCGTTTCGCAGCCCGGTCTAGCTGACCCCAACGCCGTTGGCCACATCGGCGTGCGCCGGCACCTCCAGAAGCACCACATGGCCTGCGCTGTCGGTCACGCCGAGCACCAGCACTTCGGAACGCACCGGCCCGATCTGACGCGGCGGGAAATTGACCACAGCCAGCACACGCCGTCCGGGCAGGTCTTCCACACGGTAGTGCGCGGTTATCTGCGCAGACGAGCGCTTCTCGCCAACGCCTTCACCAAAATCGATCCAGAGCTTGTAAGCCGGCTTTCTCGCCTCCGGGAACGGCTCGGCTCGGGTAATGGTCCCAAGGCGAATATCAGCCGCAAAGAAATCATCCGGGCTGATCTCGGCGGCAGGCGGGTCGGCGGGGCTACGCATCAGCCGTCCAGCCCCGCAGGCTCTGTCCCCGTCTTGCCGTCCGCGCCCAGCACGATCTTGTCGACCTTGAGCTGCGCATCTTTGAGCCGCGCCTCGCAATGGGCACGCAGCGCGGCGCCGCGCTCATACATGGCGATGGATTTTTCCAGCTCCACATCACCGCGTTCGAGCTGCTGGACGATGTCCTCCAGCTCTTTCAGGGCGGCTTCAAAGCTCAGCTTGGCGATATCGGCAGGGGTCGAGTCGGTCATGGGGGCAGAGTGACAAGCGCCGCGCCGTGCGTCCAGAGCCGGAAACGGCTAGTCACGCCCTTTGAGCTCATAGCGCCGCCAGGACCAGTAATCATCCCCGCCATCGCGCACACAGACATAGCCGTGGCGTTTGAGCACCGGGCGCAGCATGCGGTTGAACCAGCCGTGCGCGAACAGGGCGACATCGCCGTGCTGGGCTGCCTCGATGAGGATGGCGGCGGCTTCCTCGGCGCGAGTCTCCGCCTGCGGGCGGCTTTCCCTGCCGCGTGACATGCCCAGCCACCAGGTGCAGCGGGCATAGACGCCCCAGGTGCGTGCCTTGAACCGGCCGGGAATGGGCGGGGGCGGCAGGGGTGCCTCGACAAAAACCGAGTTCTGCGTGATCTCGCGCGTCCCGACACAGGCCTGTGCGGTCTCGACCGCGCGGATCAGCGTGGAAGCATAGACCGAATGCGCCCGGCTGGCCGCTTCACACAGTGCCGTGGGCGCGCTCTGGCCGTTTTTCAGGCCGGCCAGATCATAATCGGCCCACCATTTCTCATAGCCGCGCCAGTCCAGCACCATGCGGCGGTCCGCATCGGGCTCACCGTGGCGGGCAATGATGATGGAGCCGGGAAGGCGTGTGGCTACAGGCTGGGTCATGACATTTCGGGGGATCGAAGCGGACAATGCCTGTCAGGCGCTGGTCCCCGTCAGGCCGCCTGCAGCGCGCCGATAAAAGCCGCGACGGACCGTTCAAGCGCGGGGCAGTCGTATCCGCCCTCAAGCACGCAGACAAGCCGGGAGTTGGCGCTTTCCTGTGCAAGCCGCGCCAGAGCGCTGCCTGCACGGGCGAAATCGGCATCGTCCAGCGCCAGCCCGGCAAGGGGATCATCCTTGTGCGCATCAAATCCGGCCGAGACCAGAAGCAGGTCCGGGCCGAAGGCCCGCACCGCTTCAATGAGTTCTTCCAGCGCCGGATGCCAGGTGTCGCCCGTCGCGCCCGCAGGCAGCGGACGGTTGGCGATATTGCCGTGACGGCCCGTCTCATGGGCTGCTCCGGTGCCGGGATAGATCCAGCCCTGATGAACGGAGGCGAAGAACAGGCGCGGCTCGCGCTCGGCCGTCGCCTGCGTGCCGTTGCCGTGATGCACGTCGATATCGATGACGGCCACGCGCTCAAGCCCCCTCGCCTCCAGCGCGTGCAGCGCGCCAACGGCAATCTGGTTGAACAGACAAAAGCCCATGGCCCGGTCCGGCTCGGCATGGTGGCCGGGCGGGCGGCAGCCGGCAAACACCGCCTCGGCCTCACCATCCAGCACTGCATCAACGCCTTCAATCACCGCGCCGCAAGCGTGCAGCGCTGCCTTCAATGAGCCGGGGCTCATCCAGGTATCGGCATCGAGCGATACATGGCCCTCAGACGGGCTGGCGGCGAAAACGCGGTCGATATGGGCCGCATCATGCACGCGCACCAGCGCTTCGCGCGTCGCGGGCGATGCTTCGCGCGGTGATAACGGCACTAGGGCACGGGAAACGGCCTCAAGCCGCGCCACGCGTTCGGGATGGCCGTCCGGTGTCAGGTGATCAAAGCCGGTGACGGAGGTGATGACGATCGTGCGCATGGGCATTTGTCTGCCATCACCTCTCGCCACAAACAAGCGTGTTGCCTGTCCGGAGCCCTACAGGTGCGCGCCGCTTCCGTTCGCCGCCTTTGGCGCGGCCAAATGCGCGGCCACCATGGAGGGCAGCATGTAGAAGCCCGGCTCGAACTCGGCATAGTTGCAGGTGATTTCCTCACCGGCCGCTATGTCGCGGATCGCATAGCCGAAGACCGAGTCGCGAAAATCGGTATTGGGCTCGAGCGAGTGATTCATGTGCCGGCCATTATCGGCGTCCAGCACAAGCATCGAGCCATCCTTGGGATGCGGATAGGTGTAGCGCTCGATGAAGCGGCGGATGCTTTCCGGCATGGCTGCCAGATCCGCCTGACCGATCAGCCGGTCAAAGTCCGGTTCGAACCGGTAGATGAGCTGTCCCTTGCGGATCGGTTCAGCCGCAAAAACCCCAACGCCTTCAATGGCACTGGGACCGACATAGGTGTCGATAAGTAACATGGTGCAAGAACGCCAGAACGCGCCCGTGCGTCGACGCGGGCGGGTAAAGGGGCAAGGGGCGATTCACCGTCCCGTGCAGAGTGCGACGCTCCAGCGCCTATGATGCGCGAATTGAAAAAAAATCAAGCGGCATTTTGAAGGCAGGCCGGACCTACATGGCCGCGCGGATTTTCTCCGCCAAGGCTTCCAGCTCCGGCATATCAGCCATTTTGGCCTTGCCATGCCCGGCAATCTCTTCGCCTTCGCGGCGTGGAATGATGTGGAAATGGATGTGGAAGACAGTCTGACCGGCGGGCGCGCCGTTGAACTGGGCGACGAACACGCCGTCCGGCTCCAGAGCGCGGCGCACGGCGGCGGCCACGGTTTTCACCGCCAGAATGGATTTTTCTGCCGCTTCCTCGGACAGCTCGAACAGATTGCGCGCGGGCTCTTTCGGGATCACCAGCACATGGCCCGGTGCCTGCGGAAATACATCCATGATCGCCAGCGTATGCGCGTCCTCGTGTACCTTCACAGATGGAGCCTCGCCGCGCAGGATTTTGGCAAAAATGTTCTGGTCGTCATAACGGCCATCAAGGCTCATGTCGGGTCTCCGGGTGGTTGCGGGGTGTCACTCTAACAATGGCACTAGAGCCGGGCCACCCTCACCCGTCCTTGCGGTACGGTCCTTCCGCATCCAGCGCGATGATCTCGCCCGTCACCGCCCGGCGTTCGCCCTGCACGAAGCGTCCGACCGCAGCGGCGAGGCCCTGATGGGTGAGGAAGTGGGATGAGCCGACAGCCTCCGGGCGATAGCCGCGCGCCAGCTTGTGATGGCCCTGCGCGCCCGCCTCCACGCGTTTGAGGCCGCGGGCAATCGCGTAGTCGATGGCCTGATGGTAGCAGAGCTCGAAATGCAGGCTGTCATGGCCCTCCAAGCAACCCCAATAGCGCCCGTAAAGCGCCTCGGAGCCGATGAAGTTCAGCGCCGAGGCGATCCACTGCCCGTCCCGGCGTGCCATCACCATCAGGACATGCTCGGCCATGCGCTGATGGATCAGGCGGAAGAATTCGCGTGTCAGATAGGGCGTGCCCCATTTGCGCGCGCCGGTGTCCTGATAGCAGGCAAAGAACACGTCCCAGTGCTCTTCGGTCAGGTCCGCGCCGGTCAGCTGGACGATCTCCAGCCCGTCTTGTGCGGCCTCGCGCTCTTTCCGCAGAGCCTTGCGCTTGCGTGAGGCGAGATCGGCAAGGAAGTCGTCATAGGAGGCATAGTCCCGGTTCTGCCAGATGAACTGGATGTCCAGCCTCTCGCTCATCGCGTTCTGCGCCAGCTCGGTTCGCTGCCCCGCGTCGGCGAACAGGACGTGCCAGCCCGACATGCCCCATTGTTCCATTACGGACTTGGCGGCAGCGGCCAGCGCGCGGCGTATGCCCGCATCCGCGGCCAGCAGGCGCCGCCCGGTGACGGGCGTAAAGGGCACGGCGGTGACGAGCTTGGGGTAGTATTCTCCCCCTGCCCGGTGCAGCGCATCGGCCCAGGCATGATCGAAGACGTACTCGCCGTAGGAATGGGTTTTCACATAAAGCGGCAGGACGCCGACGATTGTGCCGTCCTTATCCTCGGCGATCAGATGGCGCGGTATCCACCCCGCCTCCTCGCTGACGCAGCCTGAGGCCTCCAGCGCTTCCAGGAAGTCCCAGCTCAGGAAAGGGTCGAAGGGCGCGCCGGGCGGATTGGCGATAGCGTCCCAGGCCTCTGGGGCGATCCCGGCCAGCCCTTCACTCATGCGCACGCTGATTTCAGTCATTCACGCGGTCCATGGGCGGCTGGGGGCTTGCGGTATGCGGGCGAACGGGCTTCTCTCCCGCGCTCATATAGAGCGGCAACGCAACGAGTTGGAGGAGACATCTGTCATGGGCATAAGGCTGTCAGGAAAAGTCGCATTTGTAACGGGCGGGTCGCGCGGCATTGGCGCCGCGATCTGTCAGGCCTTTGCCGACGAGGGCGCGACCGTGGTGCTGACCTATGGCGGCTCGAAAGACAAGGCCGAGGCAGTGGCCGCCGCGATCAACGCCAAGGGCGGCAAGGCCGAGGCCGTGTCCTGCGATGCACGCAAGGCAGGTGAAACCACCAAGGTGATGCGCGAAGCGGCGGAGAAACACGGCCGTATCGACATTCTGGTCAATAATGCCGGGATCGCCCGGGAAGTGACCTTGCGCAAGATGACCGATGAGGACTGGAACGATGTGATGGCGGTCAATGTCACCGCGCCGTTCGAGGCCATCCGCCTTGCCGCCAACATCATGGAGCCGGGCGGCTCCATCATTACGGTCGGGTCAATCCTGGGCGACCGCGCGCCTTCACCCGGTCTTGGCTCCTACTGCGCCTCGAAGGCGGCGGTGCAGATGCTGACCAAGGCTGCCGCGCGCGAGCTCGGCCGCAAGGGGCTGCGCGCCAATGTCATCCAGCCCGGCCCCATCGATACCGACATGAACCCGGCGGACGGCGAGACCGCCGACCTGCAACGCATGATGGTGCCGCTGGGCCGCTATGGTAAAGCCGATGAAATCGCGAGTGTTGCGGTGTTTCTTGCCAGCGATGAGGCCAGCTTCGTCACCGGCACCACGATTGATGTCGCAGGCGGCCTGACCGCCTGAACCCAGCCGGAGCATTCCCAGCGTCATGATATTCCTGCACCCGGCATTACTGCCAAAAGGACCGCTCATGGCGCTGGACCCCGGTACACGCACAATTGGCGTGGCCGCCTGCAATTCAGACCGCTCGCTTGTCAGCGCGGTCGAGACCATCGAACGCACGAAATTCTCCGAGGATGCTGCGCGCATCTTCAAGCTTTATGACGAGCGTGCCTGCAAGGGGCTGGTTATCGGCCTGCCCCTGCACATGGACGGAGGAGACGGGCGGCGCGCACAGTCTGCCCGCTCGCTCGCCACCAATCTCCTGCGTCTGCGCGATCTGCCCATTGCCTATCAGGATGAGCGGCTGTCGACTTTCGAGGCAGGTGAAACCCTCTCCGAAGCGGGCATACCCATCCACCGCCACAAGGAGATGATCGACGCGGAAGCCGCCGCCGTGATCCTTGAGGATGCGCTTCTGCGCATTGCCGAAGGCGTGCCTGAAGCATGAGCCCGGTCGTCATAGCGCTCTTTCCGGTGTTTGGCGTGATCGCGCTGGGCTGGGCCTTGCGCCGGTCGGGGCTGGTGGCTGCGCCGCTCTGGGGCGGGATCAACAAGCTCTCCTATCAGGCGCTGATGCCGGCCTTTCTGTTCATCACGATCAGCCGGGCCGACTATGCATCCGTGCCTGCGGGCAGCTTCATGCTGGCGGCGGCGGGCGGGTTTCTGGCCATGGGCATCATCATGATGGCCTTCCGCCTTCTGCCGATGCCGGGGCCGGTCTTCACCAGCCTGTTTCAAGGCGGGGTGCGCTGGAACGGCTTCGTGCTGCTGGCGCTGGCGCCTGCGGCGTTCGGTGAGGAAGGCGCAGCGCTCGCCGCTTTGGCCTTCGCACCCACCGTACCGCTGGTCAATGTGATGTGCGTGGCTGTGATGACGGTGTGGGGCAAGAGTGAACACACGCCCAATCTGAAACGCGTGGGCCTGCGCATCATCACCAACCCGATCATTCTGGGCTGCCTGGCAGGCCTCACGGCAAATGTGGCGGGCGTATTCCAGAGCGGGCCGGTCGCCGACACGCTGGACCTGGCAGGGCGCGCCTCCCTGCCGCTGATCCTTCTGACCATCGGGGCGGGGCTGGATTTCACCTCCCTGCGCGCCCGGCCCGGCATTATCTCCCTGTCTGTGACAGCCAAGCTGCTGATCGCGCCAGCGGTGTTCTACGCGCTGGGCATTCTGCTAGGCGTGGAAGGCGTGGCGCTCGCCGTACTGGTGGGTATTGGCGCGACGCCCGGTGCCGCCGCCGCCTACGTGTTGGCGCGCGAAATGGGCGGGGATGCAGAGATGATGGCTGGCCATGTCACAGCCACCACCCTGCTGGCCGCCATCACCATGCCGATCTGGATAGCGATTGCCGCCCTATGACCTTTCAGATTCTCGCCGTCTTCTTTCCTGCCTTCGTGCTGGTCGCCCTGGGTTACGCATTGCGGCGCTGGCAAATCATTCCCGATGGCCAGTGGCGTGGCATCAACCTCCTGAACTACCGTGTCCTTCTGCCCTGCATATTGTTCGTCACGATAGCGCGCGCAGACCTGACGCAGGCCGGCGCCCTGCCCGTCCTCGCCCTCTCTGCAGGGGGTATATTGCTGGCTCTGGTGCTGTCGCTGGGCATCGCCCGGCTCCTGAAAGCGACAGCGCGCGAGACGGCGGCGCTGGTGGCGGTGTGCTGTGTGTGGAACGTGGTCCTGTTCTTCACCCTGGCTGACCGGCTTCAGGGCGCAGCCTCCACGCAATGGACCGGCACGATTGCCGCGCCCGCGCTGGTGCTGGCGACAATCATCATCGTCGTGGCCTTTGCCGGAACGCGCGATGGCGGCATGCGCAAGGCCCTGCCTGCACTGGCCCGAGACCCGGTCCTGATTGCCTGCCTCCTTGCCGTCGCCACGGCGCTGGTCTGGCCGCTATTGCCACCGCTGATGACAGAAGAGACGGTCGACACCCTGCTCTCCCCGCTGGACCTTGCCGGTTATGGATCGCTGGCGCTGGTGCTGATCTGCATGGGCGCGGGGCTCGATTTTGCGGCGCTCAAAGGCCGTATCCGCCTTCTGTTCAGCGCAGCGGCCATAAGATCGCTCGCCATTCCGCTCGCTGTGCTCGCCGGTGCAGGCCTTGCCGGCGTGAACGGGGATGCGCAAACCCTGCTGGTGCTGGCCACCGGAGGGCCTTCAGCGGCCTTTGTCTACGCGGTGGCCACCGAATTCGAAGGTGAGACAGGACTTACCGCCGGCATGATCACGCTGACCGTTCTGGTCAGCGCAATTGCCCTTCCCGTCTTCACCGCGCTGACGCTTTTGGCCTAGGGTCTATTGCCGGGCGGGCCGCGCACCACTATACCGCGCAACCGCAATCGAGGCGGAGCGCTTGAATGGGACAGGGTGAATACAGCTACACCTTCCCCCATCGCGGACTGATAGCGGCGTCCGCTCTCAACCGCGTTGATCTCGAACTCGTTTTCGACAGCGCCCGCGCCCATCTCGCCCGCAACCGCACAGACGACAAGAAACACCCCAGCCTCAAGGGGCTGACGGTCATCAATCTGTTCTTCGAAGCATCCACGCGTACGCTCGCCAGCTTCGAGATCGCCGCCAAACGCCTCGGCGCCGATGTGGTGAACTTCTCGGCTGGCAATGCGTCACTGAAAAAGGGCGAGAGCCTGGCTGACACGGCCAACACGCTTGCGGCCATGCAGCCTGACCTGCTGGTCGTGCGCCACCAGAGCCCTGGCGCGGCAGACTTCTTCCAGCGCACGACGGGCATCTCCACCATCAATGCCGGAGACGGCGCGAACGAGCATCCCACGCAAGCCCTGCTGGACCTGTTTACGTTAAGCGAGCACCTCGGAGACGTGGGCGGCAAACGCATCGCGATTGTCGGCGATATTCTCCATTCACGCGTCGCGCGCTCGAATGTCGCCCTGCTCTCGCTGATGAATGCCGACATCCGCCTGTGCGGCCCGGCGAGCCTGTTGCCCGCCGATGCAGACCGCTGGGGCGCATCTGTGTTCCATTCGGTAGAGGCGGCCATCGAGGGCTGCGACGCGGTGATGGTGTTGCGGCTGCAGCGCGAGCGGATGAGCGCCGGCCTGATACCGTCTGCACGCGAATACGCGGCGATCTATGGCCTCGACCATACCCGCCTGTCGCTCGCCAATCAGGACTGCATCGTCATGCATCCCGGGCCGATGAACCGGGGCATCGAAATCAATTCCGCGCTGGCCGACGACACGGACATCTCCGTCATCCTCGATCAGGTGGAGGCAGGCGTTGCCGTGCGCATGGCGGTGCTCGAACTGCTCGCGGGGCGCGGCATGCAGGAGATGGTGCCATGAGCGGCGGTATCTTCATTTCGGGCGCACGCCTGATCGACCCGGCATCGGGGCGCGACGCGCAAGGCGATCTGCGCATTGAGAACGGCGTGATCGACGCTATCGGCCCCGGGCTCTCCCCGGATGCGGACGATCAGGTAATCGAGGCAGACGGCGCGGTGCTCGGCCCTGCCCTGATTGATATCGGCGCGCGTGCTGCTGAACCCGGCCGCTCCGGCATTGAAAATCTCGACACCACCATCCGCGCCGCTGCCGCCGGAGGCGTTGGCACGCTGGTCCTGTCCTCATCCAGTGGGGCGGGCCTCACCCGGCCTGAAGACATTGACTGGATCAGCTATCGCGCCCTGCAGGCGCCGATACGCCTGCTCGGCGCGGCGCGCACGCATACCGGGGCGGGTGAGATGGCCGAGATCGGCCTGATGCTGCGCGCAGGGGCGCCGCTGGTTTCCGATGGCGGCGAACTCATCGCGGACACACGCTTCCTGCGCAACCTCCTCAGCTATGCCAGCGCCTTTGATGCCTGGGTGGGGCTGACGGCTGAGGACTTGCATCTGTCGGACGGCACGGTCGCCCATGAAAGCGCGATGGCGGTGCGCCTCGGCCTCTCTGCGCGTCCGGGCATTTCCCAGCGGCTTGGCGTGGAGCGCCTCGCGGCGCTCGCCGAGTTGACCGGCGCGCGCATTCTCTTTGAACGCCTGACCACCGCTGACGGGCTCGATGCAATGAAAGCCGCCCGCAAACGCGGACTGGATGTCGCTGCCAGCGCGCCACTCACTCACCTTCTCTTCAACGAGGTCGATATGGGCGGGCTGGACCCGGCCTACCGGCTCGACCCGCCCCTGCGCAGTGAATCTGATCGCCAGGCGCTACTGACCGCCATAGCGGACGGGCTGATCGACGTGATCGTGTCTGACCACACGCCGGTCGCGCTGGAGGCCAAGGCC
Source organism: Glycocaulis albus (assembly GCF_014639075.1). Lineage (GTDB taxonomy): Bacteria > Pseudomonadota > Alphaproteobacteria > Caulobacterales > Maricaulaceae > Glycocaulis > Glycocaulis albus. The sequence goes on from NZ_BMFS01000007.1 coordinate 58,775, forward strand.
AATCCGTTCTCTGACGCTGCACCGGGATCATCCAGCCTTGAAGCGCTGATCCCTGTCCTGTGCACGCTGGATGCGGACGGCCAGTTGCCGCTGACGGCAGGCCTGAAGGCGCTGACCAGCAATCCGGCCGAGCTGCTGGGCCTGCCGCAAGGGCGTCTGGAAGAAGGCGCGCCCGCCGATCTGGTGCTGTTCGATCCGCAAGCGCCCAATGTTTACGGCAAGGACGGTCTTGAAAGCCCCGCGCCTAGTGCCTTCTCAGGCCGCCGTCTCCAGGGTCGTGTCTTGATGAGCGTCGTCGACGGGGCCATGGTGTCTTCCCGTCCGGGTTTTGCGGAGTAGGCCCTTGCCAGCCGAAGCTTTTCTGATCCTTGCCGCGATTGGCGGCTATCTGCTCGGCTCCATCCCCTTTGGCCTGGTGCTGGTGAAGATCGCAGGGCTAGGCGATATCCGTACCGTTGGTTCAGGCAATATCGGCGCAACGAACGTGCTGCGCACCGGCCGCAAGGATCTCGCGCTGGCTACTCTGGTGCTTGATAGCGGCAAGGCGGGCATCGCCGCGCTGATCTTCACCTTCGCCGTGTCACCAATGGCGGGCCTCATCGCGGGTGGCGCGGCGTTTCTGGGCCATTGCTTCCCGGTCTGGCTGGGCTTCAAGGGCGGCAAGGGCGTGGCGACCTTCCTTGGCGTGCTGCTCGCGGTGCTGTGGCCGGTCGGCCTGCTGGTCTGCGCGACATGGCTCGGCATGGCGCTGGTATTCCGGATTTCGTCCCTTAGCGCGCTGACCGCCTCGGCCGTCGCACCTTTGCTGGCGCTGGCCTTTGGCCGGCCTGACGTGGCGGTGCTGGCGCTGTTCCTGGCCGCCCTGCTCTGGTGGCGGCACAAGGAGAATATCGCCCGCCTCGTTCGCGGTGAGGAACCGCGCATCGGGGCCAAGAAGGCGTGAAGCGCACGCCGCTCAGTCCCGCCGGGCGCACCGCCTGGCTGAGACTGGCGCGCACGCGCGGGGTTGGCCCCGTCACCTTCAACGAGCTCATCAAGCGTTTCAAAACCGCCGAAGACGCTCTGGATGCCCTGCCCGCACTGGCCAAAAAGGGCGGGCGCTCGACCGCGCTCATTCCTGCCTCACGCGATGAAGCCGAAGCCGAGCAGGACTGGCTGGACCGGATCGGCGCGCGGCTTTTGTGTGCGTGCGAGCCGGACTTCCCTGCAGGACTGGCCGCGCTCGATCCGCCCCCGCCCGTCATCACCACTTTGGGCCCGCTTGATCTTGCTGATCGCACCGCGTGCGCCATCGTGGGCGCGCGCAGCGCGTCGGGCGTGGGTTTGCGCTTTGCCGGTGATCTCGCGCGCGGGCTGGGTGAGCATGGCGTGGTCGTCGTCTCCGGTCTGGCGCGCGGCATAGACGGTGCGGCCCATGCGGCGAGCCTGAATACCGGAACCGTTGCGGTGCTGGCCGGCGGTCTGACCAGCATCTACCCGCCCGAACACCGCGATCTGCACGCGGCCATTGCCGGCGAGGGCCTGCTGGTGAGCGAGTCACCACCCGGCTACTCCCCGCAGGCGCGCGACTTTCCGCGCCGCAACCGGCTGATATCCGGCCTCTCCATGGGCGTCATCGTTGTTGAAGCCGCCGAGCGCTCGGGCTCGCTTATCACCGCGCGCTATGCCGCCGAGCAGGGGCGCGAGGTGATGGCCGTTCCCGGCTCTCCGCTCGATCCGCGCGCCAAGGGCACGAACCGGCTTCTGCGCGAGGGCGCGGCGTTGATCGAGTCGGCAGACGATGTGATCACCATCCTGTCTGGCCTGCGCCGTGACAATGTGCAGGAGCGCGAGCTTAGCGGCTATGAGGATGAGCCTTTGCTGGACCCGGACGACAACAGCGCCACGGATGCGGTGCGCGAGCGCATTGCCGCCCTGCTCTCGCCTGCGCCGATATCGCGCGACGAGCTGGTGCGCCTGTCCGGTGCGCCAGCCCGCGTCGTGGCTGCGGCTCTGGTCGAACTGGAGCTGGCCGGACGCTGCGAGGTGGATCCCGGCGGACTGGTACGGCTAGCCTGCTGATGCCACCCGGCCGGTGTCGCTGCCAGCTTTCTCTGACAAAACCGCGTCCAGCGCCTCATCAATGGCCGCCTTCGACCGGACGAGTTCGGCCGCATCCGCCAGAGCGGCCATGGAGCGCAACAAGTCCACGAGATAATCGGCCACAAGGGTCGAGGATGCGCCGGCAGGAAAGTCAGCTGGGTCGTCTGTCATTTGAGGGGAACCCGTTCTGTCTGCTTGAGCGGCAGTTTGCAGAAATTTCTTTAAACTGCAATTGCAATAATTACACGTTAAACGTGTTACTTGCTCGTGCGGCACCGGCCCATGTTGACTTGCGCGGTAACCGCCCCCACTTTCGCGCGCCGGGCGGCCAGCCCCCATCCCTCATGCAAAGGGCGTATCGCATTTCATGACTGTCGTCGTCGTTGAGTCGCCTGCCAAGGCCAAGACCATCAACAAATATCTGGGCAAGGATTTCACCGTTCTGGCCAGTTTCGGCCATGTGCGCGACCTGCCCGCGAAGGATGGATCGGTACGGCCCGACGAAGACTTCGCCATGGAGTGGGAGATCGATTCCCGATCTGCCCCGAAGGTCAAGGCTATCGCGGATGCGCTTAAAGACCATGACACGCTGATCCTTGCCACTGACCCGGATCGCGAGGGTGAGGCCATCTCCTGGCATTTGCTCGAGGCGCTGACCAAGCGCCGCGCGCTGAAGGACAAGACGGTCAAGCGCGTCGCCTTCAACGCGATCACCAAAAGCGCCGTGCAGGACGCTCTGGCCAATCCGCGCGATGTGGATATGGAGCTGGTGGAAGCCTATCTCGCCCGCCGCGCGCTGGACTATCTGGTAGGCTTTACCCTGTCGCCAGTGCTCTGGCGCAAGCTGCCGGGCGCACGCTCGGCGGGACGTGTCCAGTCGGTCGCGCTGCGTCTGATTACAGAGCGCGAAGGCGAGATCGAACGCTTCACGCCGCAGGAATACTGGTCCATCGAGGCCGATGTACGCGCTGACGGCTCTGACCCGTTCCGCGCGCGCCTCTCGCTGTTTGACGGCAAGAAGATCACTCGCCTGAGCATTGGCGATGAGGTGCAGGCCCGCGCAGCCGAGGCTGCGGTAAAGGCTGCCAGCTTCACGGTGGCGGCGGTCGAGGCCAAGCCGACAAAGCGCAACCCGCCCGCGCCGTTCACCACCTCCACCCTGCAGCAGGAAGCCTCGCGCAAGCTGGGCTTTGATGCGGCCCGGACCATGCGCGTGGCCCAGCGCCTCTATGAGGGCATTGATATTGGCGGCGAGACCACCGGCCTCATTACCTATATGCGTACCGACGGCGTTTCGATGGATGGCAGCGCCATTAATCAGGCCCGCAAGGCCATTGGCGAGCGCTACGGCGAGCAATACGTGCCGGACGTGCCGCGCGCCTATTCCTCCAAGGCGAAGAACGCGCAAGAGGCCCACGAGGCCATCCGCCCGACCAGCTTCCTGCGCCACCCTTCTTCCCTGCGTCTGGAATCCGACCAGGCCCGGCTGTACGAGCTGATCTGGAAGCGCGCCGTCGCCAGTCAGATGGAAAGCGCGCGGCTGGAGCGCACCACGATTGATCTGGAAGCAGACGGGGGCAATCTCGCCCTGCGCGCCACCGGCTCGGTCGTCACGTTTGACGGCTTCTTTGCGCTCTATCGCGAGGGCCTCGACGATGATGCCGACGAGGACGGCGAAGCACGCCTGCCTGCGGTGAAACAGGGCGCCTCAGCCAAGGCCGAGCAGACCTTCACCGAGCAGCACTTCACCCAGCCGCCGCCGCGCTATACCGAGGCGACGCTGGTGAAAAAGATGGAAGAGCTGGGCATTGGCCGGCCGTCCACCTATGCCTCGGTGCTCTCGGTCCTGCGCGACCGGGACTATGTGCGCATGGAAGAAAAACGCTTTGTCCCTGAGGACAAGGGCCGGGTCGTTATCGCGTTTCTGGAAAACTTCTTCACCCGCTATGTCGAATACGACTTCACGGCGGACCTTGAAGACCAGCTCGACAAGGTGTCCGCCGGCGAGATGCCCTACAAGGAGCTGCTGCGCCAGTTCTGGGAGCATTTCTCCGCCAACGTGGAAGGCATTGCGGACTTGCGCGTCGGTCAGGTGATCGATGCGATGAATATCGCGCTCGCGCCGCTCATCTTCCCGGCCCGCGAGGACGGCAAGGATGCGCGCCTGTGCCCGTCCTGCAATGAGGGGACGCTCTCGCTGCGCCTTGGCAAGCACGGCGCGTTTGTCGGCTGCTCGAACTATCCTGACTGCCGTTTCACCCGGCCGCTCGGCGGCAATGGTGAAGGTCAGTCCGTTATCGAGGGCGATGGCGAGATCGGCACTCACCCCGAATCCGGCCAGACGATCTATCTGAAAGACGGGCGTTTCGGCCCCTATCTGGAAATGAAGCTGGAGGGAGAGGACAAGCCGCGCCGCTCCTCATTGCCCAAGGGCTGGGACCCGGCCTCACTGACGCTGGAAAAGGCCGTGATGCTGATCGACCTGCCGCGTCAGGTCGGCCCGCACCCTGATGATGGCGAGATGATCGAGGCCGGGCTTGGCCGCTATGGCCCGTTCGTGAAGCACGGCAAGACCTACGCCAACCTGCCCTCCATCGATGAGGTTTTCGAGATCGGCATCAACCGCGCCGTCACGCTGATCGAGGACAAGAAGGCCAATGGCGGGCGCGGGCGCGCCAGCGCCGAACCGCTCAAAGAGCTGGGCGAACACCCTGATGGCGGGCCCATCCAGGTCATGGCCGGGCGCTATGGCCCGTATGTGAAATGGGCCAAGGTCAACGCCACCCTGCCCAAGGATGTGACGCCGGAAAACGTCACGCTGGAACAGGCGGTGGAACTGATCAACGCCAAGGCCGGTTCTGCCAAAAGCAAGCGCAAGACGCCAGCGAAGAAGGCCGCTGCGGCCAAGAAGCCGGCGGCAAAGAAAGCGGCACCGGCCAAAAAGCCTGCCGCGAAGAAGACAGCCGCCTCAAAGGCGAAAGCAGGAAGTAAGTGAGCCGCGAAAACGATCCGTTCGAAGATGGCGGGTTTACCCGCGAAGCCCTGCTGGAGGCCATAAGGCTCGGCGAAGGCCGGTTCACCAAGCGCGAAGTCGCGCGGGCCCTGTCGCTGAAAGGCGATGCGAAGATCGCGCTGAAATCGGCGCTGAAAATCCTTGAGAACGACGGCGAGATCTCCCGGACGGGCCAGAAATCCTACACGATACGCGGCGGATTGCCGCCCGTGACGGTGGTGGAGATTGTCGATCGCGATGTCGATGGCGAGATGCTGTGCCGCGCCGTGCGCGCCGATGGCGACAGCCCGGTCATCCGGCTTGCCCCCGGTCAGGGCAAGGGCGGCCGGCGCGAAAGCGCGCTGGGCATTGGCGACAAGTTTCTGGCGCGTCTGGAAAAGGATGGCGATGAATACTACGCCACGGTGATGCGCACGCTCGGCCGGTCGGCGCACCGCATTCTGTGCGTCTACCGCGAAACCGGGCGCGGCGGCGCGCGGCTGGTGCCGGTGGACCGGCGCACCAAGCACGAGCTGATCCCGGCCAAGGGCGAAGGCACCGGCGCGAAGGACGGTGATCTCGTCATGGTGCGTCTGGCATCTGAACGCGCGCACGGGCTAAAGACCGGGGCCATCGAGGAAGTGCTGGGCAGCGCGGACAGTCCGCGCGCAGGCTCGGTCATAGCGCTGGCCGAGCATGGCATCCCGCAAGGCTTTGGCGATGCCGAAGAAAAGGAAGTGCGGGCCATCAAGCCGGTGACGGCCAAGGACCGCGAAGACCTGACCGACATCCCCCTCATCACCATCGACCCGTCAGACGCGAAGGACCATGACGATGCGGTCTGGGCCGCGCCTGACGATGATCCGGCCAACAAGGGCGGCTGGGTGGTGATCGTGGCAATTGCAGACGTCGCCGCCTATGTGCAGGGCGGCTCAGCGCTAGACAAGGGCGCCAGAAAGCGCGGCGTGTCGGTCTATCTGCCGGACCGGGTGGTGCCCATGCTGCCCGAGCGCCTGTCCAACGATCTATGTTCGCTACGGGAGGGCGAGAACCGCCCCTGCCTTGCCGTGCGCATGGTGTTCGACAGGAATGGCAACAAGCGCGCCCACCGCTTCCTGCGTGGCTGGATGCGCTCGGCTGCCAAGCTCTCCTATGAGGAGGCACAGGCCGCCATTGATGGCAAGGGCACGGGTAAGGCCGAAACGCTCAAAAAGCACGTGCTGGAGCCGCTCTGGGGCGCCTATGCAGCCTTGCAAAAGGCACGCGCCGTGCGCGAGCCGCTGGATATCGATGCGCCCGAACGCAAGGTACGCATTGGCGAGGATGGCTCGGTCATCGCGGTGGAGCGGCGCGAGCGCTTCGACGCCCACAAGCTGATCGAAGAAATGATGATCCAGGCGAATGTGGCCGCCGCAGAGGCACTGGAGGCCGCGCGCACGCCCCTCATCTACCGCGTGCACGACGAGCCGGGCACCGAGAAGATCGAAGCGCTGTCTGACTTCCTGCCCACCGTGGGGCTTAGCTGGGCACGCGGTGAACGCCTGACGACCAAGCGCTTCAATCAGGTGCTGGAGCGCGCCAGGGGCGGGCCACACTACGAGACGGTCAACGAGGTGGTGCTGCGCAGCCAGTCACAGGCCATCTATGACACGCGCAATCTGGGCCATTTCGGGCTGAATCTGGAAAAATACGCGCACTTCACCTCGCCGATCCGGCGCTATGCCGACCTGACGGTTCACCGCGCGCTGATCCACGCCTTCAAGCTGGGCCGGGACGGCACGAGCGACGAGGAGCGCGCCTCACTGCAGGTGATCGCCGAGGAGACAACCTCCAATGAACGCCGCGCCATGGCCGCCGAGCGCGACGCGACCGACCGCTTCATAGCAGGTTTCCTTGCTGACCGGGTGGGCGCGGAGTTTGAGGGGCGCATTACCGGCGTCACCCGCTTTGGCGCCTTCATACGCCTGAGCGAGACAGGCGCCGACGCACTCTGCCCGGTATCGCGCCTGGGCCGGGAGTATTTCCATCACGATCCGTCCGCGCATGCCCTTATAGGCGAGAATACCGGCGCGACCTACCGGCTCGGCATGAGCGTCAATGTGCGGCTTAGCGAAGCAACACCCGTGACGGGCGGCCTGCTGGTGGACATACTGACCCCGCCTGAACCGGGCCGCAAGCCGATGGGACGCCGCAAGGGCGGTCGCCCGCCGGCGGGCCGGGACAGAGGCAACAAGTCCAGACGGCGGCGGTAGAGACCTTAAAAAACGTGGCTAAAGACAATCCTTTCGACCCCACACGCCATTCGGAAGGCCATGAACGCCCCGGCGTGAAGCCGCACCCGTCGGTACGCAAGCCCGCGCTGGCAGCCTCGCTCATTCTCACCCGCGAGCGCGCCAACGGCACGACCGAGATCCTGTTCGGGCGACGCTCGGGCGAGCATGTCTTCATGCCGCGCAAATACGTGTTTCCCGGTGGACGCGTCGACCGGACGGACGGCTATGCCCCGCTGGCCAGCGAACCGGCCGAGCCGGTGCTGGACGTGCTGACCCGCTGCATGACAGAGCGCCGCGCCCGCGCCGCTGCCGCCGCTGCCATTCGTGAAACCGCAGAGGAAACGGGGCTTCTGATCGGTGAGACCGCGCCGATCACGAAGGCGCGCCCGCAGTGGAAGCCCTTTGCGCAGGCCGGGCTCGCTCCGGCGGCGGCACCACTGGATCTGGTGGCACGCGCCATCACTCCGCCTGGCCGTCCACGCCGTTTCGATGCCTGGTTCTTCCGCGCTCCCGAAGAGGCGGTAGCGGCTTCCGCCGACGATTTCATGGCCGCCGAGCTGGAGGATCTGCGCTGGGTGTCACTGGACGATACCGGCTCGCTGGACCTGCCGATCATCACCCGTTTCGTGCTGGCCGAGCTGGCTGGCCACATGAAGGGCCCTGCCCCGGTCCGATGCGCACGCGTGACGCCGAAAGGCCCGCGCGTCGACGAGCTATGAGTGCGCAACGCCAGGGGCAACGTGCCCGCCCGGCAGCCGGAATCTTCGTGGTGGATACGCTGACGGGCCGGTTTGCCCTGCCCGCCATGCCCGGCGCGCTACCCTTGGCCTTTGCACCGGTCAGTGCGCGCGACGCCGTTCCGGCGGGCGTTGACCCCGATATATCTGCGCAGGCCCTTGGCGTTCGCAGCCTGAGTCCGCGCGCATTCACCGATGCAGCGCTGGGCGCGGCGTATGCGCATCTGGGCCTTACATTCGCGGCTCCAGCCAGCGGAGCCATCAGCCTGCCCCCTCAGGCCGGGCTGTGGGGCCGGGCGGCACGCCACGGCCTTGCGCCTGACCGGCAGACCCTCGCCTATCTGGGCCGCAGCATGCTTGCCCTGCCGGGCGGCCAGCGCTGGCATGTGCGCCTGTTTGCCATTGCGGCCTCACGCACGGTGCAGGCCCTGTTTCCCGCCTCGCCGGGCGGGCGGGCGGTCTGGCTTGACGAAGAAGCCGCCGGGACACGTCTCGAACTTGCCGAACTGGCACCGTTCGCGCCGCTTGCGAGGGCCGCGGCATCCGGCGTCATCATCAAGCCCCTCCATGTGCGAAAACAGGCGGGACGGCTGCGCACGACCCGGCTATAGACTGGCCTCATGGCCATCTCCTTCCTCATCAGCGACACACACGCCCGCGCACGCTCGCTCTTCGTGGCGATCATGTGCGGGGGGCTGGCCGGGTGCGGGTTCGGGCTGCTCATGCCGCTGATCTCGCTCAATCTCGAAGCGATGACAGGCTCCGGCGCGATGTCCGGTGCCAATGCCGCTGCCGCCGCGCTGGCCATGATTCTGTCGACCCCGTTCATTCCGGGCCTGTTCTCGCGGATCGCCCCACGCATCCTGCTGGCTGCCAGCCTGGCTGTGATCGCAGCAGGCATTCTGGTTTTCCCGGCCGTGCGCGATGTCTGGGTGTGGTTTGGCACGCGCTTCATTATCGGCATTGCCGTCACGATCGTGTTCATCGCCAGCGAGACATGGATCAACCAGCTGGCCAAGCCCGAACGGCGCGCCTCCCTGCTGGCCGTCTATGCGACCGTTCTGTCAGCCGGGTTCGGCTCTGGCGGCTTGCTGCTGGCGCTGCTGGGCGCAGAAGGATGGGCGCCCTGGATCGCCGGCGCCGCCATCTACGCAGCCGGTGTGCTGCCGGTGATATTCCTGCGCGGGCCGGACCTGGTGCCGCCCAAGGCCGATGAGGGCAGCCCGCTGGCCATTCTGACCACCGCGCGTCTTGCACCGGCGGCGATCCTTGCCGGGTTTCTGTTCGGCGCGCTGGAGAACAGCTTCTTTGCGCTGATGCCCGTCTATGGCGAGCGCACCGGGCTGACGACCACGCTGATCGGGCTGCTCATGACGACCGGGGCGCTGGGCGCGCTCTTCCTGCAAATCCCGATCGGAAATTTTGCCGACCGCGCCGGACGCATGCGCACGCTGGCCCTGATCACGCTGGCAGCCGTGGCCGTGCCGCTGCTTATCATCGCGTCAAGCGGGTTCGGCTTTGCCCTCTTCCCGCTCATCTTCCTCTATGTCGGCCTTGCCAGCGCCTATTACACGGTCGGGCTCTCTGTGATCGGCGAGCGGGTAAAGGCCAGCCAGCTCGCCGCTGCCAATGCGGCTTTCATCTTTGCCTATGGATCGGGGTCACTCTTCGGGCCGCCGCTGGGAGGCCTGGCCATGGACTGGATCAATCCGCACGGCTTCCTGCTCGCGCTCAGCGTCATCGCTGCCGTCTATTTGCCGATGGCGTTGAAAAGCTGGCGGGGCTGAACAGGGCTTGTGATCAGGTTTCGGAGATTTCCAACCGGCGTTCGATACGGTTCAGGCGCGCCTGCAACGAAGCCAGCGCGCCTTCATGCGCGGCATCGGTGGACATGAACGCATCAGGTGCTGACGCAGGCTAATAAGGCTGGTCTTCACATCGGACACATCGTTCTGCAGCGTTCCCACCTGGGTTCGCAGCGCCTTGAGATGTTCCAGCAAAGCTCGTTTGTAACGTTGTCTGCCATAAACCTCGTTCTGGGCACACGACGCCAACAACCCCTTCGCGGGATCAACGCCGATACCAGAGTATCCGGCTTCATTGGCTTTCAGTCACTTTTCCCGCAACCGCGTCCATGAGCTGGCGGAGCTGAACGCATCACCGCCATTGACACCCTTACGAACATGCGTATTTTCGCGCGCTCGCGAAGCGTCAGGTCCGGTCTGGCGCGGCATTCCAGTTTCAGGTGAGTGACATGGCCAAGCCGACAACCATCAAGATCCGCCTCAATTCGACGGCTGGCACGGGTTACTTCTACGTGACCAAGAAAAACGCGCGCACCATGACCGAGAAACTCGTGCTGAAAAAGTACGATCCGGTCGCTCGCAAGCATGTCGAGTTCAAGGAAGGCAAGATCAAGTAGATCTGCCCCCTTTCGACGTTTACCGATTTGATGAAGGCCGCGTGATCGTCACGCGGCCTTTTTCTGTGCCGCCATGACCTGATTGCGGCCCGAGGCCTTCGCCTGATAGAGCGCGGCATCAGCCCGCGCAACAAGGCGCTCTGGCGTATCGCCATGCATGATTTCGGCGACTCCGGCACTGGTGGTTGCCTCCACCGTGATTCCGGCACTGGCAATCTGGAACGGCGTACGGGCGATGGCCGCCCGCACCCGCTCAGCTGCTTCCACGGCTTCTCTCTGGGTCGCACCGGAAAGCACGACCATGAACTCCTCGCCGCCATGGCGCCCGGCAATGTCGAGCGCGCGAAGCTGGGCATTCATCCGCTCGGTGAACGCGCGCAGTACCTCGTCACCAGCCTGATGGCCCCATGTGTCGTTGATGCGCTTGAAATGATCGATATCGAACAGGATGACCGATACCGTCTCGGCGCTCGCCTCCCAGGCATCGACAGCCTGGCGCAGGCGTGAGCCCATATAGCGGCGGTTATAGAGGCCGGTCAGCGGATCAATGACCGCCATCTCCAGGCTTTCTTCCAGACGTTCGCGCAACTGTTCCGCATAGCGCTTGCGCTTTAGCTGGGTGTTCAGGCGTGCCGCCAGCTCGCCCGGATCGACGGGTCGCGTGACCACATCGCTGACACCCAGATCCAGCGCGCGGACCATGTCCTGAGGCGTATCGGGATCGACAACGCATATGATCGGCGTGTGACGGGTTACCGCGTCGGAACGAATGCGCGCACACACGCGCAACGCATCAAACCGAGCCGTCGCCAGGTCAATCAGCACCAGCTCTGCACCCGCGCGTGCGGCCTTGACCACGCCGGCCGGATCACCAATCGGGCGAGGCGCAAAGCCCTTGGGCAGTTTCGCAGACAGCCGCTCGGCGGCCGTGTCATCACCAGCAGCGACAATGACGATGGCGGGGCCTTCGAGATCGCCCTCCTCCACGCCGTCATCGGTCAGCGCGACCTCATGGCGCAGGCGCAGCTCGTCGAGCACTTCCTTCAGGCGCAGGAGGGAGCGCACACGGGCAAACAGGGCGACATCGTTGACCGGCTTGGTGAGAAATTCGTCCGCACCCGCTTCCAGGCCTTTCACCCGGTCCTCGCGCTGATCCAGCGCGGTCACCATGATGACCGGAATGTGGCGGGTAGCCGTATCGGCCTTGAGGCGCCGGCACGCTTCAAACCCGTCCATGCCGGGCATCATCACATCGAGCAATATGAGGTCCGGCTTGGTGTCGCGCGCCTTTTCAAGGCATTCGGCGCCAGAAGCGGCCAGCACGACGTCAAAATATTCGGCCGACAGGCGCGCCTCAAGCAGGCGCCGGTTGGTCTCGATATCGTCAACAACCAGGATACGCGCGCTCATCGTGTTTTGCGCCTCCCCTAGCCTATGAACTTGCGGATTGTCTCGATAAAACTTGTCACCGTGATGGGCTTGGAGAGATAGCCTTCACAACCGCCATCACGGATGCGTTCCTCATCGCCCTTCATGGCGAAGGCGGTGACGGCAACCACCGGAATGCCGGAAAGGTCCTCGTCGCTCTTGAGCCATTTCGTGACATCGAGGCCGGAAACCTCCGGCAGCTGGATATCCATCAGGATGAGATCGGGGCGGTGCTCACGCGCCATATCAATGGCTTTCAGGCCCTCCCTGGTCTGGAGGGTTTCGTAGCCGTGGGCCTCGAGCAGATCATGAAAAAGCTTCATGTTCAGCTCGTTATCTTCAACGATCAGAACTTTTTTGGACATGACCTGCAGCATGGCGACCGCGCGCTTCCCCCGTTTGCCCCGCCTTTGGCGTGGACCTTTTTCCATCCACTGCGGAGTAGACACCATTTTCCTTAATCAACGATGAGTCGCGCGCTAGGAACCCGGTAAGGAACAAGATAAGAACGTGGCGAGGCCAGAGCTGGCAGGGGACTGCGCATGATCCGCATCGGTGTTGATCTGGGCGGCACGAAGATCGAAGCCGCGGCGCTGGGGGCTGACGGAGCCATTCTGGTCCGCAAGCGGATCGCCTCCACGACCCGCTATACCGCCATGATAGAATCGATTCGCACGCTCGCCGCCGAAGTCCGGCAAGCGTCCGGCTGCGGTGATGTGAGCATCGGCGTCGGCCATCCCGGCTCGATCAATCCGCGTACGGGTCTTGTACGCAACGCGAACTCCTCCCAGCTCAATGGACAGCCCCTTGAACGCGATCTTTCGGCGGCACTAGGTCAGGCTGTCCGCTGCGCCAATGACGCCAACTGCTTTGCCCTGTCAGAGGCCACGGATGGCGCCGGCGCCGGCGCGCATTGCGTCTTTGGTGTCATCACCGGCACCGGGGTCGGCGGCGGCATCGTCATGGGCGGCCGCCTGCATGAAGGCGGCGGGCTTATCGCGGGCGAATGGGGCCACACCGCCCTGCCCCGCCCGTCCGCAGCGGAGATACCCGGCCCGCAATGCGGGTGCGGACGGCGCGGCTGTGTTGAGAGCTGGTGTTCCGGCCCGGCTCTGGCGCGTGACCACGAGCAGGCAACAGGCGAAAGCCTTACCGCAGACCAGATCGCGGCGAAGGCTGCCGATGGCGACGGCAAGGCGATGGCAACGCTGGCGCGTCATGCGGACCGTCTGTCGCGGTCTCTGTCTACTGTCGTCAACGTACTCGACCCCGATGTGATCGTGCTCGGCGGCGGGCTGTCCAACCTGCCCGGTCTTGCAGCACAGCTGGAAGCCGGTCTGGCGCCCCATGTTTTCACGGACGAATTGCGCACCCGTGTTGTGGCGAATCGGCACGGTGATTCGTCGGGCGTGCGCGGGGCAGCCTGGCTCTGGCCGCTGGAAACACGATGAGCGGATATTGCCGGACCTGCTTTGAGCCTGCACACCCGCCACGATGCGGAGCTTGCGGTTCGCGCAAGGTGTTTGCCCATGACGAGCTGGACAGGCTCTCCATCGCCCATATTGATTGCGACGCGTTTTACGCCTCCATCGAAAAGCGCGATGACCCGTCGCTGGCCAACCAGCCCGTCATTATTGGTGGCGGCAAGCGCGGCGTGGTGGCGACGGCGTGCTATGTGGCGCGTCTGCACGGCGTACGGTCCGCCATGCCCATGTTCAAGGCGCTCAAGGCCTGCCCCGATGCAGTTGTGATCCGCCCGCGCATGGCGGTCTATACCGCCGAGGGCAAGCGCATCCGCCAGATGATGGAAGACGTTACGCCGGCGGTGGAACCGCTATCGATCGACGAGGCCTTTCTGGACCTGACAGGCACGCAGCGCCTGCATGGCAGCCCACCAAGCGTCACGCTGATGAAGCTGGCAGCACGCATCAAGGCGGAGGTCGGCGTTACCGTGTCGGTTGGCCTGAGCTACAACAAGTTTCTCGCCAAGACGGCCAGCGAGCTCGACAAGCCTGACGGGTTTTCCGTGATCGGGCAGGCCGAAGCGGCAGACTTCCTGCGCCCCAGACCAGTGGGAAGCGTGTTCGGCGTCGGCCCGGCCTTTGCTGCCACGCTGAACAGGGACGGGCTGAAAACGCTGGGCGATGTCATCGCACGCGGAGAGGAAGCGCTGGTTCGCCGCCATGGGCCATCGGGCGCGCGGCTCTGGCGGCTGGCGCAGGGGATCGACAATCGCCCGGTCGCCCGCGACGGCGAGCGCAAGAGCGTTTCAGCCGAAACCACCTTCTTCGATGACGTGGCCGCCCATGACGAGCTGGAAAGGCGCCTCTGGCCGCTCTGCGTCAGGGTCGCCGACAGGATGAAGGCGCAAGGGATTGCGGGCCGCGTCGTCACGCTGAAACTGAAGACGGAGAGCTTCAAGTCCCTGACGCGGCGGCGTACGCTTTCCCAGCCGGCGCAGCTGGCCGATACGCTGTTCCGCACGGGCCGCGAGTTGTTGCGCGCCGAGGCGAAAGGGCCGCGCTACCGGCTTATCGGCATAGGATTCAGCGATCTGGAACCTGCCAGCGGCGATGCGCGCGACCTTCTCGACCCTGACGGCCCCAAACGCGCGGCCGCCGAGCGCGCGATGGACAAGGCCCGCGCGCGCTTCGGTCCGTCTGCGGTCATCAAGGGGCGCTCCCTGAAGGACCATTAGCGTTTGTTCACTTGGACGCCGCGCGCTTCGGTGCTTGGCTGACCACAGGAAGGCGGAAACACCCGATGATCCACCGTTGCGCATGGCCGGGCGACGACCCGCTCTATATAGACTATCACGATACTGAATGGGGCGTGCCCGAACGTGATGACGAGGCCCTGTTTGCCAAGCTGATCCTCGATGGATTTCAGGCGGGGCTCAGCTGGATCACAATCTTGCGCAAGCGCGAGGCCTTTGTGGAGGCCTTTGACGGGTTCAACCCCGAAGCACTGGCCCGCTATGGCGAGGCCGATATTGCCCGCCTTCTGGACAATCCCGGCATCATCCGTTCACGCGCCAAGATCGAGGCGTCCATCGGGAATGCAAAAGCGTATCTGGCGATGCGCGAGCGCGGACAGGGCTTCAGCGAGTATCTGTGGGACTTTGTCGATGGCGAGCCGGTGCAGAACCGGTTCAGCGAGCGGCACGCCGTCCCGGCCGAAACACCTGCCAGCCAGGCGATGAGCAAGGCGCTGAAAGCGGAAGGTTTCAAGTTCTGCGGGCCGGTCATCGTCTATGCCTTCATGCAGGCGACCGGCATGGTCAATGACCATCTGGTCACCTGTTTTCGCCATGAAGAGTGTGCAGCCCTGTCGAGGTCATCATGAAACCTGCCCTGAAGCTCGCCATGCTGATCGTTTGCGGTCTTTCAATCGGCGCCTGCGCCAACCGCCCGCCTGCGCACGCGCTGGACCGTGACTGCGAGATGGGCGGGCGCCATGGCGCCACGGGTGTACTGGAATACCAGTGCACGGACGGAGACGGCGTCGTGCGCGAACGCCCGCAGCCCATTCACCGGGTCATTAGCGGCGGGCGTAACGGCTAACACCTCTGAAAGACCATCCCCTGTTGTGCGCAAGTCACATGCACGCGGGCCCGTAATCGGCTATGGCCAACAGCCAGCCCGCCTGACAATGGTCGACACCGCACCGCTGTGGGGGCTAGGGTAAAGAGATAGCGATCAGGAATCGTTCGGGGAAACCGATGAGTGAAGCCGTCATTCGCGCCACAGGCCTGTGGACGCCGCCCCATTCCATATCCAATGAAGAGCTGGTGGCCGCGTACAATGCGTATGCCGAGCGCTATAATGCCGAGCATGCGGACGAAATCGCCCGCGGCGAGCTGGAAGCGCTGACCCCCTCCTCTGCCGAATTCATTGAGAAGGCTTCGGGCATCAAATCGCGTTATGTCGTGGAGAAAGACGGCGTTCTCGACATCAGCCGGATGATGCCGAACATACCCGAGCGTTCCAATGACGAGCTGGCGATTCTCGCCGAGATCGGCGCTCATGCGGCGCGCGACGCGCTGGAACGTGCCGGCAGGACGCCGGCCGATATTGACGGCATTATCGTGGCCGCCTCCAACATGCAGCGCGCCTACCCGGCTGTGGCGATCGAGATCCAGATGGCCCTCGGCATGGAGCACGGCTTCGGGTTTGACATGAATGTCGCCTGCTCCTCGGCCACGTTCGGCATGCAGGCGGCGGCCGACATGATTGCAGCGGGCAATGCCCGCGCGATACTGGTGGTCAGCCCGGAAATCACCTCGGCGCACCTGAACTGGCGCGACCGGGACAGCCACTTCATCTTCGGCGATGTGGCCACAGCCGTGCTGCTGGAGCGCGCGGAGCTGGGAGAGGGCGGATGGCGCATCATCGGCTCGCGCCTGAAAACGCAGTTCTCCAACAATATCCGCAATAATTTCGGCTTCCTGAACCGCACCGAACGCGCGACCGGCGACAACCGGCCGCTGCAGAACGGGTCGCCCAAGGACGACAGGCTGTTCGTTCAGGAGGGCCGCAAGGTGTTCAAGGAAGTCGTGCCGATGGTGTCGGACATGATCCGCGAGCACATGGACGATCTCGGGCTGGAGCCGGACCAGATGCGCCGCGTGTGGCTGCACCAGGCCAATATCAACATGAATCTGATGATCGCGAAGAAGGTATTCGGGCGCGAGGCTGGCGGCGAGGATGCGCCGACCATTCTGGATGAATACGCCAACACCTCCTCTGCCGGCTCGATCATCGCGTTCCACAAGCATTCCGAAGACCTGCAGAGCGGTGACAAAGGTGTGATCTGCTCCTTCGGTGCGGGGTATTCCGCCGGCACCGTGTTTGTGGAGAAGCTGTAAGATGAACCTGGCCGGCGAGACCGATCTCGCCGCGCGGATTCTGGCCAAGACCAACGAATATCTGGACTTTCCGAGCGTCGTTGGCCACGAGACACCGTTTCTCGATCATCTCGCGCGCGATTTTGCGGGCCTCGGCTACAAGCCGCAGCGCCACGCGAATCTGTGCGTTATTGATACCGGCAAGCCCGGCCCGGTCTTCATCGCCCATGTCGACCGGCACGGCGCCGTGATTGCGCCGGACGGCGCCCCTGTCTATGCCGCCCACGCGGTGAAGAACGAGAAATACGGCGAACAGGCCGTCGCGTCCGAAATTCTCGCAACGCGTGTCAGCGAGCGCTATGGCGGCGAAGAGGTCTTCGCCTATGACCGCAAGACCGGCGGACGGCTCGCCTATGGCGATGTCACCGGCGCACGGCTCGATAGCGACGGACGTATTGTGCTGGAGATTGCGGGCCTGCCGGCCCTGCCGCCGGGTACCCCGATAAGCTTTGGCCGCGCCCTTGACCGCAGTTCCGGCGGACAGGTCTCGGGCCAGCTGGACAATCCGGTATCGGTCGCCGTGCTGCGCATCGCCGCCGAACTTGGGCTTGGCGGCCATGTCGTGTTTACGGCGGAAGAGGAAATCGGACGCTCGGCCGCGCACTTCCTGCACTGGGCGGAAAAGGCCCTGCCTGGGCGCAAGGATGTTGTGGTGCTGGATACCAGCCCGTTTGAGGATTCAGCGGCCATGCTGGCCGGCGCCGTCATCCTGCGGCGCCGGGATGCCAGCGCCAGCTTTCACGAGGCCATGGTGGAGCGGGTAGAACGGGCCGCGGCCAGCGCAGGCGCGCCGATCATCTTCAAGGATGCCTTCATTGAGGCCGAGAACGCGGCGCGCGCCCGGCGCGGACAGCCGCTAAAGGGTATTGGCCTGACCGAGCTCGGCAAGATCACCGCCCAGTCGAAGGGCGAGTTCACTGGCGCCAGCCTGCAGGTGCCTACAGTGAACTACCATTCCAATCAGGAAACCACATCACCGCGCGCGCTGGTGGCCATGTTGCGTACCGCGCTGGCCCTGACATCCTGATCAAAAAAGAACCCCGCCAGACGAACTGGCGGGGTTTCAGTCAGGGAGGACTGGTAAACCCAGATCGTCACGCGCTCTCGCCGTGGAGCGCAATGTCGATCCCGGTAACTTCGTCTTCTTCCTCGACCCGCAGCTTCACCACGCGGCCAATCAGGAAGAGAATCACAAACGTGCCGATGGCACACCAGGCGGCAGCGGCAAGCGCGCCCCAGGTCTGCGTCCAGACCAGCAGCCAGTTGCCTTCTATGGCACCCGCCGTCCCGCCAATCGCCTCGACCGCGAAGACACCGGTCAGCACCGCGCCGGCGAACCCGGCAATCCCGTGCAGGCCGAACGCATCCAGGCTGTCATCGTATTTCAGGGCGCTCTTGAGTGCCGTGACCGCAAAATAGGCTGCCACAGCACCGGCTGCGCCCAGCGCGAACGCTGCTTGCGGGCCGACAAAGCCCGCCGCAGGCGTGATCGCCACCAGACCCGCCACCGCGCCGGAGGCTGCGCCGAGAACGGTCGGCTTGCCGCGCAGGATCCACTCCAGAGCGCACCAGACCAGCGCCGCCATGGCGGCTGCAATCTGGGTTACCAGCGCCGCATGGGCAGCAATCTCGTCAGCAGCCAGCGCCGAGCCGCCATTGAAGCCGAACCAGCCGACCCATAGCAGGCCTGCCCCGATGACGGTGAGGACCAGGTTGTGCGGCGGGTGGCCTTCCTTCGGCCAGCCGCGGCGCGGGCCAAGCACCAGCGCCAGCACCAGGCCGGCAACACCAGAATTGATATGCACCACTGCGCCGCCCGCAAAATCGATCACACCCGCCTCATCCAGGAAGCCGCCGCCCCACACCCAGTGGGCAATCGGCGCATAGACCACAAGCAGCCAGACGGGCACGAAGATGACCCAGGCCGTGAAACTCATCCGCTCGGCTGCGGCGCCGGAGATGATGGCCACGGTGATAATGGCAAAGGTCAGCTGGAACAGGATGAAGACAGGCTCGGGCAGTCCGCCGGAATCATTGCCTGGCTGAAGGCCCGCAAGGAAAAGCCTGTCGAGTCCGCCTATGAACGCTCCGTCGCCTGTCAGGGCCAGCGAGTAGCCCACCAGTGCCCAGGTGATGGTGACGAGCACGGCCGCTGCGAGCGAATGCATCAGTGTGGAGAGCACACTCGTCCGGCGTACCATGCCGCCATAGAACAGCGCCAGGCCGGGAACGGTCATCATCAGCACCAGTGCCGAAGCGGTCAGTATCCAGGCGGTATCGCCTGCGGAGAAGGCAGCGTCTTCCATTTGCGGATCACCCCTTGGCAGAAAACATGCGCCAAACGTGCGTCCGCCTGTCGAAGCTTGTCAGCGGCCGGACTTGTATTGCAGCGCAGCAGGGGCGGGCGTGCCGGAATTTGAGGCGCCTTTGCACAATATTGGTGCAAGGCAGGCCGAGTGGCCGCAATCAGCGCGTTACCGTCTGCCTTGCTGCGCGGACAAAGGCCGCAATTCGCGCCAGGTCCTTTAGGCCGGGCGCGCTTTCCACGCCTGACACCGCGTCGACGGCCCTGGCGCCGGACACAGAGACCGCCGCCGCTACTGTCTCCGGCGAGAGGCCGCCGGCCAGGATGAAGGGCAAGGCGTCAAAGCCCTTCAAGAGCGAATAGTCATACCCCTCGCCCCAGCCACCCGGCCGGTCCGCGCCTGCGGGCGGTTTCGCATCGAACAGGATGGCATCGGCGTAACCTGCGTAGCGCGCAGCCTTTTCCACATCGGCTGGCATGCTGACGGGAACGGCCTTCCATACGCCCTCGCCTGCATAACTGCGCGCATCAAGGCAACGCTGCGGGCTTTCATGTCCATGAAGCTGGATAATGTCAGGGCGAAGCACGCGCAGCACCTCGCCCAGCAGGACGTCGTCGGGATCTACCAGCACGGCGACCGATTTCGCGGCCCCTTTCAGAGCGGCGAGTTCTGCCGCCTTTGCCAGCGTCACACCGCGCGGGCTTTTGGGGAAGATGATGAAGCCCAGATAATCGGCCTCGGCAGCCACGGCAGCACGCACCGAGGCTTCGTCACTCATCCCGCAGATTTTCACCAGCACGCTCATGCCGCTCGACTTAGCCCGGCCAGCCCGGCGCGCAAAGAGCCTACTTCTTCAGCAGGTCCCGGATCTCTTCGAGCAATTCCTCATTGCGCGGCTTGGCAGGAGGCTCGGCAGGCACCTCGTCCTTCTTCTTGTCCATCATCCTGTTCATGCCGCGGATGAGCAGGAAGAGCGCGAACGCCACAATCACGAAGCTGATCACCGCGTTGATAAACACGCCATAATTGATGGTGGCGGCTCCGGCCTCGGCGGCCGCAGCGCGCGAGGCGTATTCCACCCCGTCCAGCGCGAGGAATAATTCCGAGAAATCGACGCCGCCGAGCAGAAGCCCGATGGGCGGCATCAGTATATCGTTCACGAAGGACGACACGATGGTGGAGAACGCCCCGCCGAGAATGAAGCCGACCGCAAGGTCGACCACATTGCCGCGCATGGCAAATTTCTTGAATTCATTGAGCATGATAAAGCCCTCCCGGCGAACCCGGAAGGAATCCTAGGCGGATTTCCGGGCCTCGCCTAGACGAACGGCGTGCCGCCACGACGCGGTTACGCCTTGCCGTCCACGCGCTCGCGCAATTCCTTGCCCGTCTTGAAGAAGGGCACGTGCTTTTCTTTCACCGACACGGCGTCGCCTGTGCGCGGATTGCGCCCCTGGCGCGGCGGACGGTTGCGCACGGAAAAAGCGCCGAACCCCCGCAGCTCCACGCGTTCGCCGCGTTCGAGCGCCTGGGTGATTTCTTCAAATATCGAATTGACGACCCGCTCGACGTCACGCTGGAAAAGATGCGGATTGGCAGCCGCCAGTTTCTCGATCAGTTCAGACTTGATCATGATTTCGCGTCCCCGGGATGACGAAGGGAGAAACCTTGGGACGGGTACCGGCCAAGGTCAATCACTTCAAGGCAAAAAGAGTGATACCGGCAAAAGAAAATGGCCGGACCCGCAGGGCCCGGCCATTTGCCGTCACGTCACCAATGCGGACTATTCGTCCTTCTTGGTGTCCTGCTGCTTCAGCGCGGCGCCCAGAATGTCACCGAGCGATGCACCGGACTCAGACGAGCCGTACTGCTCGACCGCTTCCTTCTCCTCGGCCATTTCGAGGGCCTTGATGGAGACCGATACGCGCCGTGCGCCCTTGTCGACATTGGTGATGCGCGCATCCACCTTGTCACCGACAGAGAAGCGCTCGGGGCGTTGCTCGGCGCGGTCACGCGACAGGTCAGACTTGCGGATGAAGGATTTCATCTGCCCGCCTTCGCCGAAGGAGACCTCGATGCCGCCCGTGGTCACTTCGGTCACGGTGCAGGTCACGGTCTCGCCGCGCTTGAAGCCGCCGGAGTCTTCCATCGGGTCGCCAGCCAGCTGCTTGATGCCGAGCGAGACGCGCTCTTTCTCGATATCCACGTCCAGCACCTTGGCCTCGACCATGTCGCCCTTGTTGAAGTCGGCCAGCGCTTCTTCGCCGGAACGGTCCCAGTCGATGTCCGACAGGTGGACCATGCCGTCTATGTCTTCGCCGACGCCAATGAACAGGCCGAATTCGGTGATGTTCTTCACCTCGCCCTTCACGACCGTGCCGGCCGGATGGGTTTCAGCGAAGATTTCCCACGGATTGCGCTGGGTCTGCTTGATGCCGAGCGAGATGCGGCGCTTCTCCTCGTCCACGTCCAGCACCATGACGGTGACTTCCTGGGAGGTGGAGACGATCTTGCCGGGGTGGATGTTCTTCTTGGTCCAGCTCATTTCAGAGACGTGGACAAGGCCTTCAACGCCCGATTCCAGCTCCACGAACGCGCCATATTCGGCGATGTTGGTCACGCGGCCTTCAAAGGTCGCGCCCACCGGATACTTCGCGGCCACCGCATCCCACGGATCGGACAGAAGCTGCTTCATGCCGAGCGAGATGCGCTGGGTGTCCTTGTTGATCTTGATGATCTGGACTTTCACGGTCTGACCGACCTCGACCACTTCGCTGGGATGGCCAACGCGGCTCCAGCTCATGTCGGTGACGTGCAGGAGGCCGTCAATGCCGCCCAGATCCACGAACGCACCGTAATCGGTGATGTTCTTGACGACGCCTTCGCGGGTTTCGCCCTCGGCCAGATTGCCGACCAGCTCGGCGCGCTGCTCGGCACGCGACTCTTCGAGAACAGCGCGGCGCGAGACAACGATATTGCCGCGCGGGCGGTCCATCTTCAGGACCGCGAAGGGCTGTTCCTTGTTCATCAGCGGGCCGACATCGCGCACGGGGCGGATATCCACCTGGGAGCCGGGCAGGAAGGCCGATGCGCCGCCCAGATCGACGGTGAAGCCGCCCTTGACGCGGCCGACAATGGCGCCGTTGACCGGCTCCTTGGCCTCGAACATTTTTTCAAGGCGGTCCCAGGCTTCCTCGCGGCGGGCCTTGTCACGCGAAAGCACCGCTTCGCCGAGCGCGTTCTCGATGCGCTCCAGATAGACTTCAACCTCGTCGCCGGGCTTGGGGGTGGTCGAGCCGGGGCCGGAGAACTCGCGCAGCGAGATGCGGCCTTCGGTTTTCAGACCCACATCGATCACGATCATGTCGTGTTCGACGGCGGTCACGGTGCCACGCACCACAGAGCCTTCTACAAGGTCACGGCCTGCAAAGCTCGCTTCGAGCATTGAGGCAAAATCGTCGCGGCTAGCCGCAGAGGAAGATGTAGCATTCATGCGAAAAGACAGTCTCCAGCTTATGCGTTTGTATTCCGGCCGGCCGGTTGTCTCCGGCGGTCTTGCTGCTTTGGGGGAGCGCCCCCTCGCAGCCGGAATGGTTACGGTCTGGACACGTCTCTGCCACCGGAACCCGGCGCTCCGGGCCCGTCGATCATTGAAGAAAGGGGTTGGAGGAGCCGGAGGGCCGATGACAAAATCGTGCCCGGTTAAACGCCCTGCCTGCCAAACCGGCAGAAGCAAAGCGCGCGCGTCCTTACTCCATAAGGGCTTTAAGCGCAAGCGGGAGGGGTAGGGCTTGCCCCCTGTCGCCATCGCCCTCCAGTGCGTTCCCCCGGCAATAAGCCGGGGTGCGGAAAAAAGGACTGGGCACCGGCGTGCGCCGGTGAAACGCGTCTGAGGAGCCCCACTCTCGTCATTCCAGAAGCGGCGAAGCCGCTATCTGGAACCCAGAGCTTTTGAGAAAAACTGGATCCCGGCGTGCGCCGGGAAAACGCATTGGGGAATGCCTATCCCCTCGTCATTCCGGCGCAAGCCGGAACCCAGAGCCGTATCCACCGCCTGAGCTCTACGATCTCTGGATTCCCGCCTGCGCGGGAATGGCGAGGAAGTGTGGGATAAATCCCCACTTATCTCCCCTCCTGTGAACTTGCCGCATAATGGCGGGTGTTCATCTCCGGCAAGACGGCGGTCCGGAATGCGTCCCGGCCGGGAGATGAAGCGGTGACCTGAGACGGGGTGCGCCCTAGGCTGTATCGGCATTCAGGTTTCGGGCGTGACGTGTAGCGGATTTTGTGCCTGACAAGGAGAGACGGCCGCCGTGGAGCATCCCTCCACAAGGGCGGCTCGACGCCGTCAGGGATGAAATCCGCCGCGCCTCTTCGAGGTATGGCGAAAATCGCCCACTCTTGCGTCGCAGCCCCTCGAAAGGGGAGCACCCTTCCATCGGGCCTGCTCCTGATACTGAACGATTTTTGCGCATATCACGCTCCAAAACTGAATGTCGATACAGCCTAGAGTCTGGCCAATGCGAGACATCGACGCGGGGTTCATCCTCAGGTTCAGGCGGCCGGCGGAGCGGAAAACCGTAGCGGGCGCGGTCTGTCTCACCCTTGTGGACGGCTATACAGGTCCAGCTGGACCGGCTGACCCTCGGGAGGGCTGATGCGCGTCACGGAGGCTACGGCTATGGAGCAGCGTAAGGTATCCGCCCCGGCTGAAGAAACACCTGCGTGCGGGCGGCCTTGAGAGGGCCCGTTTGAACGTTCGCGTCCGGTCTTTTCATGGCCGCCCGCGCCATCCGTCCCATAAACCCCGCCCGGTAACGCGCGGGGATGGGGGTGTTGGCCGCAAGCTAGCCTTTCAGCGATCTTGGTACTTCGGCCCTTTGCCAGAAGGCCAGCGCATTGCCATCCGGGTCCAGAAAGTCGGCAGACCAGCCGCCTGGCGCCTCGCTGACCGGCGTCACGATGGTGACGCCCTGCTCGGCCAGCGCGGTGATGAGATCATCAATGCCCCCGGCCTTCAGGTCGAACACCACGATCGGCGTATTGCCGGGGCGCACATCATCGCTCTGGAAGAAGATGAGCTGCGATCCGGCTGTCAGGTCGGCAATCAGCCAGAAAGGCTCAGCCCCTTCCTGCCGCGTCACATCGAGGCCCAGCGTGTCGCGATAGAAGCCCTCCGTGCGCTCGATATCGGCCACGTTGAACACGACGGCAATTTCCTGCGGCTTGGGTATCATGGGTCATTCCTTCAATTTTGCGCCTGCGGACATCGCGGGCGGACACATCCCTGTTGCCGCAGCGGCACCATTCGTGAGCGCGGGTGTGCGGAAAATCAGCAGATTGCCGTCCGGGTCATAGGTGCCAAACGCGGCACCGCGGCGCGCGAGCATGGCGGGCATGCCCCTGCGCAGGAGGCCGTGAGCCAGATCGGTCCGCAGTCCGGCAAACGCCGGCGTCCCGAGGCCGCTGGCCGCCGCCGCTCGTTTCAGGGCTCTCAGGCGCTGACGCATGGCGGTGTCGGACAGCCCTAGCGCGGCACGGATCTCGCTGCGCGTATGGCCAGTCAGGGCGAGCGCCGCAACCGGGCGCAGGGAGGGTGCAAGGCTGCGCACCCATGTAAACATGTCCCCATCCCCGCCGGGGCCGGACGGGGCGTCGCCGTCCGCCGCGAGCTGTGTTGCATCACGCGCCTTGCGGCGCATGGCGCTGCGCGCCTCCATGCGGGCCTGATTGCGGATCACGCCGCGCAGCCAGCGCCGGTTCTGCGTATCCTCCAGATCAGACCGGCCGGCCTCCAGCGCGGCCAGCAGGGCAGTCTGCACAAGGTCTTCCGCCTCGTGGACGAGGCGTGTGCGCTGGCGGGCGAAAGCCAGCAGATCGGCGTAGGCCGGCTGCATCCCGGCTCTAGTGCGCAACCAGCAGGGACGGCCCGTCCTTCGCCCCCAGCAGGGTGCGCGTCACGCCGCCGAAAATGAACTGGGCAAGGCGCGACTGGCCATAGGCACCGGCGACCAGCAGGTCAGCGCCGGATGCAGCTTCAAGCAGCGCATCGCCCAGACTGCCCTTGGCCTCGACGGCCTGTGACTTCGCCTTGATACCGCGCGGGGCCAGCCAGTTGGCCAGCCGGTTGGGCGCCGCCGCCGCGCGGTCGGCATAATCGAGGTTTTTCGGGCTGTGCAGAATCGTCACCTCCACCCCTGCGGTGAAGAAGGGCTCAGCGGCGAAGGCAGCGCGGGACGCTTCGCGCGATCCATCCCAAGCGACGCATATCTTCCTGGGCGGTATTGCCCCGCCGCGGGGCACGAAGAGCGGGCAGGCCTCATCCACAAGGCAGGACGCCGTGAAGCCGGACAATGGTCCCTTGCCTGCCGCCGCGTCGGGGCAGGCGACCAACATGCGCACCAGCCTCGCCTGCTGGGCCGCCTCGGACGGGCTGTCCGTCACCCGGCGGAAGGAGGCATTGACACCCCTGTCGTCCATCGTTTCGAGATGACGCTTCATGCGCGCCTCGGCCTCGATCGCGGCCTTGGCCGCTTCCTCGCGCACGGTCTCGATGGCACTGGTGACCACCGAGGCACCGGCCGCGCCCGGCCCGGTCCACAGCATGTAGCTGGCCGGGTCCGGCTCCACGAACACCGCGCGTATGTCTGCGCCGATCAATGGCGAAAGTGCCACGGCGGCGGCCAGCGGGGTATCGTCGGCCTCATCGCCCTGCAGGGCTACGAGAATGCGTTCCGGGTTCATGGCGGCCTCCCTTTCAGGTGTGCTTGCGCTTGAACTTACGCCAATTCCTTCTAGACCGGGAGGGGAGAAGCTGGCCCGCGACACGATTGCACACATGGCTCAACGCAAGACATCCACCCCCGCGCCGAGAGCCTGGCAGCGCATGCTGTCCGGGCGGCGCCTCGACCTGCTCGACCCGTCCCCGTTCGACATCGAGATCGAGGACATTGCACAAGGGCTGGCGCGCGTGGCGCGCTGGAACGGCCAGACGGTGGGGCAACATGCCTTTTCGGTCGCCGAGCACAGCCTGATCGTGGAGCGCCTGTGCGGCCAGATGGAGCCGGCCTGGCCGGCGAAATGGCGTATGGCCGCGCTGCTTCACGATGCGCCCGAATATGTGATTGGCGACATGATCTCGCCGTTCAAGAGCGCGCTGGGATTTGACTACCAGGCCTTCGAGGCAAAGCTCGAGCGCGCCGTGCACACACGCTTTGGCCTGCCGGCCCATCTGCCGAAATATGTGAAGACCACAATCAAGAAGGCCGACCGGCTGTGCGCCTTTTTCGAGGCGGTCCAGCTGGCCGGCTTTTCGGTCGAGGAGGCACGCGAATTCTTCGGCAAGCCGCCGCTTGGATTGCGGGTCGATATCCCCGTGCGCCCGACAGAGGCGGTACAGGGCGATTATGTCACCCGCTTCGAAACCTTGCTGATCGCCATGGATGAGGAAGACCGCCCGGCCGGGCGCAAGGCGGGACGCTCATGAGCCCGTCGCGCCCGCCGCTGCCGGCATCGACCGGTCTGGTCGTCGGCCTCAACGCCGTGATTTTCGCCAGTGAGGAAGGCGAGCCGCGCGTGCTGGTCACGCAAGGCCTTGCCACGCCAGAGGCGGCCCTGCCCTTCGGCCCGTTCGATCCGCAAGCTCACCGCACATTCGAGATCGGCCTGCGCGAATGGGTGCGCGGCCAGACCGGGTTCGAGCTGGGCTATGTCGAGCAGCTCTACACGTTCGGCGATCGGGGCCGTGAAGCCCCGCTGGCTGCCCTGACCGGCGCGGCGGGGGCGCGCGTGATCTCGCTTGGCTATCTGGGCCTTGCCCGCGAGGCGCGCGAGCTCTCCGGGCTGGGCGCGCGCTGGGCAAGCTGGAACGAGTTTTTCCCGTGGGAGGACCACCGCCATGGCCGCCCGCCCGTAATCGACGAGCTGCTGGCGCCGGCCTTGCGCAG
Organism: Glycocaulis albus; assembly: GCF_014639075.1. Classification (GTDB taxonomy): domain Bacteria; phylum Pseudomonadota; class Alphaproteobacteria; order Caulobacterales; family Maricaulaceae; genus Glycocaulis; species Glycocaulis albus. The sequence goes on from NZ_BMFS01000007.1 coordinate 85,867, forward strand.
CTGGGCCGACGAGGCAGGCGCGCCGGGCAGCCGCGCGGCGCGCCTGGAGCGCGTGCGCACGAACTTCGCGCTGGACGGCCTTGTGTGGAACGAGGAACGCGCGCTCGACCGGTATGAACTGCTCTATGAGGCAGGTCTCGTCGCCGAGGCCGCCCGCGATCAGGGCGAACCGGCACGCGCCCCGGCCGGCACCGGCCAGATCATGGCGTCTGACCACAGGCGCATTCTCGCCACCGCCATTTCGCGCCTGCGCGGCAAGGTGAAATATCGCCCGGTCGTGTTCGAACTGATGGGAGACACCTTCACCCTGTCCGAACTGCAGCGCATGGTGGAGGGCATCGCCGGCTTTGCCCTGCACAAGCAGAATTTCCGCCGTGCGCTGGACCGGGCCGGGTTCGTGGAAGGCACGGGCCGCTTCGAGGCGCGTACGGGCGGACGCCCGGCCGAGCTCTATCGTTTCCGCAATGAGGCCGTAAGCACCGGCCCGGCGTTGGGGCTGGCCATTCCAAGGTTGAAGTGACACCCGCTTGACAATACGAACGAACGTTCGCACATAAGCGGTATGCCACAGGAAAAATCCACCCGCTCACGCATCGTCGAAACCGCATTGGAAGAAATGTCCAAAGGCGGGCTGGCCACCTTGTCGATTGGTCACCTCGCCAAGGCCTGCGCCATGTCAAAAAGCGGGCTGTTTGCCCATTTCGGCGGGCAAGAAGCCCTGCAGGTCTCGGTGATCGAGGCCGCTATCGAGCAATTCCGCCAGCAGGTAGTGGAACCCGCCCGCCAGCAGAGCGGCACGCTGGCCCGGATCGACGCACTGGGCACGAACTGGACAGGCTGGCTCTTGCGCGACCCGTCGCGCCCCTGCCCGATATTGCAAGCCGCTTTCGAGGCCCCTGCCCTGACGCCGAAGGCCGCAGAACTAGCCCGTCAGGCGCGGCGCGGCTGGACCGACTGGGTGGAGCGGCTCGCCAAGCTCGCCATCCACGAAGGCGGATTTGCCGCCAGCACAGACGCCAAGCGTTTTGCCTTCCAGTTCGAGGCGATTGGCGTGGGCTGCCAGTCCTGGTCCGTGGTTCAGGGGCGCGACGAGGCCGGGCGGCTGACACGCGCCAGCTTCACCGCCCTGATCGATAGCGCCCGCGCCTGAGATATCCCATGAAAACCGCAATCCTGATGGCCAATCTCATGGCCGCCATCGCGCCCGCACGCTTCCGCGCCATTGCCGCAAAGCGCTTTGTCCGCCCGCGCGTGCGCCAGCAGACCGATACGGGGCGGGATTTTCTCGCCACGCTGGACGCGGGATGGATCGAAGGACCGCTGGGCCGCCAGCGCATCTATAGCGGCGGGCAAGGCCCTGCCATCTTCTTCCTGCATGGCTGGGAGGCAGATGCGGCGGACCTCTCCAGCCACGCGCAGCACCTGATGGAAAACGGCTACTGCGTCGTCCTCATCGATGGCCCCGCCCACGGCGCATCGGACGGGCACAAGGCGACCCTGCCGCTCTTTGCCGAGGGCCTGGGTGCGGCAGCGGCCACATTCGGCCAGCCTTTCGCCATCGTCGCCCACTCCATGGGCGCGGCGTCCAGCGTGGTTGCGATGAGTGAGGGGCTGGTGAAGCCGGCGGCCTTCGTGGCGCTGGCCTCGCCCTGCTCTCTGGCGGGTAATATCGCCTTTCAGGCTGGCGCGATGGGCCTGTCGAAACGCGCCATCGCCCTGATGCAGGGCGGGGTGGAGCACGTGCTGAAAACGCCGATAGCCCGCTTCGATATCGCGCGGGACGCGCCGTCCATGACAGCGAAGGCGCTGTTCATCTACGGCGACAACGACACGATCGTGCCGGTGAGCGCGGGCGAGAGCGCCGCGAAGGACTGGCCCGGCGCACGGCTCGTCATCAAGCCGGGGCTCGGCCATCGCGGTGTCCTGCGCGATCCCGGTGTACTGGCCGAGGTGGCAGATTTTCTGGACAGCGTTCGGCCTTAAGCCCCGATCTTGCCGCCATCCAGACGCCGGATCGCGACCGTGGCCGAGCGCGGCAGAGTGCGCCCGCCATCGGGCCAGTGACTGTCGAAATTGGCGGCAGCGAAACCGGCCTCGGAGGTGTTCGCGCCGGGATGCTGGACGTTGATGAACATGGTGCGCTGATCGGGAGTCGTGACGACGCCGGTGATCTCGCAGCCGACAGGGCCTGTGAGGAAGCGGCGGATCTCGCCCGTATCCGGGTTGGCGGCCAGCATCTTGTTGTTGCCAAAGGGCGTATAGACACCGGAATTAAGGGCGCTGTCGGAGATATCGCACTGGATCCACAGACGCCGGTCGGCGTCGAACCAGAGCCCGTCCGGGGCCGCAAAAATAGCATCCTGATCCAGCGGCGCGCCATTGACGTCGCGGCTGTCGCCTTCAGGCCCGGCTAGCACAAAAATGTCCCAGTTGAAGCGGGTGGACGCCTGGTCGCCATCGGCCTCGTTCCAGCGGATGATCGAGCCGAACGCGTTGTCCGCACGCGGATTGGCCGCGTCCACCTGGTCTGCCGTGCGGCGGGTATTGTTGGTCAGCGTGAAATAGACCGCGCGGGTTTCAGGGTCGACCGCACCCCATTCGGGCCGGTCCATCGGGGTCGCACCGACAATGTCTGCTGCCGTGCGTGTGTTGATCAGCACATCGCCCTGATCGGTGAAGCCATTGCTCTCATCGAGCCCGTTCTGACCGTAAACGAGCGGCAGCCACTCGCCGCTACCGTCATCATTGAAACGCGCCACATAGAGCGTGCCGGTATCGAGAATATCGCCTCGCGTGACGCCGGGCTGATACGCGCCGTCAGAGACGAATTTGTAAATATATTCGAACCGGGAATCGTCACCGGAATAGCAGACCACAGGTTGGCCGGCCTCTGCCGGCGCGAAGACCACACCCTCATGGGCGAAGCGGCCCAGCGTGGTGCGCTTGACCGGGGTTGAATCCGGATCGAACGGGTCGATCTCGGTCATCCAGCCGAACATGTTGGGTTCATTGCGGTAATCGCCAGCCGGTGCATCGGCCTTGGTGGATGCATCAAAGCGAACATAGCCGTCTCCGCCATCATCAGCCAGGTGCCAGTTATGGCGGCTGACATCCGGGCGCACGCCATAGCGGGCGTGCTCGCGCGGCATCTCGCCATCGGTATTGACGAAATAGCCCGACCAGTTCTCTTCCGCGGCCATATAGGTGTTCCACGGCGTCACGCCGTGGGCACAATTGGACAGCGTGCCGCGCGTATGCGTGCCGTCCGGGCTGTAAAAGGTTGCCATCTTGGCATGGCCGCGTGCCGGGCCCGCAATTTCCATACGTGTCAGGCCGGTAATGCGCCGGTTGCGCGGGTCGGCCACGACCCGCCAGTTGCCATTCGCGTCAGCGCGCATGCGCACGACCGAGACACCATGCGCGTTAAGTTCTTTCAGCACATGATCGGCCGGTCGCGGCCCGGCATGATCGGGCGTGCCCCAGGAGCTGATCTCGCTACCTTGCGTCACGGCGTAATGCAGAAAGCGCGTCTCGATATATTCATGGTTCATCACCAGAAAGCCGTCGGTGGAACTGCCCTGCCACGGGCTATCGCCTTCAATGGGGAAGAAGTGCATGCCGTCATGATGCATGCCGGCCTGATGGGCCTGATCCTCGCCGGAATTGTCCGGTGCGAACGCCGGAAAATCACCGCTGATCGCATCGCCCCAGCGATAGATGACCCGCGCCTCATAACCGTCCGGCACGACGATAGTGTCGGTAGAGGATACCGGCACGGCGTTGAACCCCAGCGACGGACCGGACGATGCGTCCTGCGCCTCGGGCCGGCGTGCGCAGGCCGCCACCGGCCCGGCCACAAACCCGCTGACCGCCAGGCCCAGCCCGCCGCGCAGGAAGCTGCGCCGGTCAAGGCGCGCCTTGACCACATCGGCAAAAGGCCGGTTGCCCGAATTGTTGGTTTCCGGCTCGAAATCGGGATCGAGTCGTGCGGCGAGATCGGTCATCAAAGGCTCCGGGGAGATTCTTCTTGGCGTGGATATGGGCCTAGCAGCGCCATGTGACGAGGGTGTGATGGCCGCTGGCGCCTCTTCAGGGACGCTTTGACGCAGCTTGCGATGCACACCTCTTGCCTTTGCCCCACACACGCGCCAAGCCTTCCGCGATGAGCGATACAGCGACCGCCCCCACCCTGCCGGCACACGATGCTGTGAACCTTGACCGGGCAGCATCCCTGCTGGCGGACGGCGCTCTGGCAGCCGTTCCGACCGAGACCGTGTACGGGCTGGCTGCCGACGCCACCAGCCCGGCGGCCATAGCGGCGCTCTATGCAGCCAAGGGGCGCCCGCGCTTCAACCCCCTCATCGCCCATGTGGACGGTCTGGAGCGTGCGCTGGAGCTGGTGGAGCTGAGCCCTGCGGCAATTAAGCTTGCCCGGCAGGTCTGGCCGGGGCCGCTGACGCTGGTGGGACGTCACCGCGCCACGAGCCCGGTATGCGATCTGGCACGGGCGGGGCTGGACACGTTGGCGGTGCGCTGGCCGGATTCGCCTGCCATGACGGGGCTGGTCGCACGCCTTGACCGCCCGCTGGCGGCCCCCAGTGCCAACCGTTCGGGCAGTATCAGCCCGACCACCGCGCAGCATGTCGCCGATAGCCTGGGTGATCGTATTGGCCTCATTCTGGATGGCGGTCCGTGCCGGGTGGGGCTGGAAAGCACCATTCTGGCCGATCTGCCCGGCGGTCTGGTCCTGCTGCGCGCCGGAGCGCTGGAGGCCGGCCGTATCGAGGCGCTGACCGGCACGGCCCTGCAGCGCGCCAGCGCCGATACCGCCATCGCCGCGCCCGGCATGCTAAAGAGCCATTACGCGCCGGAAGCGCCCTTGCGGCTGGACGTTACACAGCCTGCTCCTGCCGAGACCTATCTGGCCTTCGGCCGCTGGCGCGGAAAGGCAGCCGCACATGTGCTGGACCTCTCGGCGTCCGGTGATCTCGCCGAAGCTGCCGCCCGGCTCTTCGCCCATCTGCGCACCGCCGACGCACTGGGGCGGCCGATCGCGGTGGCGCCGATCCCGCATGACGGTCTGGGCGAAGCCATCAATGACCGGCTTGCCCGTGCGGCAGCCCCGAAGGACAATTGAAGTCTGAACCCGTCAGCAGGCGAATCCCAAATGGACACCCAGACAGCAAAACCACGCTTCCCGCGCTCGCAATGGATACCCGATGGCGTCTATGTGGTGCGCTTCCGGAGCCCGCTGGACCAGTCCGGCGGCGTGGTCACCGTGCGCAATGGCCGCGCGACCGGCGGGGATAGCAGCTATTACTATGAAGGATGGCTGGAAGATGGGCCCGATGGCCCGCTTGCGCGCATGCTGTTTGTGCGTCACAGGCCCGAGACCGTATCAGTGGTAGGGGATGTTGCCCGCTTCAACGTGCTTTATGACGGCCGGGTGGACGGTGATCTCTACCATCTCGAAGGGCGCATGCATGAAGCGCCCAATCTGAAGCTGACTGCCGTCATGACCCGCCTGCCTGTCGAGCTGTAAGGAGCACCCGATCCCGATGACCGCCCTCGCCCCGGCTCTTGCGTCACTCACGGCAAGCCTCGACCCGAAATCCTGGTCAGCCGACCCGGCAGAGCTGGAGAGCCATGCGCGGGACTGGCGCGGGCGCTATGCGGGCGGCACGCCGCTGGTGCTGAAGCCTGCCAGCACGCAGGAGGCGGCCAGCATGCTGGCGGCCTGCAACGCCGCGCGCATCCCCGTCATGCCCCAGGGCGGTATAACCGGGCTGGTCGGGGCCTCCACGCCGGCCAACGAGGTCGTCATCTCCATGAAGCGGATGAACGCCATCCGCGAGATCGACACGGCCAATGAGTCGATGACCGTCGAGGCCGGCGCCGTGCTGCAGAGCGTGCAGGAGGCCGCACGCGGTGCCGGCAAGCTCTTCCCCTTAAGCCTCGGCGCGCAAGGCTCGGCCATGATTGGTGGCCTGATCTCCACCAATGCGGGCGGGGTGCAGGTGCTGCGCTATGGCATGATGCGCGATCTGGTTCTGGGGCTGGAAGCGGTCCTGCCCGATGGCCGGGTGCTCAGCGGGCTGTCGGGCCTGCGCAAGGACAATACCGGATACGATCTCAAACAGCTTTTCATCGGCGCGGAAGGCACGCTTGGCCTCGTCACGGCAGCGACGCTGAAACTGTTCCCGCGTCCGGCCTCGGTCAGTGTCGCGATTGCCGCGGTGCAAGACCCCGAGGCGGCCGTAACCCTTCTGGGTCATTTGAAGGACCGGACGGGCGGCGCGGTCAGCGCGTTCGAGCTGATCTCCGGCTTCGCCATGGAGCTGGTCTGCGCCCACGTGCCCGGCGCGCGCTCGCCACTGCAAGGCAATCCGGACTGGATGGTGCTGATCGAGCTGTCGAGCGCGGAAGAGGAACGCTCCGGCATTCTGATGGAAACCGCACTGGAAAGCGCCTTTGAGTCCGGTCTGGTCACCGACGCCGCACTGGCACAGTCCGAAGCGCAGGCCGCGCAGTTCTGGGCGCTGCGCGAGAATATCCCCGAAGGCGAGAAGGCACACGGCAAGGCCGCCAAGCACGATGTCTCGGTACCGGTATCGCGCATGGCCGCCTTCATGCGCGAGGCCACGCAGCAGGCCGAGGCGCTGGTAGACGGGTCGCGGGTGATCGCGTTCGGCCATGTCGGCGATGGCAATGTGCATTTCAATCTCGCCGCGCGTGAGCCCGGCACGGGAGAGGAGTTCATCGCGCGCGCAGCACCTGCCACCCGGCTGATCTACGACCTTGTGGACAAGCATCACGGCTCGATCTCGGCAGAGCACGGGATCGGGATCCTCAAACAGGCCGAGCTGAAAGCGCGCAAGCCGGTTGAAGTGGACGTGATGCGCGCGATCAAGGCGGTGCTTGATCCGCACAATATCATGAACCCGCGCATCCTCACCGGGCTGGACTAGGCACCACGCGCCCGGCTATTGGCATTTTCGGGCAACGCCCCTATTTCGATAGATACACTCACTAGAGTTCCCCGCACCAGAGCTACAGGCGAGACCCATCTTCCATGCTGATCCTTCTCTCTCCGGCCAAGCAGCTTGATTTCGAACCGGCCCGGCCCGAGCTGGAGACCAGCCGGCCTGAGCTTCTCAAGCGTACCGAGGAATTGTCGAAGACAACGTCGAAACTCTCGCGCACGCAGCTGCGCCAGCTCATGGACATTTCCGATGACCTTGCGGCGCTGAATGTGGAGCGCTTCAAGGCATTTGACCCAGGAGCCAAGGATGGCAAGGCCGCCGCCCTCGCCTTCGCCGGCGAGGTCTATCGCGGCCTTGATGCAGCAAGCCTGTCCAAGGACGATCTGGAATGGGCGCAAGGCCGCCTGCGTATCCTGTCAGGACTTTACGGCGCCCTGCGCCCGCTGGACGCCATCCAGCCCTACCGGCTGGAAATGGGCACCCGGCTGAAGACGAAGAAGGGCGCGAACCTCTACGAATTCTGGGGTGACGATATCGCTGCCGAACTAGCCCGCACGCTGGAGGGCCATGCCCACCGCGTGATCGTCAATCTGGCATCCAACGAATATGCGAAGGCAGCCCGCCTGCCGAAGATGAAATCGCGTGTCATCACGGTCGATTTCAAGGAAGAGAAGGACGGCAAGCTGCGCGCCCTGATGGTCTATGCCAAGAAGGCGCGTGGCATGATGGCCCGCTGGATCATCGAAAACCGGATCGAGGACCCGGACCAGCTTTCGCGTTTCAATGTCGAGGGTTACCGGCTCGATAAGGCAGGTTCCACACCGGACCGGCTCCTGTTCGCCCGCCCGCAGCCACCTTTGAAGAAAGGGTGAAGCCTGGCGCGCAGGCCTTGACAAAACCGGCGCAAACCGTCTTTTGCACTGCAACAAATCCCGACGCAGGCCTTCACGGCCAAGGAGACAGTCATGGGCGGTCTGAAGGCCGACTTGAGCGGCCAGGTTGCGGTCATTACCGGCTCGACCTCCGGCATCGGCCTCGCGCTGGCGCGCGCGCTCGCGGCCAGTGGCGCGAACATCATGCTCAACGGGCTGGGTGAGGCTGGCGAAATCGAAAAGACCCGCGCCGCGCTGGAGCAGGAATTTGGCGTAAAGGCAGCCTATAATGGCGCCAACATGCTGGAGCCGCGCGAGATCGAAGGCCTGATCGCAGAGACGGTCAAGATCTTTGGCCGGCTCGACATCCTCGTCAACAATGCGGGCATCCAGCAGGTCGCGCCGGTCGAGGAACTGGCGCCGGAGAAATGGGACGCGATTGTCGCGATCAACCTCACCTCCTGCTTCCATACTATCCGCCACGCCGTGCCGGTGATGAAAAAGGCCGGTGGCGGACGCATCGTGAATATCGCCTCCGCGCACGGGCTAGTCGCCTCGCCCTTCAAATCGGCCTATGTGGCCGCCAAGCATGGCGTGATCGGCCTGACCAAGACAGTGGCGCTGGAAGTGGCCGAAGCAGGCATCACCTGCAATGCCATATGCCCGGGCTATGTGCGCACACCGCTGGTGGAAAGCCAGATTGCCGACACCGCAAAAGCGCGCGGCATTTCCGAGGAGGAAGTCGTGCGTGACGTCATGCTGAGCGCGCAGCCGACCAAGAAATTCGTCGAATACGACCATCTGGCCGGGCTGCTGCTCTACCTGGTGTCAGAGTCCGGCGCATCGGCCAATGGCGCCGCCTTCCCGGTGGAGGGCGGCTGGGTGGCGGCCTGATGGCCAAGCCCGCCAGAGCGGTCTCGCTCGCCCTGCAGGGCGGTGGTTCGCACGGCGCCTACACCTGGGGCGTTCTTGACGCGCTGCTGGAAGATGGCCGTATAACCCCTGGAGCTATAACGGCTACCAGCGCCGGGGCGATGAACGCTGTAGCGCTCACCCATGGCTGGCTGGACGATGGGCGTGACGGTGCGCGCGCCAGCCTTGAAGCCTTCTGGCATGAAGTGTCCAGGCGCGGCGCTGCCTTCCGGCCGATGATGCCGGGCGGCACCTTCCTGAAGCTTATGCCCTTCTTCGACGCCTTCTCGCGCCTGACCAGCCCGTACGATCTCAACCCGTACAATCTCGATCCGCTGAAAGACATTCTGGACGCGCAGATCGATTTCGAACGCCTGCGCGTACAGACCGGCATACCGCTATTCGTGACGGCGACTTGCGTGACCACCGGACGCGCCGAGGTGTTTACCGGGCAACGGATCACGACCGATGCGGTGCTGGCCTCGGCCTGCCTGCCCTTCATCCGCCAGGCGGTGGAGATTGATGGCGAGCCTTATTGGGATGGTGGCTTTACCGGCAATCCCGCCCTGTGGCCGCTCTTTTATGCGGATACGCCCGGTGATCTGCTGATCGTCCATATCAACCCGCTAAAGCGCCCCGGCACACCCAAATCCGCCGATGACATCATGAACCGGGTCAACGAGATCACGTTCAATGCCTCCTTGATGGCTGAACTGCGCGCTGTCGCCTTCGTCAAGCGCCTGATCGAGGATGATCTCCTGAAGGACGCCGAAAAGGCCCGGCTGCGCAATCTGCACATTCATGCCGTCCGCGCCGACGAGGCGCTCAAGGATTATTCCGCCGCGAGCAAGTATGATACGAGCTGGCGCTTCCTGACCGGTCTTCGCGATGCGGGCCGGCAGGCGGCGAAGGACTGGCTGAGGACCTGCCACCAGCACATCGGCAAGCGCTCCAGCGTTGATGTGCGCGCAGACTATTTGCAGTAATCGCCCGGCGGGTCAGACCTTGCGGCCCGCCCATTCCAGCCAGTCGCCGCTCTCCACGCGGGCAAAGCCTGAAACCGGCCGGTTCCAGACATAGACCCAGGCTTCGGCATCTGGAGACAGGAGACGGATGCGCCGGCGCAGATAGCGCGAGCCTTCAGGTTTGTGCGGGTCGTAGTCCTCGAACGCGTCGAGCCGGGCAATGACGGACACATCGGTCACTTCAAAGAGCTCGCCAATAACCTCACCCTGTCCGGCGATCAGGCCCGGATACCCGCCCAGATCATGGATTACGCCCGGTATCCGGCACGGGCCGAGCGGCCTGAAGGCGCGCGCCAGCCCGAACTCGGCAAAGCCGGACGCGCCCTTGCGCAACAGGCCGTAAACCGCGAACGCGTCTCCCGCCTTTACCCCGCTCATGCCTTGGGCTTGGTGATCGGTTGCAGCTTCCAGTAGGTCAGCGTGCGCCACAGCCACTCAAACGGCCCGAAGCGGAAGACCTGCAGCCACACCGTCGAGACCGCAAGCTGTACCACCCAGATGGTCAGAACGATGGGAATGAGTTCCTCGCGCCCCAGCGTGCCGTAGAGGCCAAGACCGATCGTGCCTGTCGACAGGATGACCAAGGTGATCGTCTGGGTGAGATAATTGGTGAAGGCCATCCGCCCGGCCGCCGCAAACGGCGCGCGCAGCAGGGCCAGACCCGGCATCTTGCAGATCAGCATCACCACGCTGGCATAGCCAAGGGCGACCAGCAGGCTCGCGACGTAGTTGGTTGCCGTATGGAACCACATGCCGCGCAGATCGAAATTCTCCGCCACCGCATGCTGACCGCCATACCAGGCGAGCGGCAGGCCGATGGCGAGGCAGACCAGCGCGACAATGCCATAGCGTGCCACGCCCCATTGAAGGGTCAGGAAGCCGGACTTGAACAACGCCATGCCGAGGAACATGACGCCGATCACCCGCCCGCCAAAGAAGGCCAGTCCGGTCAGCTGGCCCATCAGGGCCATGAAGGCGTTGTGTGCCCAGCGCCCTGCACTGCCTTCCTGATACGCCGCGATAATGTTGGCCGCAGCTTCCGGGCTCTGCGCCATGCCGATGTCGGCCGCGTCGATATCACCCGGCATCAGCATGAACGATGCAAACAGGCCGACCATCAGCAAGCCGGTAAGCGTGATCCAGAAAAAGCCCCAGAACACCAGCTTGCCGACACTCATCTTGCGGAACAGCACGGCGATCATGCCGAACACTGCATAGGAGACCAGAATGTCGCCGAACCAGAGCGCATAGGCGTGCACCATGCCGAAGGCGAGCAGCCACAACATCCGCCGGTAGTGAACCTTCGTCGAGGAATCCGGTCCGTCCCCCGTCATCAGCAATATGCCCGCACCGAACAGGGCGGAGAAGATCGTGATGAACTTCATCTCGAAGAAGACATGGACGAACAGCCAGGCCTCGGCGCCCGCTGCGTCGAAGGCCGGATCGGCAGGCGGATACTGATAGGATTCCGGCAGCATGAAGAAGGTCGGGATATTCACCATGAGGATACCCAGCACGGCGATGCCGCGCAGTACATCAAGACTCTGGTGACGGTCTGCCACGGTCACTGGTGCCGAATTCATGGTGAAAAGCTCTCCCCTGCTGCTTGCCAGTCAACTTCACCCTGCCCGCCGAGCCATGCAAGGAGAAAACCTGGAGCGCAAACTCAACCTTACCAAGATTTCATGGCCGGAACGGGCAAATTGCCTTGAGCCGTCCCGCGTTGGGGTTCATAAGCAGGCGCAGGGATAGGGACCAAATCCATGTTAGGCGTGGCCATCGACATACTTCACTGGATCGCGGGAGCCGTTCTGGCGCTTGTGGGTATCGGCTATGACCGCGCGGAGGATTGCGCGCCGCCGGTTCGCCAGCAGAGCTTTGAGGAAGCCCGCTTCACAGACGAGGCAGCCGCCATTCACTTGCTCGCATCGGACATGCATGTAGAGCAGTTGCGGACCGCAGACGGCGATCTGGTTTTCGTCGTTCGCAGTGGCCAGGCCCAACCCGTCTCGGGCTGCGCTTCGGCGCCAGGTCACCTGCCATCCGTGCCGCCTCCGCCGGTCTTGCGGCTTTAAATTTTTCCCGTCTCGCCCTAGAACCAGCTTTTGCTGCCGGTATTGACGCTGGCACGCCACCTTGTGCTGTGATCGAGGCGAATAATGCCTGCCGATGATAACTCCGCCGCCAAAGCCGCCAAGACCGCCCAGCCGGCCACGCCTGCCGTGCTGAAAGATCCGGCGGAAGGGCAGGTGCCGGCCACACGCGGCGCTGAGCCGCTGAGCACAACTCCTGCAAAGCCCGCAGGCGGAGGCGGATGGATCGCGTTTGCCGGCGCTGCGTGCGCTGCGCTATGGCTCGGGGGTGCCGGTGCCTATCTCTATGGCTATGTGATCGATGATTTCGCGGCGCTGAGCCCCGCCCAGCTTGCGGGCATCGCCATCTTTGCGGGAGCACCCGCCCTGCTTTTCCTGCTGTCAGGGCTTCTCGGCCGGACCGTGGCCCGCGCGAGCGCGCAGATTCGCTCTGTCGAAGGCGCGGTCGCCCGGCTCTCGACGCCAGCTGATGCCCTGCAAGGCGAAGTTCGCCAGATGGCCGATGCCGTAAGCCTGCAGGTCGGGCGGATCAACACCGCGATGGACAGCGCCCTGGCGCGCCTTGCGGCCATGGAAGAGGTCATCACGCATCATGCCGACAGCCTTGAGGACACCTCAAAGGCTGCGCGGGAGCGGGTGGAGTCGCTTATGCGCTCGCTGAAGGGCGAACGCGAGAAGCTGGCCGAGATCGCCGACAGCCTTGACGACAAGGCAGCCCTGATCGCCGCCGCGATCCAGGAGCAGGGCGAAATGGTTGCGGCGGCGGCCGAGCTGGCGAACGAAAAGGCCAATGAAGGCGCCCTCACCTTGCGCGCCGGCGCTGAGCGCCTGTCTGGCGCCGGTGACGAGACCGTCAAGTCTGCCGAAAAGGCCTCGGAAATTCTGGCGCAGCGCGCCACCACCATGCGCGAGCTGGCTGACACGCTGAAAAGCCGCGGCGACGGGCTGGACGCGGCCTATCTCAAGCATCGCGAGCGCCTTGCCGAAGCCAGTGAGGCCCTGCGCAAGGAACAGGAGAAAATTGCGGCGGCGCTCGACTTTCACAAGGCAGAGCTCGCCACGCTCTCCAAGACCGCCGGCTCCGGTGCGGAAACCTTGCGCAAATCGGCCGAGGAGAGCGGCGCAGTGTTCACGCGCGCCATCAACGACGCCATCACCCGCGCGTCATCCCTGTCCAAAACGATCGAGAGCGAGACACGGCTGGCGGCAGAGGCCAATGAGGCGATTCTCAAGCGCCTGACCGAAACGGCACGGGAAGCCCGCGAAGCCGCCACGGAGTCGGCAGAACGCTTTTCAGGCCAGGCCAGCGCCGCTGAAGCCGCCCTGGAACGCGTCAGCGAAGCCGGGTTCGAAGCTGCCCGCCGGTCCGATGAAGCTTTCCAGGCGCGCCTGCGCGAAGCCGAGCTTCTTGTCGACAAGGCTGCAAAGGCGTCGGAGGAAGCCGGTGAGACCGTCCGCAAACAGCTCGCCGACACCCTGGAGGCCGCGCGCAAGCAGGCCGACCACGTGGAGATGATGCTGCGTGACATGCGGTCACGTTTCGATGACGCACCCGCCGCGGCCCGCCGCGCGACGCTTGAGCTTGAGCGCGCCCTGTCGGAAGGACTGGCCAAGCTGAACCAGACGGCGGAGGAAGCGTCGGAAAGCGCGCGCGAGATCGACGCCATGTTCCAGGCGCGCGTGCGGCATAATTACGAACTTCTGTCGGACTTCATGCTGCGCATGGGCTCTGTCGCCGGCGGACGCAAGCCGATCGATATCGCGCCGGATGAGGTGCCGGATCCATTGAATGTACGCCGGCGGCCAGCACGGCCATCCACGCCGGTGGATGAAGACGAGGTGCGGCTCGACGCCCGTGACCAGGTCACCGATGACGAGAACGAGAGTTCTCCGCCGGGACGCCCGCGCGACGAGCGGCTGGCCACTCAGGCCCGTCCCGAAGGCGGCTGGCGCTGGAAAGACCTCCTGGCCAACATGGACCCGGACGAGGATGACGAGCCGCCTTCAGGCGGGACAGCCAAACGCGGCAAGCGGCGCGACTAGCCGGGCGGCTGTGCCCCGGCGGCCTCGCCCTCTGCCTCAGCGACCTGTCCTGACGCCCAGTCCACCAGCTCAGCTGACATGTCCGATGCGGCCCTGCTGAACGCGTCGATGATCAGGCCCTGCCGGTTGCCGTCTGCCCGCCGTGAAACCTCGAAGGTACGCACACCGGATACTTCCCGGCTCGCTGTGTCGATAAGACGGGCGCGAACGGCAATGTCGATGCGCGGCGCGGCATTGCTGCCCTGATCATAGACCGCCTCGAAACGGCGCATCTCCATGCGCAGATCCCAGCTGGTCGCGACGCCATCATCCGGCCTTGCCGCGACGAGGGCGGTGGAACGCCGGTCAAATGTGTCCACCACCAGCTCCTGCAGGAGAACCGGCGCCGCACTGACCCAGTTTGCTCCTGCCATATAGGCTACCCGCCCCTCCCCGGCGTCCAGCGCGATCCGGTCACCGGAAAGGGCGCGTGGCGCCACAGGCCGGGCGATGCGCACGACTGGCGCATCGGGGTTTATCACCGCATCCGCTGGGACATGGTTCGACAGACGGTAGAGCGCACTGCTCTCCGACTCCGGAAGGAGCGAGATGCATCCTGAAAGCGCCAGCGCAGCGCCGGCCAGCAACAGGTTTCTGGTGATCATTGCGGCACCTCGACTTCCTCTCCCCGCCGCCGGGTCAAGAGCCCGCCGGGGTCGTTTTCAAGATCAGCTGTCAGGCGTTCCAGGTTTTCAACGAGCTGGCGCAGGTCATGCGACGCTGCATTGAGCTGGTAGACGCCATCGGTGGCGAATGTCTCCAGCCCCGGACGAAGGGCCACAAGAGCGTCATATGTCTCCATGGACGCCTGGTTGACCGCGATGGACGCAGCCTCGGTCTCGGCGACCATGGGCCCGACCTCATCTAACAGGAAACGCTCGGCGGTCACACCGAACTGCTCGATGCTCGCCGCAGCCGTCGACATATCGTTTGCCGCCCGTTCTATGGACGCAATCGTCTCACGCATTTCCGCCATCATCGCGCCGTTTTCAGCGAGCTGGCCCGACAGGGTGGAAAGGTTTTCCAGCAGGGTGGAGAACTGTTCCTGATTTTCCTCGTTGAGCAGGCGGTTCACCAGCACGCCGGTGGTCTGCACCGTTTCCAGCAGGGTCTCCCCGCCCTGAACGAGCAGATCCAGCTGCGTCTGCCGCGCATAGATACGCGCCGGACGGTCCCCGAACCGGGTCTCCAGCAGGGCCGAACCGGATTCGCCGGCTGAAATCTGGATATAGGACAGGCCGGTGAGCCCCTGCGGTTCAAGCTGGGCAAAACTGTCCACGCGCACCGGCGTGGAGGCGTCGATGCGGATGCGGGCGATGACTTCGCTGGTATCGTCCGGGTTCAGGCCAAGATCCACGACCTCGCCGACCTGGATGCCGTTGAAGCGCACTTCTGATGAAGTTCGAAGCCCCCTGACCGGGCCTTCGAACACGACATCATACTGGCGGAACTCGCGGTCGAACGAAGCCTGCGACAGCCAGACAAAAAACAGGCCGCCTGCCAGTGCCAGCAGGATCACGAACAGGCCGACCAGTGCATGGTGGGCACGGGTTTCCATCGTTCAGCTCCTCAATGCTGCCCGCCCGCGCGGGCCGCCGAAATAATCCTGTATCCAGGGGTGAGAATTGGTGGCCAGCCGCGCTATCGTATCGACGGCAATGATACGCTTCTCGGCGATGACCGCCACCCGGTCGCAAACCGCGTGCAGTGTGTCGAGATCATGCGTGACGAGCAGTATGGTCAGGCCCAGCGTTTCGCACAGCTCGCGGATCAGCTCGTCAAACGCCGCGGCACTGATCGGGTCAAGCCCGGCCGTCGGTTCGTCAAGGAACAGCACGTCCGGGTCCAGCGCCAGAGCCCGCGCCAGGCCTGCACGCTTCTTCATGCCGCCCGACAGCTCGGACGGGTATTTGTTGATCGCATCTGTACCCAGACCGGCGAGCCCCAGCTTGAGATCGGCAATCTCGTCCATCAGCGCTGGTGGCAGGCTGACATGTTCGCGAATGGGAACCAGTATATTCTCCCTGACCGTCAGCGACGAGAACAGGGCCGACCCCTGGAACAGCACGCCCCAGCGCCGCTCCAGTGCCGCGCGCTCCGCCGCTGTCATGCGCGACAGGGGCCTGCCGTCAAAGAATATCTCGCCACCATCGGGAGCCTTGAGCCCGAGTATGGTGTGGAGCAGGACAGACTTGCCGCTGCCTGAACCGCCAACAATGCCCATGACCTCGCCGCGCCGGACCTCAAGGTCCAGACCGTCATGGACGACATGGCTGCCGAAGCGCGTTACCAGCCCGCGCACCTCGATGAGGGGGCGTGTGCTCATATATCCGCCTCCAGATACATGAGGGCGAACAGCGCATCGATGACGATGACCATGAAAATGGCCTGCACAACTGAAGCGGTCGTGCGCTGGCCGAGACTTTCGACATCGCCGCCCACCTTCATGCCCTGACGGCAGCCTATAATGGCAATGACCAGTCCGAAGACCGGCGCTTTCGACATGCCGACCATGAAGTGCGTCCAGTCGACCACATTCTGCAGACGGGTGAGAAAGAAGCTGGGCGACACATCCAGCGTGACCCAGGACACCAGCAAGCCCCCGAACAGACCGGCCAGCATGGCCGCTAGCGTTAGCAGGGGCGCCATCACCACACACGCAATCACGCGCGGCACCACCAGAACCTCGTAAGGGTCCAGCCCGATGACGCGCATGGCATCGATTTCCTGCTGCATCTTCATCGAGCCGATCGAAGCGGTGAAGGCCGAATCCGACCGGCCCGCCAGCATGATCGCCGTGATCAGCACACCGAATTCCCGCAAGACCGAAATGCCAACCAGATCGACCGTAAAGATCGACGCGCCGAAGGTTTCCAGCAGGCTTGCGCCCATGAAGGCCACGACAGCGCCGATGAAGAAAGACAGGGCCGCGATGATCGGCAGGGCATTGATCCCGACCGTCTCCATCAGGTGGACCGTTGATGTCCAGCGCAGCCTTGCCGGGTTCAGCAGGGACGCTCCCAGTGTCACCAGCGTATGGCCGAAAAAGCCGAGCGTATCCCAGGCCTCGTCCAGAACGTGCTCGGTACCGGCACCCAGCCGGGTCAGCATCTTGCGTAATCCCCAGCCCGACGCCTCTTCCGGCGGGCAGTGATCCATACGCGCATGTACTTCCCGGATGAGTCTCGCAGCGACCGGGTGGTCCCCGCTTATCCGGCCTTCCGGTACCGGATCATCTCCCTGGCGGAGCGGACGTCCGAGCAGATAGGCCCCTGAGGTGTCGATGCGGCCCAGCCCGGACACATCAAGGTGCAGCGCCTTGACGCTGTGATCACGCTCGACGGCCCGCACCTGACGGTCCATCTGGCCGATGGTCTCAATCAGCCAGTCTCCGGAGGGCTCCAGCACAGCGCGGCCTTCGGCCTCGCTGACAGCGAGACGCGGCTGAACAAGCGAATCTGTGTGTCTGGCAGCCATAACCCTCCGGCGCGGAAAGCCCCGCTGCCCGTGTTATCGGGCGCTTCGCGCCCATTCCCAAGGGCTGGCAAGCCCGGTACGCGATATTATGCGCGCTATGACGCTTATCGGCCACGCCGGGTGAGCCACAATGCGCATAATCCGCCCAGCCCGGCCGGCAGGGCCATGAACGCAAAGCCGGCCGTGCCGAACGCTGCAAACGCGAGGCCGGAGACAAAGGTTGCACCGGCCAGCACCAGCCCGCCGGACAGTGCGGAATTCACTGCCTGGGCCGTCGCCGCCAGGCGTTCGGGCGCATGGTCGGCCGCATAGCGCAGAAATCCCAGATAGGCGGCGGCAAAACTGAAAGCATGAAGGCCCTGCAAAGGGAACAAGAACCATAAGGGCGGCGACAGGGCCAGCGCCAGCCAGCGGACCACGGCCATCATGCCCGCCAGCGCCATCATGGCCGCCGGGCTCCACCCGCGCAGCACCCGTCCCCAGACGGCAAAGAAGATGATCTCCGCGCCGACACCCGTCGCCCACAAGGCGCCTATTGCCCAGGCAGGCACGCCATCAGCGCGCCAGGCCAGCGCCGAAAAGGCATAGTAGAAGCCGTGCGCGCCCTGGATAAGGGCGGAGGCCGCAAAGGCCAGTGGAAGTCCGGCGCCCAGCAGTATGCGCAAAGGCGGCGATGCGGGCCGCTCTGTTCCCGGCATGGCATCAATCCGGCCAGCGGGCAGGAAGGCGGCCGTCAGCGCGGTCAGGGCGGCACCGCCCAGCACCCAGACCAGAACGGCTTCTCCGCCGAACGCGGAGATCAGCGCCCCTGCCCCCAGATTACCGATCACGAACAGGGCCGAACCGAATGCCCGCGGTATACCGAACGCAAAGCCTTCCTTGCGGGCCTGACCCATCGCAAACGCATCCACAAGGGGGATGACGCCTGTAACGGCAGCACCGCTGAGCCCGGCCAGCACGAGAATAACGAGAGCCGGGGAATCGGGGATGTGGGCAAGGAAGACGGCCAGCCCCGCCAGCGAAAAGGCCAGGATGGCATCGCGCCTGCGCATGGCCCGGTCGGACCAGAACGCACCCAGCGGCGCGACGGCCACACGGCCCACCATGCCAGCTGCGGCTGCGATACCGATCAGTTCGGGCGTCAGGCCGCGCTCGGCATACCAGACCGGCATGTAAGGCAGATAGGCCCCGAAACCGAGATAAAAGGCACCGTAGAACAGCGCAAAACGCGTATCGATGCGGGCGAAGAGTGCGGCGGGGCTGATCACCCGCGCGGTGTAGCGCGGCGCAGGCGGCGCGGGCAATGGGGGTGGATCATGCCCTGCTAACCACTACACCCCGTGGCCACCTACTAGCCACTCAAAATCGCGACGGAACTTTTGGCGCAGGGGCATTTCACTTATTGGCACAAAAGTCGGCTCTCATGCACCATCATCGCACTGGCCTCTACATTCTCAATCACACTGCGTGCGATGATGGGGTCAACGTCACGAAATGCGACAGGTAGTGGCCGACCGAACAAGTCCAGCTGCCCCAACTCGTTGCGAAGCGCAGCCCAAGTCTGATCAGAAAAATGTTGCCAAGTTTGGTCGTCACATGACGGCAATGAGTAGCCAAATGACACTGTTTCACCGCAACTCCGGTAGCGGACATAACCAAAAAATTCTCCTTGAATCGGGATCATCGCGTCAACAGCACATGGCGCACTGCCCCACGACAGCGGATTGAAAATCTCGACTCCGCGCGAAACTACAACACTTGATCCGCCTTGACGCTCAACCCACTCAACAAATTCGTCTAAATTCTGCCTCGACTCGGCTCTGCTTTGCATAGGTCGCAAATAATGAAACCATAATGCAAAACTTAGAACCGACACGAGAACTAGTGACAAGGCAATTACTAAAAGTGCACTCTTTATTTTCTCAAGCAACTTCCCATCCCCTCGCTCTCCGTGCAAGCAAACCAGCGGTTGCCCGAAGATTGCTTGACGGGATCCAGCAGCGCCAAGTGAACAGCGTTCACATAAGGGCTTGGCGACGCACCCTAGCCCGTCTAGCTTCCCGCGCCAATGAAAGACCTTGCTGATTATCCCCTGTCACAGCGCCCCTTGCGGGTGCTGGTGACCAGCTATCGCTCCCACCCGCATGTCGGTGGGCAGGGCATTTATGTGCATGAGCTGACGCGCGCGCTCAAAGCCGCGGGCTGCGAGGTGAGCGTGGCCTCCGGCCCGCCCTACCCTGAGCTGGATGCCGGTATCGAGCTGATCAAGCTGCCCTCGCTTGATCTCTTTGCTGTCGATAACGCCATGCTGGCGCTGCGCTGGCGGCATCTGGCCAGCCGGGCCGACCGCGCCGAGTGGCTGGCCCACAATACCGGCGCGTTCGGTGAGATGACGGCCTTTGCGCTGCGTCTGGAGGAGTTCATCGCGCGTGAGAGCCACCGCTTTGACATAATCCACGACAACCAGACGCTGGCCATGCCGATGGCGCGCATCGCGCAAACCCTGCCCGTCATCACCACCCTGCACCACCCGATTGCGATTGATCGCGATTTCGCGGTGGCCGGCGCGCATACCCGGCTGGGCAAGGCGCTGTCCTGGCGCTGGCATTCCTTCGTGGATGAGCAGGCAAGGGCGGCACGCGCCCTCACCCATTTCATCGCGGTTTCCGATGCCGCTCGGCGGTCTTATGCGGAGCGTACCGGCATGGATCCGAGCGGCGTACGCGTCGCCTATAACGGCATCGACCATGTGAGCTTCACGCCTGACCGGTCGGTAAAGCGCGAGCCCGGGCTGATCGTTGCCAGCGCCAGTGCCGACGTGCCCATCAAGGGGCTGGATGTGCTGATCGCAGCGCTTGCGCGCCTGAAGGACAGCCATCCGGCTGCACGCCTGACCGTCATCGGTCAGCTGCGCGAGGGGCCGACCAAGCGCATGCTGGAGCGCACAGGCCTGTCTGACCGGGTGAATTTCGTATCCGGCCTGACGCGCGAAGAGATTGCCGGCCTGCACCGGCGCGCCAGCGTGTTTGTATCCGCGTCGCGCTTTGAAGGTTTCGGCTTTCCGCCCGCCGAAGCTATGGCCTGCGGCGCGCCGGTTATTGTGTCGGACGGCGGCGCTCTGCCGGAGGTGGCGGGAGATGCGGGGATTGTGACCCCTGTTGGCGATGACGCGGCGCTGGCGGCGGCGATTGCCGGCGTGCTGGACGATGAAAGCATGCGCCTTGCAATGAGCCAGGCTGGCCTGAACCGGGTACGCACGCTTTTCCGATGGGATCTCCATGCAGGCATTTCCATTGGCCTCTACCGCGATGTGCTGGGCCTGACCGATGCCGGAGTGATTGCGGCATGATGACAATCGACCCCGACCGGCTGGACCTTGCCGACGGCCAGCGCGTACTGGATCTGGGCTGCGGGCGCGGCCGTCACCTGCATGCGCTGTACTGGCACGAACGCGCGCTGGACGTGACCGGGCTGGACCTCGATTTTGCCGATCTGGGCGCGGCGATCGATGGCTTTTTCGAGCTGCCCCCGCCACCGGAAAATCCCCCGCGCACAGCGGTCTTCACCGTGGGCGATGCGGGCCGCCTGCCCTTTGCAGACAATAGCTTTGATGCTGTCATCTGCTCTGAAGTTCTCGAACACCTGCCCGACGTGCCACTGGCACTGAGCGAGATTGACCGCGTGCTCAAACCCGGCGGCAAGTTTGCCCTGTCCGTGCCGCGCTACTGGCCGGAAAAGATCTGCTGGATGCTGTCGGAGGACTACCACAACACGCCGGGCGGGCATGTGCGTATCTTCAAGGATGGCGCGCTGCGCAAGCAGGTGGAGGCACTCGGCTACACCTTCCGCCAGCGTCACTGGGCGCACGCCCTGCACAGCCCGTTCTGGTGGCTGCAATGCGCCCTGTGGGAGCGGCGCGAGCGGAGCGCCATGGTGGCCGCCTATCGCAAGCTGCTTGAATGGGATTTGCTGTCCGCGCCGCGCCTGACGCGTTGGAGCGAGAAGGCTCTGAACCCGCTTCTGGGCAAGTCTGTCGCCCTCTATTTTGACAAGGCCCGCCCATGAGCCCGCGTTCCATCATCACGGGGCTGGATATCCGCGCCTGCGCCGACCGGATCGAAGCGCTGCAACAGCGTGACGGGGCGATACCGTGGGTGGAAACCGGCGTCTGGGACCCGTGGAACCATGGCGAGAGCGCGATGGGCCTTGCCGTGGCCGGACGGGTGGAAGGCGTGCATCTCGCGCTGGACGCTCTGGCGGCCCGGCAGGAAGCCGATGGCGGATGGACGGGCGAGCTGGGCGCGGGCATCCCGATGGATGAAAGCGGTGAGCGCATTGCACCGCCGCCTGTGCCCGTGACAGCGCGCGACACCAATTTCGCTGGCTATGCCGCCGTTACCGTGATGCGCTGCGCGCTGGCCTTGGACGAACCGCGCCTGATTGCCCGCTATTTTCCCATGGTTTCGCGGGCACTCGATTTCGTGATGAATTTGCAGACCCGTTATGGCGACGTGGTCTGGCGCGCGCCCGATATCGGCCAGCCTCTCGAAGAGGTTGATGCCTTGCGGGCAGGCAATTCTTCACTGTTCAAGAGCTTCGAGTGCGGCCTGCGCATGGCGGAGATCCTTGAAAAGCCACGCACTGACTGGGCACGCGCCCGTGCGGCCATAGCCCGCGCGCTGACCGCCATGCCGGAACGGTTTGACCGCAAGGGCATCGACCGCTCTTCCTACGCGATGGACTGGTACTATCCGGTACTGACCGGCGTGCTGACGGGCGCAGAAGCCCGTGCACGCCTGGATGAAGGCTGGGACACATTTGTCGTCGCCGATCTGGGCTGCCGCTGCGTCACCGGCGAACCCTGGGTGACAGCTGCCGAAACCGCCGAGCTGGCGCTGGCCTGCATGAGCGCCGGACGGCGGGAGGCAGCACGCGCGCTCGTCAATGAGCTGGCCCCGCTGGCCGCGCCAAATGGCGGCTACTGGATGGGCTGGCAGTATGAGATTGGCGATGTCTGGCCCAAGGAGCGCCCGTCATGGACGGCTGGCGCGGTTATTCTGGCTGCTGATGCGCTGGACGCGCTGTCACCGGGTTCAGACCTGCTGGTGCGCCATGCCCGCGCGGATGCGTGGACTACAGGCGGCGCAGAAATTCGAGCGAATTGACCCGCTCCAGCGGCTCGAAAAGCCCGGAGGCCACGGCCAGCTTCCAGATTTCATAGGGCGGCCTGCCACCATCGGCAGGGTCGGGAAACACGTCATGGATCGCCAGTACGCCGCCGCGTGCGACATGGCCTGCCCAGGCACGATAATCGGCCAGCGCGGTGTCCATCGCATGCCCGCCATCGATGAACACCATGGCCAGCGGCGTCGCCCAGTTCGCGCCTATGGTGGCCGAGGGGCCGACAAGCGCCATGACCGTCTGCTCAAGGCCGGCAAGGGCAATGGAGCGGCGGAACGCAGGCAGCGTATCGACGCGTCCCAGCTCCGCATCGAAATGCGCCGGGTCGTGATAGCCCTCGCCGGGCTGGTGCTCTTCCGAACCGCGATGGTGGTCCAGCGCGTAGACGATGCGGCCCGATTCCCAGGCCGCCTGCCCCAGCCACACGCTTGAGCGGCCGCACCATGATCCGATTTCCAGAACGGGCCCTTGGACGGCAAGCGCACGCACGTGACGCGCGAGCGCCTCACCCTCTTCCCGGGCGAGAAAGCCTTGTACATTATCAGGATCGAAGGCGGGCTGCATGGACCGGATTGGCTCAGCTGGCCAGAGCGTTGCTGGCCGCCCAGCGGCGGTCCGCCAGCGCATCGGTCGCGTTTACCAGTGCGCTGATACTGTCATCAAGGCGGGAGAGCGCCTCACTCAGCGTCACCCGCTGGTTTGAGGTCAGTCCGGCGCGGTCATCTACCGATACAGCCTGAAAGAAGGTGCGGGCGCGCCGGGCGGAGGCCAGCACTGTCTCCACCGAGGCGATATCACGCACCAGCTGGCTTTCCGGAAGCGGCGTGCTGGTGCTGGCAACCACAAGAGCTGCCTGTGAGACGTCATCGGCCAGATCACTGGCCAGAACGATATCGCCAGCCAGATAGGACGGCAGAGCATCGCCCGCCTGCCGAATATAGTCTCCGGCCGCATCACTGCGCTCCGGTGCGCCGCCCACGAGCCGTCCCAAAAGGCCGCGGGCGGAACCGTCAGCACCGAGCGTCCAGCCGCCCGCCTCTTCCTGGCGCATACGGAAGGCGGCAACAGCGGTCCGCAGATCTTCCTGCGCGCTGACCGGCATCTCCGAAGGGGAACGTGAGGCGATATCAACAGGCTGGCTGACGCAGCCTGTCACCAGTACCGCCGCCGACAACATCAATGTCAGTCCACGTAGCGCGCGCGTTACGGTCACAAGGGCCCCGGCCGATGGCTGTGCTGCGATACGAAGGCGTATCGCTTCCGCAATTGAATAAAACCTCATAGTGTTCCGATACTCAAAGCGAAATCGCATCCTTGACTGTTTATAGGGCCGCCCATGGACACTTTGCGCAAACGGGAACGGATCGGCCTCTACCCTGCCATTGAGCCCTACCGTACCGGCATGATGGATGTCGGCGAAGGGCATACGCTCTACTATGAAGAATGCGGGCGGGCCGATGGCGTTCCAATTATTGCGCTGCATGGCGGGCCTGGTGGCGGTGCGGCACCGTCCATGCGCCGCTTTTTTGACCCGCATGTCTATCGCATCATTATCTTTGACCAGCGCGGTTGCGGCCGGTCGAGACCGTTTTCCGATACCCGTGCCAACGATACGCAGCGCCTCATTTCCGACATGGAAACCATAAGGGCCGCGCTGGGCGTAGACCGGTGGATTGTGTTCGGCGGATCGTGGGGCGCGACGCTTGCGCTCGCCTATGCGCGCGCCTGCCCTGAACGGGTGATGGGACTGATCCTGCGCGGGGTGTTCGGATGCACGCAGGCCGAGCTCGACTGGTTCTACCGGGACGGTGCCAACCAGATATACCCCGATGCGTGGCAAGCGCTCACAGGGCGGCTGTCCGCAGCAGAGCGCGAAGACGTGCTGCGTGCCTATCATGCCCGCCTGCAGATTGATGACCTGGACACACGCCGCGAGGATGCCCTGGCCTGGGCGCAGTGGGAAAATGCGCTGATCAGCCTGGTGCCGGACAGTGGCGCGATCGCCCCTGACCCGCGCCGGTCCGATGCACTGGCGCGGATGGAGACCCATTACTTCGTCAACAAGGGCTTTCTTGAGCGCGACGGCGTGCTGATCGACGATACCGGCCACCTCGCCAGCATTCCCGGCGTGATCGTCCAGGGGCGTTACGACATGGTGACGCCGGTGCGCGCGGCCTGGGCGTTGCGTCAGAACTGGCCGTCAGCCGAGCTGCACATTGTGCCCGATGCCGGACATGCCGCAGGCGAACCGGGAATAGTCGACGCGCTGGTGCGCGCGACTGACCGGCTTGGCGCGAAACTGGGCTGAAAACTCACCGAATGGAAAACCCCGGAGCGCGCTGGCTTGCGCTCCGGGTTCTGCGTTGGACAGACCCTACCCCTGAAGGAAGGGCAGCGGTACGCCGAAGGCCGATGCAATGCCGCCGGCGAGGATAGCAAACACGGCAATCGGTGCCAGGAAGCGGATGATGAACCGCCATACCGCGAACACGGTATCGGAGGCCCCGGCCAGCTCGTGACGCATCAGCGAGCGGGTGACCACCCAGCCGGTGAACAGGGCGATCAGCAGGCCGCCCAGCGGCAGGAAGACCTGGCCCGACAGTACATCGAGCAGATTGAAATAGCCTCCCGAGAAAGCAGCGCCGCAGCCTACCAGCCAGATGATGATGCCAAAGAACACGGCCGATCCGGTCTTGCCGAAATCGGTGTGTTCCTCGGCAAAGGCCACCACGACCTGCAACAGCGAGATGGATGAGGTAAGCGCCGCGATGAAAGCCAGGATGAAGAAGGCCGTGCCGACATATTCACCGCCGGGCATCTGGGCAAAGGCCGAAGGCAGGGTCTGGAAGAACAGGGCCGGTCCGGCATCCGGGCTGAGCGCGAAGGCGAACACAAACGGGAAAATGGCAAGGCCGGCCACGATGGCAACCATCGTGTCAGCGCCTGCAATGATTACCGAAGAGCCCGCCAGATTGTCGGTACGCGGCAGATAGGAGCCGTAGGTAATCATGATGGCGCCGCCGACGCCGATCGAGAAGAAAGCTTGCCCCAGTGCTGCGAGGAAGGTTTGCGGGCCCAGCTCGGAGAAGTCCGGCGTGAAAAGGTATTCCAGCGCGCTGCCCATGTCCGCCGTGAAGGCCGCATATACCACCAGGCCGATGAGCGTCAGGAAGAAGATCGGCATCAGGATGGTGACAGCACGCTCAATGCCCTTGGTGACACCCAACGATACGATGCCGACAGTCACGATCATGAAGGCCGAGTGCCATCCGATTACGGTGTTGGTATCGCTGGTCAGCTCACCAAAGGCGGCAGCCACCGTTTCCGGCGCGGCGCCGACAAACTCCCCGGCTCCCATCTTGAACACATAGGCAACCACCCAGCCGGCAACGACCGAGTAGAAGCACAAGATGAGCACGGCTGCCACCATGGACACCCAGCCCGCTACCGCCCAGAGACCTGGAGCACCGGCGTCAAATGCCATCTTGCGGACCGAACCCACGGCCGAGCGGCGGGCGTGGCGGCCGACAGAGAGTTCGGCCATCAGGATCGGAAGGGCGATAAACACCACGCAAAGCAGGTAGATGACGATAAACGCAGCCCCGCCATTCTCGCCCGCCACGTAAGGAAAGCGCCAGAAATTGCCCAGGCCCACTGACGAGCCGATGGCCGCCATCAGGAATCCGAACCGCGTTCCCCAGGTACTGTGTGCGCCGCCGCCGATGGCCATGTGATTTCCCCC
This sequence comes from Glycocaulis albus, assembly GCF_014639075.1. GTDB lineage: Bacteria > Pseudomonadota > Alphaproteobacteria > Caulobacterales > Maricaulaceae > Glycocaulis > Glycocaulis albus. The sequence continues at coordinate 112,234 of NZ_BMFS01000007.1, forward strand.
GCTTTTGAAGCTGATTGTTATGGATGATTTGGCGGGGAGACTTCCCCACCGAGCCTTCAAGGTCAAGCGCGCTTAGCCGAAAATGCCTGCACCTTTGGGTGGCTCTGCCGCCCGGTGAATGTGTGCGCCGAGTATAAGCCCGAGCCCGATCAGCACCGTGAACATGACCGAGCCACCATAGGAAATCATCGGCAGCGGCACGCCCACAACCGGCACCAGCCCCATCACCATCGCGGCGTTGATGAAAACGTACAAAGCAAAGGTCGTGGTGACGCCCATCGTCACCAGTCGCAGGAAGACAGAGCGGCACGCCATCGCGGTCATCAGGCAATGGCCCAGGATCAGCGCATAGAGCGCAAGCACGGCTATCCCGCCAATGAAGCCGAACTCCTCGCCCAACATGGTGAAGATGAAATCGGTCTGCTTTTCAGGCAGGAAATTCAGATGGGCCTGTGTGCCCTGCATATACCCCTTGCCTGTCAGACCGCCTGAACCCAGGGCGATCTTGGACTGCATGATGTGATAACCAGCGCCCAGCGGATCATTTTCCGGATTGAGGAAGGTCATCACACGCGCGCGCTGATACTCTTCCAGGCCATAACGCAGGAAGGTGATGCCGCCCACGACGCCGGCAATCATTCCAGGCACGATGACTTTCCAGCTCAGCCCGGCCAGAAACACCATGACTGCGCCCGTGGCTCCGGTGAGCACCGCCGTACCAAGATCAGGCTGCTTGGCGATCAGGCCGACGGGAAGCGCAATAGCCAATGCCGGTACGATCATGCCGCCCGGTGTGGATACCTTTTCCGGCGGCAGGTCGTGATAATACCGGGCCAGTGCGAGAACGAGCGCTATCTTCATGATCTCAGAAGGCTGCATGCGCAACGGGCCGATATCGATCCAGCGCTGCGCGCCCATCGCGGTCGCTCCGAACAGCTCCACCATGACGAGCAGGAAAAGCGCACCCAGATAGGCCGGATAGGCCAGGCTCATCCACATGCGCGGCGGCACCATCGCCACAATCAGCATCACCAGGAAGCCGGCGGCAAAACGTGTGGCATGACGGATGGCCCAGGGATCCCAAGCGCCCCCTGCCACCGAGTAGAGCATCAGGACGCCGATACATCCTGTCAGCACGATAAGCAGGACGAACGCCCAATTCAGCTCGAACAGCTTCGCCCTGAGATCACGCGGCACTGGCTGGGTAAACACCGGCATGGCTAGCCTCCCTGCGCCAGATTTATAGGTGCGTGCCGGGCAGCAATCACGCCTGAACGCCCGGCCGGGTCACGCAAAATCAGCTCGCGCAGAATATCGCGTCCCGGTTGTGCAGCGGAACGGGCCCCGCCTCCACCGTGCTCCACCACCACAGCGACCGCGTAGCGCGGCGCCTCTGCCGGGGCATAGCAGATGAAAAGGCCGTGATTGCGCAAGCGCCAGGGCAGGTCATCCTGATCGCGTACACCGCGCGCACGCTCCTCTGCGCTGATCGAGTAAACCTGGCTGGTGCCGGTCTTGCCCGCCATGCGCACGCCCTCAACGCCGAGTCCGCCAAGCGACCAGTATGACGTGCCGCCCGGCTCGTGCACGACGCCGACATGGGCGTTATGAACCGCCTCAATATGGGCATCTTCAAAGTCCAGGCGGGCAAACTGCGCAGGCGCGCTGCGCGGGTACAGGGTAGGCTCCACGGCGCGGCCCGTCGCCATGCGCGCGGTCATCACGGCCAGCTGCAAAGGTGACGCTAGAACCGCGCCCTGCCCGATCCCGACATTATAGGTGTCGCCCATGGACCAGCCCTGCCCGGTGCGCGCGCGCTTCCATTGCGGGCTGGGGAACAGGCCACCGGCCTGGGAGAGCATCGGGATGCCAACCTCGAAAAGCTGGCCGAAGCCGAGCTCCAGCGCCGCCTCGCGAATACGCTCAATTCCCAGCCGGGAGGCAACTTCGTAGAAATAGGTATCGCACGACACCTTGATGGCGTCGTGCATATTGACCGGACCGTGCCCTTCACGCCGCCAGCAATGGAAACGCCGGTTGCCCAGCTGCACCGAACCCCGGCAGGTCACGCGTTCGCCGGGACGCATGACCCCGTGACGTAGCGCGGCCAGCGATATGACACCCTTGATAGTCGAGGCCGGCGCGTAAAGGCCGTTCGTCGCCTTGTTGAACAGGGGGCGAAGCGGGTTCTCGTTGAGATCGCTGAACTCACGCGAGGGGATACCCAAAACGAACAGGTTGGGATCGAATGACGGGGTTGATGCCAACACCACGACCTCTCCGGTGTGGACATCAATTCCCACGGCGGACGCGCTCTGCGTGCCGAGCCTGTCGGTAGCAAAGCGCTGCACTTCGGCATCGATCGTAAGAGCAACATCGCGCCCCGGCTCCGCCGGCCGGGACTGTTCGGGCAGTTCGCGGATGACACGGCCGAAGGCATTCACCTCCACCTTCAGTGAGCCGGCAGAACCGCGCAGTTCGGCATCACGCGCTATCTCGACTCCGGACCGTCCGACACGGAAGGCGGGATGGCGCAGAAGCGGATCGTCACCGGCGATCTCGGGCGGAGCCGACTGCACATAGCCTGCCACATGCGCAAACGCCGCAGGCATGGGGTAGGTACGCACCTCGCCCACATCCGGCATGACACCCGGCAGTTCAGGAAGGTGCAGATTGACCCGCGAAAACGTCTCCCAGTCCACGCCTTCCGCGATCGTTACCGGCTGGAAGCGGGGCGTACGGGCGAGGTCGCGCAGCACGCGTTCACGGCGGGCATCGCTGATCGGCATGAAACGCGACAGACGGTCAAGGGCAAGCGCGGGATCACCTGCCTGCTCGCGGATCAGATAGATGCGGTAGCTGTCCCGGTTTTCCGCGATCGTTTCACCAAAGCGGTCCAGTATCCGGCCGCGAGTCGGCAACTGGATACGGAACGAAAACTGGTTGTTGTCGGAGAGAACCCGGTACTCGTCCTCCTGCAGTATCTGCAGTGTGTAGAGTTGGGCACCGATGCCGGCAAACGCGGCAACACCGCCTGCACCCACCATGAAGGTGCGCCGGTTGAACTGGGCCTGGGCTTCCTGCTTGTCGCGGCGCATGGTCGCTCTTTTGTCAAACCCTCATGAGAATGTGGTGCGTTCGCGCTTGCGCGCAAACAGCCAGCAAAAGGCCGGGAACACGATAAGCGTTATCACAGCTTCGGTTACAAGGCTTGTGGGGTCTGCAGGCTGGCCGATGGACAAGGAGCCGGCAATCCAGGCAACCAGGGTGGCGATGCCGGTCATGACCGAGAACCGCGCGATCAGCAGAATGAATTCGCGTGCGGACGGTTCTGTCGAGCGCAAGCGCGCGATGGCGAATGCCAGAAGATAGGACAAGGCCCACATGCCGAGCGGGCCACCGGTGAGCAGATCCTGGAACAGGCCGGTGATAAAGATCAGCCAGGGCGGCACGAAGTGCGGGTGCCGGACCGACCAGACAAACAGCGCGATCAGCGGAAAGAACGGCGCGGGGAATCCCTGCCCCTCGGGCAGGCGCAAGGGCGCGGCCACCGCGAGCAGGCTCAGGGCCAGTGTCAGTGCCATGGCAGTGAGGACCGGCCAGGTGGAATTGCGTTCCAGCGATGCGCGCATCTACCGCCCCTCCCCGCTATCGGGTTCGTCCCCGGTGTCATTTTGCGACGCGCCAACGACCGGTACATCCGTATCGCTGGCCGGCGCCTGCTCCGGCTCTGCCCCAAGCTGGGGCGGCGCTGCGGCGGGAGGCACGCTATCCGCGGGCGCCTCGTCCACGGGCGCTTCCACGGGCGTGAAAGGCCAGATCCAGATCAGGTCGATCGGAGTTGCGCTGGAATAGAGAACAACCCGCCAGGCGCCATTACGGTCCAGAACGGCTTCGCCGACAGGCAGTCCACGCGGCAGAATATTGTCATCGCCCGAGGTGACGATCCGGTCGCCTTCCTGGAGATCAGGCGCGCGGCCCAGATAGTCCAGGCGCGGAAAGTCGGTATTGTCACCCACCAGCATGGCCCTGGCATTGGAGCGGTCGGCCATGACCGACACCCGGCTGTTCAGGTCGGTCAGCAACAGGATACGCGACGAGCGCGCGCCCACATCAATCGTGCGCCCTACCACACCGTAAATGTTCAATGCGGGGTAGCCTGGCGCCACACCGTCCTCGGTGCCCACACCGACCAGGCGCGTGCGCACGAAAGGCCCGCCTGTTTCGGTGACGGCCCAGGCCGTAATGCGCTGGCGCGGCAAAGGCGGGTCGAGATTGAGCAGTTCCTGCTGCCGGCGCATCTGTTCTGAATAGTTGAGCGCCACGTCGCGCCAGGCCCGCAACTCCGACATCTCCTGACGCAGCTCCCGGATCTCGCCAGCCAGCTCGATCTGGCGGCGCCACCACGGGCCGATATTGTACAGCCCGCGCAGAGGCTGGGCAGCGGCTTCAAGCACGGGAATGGACAGATCGTTGAACGCTGCGCGGAACACCGTCACGGCCTCTACCCGGTCCTCGGTCCGGTCGGCCGCGATCAGGATCGCCGATATCGCCATGAACATGAGGAGAAGGGTCCGCGAAAAACGGACCGCGTCATCTGCCCCCTGCCGCGCTGAACGCCATTGCGCCACCGCCCGGCACCTCCTCTAGAGAATCATTCCCGCGCCGCCTAAACGGCTTCTGACAATATGGGACGCCAAATCTTGAGATTTTCCACCGCTTTGCCGCAGCCCAGCACAACGCAGGACAATGGCTCGTCGGCGAGGCTTACCGGCAATCCCGTGCGATCACGCAACTCAGTATCCAGATTGCGCAGCAGTGCGCCACCCCCGGTCAGTACGATGCCCTTGTCGACAATGTCCGCAGCCAGTTCCGGCGGTGTGGCTTCCAGCGCCTGCTTGACTGCCTCGACGATCTGCTCGACGGGCTCTGACAGCGCGTCGGCAATCATGGCTTCGGTGACCGCGATCTCGCGCGGCACGCCGTTCATCAGGTCGCGGCCCTTGATCTCCAGCGTTAGCCCCTCGCCCTTCGGGGGCGGGCTGGCGGAGCCGATTTCCTTCTTGATACGCTCGGCAGAGGTTTCGCCGATCAGCAGGTTCGCCGAGCGGCGGATATAGTTGATGATGGCCTCGTCCATCTTGTCACCGCCCACGCGGACCGAACGCGAATACACAATGCCCGAAAGCGACATCACGGCCACTTCGGTGGTGCCACCGCCAATATCCACGATCATCGAGCCGGTGGGCTCATCGATCGGCAGGCCTGCACCGACCGCTGCCGCCATCGGCTCGTCGATCAGGTAAACCTTGCGCGCGCCGGCGCCCAGCGCGCTCTCGTGAATGGCGCGGCGCTCCACGGCGGTCGCACCGGACGGAACACAGATAACGACCTGCGGCGAGACGAAGCTGCGCCGGTTATGCACCTTGCGGATGAAATGCGCGATCATTTCCTCGGCGACATCAAAGTCGGCGATCACGCCGTCACGCATGGGGCGTATCGCTTCTACATTGCCCGGCGTCTTGCCCAGCATGAGTTTGGCTTCTGCACCGACGGCCTGAACGTGCTTGCGCCCTTTTTCGATCTTGTAGGCCACCACGGACGGTTCATTCAGAACGACGCCGCGGCCCTTCACGTAAACGAGCGTGTTGGCGGTGCCCAGATCGATGGCGATATCTGCGGAAAGAAGCCCGAAAACGCTAGAAAACATCCTGAAAATACCTGCGAGCCGGTGGCTATGGGCCGCCCGAACACTAAAGGCGGTGCGCTATTTACCCTTGTGCGATGCGCCGTCGCGGATTGCAAGAGACGACGTGCCGTCGCTGGTATCTGCGGGCACATCCGACACAGCTTCGGCAGCCTGTCCTGTAGAGGTCGAGCGCAGCCATTTGCGCGCCATCAGCATGGCCACCAGCCAGCCAAACGCCGTCAGTGCAAGGATGGCCGCCACCCATAGACCGCTGCCTGAGAGAAGCGCTATGACCCCGCCGCCGGCAAAGGTGACAAGCGCAATCTTGGGCAGAATGCCAAGCCCGGTCCCGCCCATGAAGGCGAGGAACGTCATATGCGACACGCCTGCCGCCATGTTCACGACGATGAAGGGGGCAGAGGGCACGTTGCGGATAATGGCGCTTGCCCAGAACCCGTTCTTACCGACAAAGGCGGAGATGCGGTTCACCGTCTCCCCGCCATAGCGGCGCACGACATCGGCACCCAGAAACCGCCCGGTCCAGAAATTGGCCGCTGCCGAGACCATGGTGCCGGCCCACGAATAGATGAAGCCGGCAACGGGTCCGAACGCCAGAACCGCCGCGGCGAAGAGCGCAAACTGGGGCGCGCCGACATAGGACAGGACCGTGAAAGCAAGGATGGTGAGCGGCAGGGCGTACCAGCGCGACGCGGCGTCTGCAAGCCAGGACTGGACATCGCCCGGCTCGATATTGAAGACAAAGCGCCCGATCAGGAATATCGCCATGACGAGGGCGAACAGCGCGATGGAAACGCCGATGGCGCGCGCGGCCTGCGCATCCATGCGCGTCACAAAACGGGTCAGCTGGTTCATGAGACTCTCATAGACTGTTCGCTGTCACGTTGCCATGCACGGTGCATACCGCTGGCAGCTATTCCAGCCCCAGAGCCTTTCGCAAATACCGGCCCGTCGCTTCCAGCTCGTGCCGCCCGGCACTGGACCTCGCGGCATGCAGGCCCGCCCGGTCCTTCTCAAAATCGGCGACCCAGCGCCGGGCAAAATCACCCGATGTGACGTCGGTAACGATATCCTCGAAGACCGGCTTTACGGCCTCTGCAATCCGCGCCTCGACGCCGTGGGCGCCGAACTCGGCGGTGTCCGAGATGGCCGCGTACATGCCGGCAATCCCGCGCGTATGGATCAGCTCAGCGATATATTTCAGCTCGTGGACCGTATCGATATACGCCATGAGCGGGCTGATGCCGGCGGCGACCAGCGTTTCATATCCCTGCCGGGCGAGCGCACACATCCCCCCGACCAGCACGGCCTGCTCGCCGAGAATGTCGGCCAGCGCCTCCTCGCGGAAGCTGGTGGAAAACACTCCTGCACGCCCGCAGCCGAGCCCTTTGAGATAGGCTTTCGCGACCGCTCCGGCTCTCCCTGACGCGTCCTGATGAACGGCCCAGAATCCTGTCAGCCCGCCACCCCGTTCAAAGCTGTCACGCACAGCGCCACCGGGGCCCTTGGCAGCGGCCAGAATGACGTCACAGTCGGCTGGCGGGTCAATCAGGCCGTATTCGATGGAGAAGCCGTGACAGAAGATGAGCCCCTGCCCCGGCTTGCGGTTAGGCGCGATATGGCTGTCCCAGATCGCGCCATGTGCCTCGTCCGCGGCCAGGATGGATACATAATCAGCGCGCGCGGCCGCCTCGTCGAGACTGACCACTTCAAACCCGTCGCTTCGTGCCTTCGCTCGGGACGGTGAACCGTCCCGCAGCGCCACCAGTATGTGCTCCACGCCGCTATCTCGCAGGTTCAGCGCGTGGGAGCGGCCATGATTGCCGTAGCCGATTATGGCCAGCGCACACGCCTGCAGCGGCGCAAGGTCAATATCGCGGTCGTAGAGCGCGTCGGGCAGGGTCATGGCGTATCCATATTCTCGAGGCTGGCAATCATGCGGGCAAAATTTTCGTCATGGCCGGGCGCATCCAGGCGAGTCCAGTCGGCATGCTGGTTGGCAAACCAGGTGAACTGGCGTTTGGCATAACGCCGGGAGTCGGTCTTCGCGCGCTCGACCGCTTCGGCGAGGCCAAGCTCGCCGTCCAGGTGCGCCAGTAACGGCCGGACACCAACCGCTTTCAGGGCGGGCAGCTGGCGATCCAGCCCGCGCGCATGCAGGGCTCGCGCTTCGGCCAACGCTCCGGCCTCCATCATACTGTCGAACCGCTGTTCTATGCGCGCATACAGCACGTCGCGATCCGGACGCAGCGCAAAGCCGGTCCAGCTGTCCGGCGCGATCAGCGGGCGCGTATCCGCATGAAGCGCGCTCAGCGGCTGCCCTGTAGTCCGCACCAGCTCGATCAGCCGGACCAGGCGCTGGCGGTCACCGGGCTTGATCCGGCCGGCGCCTTCGGCGTCGAGCCGCTCCGCCTCCGCCCGCAGCGCAGCGCTTCCCGATTGCTCCAGCGCGCTGACCTCGGCGCGCACATTGGCCGGAATGTCCGGTGCGGGGGCGATGCCATCTATCAGGGTTTTGAAATAAAGCCCTGTGCCACCGGCGAAAATTGCTGGCGCGCCGCGTGCGCGAAGAGACCCCGCAACATCAAGGGCGGCACGCGCCCACCGGCCCGCGGACCAGCGCTCTGATGGATCGGCAACGCCGAACAGGTGATGCGGCACGCCTGCGCGTTCGGCCTCACCGGGTTGGGCGGACAATATGTCCAGCCCCCGGTAGAGCTGCATGGAATCAGCATTGATGATCTCGCCGCCGATGCGCCGGGCCAGCGTGACCGCGAGCGCGGTCTTGCCGGATGCGGTCGGGCCGCCAATCAGGATGAAGGGCGGCATGGCCACCTCCGGCAAAGCCTTATGGCCGAAGGCTCTGTAGAATGAACTGGCCCTGACGGTTCAGGCTGAACAGGACCGGGCGGCCGGTCTCGCCTGCCGCTGCCCGCGCAATCTGGCGTGCCTCATCCACTGTGCTGACCTGCGTCCACGCGATCTCTTCAACGACATCGCCCACACGCACCTTGCCTGCGGCGTCAGACCCCGGCTCAACGGCTGTGACAACCAGCCCGCGTGCGTCGGGATGCAGGCGGTGGGTACGGCGGAGCGCATCGGTTACCGGGGCCAGTGTCAGCCCGAAGACCGTACGCGATGAAGGCGTTATGCCGGGCGTATCTGCGTCGGATCCCACCGGGCGCGGCGGCGCAGCGTCCGGCTCATCAAGCCGTTGCACCTCGACTTCCAGTGTCAAGGGTTCGCCCCGGCGCAGAACATCGACGCTGACACGCGACCCGATGGCGGTATCAGCGACCATGCGCGGCAGACGCCTGTCGTCAGGCACCAGTTCGCCGTTGAAGGCGAGAATGAGATCACCGCGCTCCATGCCGGCGGCATAGGCCGGACCGTCAGGATCGACCCGGCTGACAATGGCGCCGCGCGGGCTGTTCAGGCCCAGCGCCTCGGCGGTGTCGGCGGTGACAGCCTGCACGTTCACGCCCAGCCAGCCGCGGCGGGTCTCGCCGAACTCTGCGAGCTGCCGGACGATGGGCGCGGCAATGTTGGACGGGATGGAAAAGCTGATACCCACGCTCGCACCGGTCGGCGAGAAGATGGCCGTGTTCACGCCCACGACCTGCCCGTCCATGTTGAACAGCGGCCCGCCCGAATTGCCGCGATTGATGGCTACATCTGTCTGCAGATAGTCGTCATAGCGCCCGCCAATCTCGCGGCCCCGCGCGGATATGACACCCGCGGTGAGCGAGCCGCCAAGGCCGAACGGGTTACCGATGGCGATTACCCAGTCTCCGACCCGCGCGGCGTCGGAGTCGCCAAAGCGCACGAAGGGGAAATTGCCGCCACCGCCGCGAATACGCAGGACAGCCAGGTCTGTTGCCGGATCCACGCCGACTATGTCAGCCGGCAGGGTACGCCCGTCCGTGAAGACGACCTCCACCTCGTCCGCTTCCTCGATGACGTGATTGTTCGTCACGACCAGTCCGCGCGCATCGACAATGAAGCCTGAGCCCAGCGAGTTTGCGACGCGTGGATTGTCACCCAGCAGATCGTTGAAGCGCTCAAGAGGCGAACCGGGGGGAAAGGTTGGCAGGCTCGCATCTGCGCGCATGCGCTGGGCAGCGGAAATATTGACCACGGCCGGAGACAGCTGATCGGCCAGATCGCCAAACCCCTCACGGGGCTGGGCCAGCGCCGGAGGTACGAAAAGCAGGAAAGCGGCAGCGAGAACAGCCAGAACGGCACGCATGGGCGACTCCGGTAGCGAGGCGGACTTTATCAAGCTTAACGCGTTGTTTGCCTGCCAACACCCCCCATTGCAGGTGGCATTCAGCCCATGGACCGGCCCAGCCAGACCAGAATGACACCGGCCGCTACCGCGCCAATACCGGCCAGGCGGAGCGTGGCAGGCGGAACGCTGGCGGCCGTCTCGGCCATTTTCCGGGCAAGCGAGGGGGCCAGCGCGTAAAGAAGGCCTTCGGCGACCAGCACAAGGCCGATGGCCAGGACAATCCATACGAGCATGGCCCCTTTATCTCCCTCTAGTCGGGCGATCCCGCCTGGTTCTGGAAGTAGCGGAAGAATTCCGAATCCGGGCTGATCACGATCGGCGTATTGTCGCGCAATGCCTGATCATAGGCCAGCATGGACCGGTAGAAGGCGAAGAAGTCAGGGTCCTGCCCGTAGGCTTCGGCAAAGATGGCCGTACGGCGGCCATCGCCCTCACCGCGGATGCGCTCGGCTTCAGCCCGGGCGTTGGCCAGAATGACCACCGCTTCACGGTCCGCCTCGGCGCGGATCTGACGGGCACGCTCTTCACCCTGCGCACGGATAAGGGCCGCTTCCTGCTGACGTTCCGAACGCATGCGCTCGAAGACCCGGTCAGTGATCTGCTGAGGCAGGTCCGCCCGCAGAATGCGCACATCAATCACCTGGATACCGATATCCTGGGTGGCGACCTGCGCTTCGGCGGCGAGGCGGATCCGGTTCATCACTTCGGCGCGCTGGCCGGAGATGACCTCGCTGGACGGGATCGACGCGATAACACCGCGCAGCGAGTCGTCCATGATGGCCGACAGGCGCTGTTGCAGGCCGCGCTCGTCGCGCACCGTCTGGTAAACGCGCAGCGGATTGACGATGCGGTAGCGCAGGAAGGCATCCACCACGAGGCGTTCCTGGTCAGCGGCCAGAATCTCCGCCGGCGCCATGTTGAACTCGATATTGCGCTTGTCGAAATGCAGAACGTCATCGACGAACGGGATCTTGAAATGGAGGCCGGGTTCTTCGTCACCCGGCTCATTGATGACGGCAACAGGATTACCCAGACGCAGCACCAGCGCAGACTCGCGTTCTGACACGGTAAAAGTCGCCGACAGGCCGACAATCACCGCGATGGCGAGGATGACGGCGAGGCTGATCAATACGAAACGGGGCATATCAGCGGCCTCCCGTGCTGGAGGATGAACCGGACTGGGTGCGGGCCGGACTGCGGTCACGGCCCAGCTGGTCGAGAGGAAGATAGGGCACTGCGCCTCCTCCACTCTGCTGGTCGAGAATGATCAGCTCGGACCGGCCCAGCACCTGCTCCATGGTTTCAAGGAAGATGCGGCGGCGGGTAACATCCGGAGCCACACGGTACTCGGTGTAGATCTGGTTGAAGCGTGAGGCCTGGCCTTCAGCTTCCGCGATCACGCTTTCACGATAGCCGCGAGCCTCTTCCTGGAGACGCACCGCTGTACCGCGGGCTTCCGGTACGACCTGGTTGGCATGGGCCGTTGCCTGCAGCGCCGCACGCTCGGCGTCCTGGCGGGCGGCATCGACATCCCGGAAGGCGTCGATCACGCTGGCCGGTGCAGATGCTTCACGCAGCTGGACCTCCAGCACCTGTATGCCCGAATTATAGCTGCCAAGCGTATCCTGGATGATCTGACGGGTGCGCCGGGCCACTTCGGTACGGCCTTGTGTGATGATGGGCTGAAGCTCTGTCGTGCCGACCACTTCGCGCATCGCGCTTTCGGCAACCGCCTTCACCGTACCTTGCGGATCGCGGATATTGAACAGGAAGTCACGCACGCCCTCGGGATAGGTCAGGTCGACGCGCCACTGAACAACGAAGTCGATCTCGACGATATTCTCGTCGCGCGTCAGCATCAGGGCTTCCTGCGGCGTCGCTCCGACAGCGACCTCATTGGTGGTCGTCACTTCCGGCAGAAGCACCGTCTCGAACGGTACGGGCAGCTTGAACTGCAGGCCTGCGCCCGTCGTGCGGACATATTCGCCAAAGCGCAGGACAACGCCCGCCTGCTGCGGGCCGACGACATACCAGGCCGAACCGGGCCAGGCGAGCCAGACAAAGAAGATACCGGCTGCGATCAGGCCAAGGCCGGGACCGCCAGAGCCCTTGCCATCGCCAGAGCCGCCGAACATGCGCCGGATGCGGGCCTGCAGGCCGGCAATGAACTGTTCCAGATCGGGCTCGCCGCCACCCTGGCCATTGCCAGAGCCGCGCCGTCCGCCGCCGGGGCCCTGCCCCCACGGATTCTGGTTGTTATTGTTGCCGCGCCGTCCGCCGCCGCCAGAGCCCCAAGGCCCCCCGCCGCCGCCTGCATTATCGTTCCAGGGCATGTATTTCCTCGTAACGGAATGGAATTCGTCTCGTGTTGCGATGATATGTGGACGGATCAGCCCGCCGGTTCAAGGAAAACCGGCACGCAGCGCAGTGGGCGATGCGTCACACCCGCTCCAGAACCCGCACCACTAATCCTGCATCGTCACCGGGCGCGGGGTCAAAATGCTCGGCGCTGACCTCGCGCCATTCAAGCGGATTAAGCATGGGGAAGTGCACATCGCCCTCGGGTTCGAGGTCTACTTCGGTAAGGCAGATGCGCCCTGTCTCCGGCAGGAGCGCTGCATAGAGCGCCGCACCGCCAATCAGGCATACTTCCTGCGCGCCGTCCTTCGCCGCGACCTTCCGCGCAGCCGCCACCGCATCGCCCGCATTGGCGAAAACTTGCGCGCCTTCCAGTGCCGTGACGCTGCGTGAGACAACGAAATTGGCCCGGCCGGGCAAAGGCTTGCGCGGCAGGCTGTCCCAAGTCTTGCGGCCCATGATGACCGGCTTTCCAAGCGTGGTGGCCTTGAAGTTCTTCAAGTCTGACGGGATGCGCCATGGCAGGTCATTGCCCTGCCCGATGACGCCGTTCTTCGCGACCGCGACGACGATTGTAAGCGGGATGGTCACACCGCCACCGGCGCGGAAATGCCCGGATGCGGGTCATAGCCGACGATCTCGATATCTTCGTACTCAAACGCGAAGAGATCGGTGACATCGGGGTTGAGCCTTAGCGTGGGCAGCGGGCGCGCGTCGCGGGCCAGCTGGCGCTGCACCTGCTCGACATGGTTTGAATAGATGTGCGCATCGCCAAATGTGTGGACGAACTCGCCGGGCTTCAGCCCCGTCGCCTGCGCCATCATAGCCAGCAACAGGGCATAGCTCGCGATATTGAACGGCACGCCGAGGAACAGGTCCGCGCTGCGCTGATACAGCTGCAGGGAGAGCCGCCCGTTGGCGACATGGAACTGGAACAGGGTATGGCAGGGCGGCAGCGCCATGGAGGGCACATCGGCCGGGTTCCACGCAGAGAGCACAAGCCGGCGTGAAGCCGGATTGGCCTTTATCTGCTCCACAAGGTCAGCCAGCTGGTCGATCTCGCGCCCGTCAGGGGCGGTCCAGCGGCGCCATTGCTTGCCATAGACGGGGCCAAGCTCGCCGTTCTCATCTGCCCACTCATCCCAGATCGTGACACCGCGCTCCTGCAGCCATTTCACATTGGTCATCCCCTTGATGAACCAGAGGAGCTCGATGGCGATGGAGCGGAAATGCACTTTCTTGGTCGTCAGCAGCGGAAAACCATCGGCGAGATCACAGCGTATCTGACGGCCAAACACGGTGCGCGTACCGACCCCGGTGCGGTCGTCTGACGGCGTGCCATTGGCCATCACATCGCGCAACAAATCGAGATATGCCGCCTCGATGCCGTGGCGGTTCGTCTGCGCGGGATGATGTTCGGCAAGGGCCATAGAGCGCTCCGGATTTGGTGCATGTTGCACTGTGATCCGATTCGACCGCACCGCTTGCCGCCGCACAACCCCATCAGCAGCACTTATGAACAGGATTTAATGCTCCGGACATCAAATCCCGCTTGCCCTGCCCTCGCACCGGTGCCAACTTGCCCGAACCGGAACAAACAGGGAATATTTCAATGATCGGATATGTAACGCTCGGCACGAATGACCTCCAAAAGGCGTGTGCCTTCTACGATGCCCTCGCCAAGGAACTCGACACGCCGCGCATGATGGAGTTCGACACATTCGTGGCCTGGGGCAAGCCTGGTGGTCAGGCCGGCATCGCCGCAACGAAGCCCTATGATGGCAATTCCGCTACAGTCGGCAATGGCGTGATGGTGGCGCTGGAAGCGAAGGACAAAGAGCAGGTTCACCGGCTCTACGATATTGCGCTTGCCCATGGCGGCACGTGCGAGGGCAAGCCCGGCCCGCGCGGGGATAATTTCTACGCTGCCTATTTCCGGGACCCGGACGGCAACAAGCTGAATGCCTTTCTGATGACTGGCCCGCTCGGCTAGCGGGCTTCCTCCCCGGAGGGCGGGCAGCGTGATGGCGCTGTCCGCTCCAGCCGGTTCAGGAGGCTGGAGGGCAGGAGATGCCCGCCTGCCCAGCCTACGTCCAGACCCGCCTCGCGCAGGCGCGCCGCCGTCCAGACATTGCAGGTCTGGAAGGCGTGATAGGACGAGCGGCCAGCCAGGAAGGCGCCCCCGCGCAGGTCCAGCCCGTCCGCTACCCGTAACGGATAGCCCTGCCCGTCCAGCGCCAGTTCGCTCTCGAGCGCACTTGCCAGAATGGCCAGGCTCTCACCGGAAAGCGCCACGTCGCGATACTCGCTCAAATAGGCATCTCTGGGGTCGCGCTGCAGGGCAGCAACATGCATGACAGACGGCGTCGGCCAGCCAATGGCAGCGATACTGTTAAGCGGGTTCACGCCGGTCACATAGGCCGACGCGTCGCCCCAGCCGATGGCGAACCAGCGCGCACCGGGGAAGGCCGCGCGAAGGGGTCCGTCCTCCGCAAACGCCTCCGAAGAAAGGTAGTAATTGGCGTGCCAGCCATTGGAACTGACAGCTATCAGGTGGCAGTCAGCGGCATCTGGAGCGGCAACCGGTTCGGGCCGCGTGCATGCGGCCAGTCCCGGAATGAAAGCCGCCAGCAGACAAATCAGGCGCGTCAGACGGGTCATGCCCTTTCATACCACGCCCGAACGCTCTATATTCAAGGTGTCCGCTTCGGCGGTCTATGGCGATAAACGTGCGTGTAATAACCAGACCGGACCCGGGTGCGATTCCCGGCGGCTCCACCAATCTTCTTCCGCTGCGTTGGGCGGTGAGCATGGGGCCGATCAGGATCGACGGATGGGTAAAGACGTTGCTTTCGCCCGCATGGGCTCCGTTATCAGCCCATTGTTAAAGTTGCCAACGACAACTTTGCTGAAGAAGTGCGTCTCGCTGCGTAAGCAGCGCGATCATTTCGCATCTTAAGTCCTCGGCTCTAGCAAGCCGCAGGCGGGGTTCGGGGGGCGCCTGGCAACAGAAGCCCCCCACTTCATCCGACCTTGAACACCTTGTTATCGTTTGCGGGATCGCTGCCCGATCAGCACCGGCAAGAGCTGCGTCAGCGCCGTGTAGAGGCCCGCCCCCACGGCCCAGCTGAGCGGCACGAACAAGATGCCCAGCACGTCACGCGCATCAGCGTAGTTACCGCCCAGCCCCAGCACATAGGCGCCGTTGGCCAGCTGGTAGATACCTGCTGCGTCGGGCGAGATCAGCCGGGCGATACCGGCAATTACCGCAAAAACGGCCGCAGCATAGAGCAGACCCAGCACGCTGACCGCTGCTGCCGTACCCGGCCCGGACATGGCTCCGTAGCGCAGAGCCTCCACCACCCGCCGAGGATTGAGCGATCGCGCCGCCAGGCGCGCGGCCTGGGCGGCTATCTCCGACGGAAGGTAATGTCCGGGCGGACCGACAAGATCGAGCGCGCGCGCAACCGTTTCGGCGCTCGCATTGCGGCCGCCATTCAGGGCGTCAATCACCCGCAGCTCGACCTCGCGGCGGTAATGTCTGGCCACGCTTCGCGGCAGGCGGCCCAGCAGGATATCCGCCTCTTGCATGTATTCGGCAGCGAGCGCGCGTGCCGGTTCATGTTCAAGCTCGGTCAGCCGTTCCAATACCGCCATCCCCTGATCTGCGACCTGTTTGTGACGTTAACGCCATCACCCGCGCCACGAAAGCCGCGCGGCCTTAAATCTCCGGGACTGTTGCACCCGGATTATCAGGCCGGTTTGACATTCAAATGAAGTCCGCCAGCGGGACGCAAAGTGACCTGCATGGCCAGCTCGACCGGCGGCGCATCGGGACGTGGCGAGATGTCCAGCTCGCGCACCAGCGTCGCCAGCATGATGGCAGCCTCCATCATGGCAAACCCCATGCCGATACAGGCGCGCGGCCCACCCCCGAAGGCGAGGAACTGGTAGCGGTCTGTTGGCCGCCGGTCGCGCAGCCAACGGTCAGGGTCAAAGCGGTCGGGCTCGTCCCACAGCGTTGTGTGGCGGTGCAGGCAATAGAAGGCGAGAAGGGCCACATCTCCCTTGCGGACCGGACGCCCGCAAATCTCCGTCGCCCGGACGGCACGGCGCGCCACCATCGGCGCGGGCGGATAAAGCCGCATCGCCTCCTCCAGCACCTGCCGGGTGAAGTAGAGCTGCCCCACATGCTCTGCGGTTGCGGGCCCGCCGCCCAGCACGGCTTTCGCCTCCTCGCGCAGGCGCACCTGTGCCTCTGGCTGGTTGGCCAGCAGGTAGAGCGCCCAGGTCAGGGCGATGCCGGTGGTTTCATGACCCGCTGCCACAAACGTCATCACGCTGTCGCGGATATCCGTGTCAGACAGGCCCTTGCCCGTTTCCTCGTCCCGAACAGTCAGGAGCAGCCCCAGAAGGTCGTTGCCGGGGTCGGACGCCGCCCGCCGCCGGGCAATCTGCCCCTCTACCGCCGTGCGGAAAACCTTTCGTGCCTTCGCGGCGCGCGCGGTCATCGGGCGCGGCATCCATTCGGGTACCGGCGCCAGATCAGACAGGCGCATGCGCCCGATTTCCTCCAGCAACACCTCGATAGCCAGCCTTACCTCGCCCCTGTCGAACCCTTCCACGTCGGAAAAAAGCACACGCTCGATAACGGCGAAGGTCGCGTCGCTCATGACACTCATGATTTCGGGTTTTTGCGGATGCTTCAGCCGCTCCACCGCCATCGCGGCGGCCTCAGCCATGATGGGGGCGAACGGATCGAGACGGCGCTTGAGGAAGGCCGGCTGCAACGTCATGCGCTGGCGCCGCCAGCTTTCCCCGTGCGCGGTGAGGATCGCATCGCCCAGCACCGGTTTCAGCATGCGCTGTATCAGCGGGGATTTGCGCCAGTCATTGAAATTGTCGTGGAGGACGGACTTCATTTCGGCGGGTCCGGACAGATGATGCACCGACCGCCCGAGATACGGCCCCGTCAGGATCGTCTTCTCAAAAAGCAGCGCCGGAAGGATGGAAAGCGGGTTCTCCCGCATCATCAGACCGGTTTTCAGCAGATTCGTTGGCCTGAGGAGCGGTGTCACCCGCGCTGGCCGAAAGCCGTCCGTCATATCGGTGTCACGCTGGGCTGGCATGGGATTTTCCATATCCGGATAACTAGCCCAGCAAGGACCGCACGGCTATTGAAGAGTGGCGCAGCAGTGCTGACCGATTGACGCAAGGAACGCGTCGGCTAGGCTCGGACATGAAAGCTCTAGGCAGGGGGAGACGCGGTGAGCAAGGACCTGATGCGGTATGACCGGCTGGCGCAGGATGCTTTGCGCGGCGTGATCCGTCAGGCGCTTACCCGAGCGGCGAGCCCGGAGGGTCTGCCCGGCGCCCATCATTTCTACATTTCGTTCAAGACCTCCGATCCGGGATGCGATATCGATCCGAGCCTGGCGGAAGCCTATCCGGACGAAATGACCGTCGTCCTCGAGCACCAGTTCTGGGATCTTGCCGCCGAGGCCGACTTCTTCGAAGTGACACTGAAATTCGGCGGCGTTCCGAAATACCTCAAGGTGCCCTATCGCGCGGTCACCCGCTTCCATGATCCGGCTGTCGGTTTCCACCTGCATTTCGACTATGAGGCACCCGACGCTGCAAACGGAGCCGTGCCCGGCGCTGTTGCCAGCGGTGGCGGCGGAGACGGCGAAGAGGGCACTGTCGTCAGCCTGGACGCCTTCCGCAAGAAGGACTGACCGGGCCAACGGCGCTCAACGGGCCGTCAGAACAGCTTCATTGCGCGGAACAGCGCCACCTGAAATCCGGCGATCACGAACAGCAGGCCTGTTACAATGGCGAAAGCCCAGGGATTGGCCTCTCCGGGTATTCCGCCCACATTGATCCCGAGCAGCCCGGTAAGCAGCCCGAGAGGCAGGAAGATGGCTGCCACGACTGATAGCAACAGGGTGTAGCGGTTCATCTTTTCCGCCCGGGCTTCCATGATCTGGTCCTGGACCACTCCGGCCCGTTCACGCACGACCTCAAGCTCTTCGAGAATGCGCGTGGTCTTGTCAGCCGCTTCGCGGATACGCGAGCGGTCCTGCTCGTTGAGCCAGCTCAAATCCTCGATCCCCAAAGTCGTCAGCGCATCACGCTGGGGCCCGATATGCCGGCGCAAGCGGATCGCGCGCCGCCGCAGATCGGCCAATGCGCCGCGCCCGACCTCCTCACCGTCCAGCAAGGCATCCTCGAAATCGTCGATATTGTCGTGCAGTTCGGCAACCGTCGGTTCCATCCGGTCAGCCAGTCTCTGCGCCAGCTTGGCGACCAGCTCGCCCGGGCTGACGGGCGCGAGCCCCCGTTCAATCGCCCCGACCAGGTCCCCGACCGCCCGCAAGGGCCGGACCCAGACCCCGATGACTCGTGAACGCTCCACCCAGAGCCGCACCGACACCATGTCTTCCAGCTGCGCGCCTTCCATGAGGTTCACGCCGCGTAATATTATGATGGCCCCGTCGCCATGCACTGTACACCGCGGACGGGTGTCCTCAGCCAGCAAGGCCGTAACGAGTACCGGATCCAGCCCGCTCTCATTTTCCAGCCATGGACGGGTTTGCGGATCGCCCCGGTGAAGATGCACCCAGACAAACGGCGGACGCGCCTTGCCCTTGGTTTCCGGCCGGACCGGCAACCCGGCATCCTCGGCGGCCATTTCAAGCCTTGCCGGCTCGGCCGCACCGCGCCCGTCCATGGCAAAGCACAGAACAGGCGGAAGCCGGGGCGTATCCGGCGGGGCATCGGTGGGGGCCATGACCGGTCCTCCCCTCAGCTGGGCGACATCAGGCGGCTTGGGGCACCAGCGGAACAGCACGCACGCGCACCCTTGCGCGCTCGCCTATCACCTTCTCGACATGGAGGCGTTCCACCTGGCTGTCGTCATGGAAGACGACGCCCGTCAGGGCATCCAGCACCGCCTTGGCGACATTGTCGACATCGTGGACGGGCGAGTTTTCGGTGCGCTCGATGATGATGGTAACCTCATAGGGTCCCCATTTCGGGCGTACCCGCTTGAACTCGGTGCGGAAAAACTCCCCGATCAGCGTCTTGAAGCGGCGCGATTGCGAGGTCAGCGCATCGACGCGCAAGTGAAGCGATCCTGTTGGTGTGGCTACCTGCACCTTACCCCTCCCGGACCATTCGAGGCCCTCATCCTGCAGCACATAGCGGTCAGCGGCTTGATCCGTCATCGCCCGATGCTACACACCCGATTCGTCATATTCACCAGTGTCCGCGCGCTTTGGCCCTGTGGCAAGCCGGGCGGACAAATCAGACCCGCTGAGGAACACCATGTCTGCCATGCGCACCGAGACCGACTCCTTTGGCCCGCTTCAGGTTCCTGCCGACAAGTATTATGGCGCGCAGACGGCCCGCTCGCTGATCAATTTCAAGATTGGCGGACAGACCATGCCCGTCCCGCTGGTGCACGCGCTGGGCGTCGTCAAGCACTGCGCCGCCAAGGCCAATATGGCGCTGGGCAATATGGACGCGAAACTCGGCGATGCAATTGCCGCCGCCGCACTCGAGGTGGCAGAGGGCAAGCTCGATGATCACTTCCCGCTCGTGGTCTGGCAGACCGGTTCGGGCACGCAGTCCAACATGAATGCCAATGAGGTGATCTCCAACCGCGCCATCGAGATGCTGGGCGGCGAGATGGGATCAAAAGACCCGGTGCACCCGAACGACCATGTGAACCGTTCCCAGTCCTCCAACGACACCTTCCCGACGGCCACCCATATTGCCGCTGCGCGCGAGTTTCACGGCACGCTGGTGCCTGCCCTGAAGACGCTGCGCGACGCGCTGAAAGCCAAGTCTGAGGCCTTCAAGGACATCATCAAGATCGGCCGCACCCATCTGATGGACGCAACCCCGCTGACGCTGGGTCAGGAGTTTTCCGCCTATGTCGCCATGGTCGACAATGGCATTCGCCGCGTAGAAGCGGCCCTGCCCGCCCTTTATGAGCTCGCTCAGGGCGGCACGGCGGTCGGCACGGGCCTCAACGCCAAGCCCGGCTTTGATGTGAAGTTTGCCGAGGAGGTGGCAAACCTCACCGGCCTGCCCTTCATAACCGCGCCCAACAAGTTCGAGGCGCTCTCCACCAAGGACGCGCTGGTGGAGGCCCATGGCGCGCTCAATTCGCTGGCCGTGTCGCTTTTCAAGATCGCCAACGATATCCGCCTGCTGGGCTCCGGCCCGCGCTGCGGCATTGGCGAGCTCGCCCTGCCGGAAAACGAGCCGGGTTCGTCCATCATGCCGGGCAAGGTGAACCCAACACAGTGCGAGGCGATGACGATGGTCTGCACGCAGGTCATGGGCAATAACGCCGCCGTGACATTTGCCGGCAGCCAGGGCCATTTCCAGCTCAACGTGTTCAAGCCGGTGATGATCTACAACGTGCTGACCTCCACGCGCCTGCTGGCCGACGCGGCCATCAGCTTCACGGAAAATTGCGTGAACGGAATCGAGGCCAATGAGGCACGCATTGCCGACATCATGGAGCGCTCGCTCATGCTGGTAACGGCGCTGGCCCCGAAGATCGGCTATGACAATGCCACCACCGTCGCCAAGACCGCACACAAGAACGGCACCACGCTGCGCGAGGAAGCGATCAAGCTCGGCTTTGTCACCTCGGAGGAATTTGACGAGGTGGTGCGCCCCGAACAGATGATTGGCCCGCGCTAGTGGCCGAAATCGTCAATCTGCGTACCGCGCGCAAGCGCAAGGCGAAAGAGGCGGCAGACAGGCACGCTGCCGCCAATCGCGCCGCCTTTGGCCAGACGAAAGCTGAGACACAAAAGCGCAAGGCGGAAACGGACAAGGCCGCGCGTGAGCTGGACGGCAAGAAGCGGGAGTAGCTCGCAGCCGCCTTTTCCTCGTCATTCCCGCGCGGGCGGGAATCCAGACGATCATAAAGCTCTGTCAGTTGCGAAGTGGCTCTGGGTTCCCGCCTGCGCGGGAACGACGACAGTGGAGGCGGAAAGCGAGCTTACGCCGCCCTACGTCCCCCTCAGCCCCGAAATCGTCCGGCCCGGCGCGATCTCTTCCACGTCGCAGATCAGGTGCAGCAGCGCTGGCTTGCCGCAATTCTTCGCCTGCTCGAACGCGGCGGGAAAATCGTCAAACGACTCTACACGGATGCCTTCGCAGCCGAAGCTTCTGGCATAGGCGGCAAAGTCCGGATTTTTCAGCTCGGTTCCAGAGACCCGGCCGGGATATTCGCGCTCCTGGTGCATGCGGATCGTGCCATAGGCGCCATTGTCAGCGACGATGAAGACGACGTTGGCGCCATATTGCGCCGCGGTCGCCAGCTCCTGCCCGCACATCAGGAAACAGCCATCGCCATTCACTGACACGACAAGCGCATCCGGCTGGGCGATCTTGGCGGCAATGCCGGCCGGTACACCATAGCCCATCGCGCCGGAGGTCGGCCCCAGCTGCGTGCGGCAATGGCGGTGGCGGTAGAAGCGGTGCAGCCAGGCCGCGTAATTGCCAGCCCCGTTCGTGATGATGGCGTTCTCGGGCAGATTGTCCGACAACCAGCAGAACATTTTTGACAGGTTGAAGCCGCGCTTCACCTCCACCACCGACGAGAACGCCAGAAACTCCTCGTGCGCGGCGGCCGCCTCCCCCGCCCAGGCCGACGAATCCACCTTGATGTGGGCCAGCGCGTCCGCAGCGGCCGCCACCGTGGCGTTGATCGCCAGATCAGGCTGGTAGACACGGCCCAGCTCCTGCGCGCCGGGATGGATATGGACAAGCGTCTGCCCCTCCAGCACGGGCGGTTTCAGGATGGAGTAGCCTGAGGTCGTCATCTCGCCGAGACGCGGGCCGAAAACGATCAGAAGGTCTGCAGCCTTTACCCGCTCCACCAGCTTCGGATTGGGACCGACGCCGAGATCACCGGCATAGTTCGGGCCCATATTGTTGTAATGGTCTTTCGACCGGAAGGAGCAGGCCACCGGCAGATCGTTGTTTTCGGCAAAGCGGCGCGCCTTCTCAACCGTCTCGCCACTCCACTTCGTGCCGCCATAGACCACGAAGGGCCGCTTGGCTTTTACCAGCAGACTCTCCAGCTTCGCGATATCACCGGGCGCCGGGGCGGCGTGGGCGATTTCCACACGGCGGATGGCGGGCGCGTCGGCCACTTCTGTCAGCATGTCTTCGGGCAGGGCCAGCACCACCGGACCGGGCCGGCCATTCATGGCCGTGGCAAAGGCGCGTGCCATGTATTCGGGCACGCGGGCAGGATCACTGATCTCGGCGACCCATTTGCACTGGTCGCGGAAGAAATGGGTGTAGTCGATCTCCTGAAAGGCCTCGCGGTCTTTCATGTCACGCGCGACCTGCCCGATCAGCAGGATCATCGGCGTGGAATCCTGAAAGGCCGTGTGCACGCCCACGCTGGCCTGTGTCGCACCGGGACCGCGCGTGACCATGCAGATGCCGGGACGCCCGGTCAGCTTGCCATGGGCCTCGGCCATGTTGGCAGCACCCGCTTCCTGGCGGCAGGTGATGAAGCGGAAATCCTTGCCCTTTTCATAGATCGCATCCAGCAGCGCCAGATAGCTTTCCCCCGGCACGCCGAAAGCCAGATCGGCACCATTGGCAAGCAGGGCATCGGCAAGGTGCCGGGCACCAGTCTGACGGGGCATGGGGTTTCCTTTCAGAAAAATTTTTCGTGTCACTGCTAGCCATACTCCCCCGCCCCTGCAAGGGCGGGAAGGCACCGGCTAGGACTCGATGGCGGCGATCAGGCGCTCGAAGAATTCCGGCATGGCCGCGCCGTCTATCCAGCGGACGACCGCGACGAGATCATGATCCGGACTGATGAAGATCACATTGGTCCCGGCTCCCAGATGGAAATAGGCATTGGCCGGAATGGTTCCCGAATGAAAGCGGGTGCCGGGCGCATTGAGGAAAAAGTTCATATAGCCATAGCCGGGATTGTGTTCACCGGGTGTCAGTGCTGCGGCGTAGAATGCCTCGCTGAGCAGACGTTCGCCGTCCCAAACCCCGCGATTGAGATCCAGCAGGCCAAGGCGGGCCATGTCGAAGGCGTCAATGAACATGCCGCCGCCCCAATGCCCGCCGCCAGAAACCGACAGCAGGCGCTCACCGTCAATGTCAGCATAGCTGTTGTGATAGCCATGCCAGACCCAGCCGTCTGATGCGCCTACCGGATCCATGATCCGCTCGCGCAGCACATCGGGCAGTTCGCGGCGGAAAACATGGGTGGCGGCAAGCGCCAGCGCGTTCACACGCACATCGTTATATTGATACGCACTGCCGGGTTCAGGCGGCCCGGCCACCAGATCGTCAAAGGCGTTATCACCCGGCCGGTCGGCCCAGGCCGGCTTGCCCCAGAGCTCGCCCCACCAGCCACTGGTCTGACGCAGCATCTGGTCCCAGGTGACCGGGGCGTTGTGGTGGGTATGAAACCGCTCATCACTGACCTGTGACGACACCGGCATGTGAACATCGCCGATCAGTCCGTCATCAATAGCGATACCGACCACATGGGAGAGGAACGTCTTGGTGACGGAGAATGTCATGTCGACGCGTTCCGGCTCGCCCCACTCGGCCACAATACGCCCGCCACGGATAATGAGGCCGGAGGGTTCTCCGCGGTCGGCCAGTGGCCCCAGCGGATCGGAATAGGGTTCGGCGGCCCATTGCAGCGGCACCATGATGGTCAGTTCGCGCGCGCTGACCACATCGCCCAGCGGGGCCTCGTTGCGCGTTTCACTAGCGATCGCGAAATCGACCGCAGCCTGCAAGCCCTCAGCGTCAAACCCGGCCTCGGCGGGCGCCGCACGCTCCCAGCTTTCGGAGCCGGCGGGCGGGAAATAGTCCTGTGAGACCGCGGCGGCAGGCAGAGCCGTCACCAGTAGAGCCGTTATCAATGCGTGTCTCATGGCGTTTCCTTTCCCCTGACCGGCATAGCGCCAAAGGCTAGCGCATGCGGCCATCTGGCGGCTATCCCCCCAGCCGCACGCCGAGCGAAACCGTACGCGGTTCGCCGGGAAAATAGCGGTATCCGCCAAAGGCGAAATCCGCCCTTTCGGCATAGCGCGTGTTGGCGGCGTTGCGCAGCGAGGCGAAAAGCTCAACCCCGTCACGCACCTGCAGCGCGCCGCGCAAGTTCAGAAGATCATGCCCGGCATAGACCGCATCATTGGCCGCATCGGCAAAATACTCGCCCACATGCACCCATTCGGCTTCCAGGCGCAGCGCATCTGCGGGCCGCCAGCTGGCACGGACATTCCACAGCCATTCCGGCGCGGTATCGACACGGTTACCGCGCGCAATCGCCTCCGACGCCTGCCCCACCGGCCTGTCAAAATCATAGCGGTGGATGCCCCAGGTCAGCGCGCCGGAAATTGTCAGCGCGCCTGTTACCGGCCAGACGCCTTCCAGCTCCAGCCCTTCATGCGTGGTGCGTCCGTCCGTGACATTGATGCCATCAGCATCACGGAAGAAAACATTGCGCTTGACCATGGTGAAAGCGGTTGCCTCAAGGGTAAGCCCGTTCGGGCGCGACAGGCGCACCCCGGCTTCGAGACTGTCGAGCACTTCTGGCTCGATGCCGTCAATCTCCTGTCCGGGCTGCAACCGGTAGAGCTCGTCAGTCTGCGGGGCGCGCACGCCGCGCGCAGCGCGGGCAAACGCTCGCCAGCCATCGGCAAACCGCCATACCAGCCCGGCATGGGGCGCAAATGTCGTGAAGCTGTCAGACCGGTCCGGCAAGCGCAGAAAGCGGCCGATGGCTCCATTCGCGGTATTGTTCGTGTAGTCGAAGCGGGTGGTTTCCAGACGCGCCCCGCCTTCCAGCTCAAGCGTGTCTGTAAGCGCGTGACGGCCATGCGCGAACACAGCGCCGGTGAGTGCGTCCACCTCGTAATCGTAATGAATGCCTTGCGGAAACGCGCCGAAGCCGGGGAGCGTCTGATCCTCGATCAGATAGCCGCGCGTCCATTCACCATCCGCGCCGACAGTCAGGCTGCCATGCGAGGTAGTGCGCGTGACGGCAGACTGAACGCCAACGCTGTCATGCCCGGTAAATTCCAGGGCACGCGAGGGCAGGAAGTGGAGGCGGAATTCCATGTCGTTGCTGCGCCCATACGCCGCGCCGGAAAAGCTCCACCGCTCCGAGATCCGGTGATCGGCGTGAACGCTCACCCGGAAAGCGCGCGCATCGCGAAAGGCTTCCGGATTTGAATTGCGGCGCGAGAGCACTTCATCGCGATAGGCCTCAAATCCGTTCACGAAGGTCGCCGTCTCCTGCTCCAGATGGATCGCGCTGGCGCGCAGGCTCCAGCGGGTCGCGCCCTGTCCCCAGTCCAGACGCGTCTGAATGCCCGCACGGAAGAGCGAGGCATCATCGCGCCAGCCATCCTCTGAACGCACGGAAAGGCCGATATAGCCGTCGCCGAGGCGTGTCTGGCCGCTGACTTCTGCCGTCAGGCGTGCGCGGCCATAGCTGCCGAGCTCCAGCTCGGCACGCCGGGCCGCGATGGAGGGGTCCGGCGTGATGACATTGACCAGTCCATGCAGGGCGTTGGAGCCGTATACCGCGCCGCCCGGCCCGCGAATGATCTCAACGCGTGAGGCCAGTTCGTCGACTGCCTCGAACAGGCCATTGATATTGGCAAAGGCCGGTGCGCGAAGGGAAATCCCGTCTTCCAGATACAGGAATGATCCCGCGCCGGCGCCGGCGCTCAGGACAGGGGAGCGGATGGCAGTCAGATGCTCTGCGCCATTACCGCGATGGACGTACACACCGGGCGCCCGGTTCAGCAGCTCGGCAATGTGCTGGGCGCCTACGGTGCGGATGGTTCCGGAATCCAGCACGGCTACCGGAACAGCCGACCTGTCACGCGCCTGTGCCGTGCGTGTGGCGCTGACCACGATCACCTCGTCGGGCGTGCCGGGGGCAGGCTGCGCAGTCGCCATGGCCGGCCACGCCGCCAGCACCGCCGGAGCAGCCAGACAGGCGCGCATCGCGCTTGACGCAAGGCCTTGCCAGCCTAGGGTTACGCCGTTTCTTGCGGGGGTTGATACCATGATGTTTTGCCGGTTGGTGCTGACGGGTGTACTGGCGGGTTGTGTAGGGCTTTCGGTGGCCGAGGCCTATGAGCCCAAGCCGTTAACTGAGCTGATCGGCCAGAATGTCGAGTATGATCCTGCGATTCCCCTGCCCGAAGACGTGACCGGGTTTGCCACCGGCGAGATCATCTACACACCCGACATGATCGCGTCGTACATGCAGGCGGTGGCCGCGGCCTCCGACCGGGTAACGGTAGACAGCGTGGGCCGTTCCCATTTTGGCCGCAGAATCATGCGCGTAACGGTCACCTCGCCGGAGAACCATGCCCGGCTGGAGGATATCCGCGAAGCGCAGCAGGCCATTTCTGCTGCCGGCAATACGAGCACCATCGCGGCAGACCACCCGGTCGTGATCCAGTTCACCCACGGCGTGCATGGCTCCGAGCCGTCCAGCTATGACGCGATCATGCCGCTTCTGTATTTCCTCGCCGCAGGTCAGGGCGCAGAAGTAATTGATATGCTTGACCGTTCGGTCATTCATCTGATCGGCCCGATCAACCCGGACGGTACCGAGCGCTTTGCCAGCTGGACCAACATGCACCGGGCGCGCGTGCCGGTAGCCGACCCGCAGCACCGCGAGCACTATCATGAATGGCCCTGGGGGCGGACCAACCATTACTGGTTTGACCTGAACCGCCAATGGCTGCCCGTCACCCAGCCCGAGGCTGTGGCGCTGGTGCAGGCGACGCGTGAATGGATGCCCAATATAGCCGCCGACTTTCACGAGATGGGTACCAATTCCACCTATTTCTTTTCTCCGGGGCCGCCCGATGGCCTGCACCCTCTACTGTCGACGGACGGGCTTGCTCTCAACCAGCGCATGAACAGTTTTCTGAACGAGCAGCTGGATGGAGAAGGCGCGCTCTATGTCAGCGAGGAGCTGTTTGACGATTTCTATCTCGGTTACGGCTCCAGCTATCCCGGACTGGTCGGCTCGATCCCCTATCTGTTCGAGCAGAGCTCGGTACGCGGCCTTGTCCAGGAAACCGAATTTGGAACATTGCGTTACGACGACAAGATCGGTCAGCAGGCGCGTGTGGGCCTTGCCCTGATCCGGGCCGGGCTAGCCAATCGCGAGCAGCTTCTGTCCTTCCAGCGCGACTTCTACCGGGAGGGTGTGCGGCTGGCGAATGCGGCGCCTAACCTGGCCTATGTTTTCAGCTCAGCCGATAGCGGAAGGCTCAATGATTTCCTCGAGATGCTGGATGTTCATGGCATCGAGGTTTATCGCCTGAGCCAGCGTACCCGTCTGAACAGTACAGATTTCGACCCTGCAAACAGCTATGTAGTCCCCGTGCGTCAGCGCGAGTTCCGCGTGGTCGAGGCCCTGTTTGAAACCCGAATCGTAGAGGGCATGACGGAGTTCTACGATGTCTCCGGATGGACGCAGCCTCTGGCCTATGGCCTTGATTTTGCTGCCGTACGGCCCGGACTCTTTGCGCCGAACCTGACCGGTGAGCGGGTGACGGCAGTTGAGCGGGCCGTGCCGGCCCCTGCCCGCACCGATTACGCCTATCTCATTGACTGGAATAACTTTTATGCGCCGCGCGCGCTCTACCGCTTCCTGGAAGCCGGGGTGCGCGCCCGCATGGTGCCCGATGCCATCAGCGTAACCACGGCGGATGGCGAGGTGTCTGTCCCGCGCGGTTCGGTCGTCATTCCGGTGCGCCAGCAGGACGTGGATGCCGACACGGTCCACGCTCTTGTCCAGAGGGCAGCTGGAGACGGCGTGCGCGTGATCGCAGCAACCAGCGGCGCCACGCGGCGAGGCTCGGACCTTGGCGGATTTGGGCTGAGCCATGTACGCCGTCCGGAGATATTGCTGCTTACCGGCCGCGGGCAGGATATGGGCGCAGCCGGCGAGATCTGGCATCTGTTCGATCATGCGCTGAACATGCCCGTTTCCATGATTGATATCAGCGAGTTCGCCCGCGCCGACCTGTCGCGTTACACGCACATCATTCTGCCCAATGGCAGCTATGGCGGGCTCGGGGAATCCGACGCCACGCGGCTGGGCGAATGGACGCGCGCAGGCGGTGTGCTGATCGGTATCCAGGGCGGCGCCAGCTTCGCTATCCGCAACGAGCTCACCAGCGCTAGCTATGCATCCACGGGCGGGGAGAGCGCGGAGACCAATCCGCTGGCCTATGCCACCCTGTCACGCTGGGATACCGAGGAGCGTATTTCCGGCGCTATCTTCGGCACGGATGTGGATCTGTCCCATCCGCTTCTCTACGGGCTGACCTCGAACCGTCTGCCGGTGCAGCGCGAGAGCACGCAGGCCTTTGCCCTGGGCGACAACCCCTTTGCGATTCCAGTGCGTTATGCGGAAAGCGGCCTGCTGTCGGGCTATGCGTCGCAGACAAATATCGAGGTGTTACAAGGACTTGGCGCAGTTTACGCGGAGCGGCGCGGACGCGGCTCGGTGATCCTGTTTGCCGACAATCCCTATTACCGGGCCTATTTCCGCGGCTCTGCACGGGTGCTGACAAATGCGGTCTTCTTCGGGGATACATTCCGCAACCCGTACCGCACGGCGCAATAGCCGGGGTGCGGCAAGTCCAGGCGCCATCACGGTTTCTCGTGGCGGCGCTTGAGTTCCTGCGCCACATCGCCGAGGGATAGTCCGCGCGCTTTCAGGAGGACAATGAGGTGGAAAATCAGATCCGCCGCCTCGCCGGTGAGGGCGGAGTTATCCTCCGAAACGCCCGCCAGCGCCGTCTCGACGCCCTCTTCGCCCACTTTTTGCGCTATCTTGTTGATTCCCCTGGCCAATAGCCGGGCAGTGTAGCTTTCCTCCGGTGAACTCTCCCCCCTTTTGTCCACGATGGCGGACAGCTCGCCGATGAAAGCCAGCGCCGGGCCGGGATAGTCTCCGAAACAGGAGCGCGTGCCCAGATGACAGGTCGGACCTTCCGGCAGGGCCTGCACCAGCAGCGCGTCACGGTCGCAGTCCGCCGCGATCGAGACAAGGCGCAGCACATCGCCGGAGGTTTCGCCTTTGGTCCAGAGCCGGTTTTTTGAACGGCTCCAGAAGGTTACGAGCTTTTTCTCCTGCGTCGCCTCCAGCGCCTCAGCATTCATATAGCCCAGCATCAGCACCTCGCCGGTGCGCTCATGCTGGACGATGGCAGGCACCAGCCCGCCCGCTTTTTCAAAGTCGATGGCGTCCGCGGAAAGCGGGGAGAGATCATCGTTCACGGGCGCACCTCGATACCGGATTGTGCGAGATAGTTTTTCAGATCGGGGATGGCAATAACGCCCTTGTGGAAGACGCTGGCAGCTAACGCCCCGTCAACATTGGCCTTTTTGAACACATCGGCGAAATGTTCCATGGCGCCCGCCCCGCCCGACGCGATAAGGGGCACCGGGCACACCTCTCTGGCGGCCATTAGCTGTTCAATATCATAGCCTTGGCGCACGCCGTCCTGATCCATGCAGTTGAGCACGATCTCGCCTGCGCCGCGCTCTGTCACCTCTTTTATCCATGACAGCGTATCACGCTCGCTGGTCAGCGTCCGGTCCGGGTCGCCCGTATATTGGTGCAGGCGCCATATCCCCCCAATTTTGCGGCTATCCATGCCGACAACCACACACTGGGAGCCAAATTCGTCGGCCAGCGCGTTGATCAGACTAGGGTTTTCCAGCGCAGGCGTGTTGATGGATATCTTGTCGGCTCCCGCATGCAGGCGCGCACGGGCGGCGGCTACCGAGCGTATGCCCCCGGCAACGCAAAAAGGAATGTCGATCACCTGCGCGACGCGGCCCACCCAGGCGGGCTCCACCTCGCGCCCTTCAGGGCTGGCGGAGATGTCATAGAAGACGAGCTCGTCGGCACCCTGCCCGGCGTAAAGCCTTGCCAGCTCTACGATATCGCCGACGATTTCGTGGTCTTTAAAGCGCACGCCCTTGACCACCTTGCCGTCGCGCACATCGAGGCAGGGAATGATGCGCCGTGCTAACATGCCAGCGCCTCTTCCAAGGTGAAGCGGCCCTCAAAGAGCGCCCGGCCGATAATCACTCCGCCCATTTTCAGGGCTTTCGCCTGCCGGATATCCTCAAGGCTTGCCACCCCGCCGGAGGCCTGCCAGGCAATCTCGGGCCGGGCGGTGACAAGGTTTTGATAGAGCGCGATGTTTATACCCTCCAGCATGCCGTCACGGCCTGTGTCGGTGGCCAGGGCATGGCGCAGCCCGTGGCGCTGATAGGCCTGAAGAAGTTCCCCCAATGTTATCCCCGCTTCCTCGGTCCAGCCCTTGACGACCGGCACCGGGATATCCCCCTTCATGCGCACATCAAAAGCGGCGGCAATGGCCTCAGCCCCATAGCGGACAAGCCAGCCCGAAACTTTTCCCGGATCAGTGACGGCCAGCGAGCCGATCACCACGCGCGATGCGCCGGAAGCCAAAAGCGATTCAATGTCTTGCCCCGTGCGGACCCCGCCGCCGGTCTGCACCTTGATGCCGGTCGCGGCGACGCTTTCGACGAGGGATAGCTGGCGCCTCCTGCCGTCGCGCGCGCCGGAGAGATCAACCAGATGCAGCCATTCTGCCCCCGCTTCGAGATAGCTGCGAGCCACGGCGGCAGGGTCACCGCCATAGTCGGTGACGGCGGCGAAATCCCCCTTTGCCAGGCGTACTACCCGCCCCTCGAGGACATCTATGGCTGGATAAAGTTTCACGTCTTATCCCTTGATAAAATTGGACAATATGCGCGCACCAACAGCGCCGGAGCGTTCAGGATGGAACTGGCAGCCGGCAATATGTCCATGGCGCACCATCGCGCTTATCCGCGCCCCGTAGCTGGTCGTGGCGAGGGTCGATGCGCCTTCGGGCACGTAGAAGCCGTGGACAAAATAGACATGGTCCCCCTCCTCTATCCCGGTGAGAAGCGGGTCTGAACCGGGCGAAAAAGAGAGGGTATTCCAGCCCATATGCGGCCAGGGCCCCGCATCGGACGGGGCCAGGCGCTCCACCCGGCCAGGGATAAGCCCCAGCAGGGAAACGGGATTGCCTGTGCCGCTATCCTCATCACTTTCTCCGAACAGAAGCTGCATACCCAGGCACACGCCCAGCAGCGGACGCGTGTCATTGCGCAGCGCATCGGCCCAGCCGGAGCGCTCCAGCGCACGCATTGCGGGGCCAGCCGCGCCGACACCTGGCAGGATAAGTTTCTTCGCGCCTGCCGCCTCTCCCGGTGTCGCGGCGAGGACAGGCTCCACGCCCAGCCGGTTCAAGGCGTAGCGCACCGAGGCGATATTCGCGGTGGAGGTATCGATGAGGGCGAGGGTCATTGCATTATTCCACCCGCCCCACCCTCGTCATTCCGGGCGAGCCCGGCCTTGATCCGGGGGAGACCCGGAACCCAGTCTTTACAAAAAGATAGCTGGGTTCCGGATAACGCCTGACGGCGTTTCCGGAATGACGAGGTTTGAAAGTCTTTCCTTTGCGTTTTCCCGGCGAACGCCGGGATCCAGCCAAAAATCTGGGCACCGGCTTGCGCCGGTGAAACGCGGGATAGAAAAGCGGTGCCACCCATCACAATACCCCCTTGGTGGAGGGGATAGCGGCGCCTTCAACCGCGATGGCCTGGCGCAGCGCGCGGCCAAACGCCTTGTAGCAGGCCTCGATCATGTGGTGGGGATTATCCCCGCTCACCTCGACATGGATGGCCGCTTTCAAGGTTTCGGAAATCGAGCGGAAAGCGTGCGCGCACATATCCACCGGGTAATCCCCCACCCGCTCGCCGGGGATTTCGCCGTCAAAGCGCAGGAAGGGCCGCCCCGAAAGGTCGATCCAGACACCGGCGCGCGTCTCGTCCATAGGCAGGGCAAAGCCGAAGCGGGCAATGCCGGCCTTGTCGCCGAGCGCGACGCGGATCGCTTCGCCGAGCGCCAGGCACACATCCTCGATCGTGTGGTGGGTGTCGACCTCGATATCGCCCTCGCACACCACATCGAGGCGGAAGCCGCCATGGCGCGAGACCTGTTCGAGCATGTGATCGAAGAAGTGGACGCCGGTTTCAAAACGCCCGCCCTCACCATCGAGATCGATGAAAAGCGCGATGTCGGTTTCCTTCGTCGTGCGGCGGATGGAGGCGGTGCGCGGGGCCTTGAGACCGCCCAGGTACGCCGCCACGGCCTTCGCATCGGCGAGCGACAGTACCCAGGCGGTGAAGCCGCCTTGCGTCTCTTCCAGCTTCAGCCCCAGAGCGGCGAGGCGTGCGGCAAGCGCGCCCCGGTCAAGGCCGGACAGGGTGAGCCTATCCCCCTCTCTATCCACCTTCGCGCCGGTCAATTCACCCATTCGCGCAGCACAGGCGTACATTAGCGAAACATGTTGATCCCATTCAGCTTTCGCCGATGCAATCGCGGCCGGCGAGAGGCGGGACAGCATTTCAGGGCCGAAAACGGGGTATGGCAGGCCCGATTCCGGGGTGAGTCTCGCCGCCAGCGCCGGAACGCGCGCATCTATCACCACATAATCGCTGATCTCGCGGCCCAGCCGGTAGAGCGTAACGCCTTCTTTCGACGGGCTTTCCAGCGCCGCGAGGCCCTCTGCCAGACGGCTGGTATCGACGGATATATCCATTGCTGTGAGCGCTTGCTGCGCCGCAGCGGCGTTCGGAGCGAGGACGAGCGCGGCAGGGTCGCAGCCCAGAATATCCCCCAGCCGGGCGAGGAGGGTTTTGCGGGATAGATCCAATCTTGTCCCCGGGCCCTTCGACAGGTCCATAATGGCGCTCATGTCACAGCCCTTCCTCTTCCGCCTTGATCCGCCTCGCGGCCATGGCGAGCCGGTGCGCATCGAGCCCTTCGAGGGCCGCGAGCCGCTCGACAGTAGGCGCGATGGCGGCCGCACC
Organism: Glycocaulis albus; assembly: GCF_014639075.1. GTDB lineage: Bacteria > Pseudomonadota > Alphaproteobacteria > Caulobacterales > Maricaulaceae > Glycocaulis > Glycocaulis albus. The sequence goes on from NZ_BMFS01000007.1 coordinate 145,593, forward strand.
GTGGCCATCGAAACGCAAAATGCTGGTCGTCTTCTGGAACATCTCGACGCTGACCCCGCCATAGGCTCTGGCCGCCCCGGCGGTCGGCAGGGCGTGGTTCGGCCCGGCGGCGTAGTCGCCAGCGGCCTCCGGCGTCCATGGACCGATGAATATGGACCCGGCGTGGCGGATCTCACCGCAGATCGCTTCCGGATCGGCTGTCTGGATGATGAGGTGCTCGCCCGCATAGGCATTCGCCGCCGCCACCGCTTCCGCTTCATCCCTTACGAGGAATGCCTTGGACGCGGAAAGCGCCGAGAGCGCAATGTCACGCCGCGGAAGACCATCAAGGCGGGCTTTGAGAGCGCGTTCCACCAGGCCGATGAACCGCTCGGAAAACGCGATGAGGACGACCTGCGCCAGCCTGTCATGTTCAGCCTGGGCGAGAAGATCAAGGGCGACAAAATCGGGATCGGCGGAATCGTCCGCGATGATGATGACCTCGGACGGTCCGGCGGGAAGGTCGGCCGCCGCGCCGCCCGGCGTCTGGGCAAGCAGCGCCTTGGCCGCCGCGACATAGGCATTGCCGGGACCGAAAATACGGTCGGCGCGGGGCAGGCGCGCAACGCCAAACCCGAGCGCGGCCACGCCGTGCGCCCCGCCAAGCGCATACACCTCATCAAGGCCAAGCAGGCCCGCCGCGCCCAGAATGGTGCGGTCGGGGCCAGCGCCTTTCATGGGCGGGGTGAGGACAGCGATGCGCCCGACGCCAGCGATTTGCGCCGGGATGGCCAGCATGACCAGCGTTGAGACCAGAGGCGCGGTGCCCGCAGGCACGTAGAGCCCCGCCACGTCCAGCGGCGTGACGCGGCGCTGCGCCACCCCGCCGGACCATGTTTCAAGGCTATAGGATTTATATCCTTGGCAGTCGTGATAGCGGCGCACGGCGTCAGCGGCGGTGAGGATGGCTTTTGCGTCCTCCGGGTCCAGCGCGTCCGCCGCGGCCTTCAATTCGCTCACCGGCACGCGGAAATCGGCCGGCGCATAACGATCGAGCTCCTGCGCATAGCGGCGCACGGCGGTTTCGCCCTCGGCGCGCACTTCGGCCAAAATCTTTGCGGCCACTTCAAACGCATCCGAGCTGTCGCTGGGCCGGGCCATCAGGGCCGCGCGTTCATCGGCAGACAGCTCCGCCCACACATATCGGGTCAGCAAAGCCATCACGCCATCATCTTTTCGATCGGCAGGACGAGGATGGAGCGCCCGCCTGCGGCCTTGATCTGTTCGAGCGTCGACCAGAACACCTCCTCGGTGCAGACCGCATGGATGGCGACCACATCATCGCGGCCGACCACGGGCGCGACGGTTGGCGCATCGGCGCCGGGCAGCACGGCGCGGATCTCGTCCAGCCGGTCCTTCGGGGCGTTCAGGAGGATGTATTTGGTCTGGCGCGAGGCGATGACGCCCTTGAAGCGCTCCACCAGCAATTCCAGCGTCGCGCCCCCGCCATTGAGCGCTTCGCGGTTGGCGATCAGCACGGCCTCGCTTTCCAGCACCGTCTCGAAGGCGGCGAGGCCATTGGCCTCCAGCGTCGCACCGGTGGAAACCAGGTCACAGATCGCATCAGCAATCTTCATGCGCGGCGCGACCTCGACCGAGCCGCCCATCTCCACGATCTCGGCTGTGATGCCGCGCTCTGCCAGGAATTTCGCCGTCAGCGCGGGATAGGAAGTGGCGATGGCGCGGCCCTCAAGGTCCGCCACCGACTGCACCGGACCCTCCAGAGGCGCGGCGAGTTTGAGCGTGCATTTGGCAAAGCCCAGCCGCTGGACGATCTCCAGGCCCGCCACGCGGGGTGAACGGGCAGCGGCCTCGGCCAGCACGTTCTCGCCGACAATGCCGCACCCGCACGAGCCCGATGCGACGAAGCTGGGAATATCATCATCGCGGATCAGCATCAGGTCGAGCGGCACATTCTCCGCCCGGCGCATGAGCGCGTCGCGCGCATAGGCGAGTTTCACGCCCGACTGTTTGAGCAGGTCAAACCCGCCCTCGGCGAGCCGGCCGCTTTTCTGTACGGCAAGGGTGAGGCGTCCGGCGTTCATCGGGTCTTTTCCTTCATGCGGTCGAGGATCAGGCGGTAGCCCTGGTGGGGCTCCTGCGCGAGGAAGCGCGCGACGCGGGTGACGGTGGTGGTGGAAACGCCGGTCTCGGCACTGATCTCGCGATAGGACTTGCCGGCTTCAAGCAATTGCGCCACCCGCCAGCGCTCGGCCAGCGCGTCACGCTCACCCGGCGTGGTGAGGTCTGTCAGGAAGCGCGCCATCTCGCCTGCATCCTTCGCGGCCAGCAGCGCCTCGCACAGCGCGTTGAAGTCCCGCGTCCTTGTTTCCCTGTCGAGGCGCATGACCGCCCTCCCTTGTTTTATCCTGCGCCACACCACCCGGACGGGCCGGGGCGCGGGGCATGGCATCCATATAACGTGTTATCGCGATAACACAATGGGGTGTGCGCAGCGGGGAGGGAAAGGAGCGGTCGGGGCGTGGGGTGGGGATCGGAAGCGCGGGGCGGAACTTGGGGAGACCGTCCGGTACTCCGGGGCGAAGTCCACACCCTGGCCGAGCTACCTCTCTGCCCTGCCCCCCTGGGCGCGCATCGGTTCAGAGATCAGGGATGGCTCACGACGCTTCGCGTCACCCATCTCGTCGTGTTAGCGCGATAATACAATAGGTCGAAAGCAGTGGGCGGGAGACGAGAGGGGGAGGTGGAAGGCGTGGGGGTGTCGGGGCGCGGGCCCGGGGTGTGGGGGTG
>NZ_BMFS01000007.1:148401-194332 GCF_014639075.1 Glycocaulis albus
GGGGGGGGCAAGGAGGCGCCGCACGGTGGCTGCACACGGGAGCGAAGGCAGGAAGGCTTCTCAAGTTTCTGGCACCGCGAAAATCCGATGCTCTCAGACACAAAAAACCCGGGCGGACCTGATGAAGTCCGCCCGGGTCTGGTGACGCGCAAGAGGGGTCTATATCAAACGGGCATAAGACCTGCCGGTACCGCTCGTGCCCGGCTCATCCGGGGTCACCTGGACGGGCACCGCCCTCTTCTCCTTCGCGCACCAAATCTAATGGCGTGCCCCACATGTCGAATTCCTGAAGGCTTTGCCCTTGAAAATTGAACCCGGCGCTCTCGAGGCATTGAGCCACCCGCGTCACGTTTTCCTGGTGTGCCGACCTGAACATGCGCTCCACATGATTCACACGCGCATTCCATTCTGCGTCTCTCGCCGCACGCAGCGGCCCAAACAGCGACGAAGGCTCCGTAAATCCGTCCTGCTCGATATTGGCCCGCGACGGGACGGGCGAATATCGCATTTCTGCTGAAACCCGCCGCACGGCCACATCGTAGCAGGTGCCATGATTGCGAAGAGCACCTTCACCCACATCACGCTCGACCATGTGATCCATTCTGATCCTCACGGCTTCGCTGCACATCAGGCCCTCGCAGGCGGCGAGCGGGGACATTACGTGGCAAGCATAGTTCTCGGGCCGGCTGAAATCACCTCCGCGAGGATAATGAGAGCTCACATACATGCCCGGTTCTACGGAGACTCCCAAGCCAAGCCATCTCGCATTGCCCCGGATGGGGGGGTTACATCTGTTTACCGCCTCGAGACCGGCTTGCGCCAATTCCTCCCGCCGGGCGCGCTCGGCCTCCTCGGCCTCACGTCGCAGGCGGTCTTCTTCTTCGCGCTGGGCGCGTTCCGCCTCAGCCAACAGACGCGCTTCCTCCTCCTGACGCAGGCGCTCTTCTTCCTCGCGCTGACGCTCCTGCGCCTCACGCGCGCGGCGCTCCTGAGCCGCACGCTGCTGGGCCGCCGCCGCAGCCTGCTGACGGCGCTGTTCTTCCTGGGCGCGCTGGCGTGATGCCGCTTCGGCTCGTTCACGGCTTTCCCGTTCTGCTTGCCTCCTAGCTACAACCGCCTCCACTTCCGCTCGGGTAAGACACCGTGCAGTAGCGCTACAACGGTGCCAGTCGTAGTACCTGACGCCATCATAGCCGCCCCCCCTGGGGACAAATTCGCATCGTACATTTGTGATTTCGCCGAATGTAATTCCCGAACCACTCAGTGTATTTAGTTGGTCAGATGACATCCCAATATTTCTCGCGCATTCAACATTTGCCCTATCGCTTAATGTTCGATCCGCTTCATTTCTAGTATTTCCACCACCTCTTACAGTGATGTTCGCCCTTTGTTGAGCGCTTATGGATTTACTTAAATTGTTAAATGTATTTTCATTAATATTGTAATATGTGGCATTTGCTGTAGATTGAAAAGAGACGAATATTGATAACAATATGGAAAAGCTTATTGCACAAAGTGTCTTAGCGATATGATCGCTATTAATAATGTATGAATTGGTATGTATTACTTGCTTCAGCCTCACTGGAAATCGGATGGCTTTCGTCATGGCGTGGTTCTCCCCTAATGCGGCGTCCGAGACGCCCGGTTTGTCCTGGTGAATTTCGCCTCAGGCGTGGGTTCCCTGACGACACGGCGCGTGAAGCCATGGGCTTTCCCAAGCCGCATGTTGTTTATGGTTCAATGGGCTCAGGCTCCGATTGCCGCTGCGCACTCAGCTCGGTTGTCACAGCGGCCAACGCAATCAAACTCACCGCTCTGTTGAGGGCCACAGGGCGAAAAGGACCGCTTACCCGCCACTCAAACTAGCTAAAGAATACTTTTTCATCGATTCCTCCATGGCTTTCTAAGTGCCCGCTTGCTGGCTGGCTCTTCACGAGTTTGACTACTCAGTTGTTGGCCGGTCTTCGTCCGAACCCGGATTGCCGGGTTCTTCCTCCGAGCTTTCCAGCTGTTGCAGGCGGTCCTGAAAGCTTCGAAGTTCGGACGTGAAATTGTCCATCCGGTCAGCGCTGGACCGGCCTTCCACCGCCGATTCAATGGCGGTGAGCGCTGCTTCTACGGAACACGCCGAATGGTATCTGTAGACATGGCCCATATTCTCATAGAAGCTTTTAGAAGGCTGAATTTGCTCAGATATTCTTTGCCTCTCAAGGATAACGGTCCTGAAGATGAGCGAGGTGGACTGGTCGCTGAGCCATTCGCTTCGCAACAGGTCACGTGTGCTGCTGAACCCCACAGCGCTAGCCGCCCAGGCATTCTGTGATGCTCTGGCGGCGGTTGCCACCGCAGCCGACGCGATTGAGAAGGTCCCGAGAATGGACGAGGCGGTGCTGTCGGTCCGGGACGTCCGCTCAAAATAGCGCGCGCAATGCAAGTCCGATGCGGACATTGCTGCATTGACCAGCGCCGCGCGGCGCCGGTTTGCGGCCTCATCATTGTCAGCGCTCTGGGCCAGATACGCCTCAATAGAGCGCACCCTGACAGGGCGGTGACCGTAAGAAGACCGGGTATCCCCGATGAGTTGTCGATAGTCATCGCCCAGAATGGATCGCGCGGTCATCGCGTCTATGACCAAATCCTGTGGCTGTATCGCCGCACCGATGGCATCTTTGCTTGCGCAACCAAACAGAAACAGCAATAGGGTGGTGGTTAATACCGTCCGCATTTCATTTTCCCCTTGAACCCCGGAAAACCCCGCATCTGAGCGCATCTGAAGAACGTTAACGCCCCTCGTGCGCTGGCCGCATCACCCGATCGGGTTAGGCTGCGCTTGATTAACTGGCCGGCATGGGCAAGGTTAATAATGGGAAAGCGGGCGCCATGCATTCACAAGACGTTATTTCAGCTTTGCTGGGTGAAATATACGAGGGCGTGGTTGAGCCGGAACGCTGGACCAATGCACTGAAGCAATTTGTGAATCTGTCCGATGCGCGATTTGCGTTTCTGGCGGTCATTGACGGTTCGACAGGCACGCTGCCCGTATCCAGCGTGGTTGGCCCGGAGACGTCCGCCCTCGCCGATGCCCTGGATCTCCATCGCGAGCTGGTGCCGATTGATCCGGGCGTACCCTACGCCCTTGCCCGGCCCGAGGGCGGCAATTTCCGGTTTCGCGATACCGGCAGGGCGCTGACCCCTGAGCCGGATGTCTGGCACGACTTCATCCGCCATGAGCTGGGCAGCGGCGATTATCACAGCCGCTTCAGTGCTGGCAATGACGGGGTCAGCCTCGTGCTTGCCCTGCATACACCCGCAGACATGCACCGGCTGACACCGGAGCAGGAGAAACTCCACGCCCTGGTGTTTGACCATTTGCAACGCGCATCGCGCCTCGCCTATCGCCCGCCTGACCTGCGCCTGATCCGGCACCCGGCCATGCTGGTCGATGGCAAGGGCAAAATTCTTGATGCCAATCCCCCCGCCGAGGCCATCTTGTCTGCCGGGGACGGCTTGAGCGTGACACAGGGCCATTTGTGCACCGCCGATCACGCTGATGGCCAGGAACTGCGCCAGCTGATCCAAGGCACCTGTTACGCCAACTACGATGGACCGGCTGAACGTTTCTGCGCCATACACAGGCCGTCAGGAGAGCGCAGCTATCTGTTGCGGCTTGGATTTGTGCCCATTGCCAGCCTGGGCATGCACGGTGTTTCCCACCGCTGCATCATCGAGATTCCCGGAGCAGGGCCACCGCCGTGCGCACCGGAAAAATTCGGCAGTCTTTTTGGTCTCACGGCTCGCGAGGCAGAAATCGCACACCTGTTCGCCAGCACGTTCAACGATCTGCGTTCTGTCGCCGACCATCTCGGGATCAGCCACGAAACGGCCCGCGTCCATATGCGCTCGATCTTCGCCAAGACCGGGGCTGCAAACCAGGTGGAGCTGGTTCGGGTTCTTGCCCGTTTCTGACACCCCCGGCCCGCTCCTTGCGTGTTCTCCCTTGAAAGCCCGCAAGGGCCGGTAAAGGATGTGCCGTGATGAAACAGGTTCTGGCCGTACTGGCATTGCTAGCCGCCGCTGGCGCGCCCGCATGGGCGCAAAACGCCAGGGAGATCGCGCGCGTGCAGGCGGGCAGCTCCTGCACCGGATGCAATCTGTTCCAGGCCGACCTCGCCTACCGCAACCTGCCGGGCGTGGACCTTTCCGGCTCGCGCCTGCGCCAGGCGGATCTGTCGCTCTCCACCATGAATAATGCCCGGCTGGCACAGACCGACCTTTCCATCGCCAATCTGTTCGGCGGCCGGTTTACGGGGGTGAGCTTTGCCGGAGCCAATCTGGAACGCGCCACTCTGGTGGGCGGATATTTCGGCGGCGCGGACTTTTCCGGCGCGAACCTTGCCGGGGCCAATATTTCCGGCGCCGAGATGGAGCGCGCCCACGGCCTGACACAAAGCCAGCTGAACACTGCCTGCGGCGATGCATCGACGCGCCTGCCCGCGGGCCTGCATGTTCCGCCGTGCACGGCTTCGCGCTAGACATTTCCCATTACTGCAATTTAAGTCGCTCTTGCCTGCGCCGGGGAGTAGGAAAAAGGGCATGACGCTGCGCCATCTTGTCTTTGCTGCGCTTTTTCCGCTGACAGCGTTAACGCCGTCAGCCCTTGCCGCGTCCGATCTTGGCGAGACCAGCGATACGGCACAGGCCGTCCGGGCCCAGCGCGATACCGATCCGCAACGCCGCCTGGTGATTGGCGGGGAATGCGCCTCCTGCGATTTCAGCGGGTCGAACCTGGCAGGCGCGCACCTCTATCGCGGCGATTTTGCCAATGCCGATTTTTCCGGCGCGCAGCTCCTGGGCGCGCGCTTCGCCAATATGCGCCTGGATGGCGCGGACTTCTCCGATGCGTCCATGCGCGAGGTGCGCCTGTCCAATGTGACGATGAGCGGCGCCATCCTGACCGGCGCGAACATGACGGACATGCGCGCGCACCAGGTCATGCTGCAGGGGGCCAATGCCCGCGACGTGCAGATGAACGGGGCCAGCCTTGTTCAGGTGGCCCTGCAGGGCTCGAACCTGCGCGAGGCGGATTTCAGCACGGCCACGATACGCTCCGGCGATATGCGTGCAGCCGATCTCAGCGAGGCACGCCTGACCAATGTGGTGATGCAGCACATCATCATGCACCGCGCCAATTTGCGCGATGCATCGATGGAGGGCGCGTTTCTCGATCATGTGGACCTGACAGGCGCACGTCTGGCCGGGGCCAATCTGGCCGGGGCGCGCTTCCGTGCAGTAAACCTCACCGGGGTGGATCTGAGCGATGTGGACGGGCTGACACCGGAACTGCTCGCCCAGGCCTGCGGGGACGCGTCGACGCGCCTGCCCGATTTCCTGATCATCACGCTTTCAGCGTGCGACGAGCCGGTCGCAGGAACCGGTCCGGTCGATGAGCGCGCCTTTATTGCCGAGGCCGAGGCGCGCCGCCTGGCGCAGCTGGAAGCCGCGCAGGAAGCCTTTGCCAATGCGCTGGCCAGCGTTCAGTCAAGGGCCATGGCCGCTGGCGGGCTGGAGCGCGAGGCGATGGAGCATGCCCGCGAAGCCCTGCGCGAGGCTGCCCGCGCGCAGGCCGAGCTGGCCCGGGCGCGCGCCCATACGGGCTGGCAGTTTGAAATACGCCGCTCTGAAGTGGGCGAGCCGGTGCAGTTCTGGCTGGAGGACGCGCAGCGCCCGTCCACGCCGCCCGCGCCACCCTCGCCACCCTCGCCCCCTGCCCGCTCCGAGCGGCCCGACCGGCGGTAGGGTTGGTTTTCCAGTGCGTGCCGGTTTTCGCACTGCTCGCTGCAGGATCACACCCCCCACCCCTTCGTCATTCCAGAAGCGGCGCAGCCGCTATCTGGAACCCAGTCGTTCTTGAAAAAATCTGGGTTCCGGGTGTCGCTGCGCTCCCCCGGAATGACGAAAAGAGTGGGCGTGTTCTCCTACATCGTCGTTCCAGCCGCAGCGAAGCTGCAGAGCCGGAACCCAGAAAACTGTTTCTTTCGCGCGAGCGCCTCTTTCAGCCTGCCGTCTACATTCTGGCGAGCCAGCGCAACGGTACGCTCTACACCGGCGTGACCAGCGATCTGTTGCGGCGGATTTACGAACATCGCGAAGGAATGGTGCCTGGCTTCACACGCAAGTATGGCGTGAAGCTTCTCGTCTGGTTCAAGTGCATGCCACCATGGAGCACGCCATTATCCGCGAAACGCGGATCAAAGGCTGGAAACGCGCATGGAAGCTGGAACTGATCGAAGCGGCCAACCCTGATTGGCGCGATCTGTACGAGACGCTGCTTTAGCTGGGTTCCAGATAGCGGCTCACGCCGCTTCTGGAATGACGAGAGGTAGAAGCAGGAGGCTTCCCCTCCTACCCCTTCTTCGCCTCCGGCAGCACGGTGCGCAGGTGCAGCTCGCGCAGCTGGCGCGCTTCCGGGTAGGCCGGCGCGTTCATCATCAGATCGCGAGCCTGCTGGTCTTTGGGGAACATCACCACTTCGCGCAGGTTTTCGACGCCCGCCAGCAGCATGACGATGCGGTCCACGCCCGGCGCGATACCACCATGCGGCGGGGCGCCATAGCGGAAGGCGTTGAGCATGCCGCCGAAGGCTTCCTCGACCACTTCCGGGCCATAGCCTGCATATTCGAAGGCCTTGAGCATCACATCGGGACGGTGGTTACGGATGGCGCCGGAGGACAGCTCCACCCCGTTGCACACGATGTCGTACTGCCAGGCTTTCAGGCCCAGCAGCGTGTCGGAGTCCTTGGGGTCGAGCGCCATGAAGGTCTCGGCGTCCATTTGCGGCATGGAGAACGGGTTATGGGAGAAATCGACCTTCTTCTCGTCCTCATTCCACTCATACATCGGGAAATCGACGATCCAGCAGAAGCGGAACACGTTCTTCTCGGTGAGATCGAGCTCACGCCCGACAATGTCGCGTGCGCGGCCGGCAAAGGCGTACATGTCTTTCGGCTGGCCTGCGACGAAGAACACCGCATCGCCCGCTTTCAGGCCGAGCTGGGTACGGATGGCGTCGGTGCGCTCCTCGCCGATATTCTTGGCGATGGGGCCTGCGCCTTCCAGCTGCCCACCCTCTTCACGCCAGAAGATATAGCCAAGGCCCGGCTGGCCTTCCTTTTGCGCCCAGCTATTCATCCGGTCGCAGAACGCGCGTGAACCGCCCGTCGGGGCAGGGATCGCCCACACCTCTACGGCGGGGTTTTTCTCGATCATGCCGGCAAACACCTTGAAGCCGGAACCGGCAAACTGCTCGGTCACGGCCTGCATTTTCAGCGGGTTGCGAAGATCCGGCTTGTCAGAGCCATAGGTGCGGATGGCCTCGGCATAGGGAATGCGCGGGAAGGCGTCATCGCTCACTTCGCGGCCATCAGCGAACTCGCGGAAGAGGCCCGCCAGCACCGGCTCGATCACGCCGAACACGTCTTCCTGGTCGACAAAGCTCATTTCCATGTCGAGCTGGTAGAACTCTCCGGGCGCACGGTCGGCGCGCGCATCCTCGTCGCGGAAGCAGGGCGCGATCTGGAAATAGCGGTCAAAGCCGGAGACCATGATGAGCTGCTTGAACTGCTGCGGGGCCTGCGGCAGGGCGTAGAACTTGCCCGGATGCAGGCGCGAGGGCACCAGATAGTCGCGCGCGCCTTCGGGGCTGGAGGCGGTGAGGATCGGCGTCTGATACTCGACGAAATTCTGCTCGACCATGCGGCGGCGGATGGAGTCGATGATTTTCGAGCGCAGGACGATGCGCTTGTGCAGGCTCTCGCGGCGCAGATCGATATAGCGGTGCTTCAGGCGCACTTCCTCAGACCAGTCCGGCTCGCCGAACACGGCCAGCGGCAATTCTTCCGCCTCGGACTGGACGGTGAGGCCCTCCACGCGCAGCTCCACCTCGCCGGTGGGCAGATTCTTGTTCACCGTGTCATCGCTGCGGGCAACCACCTTGCCCGTCAGCGTGACAACGCTCTCCACGCGCAGGCGCTCCAGCCGGGCAAAATGCTCTGAATCCGGCTCCAGCACGCACTGGGTCAGGCCGTAATGATCGCGCAGATCGATGAACAGGAGGCCGCCATGGTCGCGCTTGCGATGCACCCAGCCGGAGATGGTGACATCATTGCCCACGTCGGTCTTGCGCAGCTCGCCGCAGGTATGGGTGCGCCAATGGGTCTTGGTAACGGACATGGGTCAGGGCTCTTTGAAACTGAGGTGGAAACGGGCCGGACAGGGCGGACAAAAACCCGCCCGGAAATCAGGGGCGGAAATCAGCGCGGAAAAGGCCTTGGCGCGCGCCCAATGTCAAGGCGGGGACGCGGTTTCAGCGAAGATGGAGACGCCCCAAAGGCCCTCCCACCAGCCCGCTGACGAGAGCCGCCTGTATGCCGGGCGCGGGCCAGACCTTGGAGACAGGGCCGACCAGCCGGTCGCGCAGGAAGGGGATGAGGCGGCTGTCAGACTGGTAGACCGGGGTGAAGAAGGCCGTCAGCACCTGATAAAGCCAGACATGGAAACGCCGATAGGCAATCGCGATGGCGATGGCGTCGGAAACGTCCGAACCCTCGCGGAAAGCCAGCGCCAGCGCCCACGCATCCAGCAGCGCCATGTTCGCCCCCTGCCCCAGCTGGGGGCTGGCCGAATGCCAGGCATCGCCGATATGGATAAGACCCGTTTCGCCGGGGGTTTTGAGCGTGCGGTGCGCATAGCGGGCAAAGACGAGCTGATCGGGGTCCGTGATCTGCTCCAGCAGAGGCTCCACGGCGGGCCAGACGGCGCGCACTTGCGCTTTCCACGCCTCCAGCCCCGCCTCGCGCCACTTGGGCACATCCGCCCCCTTGATGGACCAGAACAGGGCGGCCTTGGCGCGTGCGTCATGCGGCGCGGTGCCGATGGGCAGCACGCCCGCCATGATGGAGGCCGCGCGGTAGCGCTGTTCCAGCGCATGCGGGTTCAGCGCGGAGTTTTCCGGCCAGTCGAGGCTCGCCCAGAGCGCGCCATAGGCCAGCTCTTTCCCTGTCGGCGGCGCCAGTGGCGTGCGCGTGCCCAGCGCGTCGACAATGAGATCAAACGGCACCTCGCGGCGGCCATCGGCCAGCAGCAGCGCGCGCTGGCCGTTTGCGCCCAGCTCGCTGCCCGTAATCTCGGCAGAGGTATGGACCGGAATGGCCTCGGCCCGCACGGCCTCATAAAGGATCGCAAACAGCGCCGCGCGGTGAATGCCAAGCCCCACGCGCAAGGGCGTCCCAAGCGCGCTATAGCGCACGTCGAGCACCGTCGCGCCCGACCGCACCGCCTTGCCGAGAAGCCGCTCCACGCAGGCCGCATGGGCTTTCAGCGCCGTGTCGAGACCCAGCCTTTCCAGCACCGCCAGCCCCGTCGGCTGGATCAGGAGGCCGGACCCAATCGGGCGCGGCGTCTCGAAGCGCTCATAGAGGCGCACGCGATGGCCATCACGGTGCAGCAGCAGCGCCGCAGCAAGCCCGGCCGGGCCACAGCCCGCAATGGCGATATGAAGGGGGGTCATGACGGGTGGCAGGCTCGGCGGCAGGAGGGACAAAAAAGGCGCGACAGGCCGGCGGGAGGCCAGCCTAGCGCCCCGGCCCCGCCCTGTCTTGCGGCCTAGTAGCCCAGAGCGTATTTGGCGAGATTGTTAATCACCAGTTCCAGAACGGCCCGGCGCGCGTCCTCCGGTATTTCATCCGGATCAGGCACCTCGAAATGGGTGTGGTTCTGGTCACAGCACAGAATATTGCCATCAAAGGCCGGGCCCATCTTCGTGAGACCGGCTCTTTCGCGTAGCTCCCTGAGATATTCTTCTACCGTCACTCGGCGGCTATCGGAGCAAGCGGCTGATATTCTGCAGCAAGCCGCGTCGAGTGAAACCCGTCCGGCGAAGCCGCTTCCTCAATGATGGCAATGTCTGAAGCAGCGATATTCTGGCGCTCCAGATACCGCGCCAAGACGCGCGGCGCACGGTCGCGGATCTGTTCGAGACTCGAACCCTGCACAAAGAATCCCGGCAGCCCGTCTGCGGTAGCGACCAGCCAGCCGGTCGTTTCATGCTCGGCAATGTTGAGCGCGTGGCGTTTTACCTGCATTGGGGCGCCTCCGGGAAACAAACCCTCATAGCCTTACCAATATGGCCATCCCTGAGCATGAAATCAAATCATGCAAAGGTAAATGCGGCCCTATGGAACCCCGTTTTCGAACAGGTCGAGCGCGATCAGCGTCATGCCTTCGGCGGCCATGGTCACGGCGCTTTGCGCATCAGGATAGTAGAAGGGCGAGTGATTGGCGGGCGGTGTTTCGCCCTGTGCCTGCGCGGCGTCCCATACGCTTTGCGGAGAGCCGCCAACCCAGAACATGAAGATCGGCACATCGTGTTCGGTGCGGCCGTAGCGGGCGAAATCCTCGCCGCCTGTCACCGGGCTTGCCGTATCCACCGCATCGCCAAAGCGCCGGGTGAGCACCGCGCCCGCCCGATCCGACAAGGCCGGGTCGTTATAGAGCGCAGGCGTGTAGACCTCGTCTATCTCCATCACCGGCATCAGCTCTTCAGGCAGGCCGGCGGCCATCGCCGTGCCGCGCGCAATGCGCTCAATGCCGGTGAGAAGGCGCTCGCGCACCTCATCGGTATAGGAGCGCACGGTGATCTGCAGATGGGCTTCATCGGAAATGATATTGTGCTTGGTGCCGGCATTGAAGGCGCCGACCGTCACCACGCCGGTATCAAACGGCGACAATTCCCGGCTGACCAGCGTTTGCAGCGCCGTGACGATCTGCGCGCCGAGCACGACCGGGTCACGGCCCAGATGCGGCGAAGCGCCATGCGCGCCAATGCCGCGAATGCGTAAGTCCACCGTGTCGACATTGGCCATGGCAAAACCCGGCACATAGCGTATCTGGCCGGCGGGCACATAGCCCCAGGTATGGTGCGAGATCACGGCGTCGGGCACCGGAAAGCGCTCATAGAGGCCTTCTTCCAGCATGGCATAGGCACCCAGACCCACCTCCTCTGCCGGCTGGCCGATCAGCACCAGCGTGCCGGACCAGGCCTCGCGATTTTCCGACATCCAGCGCGCCGCCCCGACCAGGGCGGTCATGTGGGTGTCGTGCGCGCAGGCATGCATGACGGGAAATTCATTGCCCATCCGGTCCTGGCCGATAACGGTGGAGGCGTATTCCAGCGGCGTCTGCTCGCGCACCGGCAAGCCGTCCATGTCCGCGCGCATCAGCACCACAGGCCCCTCGCCGTTTTCCATTACGGCCACAATGCCGGTGCGCCCGACATTCTCCGTCACCTCATAGCCGGCATCACGCAGCTCGGCGGCCAGGCGCGCGGCGGTCTCGAACTCCATGAAGGACAGCTCGGGATTGGCGTGGAAATGCTCGTAGAGGGGACGCAAGTGCGCATCCCAGTCCGATTGCAGCGCCTCGCTCAGATCGTCCTGGGCGACGGCGGGCATGGCCAGCGAAGCGGCGAGAGCCAGTGCTGAAACGAGCGTGCGCATGATGGGCTTTCCCCTCCTTATTCCATGCCCGTCAGAACAGACCGCTGCGCGCGCCGGGTCAACCCGCTCTGAAACCCCGCATACGCAGAGATCCGGGATTTCAGAAACGCCCCTTGGCCGGAATCGCTGCGCGCTCCATCATGCGCGCCTCACCCAGCTAGGGAGCGCACCCTGCGAACGCATATCTTCCATTCCGGCTACTGGTTCATCTCGGTGATGATGGGCCTGCTGGTTGTCGCTCCGGCCACGCTGATACCCGGACGGTGGCCGACAGTCGGCGCGATCTGGCTCTATTGCCGGGCGATGACCGGCTGGATGGGGATTTGCGGGCTGAAACTGCTGGTGCGCCGCCTGCACGTGCTGCCTGACACCGAACCGGCGGTAATCGCGTCGAAACACCAGTCCTGGGGCGACGGGATATGCCTGGTCTCGCGCCACCGGGAGCTGACCTATGTGATCGGCGATCACATGCTCAAATACCCGCTAGTGGGGTGGATACTGCGCCGTGCCGAGGCCGTTGTGGTCGACAATGCGGGCGGCAAGCGCGCGAACGGCGCGCTCGATACAGGGCTGCGGGCGCTTCAGGCATCAGGCCGCGACGTGCTGATCTACCCCGAAGGCGGATTGAGCGAGGTCGGGTCGAAAAAGCGCTACCGGCTGGGCGTCTATCAGCTGGCCAGAGTGCTGAACCGGCCTGTCATTCCCGTCGCCACCAATCTGGGCGTATTCTGGCCGCAGCAGAAATGGGAATTTCACCCCGGTCTTGCGATCATCGAGCTGCTGGACCCGATCCACCCTGGCGATGATCCCAAAGCCTTCATCGCGGCGCTGGAAGCGGCCATCGAAACGCGAACCGCCGAGCTGGTAAAGGCAGGGCGAAGGGGGATGCGGTAGCTCTTTCGCCGTTCCCGCGCAGGCGGGGAATGCCTTGCGGAACTTAAAAACTGGGTCCCCCGGACCGCTACGCGGCCGGAGGATGACAACCGGGAAGCTAACATGGGAAAAGCCCCAGCGCCCTCAACCGGGTTCCCGGGCTTGACCCGGGATCCATGTTTTCAGCCATCGAATATTCCCATGGGTCCCGGCTCGGGGGCCGGGACCTAAGGCGGAGATTCCCGCGCCGCATTAGCGGCCCGCAAGCGCGACTGCGCCCCCGAGCCTATGCGAGGAGCGACGCCCGGATGGGCGGAGCATCAAAAAAGACAGCTCTACTCCCCTCCGAACCGTTCCTTCCACTCCTCCACCGAGGCGTCCTCGATCTTGGCGAAGAGGACTTCGGGCGGGGTGATGGCGTGGCCCTGCGGCAGGGCGTCGAGCAGGGTCTTGTCCTGCCAGTCCGGCCAGCTGCGCCTGTCGTCAGGGACGCCAAGTGCACCGAGAACCTTCCCCGCCGTGTCCGGGATGATGGGCTGGGCGATGATGGCAAAGAGCGCGGCCAGATTGAGCCCTGTACGCACGCCCACAGCCGCGGCGTCCACGTCGCTCTTGTACTTCACCCACGGCTCGGCTTTTGTCAGATATTCATTGCCCGCCGCCCAGATGGCGCGGGTCTCGGCGGCGGCCTTGCGGTACTCCATCGCCTCGTAATGCGCGGTCAGCGCTTTCAGCCGTTCGGATAATTCTGACGCGATCCAGGCTTCCGCCTCGCCGGGCGTGCCGGCCGCCGGCACCTGACCCTCGAACTTCGCGGCGCAATACTTGGTGATGCGGTTGACGAAATTGCCGAGCACATTGGCGAGGTCTGAATTGATGACGCCCTGAAAGCTCTCCCAGGTGAACTGGGTGTCAGAGCCTTCAGGGGCATTCGAGGTCAGATACCAGCGCCAGTAATCGGACGGCAGCAGCTCCAGTGCGCTGTCCATGAACACGCCGCGCTTTGAACTTGTGGAGAATTTGCCGCCATACCAGTTGAGCCAGTTGAAGGCTTTGAGCCGGTCCACCAGCTTCCACGGCTCCTCAGAGCCGAGGATGGTGGCCGGGAAGCTGACCGTGTGGAAGGCGACATTATCCTTGCCCATGAACTGGACGTAGGAGACATCGCCCGCCCCCTTGTCGGTGCGCCACCAGCGCTCCCAGTCATTCCCCGTAGCCTTCGCCCATTCGGCGGTCGCCGCAATATAGCCGATAGGCGCGTCGAACCAGACATAGAAGACCTTGTCCTCAAAGCCTTCGCGGGGGCCGCCATCCTTCGTCACCTTCACGCCCCAGCTGAGATCGCGGGTGATGGTGCGGTCGCGAAGCCCCTCATCGAGCCATTTATAGGCGATGGAGCGGGCGAGCTGCGGCCAGCTGGTGGCCTCGTCCACCCATTGGCGCAGGCGCGGCTCCATCTGGCTCTGTTTGAGCTGGAGATGGCGCGTATCGCGCACTTCGAGATCACGCGAGCCGGAAATGGTGGAATAGGGCTCGATCAGGTCTGTCGGTTCGAGCAGCTTGCCGCAATTATCGCACTGGTCGCCGCGCGCCTTTTCAAAGCCGCAATTGGGGCAGGTGCCCTCCACATAGCGGTCCGGCAGGAAACGCGTATCGGCCTTCGAATAGATCTGTTTTTCAACGATCTCGGCAATCAGGCCGTTTGCCTCGAGCACTTCGGCAAAGTGCTGGGTCAGCTTGGCATTTTCCGGCGACGAGGTGCGGCCGAAATAATCCCAGGACAGGGCAAAGCGCTCGCCGATTTCCTTCTGCAGGACATGCTGTTCGTCGCAATAGGCGCGCACGTCCTGCCCGGCGGCGGCAGCAGCCAGCTCTGCGGGCGTGCCATGCTCGTCGGTCGCGCAGATATAAAGTACCTCATGGCCCCGCATCCTCTGGAAGCGCGCATAGACATCGGCGGGCAGCATGGAGCCGGCCAGATTGCCCAGATGCTTGATTCCATTGATGTAAGGCAGGGCGGACGTGATCAGTATGCGGGCCATGGCGGCGAATCCCCAACGGGCGTATGGTTAATGCAGGCGCAAGCCGCGCCATCAACGACAGTTCGAGGGCGGAGCAATAGCCGCCCCGGACGGGGAGGAAAACACTCATGCCCAGAATTTTCGGTCACGACCTTCTAGCGGTGATTGCCGCTGCGGTCGCCATCTACATCATCGGTTATCTCATCTACGGCCTTCTCTTCTCCACCTTCTGGATGGAGCAGTACGGCTACACTGCCGACAGCTTTGCCGGCCATGAATGGAAAATGTTCCTCGGCCCCATCATGCCGGTGCTTACCGTGCTGGGCCTTGCCGCGCTGTTCCAGGCGGCCAATGCCAGCGGGCTTAAAAGCCATTTGCGCATCGGTGTCATCGCGTGGGCGGGCTTCTCGCTGAGCACGCTGCTCTATGGCTTTGCCTACGGCATCACCATGACACCGGCGGCACTGGCGCTCGACGCGGTCCACCTGCTGCTGGGGATACTCGCCGCGTCGGCCATCCTGGTCTGGCGCAAATAGGAGGGAAACATGGAAATTCTCGGTATCAACCTCATTGCCTGGGTGCTGGCGACCGTCGGCTTCATGGCCGTCGGCTTTGTCTGGTACGGCCCGCTTTTCGGCAAGGCCTGGATGGAGCTGAACGGCTTTACCCGCGAGTCTTTCGAGGGCGTCAACATGACGCTGACCATGGTCAAGGGCGTCATCAACTCGGCCGTGATGGCTGCGTTTATCGGCTATGTGCTGGCCGAAGTCGTGGCGGTCACGCTGGTTGACCACCTGATATGGGCCGTCCTGCTCTGGCTGGGCTTCTCGGCCACCACGCAGGCCCTTTCCCATATCTGGGAACGCCAGCCCCTGAAACTCACCCTGATCCACTGGAGCAATAATCTCGTGGGCTTCCTGCTGGCGGGTCTGATTTTCGGGCTGATCGTTTAGGATGCCGGGTCCCGGCCTCCGGGCCGGGATCCATCCTGTCCGCAATCGGCAATCCAGGCGGGCTACGAAACCTGAGATGAGGAATGGTGCCGGCGGAGAGGATCGAACTCCCGACCTTCGGTTTACAAAACCGCTGCACTACCGCTGTGCTACGCCGGCCAATACGCATTGCGCGCTGCGTCATAAAACAAAAGCGGCGCGCCGGGCAAGCGCGGCTACGCACTGCCGGTGTTTCACCGGCGTATGCCGGGTGTCTAGTCCCGCTGAACCCCGGTTTCCGCCGGGAAAACGCGAACAGGTTGGGCCGTGCAATAACTGCCACGCCCCTCCACCTCGTCATTCCGGCCGCAGCGAAGCGGAGAGCCGGAACCCAGCCTCTTTGTTGCGCAACGCATCTGCGTTGCGATGTTCTGCGAAAAGCCGCGGGCGGGCCTTGCCCTTGCAGGCCGCAAAGCGGCCTGAAAAGCGCGACCGCGCGCCGGGCACTTTTGCCCGCAGCGACGCACGGATGTGCGGAGCACAAATAAACGACTGGTTTCCAGATAGCCCTTCGGGCTTCTGGAATGACGAAGTGGGAGGCTGGGTGGGATATGTCCGCCCCAGCCCCGCAGGCTGGAGCGAGGCAAAAACCAAAAAAATGGCCCGGCAGAGCCGGGCCAGTCAGGGAGGACTTGTCACCGGCGGCGGGGGATTGGCCCCTCGCCTGCCGGAAACTTGTGTCAGCGCGGGATTAGCGCTGGGACTGCATCAGCTCGACGGCGGCCGCGAAGCGCTCGTTGAGCGGCTTCATGGAGTCTTTCATCATCGAGGACACGTGGTCAGAGACCGTATTCACGTTGGCCAGATAGGCTTCCAGCGAGGATTTGGTATAGTCGGACTGGATCTCGATCACTTCCTGGACCGACTTGGCAGAGGCCAGCGACTTGGCGGCAGTCATGCCGTCTTCCATCGACTTCTTGGCGTAGCCGGCGGCCAGAGCGTTGAGCTCTTCAAAGCCTTTCGAGGCGGTGGTCGCAGACGCGATCACGGCTTCGACCGAATTCTTGTGGAAGGCGCTGAGATCGTTCACAGCGGCCATCGACTTCTCGATACCGTCCTTCACAGCGTCGTTCGACGCGGCGGTGAAGGTTTCAAACGTTTCCTTGGCGAGGTCTTTCTTGGCAGCAGCCATGATGGTGTCTCCTTTGACGGCGCCCGTATATTTGCGGGGAGCGGAGGGCTTACGGGACGCGGGTTTCTTTGCGGACGGCGCCGCCTTCTTCGCAGGCGCGGCGGGCGCCTTGGGTTTGGTTTCAGCTTTGGCAGCAGGGGCCTTGGCCTTGGTGGCGCTGACGGCCTCGGCCTTCGTCACAACGGGCTTTTCCTCCGTCGTGGCGGCCGGGGCGTTGGTGGTTTCAGCGTCGGTCGGCATTGGTTTCAAACCCTGCTTTGCAGTTCGCAACTGCAGCAAATATGTGGAATCACGCCCGCGAAGTCAAGATATTTTTGTGCGGCGCACAATTTTAGAGCCGGGCGAGGCGGTTAACGGCCCGTCAACGCATTGCTGTGATCGTGCGGGCCTATGAAACATCGTCATTTCGCCGCCTGCTTCATGGTGTTCGCGCTCGCGCTTCTGGCGCCGGGTACACCGGCCATGGCGCAGGACCGTTACGCCGCCTTCGTGGCCGACATGGACACGGGCGAGGTGCTGCATGCGCGCAGGCCCGACGCCGCGCGCTATCCGGCGTCGCTGACCAAGATGATGACGCTCTACATGCTGTTCGATGCGCTGGAGCGGGGCGAGCTGACCCTGTCCACGCAGCTGACCATGTCGGCAGAAGCCGCCTCGCGCCCGCCTTCAAAGCTGGGTGTGCCCGCTGGCGGCACGATAAGCGTGGAAACCGCCATTCGCGCCCTGACCATACGCAGCGCCAATGACGTCGCCGTAATGGTCGCCGAGCGGCTGGCCGGGAGCGAAGCTGATTTCGCTGCGGCCATGACGGACCGGGCGGTCGAGCTTGGCCTTACCGCCACCGTGTTCCGCAACGCCTCGGGCCTGCCGGACGCAGCGCAGCGCACAACCGCACGCGACATGGCGCGGCTGGCGCACGCCCTGCACCGCGATTTCCCGCAATATTTCCACTATTTCAACGAGCGCAGCTTCAGCTATTCGGGCCGCACCTACACCACGCACAACACGCTTGTCGGCCGGGTGCGCGGAGTGGACGGGCTGAAGACCGGCTATATCCGCGCCTCCGGCTTCAACATCGCCGTTACCGCAGAGCGTGAAGGCCGGCGCCTGGTCACGGTGGTGATGGGCGGTGCCACCGGTCCGGTACGCGATGCCCACGCCACCGAGCTGGTGGAGGCGGCCTTCTCCACGCTGGATGCCCGCCGCGACGGGATGATCCTCGCCAGCCTCAATTCGCCGCGCATCAGCCCGATCCGCGAGCAGGAAATCCTCACCGCCGAGCTTTCCGGCATGCCCGGCCCGACGGCGATGGGGTCGGCTGGCAGCGAGACAGGCGATAGTGCGCCGCCGGTACGCATTGTGGTGGAAGATATTCCAGACCTCACACGCCCGGCACGGGATACAGGCAGCGACCGCGTCCGGTTCGACTCTGCTGCTGCTGAGCGTCCCAATGTCACCTCGGCCGCACAGCCGCCTGCCGCAACCCAAGCTGCCCGCCCGTCATCCGGCGGCTGGGCGGTGCAAGTGGGCGCATTCGGCTCGCGCGCCGTGGCGCAGGCGCGGCTGGAAACGGTGCTGGGCCTTGCCCCTGCCCTGTCAGGGGCCACGCAAGTAACCGAAGAAGTCGTGCGCGATGGCCGCTCGCTCTGGCGGGCGCGCTTTGAAGCGATAGACCCGGCCACGGCCCGGCAGGTCTGTTCAGACCTCGCCCGGCTTAACGAAGCCTGCTTCGCGGTCAATCAGGGCGCGTAAGCCCTAATCCCCGATCAGGAGATCACGTGCCATTTGCACGCGGCGGGCGAGTGCCCCGCTGCCGCCCGTATCGGGGTGGACCTTCTTCATCATCTCGCGATAGGCGCGCTGGATGTCGTCGCGGCTGGCACCGGGCTCCACGCCCAGCGTGGCGCGTGCCTCCGCGATGGTCATGCTTTCGCTGTGCGGCGATGAGGATTGTGAGGGCCCGCTACCGCCCTGCCCGCTGCCGGCGGAGCGCCCACGCCATGTGCCGGTGAGCAGGAAGCCTATTCCGGCCATCACCATCGGCACGCCGAGAATGCCCATGCCGCGCATGGTCATCACCACACCGAGCAGAATGACGACGGCAGCGGCAATGCTGCGGCCCGTCTTCACAACGGAGGACGGCTTCGCCCTGGCAAACAGCCAGGCCAGCAGCACCATCGCTCCCAGCGCGATCAGAACTCCGAACAGAATGCTCATCGCGCCGCCATCAGAATGGGAAAGGTTTTCCCGCCAGTGGCGGCAGCTTGAGCACGATCAGCAGGTCACGCAATTCCTGGCGCGCGGCGACATGGCTCATCGTGAAAGGGATGGCAGACCCGCTCTCGGTCAGGTCCAGCAGGGTCAGGCCGACCGGGAAGAGCTCGCGATAGATCACCCGCTCAGAGAAACCCGGCGCGATGCGAAAGCCGATCCGCTCTGACAGCTTGCGAAGCCCATCGGCCACGCGGCGCGTATTGCGGGCATCGAGGGTGGAGACGCGGTTGCGCATGACCACCCAGTCGATAGGCTTCTTGTCACGCGCCACGCGTTGCTTGCGGCAATTCCACACCATTTCGGAATAGACGCTGGGACGGCCCACCTCGAAGGTCTCGGGATCCACGTCCGCCAGCAGGTCAAAATCGACAAAGCTGTCATTGACCGGCGTGATGATGGTGTCTGCCGATGCATGGGCGAGGCGCGAATAGTGCGTGTCATGGCCCGGCGCATCGATGACGATGAAATCGCTGCGCGCCTTCAGGCTCGCCAGCTCGCGTTCCCAGGCGGCGCGCTCCTCGGCTTCGGCCACATCCATGTCGCGAGACAGGCTGGTGCGCATCACGGCCTGATCGGGGATAGGCAGGTCCACCCCGCGCGTATTGGCCCAACGTGTGCGGTTTTCCAGATGGCGGGTGAACGAGGCCTGACGCAGATCAAGGTCTATCGCCGTCACCATCTGGCCCATGCGCATCAGCGCGATCGCCAGGTGAATGGCGACGGTGGACTTGCCCGCCCCGCCCTTCTCATTGCCCACGACAATCACATGCGCCTCGCGCGCGCCGGCCTGCGGCGTGCGCGGCGAAGTGGTGCGTGATACTTGCAGATTGGCCGGTGAGTTCATGACCGTGGCGGTTCCGAAACGACGCGTCTTCGTCAAACAGATAACCCTGCCCGCCGCTCGCGCAAACAGATGATGCAGACAGTCAGTGAATCACTGTGACGAGAGCACCGGGTGGCCGTCAAATGCGGTGACCGCACACCAGCTCTGCGCGGCCTGTATCGCCCGGCAGGCAGAGGCAGCTTCCCGGGCATTGTCAAACGGCCCGGCGACAAGGCGCAGATAGGTGCCGCGCTCGCCGAGATCAGCCGGAACATAACGCGCCTGCAGGCCGGACAGCGAGGCGTGCTGGCCCTGAAGCGCGCGCCAGCCCTCGGCCACATGACGCTCCTCCCGGTAGGAAGCCAGATGGATGCCATGCATCAGGCTGAGACGGGGCTGCCCGCCCACATCCGGTGCGGGCACCAGTGCCAGAGCGGGTTCTTCCTCTTCGACCGGGGCGGGGTCCGGCGCGGGCACGCCGCGCGCCAGCGCGGCTTCCAGCGCACTCATCTCCCCTGTCACATGCGCCAGCACCGGATCATCGGCGCGCGCCGCTTCGTTCAGGCTGGCTGCCAGCCGCGCCGCCTGCTGCGCATCGGGTGAGGCATCGCGACCGGCATGGCCGCCGGTGACGCTGCAAGCGCCCAGCACCAGCGCGCTCAGGATGGGAAGAGCAAACTTTTTCATTGCATGAAACTGTGCGCCGAGTCGGTGCCTTGCCTCCAGTGCGATAAGGATGCTTTTCCCCCGTCCTTCGAGCGCCACCGCGTCCGAGAGGATGAGGGAAAAGCGCACCTAAAGCCCTCATCCTGAGGGGCCGTCAGGCCGTCTCGAAGGACGAGGGCTTTATCCTGCAGCCAGTTCCCGGCTCTGCGCTGCGCTTGGCCGGGAGTTCAGGACGATATAAGCACTGAAACCCCGGACGGCCTAGCCGATCCGGGGCCTGTTCATGTTTTGCCGACCCAAGGTCTCTCAATGCTGCCTGCCCTGCACTGCCCTGCCGTCCATACCGCCGAGAGCCTCGCGCGCGAGATCAGCCAGTGGCGCACAGACGGCCACTCAATCGGCTTTGTGCCGACCATGGGCGCGCTGCATGAGGGCCATATCGCCTTGGTGCTCAAAGCGATGGAGGTGTGCGACCGCGTGGTGGTGAGCATTTTCGTCAATCCCACCCAGTTTGCCGCGCATGAAGACCTGGGCACCTATCCGCGCACGCTCGAGGCCGATTCCGCCCTGCTGGCCGCCGCCGGATGCCATCTGCTCTACGCACCATCGGCGGAGGAGGTCTATCCGGACGGGTTTGCCACCACGGTCTCGGTCGAGGGTCCGGCGACCGGGCTGGAAAGCGATGCCCGGCCGCACTTCTTTGCCGGCGTGGCCACGGTGGTGGCGCGCCTGTTCGGACAGGTCCGGCCCGATATCGCCGTGTTCGGCGAGAAGGACTATCAGCAGCTCATGGTGGTACGCCAGATGGTCAGCGATCTGGCTTTGCCGGTGAAAGTGCTGGGCGTGGAGACGAAGCGTGAAGCGGACGGGCTCGCCCTCTCCTCACGCAATGTCTACCTCTCGTCCACCGAACGTATGCGGGCCGGGCGCCTCAACGTGATTTTGCGTGATCTCGCCCATGCGCTGGAGGATGGTGAGCCGGCTGCCCGAGCGCTGGAGCATGCGCGCATTCTGGCGTCATCCGTGTTTGATGCGGTGGACTATATCGAGGTGCGCGACGCGGCCCGGCTGGAAATGATGGGCGAAGGCCTGCTTGACCGGCCGGCGCGCGTGCTGGCAGCGGTGCGCGTGGGCAAGACACGCCTGATCGACAACGTCCCGGCCAGCCCGGCGAGACGGGGGTAGCGTGAAGACCCTATCAAGTTAGCGCTTCCGGCCCAGCCAGGATCCCCGCCCACGAGCGGGGACCCATTTTTCTGGATCCCGGGTCAAGCCCGGGAACCCGGCTTGATTGAGCATGAATCCGGCAAGACGCATTTCGGCGGCACGGGCCGCGAAACCGGCATCCCTGAACGCTCCCTTCTTCTGCGTTCCCCCGACGAAAGTCGGGGTCCAGAAGGAAGACTCGGCTGGGCACCGGCTTATCCCGGTGAAACGCGCGCGAGGAGGCATCAATCCCCGGCAGCCTCTTCATCTTCTCGTCCTTCCCGCGCAGGCGGGAACCCAGCTTTTTATCTCTGGGTCCTCCGTCGTGGCGGGGGACCCCGGTGGATAGTTCAATGGCCATTCGGGCCGCGCTAGCGGCCCGCAAGCGCGACCGCGCGCCCGAGCCACCCTCATCCTGAGGAGCCGCCGCAGGCGGCGTCTCGAAGGGGCGAGGAGCGACGCACGGATGTGCGGAGCATCAGAAAAAACCTTACCACGCCCCCATTTCGATCAGCTTGGCGCGTAAGTCATCAGGTAGATCCTCGCCGCCGGAAGCGGGCGATGAGAGGTCTGGCGGCGCGTCGGCACTGGTAAGATAGCGCCAGCCCTGAAACGGCTTTTTCGGGCGCGGCGCGGTGCGGATGATCTCCCGGTCGAGCCAGATGCAGCAGCGCGAAATGCCGTCACTGCCGGTCACCTCCTCCAGTCCGATAATGCGCTGGCGCACCTGAATGACACGCTTGATGACCCAGTATAGCGACCCGCCGTCGAGAAGCTCATCAGCCCGCTTCGGGCTCATCCGGGTGACGTGATACATGGGCTTGCCGCCGGGCGCGATTTTGGCCCGCCACGCCTCGAGATCCTCGATCGTATCGGCACCGACGCACAGCTTGATGAGATGAAGGCTCATGCTTCATGAGCTAGGACGAAACCGGCGTCCCGTCAAAGCCTCAGGCCTGCTCCAGCGCGCCTGCCAGCGTGATGTCGGGGACTTGCGGTTCGCTGCGGCGCTTGCGCACGGCGCTGGCTGTCTTGGCAGCGCGCGAGATGGCCAGTTTCACCGCCGCGCCCAGACCGCCGGTATCGGTACTTTTCGGGTTGAGCCCGGCGCGGCGCATCAGGCCATTGGCATGCAGCACACCGTTCTTCACCAGCGATTCCTGCGTGACCACTTCGAGCACCAGCGTCACCGAGAGCTCGTCGCCAAAACGGATACGGTGCGGCGCATGCAGCGGCCAGGCGGCAAAGCAGCCGCGCTCCATGCCGATGCGCGCAGCAGATGCGTCCCATGACGGATCATAGGGCAAATCCTCGCCCGCCCCGCCCAAGAGCACGCCTTCCAGCGCCCGGTCACTGACCCAGGGGTCGCGCGGCGGGTAGACAAAGACCTCCTGCGAACCCCTCACCTGGAACATCATGGTTTCGGAAATATCCGAATGCAGGAAGACCTGCGCACCCGGCGAGGCTATGACCACACCGCCATAGGCGCGCAGGGGCGCCCAGCCGGGATTGAGATGGCGAAGCTGATCCATCATTGCGGCAAAGACGGGCTTCAGCGCGCTATCGGTATCCAGTGCGTGGCGGGCATGCACCCAGAGCCGGGTCTGGCGCACGGCCTCGATCAGATGATGGCCGGGCAGATGGCGGCAGACCGGCACGTCGCGCCAGCTGGAGCGTTCTGCCGGGTCGCGGCCCATCGTGCAGACATCCAGATTGGCCCGGTCATGCCGGTCCAGCATGGCGGCCAGCGCCTCGTCGGTGAAAAGCGGGAGCCGGGCGAGCTGATGCCGTGCGCTGACCACGCCGCGGGCAAACTCGCCCCGGTGGTACTCGCTCCAGTCCAGAAGCGGCGGTTCGATGCGGGTGCGTGCCGCCACGGCCATCAGGCGCGCACACCCAGCGGCGCGTCGGGATCAATCTCGAACCGGTATCCGCCCTCGTGCGGCGTCTCCACCGGCACGGTGACCCCCGCCTTGCGCATCAGCGCGCCGGCGACATAACGCACCGTGCGGTTCAGGCCGTGTGTTTCGGCAATGCGCGGCGGCTGCCAGCCAAAGCGGCGGCGCATCACGCCATTGAAATACATCGCGTTGTTGAGCTGGCGTGCCTCGGGCGTGGTGTATTCGGTCGCCAGCGAGATATTGAGCGTGCCCCTGTTCTCCACGCGGTGGGGCGTGTGCAACGGCCAGCAGATCATCTCGCCGGGCTCAAGGTCGAAACATTTCGCGTGCTTTTCCGCTTCCGGGTGATGGACGAGCTCGTCATTGAAGGCGTGCAGGAGGACTTCCTCGCGCTCTTCATCGGTGGCAACCTCATCATGGTGGGGATAGACGAAGACACGCTTCTTCCCGCTGATATGCCACAGCATGGTGTCGGTGCGGTCCATATGAAACGGCACTTTGGCCTGCGGCGAGGACACCAGAAGCCCGCCCAGAATGCGCACCGGATGGAAGCCCGGATTTTCGTCCTGCAATTCCTCAAACATCTGGTCGAGCAGGGCGCGGTACTCGTCGTGAATGCCAAACAGATTGCGCAGGTTTATCCAGAGGCGGCCCGATTTCACGGCGCGGATCAGCTCCTTGCCCGAAAGCTTGCCCGGATCGCCCGTTTTCCAGGAGCTGCGCGAGCCGGTCTCGTCCATGGTGGCGAAATCGGCATATTCGCGCGGATGAATCTCGATCAGGCGTTCAACCGCTTCCTCGCTGAACAGGGGCGAGGTGTGCAGATTGTGCGTGGTGCGCGTGATGCGCTCACGAAAATCGCGGCGGGTCTGATCAGTCCAGTCTGCCAGCACGTCCATGGCCCACACCTTTGCTCTTTTGCTGTCCATTTGCGGGACAGCGTGAGGGGATCGGGCCTTCATCATGCGAGGGGTGTGCCAGTTTTAGTGATGCTCCGGGGCATCCGCCCCGTCGCTGCGGGCAAAAGTGCCCGGCGCGCGTTCGCGCTTTTGGCCCGCAAGCGGCCTGAGGGGGTGCCAAACGCCCCACAACAGGGGTCCCGGTCCCCGAGCCGGGACCCATGGGGAGCCGCCAATCGCTCAAGATATGGATCCCGGGTTCCCCGTTTTCACGGGGACAGGCAAGCCCGGGAACCCGGTTGAGAAGTTCGGTGACAGGTACCGGTGTCCCCCACCCCGACGGGGGACCCATAGCGCACAGACCACGCGTTTCACCGGCGAAAGCCGGTGCCCAGCCCTTTTCTACAACAACTGGGTTCCAGATAAGCGCTGACGCGCTTTCTGGAATGACGAGTTGGGTGGACATTGAAAGACACCGCTCTCCCGGCGCGCAGCGCCGCAAGGCCGACTGGCCGCCCGCGCTCGCGCGCGGAACATCGCAACGCGGATGCGTTGCGGAACTAAAAGAGGCATGGGTCCCCCGGACCGCTACGCGGCCGGAGGATGACAACGTTTGGGAGCAAGAGGACTAACCCGCCTCTTCGGCCAGCGCGATCAGGACATCACCTTCATTGACCTGCTGGCCTTCGGCGGCATTGACCGTTTCGATAACGCCATCGCGCGGCGCGGTCAGGGCCATTTCCATCTTCATCGCCTCCATGACGGCGAGGGTCTGGCCCTTTGTCACGGTGTCGCCTTCCTTCACCGACAGGCTGAGCAGCTTGCCGGGCATGGGCGCCTTGATGGCGTCCCCGCCAGCCAGCGCATCGATATCGGCCCCGGCACCGAAGGGACGCACCAGTATGCTCTGGCCGCGCAATGTGACCAGCCAGCCATCGGCGCGGTGATCGACAATGGCGGTCAGGGATGCCCCGCTATCATCGGCGAGTTCGGCATAGGTCACCGCGTCGCTGGCATCATGCACGCCGCGCACGGTGATGCGCTGGCCGCCCACGGCGATATCGCCCTCGTTCAGCCGCACCACGCAGCGCTCGCCTGCGCTGTCGAAAACGGTTTCGAGGCGCGCGGGCGCATTCAGGCGGAAGCCTGAGCGGCGGCTCCACGGATCAACCGGATCACCTGTTTCAGACAAGGCTGCCAGACCGGCCGCAGCGAAATGCAGGACCGGCGTGCCGGTTGGCACCAGCGCGTCCAGATGTTTTTCGATGAAGCCGGTATAGACGTCGCCCGCCCGGAACTCGCCATGGGACAGGGCAGCGCGCAGAAAGCCTGCATTGGTGCGCACCGGCCAGACGCCGACATCGCTATCGATGGCATCAACCAGGCGGTCAATGGCATCGGTGCGGTCTTCGCCATGAGCGATAATCTTGGCGATCATCGGATCGTAGAACATGGTGACCTCACCGCCCTGCTCCACCCCGGAATCCACGCGGATCGCGCGCTGCCATTCCGGCAGGCTGAGAAGGGTGAGCGGGCCTGTGGAGGGCAGGAAGCCGGTTGCGGGATCTTCCGCGTAAAGACGTGCCTCGATGGCATGGCCGGAGAGCGTGATCTCGTCTTGCGGCGGCACCTTCCCGCCAGCGGCGACTTCAAGCTGGAGCTTTACCAGGTCAAGCCCGGTCACCATCTCGGTCACGGGATGCTCGACCTGCAGGCGGGTGTTCATCTCCATGAAGTAGAAGCCGTCAGCGCGCAGCTCGCCGGAGCCATCGACGATGAACTCCACCGTGCCGGCACCGGCATAGTTCACGGCCTGCGCGGCGCGCACGGCCGCCGAGCACATGGCCTCGCGCACTGCCGCGCTCATGCCGGGCGCGGGCGCCTCTTCCAGCACTTTCTGGTGGCGGCGCTGGAGCGAGCAATCGCGCTCGAACAGATGGATGACCTGTCCGTGGCTGTCGCCAAACACCTGCACCTCGATATGGCGCGGGCTGGTGATGTATTTCTCGATCAGCACATTCACATCGCCAAAGCTGGAGGCGGCCTCGCGCTTGCAGCTGTCCAGAGCCGCCGCGAAATCGGCCGATTTCTCCACCTTGCGCATACCCTTGCCGCCACCACCGGCAACCGCCTTGATAAGAACGGGATAGCCGATCTGGTCAGCCTGCTCTTTAAGGAAATCCGGGTCCTGATTTTCGCCGTGATAGCCGGGCGTGACCGGCACACCGGCCTTTTCCATCAGCGCCTTGGCCCGGTCTTTCAGACCCATCGCATCGATGGCCTCGGGGCTGGGGCCGACAAAGATGATGTCATTCTTGGCGCATTCCCTTGCGAAACCGGCATTCTCCGACAGGAAGCCATAGCCGGGGTGGATCGCGTCAGCGCCCGTGTCTTTCGCCGCCTTGATGATCCTGTCAGCGACGAGATAGCTTTCACGCGCCGGAGCGGGCCCGATATGCACCGCCTCATCTGCCATTTTCACATGCGGGGCGCGCCGGTCAGCGTCCGAATAGACGGCGACCGTGGCGATGCCCATCTGGCGCGCCGAGCGAATCACCCGGCAGGCGATTTCCCCGCGATTGGCGATGAGGAGTTTCTTGATCATGGGCGGGCCCCTTAATTTTCTGATCAGGTCTGTCGCCGCGTTGTGGTCGATCAGCGCGGATCGCGCAAGCGCGGACCGGAAACGCGATGCACAGCCGCCACCAGCACGAAGCTGATAATCATCAGCAAATACCAGGAGCCGAGCTTGGCGAGCGACACCATGTGCCAGCCTGCCTCCTGTCCCGGATAGGCCCAGGCCCTGGCGAATGTGCCGATATTTTCCGCAAACCAGATGAAAAGCGCGACGAGCACCAGCCCCAGCAGGAGAGGCATGCAACGATGTGCGCGGTCGGGGCGGAACCAGATCACGCACGGCCCGTAGATCAGCGCACTCAGCGCGAACAGACCGAGGCGGATATCGAGCGCGAAGTGATGGGTGAAGAAATTGACGTAAATGGCGAGCGCCAGCAGGCCCTGAAGCCATAAAGGAGCAAAACGGTCATAGCGGAAATCGAACAGGCGCCAGACACGGGCCAGATAGCTGCCCACCGCCGCATACATGAAGCCGGAAAACAGCGGCACACCGGCGATGACCAGCATCGCCTCTCCGGCTTCGGGGTAGATCCATGATCCCATCGCCACCTTGAAGATTTCCATGACCGTGCCAACCACATGGAAGACGGCGATGACCTTTGCCTCCTCGAGCGTTTCGAGCCCGAAGGCGAGCATGGCGATCTGGATGAGAATCGCGGCGAGAGTGATGAAGTCATAGCGCGGGAGCGCGGCGCCTTCGGGGTAGAAGAGAAAGGTGCCAAGCAGCACGACGAGCATGAGCGCGCCGAACATGCACGCCCAACCCTGCTTGATGCCAAAGGCCAGAAACTCGAACGCATACCCGCTCCAGCGGCCCCGGACGAGCCGGGTGCGCAACGCCTCGCGCATCCGGTGAAACGCCGCCTCCAGCTGACGTAAGGACAGCATGGCGGGACCGGCGCGGCGCTATTTCACCCAAGCCGGCTTGCGCTTTTCCAGGAAGGCGGCAAGGCCCTCGCGCCCCTCCTCGCTGACACGGCGGTCGGCGATCAGTTTGGCCGTGTGCTTGCCGAGACGGTCGTCGATCTCTTCGCCATAGACCTCGTCAACCAGCGCCTTGGAGGCCGCAACCGCGCCCGGCGCGGCGGCAAAGACCAGCTTTGCGACCGCCTCCAGCATGTCATCGAGCTCGTCGGCATTGCCGACGACATATTGGGCAAGGCCGATCTTATGGGCAAACTCGCCGTCAAAGCCTTCACCGGTGGCAAACAGGGCCTTGGCCCAGCGCGGGCCGATGGCGCGCACCACGAAGGGTGAGATGGTGGCGGGCGTCAGGCCGAGGCGCACTTCGGAGAAGCGGAATTTGGTGTCTTTCACCGCGATGGCGATATCGCAGGCCGCCACCAGTCCTGCTCCGCCGCCCATCGCCGCGCCTTGCACCAGCGCCACAGTCAGTTGCGGCAGATCGTGCAGGCGGCGCAGCATGCGCGCCAGTCCCAGCGCATCTTCCTCATTATCGTCATGGGTCCAGTCGGCGGCCGCCTTCATCCATTCAAGGTCTGCCCCGGCGGAAAAGCTGGGCCCCGCTCCGCGCAGGACGACCATGCGCACCTCGTCAGTATTGGCGCGCAGCGTCTCGAACATGTCCGACAGGGTGGCAATCACATCGGCGTTGAAGGCGTTGTGCTTGTCGGGCCGGTTCAGCGTGATGACAGCGGTGCCGCCCGGCGTGACGGACAGAAGGACATCGTTCTGGCTCATGGGGGGCTCCTTTGCCGGCGCAGGCGCAAATCGCGCATCTGACGCCATCATTAGGCCAGCAGAACGCACAAAGCAAAGCACCCCGGCCATCTGGCCGGGGTGCTCCGCACATGGTCATGCAGACGAGGCGCCAATCCCCCGATCAGCGCCCCTGCCCGTCATCTTGCAACTGCCTAGCGGCGGAAGATGATGCTCTTGATCAGAAAGAGCACGATCAGGCCCACGAAATAGGCCAGCGCCAGGAAAGCGATATACTGCCAGTAGCTCATGTCCGATACCGGCGGCATCGAGAACGCCGCGCTGTCACGCACCATCGGCAGTACCTCGTCCACCACGACGTGGATGATAACACCCACCACGGTGAAGATCAGAATGGCGCCGAAGCTCTGCATCATCAGCGCCATCACGACGGCAATCACGCCCATCTGGATGCCCAGCTCGGTCCAGTTGCCCGGCCCGTGCATGTCCAGCCCGGCACGCAGCCACGCCCATACCGGCTCCAGATAGCCCCATACCGTATCAAGAATTTCCATTACATTTCCCCTCATTCGCCTGCCCGGACGGGCATTCCCGTCGGCAACCGTGCCAAATTCTTACCAAAAAGCAAACAAAAACGCACCTTGCACGGGCGGGTTGAGCGCCCGGCAGCATCATGCAAGCGCAGCAAACTAGCGCCTGAGCAGTAGCCGCTTGAGCAAGGCAAGCAGGCTGATGACGATCAGATACCCTGCCAGCAAGGCCGCCACATAGCGCCAGAACGGCATGGACAGCACGTCCGGCAGGCGCAAAGCGGCGTTATTGGCCAGCACAGGCAGTAGCGCGTCCACGACCAGATGAACCAGTGTCGCGCCAAACACGAATACGATCAGACGGCTCCACGCAGGCAGAAGAAACGCCGCCACAAGGGCGATGATCAGCCCCTGCACGCCGTTTACGGTGCTGAAGCCCTGCCGGAAAAAGTCCAGCACAGGTTGAAGTGCATCCATGAAAATCGCCCCCCGGCTCTATTTGGATATGGTTAATCCATCAAACCGGGGATGGGCGCGAATGGCAAGGAAAAGCTGCCCGCTGCCCCGGGGACGCTATTTTCCCGCGCGGCCGAGCGCGCGCATCTTT
Source organism: Glycocaulis albus (assembly GCF_014639075.1). GTDB lineage: Bacteria > Pseudomonadota > Alphaproteobacteria > Caulobacterales > Maricaulaceae > Glycocaulis > Glycocaulis albus. The sequence continues at coordinate 178,195 of NZ_BMFS01000007.1, forward strand.
GCCAGCATGCGCTGGCGGCCCTCGGCAGAAAGATCAATCGCGCCGAATATCGTGTGACGGACCGGCTTGAACCCGGCCATCTGGAACACGCCCGCCTCAAGGGCTTTGAGCGAATGGGCACGGTAGAAGAGCTGGTAGGCAAAGCCCGGCATGCCCATCGTCATCACGATACGGGCCGACTTGCCGCGCATCCGCTTGGCGGGCCACATGCCCTTCACCTCGGTTTTCACCAGAAAATCATTGCGGGCGAGATGCTCCAGAAACGCCTTGGTGCGCGCGGGCAGCGTACCGAGCCAGAGCGGGTGGACCAGCACCATGTGATCGGCCCGCTCCAGCATGGCCTGCACAGCGGCGATATCGGCCGGCGGCGGCGTGACGAAGGCCTGCGCATTTTCCAGAAAGGCGAAGTCCAGCGCACCGATATCGACGCGCGTTACGGCATTGCCGCCCTCATGCGCGCCCTCCTGGTAGGCGTTGCACAGCGCATGACAGAACCGCTCCCTGGACGGGTCCGGGTGTCCGTTAACCAGAAGGATTGAGCGCGCCATGAAGATTTCTCCCTATCAGATGTAGGGACATTAGCTGGCGCCGGACGCAAACGCCATGCGGCAGATTGGTGAGAGCGCGGTTTTGCACCAAGCAGCAGCGTCGTTCCCGCGCAGACGGGAACCGAGAGCCATACCTGGTACTATCGCGCTGTGATATCTGGATCCCGGGTTCCCCGTTTTCACGGGGACAGGCAAGCCCGGGAACCCGGTTGAGAGGCTCGATGATAGATACCGGGGTCCCGGCCCCCGAACCAGATCCATCTTCTCGTTTTCCCGGTATGAGCCCGTGAAACGCGTGAGAACGGAAAACCTCTACGCGTGTCATTCTCCGGCCGAGCGGCAGCGAGGTCCGGGGAACCCATGCCTCCTTTAGCTCCGCAACGCATCTGCGTTGCGATATTCCGCGAAAAGTCGCGGGCGCGCGTTCGCGCTTTTCAGGCCGCTATGTGGCCAGCTATGAGCCCGTGATCGCGCCTTCTCAGGCATGGGGCACCCGCATGAAGCGGGTGATGACACTCGGTGGGAGCCAGGGGGCCCCTCCCCCCTACATCCTGAACACGCCGAAGCGCGTTTTCTCGATCGGGGCATTGAGGCAGGCGGAGAGGGCGAGGCCCACTACATCGCGGGTCTGGTCCGGTGCGATCACGCCGTCATCCCAGAGCCTTGCGGTGGAGTAATAGGGCGAGCCCTCGGCCTCATACTTTTCGCGGATCGGGGCCTTGAAGGCCGCTTCATCTTCCGCGCTCCATTCCTCGCCGCGAAGCTCCATACCGTCACGCTTGACGGTGGCGAGCACGCTGGCGGCCTGCTCCCCGCCCATGACGGAAATGCGGGCATTCGGCCACATGAACAGGAAGCGCGGCCCATAGGCGCGCCCGCACATGCCGTAATTGCCTGCCCCATAGGAGCCGCCAATGATCACGGTGATCTTCGGCACGCGCGCACACGACACAGCTGTGACCAGCTTGGCGCCATCCTTGGCGATGCCGCCGGCCTCGTATTTCGAGCCGACCATGAAGCCGGTAATGTTCTGCAGGAAGAGGAGCGGGATGCCGCGCTGGCAGCACAGCTCGATGAAATGGGCGCCTTTGAGCGCACTTTCAGAGAAGATCACGCCATTATTGGCGATGATGCCGACCGGCATGCCGTGCAGGCGGGCAAAGCCGGTGACCAGCGTTTCGCCATAAAGCGCCTTGAACTCGTCAAAGCGCGAGCCGTCCACGATCCGCGCTATCACCTCGCGCACATCGTAGGGCGTGCGCACGTCTGACGGGATGACGCCGTTCAGTGTTGCCGGGTCGATGGCCGGCGCTTCGGGCTCGGCGATATCCATATCCACGCGTTTGACCGTGTTGAGCCCGCCGATAATGCGGCGTGCAGTTTCCAGCGCGTGATCGTCATTGGCGGCATAATGGTCGACCACGCCGGAGCGGCGGGCATGGACATCGGCGCCGCCAAGGTCTTCAGCCGAAATCACCTCGCCGGTCGCAGCCTTCACCAAAGGCGGGCCGCCCAGGAAGATCGTGCCCTGCTTCCTCACGATCACGGTCTCATCGCTCATCGCGGGCACATAGGCGCCGCCCGCCGTACACGAGCCCATCACCACGGCGATCTGTGCAATGCCTTCGGATGACAGGTTGGCCTGATTGAAGAAGATGCGGCCGAAATGCTCCCGGTCGGGGAAGACATCGGCCTGGAAGGGCAGGTTCGCGCCGCCAGAGTCCACCAGATAGACGCATGGCAGGCGGTTCTCGCGGGCAATCTCCTGCGCGCGCAAATGCTTCTTCACGGTCAGCGGGTAATAGGTGCCGCCCTTCACGGTGGCATCGTTGCAAACGATCATCACTTCGCGGCCCGCAACCCGGCCGATCCCGGCAATCATGCCCGCGCCGTGAACATCGCCCTCATACATGCCATTGGCCGCCAGAGCGCCGATCTCCAGAAACGGTGTGCCGGGGTCCAGCAGGCGCTCCACGCGCTCACGGGGGAGCAGCTTGCCGCGCGCCAGATGCTTTTCACGCGCGCGCTCCGGACCGCCCAGCGCGGCTTCAGCGGTACGCGCTTTCAGCTCGGCTACCAGCTCATCCATGCGTGCGGCATTGGCCTTGAAGCTGTCAGAGGCGGGATCAAGCCTGGAGGTAAGCTGGGTCATGAGCAGCGTCCTGATGTCGATTGCGCAGTAGGCGCTGCTCTTAGCCGGTAACGTGGCACAAGTGCAATGTAAGCAGTGTGCTGGCGTATTTGTCCGGTCATTGCATCCAGATCAGGGGTTCGGGGCATCAAGGCAGTAGCATCACGTCAATTCGCTGCGAGGATATTGCTCATGCTGACCTGTCTGGCCGCCATACTGGCCGCCGCCATGCTCACTGCCAGCGCGTCCGGCCAGGATGGCGATGCGCCCGCGCCAGCACCTGCGGACACCCAGGTCATGGTACTGGGCACGATCCATTTCGACGGCGGGGGCGGCGACTATGTGAACCCGGAAGTGGATGATTTCCTCTCTGCGCCCCGCCAGGCGGAAATCGCCGGCATTCTGGACAGGCTGGAGGCCTTTCAGCCGGACCGGATCATCGTCGAGCTGGAACCTGAACACGAAGGCTGGATCAATGAGCGCTACCGCGCCTGGCGTGCGGGCGAGGCCGAGCTGACGGTCAATGAGCGCGACCAGATCGGACTGCGCCTTGCGGCGCGCCTCGGCCATGATCAGGTCTGGGCTGTGGACTATCAGAACGGCATGGATTTCGAGGCAATGCTGGGCGCTGCGCAGGCCGCTGGCCAGACCCGCCTGCTTGATGCCTTCCAGCAGACGATTGGCGAGGTGGAGACATTCTTTGCCCGCAACGCAGACGGGTCTGTCCGCGACCGGCTGATCGATGCCAACTCCCCAGAGGCCATGGATTTCCACCGCATGTATCTCTGGCTGGCACAGGCCGGAACGGTCGACGATCCGGTGGGCGCACACCAGATGACGGCCTGGTGGGGACGCAACATGGTCATTTTCGCCCGCATCGCGCAAATAGCCCAGCCGGGCGAGCGGGTACTGGTCTTGTACGGCGCGGGCCACAAATACCTGCTCGACCAGTACTTCGATGAGGCGCCCGGCTTCGCGGTCATCGACCCGCTGGATTATCTGCAGTAGAGCGGCGCTCATCCGAGCAGGCTGATATCACGCTGGCATGCCCCGCCTCCCGGTCTAGAGTGACGCTTTCACGCCAGACCGGGAGCGCGCCCATGAATTATTCCAGCTTCGCCTTGTCCTCAGATGGTCCGATCGCCCGCCTGACACTGAACCGCGCCGACAAGCGCAACACGATGACGCCCGCCTTCTGGCGCGAGCTGCCGGACGCGGTGAACGCGCTGTCCGATGCCGGCGGGACGCGGGTGCTGATTCTGGACGCTGAAGGCCCGGTCTTTACCGCCGGCATGGACATATCGGTATTCTCTGACCCGAACGCGCTGACCACCGACACGGCGGCTGCGCGCGAGGCGTTCATGTGTGCCGCCATGGCGCTGCAGGACGCATTCACCGCATTCGAACGGGCGCGCTTTCCGGTTATCGCCGCGATGCAGGGCCCGTGCGTGGGCGGCGGGGTGGACATGGTGACGGCCTGTGACCTTCGCTATGGCACCAAGGACGCCTGGCTGCGCATCGAGGAGACCAATATCGGCATGATGGCTGATGTCGGCACGCTGCAGCGCCTGCCCCGGCTGATCCCTTCAGGCGTTGCTCTGGAGCTCGCCTATACGGGCGAAACGCTAAGCCCTGAACGAGCGGAAGCGCTGGGGCTTCTCAATGGCGTGCTGCCGGACGAAGCGGCGCTGAAAGCGCATGTGGACGCGGTCGCGGCGCGCATAGCCAGCCGCCCGCCTTTGACCATTGCCGGCATCAAGAAATCCCATCTCTATTCGAGGGATCATTCGGTCGCCGACAGTCTCGAACATGTGATGACACTGCAGGCTTCCATCTGGAATCCGCATGATATCGTGGAGGCGATGGCCGCCCGGTCTGAAAAGCGCGAGGGCAAATTCACGCCGCTCGCGCCGCTCAAACGGCTGGGCCGGGATACGTAAATTACAAGAACCGGGGAGTTCAAAACCATGACCCATACCCTTCGCCAGCGCCTGTCCGGCGCGGCCATGACGGCCCTTATTCTGGCGGCTCCGATGGTGGCCGCGCCGGCGTTCGCCAGCATCGCCGTTCAGGAGGCCGCCGCCGAGCAGAGCGAGACGGAGCGTCTGAACGCCTGGTTTGAACAGATCGAACAGGAAGATCTCGACCGTGCCCCGCTGATGAAGGCCTATCGCGGCATTATCGACGAGGATTACGGCGAGTGGGGCGATTTCAGCAATGAATTTGCCGAGGAGAGCTTCCAGATCAGCGAAGATCGCCTCGCCTATATGCGCGGGAATTTCGACTTTGACGCGCTGGATTCTTCAGCCCAGCTGAGCTGGCGCCTGTTCGAATACCGGCAGGAGAATGCACGGGCGAATTATCCGTATCGCCGCCATGGCTATGTGTTCAACCAGATGGGCGGCATGCACAGCATGGTGCCGGTCTTCCTGACCACGATCCACCGGATCAATTCGCTGGAAACGGCCGAAGCCTGGGTTGCCCGTGCTTCAAGTGTCGATGAGGTGATGCACACGCTCATCGAGGAGGCCGAGGCGCGCTTCGAAATGGGCATCCAGCCGCCGCGCTGGATGTATGACTACGTGATCGAAACATCGCGCAATGTGATCTCCGGCGCGCCGTTCGACGATGAAGGCACCAATCCCGTCTGGGAAAGCTATGCGCGGATCCCGTCTGGGAAAGCTATGCGCGGAACATCAGCCAGATCGATATCAGCGACGAGGACCGCGTGCGCCTGCTCAATGAAGGCCGTGAGGCCCTGCAAAGCTGGGCCGCGCCCTATGAACGCCTGATCGCCGTAATGACCGCCCAGCGCGAGAGCGCGGCCGCCGGTGACGGCGTATGGCGCCTGCCTGATGGCGAAGCGTTCTACAATGCGCGGCTGGCCAATTTCACGACTACAAACCTGACAGCGCAGGAAATCCATGATCTGGGACTTGCCAATGTGGAGCGCATCCACGGCGAGATGGAAGCCATCATGGAAGAGGTGGGCTTTGAAGGGAGTTTGCAGGACTTCTTCGCGTTCATGCGCGAGGACCCGCAATTCTACTATCCCAACACCGATGAGGGCCGTCAGGCCTATCTCGATGAGGCCACCGCCGCCATCGAACGGATGAATGAGCGCCTGCCGGAATACTTCATCACCCTGCCCCAGCATGCGCTGGAAGTGCGCCGGGTAGAGCCGTTCCGCGAGGCGTCTGCCGGCAAGGCCTTCTACTCGCGCCCCGCTGCCGACGGCTCGCGCCCCGGCATCTATTACGCGAACCTGCGCGATATGAGCGACATGCCCATTTATCAGCTGGAAGCGCTGGCCTATCACGAGGGTAATCCGGGGCACCACATGCAGCTGGCCATCATGACAGACCTGGAGGACATCCCGTCCTTCCGGCGGTTTGGCGGCTTTACCGCCTACTCGGAGGGCTGGGGCCTCTATACGGAGTACCTGCCGCTGGAAATGGGCTTCTATGAAGACCCGTATTCCAATTTTGGCCGGCTCGCCATGGAGCTGTGGCGGGCGGCGCGCCTGGTGGTCGATACCGGGCTGCACTATCACGAATGGTCCCGCGAGGAGGCCATCGAGTATCTGGTGGAGAACACACCCAATCCGCGCGGCGACGCCACCAACGCCATCGAGCGCTATATCGTCATGCCGGGCCAGGCGACGGCCTACATGATCGGCATGCTCAAGATACTCGAGCTGCGCGAGCGCGCCGAGAGCGAGCTGGGCGATGATTTCGATATCCGCATGTTCCACGAGGTGATCCTGCGTGATGGCGCGGTACCGCTGGCCGTGCTCGAAGAACTGGTCGATGCCTGGATCGCCGAGGTGCAGGCGGGCTAGAACAGCCAGGACAGCGCATGATTGAAGGCGCTTGCCATTGTGGAAAGGTACGCTGGTCAGTCCCGGGAGACCCCGAATGGCTGACCAGTTGCACCTGCTCCTATTGCGCGCGGTCGGGCGCCCTGTGGGCGGCGTACCCTGTCCGCGAGGTGACGCTGGATTACCCGCTGGGCGCGGTCGTCCGCTATGAGCAGGGCGGCCGCTCGCTGGCCTTCATCTCTTGCGGCACCTGTGGCTGCACCACGCATTACGAAAGCAATGACCCCAACCCCGACGCCCGCATGAAGGTGAATATGCGCATGGCGGTGAGTTACGACTTCACCCATCTGGCTTTGCGGGTGTTCGACGGCGCGGACTCATGGCGGTATCTGGACGAGTGACCGGGTAGCGCGCTACGCACCCGGCAGGGGCGTGATGCACCATGGACATGAAGCTCGGCTTTCTTCCCTTCCTCAACCGGCTTGAAAAAGCCGCGCTGAAGGCTGTCGAAGCCGAGGTGGAGTGGTTTTGCCTGCCAGCGGGACAGACCCTGTTCGAGGCAGGCGATCCGGCCGATGCCTTCTATCTGGTGCGTTCCGGCGCGCTGACAGCGTTCCGCAACGGTGCAGACGGCCGGCCCGAGCTGGTCGGCCATATCCGGGCCGGCGAACCCATTGGCGAGATGGCACTGGTCGAGGGCCGGCCCCATTCGGCCAATATCTATGCGCTGCGTGACAGCGAGCTGATCCGCCTTCCCAAGGCCGCGTTTGAAAAACTCACCCGCCGTCATGCCAGCCTGATGCGGGAGCTGGCGCGCATGATGCTGTTCCGCCTGCGCGGCGGCACGCTGCGCTCCAAGGCCGAGCCGCGTGTGTTCGCCCTGGTCTCCACCTCGCCAACCATTGATCTGACCTTGCGTTCGCGCCAGCTGAGCGATGCGCTCAAGGCGTTGGGCCGGAGCTGCACCATCATTGGCGAGGAAGGCGAGCTGGTTGCCCCGTCAAAGCTCGACGAGGCCGAACGCACCGGTGACATCATCATTCTGACCGCACGCCTGAATGACGTGTCGTGGGCGCGCCAGGCCATCGGACGCGCGGACCGGGTGTGGCTGCTGGCGCGCGGGGATGCACGGCCCTCATTGCCCATACTGCCCGAAGACCCCTCCCCGGCGGCAAAGCTGCGCCTGATCGATATTGTCCTACTGCACCATGGCGGCACGCGCAGCGTGGCCACCCCGCAGGAATGGATGGACGCCGCCGAGGCGGCACGCTGTTTCCACTGGCGCCAGTTCGAAGAGCGCGACGTGGCCCATCTCGCCCGCACCATGGCGGGCTGCTCGGTGGGGCTGGTCCTGTCGGGCGGCGGCAGCCGGGCCTATGCCCATATCGGTGCCATCCAGGCCTTCCGCGATCACGGGATCGAATTTGACTTTCTGGCCGGCACGTCGATGGGCGGGATCATCGCCGCCGGCGTGGCGATGGGCTGGAGCAATGACGAGATCGATACGCGCATCCGCAAGGCTTTCGTGGAGTCCAGCCCTTTGAGCGACTGGACGCTGCCTGTGGTCAGCCTGGTACGCGGCAAGGAGGTGGAGCGCCGCCTGGCCGAGCATTTCGGTGATGTCGATATTGCAGACCTTCACCGGCCCTTCTTCTGCGTGTCCTCCAACCTCACAGACGGATCGGTGCGGGTGCACCGGCGCGGACGCCTGCGCGACGCTCTGCGGGCGTCTCTGGCCATTCCAGGCCTGTTGCCGCCGGTGATCGATGGCGAGAACGTGCTGGTGGACGGGGCCGTGTTCAACAATTTCCCGATACGCGAGCTCAAGGCCTGCCATCGCGGGGCGAATATCGGGGTGGATGTGACGCGCAACCGCGCCATCAACCCGAAAGATTTCATCAATCCGCCGGGCTTTTTCGGCTGGGCGATCCGCCATGGCCTGTCCGATCCGCCGCCGATCGCCTCGCTATTGATGCGCGCGGCCACCGCTGCGACGCTGGATGAGCACGAAGACACGAGGCAGGCCGCCGACATGCTGGTCCTGCCCGATATCGAGATGGATCTGCGCGAATGGCGCCGCTATGACGACGCCATCGTGGCGGGCTATGAGAGCACAATGGCCATGCTCAACAGCGCGGATCACCGCCTGATGGCGAGGCTGAAGCCGGGACGGTAGGGGGCTAACGCACCTGCACGATGTCTGCAGCGGTATCCACTGCCGACCAAGCCGTATCACAGGTCAAAACCTTGCCGCCGCGCGTCTCGCCAAGGGCAAGGCAGGCCCGATCACCCAGTGACAGGCCAAGCGCCCGGGTGCGCGGCCTCAACGCCGCAGCGGCCATTGCCTGTACTTCGTCGAAATCGAGAACGACCAACCCGATAGACGCGATGGCTGCCTTGACGGCCTCCAGCGGCGCTCCCCTTTCCATCAGCTTGCCGGCCGCTTCGCTCAGATTTACCGCCGAGATGACGGCGCCCGGTAAATAGCGTTCAACATACCCGGCGCCCGGTTCTCCCGTCAGTACCGCCAGCAGGGCCGAAGCATCAAGGACCGCCGCATTATCCGTTTTCACTGGCGGCCTCCGCACGCCGGTCGGCGACAAGTTCCTCTGAAAGATGAGGGCCCGGTTGCAGGAAGGGCTTTAGAAGCGCGCGCGCCTTTTCAACCGCACGTGAGGGAGGCAACAGTTCGAGCCCTTGCGTTCCTGCGGTGAGTATCAACTGGCTTCCTTCCCGAAGCTGGTACCACTCCCGAAAGGCCGCCGGTATCAATATCCGTCCGGCACTATCAACTGAAACTGTCATGTTTTCTGGTTTGACCGGTGCTTTGTCAGCCTTCTCCTCGTCTGAGACGAGGACATTGCGCACATGCTGATAGCGGATATCCAGCGCCCGCGCGATATCTGCTCGGGACAGGCCTTTCCGGGCGAGAGCGCGTATCTTGGCCGATTTGGTCGGCAGGTGGGCTACGGAGAGCCCCAGCTCGTGCGTTGCCTGATGTGACATGACAAACCTCCGGGATAATACCGGGTAATAATGTCAATATTCTATTGTTGTGTCAAAATGTATCGGCAGGCGGCTGTTTCACCCCGACGGTCGACACACCAAGTCTGGTGCGTTTGCCTCGTCATGAGAAGCTGAAAAGCTACGCATTCCATTAACACAGGAGATCAATGATGGAATCGCCACTTCCCACCAACTTCGTACGTGTCTTTGAATGCGGCGCGTCCGGGGGCAGCAAGAGTATTTCGTCCGAGTAACCGAGAAGGGCGTCGGGAAGAACCTCGGACCGTTTAACCGGGAGGAGCAGCATCGCGTCGCCCAGAACGAGTCAGTTCGACTGGACCTTCCAAACCGAATGTTCGCGCCAATCAAATAACTGGATCCCCGGTCAAGCCGGGGAACCCGGTTGAGAGTCCTGAGCGATAATACCGCCCCCCGCCCCCGAGCGGGACCCCACTCCCGGTCCCAGGCCAATTACGAATATCCCTGAACGTGGGGCAGTCGCGTTTCACCGGCGAAAGCCGGTGCCCAGCCGTTCTGGCCCCCGACGTGCGTCGGGGAAACGCGGTGATACTTACTCATGCACTCACCACCCCCACGGAGGTGGGTGTCCAGAGATCATAGCGCTCAGACAATGCATACGGCTCTGGGCTCCCACCTCAAGCGGGAACGACGAGAGGGGACACGAAACCGCGTCTTAAGCGCTCTCGCCGAACAGCTCGCGTCCGATCAGCCAGCGGCGGATTTCGCTGGTGCCTGCGCCAATCTCATAGAGCTTGGCATCGCGTAAGAGGCGCCCGGTCGGGTATTCGTTGATATAGCCATTGCCGCCGAGAATCTGGATGGCATCGAGCGCGCACTGGGTTGCCGCTTCGGCGGCAAACAGGATCGCGCCAGCGGCATCTTTTCGCGTTGTCTTGCCCGCATCGCAGGCTTGCGCGACGGCGTACACATAGGCGCGCGACGCGTTCATGCGGGTGTACATGTCGGCAATCTTGCCCTGGACGAGCTGGAACTCGCCGATGGATTTGCCGAACTGCTTGCGCTCATGGATGTAGGGCATGACCACATCCATGCAGGCCTGCATGATGCCGACCGGACCGGCGGACAGCACGGCGCGCTCATAATCGAGCCCGCTCATCAGCACGCGCACGCCCTGGCCCACGCCGCCGAGCACGTTCTCTTCGGGCACTTCGCAATTATCGAAGACCAGTTCGCCCGTTTCAGAGCCGCGCATGCCCAGCTTGTCGAGCTTCTGGGCGACGGAGAAACCCTTCATGTTCTTCTCGATCAGGAAGGCCGTGATCCCCTTGGAGCCACCTTCAGGATCGGTCTTGGCATAGACGACCAGCACATCGGCGCTCGGCCCGTTGGTGATCCACATTTTCGAGCCATTGAGGACGTAGCGATCGCCCTTCTTCTCGGCCTTCAGGCGCATCGACACCACGTCAGAGCCGGCACCCGGCTCGCTCATGGCGAGCGCGCCGACATGTTCGCCGGAGACGAGTTTGGGCAGGTATTTCTCGCGCTGGGCGTCATTGCCGTTCAGCTTGATCTGGTTGACGCACAGGTTTGAGTGCGCGCCGTAGGAGAGACCCACCGAGGCAGAAGCGCGCGAGATTTCCTCCATCGCGATGACATGTTCGAGATAGCCGAGTCCCGAGCCGCCATACTCCTCGCCCACCGTGATGCCCAGAAGGCCCATCTCGCCCATGCCGCGCCAGAGATGATGCGGAAATTCATCCTTCACATCGATCTCGGCCGCGAGGGGCGCGATATTGTCGGAAGCAAAGCTGCGCACAGTGTCGCGCAGCATCTCTGCGGTCTCCCCCAAAGGGAATTCCAGCGTCGGGTATTGGTTCGATATCATGGCCTGCGAGATACCACGCCGGGCCTTATGGTCAAGCGCGGACTGTCTTTACTCTGCCGCCGGAGGCGTGTCCCCGCTCTCCGCTTGCGCGCTTTCAGCGGCCGGTTCACTCTGCCGCTTGCGGGTGATGAGTATCCAGGCCGAGGTGATGGTCAAGGCGATGCCCATGGCTGCGGCAACAGGGCCCAGCAAGCCGAAATCGACGATGTCGGGATCGGAGCCGCGCTCGATAATCGTCCACAGGCCGAAACCCGTCATCGCAACACCAACACCCAGATTGGCCACGAACAACCAGGTGCCATTGCCGGGCTGCCTTGATTGCAGGGCCGGGCCGGGACCGGCCTGAGGCAATTCCGGTGCAGACGCCGCACTGCCGGTCAGCACGCCGGGATGGATGTCATCACTGTCGGCCGGCTCTTCCTCCTCGGGCATGTCGGCGGGCCGGCCCACCGCCTGCACCTCACCGGAAAAACCGGCGCTTGGCGCGGGCGATTCGGCGCTGACCGCTGCCGGTTGAGCCGGTTCAGGTGTTTGCGGGGCCTGCGTTACGGCGATATCCGTGCGCGTGATCGTCACCGAGGAAATCGCGGCATAAACCGGTACCGGGCCAACCTTGTAACGGGGCTGTTCCGGTTCCGCAGGCGCCGGCGCTTCTTCCATTGCCGCCGGGGCTTCCGGCTCGGCGCGCTTCATGAAGCTGAAGCCGAGGCGGGTATCACCGCTAACGGGTTCAGGGCCGGACTGCGCCTCTTCGGCAGGCGCGGCCGGTACAGCCAGCGTCTCGGCCATCTGCGCGTTCATGCGCGCGATAACGCTGTCGGTCGGATCATCAATCTCGTCGGGTGCAAGCGCCGGCGACGGGCTGGCGGGCCGTTCCTCAGCCGGTTCAGCGGCTGCTTCGGGTTCGGGTTCCGGCGCAGGCTCCGGCTCCGCGACGCGTTCGGTTTCCGGTTGCGGCTGCTCGTCGAGGACCATGCCGCCCGGCTCTGGCGGATCGATAAACTCCAGTTCCAGATCGACCAGCGGCCCGATGCGCGGCGCAGCCTGTTCCGGCTCACGCTCAGGCGCCAGCTCGGGCTCCGGCTGTGGCTTGGGCGCGGGCTCTGCCGTCTCCTGCACACCTTTCAGATAGAGCGCCTTCTCGGCGGCCCGTCGGCGCACAAGGCGCTCGGAGACGACCAGACGGCCATCTTCCTCGGCGCGCACCCAGGTTTCCAGCGCGGCTGCGGCTTCCAGATGACGCCCGTCGCGGGCAAGGCGTGCCACATCCGACACCTTGAACGCACCCGGACCGATGGAGCAGGCAAAGGATACCAGCGCGTCGCGGGTGGCGCCGGGCAAGTCCTCGCCCACGGCCTTGTCTATCGCCTGTTCGGCCTGGATCACATCATAGAGCAGGAGCAGCTCGGCATCTTCGCGGCTGATACGCGCGCCTTCCTTTGCGGCGGCGGTATGACCATAGCCCAGCGCCCAGCGGCGGCCACGGCGCAGCGCGTCGCCCAGAAAGGGTTCATGGGTCTTGATGAGTTCGCGCGCGGCGCGGCTGGATTTCAAGCGCGGCTTCATAACTGTCCCGTTCCGAAACGCCCTTCAGGGGCTCTTCCGGTATCGTTGCAAATTGGTTGCCGCGCTACTGGCCAGTCCCCAGAACGTCGACAGAGGCAAGCGCGGTAAAGGGCGCGAACACGCCGCCACCGACGCCGCCGCCGATCAGAAACACGGCGCCATCAAGCACCGACGCCGCCGCCTCGGTACGCGCCGTCGCCAGTGCGCCATCCTCACGCCAGCTGCGTGCGTCCGGCGCAGCGGCAAACACCGTGTCATGGGTGGAGCGCAGATCATCGCCGCGTCCGCCCAGGGCCAGTATACGCGCGCCGTCAAAGACCAGCGCGTGCCCGGCACGTGCCTCTGGCAGGTCCGGCCCGCGCCGCCATTCGCGCGCATCAATATTGTAGATGTCGACGCGGCTAACCGCCCGCCGGTTCACGATGCCGCCTGTCACCCAGATTTCGCCATTGACCAGCGTAATGCCCGCATCGCGGCGGCGCAGTTCTGCGGGCGCTTCCAGAGCGGCCCACTCGCTTGTCTCGATATCGAAGACAAACACGCCGCCGGGCTCCTCTGTGCCACCGACGGCATAGAGACGGCCCTGATAGGCCACCATGGCAAAGGCCGCGCGGGCGGCGGGCATGGGCGTCTCGCTCTGCCAGACATCGCTTTCCGGGTCATAGGACCACATCTCGGCAACCGGCTCGCGGCCCGATTCAGAGCTGTACCCGCCAGCCGCCCAGATACGCCCGTCCGCGGCAGCAAGGCCGAAACGTTCCAACCCCTCAGGCAGGGGCGAAAGAGGCCGCCAGCGATTGATTTCGCTGTCATAGACCTCGAAATTGTCACGCGGCGTCACCCGCCCTGCCCCGCCTGCGGCATAGATCTGACCGTCCAGCGTTACCGCGGCCAGTCCGGCGCGCGCGCTTTCCAGCTCCGGTCCGCTCTGCCAGCCCGAATGCAGGGAAAGCCCGCTGCTGGCACCGTCCTGTGCGTTTGCAGCGGACATCAGGGATGACGGGCCCGCACAAGCAAGCGCACCCGCGATCACAAGCGTGGAAAGGCAGACAATACGGCGCACCAGGCACCCTCCAGCACAGCGAATAACCAGACGTCAGCCTTCCCTTGCCGGAAGGCAGGATTATGGCGGCCAGCCTACTGCGTGCAGCCCGGCAAGGCGAGTGGTCAGATGAAGCCGCGGCCCAAAAACGAAAACACCCGGCCCGCAAGGTGCGGACCGGGTGATTTTCATATCTCTCCGCCGGAGAGAAAATGGTGCGGCCGAGAAGACTCGAACTTCCACGGGTTGCCCCACAGCGACCTCAACGCTGCGCGTCTACCAGTTCCGCCACGGCCGCAAACTGGGAGACGGGCGTTTAGCAAGACGGCGCGGGAAAGGAAAGCCCCTCACTGCGTGACACAGGACGATTTTCCGAGCGGTCCGCGCCAGCGGAAATGAAGGCAATCAGGCAGCGAAATAATCGTGCACATCCGCCGCTTCGGTGATCGACACGGCGATATGGTCGCCCTGAATGACGATTTCACCGCGCGCGATGGGGTGGTTATTGGCCAGAATCCACACTTCCTCGTGCTCGGCCGCATCAAGGGGAATCACCGCGCCGCGCCCCATCCGCAAGAATTGCTGGATGGGCAGGCGCGAGCGGCCCAGAAGAACCGCAATTTCAATCTGCACAGCGCCGAGCTGACTCATAATGTGCTGGTACCTTGTCCCGCGTTTTCCCGCCGCACACCCTCACTTGAAAGCGGCACGTTTACACACGATGTTCCGGGCCGGTTTCCGAGGCGTTAAGCAATGCAACAAAAACCAGCGGGATGGGCAGTTTCTGCAGCCCCGGTCGATTATGACGCCGCCGTTGCGGCGATGGAGGCACGCGTGGCGGCCATTCATCGCGGCGAGGCGGGCGAGCTGATATGGCTCCTGGAGCACCCTGCCCTCTACACGGCCGGCACCAGCGCGGACGCATCAGACCTGCGCGAGCCGGAGAGATTTCCCGTCTACCGCTCCGGACGCGGCGGTGAATACACCTATCACGGGCCGGGCCAGCGCGTGGCCTATGTAATGATGGATTTGCGGATGCGCGGACGCGATGCGCGCAAATTCGTCAATAATCTGGAAGACTGGATCATCGGCGCGCTGGACCGCTTCAACGTGAAGGGTGAAAAGCGCTGTGACCGGATCGGCGTGTGGGTGGACCGCACGGTTCCAGGCGGGCCCTCTCGCGAAGACAAGATTGCCGCCATCGGCATCCGTCTGCGCCGCTGGATTTCCTTCCACGGCATTGCGCTGAATGTGGAGCCGGATCTGTCCCATTTTGGCGGGATAGTGCCGTGCGGCATCACCAATCCATCGTTCGGGGTCACCAGCCTGACCGATCTCGGCCTGCCGGTGACGATGGATGATGCGGACTTCGCGCTGAAACAGGCGTTCGTCGAGATTTTCGGCGCGGTACAGGACGAGGTGCCGCCGGTTTGAGGGCCGCCCTCACCCCTTGCGCGGCATGCGCGCGAACCAGAAACCGATGGCAAACACGGTGAGCCAGAAGGCGATGGCCGACGGCCAGTCGCCAGCGGAAAACGCGGCAAGCGTATCGGCCTCGTTCTCGATCATCAGCTGCTGGAAACCGGCAATGAGTTCGTCGTCCTGACCGGCGGCCTGCACCTGGGCGGGGTCATTGATGTCGACGCCTTGCGCTTCGAGATACTCCATGAAGCCCGGCAGTATGGCGACCGTCACCGCGATAATCGCGACCACGGCCTTCACGGCCACCCCCGCGGCCAGCGGGATGATGACCAGCGGGCCCTGCCGGCCCGCATCACGCAGCCGGTTGATATGGATGGACGCCACACAGAACAGGACAAGCAGCCAGGCGAACATGGCCAGCCCTGCATCCAGAAGCGTCAGACGCAAGGCATCGGCAAGCGCGATGAAGCCGAGGCCGAGCCAGAATGTGTCGGCGTCGGCGCGCGTATCAGGCAGGAAGAATGCACGGAAATTGAGGGGCACGCGGCGGGCTCCGGGCTGCGGTCAGTCGGCAGCCCCGCTTCTAGCCCAAGCCGGTCAATCGTCAAATGCCAACGGGCGCGGGTTTGTCACCCGCGCCCGCAAGCTTCACCTCAGCGGATAAAGTTCTAGGGCGTGGACTCATAAGCTCTGACCCAGAGTCTTGCTGATGCGAGTGCGATGGCGGCCAGGAAGT
>NZ_BMFS01000008.1:0-127500 GCF_014639075.1 Glycocaulis albus
GACTGGTCGGCCAGAGCATTGAAAACATTCACCCATACCCCCGCCTTGGCCCACCGGTTGAAGCGGTTATAGACCGTCGTGTACGGGCCGTAGCGCTCCGGCAGATCGCGCCAGGGCGATCCCGTCCGCAAAATATAGAAAATCCCGTTCAGCACACGCCGGTCGTCCGTGCGCGGCACGCCGCGCGGCTTGTTCGGCAGGAGCGGCATGATGATCGACCACTCCGCATCACTCAAATCAAATCGGGCCATGATCAAACTCCCTTCAAGGAGCTTGAATCACGACCCAGCTGATTTGGGAATCCCGTTTATGGGTACAGAACCTAGACGCGCTCCGCAGCGCCGAAGGCCAGCAGGCGCTCGACCGCCTCGCGGGCCTTGTCCTTGCCCAGGGCGGCGAAATCGGCCTGCGAGACGCTCTGCCCGTCGATGAACGCCTCGAGCGCGGACAGGGCCGGCTCATCAAAGCTGATATCTCCGCCTGCCATGACCAGCGCAATGTGATGGCCGTCAGCGGCCAGGCGCATGGGCGTCAGTGCCCGGCGGCGGATCTGCGTTTCAGCGGTCACGGGCGCTCCGGCGATGCCGCCTGAAAGGTCCGGCTGGCGGGTGCGCAGGAAAGTGTCGATGAAGAGGTCCAGCACGCTGTCGAGATCGGCCTTCTGCCGGGCTTCGTCCATGGCGGTGTCGAACAGGGCTCGCAGGCCTTCCCGGTCGAAATCATCGCGGTGAAAGCCTGGCGGCATGGAGCGCCGCAAATGCGGGGAGTGCAGGCTGGCCTCGGCCACAGCTTCCAGCAGGAAGTCGGCCAGCGTCTTCACGATAATGCCGGTGGTGATGTGCAGGGAATGCGAGCCCGCTTCGCTGACCGCATCGTGCATCAGACCGCGCGGCACGTAGAGCATGTCGCCCGGTTCCAGAACGAACTCGGCCACCGGTTCACCGGCGGCAAACTTGCCGGGCGTGAACTGCTCGCCCCGGAAGGGCGTTCCGGCGGGCGTGTCGTAAAGGCGCCAGCGCTTGCGCCCCTCCACCTGGCAGACGAAGACGCAATGATTGTCGTAATGGGTGTGAAAGCCCTGCGCGCCAGCGGGCGTCAGATAGATATTTGTCTGCACATGGGCGGAAAACACGCCTTCCAGCTGGCGGCAGAATTGCGCCAGCGGCGTGTGGCGGCGTTCCAGATGCGGCAGGATGATGGTGGCGCCCTGTTGCCAGAGGCGCATCACTGCGCCGCGGTCGATCTCGCCATTGTCCAACACATAATCGCCCGGCGGGATGCGGGGCTCGGAGCGTGCCAGTGACAGCTCACCTTCGCGGAAGCGCTGACCGGAGATGATGGCGTCTATGGCGGGCGAGGACAGCAGCGGCGCGAAGCGGTCCTGTCCTCCTGCCCCTTTCGCCCTGCAATGCAGGGTCTTGCGTTCCCAGTATTCACGCAGGAAACGGTCTTCACCCACCGGCGCGGTGAGCTGATCGAGTGACAGGCGGCCCGGCAATTGTGTGTCTAGCACCGGCGGCCCTGATAGGCCGGGTCGGCGTAAGGTCCGCTATCGGAATCCGAGCAGGCACGGGGCCCGCCGCGCCCGCCGCCTACCGGATCGGCGTATGGGCCGGTGTCATTGTCGGTATAGCCAGTCTGCGGGCGTCCGCCCCGGCCGTTACCGGCGGGGTCGGCGTAGGGCCCGCGATCATTGTCTGTGTAGCCGGACTGCGGAGGGCGCCCGCCGCCACGTCCGCCGCCCACCGGGTCCGCGTAGGGGCCTGTATCACTGTCGGTATAACCGGACTGCGGAGGACGCCCGCCCCCGCGTCCACCGCCCACCGGGTCGGCATAGGCACCGGTATCGTTGTCGGTATAGCCAGTCTGGTGCTGGCAGGAGCGGCCCTGATTGGCCGGATCGGCATAGGGGCCTGCATCGGAGTCGGTGCAGCCGCGATAGCCGCCGCGCACGCCGTAACCGGCTGCGTCGGCATACATGCCAGCATCGGTATCGGTCACGCCGGTATAGACTGCGCCGGCAGTTGCGCACCCGCCAACCCCCAGTATCGTCGCGCCCCCGGCAACTTGCGCCAGGAAGGACCGCCGCGAAAGCGGGCGCAGGCCCTTTTTCGGTTTGCCGGAATTATCGTCGGACATTGGCGCTACCTCCCCAGGCTGCCAATCCTCATGTGCGTATGACGATATTAAGTAAATTGCTCTCCCGCCAGCGAAAAATGGTAACTGGCCGGCAGTTCGTGCCGACGGGTACTGAACCGCGATGGGGGCGTGCAGGCTTTGCCCAAGCAGGGCTATGCTCTCGCGATGAGCCAGACGATTCGCATTCTAGGGATTGATCCGGGCCTTGCCGCGACGGGCTGGGGCGTGATCGACCAGACCGGCACGCGCCTGTCTCTGGTTGCCCACGGCGTCATCAAGGCGCCCGCCAAAGCACCCCTGCCGGAGCGTCTGGAAGCCATCTTTGCTGCCGTGGAGGCGCTGTTGGGAGAATACGGGCCTCATGAAGCGGCGGTCGAAGACCAGTTCGTCAGCGCGAATGCCGGTACGGCTCTTAAACTCGGGCAGGCGCGCGCTGCCGCCATCCTGCCTGCCGCACGGGCAGGTCTTAGCGTTGCCGAATACGCGCCGCGTCTGGTGAAGAAGTCCGTGGTCGGTACCGGTGCGGCGGAGAAGGGACAGGTGGCGGCCATGATCGCCGTCATCCTGCCGGGCAGCCGCGCGACGGCGGACGCTGCTGACGCGCTGGCGGTGGCAGTCTGCCACGCGCATCATCGCGGCATCAGAACAAGGCTCAGCGCATGATCGGGATGCTCAAAGGTGTGGTCGTGGCGCTGGGCGATGAGGACGCCGTCATCGATGTGGGCGGGGTGGGCTATCTGGTCTCGCTCGGCACGCGCGCGCGTTCGCGGCTCGAAATCGGCACCGGCATTACCCTGCATATCGAGACCTATGTGCGCGAAGATGCGTTTCGCCTGTTCGGTTTCCTCACCGAAGCCGAGCGGGCCTGGTTTGTCCGCCTGCAGGGTGTGCAGGGCGTGGGCGCAAAGCACGCCCTGGCCCTTCTGGACGCGGTTTCGGCTTCGGGGATCGAGACGGCAGCGGCGCTGGGCGATGCCTCGGCGTTCGAACGCGCCAAGGGGGTAGGCAGGAAGCTCGCTGAACGCATTGCGATGGAACTCAAAGGGAAGGCGCCCCCCGCGCGCCGGCGCTCCCAGAAGGGCTCTGAGAGCCTTGTGGAGGCCTTGTCGGATGGTGAGGCTCCGGCGGTGGTCAGCGCGCCTGTAGCCGCCCCTGAAACCGAAGGTGATGATGACGCCCGTGAGGTGGCGATAAGCGCCCTCATCAATCTCGGCTATGGCGAGAGCGAGGCGCGCCACGCGGTGGCGCTCGCCATCACCGCCAATCCGCAAGCTGGCGAGACCATGCTGATCCGCGCCGCGCTGAAGGAGCTGGCCCGGTGAGCGAAGCAGACCGCATCATCTCAACCGAACCCGTGGCCGGGGACGGGCGCGACAAGGCGCTGCGGCCCTTGAGCTTTGACGAGTTCGTCGGCCAGCGCGCGGCGATCGATAATCTCAAAGTCTTCGTCAGCGCCGCTGCCAGCCGGGGCGAAGCGCTCGATCACGTATTGCTCTCCGGCCCGCCGGGCCTTGGCAAGACCACGCTGGCGCAGATCGTGGCGCGCGAGCTCGGCGTGAATTTCCGCGCCACCTCCGGGCCTGTCATTGCCCGCGCGGGCGATCTGGCTGCGATCCTGACCAATCTCGAAGAGCGCGACGTGCTCTTCATCGACGAGATTCACCGCCTGCTGCCGGTGGTGGAGGAAATCCTCTATCCCGCCATGGAGGATTTCGCGCTCGATCTCGTGATCGGGGAGGGGCCGAGCGCGCGCACTGTGCGCATCGATCTGCCGCCCTTCACGCTCGTTGGCGCGACCACGCGGGCGGGCCTGCTGGCGACGCCCTTGCGCGACCGCTTCGGTGTGCCGGTTAGGCTGGAATTCTATGGCGAAAAGGAGCTGACCAGCATTGTTGCGCGCGCCGCCGGAAAGCTGGGCGCCGCCATAGAGCCTGATGGCGCGCGCGAGATTGCCCGCCGGGCGCGGGGCACGCCGCGCGTGGCAGGCCGCCTCCTGCGCCGGGTGCGCGATTTTGCCGAAGCCGATGGCGAGACAACGATTTCGGAACTGGTGGCTGACCGCGCGCTCAAGCGCCTTGAGGTGGACGAGGTGGGCCTCGACAGTCTCGACCGGCGATATTTGCGTGTCCTCATCGAGGGATTTGCCGGCGGGCCTGCGGGTGTCGAAACGCTGGCGGCTGCGTGCGCCGAGGCGCGCGATGCGCTCGAAGAGGTGGTGGAGCCCTTCCTGATCCAGCAGGGCTTCATTCAGCGCACGCCAAGAGGCCGCATTGCTGCCCCGCGCGCCTGGACGCATATGGGGCTGGAGCCGCCGCGCACCGGGCCGGACCTGTTTGGAGATGGTAAATGAGTGAGGCGCAGCCAGAGGCCGGACGCTGGCAGGGCGGGGCGCACCATCTGCCTGTACGGGTTTATTACGAGGACACGGACTTTACCGGCATCGTCTATTACGCGAACTATCTCAAATTCTTCGAGCGCGGACGGACGGATGCCCTGCGAACCGCGGGTCTCAGCCATGCAGAGCTCCTGAAGTCAGACCCGCCGCTGGGCTTTGCCGTGCGCAAGGTGACGGTGGAATACCACGCAGCCGCCCGCATCGATGACGCGCTGATGGTCGAGACCCGCTTCGCCAGCCTCTCCGGTGTGCGCATGCAGATCAAGCAGGCGATCACCCGCGATGGGGCCTTGCTCGCAAGCGCCGAGGTGGAGGCGGTCTGCATCGACATGGATGGCCGGCCCAAACGCCTGCCTTCGGGCCTGAAAGAGGCGTTGGGGAGGATGGCGGGACCTTTCTGATTGTCATAGTGCCGCTGTATATTTACCTTCGTTAACTGCAAGCATGCGGGGGTGGGGGGAGATGAACGCTGCAGACTTTCAGCCTGTGATTGAAGCTCTGACTTCTGAAGCCGCTATTCGGGTATATGTGCTGGTGGGCATTGCGGTCGCACTCTTTGCGTCGGGTTACAGCGCGTTCAGGTCCGCGTCCTCGTTGAGGGCTTTTCTCGCTACTGCCCCGGAATTCCATGTACATGGAAACGTCAGGAAGCGAGCCACGATAGAAGCTAAAATAAAAGAACTGGAATACCTGATAGAAAAGCGGCTGCACTCGTCGATAAAGCAGATTTTCTTGATTTCAACTTTTGCAGTTGTTGTTCCCGGCGCTATTTTGGTGTCGATGGTTTGCATGTCAGAATTCTTGTTTGCAGGTAGCCCGCCACCGCTGGAAATTGATCGGTCAGCGGCGCCTGGATTGAAGGAGCTCATAGTGTTTGTCGCGGATCAGGCATTGCGAGGTGGCCTGAGCGACACATTCGAGGTCTTTGACATCAGCGTGTCATCCGTGACCCACAACCCCGATAACGTGCTGTTCTCCCTGTCCCTGCTCGCTTACAGGACATTGTCGGGCATTGCGGGCGCGGCGATTGCTTTTGTCGCGCTCAGCTTCCTGTTCGGAGGTGGCGCCTTCAAAGACCTGAAAAGTGATCTGGAACGCCGGTTGGAAGCCGCCTGATCCGTGATTGCACTGACACCTGCACCATCCCGTCCACTGCAAATCCAAACGCGTCCTTAACCCTTCCTCCTTCAAATCGCCCCAATCGGATCAGAGAAAGCCTGCCGGGAACAGATGAGGGCGGGTTTTGAGTATGCCGGGCTTGGCGAGAGCGCAGCTCGCAGCTAAGCAACGCGCTCATCCGTTTGCCGGGAGTGTGAGGGAGCCGTCATGGACAGCGTTGCCGTAGAGCTGGCCCAGCCAGCGCAGGAACTGACAATTTTCTACCTTTTCATGCGCGCCGACATCATCGTGAAGGCGGTGATGGGCATCTTGCTGTTCATGTCGGTCTGGTCGTGGGCCGTAGCCATCGAGAAATTCCTGCAGTTCCGCAAGGCCGCCTCCCAGGCGGCCCGGTTCGAGGATGATTTCTGGGCCGGCGGTTCGATCGATGATCTTGCCAACCGCTATGCGCGCAACCCGAAGGATCCGTTCAGCCGGGTGCTGGCTGCTGCGCTGCGTGACTGGGACAGCTTCTCGGTCTCGCGTTCGGGCGGCGCCGAAGCCAACCGGGAGCTGACCCGCATGGAGCAGGGGCTGGGCATTCTGGCGATTGTGGGCTCATCTGCGCCCTTTATCGGTCTGTTCGGTACGGTCTGGGGGATCATGAACTCCTTCCGCTCTATCGCGGCGTCGCGCGACACCAATCTGGCCGTGGTGGCGCCGGGTATTGCCGAGGCGCTGTTTGCAACCGGTCTGGGCCTGGTCGCGGCCATTCCGGCGGTGATCTTCTTCAACGCCCTTTCTTCCCAGCTCGCCAAGTACGCGGTCCGGCTTGAAGGGTTTGTGGACGATCTTTCCGCGCTTGCTGCCCGGGAGGGTTAGATGGCCGGCAATGTGGACATGGGCGGCCGCAGGACCGGCCGCCGCTGGAAGCCCAAGGCCGAAATCAACATCGTTCCTTATGTGGACGTGATGCTGGTGCTGCTCATCGTGTTCATGGTGGCCGCGCCGCTGCTGACGGTCGGTGTGGACGTGAACCTGCCCGATACCGAGGCGCGGGCGATGACCACCTCGGAGGAACCGCTGACCATCACCATCCAGGCTGATGGCGCGATCTTCCTGCAGGAAACGCGCGTCAGCTTCGAGGAGCTGGTACCGCGTCTTGAGGCGATCTCGCGTACGGGATCCGAGGCACGCGTCTATATCCGCGCCGATGAGGCGGTGGGCTATGGCGAGGTCATGCGCGTGATGGCGCGGGTGTCATCGGCCGGTTATGCCAATATCGGTCTGGTGACCGATCCGTTGAACCAGTAGCAGGGAAACGGTCTTCAGCTCCATGCGCTCGTTTGCCAGCTTCATCCTATCGCTGGTACTGCACCTCTCGCTGTTTGCGAGTGCGTTCATCTATTTTCCGCGTTCTGCCAGCCAGCTCGACAGTGAAAGCGTGCTGGTCCCGATCGAGCTGGTCACGCTGGCCGACACCACCAATATCCGCGCCGCGGCGCCTGATCCGGTGCCAGAACCGGAACCTGAAGTGATCGAGCGTCCGCAGCCGGTAGCGCCGGAGCCGGAGCCCGAGCCGCAGGTTTCCGAACCTGAACCCATTCCGCTGCCGCCGTCCGAGGACAATCAGCCCGAACCAGAGCCTGAGCCCGAACCCGAGCCTGAACCCGATCCTGTCCCGCCACAGCCGGAACCCGAGCCCGAGCCGGAGCGCCCGCAGCCGCGTCCCCAGCCGCAACAGCAGCAGGGCCTGGATCTGGATGCGCTTTCCACGCTGGTCGACCGTTCGCGCCAGCAAAGCGCGCAGAATCGTCCCGCAGAGGAAGGCGAGACCCGTCAGGGCGCCGGGGCAGGCACGGCGATGACGGCGACGATGGCCGATCTGTTCCGCAGCCAGACCTCGCGCTGCTGGCGTGAACCGTCTGATGCGCCCGATCCGGCATCCTTGCGCGTCTCGGTAGAGGTGCAGCTGGAGCGTGATGGCAGTCTTAGTGCGCCGCCGCGTCTTGTTGACGCCAACCGCGTGCTGGGCTCGCCCAACCCTTATATGCGCCTTGCAGGCGAGCGCGCGGTGCGCGCCGTGATCGAATGCGCGCCCTATACCATGCCCGCTGGCCAGTATCAGCAATGGCGCCGCATTACGGTCAATTTCGAGCCGTCAAATCGATAGTGTGATACAACCCGCCTGAACGACAGGAGCATACAGATGCGTTTTCTGGCCCGCCTTGCCGCCATGTTCACCATGATAGCAGCGCTTGCGGCGCCTGCGCTTGCCCAGTCAGGCAGCCCGCTCGTGGTTACCGTCACGGACGGCAATGTCGATCCGTTCCCGATAGCGATCACCGACTTCATTGCCGAGGATGCGCAAAGCGCCGAGACGGGCGCCGATATCGCCCGGGTGGTGACGAATAATCTGGCCAATTCCGGCCTCTTCGCGCCGGTCTCCCAGGATGCCTTCATCGAGGATATCACCAATATCGATCTGCGCCCCCGGTTTGCCGACTGGCGTATCATCAACGCGTCGGCCCTTCTGGTGGGCCGGGTCAGCATTGACGAGCAGGGCCGGCTGCTGGTCGCGTTCCGCCTGTGGGATACGGCCGCAGAGCAGCAGCTTCTGGGCATGCAGTTCACGTCCGTGCCGGAGAACTGGCGCCGTCTGGCCCACAAGGTCTCTGATGCGATCTATGAGCGGCTGACAGGCGAGAGCGGGTTTTTTGATACACGCATAGTGTATGTGTCGGAGGGTGAGGGCCCCAATGGCGAGCCGACGCGCCGTCTGGTCATCATGGACCAGGATGGTGCGAACCCCTCCTTCCTGACCGACCGTTCCTACATGGCGCTTCTGCCGAACTATTCGCCGACGAACCAGCAGATCACCTATGTCTCGTTCCGCGACCTGCAGGCGACCAGCTATCTCTACGATCTGCAGACGGGACGCCAGGAAGCGCTGTTTGACAGCAGCAACGCCGCGATCACCGGCGGCGGGCAGTCTCTCTCGGCGCGCTTCCATCCCAATGGACGCGAGCTGGTGATGTCGGTAGAGCGGCGCGGGCGCCACGATCTCTACGGATTTGACCTGCGAACGCGCGCATTGCGCCAGCTGACCAGTAATCCGTCCGACGATACCGAGCCGACCTATTCGCCGGATGGCCGCCAGATCGCCTTCGCGTCCAACCGTTCCGGACAGCCGCAGATTTACGTGATGAATGCCGACGGCACGGACCAGCGCCGGATCAGCTTCGGTCCCGGCCGCTATACCAGCCCGGTCTGGTCACCGCGTGGCGATCTCATCGCCTTCATCAAGCAGCAGGGCTCGATGTTCTCGCTGGGCGTGATGCGCGCTGACGGCACCGGCGAGGAACGAATTCTCTATGACGGGTATTTTGTAGATACACCGGCCTGGTCCCCGAACGGGCGCATGTTGCTGTTCACACGGGGAGACTATTCCGCCACGGGCACGCGCTACTCGATCTGGAGCGTGGATCTGGGCGGGTTCAATTTGCGCCGCCTGCCGACTCAGGGCGCCGCGTCCGACGCTGCATGGTCGCCTCTTCTGGACTGAAGCAGTGACGGAAAATAGTTCGCGCACCCATATCGATTCACCGTCGAATGTGGTGTATGGAGAAGCGGGCCGTGCAGGCGTGCTGCGCGGCTATTATTGAGGGACTTTGCTCCGATGAAACTAGCTCCGTTCGCTGCCCTGGCAGCGTGCAGCCTTCTCGTAACCGCCTGCGCCAGCCGCCCGGATGAAACTCCGGTCGTTCAGGAAACGCGCACGGATAATGTCGTAACCGATACCCGCCCGACAGGTCCGGTTCCCGGTTCGATTGCAGACTTCGAACAAAATGCGGGCGACCGCGTTTTCTTCGGTCTGGACCGCTTCGATCTGGACAACGCGTCGCGCGAAACCCTGCGCCGTCAGGCCGCCTGGCTCGCCCAGTATCCCGGCACGCGCATCCTGATCGCCGGCAATGCCGACGAGCGTGGCACCCGTGAATACAACCTGGCGCTCGGTGCGCGCCGCGCAAACTCGGTGCGGGACTTCCTGGTCAGCCAGGGTGTTGATGCCTCGCGCATCTCGACCGTCTCCTACGGCAAAGAGCGTCCGACCTGCACCCAGTCCACGGAATCGTGCTGGGCCCAGAACCGGAACGGCATCACTGTCGTGACGTCTGGCGCGGTTTCCTAGTCAACGGGCTTTCCCGTTGCTACTGCGGAGCTTGAAGGCTCGCCGGCATGATCATCTGGTCGTGCCGGCGAGCCTTTGTTTTTTCCGGGCCGGCGATACGGCGGGGGCGTAGACGGCGATGGCCTGCAAGTGCTGCCGCAATTTCGCCCCTTGCGTTCGCCACGCTCGCCCCTTGACCGCGCGCGGCGGACGCGCGATCCCGGTTGCTACAGGTTTTTTTGTTTTCAGAGGTGATGGCATGCGCTGGCTCGTTTCTCTCCTGATAGGCCTTGGTCTGCTGGCTGGGACCGCCCAGGCCCAGTCCAGCCGCGCACTGACAATGCGCATGGATGCCATAGAGGCACGCCTTAACCAGATGGAGCAGCAATCGCTGGCGGGCGACCCGGTGGCCGAGAGCCTGCTGATGCGGGTCGAGGCGCTGGAGCGCGAGCAGCGCGCCCTGACGGGCGAGCTTGAAACGCTGACCTTCGAGAACCGCCGCCTGCGCCAGGAAATCGACCGCCTGAATACCGCCATGCGGCGCGTGCTGGCGGGCGAGGCGGGCAATCTGGCAGTGACAGATCCTGACGACCCTCACGCCGACGCCCGTGCTGCGGCAACGCGGCCAATGAGCCTGCAGGGCAATAATCTGCCGACCGAACCGCTGGACGGGGACGGCGGCGGTGGTGCCGGTACATCCGCTTCGTCAGGCAGCGCAGGCGCGGCATCGGCGCCGTCCGATCCCGATGAGGCGTTTGCCAGCGCGCGCGCGCGGCTGCTGGACGGTGATTTTGCCGGGGCGCAGGAACGCTTTGCCGGTTTTGTGCAGACCCATGACGGCCATCCGATGACGGGCCAGGCCTGGTACTGGCTTGGTGAAACCCATTTCGCGCAAGGCAATTACCAGGATGCGGCCGATGCGTATATGGCGTCCTTGCGTGCCGACCGGCGCGGTGAGCGCGGGCCGGACGCATTGGTGCGCTTGGGCGCCTCGCTGTATGCGATGGAACAGGGTGCCGCAGCGTGCAATGTGCTGGGCTCGTTCGGTCAGGAATACCCCAATGCCAGCGCCGAGGCTCGCCAGCGTGCCGAGCGTGAGCGCAGCCGTGCCGGGTGCCGCTAGATCCTGATCTGGCAGCCGCCGCACGGGCGGCCGGGCGCCTGTGCCCGTCCGGACCGCTGGTTCTGGCGCTGTCGGGCGGCGGCGATTCCATGGCTCTTGCCTGCCTTCTCGCCGATGAGGCAGCGCGTACGGGGCGGCCCCTGCACACCCTGATAGTCGATCATCGCCTGCGCCCGGAAAGTGCAAGCGAGGCTGATCTTACAGCCCGACGCGCCGAAGCGCTGGGCGCCAGGGCGCATATTCTTGTCTGGACATCGCCCGCGACAGGGCAGGCCGCGGCCCGGCGCGCACGCCATGCCCTTCTCGCCGATGCCGCGCGCGATCTGGGCGCGAACCGGCTGTTTCTGGCTCACACGGCCGATGATGTCATCGAAACCCTGCTGATGCGCCTGTCGCGCAAGGGCGCAAGCTGGCGCTCGCTCGCGGCGATGGGAGCGTTGAGCGCCAGCCCAGCCTGGCCGGAGGGACGTGGCATTGTGCTCGCGCGTCCGCTGGTGCGAGTGGCGCGCAGCGGGCTGAGGCAGTTCCTGCGCCAGCGCGGGCAGCGCTGGGTGGAGGATCGGTCCAACACCAACCGTGCCTTTGAACGTGTTCGGGTACGCTCTGGCGCGCCCGCACCCGCGAGCCGGACGGGCAGGCGCCTGCTGGCTCTCAATGATGCAGCATTGGCGGTGGATGACCGCGTGAGACAGCTGGCGCGCCTGAGGATCAGGGCGGGTGCGCAAATCCTGCCCTGGGGCGCAGTCCGCGTCGATGCCGCCGCGTTTGCCGGACGGTCACGCGAGGTGGGTATGCGGGCCTGCGAAGCACTGATGCTGGCGGTTGGCGGGGACGCTGCCCTGCCGGGGCCGGACAGTGTCTCCGCCCTGCATGATGCCCTGCTGGCAGGTATGCCGTTCAGCGCTGCCGGCGTGCTGCTGACGCGCGATGGCATTATCGGGCGTGATCCGGGTGCAGCGGCAGGCCGTGCTGACGGACATGGCGGTGTTGCTGAACTGCGCGTCGGGCCGGGTGACTGTGCCGTGTTTGATGGCCGGATGCTGATATGCGCAGGGTCAGAGCCGCTGACCGTGCAGCCCTTGCGCGTGCAGAACCGGCCAGTCCCCGAAGTGCCTGCCCGATTGCGGCCATCTCTTGCGGTTATCAGCGGCGGTGGCCAAAGCGTGATTGCCGGACTGGATACGCCGCCGGGTGATGGCGCGGCTGGCGCGCTCATTGCAGAACGCCTCGATGGATTGCTGGGTGTGTCCGCATACGGCACGGCGGGCGAAAACACTGTATGATGTGCGGCAGCTGGCCGCGCAGGGCTGGCGAAACGGCGTGCGCCGTCCAATATTGAAGACGAGGTTGCCTGCCCGATGCCGAATAGCCGAGGGCCGGGGCTGACAGGACTTGAAGCGGGTGTGTTAGCCCGGCGGAAGGATAAGTAGATGAATTTGCGTAATATTCTGGTCTGGGCAATCCTTCTGGTGCTGCTGGCTGCCCTGTTCAACATCCTCCAGGGTCCGCGCCCGGCGGCGCAGACCAACGAGATGACCTACACGCAGTTCATGGACAATGTGGAGGCGGGGCGCGTCAGCGAAGTGACGATTGAGGGCCAGTCCATCACCGGCGAGCTCAGCGGTGGGCAGGCTTTCCGCACCGAGGTTCCGGCTGATGCGCGCGTTACCGACGCGCTGCGCGAGAATAATGTACAGATCACCGCGCGCGCGCCGTCGGAAGGCGGGATGAATCTGTTTGGCATTCTGCTCAGCTGGTTCCCGATGCTGCTGCTGATCGGTGTGTGGATTTTCTTCATGCGCCAGATGCAGGGCGGCGGCAAAGGCGCGATGGGCTTTGGCAAGTCCAAGGCCAAGCTGCTGACCGAAAAGACAGGCCGCGTCACGTTTGACGATGTGGCCGGGATCGACGAGGCCAAGGAAGAGCTTTCCGAGATTGTCGAGTTCCTCAAAGACCCCTCCAAGTTCCAGCGTCTGGGCGGCAAGATTCCCAAAGGCGCGCTGCTGATCGGCCCTCCCGGTACGGGTAAGACGCTGACCGCGCGCGCCGTGGCGGGTGAGGCGGGCGTGCCCTTCTTCACCATTTCCGGTTCGGACTTTGTGGAGATGTTCGTCGGCGTCGGTGCGAGCCGCGTGCGCGACATGTTCGAGCAGGCCAAGAAGAATGCGCCCTGCATCATCTTTATCGACGAGATCGATGCGGTGGGCCGTTCGCGCGGTGCCGGCCTTGGCGGCGGCAATGATGAGCGCGAGCAGACACTGAACCAGCTCCTCGTGGAGATGGACGGGTTCGAGGCCAATGAGGGCATCATCCTCATCGCGGCCACCAACCGGCCGGACGTTCTGGACCCGGCGCTGCTGCGTCCGGGCCGGTTCGACCGTCAGGTTGTTGTGCCGAACCCGGATATCACGGGCCGCGAGAAAATCCTTAAAGTGCATATGCGCAACGTGCCGCTGGCCGCTGATGTGGACCCGAAGGTCATCGCGCGCGGCACGCCGGGCTTTTCCGGCGCGGACCTGGCCAACCTGGTCAATGAGGCAGCCCTGCTGGCGGCGCGCCGCAATCGCCGCCTTGTCTCAATGGCCGAGTTTGAAGAGGCCAAGGACAAGGTGATGATGGGGCCGGAGCGCCGCTCCATGGTCATGGGCGAGAAGGAAAAGACGCTGACCGCCTATCACGAGGCGGGTCACGCCATCGTGGCGCTGAAAGTGCCGGCGGCTGACCCGGTCCACAAGGCGACGATCATTCCGCGCGGCCGTGCGCTCGGCATGGTCATGCAGCTGCCTGAAGGCGACAAGCTGTCCATGACCCATCAGGAGATGACGAGCCGGCTTGCCATCATGATGGGCGGACGCGTTGCCGAGGAGATCAAGTTCGGCAAGGAGAATGTCACCTCCGGGGCTGCCAGCGACATCCAGCAGGCCACGCGTCTTGCGCGCGCCATGGTGACGCAATGGGGCTTCTCCGAGGAGCTTGGCCCCATCGACTATGCGGACAATCAGGGCGATGTGTTCCTCGGCCAGCAACTGGTGCAGCAATCGCGCACCGTGTCAGCCGAGACCGCGGCCAAGATCGAGCGCGAAGTGAAAGGTCTGGTGGAAGGTGGCCTCAACGAGGCGCGCCGCATCCTCACCGACTACAACAAGGACTGGGAAGCCATTGCACAGGGGCTTCTCGAGTATGAAACCCTGTCGGGCGAGGAGATCACCGATCTGCTCAATGGCAAGCCGCCAGTGCGCAATACCGACATCCCTGCCAAGGGAGAAGGCCCGTCATCGCCGGATAGCGCCGTGCCGGTCATCGATGACGAGGATGAGGACGAGGTGACCGCGCCCGGCGGGATGGAGCCAAAGCCCGGCCCGGCCTGAGGCTCTTGACCGCGAACTGGATAAGTGACGAAGGCGAAGGAGCGATCCTTCGCCTTCGTGTTACGCCCAAAGCCTCAGTCGATGCCGTCGAAGGCGTGGAAACCGGCGCTGACGGGCTGGCCCACCTTAAAATCCGCGTGCGGGCCGTGCCGGACAAGGGAGCGGCCAATGCCGCCGTTCTGAAACTGCTGGCAAAAGCGCTGGGCGTGCCGAAATCGGCGCTGGAACTGGTGTCAGGGCAGACCTCACGGGTGAAGATGGTGCGCATTGCCGGTCTTTCCGGCGGCGAGGTTGGCAAGCGGCTCGGCCTCATGCCCTGACGGTCAGATGCGGGCTGTGTAGCGCTCACCAATCCGTTTGCATTGCCGGCGCGTATAGAGCGCATGACATCCTCTCATAGCCGGGAATAGCCCATGCCCGATATGTCCTTGCCCTGGATGCTGGCTGCAACTGCCTCTGCAATCGGCGCCCTGATGGGGCTGATGAGTCTCGCCGTGCCACGCTGGGGCGCGAACGTCGTCCGCCTCGCACCCGCACCGGACATGAAGGGGGGGTGGGCGGAGTTCCGCTCCAGTTATGGCGGCGCTTTGGTGCTTGCCCATGGCGCGGTGCTCCTGACCCTTTCCATGAGCGGTCAGGCCGGGTCCGGCGCGGTGATGGGCGCAAGCTTTGCTGTCGGGCTTTATTGGCTGGGCATGGCGATAGGCCGGGCCATCTCGATGGCGGCCGATGCCGATCGGGGCACGCGCACGCGCTATAACGCTGCCGCGATCGGGTTTGAAACGCTGTTGGGGCTAGCGCTGTGTGCGCCCTTCATCGCCCATCTGGGCGGATAGGGTTCAGGCGCTCTGATTGACCGCGATCGCACCGATCTGTGTCGAGCGGGCCGATTGCGGGCCATAGCCTGCACTCTGCGCCTTCTGGCGGACGGCCTCGTCGGCGATAGACTTGACCAGCCCTTCGGTAATGTCCTTAAGCGCCTCGACGACGACACCATTGCGCTGCACGGCAGCGTCCAGCTTTTCGACATTTGCCCGCAAGGACGCCTTCACGGATGGCTCCAGCCCTGCCAGCCGTTCCGGGTCGGCAGCGGCGAGCTGCGTCTCGCGCCGGTAGATATTGGCCAGCTGCATCTTTTCGTCCTGCAGGTCGAAGGCCTTGTGCGGCTGGCGGGCCTCGAAATGCACGGTTTCGGTGTCGAACAGCTGGGTCAGACGCGCGGTCAGGCGTATCAACGCGGCGGCGCGTTCAGCGGGAGTTTTCGCTGCCAGTTCACTCATGAACGCTCAGCTCCCTCCTGCATGCGCAGGATTTCGCGGGCCAGATCATCGGCGAGGCCAATACCCCCTGCGCGCGCCATCACCTTGGCGTACTCCTCATTGAGCATGCCCCGGAAGGCGCTTTCGCCGGGACCGCCGCCGAACATCTCGCTCTGCGTGGTCTCGCCCATCATCTGTTCCATCAGCTGGGCAAGGAATACCGCCTCGAATTCCTCGGCGACGCGGCGCGCCTGTTCGGCATTGGTTACATTGCCTGCGCCGGGCAGGGCGGGCTCGCGGGTCCGGAAGGCGTTCTGGACCTGGCTGGCCAGGATATCATCCATCACAGCACCTCGATCTCGGCCTGCAGCGCACCGGCTGCCTTGATGGTCTGGAGAATGGTGATCATGTCGCGCGGAGAGACGCCCAGCGCGTTGAGCCCGTCGACCAGCTCGCGCAAGGAGACCGTTCCCTGAAGCACGCCCAGCTGCATGGCGTCCTCCTCGGCGGTGACCTGGGTGCGTGGCAGCACGACCGTCTCGCCCTCCGAAAAGGCGCCGGGCTGGCTGGCGATCGGGGTCTCGCTGACCGTGATGGTGAGATTACCTTGCGCGATCGCTACCGTGGACACGCGCACATTCTCGCCCATCACGATGGTGCCTGTGCTTTCATCGATCACTACGCGGGCGCGCATGTCGGCAGCAACGCGCAGCTGTTCCACGTCGGCGACAAGGCTGACCATGTCGCCGGCAAAGCTGGCAGGGCGGCTGACGACGACTGTTGCCGGGTCGCTGGCATGGGCGGTGCCGGTGCCGATATAGGCGTTGATGGCATCGGCCATGCGCCGCGCTGTGGTAAAGTCCGGATTGCGCAGGGCCAGACGGATCTCGTCTCGGCTGGCGAGGTCAAAGCGCAGCTCGCGCTCGATGATCGCGCCATTCGAGATACGGCCATTCGTCGGCACGCCGCGCGTGATGCTGGCGCCCGCGCCCTGGGCGGAAAACCCGCCAACCGCGATGGAGCCTTGCGCGACAGCGTAGACCTGCCCGTCCGCGCCCATGAGCGGTGTGGCGATCAATACCCCGCCCTGCAGGCTGCTGGCATCGCCCATGGCCGACACGGTGACATCCATGCGCGAGCCTTGCGTGGCGAAAGGCGGCAGGTGTGCGGTGACCAGCACGGCCGCGACATTCCCGGTGCGCAGATCGGCATCGCGGATATTGACGTTGAAGCGCTCCATGAGCGAGTTCAGGGACTGGCGGGTAAAGGCAGAATTGCGCAGCGTGTCGCCAGAACCGTCGAGACCCACCACAAGGCCGTAGCCAACCAGCTGGTTGTCCCGGACGCCCTCAATGTCGGCGATGTCCTTGATGCGCGGATTGGCATGAGCGGGCGCCATAAGCGCCAGACACAAGGCGGTGGCAATCAAAATCCGGATCAGCATTGCGCGCGGTTCTCCGCATGAGGGTGTGTTCGCCCGTTAACCATGCGAATTTCATGCCAATGAGGTCTGCTCTAACTTATTGATAAATATGAAAGCGGCAGTGCGAGCCTGACGGCAAAACACGCGCTCGGCGCGTGCTGCCGGGAAGATTTTGCCGGGGCGGCGAAGCGGTTTAAGGCTCTGTTAAGCAAGCTTAAGCACTTTGCATTCCATCAACCTGTCGAAGAGGCACGACCGATGAAGATCACCGGTCCTGGCGGCACCCAGAGCACCAGCGCTCCCAAACGTACCAGCCGCACCACCAGTGGCTCGGGCAGCTTTGCGCCCGCCTCACCGCCGTCTGCTCCGGCGTCGTCCAGCGTTGCCGGCGCAGGCCCGGTTGCATCGGTCGGCTCGGTCGAGGCGCTGCTGGCGCTGCAGGGTGATTATGACGAGGCAGGTGCCCGCCAGCGCGCTACGCAGCGCGCCTTTACCCTGCTTGATGTGCTCGACGATCTGAAGATTGCGCTTCTGGAGGGCGGTGTTCCGCGCTCCAAGCTGGTCCGCCTCATGGACGTGCTGAAGGCCCGGCGCGAATCTGTATCGGACCCGCGTCTGGAAGCGATGCTGGACGAAGTTGAGACGCGCGCGGCGGTCGAACTGGCCAAATATGACGCCTGAATGACGAAAGGGTATCTGTCTACCCCTTGAAAGTCTTGATCTAATCGAATTGGCATCAAACTTGCGCCATAACGGTCATGCGTCGTTGACTTGATGAGTTGCGCCGATATTCTCCGCCGCGCTCATGGGCAGGGGCGTGAGCGTCATGGAGGCGGTCGTATGAGCGCATTTGAATCCAAGATCGAGCTGCCTGAGGGGTATCGTCCCAGCGAGGACGAGGACTTTATGAATCCGCGGCAGAAAGAGTATTTCCGCCGCAAGCTGCTTGCCTGGAAAGACGAGATTCTGCGTGAGAGCAAGACCACGCTCTACGCCCTGCAGGAAGATATCGGCGCGCTGCCGGATTTGGCTGACCGCGCTTCCACCGAAACGGATCGTTCCCTGGAGCTTCGCGCCCGCGACCGCCAGCGCAAGCTGATCTCCAAGATCGAGTCGGCGCTGCGCCGGATCGAGGAAGACACCTACGGCTATTGCGACGAGACAGGCGAGCCGATTTCGCTGGCCCGTCTTGATGCCCGGCCGGTGGCGACTCTCAGCCTCGAAGCCCAGGAGCGCCACGAGCGTTCCGAGCGCGTGCACCGCGACGACTGATTATCAGGCGATGCCGCGCGCGAAGCGCTCCGCATCGTCCCAGTTGCCAAACGCGCGTGCCTGAAAGCCCGCCTTGAACAGCATTTTCGTCATGTAGGCGGCGTGCATCATGTTGGATGGGCCGTAGACATAGCTCATGCGCACGTGCACCGGCATGTGGCGGGCGAAAACCTCTCCCACCTTCATGAATTCTTCCAGCTTGTGTTCCAGCTTGCACTGGCTGTAGTCGAGAATGATCGCGTCTCGCTCTTCGCGGACTACGCGCTCAGCCAGGCGCTCGGCGTTCGCAAGACTGTCCTTGACACGGTTGATGCCGATCAGCCGGGCGCAGAACACGTTTGCGCCTTCAAGCTCGAACTTCTCGACGATCAGATCAGGACTGTCAGGCGCTGCGGGCATGGATATTCAGGCCTTCGCGGCGGGCATCGGCGGCCAGCTGGGCCACGGCGATCTGTTGGCGTGCCCAAGCAATGGCCGGGCGGTGGGTCGCGAAGGGCTCGGTGATGATGCCCTTGCGTGTGAGAGTGCGCATCAGGGTCACGACGAAGCCTGCATGCTGCCGGGTGAGCACGTAGGCCACCGGGAAACCCGCTGGCAGGCGGCTGGCCACCCGGCCCGCGAGCGTGCCGATCTGAAAGGTGTCGTGTGTGTAGAGCATGCGCCGGTAATCGAAGATCACGGCGTTGATGCCGCCTTTTGCCACCCGGTCGAGCAACATGCCGCCGCGGTCCCGGCTGAGGTCAGGCCGGCTCACGCCAAAGACGCGCACATACATCACGCCTTCGGGCTGCAGGATGCGTGTAATGTATGAGAAACGCCCGGTCATTCAGCCCCCTTCGAGCTCGCGCCCGGACGTTATCCTAGGGGCTGAATGATGAGCAAAGCGTTAGCGCGTGACCTTTAGAACGGCCACAAAAGGTTGTAGATTTCCTGGCCGACCGGCGGGCGCTGCATTTCGGAAATGTGGCCGCGGCCACCATAGGAAATGCGGGCTTCGGCAATCTTCGTGTGGTCGATCGTGTTGTCCGAGGCAATGTCCTGCGGGCGCACTATGCCGGAGATGAGAAGTTCGCGCACCTCGTTGTTGATGCGCACTTCCTGGCGGCCGTGCACGATCATGTTCCCGTTCCACAGCACGTCCACCACGATGGCCGCGGCGGTCAGGCGGATGGTCTCGGAACGATTGACCGAGCCATTGCCGCGCGTGGAGCTGTTGGACCCCATGTTCACAAGGTTTTCCGGGTCAACGGCATCATTGAAGAAATTGCCGAGTGCTGCCTCGCCGCCGAAGAAATTGGGTATGCCGGTGCTTTCGGATGTCACACGGGAGCGGTTGGTCTGGTTATTCACCTGGGCACGGTCGGCGATATTGATGTTGACGGTGAGAATGTCACCGACGCGCGCCGCGCGCGGATCACCAAAAAAGGTGGATGAATTGGACCGCCAGAGCGAGTTCAGATTGCCGGAGTCGTTCTGACGCGCGGCGATTGCCGCCTGCAGGGCCTCCATCTGGCGCTCGCCGGACGCGCCGTATTGTTCGGTAATGCCGACACCGCGTATCGCAGCGTCTGCAGAGATCGGCGACAGGGGCGGCGGCTGGCCGATATAGCTGGCGCGGTCACGTACCGCGCACGCGCTCATCGCCGTCAGGGCCAGCGCACAGACGCCAAGGCGGGCAAGGCGTGTCAGGTGTGAATGAGGCATGGTCGTCATCTCCTGGCGGTTAGAAGATACGGCTAAAAGATATTGCTGGTGGCGCCGGTTACGCGTGCGCGGCCCGGTCCCTCGACCACACCTTCGACGGTGCGGTTCGATTGCAGGTTTACAAAGCGGGTGGTCTGACCCAGCGCGGCGTTCTCAAGGGCACGGGCGCGGGCGGTGAGTGTCAGCGGGCCGGACTGGAAGACCAGCGCTACCGTTTCGCCGCGGGTTATCGCGGCCGGCTCACGCAGATCGTAGCCGCGAAGCGCCTCGCCTGAACGCAGGGAACGGCGGGCTTCCTGACCGATAAGCGCTGTCTCGCTGGTGATGGCATCGGCCCGGATGCGGTCGGCGCGCATGCGGACCCATTCGATATCGCCAGCTTCGATGATCTCGCCGCGCGCCATCGGACGGGCAAGGACCGGGACGTCCAGCACGGGGTCGGCGCGTCCGGTGACGGTTACAGCATCACCGCCGTCATGGGTACGGATATCAGCGCGGAACGGGCCGGTGCGGCCATCCAGCTCCAGACGGACGATTTCCGGCGAGCCGGATGCGTCGACCGGCGCGTGGATGGACAGCAGGCGGTTGGAGAGCGTGACCTCATGACTGCGCCCGGTTTCCCGGTACATGTGCGCGGCAATCATGTCGGCGATCTCGCCGGCTGACAGGCTTTGCGAGGCGCGTTCAACCGCCACGCGTTCAATGCCGGTCGCGTTCGCCCATTCCAGCCCGTTCCGGCTGGCCTGACGGCTGACCCAGGCCGGGTCCAGAAAGGTGCGCGAGCCCGGCTGCGGCGCGCGTGCGAGAGTCACGCTCGCGGCTTCGCCTTCCACGCCGTCGAAGAGATCGCCCAGCGTGACGGTGGCGCCCTCGACCACGACGTGCTCGCGCAGGAACACGCTCTGCTGGGCCGAGGCAAAGGCCGTACCGGCAAGGGCGAGGAGGGTGGCAGTGGCGATAACGCGCAGCATGTTGAAGACCCCTATCAGCGCAGATTGGCAGAAGCGGCGAGCATTTCGTCGGCGGCGCTGATGACGCGGGCATTCATCTCGTAGGCCCGCTGGGCACGGATCAGCGCCGTGATCTCGGTGACCGCATCGACATTGGAGGTTTCCACGAAACCCTGGCGGATAATGCCAAAGCCCGGCTGGCCGGGTACGCCGACATTGGCCGCTCCGGAGGCTGCCGTTTCGAGGTAGAGATTGTCGCCTGCCGCCTCGAGGCCAGCCTCGTTGGCGAAGGTGATGAGTTCCAGCTGGCCGAGAATTTGTGCTTCTGCATCACCATCAAGCTGGACCTGCACCTGGCCCTGCTGGTTCACCTCAACCCGGCGGGCCTCTTCAGGGATCGCAATGCCGGGCATGACCAGATAGCCGTCAGAGGTGACCAGCTGACCTTCGGGGCTGCGCGAGAAACTGCCGGCGCGGGTGTAGGCCTCGCCGCCATTGGGCAGTTCGATGCGGAAATAGCCGCGCCCCGAGATCGCCAGATCCAGCTCGTTGCCGGTCTGGGAAAGGCTTCCCTGATCGCCAATGCGGTAAACCGAGCCAGCCTGGACCCCGAGACCGATCTGCAGACCGGTGGGCACGATCGTGCCGGCGTCGGAGCTGGCTGCGCCGACCTGGCCCAGATTCTGGTAGAGCAGGTCCTGAAACTCCGCGCGCTGACGCTTGAACGCGGTCGTGTTCATGTTGGCGAGGTTGTGGGCGATTACCTCGACATTGAGCTGCTGGGCTTCCATTCCGGTGGCGGCGGTAGACAGTGCGCGCATCGAACAGGTTCCTTACTGGTTGTTTCTAGCCGGGCCGGCCAAGACGCTCGATAGCCTTGCGGCTGAGCTCGTCGGCCTGCTGGAGCATGCGGGTAACGGAGGCATAGGCGCGCGACACTTCCATCATCGAGGTGATCTCCATGATGGGGCGCACGTTGGAGCTTTCGACGAAGCCCTGGCGGATGACAGGTTCGAGGACGAGTTCACGCTCTGCATCGTCAGGGGCGGTGTAGAGATTGTCGCCGATCTTGGAGAGCACGCCCTGATCCTCGAAGCGGGTGACGGCTATACGCCCCGCGGCAAGGCCGTTCTGGCTGACCTCGCCATTGGCAAGGATGATGACAGGTCCTGCATCGGGGTCGATCGTGATCGGCGCGCCGTCTTCACCCAGAACAGGGGCGCCATTGGCCGTGACAAGCGTGCCGGCGGCATCCATGGCGAAGCGGCCGTCGCGCGTGAAGCGCTCGCCCTGCGGGGTATCGATCGTGAAGAAGCCCTCGCCGGTAATGGCAACATCCAGCGGCCGGCCGGTCTGCTCGAGCGAGCCTTGGGAGAAATCGCGGCCCATGCCCCATTCGGCAACATAGTTCAGCCGGGCAGGGCCGTCTTCCGCCCGGGCGCGGGTGTAGGGGTTTGCCTCCACGAGGAGCTGTTCGGCCTTGAAGCCGGCCGTGGAGACGTTCGCGATATTGTTGGCAGTGATGTCCATGGCCCGGCGCAGCGTCTGCTGCTGGCTCAGACCTATCATCATCATGTTGTCCATCGCGCCCTCCTCGCCCTTTCTGGCCGTGTGT
Organism: Glycocaulis albus; assembly: GCF_014639075.1. Lineage (GTDB taxonomy): Bacteria > Pseudomonadota > Alphaproteobacteria > Caulobacterales > Maricaulaceae > Glycocaulis > Glycocaulis albus. The sequence goes on from NZ_BMFS01000008.1 coordinate 22,518, forward strand.
GGCGTGCGGCCGGACTTTTGCCAGCCACGCAGGCACAGCCATCGCAAAGGGCGTGCCATGGTTAATGTCTATTAATTACAATATGTTGGCGTTTTCGCTCGCCGCTTGCGGCCTGCCGGCCCGGCAGGCAATGCAGCTTGATGCGGAAAAAACTGCCTATCGGGAGACTTTCCCAACGGATCGTTAACCGGGACGCCCCCTAATCCTTGCTGAAGCATGAATCAGTACGATCTGGCGGGATCATCATGGCCGAAGAGAACGACGAAAACGAAGACGGCGCCGAAGGCGAAAATGCCGAAGGCGAAGGCAAGTCCAAGCCTGATATCAAGAAGCTGGCGCTGTTCATCGGCCTGCCGGCTGTCATCCTCATTCTCGCGCTCGTCGCAGGCGGGCTGTTCCTGTTTGGCGGTGGCGGTGAGGACGAGGCAGCTATAGCCGAAGCGGAGGCGGCCGAGCAGGCGCTGGCCGAGGCCGGGCCGGAGATCCACAGCTTCGAGATTGAAGAGCCGCTGGTGGTGCAGATTTCGGGGTCAGGCAGTGTGCGCCCCATCCTGACGCTGAAGGTGAGCTTCGAGTTCAGTGACCCGGCCGTTGAGCCCGCCCTGCAGGCCGGAATGCAGCGCATTCTGGACCAGTATCAGGGCTTCTTGCGCGAGCTGACCCCTGACGATCTGGCCGGGTCTGCCGGGCAGCACCGCTTGAGGCTGGAACTGCTGCGCCGGACCAATCTGGCGATTGCGCCAGCCCAGGTGGACCGCGTGCTGCTCACAGAAATCCTGATAAGCCAGTCGTGATGACGGCGCTTTCGACCCGAGATGAAGACCGGATTGCCCCATGAGTGATGTAGATCAGGAAGCTCTTGCCGCCGAATGGGAAGCGGCCGCCAGCGCCGACCAGCCGGACTTTGATGCGGCCGGCTCTGACGCGCTTGCGTCCGAATGGGAGGCGATGGTTGGCGCCGATGGGGAGACCTTCCTGCCCCAGCAGGGCGCGCAAGGCCCGGAGCGTATCCTCAACCAGGACGAGATCGACAGCCTTCTGGGCTTTTCCGTCTCCGACGAGGACGGTGCCGAGCGTTCCGGTATCCGCGCGATCATCAATTCCGCGCTGGTCTCCTATGAGCGCCTGCCCATGCTTGAGATCGTCTTTGACCGCCTGGTGCGGCTGATGACGACCTCCTTGCGCAATTTCACCTCCGACAACGTGGAGGTCAGCCTCGACAATATTTCCTCCATCCGGTTTGGCGACTATCTGAACTCCATCCCGCTGCCTGCCATCCTGTCGGTGTTCCGCGCGCAGCAGCTGGACAATTACGGCCTGCTGACGGTTGATTCCAACCTCATCTACTCGGTGGTGGACGTGCTGCTGGGCGGGCGGCGCGGCACCAGCGCCATGCGTATTGAAGGCCGGCCCTACACCACGATCGAGCGTACGCTGGTCCAGCGCATGATCGAAGTGGTGCTGGCCGATGCCAAGCAGGCCTTTGCGCCGCTGACGGAAGTGGACTTCACCCTCGACCGGGTGGAGACCAATCCGCGCTTTGCCGCCATCGCCCGGCCTGCCAATGCGGCGATCCTTGTCAAGCTGCGCATTGATATGGAGGACCGGGGAGGGCGAATCGAGCTTCTTCTGCCCTATGCGACGCTTGAGCCCATCCGCAAAATGCTTCTCCAGCAGTTCATGGGAGAGAAATTCGGGCGGGACAATATCTGGGAAAGCCACCTCGCCACCGAGCTGTGGTCCACGCAGATGGAGGTTCATGCCGTTGTTGACGAGTTGCAGCGGCCACTGGGCGAGATCATGAGGCTGAAAGTTGGTGACACGATCATGCTGGATGCCGGACCGGACAGCCCGGTGGAGCTGCGTTGCGGCACCATTCCTCTGACGCGCGGACGGATGGGCCGACTGAACCATAATGTCGCTGTCCGGCTGGACGCTCCGCTAACCCCCGCCGCACGGCGCACCCTGACGAGGTTCTCATGAGCATGGCGGCCTTTCTGTTTGAAGCCCTGATCGGGGTTCTTCTTGTGGGCGCTGCCATCATGTGCTGGCGCGTGGACCGGCGCCTGAAGGCCCTGCGCGACGGGCAGGACGGGCTGAAGGAGACAGTGGCCGCGCTCAACGACGCCGTTGACCGGGCACGCGCGGGCCTGGCTTCGCTCGACCGCGCGTCGAAGGAAACCGGAGAGGCTCTTGACCAGCGCACACGCGAAGCGCGGGCTCTCGCAGATGAGCTACGCCTTCTGACCAGTGCTGGCGAGACGCGTCTTGAGCGGTTCGAGCGCGCCCGCCGCCCGCAACCGGCCAGCGAGCTGCCCCGTGAACGTGAAGGCATGCATAGCCCGCGTGAGCGCGAGCATCTCAAGACGTTGCGCTAGGAGAGGATTGTCCCATGCCCGGCCTTCGTCCCCTCGCCGTTATCGCCATTCTGCTGGCCGCGATGTTCGCGCTGAAATCGGTATCGCTTGCCGATAGCGCTGTGGCGCTTCTGGGCGCGCAGGATGAGGGTGAACCGCAGGTTCTGGTGCCTCCGGCGGAGACGGTTGAGGAGGCCAGCGTGCCTGCCCGTGCAGCGGTAACGCCAGCACCCGCCCTCGAGCCGGAACCCGATGAGTTCAATGTGACGCGCTCCCAGTTCCAGCTTTGCGAGCTGGTGGAAAACCGGCGCGTCGAGCTGGATATGCGCGAGGAGGAGCTGGATACCCGCGCGGCCCTGCTGGAAGTGGCCGAGCAGCGCATAGAGGCGCGTATCGCCCGCATGGAAGCGCTGGAGACCAGCCTTGAAACGCTTCTGGGTACGCTGGAAACCGAGCGCGAGCGCCGCGTTGGCGAGATCGTCTCGGTCTATGCCCAGCTGGAACCGGAAAACGCGGCTGCCATCATGTCGCGCATGGACGAGGACACGCTGGTTCTGCTGGCGGAATCCCTGCAGCGCGATCAGGCCCGGCGCTATGCGGCGATCCTGGCGGAGATGGATCCCGGTTTTGCCGCCGAGCTGACCTTGCGGCTGCGCGCGCGCGCCAATCCGCCGGAGACCCAGACCGAGGTGGAGGCCCGCCTTGCCGGCCGGGACAGCTAGGCTCGCCATCCTTGCGGTGGCGTTGCTCCTTGCGGGGCTGACCCCTGCTGCCTGGGCGCAGGTGACCGGCAGCGTTGTTGTCGAGCGGAGTACCGCCAGCACGCGCCTGGTCATCACCTATCCTGAATCCATGGGCGGCGAACTGTCTGCAGAGGCAGAAATTGCGGCCGGTGCGGTGCTGGTCGCGCGCTTTTCCGCGCCGGTCTATTTTGACGCCGTCTCCATCCCTGCCCAGACAGGCGGACTGGCCGCGATGGCCCGCCTGGACGAGGATGGGCGGGCCTTGCGTGTCGCCCTGAACCGCCAGGCCGAGCCGCATGTCAGCGTTTCGCACAATGTCATCGCCATTGACCTGACGCCGCCCGGCGCAGCAGCGCCCGCGCCCGTCGTGTCCGAGTTTGAGCAAAACCGCCGCGCCGAGGCACTTGCCGCTGCCGAGCGGGCAGCAGCGGCCAATATTCCACCGCCCCCTGCCAGTGTGGCCGTGCGGTCCGGCGAAGCGGCGGAATACACCCGCATCGAGTTCCTGTGGCCGTCGCGCACGGGCTACGCGCTGGAAAGCGGTAATCGCCGCGCCGTGCTGCGGTTTGATGCGCCAGGCGAGGTGGACATGCGCGCCCTGACGGCCAGTCCGCCGCGCCTGATAGAGACATTGCGTGCCACGAATGAAGACGGCCGCCTGACGGTCACCCTTGTGCCCGAGGGCGGGGCCACCGCGCGTGCCTGGGACGATGAGGAGGGCCGGCGCATCGTGCTGGACGTGCTGCCCGAGGGCCATGTCTCGCCGGACGCCATGCTGGCGGCGCTTGCCGGTCTGACGGACGGGGACGCGGCTGAACCCGCGCCGGCCGAGCCCGTGCCGGAGGCCTCGGTTGAAGCCGAGGCAAGGCCCGATCCTGTACCCGAAAGCGGCATTGTCCGGGTCCGGCTGACGCGCAGCGGCAATGATGCGCTGTTGCACTTTGAGTGGGCGCACCTGCCAGGCCTTGCAGTCTTCCGGCGCTCCGATGCAGTTTGGCTGGTCTTTGACGCGGCTGCAGAGCTTGACCTGTCAGAGCTAGCCGAGGCACCGCGCCGCCATGTGCACGGGTATCAGATAGTGGCTGGCGATGACCATACCGCGCTGCGTATCGACTCGCCCGAGGCGACCCTGCCCGATCCGGTTGCCGCCGGTGCCACATGGACGGTGGGGCTGCGCGACAGTGTAGACCAGCCGCCGCGTCCGGTCGTGCTGATGCGCGAGACGCCGCCCGGCCAGCCTGCGCGTCTGCGGATCGGTCAGGAGGGGGCGCGCTCGGTCGTCAGGGTGGATGATCCCGTGCTGGGCGACAGTCTTCTGGTGCTGACAGCCGATGGGGCCAAGAGCGGTGTGCTTCTTCCCTACCGGATGGTGGAGGCGAATATCTTGCCGTCTGTGCACGGCGTTGCGGTTCAGCCGCTGGCCGATGATCTTGAGCTTGTCTTGCGCGACGGCGGCGCGGAGCTGAGCCGGCCGGGCGGTATGGCGCTGTCGCGCTCTGGCGGCCCGGCTTCGCTGGCCAGTGCGGTGATGCCAACCTCACCGGGCTTTGCCGACCTTGTGGCCTGGCGCGGCGGGGATGATTATCAGGCTGGCCTTACCCGCGCGCTGCAACGCGCTTCTGGCGGCGAACCGCAAGACCTGCTTGGCCTCGCCCGCTTCTATCTGGCGTGGGAGCTCGCGCCCGAAGCCCTGAGTGCTGCCCGTCTGGCGGCGCAGGCTGATGGCGAACTTGGCGACAGCGCGGAGCTGCGCGTGGTCAACGGCATTGCCATGTTGATGATGGGGCGGCTGGCCCGCGCCGAAGTATTGCTATCAGGCTCTGCGCTTAATGAAGACGAGGCAGCGCAACCCTGGCGCGGGCTGGTCGCCGCGCGCCGCTCTGACTGGGCCGAGGCCCGCCGGCGCTTTGATGCGGCGGACGGCACGAGTTATTTCCTCGATCCGCTCTGGCGCGCGCGTGTGCAGGCGGCCCATGCCCGGGCAGCGGCCGAGACCGGCGATGTCGGTGCCGCCTTGCGTGTGCTCGAGGGCATGGACCCGGAGGTCACAGATCCGCAGGCGCGGGCCGAAGCCGAGTTTGCCGCCGCGCGGGTGGCTGCCCTGTCGGGGCGTGATGATGAGGCGATCCGGCGGTTCGCGGCTCTGGCGGACGATCCGTGGCTGCCAATCCAGGCGGTTTCGCTGCTCAATCAGGTGCGCCTTGAGCTTGAGGGGGGCCAGATAGCGCCCACGCAGGCGGCTGACACGCTCGCCAGTATCGCCTTGCGCTGGCGCGGCGATGATACAGAGCTGGAGGCCGCCCGCCAGCTGGGTGAGCTTTACGCCGAGGCAGGACGCTATGGCGATGCGCTCGATGTGATGAGCCAGGCCCGCTTGCGCCAGCCGGGCAGTACGGCGGCCCGGGCCATCGCAAGTGACATGGACGCCCTTTTCCGCAGGCTTTTCCTTGAGGATGAGGCCGCACGCATGTCGCCTCTGGAAGCGCTATCCCTGTTCAACGAATATGCATCACTGACCCCGCAAGGAGCTGATGGTGACCGGATGGTGCGGCGCGTGGCCGAGCGGCTGGTGGCCGTTGATCTGCTTGATCCGGCAGCCCAGCTGCTCCAGCATCAGGTCGACAACCGCTCCATGCCCGCCCAGGCGCGCGCTGCCATCGCGTCCGATCTCGCCGTGATCTATCTGATGGGGCGGCGCCACGAGGAAGCGCTGCGCACCTTGCGGGCAACGCGGGTGACCGGACTGGCATCGTCCCTGGTTACAGAGCGCCGCCTTCTGGAAGCGCGGGCTATGGCAGGCATCGGCCGCGCCGATCATGCCCTTGAAATGATTGGTGATGATGACAGTCCGCAGGCGCGGCGCCTCAGGGCCGATATCGCGTGGGAACAGCGCGACTGGGCCAATGCAGCGCGCGGGCTGGAAGCGGTGCTGGGCGCACGCTGGCGCGAGGATGCGCCACTGAACGACACGGAATCGCGCGACGTGATGCGCGCGGCTATTGCCTATGCGCTTGCCGGAGACAGTGGCTCTCTGGAACGGATTGCGGCCCGCTATGGCGATGCCATGGCGGTCACGCGCCATCGCGGCGGGTTCAGCCTGGTCACGACCGAGCTGCCCGCGCCGGGCGACCGGCGCCTGACCGAGCTTGTCTCCGGTCTGGCGAGCCGGGGAACCATGGATGCGTTTCTGGCCGGATTTGCGCGCCGCTTCGAAGCGGGCGAGGGGCAGGGCCCGTCCTGAGGCTTGAGGGACGCCATGCCCTAGATCGGCATGCGCAGAATTTCCTGATACGCCCGGATCACCTGATCACGCACCGCGATGACGGTTTCCAGCTGAACCTCGGCTGCCGCCATGGCGGTTACGACATCCACCAGCTCGGCCTGGCCGGCGGCATTCTGCGCGGTCAGTGTCTCGGAGGCCTGCATGACGGCCTGCGTCTCGTTAAGAGCGTTGGTCACAAGCTCGCCAAATCCGCCCGCCACCGGATTGCCTGCACCCGCGGCGCTGGCGGCATTCGGGTCGGCTACCTGGCGGGCGGCCTGTGCATAGGCACGGATGGCTGCGAGATCCATCGTCTAGTCTCCGACTTTTCTAGCGGCGCAGAAGGTCCAGCGTGCGCTCCATCATGCGCCGCGTACCCTCCACCATGTTCATGTTTGCCTCGTAGGAGCGCTGTGCCTCGCGCATATCCATCAGCTCGATAAGGCTGGAGACATTGGGGTAGCGCACATAGCCCTCGCCGTTGGCGGCCGGGTGGCCCGGCTCATAGACCATACGGAACTCCGATTCGTCTGCGCGCACGTCGGTCATGCGCACCAGATGGGCGCCGGTGACCCGGTCCAGCTCGGCGCGGAAAACCGGCATCTGGCGCTGATAGGGATCTTCGTCGGGCGTGCGCCCGGTGGATGACGCGTTGGCGAGGTTCTCTGCGATGATACGCATGCGCGCGGACTGGGCGCGAAGGCCCGCCGCCGCGATCTGCAAGGTATCTGATGCGTTGTTGGACATGGCTTTCGTCTACCTCTTGCCTTACGCGCCCGGCCCGCGGGCTGCCATGCGGATGAGCGACAGGCTCTTCTGATAGAGGCCGAGAGCGGTTTCAAAGCGCATGCGGTTCTCGCCCGAGCGCACCATCTGCTCTTCGAGTACGACCGCATTGCCGTTGATCGTGGTTTCACTGTCCGGCGCTGCCATGGCCCGCCACGCGCCCGATCCGCCGGAATTGACCCGCCCCTGAATGTGGCCCGATTCGGTCGCGTTCAACGTGACGCGGCGGGTGGTCTGCGCCCCTGACAGGGCGCGCTCGAATTCGCTTTGCGGAATATCATCAGGCACATAGCCGGGCGTATTGGCGTTGGCGACGTTCTCGGCAATCACGCGCTGGCGGTCGGAATGATAGCCGAGCGCCTGGCGCAGTATGCCAAGGACAGGAATGTCATCCGGACGCATGCGTTTCGCTTCCCTTTTGGGCGCAGCCATTCTGGCGCGCAAGGCTCCATTCCCACCTTCATGCTGATGCGGTTAAGAGTGGCTTAACCAAAGGCGCGACTCCCGCTAGCGGTTGAAGTCTGCAAAAACGGATGGGTGCCGAGGGGACAGGCGCCTTCCGCCGGGGAGCGCCGCCCATGGATACCGTGAACTTATTCCAGTATTTCGCCGGACTCCTGCTGGTTCTCGGCCTGCTTGGCGGGCTGGCGCTGCTGGCACGCTGGGCAGGGCTTGCCCATTTCCTCCCCAATGTTCAGCGTGCAGGCGCCCCGCGCCGTATGGAAGTGGCCTCCACCCTGATGCTTGATCCGCGCCGCCGGGTGGTGCTGGTGCGTGTGGACGATGAGGAGCATGTGATCCTGCTGGGCCTGGCCGGCGAGACGGTCCTCGACCGCCGCCCGGCGCCGCCCCGCTTTGAACCGGTGGAGCCGGATACGGGCGATGAAACTGCGCCGGAGGGTCAGTCCTGATGGCGTGGTTGCGTTCCAGATCAGCGCTTTTCTGGAGCCTCGCGCTTGGACTGCTGCTGGCCGGGCTGGCGTTTGGCGGCATGGCCGAGGCGCAATCGGTCAGTATCGATGTGGGTGAAGAGGATGGGCTGACCGAGCGGGTGATCCAGCTCGTCATCCTGTTGACGGTGCTGTCACTGGCGCCGTCCATCCTCATCATGACGACCAGCTTTGTACGCATCATCGTGGTGCTGTCCCTGCTGCGCACCGCGGTCGGCCTGCAGCAAAGCCCGCCCAATGCGGTGCTGGTTTCGCTCGCCCTGTTCCTGACCGCCTTCATCATGGCGCCTGTGTTCACACAAGCCTATGGCGAGGGCATCCAGCCCTATCTGGACGGCCAAATTGAGACCGAAGAAGCCTTCGAGCGCACCACCTCGCCGGTGAAGATGTTCATGCTGGCCCATACCCGCGAGGACGATCTGGCGCTGTTCTTCGACATAGCGCAGGTCGAGGTGGAAACGCCCGAGGCCACGCCCCTGCATGTCGTTGCGCCGGCCTTCATGATCTCCGAACTGCGCCGCGCCTTCGAGATCGGCTTCCTCCTGTTCATCCCCTTCCTGATTATCGATCTGGTGGTCGCCTCCATATTGATGTCGATGGGGATGATGATGCTGCCGCCGGTGATCATCTCGCTGCCCTTCAAGCTGATATTCTTCGTGCTGGTGGATGGCTGGCGTCTCGTTACCGGCTCGCTGGTGGAAAGTTTCCAGACCGGCGTGCCGGGCGGGTAGCGGCGTATGGCCGCTATTGCCGGGCGGTCATTAGCGGGTAAGACCAGCCGGTGATGAGTACGCCCGAACCCCGTTCAGCATCCAGACCGCGCCGCAGGGGCGCGTCCCGCGCGATACGCCTGTTCCGGCTGCGTCTGATACGCGCGGCGCGGGGCAAGTGGGCCGTGCCGGCGCTGTTTATCGGCTCTTTCATCGATTCGACGGTTTTTCCGTGGCCAGTCGCCCTGCCGCTGGCCGCGCAGATGCTGCGCGGGCGGCGCCACGTGTTTCCGGCGGCGGCAGCTGCCGCTCTGGGGTCTGTTCTTGGCGGGTTGCTGGTGTTTGTCCTGGCGCGGCTGGCTTTCGAGGCCATTGCGCCCATGGTCGTCGATGACAGCGATGCGGCGGCGCGCCTTGCCGAGGTGCGCGCGCGTATCGAGACCGGCGGCGCGGTGGCGGTCTTTGCCGCCATGCTGACCCCTGTTCCCGTGCAGCTGACCAGTCTCGCGGCAGGGCTGGCCGGTGTAGGCGGGGTCTGGTTTGCGCTTGCGATCACGCTGGGGCGGGGGCTGCGCTATTTCGCGATGGGGCTGGTGCTCTATGCGGTGGGGGACCAGATTGTGGCCGGATGGCTATGGCTGCCGCGCTGGGGACGATGGCTGGTCATCTGCCTTTTCGCCGCGCTGTTTATCTGGCTGATCGCACTGTCTTTCTAGAAGGTCCGCACGCGCTGCCCGGTTTCAATGCCCGCAAAGCTGAGCAGATGGGCCAGCAAGAGCAGCATGAAAACGGCCAGGGCGATGCATATGAGGGTCCAGGGAATCAGCCTTGGGCCGCGTACCGGGTCTGAGGGCCGGCCGCTGCGCCATGCGCTGAACGCGAACAGGGCGAGCGCCGCCATCATCAGGATGAGCGTGAGGGTGAGGCTCATCAGGGGTCATCCTGTGCTGGGCGGTGACGCCGTGTGCAGTCTTCGCCCACACATAGGGTTGGCTGGCGATCTCGCGCAAGCCCCGGATGGCCGCAGGTGTCTGCAACAGCCAGTAGACCGGAAGCATTGCCAGATCGGTGGCGCGCGGCCTGAACCCGGCGCGGCGGGCGCCTCGGGCGGCGGCCAGGATCGCTGCGCCATAACCGGTCAGCACCGGCACTATGATCCAGGGCAGCTGCCCGGCGGCGAGATGGCTGGCAACCACCCACATCACGAACAGAGCGGCCGGTCCGTGCATGAGCGCGCTCAGCACGTTCATGCCCAGCGATGCCTGCAGGGATGCCATTGCGCCAAGGCCGCTCTCGGTAACCAGGCCGCCGGGATGGCGCATATGCACGCACCAGCTGATCGCGTGGCCTTTCAGCCACCGGCTGCGCTGGGCAATCCAGGCCTGGCGACTGACAGGCGCTTCCTCCAGCGTGCCGTGGTCGATCATCCCGGTCTTCCAGCCATGGCGCGCCAGCCGGAAGCCCAGATCGGCATCCTCGGTCACATTGTGGGAATCCCAGCCTCCGCAAGCTACCAGAGCATCGCGCGCGAACACATTGCTGGTGCCGCCCAGCGGCAGCGGCCATCCCATCCTCAGGAAGAGCGGGAGCATGACGTGGAATTGTGCCGCATACTCCAGCGCGAACAGGCGCGTCAGCCAGTTCTCCGACCGGTTGTACCATCCGAGAGGAGCCTGAACGCAGCCCATCGCCGGGTCGGCGGCAAAGGCCTCGGCCGCGGCACGCAATTGCTGCGGGGCAGGGGCGTCTTCTGCGTCATAGACCGCAACAAGGTCTCCGGTGGTGCGCTGTAGCGCGAAATTGAGAGCCTTGGGCTTGGTACGCGGCCCTACCGGCGGCACGGCCATCACCCGGACCGGAAGGCGCCCGGCATTGGCTTTTGCGGCCGTGTGGGCAGCGCGCAACGTGTCCCAGTCATCGGCTTCGATAACCAGCGCGACATCCATCCGGTCACGCGGATAATCCATCTGCGCCAGATGCTGCACCAGGCCGGCAACCACGGGCGCCTCGTCATGAAGCGCCGCAATGATCGTTACCGACGGCAGGGCGTGGGAGAACAGCGTGCGGCGCGGGCTGGCGCAGGCAGGCAGCACTGCTGCGGCAAAACGCAGGCCCGCCATACCCAGAAACAGGATGGCCGCCAGCATGCCGAGACATGTAAGGCCGAGGCCGGGACTCACCAGCTCCAGCACGAGGATAAATCCGGCAGGTCCGGCCCAAAGGGTATGAGGCACGCCCAGCGGATGGGCTGCGCTGGCGGCAGGGTTTTCATCTGCAAGCCCAAAGGCCGCGCGATGGGCTTGCGCCTGGCTGCGCGTAGCCTTGAACGAACCCGATACAGGCTCTGCCGCCACCGGCGCGCGGCGCATCCTCTGCCCGGAAAACTGCCCCATAACCGCCCCTTCCCTGCGGAAAGGCGGATATGGTTAATGCAAATTAACGTTTAGGGCGAATCGTTTCGAATCACGCTTTCGGATTGAAGAGAAAGGTGCGCGAAGGCCGCATCAGGCTGTCATCGGCCAGATCAAAGGCGATGGCGGCGCTCGTCGGCCAGCCATAGGGCACGCCCTCCATGGCATCGGCGCGCGCAGCCAGGGCGTGTGCAAATTCGCCTATGCCGGGATTATGCCCGACCATCACGATGGCGTCTGCGCCACTTTCCAGCGCCTCGGTGACAGCGCGCTCAAGCATTTCCTGGGAGGCGTGGTAGAGCGCCATCGGGTCTTCGATTGCCGCATCGGGGAAGACGGAGCTCAGCGCCTTGAAGGTTTCGCGCGTGCGCCGGGCGGGCGAGACCAGTGCCAGTTCAGCCTTCAGCCCCGCGCTCTTCATAGCGTCTGCGGCGCGGGCGGCGTCCGCGTGCCCGCGCGGGGTCAGGCCGCGATCAAAATCGTCCTCGGCCTGCATCCGGTCGACGGCTTTGGCATGGCGCATGATGATCAGGCTGGGCATAGTGGGTCCGCCAGTGAATCTGAAGGAGGGGTGGAGGCGCGATGACCTTACATCGCCCGAGCCCGCTCCCTAAGTAAAGCGCATATCACCCTGACAGCCGACAAACGGAGCCTGCAAACCATGTCCCTCCTCCTTGGCGATACCGCCCCTGACTTCACCGCCGACACCACCGAAGGCCCGATCCGTTTCCATGACTGGATCGGCGACAAATGGGTGGTGTTTTTCTCCCACCCGGCCGATTTCACGCCGGTGTGCACGACAGAGCTCGGCTTTACCGCGAAGCTGAAGGACGAGTTTGCCAAGAGGAACGCCAAGGCCATCGCGCTCTCGGTCGATCCGCTCGACCAGCACAAGGCCTGGATCAAGGATATCGAGGAGACGCAAGGCACGGCGATGAACTTCCCGATCATTGCGGACGTCAACAAGGAGGTCTCCGGCCTCTACTCGATGATCCACCCCAAGGCCGACCCCAAGGTCACCGTGCGGGCGGTCTATGTGATCGATCCGAACAAGAAAATCCGCGCCACCTTCACCTATCCGCCCAGCGCGGGGCGCAATTTCAATGAGGTGCTGCGCCTGATCGACTCGCTGCAGCTGACCGATGGCTACAAGGTGGCAACGCCCGTGAACTGGACTGATGGCGAGGATGTGATCGTGGTGCCGAGCCTGTCGGATGAAGACGCCGACAAGCTTTTCCCCAAGGGCTACAAGAAGGTGAAGCCGTACCTGCGTATCACCCCGCAACCGAACAAATAGGCGCATTCATCGCAGGAATGCCGGAAATGCCGGGCTCCGGAAGGGGCCCGGCTTTCGCTTATCTGATCCAGCCATCGGTGGAGCTGACGGCTCTTAAACGTTGCCGCCACCAATATCCCGGCTGGCGTGGAGTATCCGTTCAATCCGAACGCTGTTCTGATCCGTCCTGTAAAAGACCAAGTATTGCCCGAACGGCCGCATCCGCAAGCCGGGCAGAAGATCGGACCGTTCTGGCCAAGCGAGGGGATTGGATTTAATGTCCGCCGCTGTCTGCCGAAGCTCTGCGATGAAGCTCAGCGCCCGCCTCGGATTGTCCTGCGCAATATAGTCAGCAATCTCTTCCAGATCGCGTTCCGCTGCGGGCGAAAAGCGCAAACTCACTCTGCAGCGCCTTGCGCCATCGCGCGGTACTTCGCTTCCAACCGGTCAAACACCGCATCCGCGTCAATGCCGGGGCCGCTATTGGCGCCTTCTGCTATGGCCGTGCGTAAGGCTTCAAGCCGCGCCTGCCGCAGCGCTTCGCGATCTTCGAGCAGGCGCAGCCCGTCCCGGATGATCTCACTCTTCGAGTTGTAGCGGCCGGATGCGATCAGCTCGTCCATCAGGCTTTCGAAATGTCCGCCAAGGGCGTAGCTGCTGGGCATGGGTGTCTCCATCACCTCAAACTTATGATAACTATTATCATAAACGGCTTAAAATGCCAGCTCCTGCGTTCCCTGAAAATTTTTGTAAAGCGCCCTTGACGTAAAGCGAGCTTGACGCTACATCGTAAAGCACGCTTTACAAAGGGAGCAGGATATGACTTTCTCAAAGAAACTTCGCATCGGTCTGATTGTGCTGGCAGGTTCGGCAACATTGCTGGCGTGGACGGGTGCGGGAGCCGCGTATTTTTTGGACGCGCCGCGGGCGGTCTTTGTGGTTGCGCTGATTGCAGCGGCACTGGCGACCGAGGCGCTTTTCTGGCTGACCATGTTCGTTCTGGGCTGGACAGCTTTTGCCAACCGCCACTGGCTGGTACGCCTGTTTACTGGCGCCCGGAAGCGTGGTGAGGCGCATCAGGCCTGAAGGATGCCATGATCAATCTCGTACCGGAAACCTACTCCGCTCCGCCTGCCGCCCGCCGCCGCTATATCTGGCGAACCATGGCCATGCTGGCCGCCCTGCTGGCGCTGTTCGCCGGGTATTACGCGCTCGGTGGCGGTGCCGGCACACACAGCCTGAATATAGCCATGCTGGCGATAAGTATCGTCTTTGTGGCGGGTGCGACGTACGAGATTGTCATCCTCATCCGGGCTCTCGATGAGCTGCAGCAGCGCATTCACATTCTCGCCTGGGCCATTGGCGGCTGTCTGGCCGTGACAGTTATGTTCCTGTGGGGTGTGGCAACGGTTCTGGTAGGCGCGCCAGTCTTCGAGCCGGTCATGTCGGTCGTGATGGCGACGCTTGGATACTACATCTCACTGTTTCTGCTTGGGCAGCGCTACTCATGAATAACCGGCTGAAGGAATTGCGCGGGGAGCGCGGCTGGAGTCAGGCGCATCTGGCCGAGCAGCTGGATGTGTCGCGCCAGACCGTGATCTCGCTGGAGAATGGCAAGTACGACCCGTCCTTGCCTCTGGCGTTCAAGATCGCACGCCTGTTCGGCCAGCCTATCGAAGCGATTTTTGATGATGGCCACGAGGCCGCCTGACGCCCCCGCTCATTGACGGGTGCGCTTGCGAGGTCTACCTGCCAGCCCATCCTTCAACGACAGACAGGACGCCCGCCCCATGAGTGAGTATTCCGCCCTTGCCGCCAACGCCAAAGCCTGGCCGTTCGAGCTCGCGCGGGAACTCCTCAAACGCGTGGAAAAGCGTGGCGACAGTACAAAGCCCGTGGTCTTCGAGACCGGCTATGGCCCGTCCGGCCTTCCCCATATCGGCACGTTCGGCGAGGTGGTGCGCACCACCATGGTCCGCCATGCGTTTGAAGCGCTCACGGACGGCAAAATCCCGACCCGGCTGATCTGCGTCTCCGACGATATGGACGGGATGCGCAAGGTGCCGGGGAATGTCCCCAACCCGCAGAGCCTCGAAGCGCATCTGCAGCGCCCGCTGACCGATGTGCCGGATCCGTTCGGTACCCATGAGAGCTTTGGCCACCACAATAATGCCCGCCTGCGCGCGTTTCTGGACGGGTTCGGGTTTGAGTACGAGTTTCTGTCCGCGACCGAGCTTTATCGTTCGGGCGCGTATGACCAGATGCTGCTCACCGCGCTTCAACGCTATGACGACATCATGAAGGTGATGCTTCCCACTCTCGGTGAGGAGCGCCGCGCCACCTACAGCCCCTTCCTGCCGATCAGCCCCAAGACGGGGCGCGTGCTCTACGTGCCGATGAGAGCCATCGATGCAGATGCAGGCACGATTACCTTCGATGACGAGGACGGCGAGGAGCTGACCCTGCCGGTCACGGGCGGCAACACCAAGCTGCAATGGAAGCCGGATTTCGGCGCGCGCTGGGCGGCGCTGGGCGTGGATTTCGAGATGTATGGCAAGGACCACCAGGTCAATGGCGCCATCTATTCGCGCATTTGCCGCATTATCGGCGCCGAGCCGCCGGTGCAGTTTTGCTACGAGCTCTTCCTCGATCAGGTGGGCGAGAAAATCTCCAAGACCAAGGGCAACGGGATAGCTGTGGAGGACTGGCTGCGCTATGCGCCGGCCGAGAGCCTGTCGCTCTACATGTTCCAGAAGCCCAAGACGGCCAAGCGGCTCTATTTCGACGTCATTCCCAAAGCCGTGGACGAGTATCGCCAGCATCTTGCCGCCTATCAGGGGCAGGAGCCGGCCCAGCGCATCGAGAACCCGGTCTGGCACATCCATTCGGGCAATCCGCCAGCGCCGGGCGCGGACATCTCGTTCGCGCTGATGCTCAATCTCGTTTCGGCGGCCAATGCGTCGAGCAAGGAGACACTGTGGGGCTTTATCGGCCGCTATGCGCCCGGCACCAGCCCGGCAAGCGAACCTTTCCTCGACCGGCTGGCTGACTACGCGGTTCGCTATTACGAGGATTTCGTGAAGCCTGCCAAAACCTATCGCGCACCGTCGGATCAGGAGCGGGCGGGCCTCGAAGGCCTGCTCGCGCGCCTGGGCGCTCTGTCGCCGGGTGAGCGTGACGCCGAGCTGATCCAGACGGAGGTTTATTCCGCCGGCAAGGATGCAGGCTTTGAGCAGCTGCGTGACTGGTTCCAGGCGCTCTACGAGGTGCTGCTGGGGCAATCGCAAGGCCCGCGCTTTGGCGGGTTCGCCGCGATCTACGGCCTGCCGCGCACGATTGCCCTCATCCGGCGCGCCCTTGCAGGCGAGGATCTGAGCCAGGGCTAGGCGGCGGGCCTTCAACTTGCCACGAAGCGCGCTAATCTTTCACCGTGAGGCGGTGGAGGACGGCGCATTGGCGGGTTTACGGGGCTTGGCGGAATTGCTGTGCGCGCTGGCCTTGTCGGCTCCGGCCATGGCCGATCTGCCGACAGCGCGCGAGGCCTATGCGGCGGGGGATTTTGCCCGCGCTGAAACGCTCGCCAGTGCAGACCCGTCCGCTGAGGCGCAGGCCTTTGCCGCCGGGGCCGCGCTGGCGCTTCTGATGGCGGATCAGACCTCTGACAGACGCTCAACAGCAGGGCGTCTTCTCACCCATGCCCGTGGCGCGGTAACTGCCGATGATACGCTGGCCGATGCCCATTTGCGCATGGCGGCAGCAATAGGGTTCGAGGGGCGCTATGTGGGCACGTTGCGTGCCTTCATGCGCCGCCTGCCCCAGCAGGGCCACAGCCATATCCAGCAGGCCATGACGCTCGATGGTGATGATCCCTGGGGTGTGGCCATGCTGGGCGCCTGGCATTTCGAAGTGGTGCGCCGCGGCGGCGGACGGGCGCTCGGCGCATCATTGGCAGAGGGCATGGCCGCCTATGGCGAGGCCATCGCGCGCGCTCCCGATGATCCCGTGATCGCCTATTTCTTCGCCGTGGCGCTGCTGGCCAGTGGAGAGGCGGCCTATATGGATGCGGCCCGCGCGCAGCTTGCCCGTTCGGCTGAGCTGCCACCGCGCGAGGGTCTTGATGCTGCGCTCGATACCGCGATCAGTACCCGCGCCCGCATGCTGCTGCGTGCGTTCGAGGATGATCCCGCCCATGCCGCCCGCCTAGCTGTTGTGGAAATGGAGCGCTAGGGCTTAACGCCAGCTTGTACGAAAAACTTGACATGCCAGCCTCGTGATCCTACACATCGGCGTGTAAGGTAAATCATACTTGCTGGTGGAGTTTTTTGACATGTCGTTTCACGAGAAAAGCAATGCCCTGATGCTGGGCGCAATCGTGCTGGTTTACGGGGCCTATTTCCTCATCGTGTTGGGATTGCCGGTGATGAGCGGCACCGATATTGACGTCAACGCCAGGCTCGTCATGTCCAACGGGCTGATGCTGGGCAGCGTGGTGGCTCTCGTCGCGATTGCCATTATTGGCCATATCCTCATCACCGTGCTGGCGCCGAAAGACGCCGACAAGCATGACGAACGTGACAGGCTGATCGAGATGCGCGGCGATCAGCGCGGCGGGTTCGTGATGGCGTTTGGCGCGCTGTGCGGGATGGGCCTTGCCATGCTGGCCATGCCGCATTTCTGGATTGTCAACGCGATCCTGGCCGGGCTGGTGCTGGGCGAGATCGTCAAGGCCGTCTCGAAGCTCATCGACTATCGCCGGGGCGTGTGACGATGGGAAAGGGCAAGACACGCATTGCCAACACGATCCGCGAGCAACGCTTTCATGCCGGCGAGATGACGCAGGCTGAACTCGCCGATGCGGTGGGCATTACCCGGCAGACCGTCATCGCCATGGAGCAGGGGCGTTACTCACCCTCGCTGGAAGTGGCATTCCGCGTGGCCCGCGTCTTTGGCAAGCCGCTCGAAGAGGTGTTTTCTTACGAGGATTGAGGGGCTTTTTAGCTCCGCAACGCATTCCCCGCCTGCGCGGGGACAGGCCGCGTTGCGATGTTCCGCGAAAAGTCGCGGGCGGCCTTTGGCCTTGCGGACGGCGGAACGCCGTCCGAGAGCGCGACGCACGGCTTCCCGCCCGAAGGCGGGGGTGTGCGGAGCATCACTGAGTTTATTGGCTGGCCCAGACGATGCGCGCCATCCAGACCAGTTCGGACGCGTCCAGCACACGGGTCTCAAACTCGGTATTGAGCGATACCAGCTCCACCGTACGTGCCGTGGTGCGGCCCAGCTCCTTGGCCATCACCTCGCCGGAGCGGAGCTTGGCCACCACCCGGTCCCCCCGGCGAAGCTGGGCATGGGGCGCGACCACGATCCGGTCGCCGGGCCGGTAGACCGGCAGCATGGATTCGCCGGAGATTTCCAGCGCATAGCATGCCTCGTCATCAAGGCCGGGGAAGATCACTTCCTCCCAGCCGGCGCCCACCGGAAAGCCGGCATCATCAAAAAAGCCTTCATTACCCGCTTGCGCCATGCCAATCAGCGGTACCGAGCGTCCTGCAATCGTGTCGGTAGCGAGGCCCGCAAACTCGGCAAAGCTGACCTTGGCCGCGTCCAGCGCCTTGG
The DNA here is from genome assembly GCF_014639075.1 of Glycocaulis albus. Classification (GTDB taxonomy): domain Bacteria; phylum Pseudomonadota; class Alphaproteobacteria; order Caulobacterales; family Maricaulaceae; genus Glycocaulis; species Glycocaulis albus. The sequence continues at coordinate 40,626 of NZ_BMFS01000008.1, forward strand.
CAAGGCTTTCGGTGGAGGGCCAGCGCGGCTTGCTGTCTGATGAGGCGACGCGCTTTGACGGGTTGAATGTCGTCGGGTCGAGCCCTGCCTGCCGGGCGAGCCCCGATGGCGTGGTGCCTGCGCGCTGGGCGAGGCGGTCAATACCGCGCCAGACCTGGGCGTGGGTGAGCATGGCCGCGCCTCCTTCGTTAATGATAAGGAATTTATTCCTTTGCCGGGGAAGAATGTCAAGCCTTCTGCCCCGCACTTGCGGGACCTGCGCCCCCGGTCTAGAGCGATGCCATGACCGATGATGTGATTTACCGCTTTGCCGACCCCGCCGCGCTGGGTGCTGCCGCGCTCTCGGGCGCTTATGAGGGCGAGGCGCATGACCGCGCTGATGGCTTCATCCATTGCTCGGCCCGCGATCAGCTTGAAGGTACGCTCGCAGCCCATTTCGCCGATGTGGAGCGCATTGCGCTGGCCGTGATCGACGCAAACGCGCTGGGTGGCATTCTGAAATGGGAAAAGTCGCGTGGCGGGGAGCTCTTCCCGCACCTTTACGGCGCCCTGCCATTCGCGGCGATCATGTCTGTGCATATTCTGCGGCGTGATGAGGCGGGCGGCTGGCGCCTGCCGGAGGACTTGTAATGGCGCTTGCTGATCTCGCCGCAAAAAGCCTCTCCCTCCTGCCGCCTGAAACCGCTCACCGGGTCAGCCTGAAGGCGCTGGCGTCCGGGCTTGGCCCCAGATTGCCTGCAAAGGCGGACCCGGTGCTGGCGACCTCGATAGCGGGGATCGAGCTGGCGCATCCGGTGGGCCTGGCGGCCGGGTATGACAAGAACGGCGAAGCACCTGATGCGCTGCTGGCGGCGGGTTTTGCGTTTGTGGAGCTGGGGGCCGTCACACCCCGCCCGCAGGCCGGCAATCCGCAGCCCCGGCTTTTCCGCTTGCGCGGCGACCGCGCCGTCATCAACCGGATGGGCTTCAACAATGAAGGGCTGGACGCGCTTAAAAGACGGCTGGAGGCGCGCGCCGGCAAGCCGGGCGTTGTCGGCATCAATCTGGGTGCCAACAAGGATAGCGAGGACCGAGCGGGTGACTATGTGATGCTGGTGAAGGCCCTGAAAGGCCTCGCGAGCTTCTTTACGGTCAACATCTCCTCGCCCAATACGCCGGGCCTGCGTGACATGCAGGGCGAGGCGGCGCTGGGTGCGCTGCTGGGCCGGGTCAATGACGCCCGCTGGACCGAGCCGGTCTTCCTCAAAGTCGCGCCTGATCTCGATGCAGCAGGCATTGAGTCCATTGTGCGCGTGGCCATGGCGAACCGCATTTCCGGGCTGATCGTGTCGAACACCACGCTGGCCCGGCCCGACAGCCTGAAAAGCCGCCACAAGGCCGAGGCGGGTGGCCTCTCCGGTGCGCCGCTGACTGAAGCCTCAACCGAGGTGCTGCGTCAGGTGCGTAAAGCTGCCGGGCCGGACCTGCCGCTGATCGGGGTTGGCGGGGTGAACTCGGTAGAAACCGCCTATGCGAAGATCCGTGCCGGGGCCAGCGCGATCCAGCTCTACACCGCGCTGGTCTATGAAGGCCCGGGTCTTGTCGGCCGTCTGCGCGACGGCCTCGCCGCGCGCATCAGGGCCGATGGCTATACATCTCTGGCCGAAGCGGTGGGCGTGGACGCCTGAGCGAGCACGTCGCGCTTGAGGCCTGAAAGGCCGAGGCTGAGCGTGCCTGCCCGCGCCACGTAATAGCCCAGAAACGCCAGCCACAGACCCGTCCCGCCAAAGGCCGGGCGCAGGGCAAAATCCAGCGCCAGATAGATCAATAGCGCGGCGATCATCGCATTGCGCATGAGCGGGCCTCTGGTCGTGCCGATCATCAGCCCGTCGAGCTGCCAGCTGGCAAAGCCCATCAGCGGTACCAGTGCGCAAAAAGGCAGGAAGCCAAGCGCAGTCGCGCGCGTTGCCGGATCGGTGGTGATGAGGCCGATCAGCGCTTCGCCGCCGACAAGCAGGGCAAGGCTTGCCGCAAGCGCAAAACCGGCGGCCTGCTCCGTGGTCAGGCGCAGTGCGCGTTTAAGCCCCTTCCAGTCGCCCCGGCCCGCCGCCTTGCCCGTCACGGTTTCGGTGACGTGAGCAAAGGCATCCAGGAAGTAGGCGATGATGGAGATGAATTGCAGAAGGACTGCATTGCCGGCCATCACATCGGTGCCCTCGCGCAGGCTTGCCTCGTTGAACCAGGCAAAGCCTGCCAGCAAGGCCAGCGTGCGCAGGAAAATATCGCGGTTCACGCCCAGCAGGCGCCGGATGGCGGCCGGCGCGAGGATGAGTGCCAGCGGAACCGCTACCGCAATCCGCCCGCGCAGTATCCACACCACAATGGCTATGCCCGGCAGCAGGTGCAGCCAGAGGGCCAGCGTGCTCGCCCAGGCAACACCTGCCACGCCCCAGCCAAACCCGGCCACGAACAGAATGGAGGCACCCGCATTGATGAGGTTCAAAGCCGCCTGTAGCGCCAGTGCGAGGCCGGTTCGCCCCAGCCCGATCAGCCAGCCATAGAGCGCAAATCCGGCCAGAGCCGCCGGCGCGCTCCAGATGCGCGCATCGAAATAGGTGCGTCCCGCCGCCTCCACACCCGATTCAGCGGAAAACAGGGTGAAGGCGAGTTCGCGCAATGGCCATTGGGCGAAAAGCAGGGCAGTGCCGATGACCAGCCCCGTCATGATCCCGCGTAAGAGGCTGGCGCGCACTTCGGCCTCGTCGCCGCGCCCGTCGGCCTGTGCGGTCAGGCCCGTCATACCCATGCGCAGAAAGCCGAAGGCCCAGAAAACAAAATTGAAGATCAGCGCGCCGAGTGCCACGGCGGCTATCTCGGCGGTGGTGCCAGTGCGGCCAATAACGGCGATATCAACAAGCCCGACGAGCGGGGTTGCGATGTTCGCCGCCATGATCGGCAGGGCGAGAGCCAGAACCTTCTGGCGGGTGAGGAGCGGTGCAGCAGCCATGTGCGCCGCATAAATCCAAACCCGTGCCCTCGCAAACGGCAAGTGTTCACATTAACTTACGCAAAGCGACAAAGTCTTGCGCCAGCCATTGGAGAAATTTGTCATGATCCGTGCCTATGCCGCGAAGGAACGCGCCGGAAAGTTTGAACAGATCAGCTTTGATCCCGGTCCGCTGGGCGATGACGAGGTGGAGTTGAAGGTTGAGGCTTGCGGGCTTTGCCATTCAGACCTGTCCCTGCTGGACGAGGAGTGGGGCGAGACGCAGTTTCCGTTGGTGCCCGGCCACGAGGTGGTCGGTACGGTCTCGGCGGTGGGCCGGTCGGTGACCCATCTCAAATCCGGCGACCGTGTAGGCGCGGGCTGGATGGCGCGCTCCTGCCTGACCTGCCACAACTGCATGAGCGGGGACCATAATCTATGTCCGGATTCGCAAGGCATTGCGCTGGGCCGCCATGGCGGGTTTGCGGACGCAGTACGCCTGCAGGCGGCGTGGGCGGTGAAACTGCCCGAGGGGCTGGATGCGCGCAGTGCCGGGCCGCTGTTCTGCGGAGGGATTACGGTATTCTCACCCATTCTGGAATTTGGTGTGAAGCCGACAGACAAAGTGGGCGTGATTGGCATTGGCGGGCTGGGCCATCTCGCCGTCCAGTTCCTCAAAGCCTGGGGCTGCGAGGTGACGGCTTTCACGTCCACCGGGTCCAAGGCCGAGGAGGCGCGCGCGCTCGGTGCGCACCGCGTGGTGGACAGCCGCTCGAAGGATGCGCTCAAAGCCGAGGCCGGGCGCCATGATTTCATCCTTTCCACCGTGGCCGTGCCGCTGGACTGGAACCGCTATATCGCCGCGCTCGCGCCCAAGGGGCGCCTGCACACGGTCGGCGTGGTTTCAGAACCTATTGCCGTTCCGGCCTTCGGCCTTATCGGGGGTCAGAAATCGGTGTCCGGCTCGCCGGTCGGCAGCCCGGCGGTGATGGCGAAAATGCTGGAATTCTGCGCGCGCCATTCAATCGCGCCCTATGTCGAATACATGCCGATGAGCCAGATTGACGACGCATTCCAGCGTTTGCGCGAGGGCAAGCCGCGCTACCGTATCGTGCTGGAAAACGACTTTACTGCCTGATGAAAAATGGCCCCCGCACCAATCGGGTGCGAGGGCCAGTGACTGCCGCGGCAAAAGGGAATAAGCCGGGCAAACGGGTGCTGGCGGGCTAGCGGGACGTGCTGGTCAGCACGATGCGCGCTTCCCGCGTGGTTGCCGGGGCGCGGGCTGCGATATGGCCACTGGCATGAAGCTCGCCGAGCGCGTCCTGCAGTGCCGCCTCACGGCAACGCGCCTCGCTGGCCTGGCGGGCCAGCCCGCGCAGGCCCGGCTCCCGGCAGACTTGCCGGGCCGCATTGGCCAGCCGCTCTTCGATGGCCTGGCGGCCGCTTTCAGAATTGAGTTCGGCAGGCCTGAAATCGACCGTGCGCGAGGGCGTGTCCGCGGCCATGACGGGCGCAGCGATGCTGATAGCTGCCATGGCAGCGAGCATGAGGGGGAGGGCTTTCATGGGATGTGTTTCCTTGTTCCTTGAGTGACGAGCCAACCTTGCCCGGAGGTGCCGTGATCTGGTGTCGCGGTCATATCCGTCCGTGCGATTGCCACTCTGGGTCAGGAAAGATTGCGCCGCGATGGCGCGCGCATGAATGTCTTTTAAGGTGCAGCGCTGCGCCGCGCTTTCCTCGCTTCGCCTGCGCAGCGTTTCGAGCAGTAGCGAACCTCGTCCCACACCCGCTCCCATTTCTTGCGCCAGGTGAAGGGGCGCCCGCAGCTTGCGCAGGTCTTTTGCGGCAAATCCGCTTTGCGCCTCATCTTATGCACCGCCGAAATCAAGGCTGCCCTGCCGCGGATCGGGTGTATTCCGCCTGGCGGGACGGGGATGCTGGCCCGTCTGTTTCATACCCGATTTGCGGCTGCCATGACGGGCATTGATTGCGCGCGCTGTATCGCGGAAACCGGCGCTGGCGCGGATCGCGCTCATCCGGGCGCGTGCCTTGCGCGCGGCGGCGGCATGATCGACAACCGGCAGCGGGTAGGTGTCGCCAAGGCGCACTTTTGCCCGTTCGAGGTCTGCCGGGGAGGCGAGCCATGGCGCGTGCAGTGCGGTCACCGGCAGGCCGGACAGCTCAGGGATCCAGCGCCGTATGAACACTCCCTCAGGATCCTGATCGTGCGATTGCTTCACCGGGTTGTATATGCGCGGCGTATTGATGCCGGTCGTTCCTGATTGCATCTGGAACTGGGGGAAATGGATGCCGGGCTCGTAGTCGGTGAAGCGGGCGGCAAGGCGTTTGGCCGGTTCACGCCAGTCCTGCCAGAGGTGATAGCTGGAAAAGGCTGCGGCCATGGCACGCATGCGGAAATTCAGCCATCCGGTGGCGTTGAGTGCGCGCATGCAGGCGTCCAGAAACGGAAAGCCGGTCTCGCCATTGATCCAGGCCTGTATGTTCGACGCATCACCTTCCGGGCGGGCATTGTGCCATGCGGGATGCATCTCCTGGTACTCCAGTGCGGTCTCGTCCTCGAACTTCTGGATGAAGTGGCAGTGCCAGTGCAGCCGGGCGATGAAGCTGTCGAGCGAACGGGCATAGGTGTTGTTGCCGGCAAACCGGTACTGATCACGGGCCCGCACGGCCCGTTGTGCCGTCTCACGCAAGGACAAGGTCCCGAACGCGAGATGGGCCGATGCCCGTGAACACGCATCGAAGGCCGTGACGGGCGAGGACATGGCACGGCGATAGCCGTGACCCCGGCTTTCGAGAAAGCTCGCCAGATCGTCCAGTGCTGCTTGCCGCCCGCCGGTCTGGCGTGAGGGGCAAGGGTCCGGGAGCAGGCCCAGGACTGCGGGAGCAGGCGGATCTTCGCGTGTCAGAGAGGGGCCGCGTAGCGGCCCGGGCGCAGGCAATACCGGCTGTGCCATGAAACGGTCCCAGCGCTGCGCCCAGCCATTACGGCTGCGTAGGCTCCTTATGACGCCATGCTGGCGGTGTTCGTTAAAGGCGATCCCGCGTGAACGGGCCCAGCCCGCCACCGCACGATCGCGTTCCCATGTGGCTGTAACACCGGTTTCCTCGTGCGCGTCGATATGCGTGAAGGGGTGAGTGTCATGAAGCTGCGCCATGACTTCCACCGCCTCACCGGTGCGGATGGTCAGAGGTATGCCAAGGCCTTCCAAGGACTGGGCGAGTTCGGACAGGCAATCGAGCAGAAAGGCATACTGGCGGCCGGAATAGTCTGGGCGCGCCCAAAGCGAGGGCTCTACAATGTAGAGCGCAATGACGGGTCCCCGGCTTGCGGCGGCATGCAGAGGCGCATGGTCCTCCACGCGCAGATCACGCTTGAACCATACAAGGCTCGTCATCGTGCGAACCTGCGCCAAAGGCGCTGCAGTGCCGGGCGCACCGGCAGGAAAAGCCGGTAGGCAAGCTCCAGCACCCAGATAAGCGGCGGCGCAGCGGCGATCCGGCCCAGCCAGCGCCAGCCCGGCGTGACTTTCCACAGCTCGGCGAAAGCCCGCGCGCCGCTGACAATTTCGCCGGAAGGGGTGCGGACATGAAAGCGGGCCATTGCCGCGTCTGGGCTCAGCCCTTCTGGAAGACCGTCCGGCGAAGTGTGAACATCGTGAAAGGCGGCGCCTGCTCCCCGTCGCCGGTAATAGCCGATCTCGGCGCGGCACATCGGGCAGCTGCCGTCGAAAAACACATCACACGCACCATATTCAGATGCGTTTGCAGTGTGTTGATCTTGTGTTTGGGTTTTGCGGGTCATTTAGGCTTCAATCTAGGCGGAGACGGGAGCAGGAAAAGGGGACATGGCGAGACGTCGCATTGCCATTATCGGCGCCGGGCTTGCCGGCGCGGCCTGTGCCGGTGTCCTCACGCAGGCCGGACACAGCTGCCGGCTTTTCGACAAGGGGCGTGGGCCGGGCGGGCGCCTGTCGACGCGGCGGGTGGAAACACCTCTGGGCGAAGTGAGCTTCGATCACGGCGCACAGTTCATCACGGCGCGCGGTGCGGCGTTCTCGGCCTTCATGCAGCGGGCGCGGGATGCGGGTGCTGCGGCCGTCTGGGATGCGCGGCTGGTCTCGATCGACCGCCGGGGCAATGTTGAACCCTTGCGCCAGGAAGACCGCTGGATCGGCGTGCCGGGCATGAATGCGCTGGTAAAACATGCGCTGGACGGTCTGGATGTCAGATTTGGCGCGCGGGTGACCGGCCTCAAGGGCGGGGCGGGCGCATGGACGCTTGTATTGGAAGACGGCGGACGTGAAGGTCCGTTCGACGCGGTTGCGGTCACCATTCCGCCCGAACAGATGATTGATCTGCTGGCGCGTACCGATGGCGATTTTTCCACCCAGATAGCACAGGCCAACGGGGCGCGGATCGGTCCGTGTCAGGCTGTGATGACGGTGCTCGATGCGCCATTTGATCCCGGCTTTGACGGCGCCAAGCTCTATGGCGGTGCGCTGGCCTGGATGGCACGCATGGGATCACGTCCGGGGCGGACCGTGCCGGAGGCGTGGATACTGCATGCAACCACCGGCTGGTCACGGGCGAACCTGGAAGCGCACGGCGATGACGTGATACGTGCGCTGATCGAAGAGGCGCATATCCGTTTCGGATTTCCGGCGCGTCCGGTCTGGAGCGCGGCCCATCGCTGGCGCTATGCGCTCAGCGAGCAGGCACCGGGCAGCGCCTTTGCCCTTGATGAAACCGGCACGCTTGGCTGCGCAGGCGACTGGCGCCTGGGAGGCCGGGCGGAGCTGGCGTGGGATAGTGGCGCGGCGTTGGGCGAGGCGCTGGCGAAAGCCTAGAGCGGAATACGCTCTAGCTCTCACCCTCCGGCTTGATCAGGAAATGGCCGTGCAGGGCCGCTACGGGCGCGGCGCGGCGGTCCTGCCAGGCTTCCACGCGCACATTGGCCACGCGTGCGCCCTGACGGGTGATAATGCCGCGGGCGTAAACATCCTGCGGCCTTGCCGGTCGCAGATAATCCACTGACACATCAATGGGCTTGGGCAAGGCCGCCAGCCGCGTGCCGGCCAGCAGGGCCGCCGAGGCGGTGATTTCCATGAAAGCCCCGATCGCTCCGCCATGCAGGGCCGGGATAAGCGGATTTCCGACCAGCGTATCCGCGTAGGGCAGGATGGCGGTCAGCTCGTCACCATGGCCGTCAAAATGCACGCGCATCATCTGCACGTACGGGCTTGAAAGCAGGGGGTCCAGCGGGCTCATTCTTCTTCCACCTTGCTTATCGGCGTGGCGGATTTGCCAAACGCGCGCCGCGCCTTTTCGGCGGCTTCCTGGCTGACCCGGCTGACCATGAAGGCTGCGGCAGCGGTGGCAACAGGATCGCTCTCATCGCCGTCATGGGCGATGGCGCTGACAAAGGCGAACAGGCCCGACGCGCGGATGCAGCGGGCTATGGCCACCACATCGCGCCCCGGTTCGGCCGGGCGCATATAGTCAAGCCGGAGATCGAGCGTCGCGGTGGCATCCCTGCCGCCCAGCCCTGCAAAGGCGGCCAGTCCGCAGGCATGGTCCAGGAGCGCCGCGACCACGCCGCCATGAAGGACGCGGGTATCAGGATCACCGATCAGGTCATCGCGGTAGGGCGCGCGCATCTCGGCCATGCCCGGCTCTATACGCTCCAGCCTGAAGCCCAGCGCTACTGCGTGGGGCGAGCCCTCCACCAGTAGCGGGGCCAGCGAGTCCAGAAGGGTTTGCAAATCGTCTGCCATGCCTGCCCTTTAACGGGCACAGAACGATTAGGCCAGAGGTGCGTTCAGGGGGGCGATGTCAGGCGGCAAGCCTGCGGGCGGTGATTTCTTCCAGTCCGTTTACCAGCTCGTTGCGGTGCGCGTCCGGCGCATTGTCGAATTCCTGCAGGCGGCGCAGGGCCGAGCGGTGCAGGGTGATGATCTCGGTCTCGCGCGGGCCCACATCGCGAACGGTTTCCAGATACTGGCGCAAGGAGCGGCCCACGCGCGCGGCAATCATGTCGCCCTGACGCATCATGGCTTCGGCCATGGCATCGGCCTGGGCGAGGGCGGCTTCCAGAGGCGTGGCCAGGCCTGCTTTCACATCCACGCCGCGCTTCCAGGCGATGCGGCCATTCTGGTTGGGGCGTGTGCGCCGGTCCGGCCCGGCAAAAGTCTCCGTTTCCACATAGGGCCGCGGGCGGCTGGTGGTCTCTTCCAGCCGGGCAAACAGAGCGGCAGGCGAGACAGGGCGCAGCAGGAAGGCGTTCACGCCTGCATCACGCGCGCGCTCAATCTCGCGCATCTGGCTGTTATTGCCGAGCGCGATGACCGGTGCGCGGCGCACGGGCAGGTGCTTGCGGCGCAGTGCGCGCGTCAGGGCCGGGCCCGGCGATGTCTTGCCGGACCAGTCGGAAATGATGATCGGTCGGGCGTAGGTGGTGGCGGCTGACAGGCCGGTATCTTCACTGGCAAAGGTGAACACATGGTCGGCGCCAGCATGGCGCAGCACATCGGCGATCAGCCGGCGCAGGAAGTTGGACGGGTCGACGATAAGGATGGGGCGGTCCTGCCAGCGGCTGGACACGGGCACGCGCACGGGCGTGCTTGTCTCGATATCATCAAGCTTCATTGTGTCCCCGCCGGCGCACCACTTCCCAGGAAAGGCAAGCTAGCAGCAGGCATTGCCCATTGCCCGCGCAAACCGTGGACAGGGTTAATGCGGGGTAAGCCCGTTCAGGTGCGGCGCCCCGCAGCGGAAATGACCCGCCAGATGATCCAGATCGGCACCACGAGAACCGCGCCCAGAAGGAAGTAGCGCACCGACCAGCCCAGCGATTCGGTGATGATCAGGAAGAAGCGGTCCCAGGCGCGGGCAATCGTGCCGAAGAAGTCGACCCAGAGCTCTGCCGGATCGACATTGAACAGCGCCAGCACCACGCCGGCGAGCACGCACAGCAAAAACAGGACAAGCAAATCCTTCAGCCGCACCGCTATGACGCGTTGCAGGAAGGTCTTGCGGGGGGCTTGTGTATCGCTCATGACCGCCACAGTAACGCAAAGATTGCGGCACGTGTGAGGCGAAAAGCGCGCTTAACCCTGTTTGTTGATATGCACCTGATGCGGATAGGGAATTTCGATGTCTTCAGCATCAAATGCCAGCTTCATCTGGCGTGTCTTTTCCCAGAAGTACGGCCAGTAGTCGGCGCTGTTGACCCAGGCCCGGGCCGTGTAGTCGATGGATGATGCGCCGTGGGCGGCGACCTCCACCACCACTTCGGGCATGGGCAGGACGCGTTCATCATCCTCCAGAACCCGGCGGATGACACTGCGTACCTTCTCGATATCGGTGTCGTAGGAGGCGCTGAACATGAAGTCCACGCGCCGGGTGGAGTAGCCGGAAAAGTTCACGATCACCTGGCCCCAGGACTGGGCATTGGGAACGATGACCTGCCGGTTATCCGGCGTCGTCAGCTCGCTGTAGAACAAGGTGATGTCGCGCACAGTGCCGGAGGCTCCGCCAATATCGACGAAATCCCCGATCTTGTATGGGCGGAAGAAGACAATCATCACGCCCGCAGCCACGTTTGACAGTGTGCCCTGCAAGGCAAGGCCGATGGCGAGCGTCATGGCGCCCAGCGCGGCGACCAGCGAAGTCGTCTCCACGCCAAAGCGGGTCAGCACCGCGATGATGACCACCGCGATGATGAGATAGCGCACGACCGAGGCGAAGAAGACAGCCAGCGTGGTATCGATCTTGGGATGGTCCACTGCCCATTTGCGGACACGCCGGGAGATGAAGCCGGCCATGTAGAGACCGACGACCAGGATGATAGCGGCCAGTGCCACATTGGACAGCACCGCAACGCCGAGCGTGGCGAGATATTCCATCATCGTATTGATCTGCGTGTCGAACTCGCCGCCAAATTCCATGCCCGGATGTCCTTTTCCCAATGATTTCAGCAGGAGGCGGGCCTCTAGCACGGATTGGCGGCAAGGTCGAACCGTCCCCGTGTCCGGCGGAGAGGCCGGGTGGCCTCCACGGCAAAAGGTCTGCCACGAACGCAAGTGCAGGGTTCCCTAAACTGCCCGCGAATGCTTAACCTTGGCGCCTTGCGGGCGGGCATGACCGCTCCGTGTGGAGATAATGCGCGGCCGCTGGCTTGGCAGACGGTCCGCGCGCCAAGGGGGAAAGCACTATGGCAAAGGTAGACGCGCCCGCAGTAGAGGAGCGCCAGAAGGGAATTCTCGGCTGGATCGAGAAAACCGGGAACAAGCTGCCCGATCCGGTTATCATCTTCGCCTATCTGATCGGGATACTGATCGTTGTGTCGGTGATTACCGACTGGATGGGCGTGTCTGTTGAACACCCCGTGCGCGTGAACGAGGATGGCTCGCCGGTTGTCGAGCCGGCCCGCATGCTCTTCCGCTCGGAGCTGATCGAGCATCTTCTGGTGCGCATGCCGACGATTTTCACCTCCTTCCATCCGCTTGGCTATGTGCTGGTTGTGATGCTGGGCGCCGGTGTTGCTGAACGCGCAGGCCTGTTCGGCACAGCCATGCGCGCAGCCGTGCGTAACGCCCCGCGCTTCCTGCTGACCCCGGCTGTTGCGCTGGTGGCCATGCTGGCGAACCTGGCGGCGGACGCGGCCTATGTGGTGCTTATCCCGCTGGCGGGCGTCATATACGCGGCTGCCGGCCGGCATCCGATTGCGGGCATTACGGCGGCGTTTGCCGGGGTGTCGGGCGGCTTTTCGGCCAACCTTTTCCCCGGCCAGCTTGATGCCCTGCTGTTCGGCATTACCGAAGCGGCGGTGGGCAGCCTGGTCACCGACTGGGTGATGAACATTGCCGGTAACTGGTATTTTATCGCTGTGATGACGATCTTCTACCTGCCGGTCATCTGGTTCGTCACTGACGGCATTATCGAAAAGCGCCTCGGCAAATGGACTGGCGGCGCCGTCGCGGGCAGCAGTGACGCGGATGATGATCCCGACGCGCCGCTGACGGCCGGCCAGAAGAAGGGCCTTGCCCATGCGGGCCTCGCTGTTCTCGCAGTTGTCTTCCTGTGGCTGTTCCTGACCGTGGATCTGGTCGAGCTGGTCAGCTTCGGCGCGGTATCGGTCTGGGGCGGCAATCCGCCTCTGCTCAATCCCGATCCGGCACTGGAGGTAACCCAGCAGCTCATTCCGTTCTTCACCTCGCTGGTGGCAGGCTTCCTGATCCTGTTTCTCGCTGCCGGCGTCGCCTACGGCATGGCAGCGGGCACGATCAAGACCCACCGTGACACGGTCGAGATGATGGCCGGCGGCATGAAGGACATGGGCTATTACCTCGTACTGGCCTTTGCTGCCGCGTATTTCGTGGAAATGTTCAACCTGTCCAATCTGGGGATCATCTCGGCGGTTAATGGCGCGAATGCCATCCAGCAATCGGGCCTGCCCTTGCCGATCGTGCTGGGCCTGATCGTGCTGTTTGCCGGTGTGCTGAACCTCTTTGTCGGGTCGGCTAGCGCAAAGTGGGCCTTCATGGCGCCCATCCTCGTGCCGATGCTGATGCTGCTGGGTATCAGCCCGGAAATGGCAACGGCGGCCTACCGCGTCGGTGACAGTGCCACGAACATCATCACCCCGCTGATGGTCTACTTCCCGCTGGTATTGGTCTTTGCCCGACGCTGGGTGCCGGACTTCGGCATCGGGTCGCTGACGGCAGCCATGCTGCCCTACTCGATCTGGCTGCTGATCACGGGCATCATCATGACCATCGCCTGGGTCTATCTCGGCCTGCCGCTCGGACCGGGCGCAGAGGTCGGCTATACCCTGCCGGGAGCCAACTAGTAGCGCGCGCCCGCGGCGGCCCTCAAGGGTTGCGGGCGCCTCACTTCTCAAGGAAATACTCGATGAGCCTAGTCCTCCATCACCTCAATGCCTCGCGCTCGCAGCGCATTATCTGGCTGATGGAGGAGCTGGGCCTGCCCTATACGCTGGTCCGCCACGAACGGGATGCGCAAACACGTCTGGCGCCGCCGGAGCTGCTCAAGATCCACCCGATGGGCAAGGCGCCCTTGCTGGAACATGAAGGACAGGTGATCGCGGAAACCGGCGCTATCGCGCAGTACATCCTTGCCGTGTTCGACACCGAGCACCGCCTGCATCCCAAGCCCGGACGGCCCGAATTTGCCCGTTATCTGGAATGGATGCACGCGGCGGAGGGCTCACCCTTTCTGCCGGGCCTGATCCTTGTCTTCACCCGCGCCACGGGCCTTCAGGACTCGCTGCTGGCGGGATGGATGACGGGTGAGCGGGACAAGGCCGAGGCTACCATTGAGGGGCATCTCGCCCGTCACACCTGGTTTGCAGGCGACATGTTCACGGCAGCAGATTGCCTGATGGGCTTCCAGCTTGACGGCATGGAAAAGTCCGGCCTGCTGGACAATGCTCCGGCTACGAAAGACTGGCTGAAACGCGCTCATGCCCGTGAAGGCTACAAGCGCATGATCGAGCAAGGGGTTTAGGGGGCGGCAAGTCCGCTTTTTCGGATCGCTGCTTCGAGCTGAGGAAGGTCGTTCGTAGCTGTCCGCCAGACGGCTTCCATGTCGATCCCGAAATAGCCGTGGACAATGCGGTTCCGCATGCCCCGAATATCGGGCCAGGGCACACCGGGAATTGCTGATAGCGTCTCTGGCGAAAGCTTGCCCGCAGCCTCGCCTATGGTTTGCAGCATGTGCAGCAGGGCGCGCTGGGCGAACGGGTCAGCGCTAAAAGCGTCATAGCCTGTGGATTGGGTGAGCTGGCACGCTAGCGCGATCTCATCAACTATATCGTTTAGCCAGTCGCGATCACTGCGTTCAGGCATCGACAGCTTCTGCGGCAATATGGGCGCGCGCGCGCGGCTTCAGGCCATGTTCGGTTGCAAGGTCGACCGGGCAACCGAGTTCATTTGCAAGCGAACGCTCGATCCCGATCATGCCGATCAGGCTGGGTGTTTGAGCAAACTCCACCAGCAGATCGACATCACTGTCCGGGCCTGCCTCGTCACGGGCGTGGGAGCCGAACACGCGCACGCGGATGATGCCGTGGTCCTCAAACCACGGCTTCAGTTCCCGCAGGCGGGCCAGAAGCTCATCGCGTTTCATGGCCGCCATTGTCCCACTCCCGGGTGGCGGCGGCAAGATGCCACCCTCTAACGCCCGGCCGTAGCCGTGACTGCAGCCGTGGTCGCGGTCGTGACCGCAATCATGGCGGCCATCTGCGCGGCAATGAGGGCAGACATCGCCGATACTGCGCCCAGCGAGCCATCGGTGCGGTCTGACAACCAGACCAGCTGAGCCAGGCGGAGCCGTGCCGCGCCGGTTTGCGGCACTTTGCCGAGCGTTTCCATATTGGCTTCGATCACGGGCAGATCGGCAGGGGTGACACCCTGAGCCGCCCATTCGATCCAGACGTGACGATTGCCCGCATATCGCATCTTGCGATGGGGCTTGATCGCCTCGCGCAGGGACAAAAAACGGTCCCGGACGTCAGCGGCTGGTTGCTGGTAGAGGGCGCTCAGCCGCGCGCCTTCGCGTTTCAGCCCGCGGGTTTCGGGCTGCGCCTCGAATACCGGAAGAGCCAGCTCGCGTTCACGCCTGACGGCCTCCGGGCTGTTGTCGCGCGCGGCATGGGACGCGGCGAACATGTCGGTCACTTCCGGGTTCGCGCGCCACCACGGCGGACGGATGGCCTGCTTGATGGCAAAGAAACGCCTCACGGCCTGCGCGGATGTGGCGTCTGCCAGTGTCAGCACAAGGGCAGCTCGGCTTCCGCCCGCGTGCAGCCTGCCTGTGCCCGAGGCCTTTTCGCCGTCCTTCAGCTGCGCGCGCACTTTCAGGAAGCTGGATGCGGTCTTGCCATGGCTCGCGAGCAGGGCAGCGTAGATCCACAGAAGGTCGCCCGTTGGCGCGCGCCAGCTGCCCAGAGCTGCTTTCAGCTCTGCGCGGACGGCCTGCATGGCGGCGGCCGTCCTGTCCGGCGCGGCGTCAGCCGGCAAAAGCGCGTAGGCGGCAAACCAGGCGGCCGCGCCGCCCGGCCCGCCATCAATCGCCTTTACGGCCGCATGGGCTGTGTTCAGACGGGCCAGTGCGGTGCTTTGCTCCATCGGGCTAGTCGGCCGGCTGTTGCTGGCGGAGATCCAGCCCGGTGTGGAAGGCAATGAAGGCCCATTTATCTGCCGTCTCCTCGATCAGCATGGAAACGGGCGTGCCCGCGCCGTGCCCGGCGCGTGTCTCGATGCGGATCAGGGTGGGCGCATTGCCGGTATCAGCCGCCTGTAGCGCGGCGATGTATTTGAAGGAGTGGCTGGGCACTACGCGATCATCCGTATCAGCCGTTGTCACCAGCGTTGCCGGATAGCCTTCGCCTTCGGGAATGGTGTGCAGGGGCGAGTAGGCGTAGAGCACGTCGAACATGTCCGGGTCCTGCGGGCTGCCATAGTCCGACACCCAGAAGCGGCCTGCGGTGAACTGGTTGAAGCGCAGCATGTCCATCACGCCCACGCCGGGCAGGGCGGCCGCGAACAGGTCCGGACGCTGATTGGCCACGGCACCGACCAGCAGACCCCCGTTGGAGCGGCCTTCGATGGCGATGTTGTCCGGGCTGGTCCAGCCTGCCTCGATCAGGTGTTCAGCCGCATTGATGAAGTCATCAAACACGTTCTGCTTGTTGGCGAGCCGGCCGCCATCATGCCAGTCACGGCCATATTCAGAGCCGCCACGGATATTGGCCAGTGCGAACACCCCGCCCATTTCCATCCATTGCAGGCGGCGCACATCGAAAGCCGGGGTCATTGCGATGTTGAACCCGCCATAGCCGTAAAGCAGGGTCGGGCGCTGGCCATCGGGCGTTACATCGCGGTGGTGGACGATATACATCGGCACCTGCACGCCGCCCGTGCTCTCGTAGAAAACCTGGCTGACTTCATAATCATCGGGATCGAAGGTCAGCGGCGCTTCGTGGAAGAGCGTGCTTTCACCGGTTTCCACATCATAGCGGTAGATGGTGCCGGGGCGGTTGAAGCTGGTGAAGCTGTAGAAGGTCTCCGGGCTGTCCGGGCGGCCATTGAAGCCGCTGGCGACGCCAAGGCCCGGCAGTTCGACCTCGCGTACCGCTTCGCCCTCCAGCGTGTGCACGCGCACGACCGAGCGCACATCCTCGAAGCTCTGCACGACCAGATGCCCGCCGATATGGCTGGCACTGGTGATCGGAAACTCCCCTTCAGGGATAATATCAGTGAGGCTGGATGGATCAGAGAGGTCTACGGCCACCACACGCTGGTTGGGCGCATCAAGGTCGGTAAGGAAGAAAAAGGTCGCGCCGACATTGCCTATGGCCGAGTGATTGTTGGCAAACCCTTCAAAGATGGCCACCGGCTCAGCGGCCTCATCGGTCAGGTCGAGAATATGGATCGCGTTGCCGTCCGTTCCGGCGGAGGAGTAGATGAACAGATAGTCGCCATCATCGCTCACGCCCGCGCGCCAGCTGACTTCCGGGTTGTCCGGGTCGGACATGATCAGCTGGTCTTCGCTCTGATCCGTGCCAAGCGCGTGGAAATAGATCGCCTGATCCATGTTCAGCGAGGTGAATTCCTCGCCTTCCTCCGGCTGGGGATAGCGCGAATAGAAAAAGCCTGACCCGTCCTTTGCCCAGGCGAGGCCGGAAAACTTGATCCATTCCAGCCGGTCTTCCAGCGTCTCACCGGTCTCGACGTCGATCACCTGTGCCGTGCGCCAGTCAGACCCGCCATCCTGCAGCATGTAGGCAACGTGGCGGCCATCGGGGCTCGCCCAGCTGCCTGCCAGGGCAACCGTGCCGTCTTCCGACAATGTGTTGGGGTCGATGAGAACACGGGCCTCTCCGTCCAACCCTTCGCGGACCATGTACACAGACTGATCCTGCAAGCCGTCATTGTAGGAGTAGAAGTAACGTTCTTCACGCGCGGCGGGGGTGGAGAGGCGTTCGTAATTCCACAGTTCGCGCAAGCGCTCGGCAATCATCGGCCGTCCAGGCAGGTTTTCCAGATAGCGATTGGTGACCGCGTTCTGTGCGGTCACCCATGCGGCCACCTCGGGGCTCACGCGAACATCCTGCTCCAGCCAGCGATAAGGGTCTGCCACCTCAACCTCGCCGTTGGCCGCCGACTGGTAGATATCGGTCTGCTCCACGGTGCGGGTGGTCGGGTAGTTGAGGCGGTCTTGCGTGTGCGCTGCGCCGACGACAACTTCGCGGGCATCACCGTCTCCAGTGGCGACCTGATCGCCGCAAGCGGCCAGAACCAGCATGCCTGCCAGCGGAAGAAGAGTTGCACGCTTCATGTGATGCGCTCCTGGATGATGAGTGTTTGGGCCGAAACCTAGGCAGACGGGGCGAAATTGTCGACCGCAAGCGGCATTGGCTCTATCTCTTGGCACCATGGATCGCGCGCCGGGCCTGCCAGAATTGCCACCGCTTTTTGCCCGCTGGTTTGCCAGCCGGGGCTGGCAGCCGCGCGGCCATCAGCTGGCCATGCTCTCGGCAGCACAGGCGGGCGAAGACGTGTTGCTCACCGCGCCGACCGGCGGCGGCAAGACGCTGGGGGGCTTCCTGCCCTCTCTGATAGAGCTGGCAGGTGTGGTGCAGGATGCAGGCAGGGAACGTCCCCATCGTTTGCACACGCTCTATGTTTCGCCACTCAAAGCGCTGTCGCAGGACGTGGCGCGCAATCTGATGGTGCCGGTCGAGGAGATGGGCCTCAAGCTTCGCATCGAGACGCGCACTGGCGATACGCCGCAGTCCAAACGCGCCCGACAGCGCGCCGCTCCGCCCGATATTCTGCTGACCACGCCCGAGCAGCTCGCCCTGTTCGTCGCACAGGAAAACGGCGCGGCCTTCTTTGCCGACCTGAAAGCTGTGATCGTGGACGAGGTGCATGCACTCGCCCCGCAAAAACGCGGTGACCTTCTCGCGCTGGGGCTGGCGGCGATCAGCCATTATGCGCCGCAGGCGCGCCGCATCGGCCTTTCTGCCACCGTGAAGGATGTGGAGGGACATGCGCGCTGGCTGTCGCGCGATCCGGCCAGTGAAGCGCTGACTACCCGTATCGTGCGCGGCGCTGCGGGAGCAGAACCGGAGGTGTCCATCCTCACCCCCGAGGCGCGTATCCCCTGGGCGGGGCATATGGGCCAGCACGCCATGGAAGGGGTGTATGCCCTTCTGAAGACGGCCCGCACAGCGCTGGTCTTCGTCAACACGCGCTCCCAGGCGGAATTCGCCTTCCAGCGGCTCTGGCGGATCAATGACGATAATCTCGCCATCGCGCTTCACCACGGATCGCTCAGCGTGGAGCAGCGCCGCAAGGTGGAAGGGGCGATGGCGGCGGGAAAACTGCGCGCGGTGGTGTGCACCTCGACGCTCGATCTGGGCATTGACTGGGGCGATGTGGATTTAGTGGTCCAGCTGGGTGCCCCCAAAGGCACCTCGCGCCTGATCCAGCGCCTTGGCCGGGCCAATCACCGGCTGGATGAGGTGTCGCGCGCCGTACTGGTGCCCGCCAACCGGTTTGAGCATCTTGAGTGCCTGTCGGCGCGCGATGCGGTGGCCGAACATGCGCTTGACGGCGAGCCGCTCAAATCCGGCGCGCTCGATGTGCTCGCCCAGCATGTCATGGGCCGGGCGTGCGGTGATCCGTTCGAGGCCGATGCGCTATATGCGGAAATCCGCCGCGCCGCACCCTACGCCGAGCTGCCGCGTGAGACCTTTGACCGCGTGCTGGAGTTCGTCGCTACCGGCGGTTATGCGCTGGGCAGCTATGACCGTTTCCGCCGTATCGTGAAGGGGCGGGACGGCCTCTGGCGGGCGCGCAATCGCAGTGTGGCCCAGCGTCACCGGCTGAATATCGGCACCATAGTGGAAAGCCCTATGCTGGATGTGCGCGTGGTCAGCGCGCGCAGCGGTGCGAAAAGCCTGCGCGCCGCAGGTCCCCGCCTCGGCCAGCTGGAGGAATGGTTCGCGGATCAGCTGAGTGTGGGCGATACCTTCCTCTTTGCCGGGCAGGTCCTGCGCTTTGAAGGCACCAGCCAGACCGATCTGTTCGTCAGCCGGGCAGGGGGCGAAGATCCCAAAGTCCCCTCCTGGCAGGGCGGCAAGTTTCCGCTATCGACCTATCTGGCGGCGCGGGTGCGCAAGCTGGTCAGCGAGCCGGAGCAATGGCACAAGCTGCCAGACCAGGTGCGCGAATGGCTGGAAATGCAACAGCTTCGCTCGCGCCTGCCGCAGACTGACCGGCTGCTGGTGGAAACCTTCCCGCGCGCGGGCAAGCATTATCTCGTCTGTTATCCGTTCGAGGGGCGGCTGGCGCATGCCACGCTGGGCGTGCTGCTGACCCGGCGGCTGGAGCGGCTGGGCCTTAAACCTCTGGGCTATGTCGCCAACGAGTATGCGCTCTCGGTGTGGGCGCTGGAGGATATGGGGCCAGTGGATTTTGCCGCGCTCTTCTCGCCCGATCTGATGGGCGATGATCTGGATGCCTGGCTCAATGAAAGCGTGCTGATGCAGCGCACGTTCCGCCATTGCGCGCTGATCTCCGGCCTGATCGAACGCCGTCACCCCGGCCTTGAGAAGACCGGGCGGCAGGTGAGCTTCTCGGCAGACCTCATCTACAATGTGCTGCGTGAACATGAACCCGACCACATCCTGATGCAGGCCGCATGGGCCGATGCGGCCACGGGTTTGCTCGACATCCGGCGCCTGTCAGACCGGCTGGCAGCCATTGAAGGCCGGATTGACGCGGTGGCGCTGGAGCGCGTTTCGCCGTTAGCGGTTCCGGTCATGCTGGAGATCGGGCGCGAGCCGGTCTATGGCGAGGCCCATGAGGCCATTCTGGAAGCCGCGTCAGAAAGCCTCATCGAAGAAGCCGTCAGGCCTTGACGGCTGGCGGGATTTTGCGGCAAATCGAGCGCATTATGAACTAGCACCTTTCCGGCGCGTGCGCCGTCTCCGCTCCACACAGCAAACAGAGAACGCCCTGCTGCGAAGCGCGCGGGCGTGAAAGGTGAATAACCATGCATGGTCCTGATCCCATGAACCCGCATCC
Organism: Glycocaulis albus; assembly: GCF_014639075.1. GTDB lineage: Bacteria > Pseudomonadota > Alphaproteobacteria > Caulobacterales > Maricaulaceae > Glycocaulis > Glycocaulis albus. Next base: position 60,732 of record NZ_BMFS01000008.1, read on the forward strand.
GATGGCGGGATTTGACCGCGTCTGCTTTCTCAAGCCCGTCATCAGCCGGCCCAATATCGAGGTCGGCGAGTACACCTATTACGATGATCCCGATGCGCCCGAAGAGTTCGAAAACCGCAACGTCCTTTACCATTACGATTTCACCGGCGACCGGCTGGTCATCGGGCGGTTCTGCGCGATTGCCACCGGCGTGACATTCATCATGAACGGCGCGAACCATGCGCTGGACGGTATCTCCACCTATCCGTTCCAGATATTCGGCGGTGGCTGGGAAAAGGGCTTTGAAGAAAGCTCGCTGGACAGCGGCTATCGCGGCGACACGATTGTCGGCCACGATGTCTGGATCGGGCGTCAGGCGGTCATCATGCCGGGCGTGCGCATCGGCAATGGCGCCATCATCGCCGCGTACAGCGTCGTCACGCGTGATGTGCCTGACTACGCCATCGTGGCGGGCAATCCGGCGGAGTTGCGCAAGAAGCGCTTTGACGGCACCACCATAGCGGCGCTCTCGCGTATTTCGTGGTGGGACTGGCCGGTGGAGAAAATATCGCGGCATATCAATGCGCTAAGGGCGGGCGATGTGCGCGCCCTGCAAGAGGCAGATTGACGAACGGATGGAGAACGCGCTTGTCTGGGCAGATGCTACAGGCCGCCGCTCCCATCGTTCAGCATATCGAGGTCAACGGCGTGCCGGTGCTGGCCGATGTGTCGGGCGTGGCGTTCGTGGAAAGCGCGTCTGCGCTCATCGTGGCTGATCTGCACTTGGAAAAAGGGTCTGCCTTTGCCGCCAGGGGGGTGATGCTGCCACCCTATGACACACGCGCGACACTGGCCCGCCTCGCCGATGCGATGGTGCGCCTGCAGCCGCGCACGGTCATCGCGCTGGGCGACAGCTTCCACGACCAGACAGCCGAAGCGCGCATGCACGGCGAAGACGAAGCCTTTCTGAAGGATCTGGTCGATTGCGTGGAGCGCTGGGTGTGGATTGCCGGCAATCACGATCCCGCGCCTTCGCCGCGCTATGGCGGGGAGGTGGCAGACGAGATGGCGCTGGACGGCCTCACCCTGCGCCATGAGCCGCGCGAAGGCGCGTCACCAGGCGAGGTCGCTGGCCATCTTCACCCCTGCGCCCGGGTGCGCCGGTCGGGCCGATCGGTGCGCCGCCGCGCCTTTGTCAGTGACGGCACGCGCGTGATTCTGCCGGCCTTCGGGGCCTATACAGGCGGGCTGAATGTATGCGATGCGGCCTTTGCCGCCTGCTTTGCCCGGACGCCCGATGTGTGGATGCTGGGCCGGGAGCGGGTCTATCGCGTGCCGGGCAAAAGCGTGCTGGGGGATTAGTTAAAGTTCCTGATCACCCGATAGGTTATCTCGGTATTTGTAGCGCTGATCACTTCAATCACTGCGCCTCGATATCCGATTTCGGATGAAATGCTTAAATCGTACTGCACATCGTTTGAAAATGCTGGTCGAGCAACATTACCAGAAAATTCACGGTATGATATGCTTATCGCATCGCCGATCCGTCCGCTATAGAGTAGTGTTTGTTGAAACGCATTACTGCTAGCAATTGCTCTCTGCTCTCGGTCAAAGTCTCGATTTGAACAAGTGGCGACATTAAATACAGTAATTACACAAAGTCGATCATTCTCGTGCGACGCGCGGATAGATTGAGGTGGGTCCATCAAGAAATTTTTGGACAGTACCCCTAAGTTCTCATTTCCTCCCGACATGTAGGCATATGAGTGGTATGTCCAATTCTCATCTTGTCCTGTCTGCGGGTAAAATCCCCCTTGGAAAGTATATCCTGAAACGCTTGTGGAAGGTGCCACATTGACTCCGTCCAGGTACACGATGTTTCCTTGAGACAGCATCGCTTCGCCGACGCCAACTGTAACGATAGTATCCAGTTCTGGGCGGCTGAACTGTTCGGATGGTGCAACATAATTTTGTGCGGGAGTTGCGCACGCACTCGCTGCGAGCAATCCAAGCCCTATAAGAATCGCTCTGAACATCAGTAGTTTCTCCCCCGTCGATTAATCTATCTTGTACAATTTAACGTGGTTAGAAAAGTTTACAACAAATTGGGCGGTTCTTGTTGATCATAGAGCATTGCTTGCGCCCTACATCGCCCGTATCGCTAGCGCCGCGCCAAGGCCGATCACGGCGCCCAGCGTCAGAACCAGCCGCAAGGGCAAGTACCAGCGCGGCAGCGTGCCGCCACGCACTGCGCCGCGGTCCCACAGATACTGGATGACGAAACCGGCGATCAGCATGCCCCATCCGGTCAGCTCGGTATCAAAGGGCAGGTCCGGCCGGTTCCAGACCTGCAAGAGCACCGCAAACCAGCCAGACAGTGACAGCAGCACAGCCAGCAACAACACGCCCGTGCGCGGAGCGTCGGCGCGCAGCACGATCTCGGTTGTCCAGCGCCCGCCGGCCAGGAAGGACAGCACGACAGCGGCATAGATCGGCAGGAAATTGGCAGCCTGCAGCCCGGCCTGCCCGCCCAGCGCTATGCCGAAGGCGCCGGCGAAGAAGGGAACAAGACCGGCAAAGCCCATAAGGAGCGGGGTGCCGGGCGCTTCGCTGAGCTGTCTGAGCATTGTCGGGTTCCTATCTGCGGCGGAAGATTTCTGCCGCGCTCCATCCTGCCAGAAGCGCGATGATGACGGCAATCATGCCATAGAGCGGCGCATGATCATGCGCAAAATCATACAAAGCCTGCTCCAGCCCGGCTTTGCGGACCTCCAGCGTGGTCCGGCGGCTGGCTATCGGCACGCCATCACGGAAGAGATAGATGTCGAGCGCATATTCGCCCACCGGCGTCACGGGCGGCAGGCGCACATCGGCCCGGAACAGCCCGCCATCGAGTATTTCCACGCCGCCCGGTGATTCCACGTAAAGCCCGTCGCGTGCGCGGTTGCGCACAACGGCCCGGCGATAATCCACTATTTCTCCGCCAAGCTCGGTGACCACGACGCCGCCCACGCCAAAGCGCGTTTCTTCGCGCTCATGAGCGGGCGCTGACAGGCGCAGATGCTCCATGCCGATGGCTTCGCGCCGCAGCGAGGAGAAGGTCGCAAACTGGCTCAAGGACCGGGTGGAGGCGACGGCGTAATAGCCATAGATGTCCTCAAAGGTGATCGGCGCGCGGTTGATCCAGATGCCCAGCGTGCGGATCTTGCGCATGACGCGCAAATCTTCCTGCGGTCCGCGCACGACCACGACTATGTCATCGCCTTCCTCAAGACCGGTAACGGCGCCATAGACGAGAAAGTCCGCGCCGGTGAAGTTGGAGCGTATTTCGACGACTTCCTGTGTCAGGGCAGCGACAATGCCGACAGGCTGGATCTCGTCCTCGGGCGCGGCGTTCGCTGTACCGCCCAACACCAGGCTCATGAGCGCAGCGCGGATCATGATGCGCTCCTTCCGGCGGTCTCCATCAGCTCGAACATGTCGACGGGATCAGACACCAGGTCAAAGGCGAGCTTGAGGCAGACCGCCAGCACCATCAGGGCGAGGGCGGCCCGCAATTCCTCGGCGCGGATACGCTGGCCCGCGCGGGCACCGAACTGTGCACCGATGACGCCGCCAACGATAAGCAGGGCAGCCAGTACCAGATCGACTGTCTGGTTCTGTGCGGCCTGCAGGAAGGTCGTCAACGCCGTCACGAAGAGAATCTGGAACAGCGATGTGCCGATAACCACAGAGGTTGGCATGCGCAGGATGTAGATCATGGCCGGCACCATGACGAAGCCGCCACCAACGCCCATCAGGGCAGCCAGCAGGCCGACCAGCGCGCCAATGCCGATGACCGGGATCAGGCTGATATAGAGGCCGGAGACCGGAAAGCGGACCTTGAAGGGCAGGGCATCTATCAGGCCCCGGCGGCGGCGGCGCGGACGCGGCGTGATGCCGGCCTTGCCCTGGCGGTAGCGCCGCCACAGCGCGGTAGCGCTCTCTACAAACATCAGCCCGCCGATAATGCCCAGAAAGCCGACATAGCACAGCGAGATGACCAGATTGATCTGGCCCGTGGCCTGCAGGAAGGAGAACAGCCAGACCCCGCCCACCGAACCCACAACGCCGCCGGCGAGCAGGTAGAGCCCCATCTTCAGATCGAGGCTCTTGCGCCGGAAATGCGCGATGGCGCCCGATGCGGACGAGGCGACGATCTGGTTGGTCTGGGTCGCCACCGCAACCGGAGGGGGGATGCCGATGAAGATGAGAATCGGCGTCATCAGGAAGCCGCCGCCGACGCCAAACATGCCTGACAGGAAGCCGACGGCGAGGCCAAGGCCCAGTATCAGGAAAATGTTTACCGAGACTTCCGCTATGGGAAGGTAGATGTCCATCGCCCCGCCCTACCGGGACGGGCCGCGCTCGAGCCGGGCAACCAGAGCGGTGTCTATCGCCCCGCTCGCTTCCAGTCCTTGCGCGCGCTGGTATGCCACCACTGCCTCGCGGGTTTGCGGGCCGTAAGCCCCGTCAGCCTGACCGGAACCATAGCCCATGGCGAAAAGCAATTCCTGCGCCCGGGCGATCAGGCGCGTGCTTGCCCCTTGCTCCCAGGTCTGGGCGGGGTAGCGGCCTTGCGCCTGCGGGTCGAGGGTGCGCGGCGCAAAACTGCGGGCTGCATCCTCTGCGGCCGCGCGCTGTTCGGCCGAAAGCTCGCGGCGCAGCCCGGCCGCCCGTTCAGCCGCAGCGCTGTCTCCGCCCGCCGCGGCAATGAGGAACCAGGCATAGGCGTCGGCGGCGCTTTGCGGCACACCAAAGCCCTCCTCGAAGAGCAGGCCGAGATTGAACTGGCTGTCACCCATGCCGTGCAGGGCAGCCTGTTCGAACCAGCGTGCCGCGGCCTGCTGGTTCGCCGGTGTGGGGGACTGGTTCACATAGGCGACGCCGGCTTCATACATGGCGCGCAGATGGCCGTTCTCCGCGGCCCGCACGATCCACTGCCGCCCGGCTTCGGGATCAGCTGTGACGCCCTCGCCCCGCTCCAGCAGGCGGCCATAGCGGAACTGGGCGTCGGGTATGCCCTGCTCGGCGGCGCGGCGGATCAGTGTGAGACCGCCTTGCATGTCATCGGCCTCGAAGCGCTGGAGGGCCAGTTGATAGCGCGCTACCGGGTCACCAGAGGTCGCAGCGGCCTCCAGCGTCAATGGCGTGTCGGGAAGTATGTTGGCAGCCGGCTGCGCGCTAGCCTCTTGCGCGGTCTGCCGGGCGGGCGCGCTCTCAGCGGGCTGGACCGTTGCTGGAGCCACCTCAACCGGCGTTTCCAGCGGTTCTGCGGGTGCTGCCTCATTGCCCGTTGCCGCGGCGGTCTCGTCTGCTGTTGCCGGTCCGGCAGATTGCGGCTCAATCACATTGGTCTGCTCCGTGCGCACGTCAGCAAACAGGCTGGAGAGCGCTTCGGGCGAGACGTCGGTTTGCGCCGATTGCGTTCCGCGATTGAATCCGTCGGTCAGCACGAAGGCGGCAGCGGCCCCCAGGGCCAGGAAACCCAGAAGACTGACCCCGGCGAGCAGCCAGCGGCTGCGTGTGCCTTCGGCCTGCGGCGCCTGCACGGCTGAATAGTCATATCGCGCCGGATCAGAGCCGCCCGTGCGGACCTTGCGGCGGGCCGCTGACAGAAACTCGGCATCGGCCGTGGCGCCAAGCACCTGGGCAGCGCGTGTGCGGCGTGCAGGTTCAGGCATGGGCGCAGGCTGTGGCGCTTCCTGCCAGACATCATCCGCAGCGTTGTCGTCCGCGGACGGGCCGAAGTCCTCGCGCTGCGGGCCGGTCAGCGGATCCTCAACCGCGACGACGAAACTGTCGGTGCCGCTGATGGCGAATTCGCCCTGGAGCGCCGCCTCGCGCTGGCCGGGCGGCGGCTTCAGCGGGCTTGCAAAACTGTCCGCCTCCGGCGCGGGTTCGCCTGTCCTTTCGGCACGTTTTTCAAACGCGGCTGAAGGCATCTTGCGCCGTGGCGGTTCATGCAGCGCGTTCTGTTCGATCGCCTCAAGGCGTTCGGCAAGCGCTGTCATGGCCCGCTGGACGGGTGATAGCGCCTCGGAAGTCTCGGTGCGCGCGGCGTCCAGGCGCGCATGCACGCCTTCCATCGCCTCGGCGATGCGCGCAGCCGTGCGCTCTTCGGACGCGGCAATGCGTGCCTGAAGCACGTCATCCTCGGAGCGTGCGCGCCCATTGGCATCCAGTGTTTCCACCACGCGGGCCATGCGTTCGCCTGCGGCCTCCAATGCCCGGGCAGAGCGCTCCTCGGCGTTGCTGACACGCTCGGCGAGCGTCTCGCCGAGCTTTGCCACCTGTTCGCCGATCTGCCTCACAGCATGACTGCTCTCCCGGCGCACATCGTCAAGACGGCTTTCAATATCGGCCTGGTTGCGCAGCTGGCTCCGGCGCTGTTCCTGATCGCGGAAGCGGGCCTCCAGCCGGGCCTCGTTGTCGGTGAAGCGCCGGTCGATGGCACGGGCCAGACGGGAGACTTCCTGGCTGATGCGCGCCAGCGTGTCGGCCTGCCGGGTCTCGGCAGCCGACAGGCGCGCCTCGGTCGCCTGCAAGGCCTGTTCAAACCGCCCGCCCTGACCGCCCGAACGCGCCAGCGCGTCCAGCTGGCCGGCAAACTCGCGGCGCGTGTCGCGGATCACTTCAGCCAGCTCGGTCGCCAGCCGGTCAAAGCGCTGCTGGAACTGTTCCTGCGTCATGGCAGAGCCCGTGCCCTGCTCCAGCTGGGCAAGGCGTGCCTCCAGCCGCTCATGCGACTTCGCCAGTGCATCTGCGGCCTGGAAGGTAGCGCTTTCCGCCGCCACCAGCCGGCGCTGCAAAGCACGCGAGCTGTCGTGCACGCCGTCCAGCGCACTGGTCATGTCCTTGTGGCGCTGTTCCACCAGATCGCGCAGGGACTGCTCCTCGGCGCGGGTGCGCCGTTCGGCCTCGTCAATACGTTCAGCCAGCGTGCGTATGGATTTTTCGGCGCCGTCCTTGCGGCGATCCTCGCGCTCGAGCAGTCCGTCAATCTCGGAGCGGAAATCGCGTTCGGTCTCGTATAGCCGTGCGGCTACCTTGCCGAGGGCTGCTTCAACCGCGCGGACGGGGGCGGTGTCGCCGCTGCCGCCATTGCGCTCCAGCTTGCGCAGCCGGTCCATCAGCTCGTCCTGGCTGGCGCGCATACGGGCGAGAGCGGCGCCGGTCGACTCTTCTTCGTCCTCCAGCCCGTCCTCGATGCGTTCCAGCCGCCGGGCCAGCCCGCTCACTGACTGGTCCACCCCGGATATGGCAAGCTGGGCACGCGATTCGGCCGCCTCGATACGGGCGCCCAGCCGCGCAATCATTTCATGAAGGTCGTCATCACCGCCGCCACCGTCGCCATCTGGCGTGCCCGTAAATCCGGGAAAGCCGCTGAGACGGTCCGGCCAGTCGGTCGAAAGCGGGCCATCTTCGAGAATGACGCGGTTGAGCCATTCGCCGAGAGTCATGCCCTGGCGGCGCGCAGCTGTCTTGGCCATCGCCCGCGCGCGCGGGTCGATGCCTTTAACGCTCCAAGGTGTCCCGGATGTCATCCGACTCACGCGCTCCCGACCCGATAGGGCGAGGGTAGCGGAACGGTTAATATTGTGTAAACCGGATCGCTGACCGCAATATGTGGTGTTTCCACAGCTATCCGTTGCACACGGGCGTTCCACCCCCGTCCTTAACAGTTAACAAGAACCCGCGATGCGGTTAACGGCGCGTAAAGTTTCCTTAAATTCGGCTCACTGTGCTGCATCGCCCGGAAACAGCGCTGGTGCCAGCAATTGCAGCCTTCGCTCTAGCGCCCCGGCCTGGCTCAGAGGATCGACCGGTTCGCGGCCCGGCAGGGCGCGGCCGGAGTCCATGAGGAACCAGGCTTCATCGGGGGCCCCGGCTGCCATGTAACGTACGGCGAGGTGCCAGTAGTTGGCGGCGGCGAAAGGGTCCATGGCCAGCGCTTCGGTCAGCAGTGCGGCCGGATCGAGATCCGGGTACTCGGCCAGCCCCTCTTCGCCCCAGTCAATCAGCTGACGCGCCGCCATGGTACGTGCCGCGGCGCCGGCATGGCCCTCCCGGTCCAGATAGGGCTGAATCTGCTCGACCGCGAGCCGGTGGGCGCCTTCCGATGCGGCCTGTATGGCTTCAGACACGGCTTCAAAACCGGGGTCGCCCGCGCCTGCTTCGGCAAGCCTGTCGGCACCTGTGCAGGCCAGGCGTTCCGAGCCGATGGTCTCGGCCGGACAAAGACCGAAATGGGCGGTTTCCTGGACAAGGGTCAGCATGGCCCCGGCAAAGTCGCCTTCATCCTGCAGGCCCTGTATCTCGACCATGAAGTCCGGCGGTGAGGGGGCTGCGCCCAGCTCGCCCGCCAGGGCCGATGCGATGGTTTCACGCAAGGCGCCATCCACCAGATCGAGATTGGCGCTGGCCAGGCTTGCGTCAGCGAAGCCGAGGGCGCCGGGCTCGAGCGGTTCTGATCCTTCAAGGCGCCAGTGTTCGACGCGGCCTTGCGGGCTTTCAGGGCTGATGACAGTGAACGACAAGGCGCAGACAGGCTCGCCGCCTTCGCGCAGGGCAGACAGGATGTCGGGATGGATGGCCAGCCGGTGAGCGAAGGCGGTGATGAGGTTGCGGTGCTGGACTGCTGAGAGCTCCGCGCCGTCACATCCCGTCCAGGCGCTGGCTATGGCGGGGCCGTCTTCTTCCCGATACCAGCTGGTGACGGTGCCGCTGGAGCGCGCGCCATCACTTGCTTCAGCAGGCCGCGTGGTGCTGGTCAGTCCTGCCGGTGCGGCGGCGACTCCCATTGCTGCCTCCAGCCAGAAGCGGTGGAAGCTTGCCGAGGGGCCGAACGCGATTTCCTCTTCCTGCCCGCCCTGCGAGAGGGCCGCGTAGATGTCCACATTGCGCCGCACTGCGGCATAGGTTGACGTGTTGGTGTAGCTGCCGCCCGCCACGTCTAGCCGCAATATGCGGTTCGCCCCGAAATCATAGAGCCATACGCCGCTGCCAGACTGTTCTCCGGCCCAGCTGTCGCCGGTGAAAAAGGTGCGTGCTTGTGCCGCCTCATCGTCAGCCAGCGTGTTGTCGGCGTCCGGCGGGCCGGATTCATCAAGCGGAGTGACAGCCACCACCCAGCTCAGCGCCAGCGCATCGCCGAAAGCCCGGCCGCGGACCGCTTCATACCGGTCCATACCTACAAAAGGCGTCATGCGGGCCGGCACAGGCGCGGCGTCCTGACCGGACGAGCCGGCTTGCGCAAGCGCGTCACTGTCTGCTGGTGCTTCGGTTTGCGTGGCGCCGTTGCTGACTTCGGGATCTTCCGGCGCTTCGCTGTCCGGCATATCACCATCAGCTGCGTCGTCAGTCTCCACCGCCGGCTCCGGGTCTTGGGCGGCAGTGTCCGTGGTGTCCTGCGAGCCAGAGCCGTCATCGCCGGACGCTTGCGCGGCTGCGCCTTCGTCTGCCGGTTCGTCCGCTTCCTCACTGCCGGGCGAGGCCTCTTCGGGCGCGTCCTCATTGGTGGCGCCGGCCGGCTGGTCTGTCTCATCCGAACTGTCTGCGTCCGGCTCCCCGTTGTCCGCTTCGCCATCATCAGGAGGGGCGGTCTCGCCCGCTTCCTCTTCCGCCGGGCTGGCCTGTTCGTCCGCGCCAGCCTCCATCGAGCGCAGCAGCGCCTCGAGTGCCTCTATGTCATCAGGGTCAAGGCGCTGCGGCGCCGACGCGGGTGTGGCTGCCAGTGACAGGGCGAGCATGATGGTGCTGACAGACATGGGATGTACTTTCTCCGGCGCATTTGCGCTCCAGAGCCAAGCGCGCCATCGTGGCCGGGTCAAGGCAGCATGCAGGATGCGCCGCGTTAACTCGAATTGACGTTGACGTGAACGTCAACTTGGCAGACAGTAGCCGTATGAAGGCATCATCTGCTGCTGAAACCCTCTATTCGATCCGCGACCTCGCCGCATCCTTCGGCGTGACGCCGCGTGCCTTGCGCTTCTATGAGCAGCAGGGCCTGATCTCGCCGCAGCGCAAGGGGGCGACGCGGCTTTACACGGCCGCAGACCGGGCACGCCTTATCCTCATCCTGCGGGGCAAGCGCGTCGGGTTTTCACTGGCCGAGATCAAGGAAATGCTCGACCTTGAGGCGACCGAACATGCCAGCCGGGGCCATCTTGAAAGTTCCATCGAGCGTTTCCGCGCGCGCATCGAAGATCTGAAGCGCCAGCGCGACGACATAGATGACGCGATCGGCGAGCTGGAGGCGGGTGTCGTGTGGATGGAGGAACGGCTCAATGACCGTGATCCGCCCGAAGACATCAAGCGCCGCGCCCGGGCCTTCGAGGCACTGGCCGCTGCCCGGCTTGTACAATGGTCTGTCGGGCCGCCCGACCAGCCCTAGATTTCCCATCCCCCGCACGGCGGGACCACTAAAACCGTACCCAGCACTTCAATACCGGAGACACCCCTCATGCCCAGCTATCGCGCCCCGATCCGTGACCAGCGCTTTGTCCTCAACGATGTGCTGAACGTCCAGCAATACGGCAATCTGCCCGGTTTTGCCGATGCCAGCGCGGATATCGTGGATGCCATTCTCGAGGAGGGGGGCAAGTTTTGCGAGAATGTGCTCTACCCGCTTAACAAGGTCGGTGATCATGAGGGCTGCAAGCTTCAGCCTGACGGTGAGGTGGTCGTCCCGGCCGGCTTCAAGGAAGCTTATGACCAGCTGACCGAGGGCGGCTGGACCGCGCTGTCGGCCGATCCCGAATATGGCGGGCAGGGCCTGCCGCATTATCTCAACCTCGCCTTCAACGAGATGGTGACCGCCACCAATATGGCATTCGGCATGTATCCGGGGCTTACGGGGGGCGCGGCGCAGGCGCTTCATGTCGGCGGTTCCGATGAACAAAAACGCCTCTACCTGCCCAAGATGATCTCCGGCGAGTGGTCGGGCACGATGAACCTGACCGAGCCGCATTGCGGTACCGATCTTGGCATGCTGCGTACCAAGGCGGTGCCCAACGGGGACGGCACCTACAAGATTTCCGGCCAGAAGATCTGGATCTCGGCCGGCGAGCATCCGATGAGCAAGAATATCATCCACCTGGTTCTGGCGCGCGTCGAAGGCGCACCGGCGGGCGTGAAAGGTATCTCGCTGTTCGTGGTGCCGAAATTCATCCCCGACGAGAACGGCAATCCGGGCAAGCGCAATGGTGTGAAGTGCGGCGGGCTGGAAGAGAAAATGGGCATTCACGGCAATGCCACCTGTGTGATGAATTATGACGAGGCAACCGGCTGGCTGGTCGGCGAGGAGAACAAGGGCCTGCGCATCATGTTCGTGATGATGAACGAGGCGCGCCTTGGCGTCGGCCTCCAGGGGCTCGCGCTCGCCGAGACCGCCTATCAGTACTCGCTGGCGTTTGCGAAGGACCGCATTCAGGGCCGTTCGCTGACGGGCCCGAAAAACCCTGATGGTCCCGCCGATCCGATCATCGTGCACCCCGATGTGCGCCGGATGCTGATGGACCAGAAAGTGTTCGTCGAGGCGGGCCGCGCCTTCACGCTGTGGACCGCGCTGCAGGGCGATCTGGAGCACAAGGCCGAAGATGAGGCCACCCGCACCAAGTCGGGCGACTACATGGCGCTGCTGACCCCTATCGTGAAGGCCTACCTGACCGACAAGGGTTATGACAGCGTGTCAAAAGGCCTGCAGATCCATGGCGGATCGGGCTTCACGCGCGAGTGGGGCATTGAACAGCTTTTGCGCGATGCCCGCATCACCCTCATCTATGAAGGCACGAACGGCGTTCAGGCGCTCGATCTGGTGGGCCGCAAGCTCGCCATGAACGGCATGCGCCCGATCAACACCTTCTTTGCCGAGATGGACGCTTTCGTTGCCGACAATAAAGGCAACAAGGAGCTGGAGCCCTTCCTTGACGGTCTCGCCGCCACCAAGGCCAAGCTGCAAAAGGCCACCAACTGGCTGGTCGAGAAGGGCCTTGAGAATTTCGACAATGCCGGGGCGGCCTCCACCGATTATCTGCATCTGTTCGGCCTGACCTGCTTTGCCTGGATGTGGGGCCGGATGGCGAAGGTGTCGCTGGAAAAGATCGCCGAAGGCTCTGACGACCCGATCTATGCCGGCAAGCTGGTGACAGGCCGCTATTTCCTGCAGCGCTGGCTGCCGGACGCGGATGCGCATCTGGCAAAAATCGAGGCTGGAGCAGAATCCATGATGGCCCTGACGGCTGAACAGTTCTGATGACTTGCGAACCCTTGATCCTTCGAGACGCGCTGACGCGCTCCTCAGGATGAGGGGTCGCCGTCAGCCCTCATGCTGAGGAGGCCGAAGGCCGTCTCGAAGCACGAGGGCTGGAAACACGAAACAAGACCCGAGGAGACGACCCCCATGTCCGCCAATGCCGCTGCCATTCTGGCCAATCCAAAACCGTCCTGGCTGGACCAGGAAGATGTGAACATGTTCGACCACGCTGTGCGGGGCTTCCTGGAAAAGGAATGTCTGCCTCATGGCGACCGCTGGGAGAAGGAAGGCGCGGTTGACCGCGAAATCTGGACGAAGGCCGGTGAAGCCGGCCTGCTCTGTCCGGCAGCACCGGAAGAGTTCGGCGGCGCGGGCGGTGACTGGCGTCATGACTATGTGTTCCACATGGCAGTGGCGGAACTTGGCGTCGATGGCTGGGGCGCCTCGCTCCACAACTCCATCGTTGGCCCTTATGTCTGGCATTACGGGTCCAAGGCGCAAAAAGAGAAGCTGATCCCCAAACTCATTTCGGGTGAGTATGTCGGTGCCATCGCGATGACCGAGCCGGGCGCGGGCTCTGACCTTCAGGGCGTGAAGACGACCGCGGTGAAGGATGGCAATGGCTATCGCATCAACGGCGCGAAAACCTTCATCACCAATGGCGGCACGGCCAATTTCATCATTGTCGTGGCCAAGACCGATCCCAAAGCTGGAGCCAAGGGCACTTCGCTCTTCCTCGTGGAGACTGACGGGCTGGAAGGCTTCCGGCGCGGGCGCAATCTCGACAAGGTAGGCCTGAAAGCCCAGGACACTGCCGAGCTGTTCTTCGAGGACATGTGGGTGCCGGCTGATGCGCTGCTGGGCGACGGCGAGGGCATGGGCTTCATCCAGCTGATGGAGCAGCTGCCGCAGGAACGCCTGCAGATTGCCGTTCAGGGCGTGGGCATGATGAAGCGCGCGCTCGCCGAGACCATCGCCTATGTGAAAGACCGCAAGGCGTTCGGCAAGTCGATCATCGAGTTCCAAAATACCCAGTTCAAGCTCGCCGAACTCAAGACCAAGGCGACCATTGCCGAGGTGTTCTGCCAGCACTGCTCTGACCTGCTTATTCAGGGCAAGCTCGATGCCTCCACCGCCTCCATGGCGAAATACTGGGTCACCGATATCCAGTGCGAGCTGGTTGACGAATGCGTGCAGCTGCATGGCGGGTACGGCTTCATGAACGAGTATCCGATTGCCCGCATGTGGCGCGATGCGCGCGTGCAACGCATCTATGGCGGCACGAACGAGATCATGAAGCTGCTGATTTCACGGACGCTTTAAGGCCTAGAACCTAGAACACCCCCAAGGGAGAACCCCCATGACCGACGCATATATTTACGACGCTACGCGCACCCCGCGCGGCAAGGGCAAGAAGAATGGCACGCTGCACGAGATCACCGCGCTGCAGCTGGCCACCCAGCAGCTCGAAGCCATCCGCGACCGCAATAATCTCGATACCAGCGTGATCGACGATGTGATCCTGGGCTGCGTCTCGCCGGTAGGCGAGCAGGGCGCGAACATCGCCCGTGCGGCGGCGCTGAATGCCAACTACGCCGAGACGGCGTCAGGCTTTCAGGTCAATCGTTTCTGCGCCTCCGGCCTTGAAGCGGTGAACCTTGCTGCGGCGAAAGTCATGTCCGGCGAGGCCGACATGGCCATTGGCGGCGGCGTGGAAGCCATGAGCCGCGTGCCCATGGGCTCTGATGGCGGCGCGATGGTTGTCGACCCGGAAATGGCGTTTGACCATTATTTCGTGCCGCAAGGCATCTCGGCGGACCTGATCGCGTCCAAGTACGGCTATTCGCGCGATGACGTGGACGCCTATGCAGTGGAGAGCCAGAAGCGCGCCAAGAAGGCGTGGGATGAAGGCCGCTTCAAGAAGTCCGTCGTCGCGGTGAAAAACCAGCTCGGCCTGACCCAGCTGGACCATGACGAATACATGCGCCCGGAAACCGACATGCAATCGCTGGCGAGCCTGAAGCCCGCCTTCCGCGATCTGGCGGCCTTTGTCGGCCTCGATAATGTGGCGATCCAGCGCTATCCGGACGTGGAGAAGATCAACTTTGTCCACCATGCGGGCAACTCGTCGGGCATTGTGGACGGCGCTGCGGCGATCCTCGTTGGTAACAAGGAGATGGGTGAGCGGCTGGGCCTCAAACCCCGCGCGCGCATCCGCTCCATGGCCTCCATCGGCTCGGAGCCGACCATCATGCTGACCGGCCCGGCCCCGTCCGCGCGCAAGGCGCTGAAAAAAGCCGGCATGAGCCCGGAAGATATCGATCTTTACGAGATGAACGAGGCGTTTGCCGCGGTCGTCCTGCGCTTCATGGAAGACTTAGGCGTCCCGCACGACAAGGTGAACGTCAATGGCGGCGCGATTGCGCTCGGCCACCCGCTGGGCGCCACCGGCGCGATGATCCTCGGCACCCTGCTGGATGAGCTGGAGCGCACCGGCAAGGGTACGGCGCTGGCCACGCTCTGCGTCGGCGGCGGCATGGGCACAGCCACCATCATCGAGCGGGTCTAGGTTTAACCGGATTTCACTTCGTCATTCCGGCCGAGCGCTAGCGAGAGCCGGAACCCAGTCAGACAAGGAAAGCTGGGTTCCGGATAAGCGCTTCCAGCGCTTTCCGGAATGACGAGGGAAGGGAGACAAAACAATGAGCTACACACATTTCAAATTCGAGCTGGATGGCGACGGCATTGCCCTCATCACCTTTGACTCACCCAACGTATCCATGAACGTGCTGTCGGCCTCGGTCATGGCCGAGCTGGGCCAGATCGTCGACAAGATCGGCTCTGACGATGCCATCAAAGGCGCGGTCATCACCTCCGGCAAGAAGGCGTTCTGCGCAGGTGCAGACCTCTCCGAGCTGGGCTCAGGGATGATGGACCTGAAAGGTCTTTCCGAAGAGGAAGCCAAGCAGAAACTGTTTGACACCGCCTTCCGCCTGAACTCGCAGCTGCGCGCGCTGGAGACCTGCGGCAAGCCGGTCGCGGCGGCCATTAACGGCCTGGCGCTTGGCGGCGGGTTCGAGGTGACACTCGCTTGCCACTACCGCGTGATGGCGAACGATACGGGGGCCAAGCTCGGTCTGCCGGAAGCCCTGGTCGGCGTTCTGCCCGGCGGCGGTGGCACGCAGCGCCTGCCGCGCCTTGTCGGCGTGATGAATGCGGCCCCGGTCATGCTCCAGGGCAAGCAGCTGGATGCCGATACGGCCAAGCAGCAGGGCGTGGTCCACGAAGTGGCCCCGGTCTCTGAAATCGTTGCCAAGGCCAAGGAGCTGGTCAAAGCCAATCCGCTGGGGTCCAAACAGCCCTGGGATCAGGACAAGTTCAAAATCCCCGGCGGTGGCCCCTTCCACCCGGCGGGCATGCAGATTTTCGGCGGCGCGTCCCCGATGCTGCTCAAGGAGACCTATGGCAATTATCCGGCCCAGCGCTACATCCTGTCGTGCGTCTATGAGGGCCTGCAGGTGCCGATCGATGCGGGTCTGCGCATTGAGAGCCGCTACTTCACCAAGCTGCTCATGCGCCCGGAAAGCCGCAACATGATCCGTTCGCTCTTCCTGTCCAAGCAATCGCTGGACAAGGGCAGCCGCCGCCCTGCCGGTCAGGAAAAATCCGAGATCAAGAAGATCGGCGTCATCGGTGCCGGCTTCATGGGCGCAGGCATCACCACCGTTTCGGCGCAGGCCGGGATCGAGGTTGTGCTGATCGACGTCAATCAGGAAGGCGCCGACAAGGGCAAGCAGCACGCGGTCGACTTCTTCGCCAAGGGCGTGAAACGCGGCAAGATCACCGAGGACAAGGCCAAGAAGCTCGCTGACCTCATCACCGCGACCACCGATTATGGCGCGCTGAAAGATGTCGATCTGGTCGTCGAGGCGGTATTTGAAAACTCCGAGCTCAAGGCCGAGATCACCAAGAAGGCCGAAGCCGTCATGCCCAAGGGCGCCATCTTCGGCTCCAACACCTCCACCATTCCGATCAGCTCGCTGGCGAAAGCCTCTGAACGCCCGGACAACTTCATCGGCATCCACTTCTTCTCGCCGGTCGAGAAGATGAATCTGGTCGAGCTGATCGTTGGCGAGAAGACAGGCGATCTGGCCGTCAGCCGCGCCATCGATTTTGTCGGCAAGATCAAGAAGACGCCGATTGTGGTCGCCGATACGCGCGGCTTCTACGCCAATCGCTGCGTGATGCGCTATATCGAGCAGGGCATGTATCTGCTGACCGAAGGCGTGAAGCCGGCCCTGATCGAGAATGCCGCCAAGATGGCGGGCATGCCCGTCGGTCCGCTCTCCCTGCAGGACGAGGTGGCCATCGATCTCGGCTACAAGGTGCTGCAGCAGACCAAGAAGGATCTGGGCGACCAGTTCGAAGACACGCCCAATGCGCAGGTTATCGAGAAGATGTACGAGCTCGGCCGTTATGGCCGCAAGAATGGCAAGGGCTTCTACGTCTATGAAGAAGGCGGCAAGCGCCTGTGGGATGATCTCGATCAGTTCGCCCCGAACGGCGAGCTGCTCCCCGCTGACCAGCAGCCGAGCGTGGGCGAGATCAAGGACCGCATCCTCTATGCCCAGGCCATCGAGGCGGCCCGCACCATGGCCGAAGGCATTGTGGAAGACCCGCGCGAGGCCGATGTCGGCTCCATTCTGGGGTGGGGCTTTGCGCCCTATACCGGCGGGGTGATCTCCTTCATCGACACGGTTGGCACGGAAAAGTTCGTGACACGTGCCGACGAGCTGGCCAAAAAGTATGGCAAGCCGTTCGAAGTGCCGCAGCTCCTGCGTGACATGGCAGCGAAGAAGGAAACCTTCTACGCCCGCTTCGCGCCGAAGAAGGCAGCCTGATTGTTCAGGTGAAGAACTGACGAAGAAGGCCGGGCAGCGATGCCCGGCCTTTTTTGCGTTTGCGGCACATCTCCCTTCTTCGTCATTCCGGCGAAAGCCGGAACCCAGCTTTTTCAAGGATATCTGGGTTCCAGATAAGCGCTGACGCGCTTTCTGGAATGACGAAAGAAAGGTAAGGGGCATGCCCCCCCTAAACGCTCAAACCTTCAATCATTTTGCCGCGCAATTTCCCGGCCTGCGAGGTCAGATCAGGCTGTGACCCAGCCGCCGCAGCCGGACGAAATAGACCCCGAACAGCGCAACGAAGATGATGTCGCCGCCGATGACCAAGATGGCGAAATCGGAGGTCCAGCCCATCAAGTACATCCAGGCGAGATTGATGGCGAAAAGTGCCTTTCCAAGTCCGCCCATCAGCACCACGCCGGAATGGCGGACCGGTTTCCAGGCGACGATGAGAAAGCCGAAGCCGTAGAGGAAGGCCGTGCCCCAGGCGCCCCGGTACACGGCGATCATCACCGGATCGGTGAGATCGCGGCCAAACTCGCGCGCGAACATACCGCCCGTGTCGAGCAGGCCGGGCAGTGCCCCGGCGAAATTCCAAAGTGCCGCGAAAACGAACAGGGACCGGAAAAGCAGCAGCTCGCGTCCGGCCATGTCCCTCGAGGTGTTGCTGGTTGTCATGCTACCCCGCTCCCTAAACGCTCAAACCCGCAATCACTTTCGCCTGTAATTCTGCCAGCCGTTCGGGCGGTGTCTTGAACAGGCGGCGGGCTTTCAGGTCCATCATGCAGGCGACGCCCTCGATGGACCAGAGCGGCTGGCCGGTGACGGGATCGAGCATCCAGTGGACCAGCGAGCGGACGTTTTCGTTCGCGCCGATAAGCCCCGAACGCATCAGATAGCCATCGCCCGGCAAGGGCAGGCGCCGGTAGACAATGCGGGCTTCCAGCAGCGCGCCGCCGAGTTCCAGCCCCGCCCCGTCGCCATGGGCGGACCATTCTTCGGGAAAGCCATCACGGAAATGGATCACGCTGTCGGAGGTCTTGCCGATGGCGCTTTCAGGGCGCATCCGGCCGAAAATATCAGCGTCTTCCGGCCCGAAGCGCCCGCGTCCTGTCACCGCCATGCCGAGCTTGTCAGCAAGTTTCAGCGAAATATCGCTGCGCGGCGTGGCAGCGGTCAGGGTGCGCGCCGTTACCTCGGCCGGGCGGTCAATGCGCAGGGCCTCCAGGCCATCGCGCAGCCGGTCTGACCACGCAAAGGCCTTGCCCGAACGCGGATCGCAATGATCGAGATGGATGAGGAAGCTCGCTGCGGGGCGCTCCTTGACCGTATGCTCCATGACGAGGGCCAGTTCCACGTTGTCCTCGCCAATCCCTGTCACTCCGCCATGGATGACCAGTGGCACCCCGGCATGGCATTCGGCCAGATAGCGCACCTGAAGCTCACGCGTGATCAGGGTGGCTATGGCATCGCTACGGAAGGCGTGGCGCATGCCGGCAAGGTCGGACAGCGTGCCGACCGCCTGCATGGCCTTGGCGATATAGAAGCGCACATTCATGTGCCCCAGCTCATCGCATTCCCATGCGTTGGCATTGCCGCGCCATAATTCCTGCATGCCTGGCCTCCCGCCCTTGTGTCTGACTGAGAGAACGTTAGGCCGCTTCGGGCGGGCGCGTCACGTAGTGCTGCATTGCGCGCAGCGGCCGTAATGCTCCAGTACCGAGCGCGATATCTCGAAGCCTTCAGGCGTGTGATCGGGCAGGGCAGGGGCGTGCTGCTCGCGCACGGTGCCGCAATTCTCGCAGATGAACAGCTCGGCAATCTCGTCGCCATGGCCATGCACGCAGGCCAGATAGGCGTTCAGCGCCTCGACCCGGTGGGCGAGACCTGCCTGGGTGAGAAAATCGAGCGCGCGATAGATGGTCGGGGGTTGCGCTGTGCCATCGGGCTTCAGCGCGGCCAGCAGATCATAGGCCTTCACAGGGCCGCCAGCTTCAAGAAGCAATTCCAGTACGCGTTTGCGCAAGGGCGTCAGCGACAGCCCCTTCTGCGAGCACAAGGCATCGGCCTTGGCCAGCTTCATCTCGGTACTGGTGTGCGTGTGTCCCATAAGCCTCACCGATACAGCGATCGCGGCAAAAGCGCGAGCCTTTCTGCATATGGGTGCAGTGCGCGGGCTTGCCAGCGGGCGTTATGTAATAATATGACATCACGCAACAGTATAACATAGCGTCGGGTGGCATCTGCGCCCGCACCTCCTCCCGAGCGTTACAGGAGCCGACATGAAACACGCGCGCACATCCCTTTTACTGGCCGCCAGCGTCTCTGCCCTCGCCGCCGCTTCCAGTGGCGCGCTTGCCGATACGCTTGGCGATGATGTGGAGACGATCACGGTCACCTCCTCGGCACTTTCGGTCGAGCGCGACTCCGTCACCGGTTCGGTGGATGTGCTTGATCGCGACGATCTGATCCGCGACCTCTCCAGCAATATCGCTCAGACGCTGGAGCGCTTGCCCGGCGTGTCGACCACCTTCTTCGGACCGGCCTCGGGCCGCCCGGTCATCCGGGGCCTCGGGTCTGAGCGTGTGCGGGTGCTGATCAACGGTCTCGACGGCATTGATGCCTCTTCTTCAAGCCCGGACCACGCTGTGGCGGTTGATGTTCTGGGCTCTACCGGCGTTGAAGTGCTGCGCGGCCCGGCTGCTATCGGATTTGGCGGCGGCGCGATTGGCGGCGTGGTGAACGTGTTTGATGGCCGCATCCCCGAAACCATGCCGGACAATCCTGTGTTCGGAGAGGTCTATCTGGGTGCCACTTCGGGTAATGAGGGCCGGGAAGGCTTTGCGCGCGCCGGCTTCGTCTGGGGCCAGCTGGTGGCCCAGGGTGAATTCCAGCGCAGGCAGGCTGACGCCTATGACATTCCAGGTTTTGCCGAGTCAGCCCGCCTGCGGGCGATGGAAGAGCATGACCATGACGGCCATGATGATGATCATGATGATCACGACGATCATGATGACCATGAAGGTGAGGAAGAGGCGTTCGGCTTCGCGCCAGACACCGATTATGAATTTGAGTCCGGCTCGGTAGGGGCCTCCATCGTAGGTCAGTGGGGCTTTGTCGGTGTCGGCTTCAAGCGGACCGAGGCAGAGTACGGCATCCCCGGTCACGATCACGCGCGTCATGGCCACGATGACCATGACGACGATGATCATGATGACGGCCACGATGATGATCATGACGAAGTCGCGCCGCGCCTGGTGATGGAGCAGACCCGCGTCGATCTGCGTGGCGAAATCGCCCTCGATGGCTTTTTCAACCGGGTGCGCTGGTCGCTGGCCTATGCCGACTACGTCCATGCAGAAGTCGAGGGTGACGAGCAGACCATCTTCGACAAGGAAGGCTTCGAGGCGCGCGTCGAGCTGCGTCACGGGCATGGAAGCCAGCGCCAGGGCGCCTGGGGCGCCAGCGCGTTCACCCAGGATTTTGAGGCGGTGGGCGACGAAGCCTTCATCGAGGCTGTCACGACGCAGGATTTCGGCGTGTTTGCTACTGAACGGTGGGATTTTGACAGCTGGGGCGTGGAGATCGGTGCGCGTGCCGATACGCGCGAGCTGACGGCCCAGAGGGGCAATCGCCGCTTCAATTCCGTCTCGGCATCCGGCGCGCTGTTCCTGCGTCCGGCAGAGGGCTGGTTCCTGGCGGGCACGCTGTCGCGCTCCGAACGCGCGCCCAGTGATGTCGAGATGTTCGCCGACGGTCCGCACCTCGCCACACAGGCCTATGAGATAGGCAATCTGGATCTCTCCACCGAAATTGCCTGGTCGCTGGAAGGCACCGCGCGCTATAGCGCTGCCAACGGCCTGAGCGCCGAGGCGGCCGTCTTCTATGCCGATTATGACGGGTTCATCGAGCTGTTCCCGACGGGGGCCGAAGAGGATGGCCTGCCCGTTCTGGAGTTCCGGCAGGAAGATGCGCGTCTGTACGGATTTGAAGCACGTATCAGTGCGCCGTTGTTTGCAATGTCCGGCTTTGACTTTACCGGCGAGGCGAGCGTCGACTATGTACGCGGTGAAATCGATAGCGGGGGCAATCTGCCGCGCATATCGCCGATGTCTGGCACGCTGTCGGTGACCGCCGATAATGGCCCGCTCTCGCTGCGTACCGAAGCGCGTTTCGTAGCTGAGCAGACGCGCGTGTTCGAGACCGAGCTGCCGACGGATGGCTACACGCTTCTTAACGCCGACGCACGCTGGCGCCCGTTTGCGCAGCGCGATCTCCAGATCATCTTTGCGGTGCGCAATATCACCGATGAGGAGGCGCGCATTCACTCCTCATTCCTGAAGGATTTCATTCCCCTGCCGGGCCGCAATGTACGGCTCGCGCTGGCGGCGCGTTTCTGATCGCCGCTGGCAGGAGGCTTGCATAAAGCCCCGCACGTCAGACGTGCGGGGCTATGTTGCCTTGCACAGGCTGCTCCGCTAACAAGCCAGCAAGTGTTTTTTCAAGGGGAATTAGAAATGGCCGACGCCAATCAGGGTATGCCGGAGATCAAGGGAACACTCCCGCTTTACAAGAAACCCGAGCCACTCAACGTCCAGGCCCACAAGGGTAAGGGGCTGAAATATGGTGATCGTCCGTTCGATTTTCTGAACGAGACGCATTTTGTGCCGGTGACGGTGGGAGAATTTGCCAACGCTGGCGGTGTGTTCCCCCTTATATTCCTTGGCGACACCAAGACAGTTGTCGCTGTCATGGGGCTCCAGGCGGGAGAAAACCTCTTTGTGGACCCCAACACGGGGGCGTTCTCGCCATTCAGCTACGTACCGGCCTATGTCCGGCGTTACCCGTTTGTGGGCGCCGTTCACACCAATGAGGAGGACCGGTTCACGGTTTGCGTCGACGCCGGTTCGCACCTTTTCTCAGACACCCCGGACGTACCATTTTTCAACGAGGACGGGAAACCGTCGGAGTTCACGGAGCGCGCGATCGATTTCGTTCGACGCTTTGAAGCTGATGTTGCGGCAACCCAGGCCTTCATTGACCGGATGAAGGAGCTCGACCTGTTTGAAGAGCAGCAGACCAATTTCCAGCCACGTGACAATGCCGGGCAACCCGTCGGGGAGCCGCAAGTTGTCGCAACTTATTGGGGGATTTCCCTCGCGAAAGTAAATGCGTTGCCGACCAAGACGCTGGAAGAGCTTCGCGACAATCGATATCTCGGTGCAATCTATGCGCATCTGTTGTCAATGGCCCGCTGGGACCAGTTGCTCGCGCGTGCTGCATCGCGGAATGGTCAGAAGGTTACTGCGGCTGTTGCGCAACCGTCGATGGCACCGCCCCCGCCCGAGGCGTAAGGCGGCTTCAACGGCCTGTGAAATTGCGGTGGCGGTCCCGGTCGGGGCCGCCATTTGCGTTTCTGGTTGTAAGGCGCAGATCACAAGACCGTCAGCCCTCTCGTTGCGGGCCGCATGCACGGCTATATCTTACGCTCAACCGGGTACCGGGCCTGCCGCCTGGCACATGGACGATCGGAACAGGAGCCTGCCTTGCTGCGCGTGTTTTTAGCCGGATGCCTTGCCGCAATCTTCCTTGCCGCCGGACCGGCCATGGCGCAAAGCACCAGTGGACCGATGGTCGAGGCGAGCCTTGTCAGCGACCGGGTGTCGGTCGCGCCCGGCGAAACCTTCCATCTCGCCCTGCATCAGGACATCACGCCTCACTGGCACACCTACTGGCGCAATCCCGGCGATAGCGGGGAGGCGACCCACCTCTATCTCGACCTGCCTGAAGGGTGGAGCGAAGGCGATATGGTCTGGCCTGCGCCGGGCATCTACTCGCTCGGCCCGCTCAGCAATTATGGCTATGAGAACACGGTCACCCTGCCAGTGCCGGTCACGGTGCCGGCTGATGCCGCAACCGGGGCCGTCACCATCACGGGAGAAGGCACCTGGCTGGTCTGCGAGGATATCTGCATCCCGGAGGATGCCACGTTCCAGATCACCTTGCAGGTTGGCGAGAGCATCACCGACGCTGACGGTGCCGCACTCATTGAGGCGGCTTATGCAGCCGCTCCTGACGGATCGCGCGGGCTGGACGCGGGGCTGGCACACACAGGTGATACACTGTCCCTCACCGTGTCCGGTGATGGGCTGGCTGGCGGTCCCGATACGATCCGCAATCTCTATTTCTTCCCCTATGACGGCGGAGTGATCGCCCATAATGCGCCGCAGCCTTTCAGGCTGGAGGCGGGCGCAGCGCGCATCGGCCTCACACCCGGCTTCCTGACGCGCAACGCGATCAATGCCGATTATCGCGGTCTTCTCTCCTGGGAGGAGCGCGAGGGCGGCAGCTGGGTGCGCCGTGTGGCGGAGATAACGGCCGTCTCAGGCGAAAGCGTCAATGATCTGGCCGTGCCGGCTCCAGCGCAGGCTGGCGGCGTAGCAGGTGGCGGCGGCACGCCTGTGCCAGGCATCAGCTTCTGGCAGGCGGCCCTGTTTGCGCTGGTGGGCGGGCTTATCCTGAACCTGATGCCGTGCGTCTTCCCGATACTTTCCATGAAGGCGCTGACCATTGTGCAGAAGCGCGGGGCGGAGCGCGCCCATGCGCGCGAGCTGGGCCTGATCTTCGGAGCGGGCGTGATCATCACCTTCCTGGTGCTTGGCGGCGCCGTACTGGGCTTGCGCGGGCTTGGCGGCATGGAGGTCTGGGGCTTCCAGCTGCAGGAGCCGTGGGTGGTGGCCGGCCTTGCCGCGTTGATGTTCCTTATAGGCCTCAATTTCCTGGGCTTCTTCGAGATCGGTACATCGCTGCAGAATGTCGGCGGGAATGTGCAGGGCAATGATCGCTCTGGAGCTTTCCTCACCGGCGTGCTGGCCGTCTTTGTGGCTGCACCGTGCCTTGCTCCGGTCATGGCGAGTGCGCTGGCCTTTGCGCTGGCTCAGCCGCCGCTGGCCGCACTGACGATCTTTGCTTTCTTGGGGGTGGGCCTCGCCCTGCCGTTCGTGATTGTCAGCTTCGAGCCGCGTCTTCTGGCTTTCCTGCCGCGCCCCGGCGCATGGATGGAGCGCTTCAAGCAGTTCCTGGCCTTCCCGATGTTCGCCACCGCCATCTGGCTGGTCTGGGTCTTGAGCGTGCAGACGGGAGCAGCTGGTGTGTTGTGGATCCTGGTCCTGTTCCTGGCGATCAGCTTTGTCGTCTGGGCCTTGCGCTCGACCGGCATTCTCTCGCGCGTCGCCGGGATTGCCGGGCTGCTGCTCGCCGCTGGCGCACTGTGGACGACCGCCAATCTGGAACCGGCTGCCATTGCGGCCGGTAATGGCGAGTATGAGGAGTGGAGCCCGGCGAGGGTGGCGGAGCTGCGTGCTGAAGGGCGTCCGGTGTTCGTGGACTTCACAGCCGCCTGGTGCGTGACCTGCCAGGTCAACAAGCTTGGCGCACTGGCGGATAACCGTGTGCGGTCGGCCTTTGCTGAAAACAATGTCGCCTTGCTGCGCGCCGACTTCACCAATCGCGATCCTGTGATCGCGCAGGTACTTGCCGACTATGGCGCGCCCGGTGTTCCCTTCTATCTGATGTACCCCGCAGGTGGTGGAGAGCCTGACATCCTTCCGCCGCTGTTGACAGATACCATCATGATCCGGGCGGTGGAGGCTGCCGCCGGTAACTAGTGCCAACCTGAAGCCTTGACCTTAACGATGAGGAGACTTCCGCCCATGGCCATTTCCCGCCGCACCTTTACCCTGACCGCCAGCCTGCTCGCCGCAACCACGCTGGGGCTGGGTGTAGCCCATGCCAATCCGGTGGTCGGTGAACCCGCGCCTGATTTCACCGCCACGACCGCGACCGGCGAGACCGTTTCGCTGTCTGATTTTGCCGGCCAGACCGTGATGCTGGAATGGACCAATCATGGCTGTCCCTACGTGGTGCGCCATTACGGCGGCAACATGCAGGCCCAGCAGGACGCCGCCGCGGAAGCCGGTGTTGTCTGGATCCAGGTGATCTCCTCGGCGCCGGGCGAGCAGGGCTATGTCAGCGCCGAAGAGGCTCTGGCTCTCAATGAGGAGCGCGGCGCCTCCAATGTCGCCCACATCTTCATGGACCCGGAAGGCGTGATCGGCCGCGCCTATGATGCGCGCACCACGCCGCACATGTATGTCATCGATGGTGAAGGCACGCTGCGCTATAATGGCGGTATTGACGACCAGCCCCGCCCGCGCGCCGGTGACCCCGACCCGATCCCCTATGCCCAGCTGGCGCTGAACGCCGTGCTGGCGGGTGAAGAGGTGGAGACGCCTGAGACCCAGCCCTATGGCTGCAATGTGAAATACGCTGGCTAGGCTCAAGCCGCCGCGACCGGCCCCGGATACCGCGAACGCGGTTCCGGGGTTCAATAATCGTTCGATCTGAACTCCCGGAGGCCCGAAGGGCCATCCGGGACCGGATGCAGAACACGTTGAGAGAGGCCCCGGATCGCTGCGCGTCCGGGGTTTCATCTATCCCGCAGACGCACAGGAAGGCGGGAAGCTATCCAATCCCTACGACAACTCCGCCAGTTCGACGAGCCTGTAACTCGTGCTGCGGCCACCGCCTGGATTTTGAAGCAGGATGCCGCTTGCAAGTAGCTCTTTGATGTCCCGAAGGGCCGTATCATTCGAACATTTCGTGAGCTTGGCGTATTTCGACGTGTTCAGATGGCCTTCCCATTCGTCTTCCAGCATGCGCTGGATCACCTGACGCTGCCGGTCATTTATGGGGTGGTGACTGATCTTCTGCCAGAGCGCGGCCTTGTACACCACTGTCTCCAACACTGCTTCGGCTTGGTCGACGGCCCTGCCCAGACAGTCGAGGAACCAGTCCAGCCATGCGGTGATGTCCAGCCCGTTACGCTGCTGTGCCTCAAGTCGCTCATAATAGGTTTTCCGCTCGGCCTCGATCTGGGCGGACATGCTGTAGAAGCGCTCCGCGCTGCCATCGGCCCGCGCCAGCGACATGTCCGCAATCGCTCGTGCAATCCGGCCATTTCCATCTTCGAACGGGTGGATGGTAACAAACCAGAAGTGAGCGATCCCGGCCCTGAGCACGGGGTCGGTTGATGACGGCGCGTTGAACCATTCCAGAAAGGCGGCCATCTCGGCTTCAAGCCGGTCAGCGTGCGGTGCCTCGAAATGAACCGTTTCCCGGCCAAAGGGGCCGGAGACTACCTGCATCGGTCCCGTCGCTCCTGTCCGCCAGCCTCCGGTTGTTATCCTTTGCATCCCGCTGCGGCCGGTCGGGAACAGGGCGGAATGCCAGCCGAAGAGCCGTTCAGCGGTGAGTGGAGCCGCGAAATCTCGCGTGGCATCGACCATCATTTCAACAATGCCGTCCACGTTCCGGCCTGACGTGACCAGGCGACCCGCGTCCAGTCCAAGCTGGCGCGCTATGGAGGAACGAACTTCATCCCGGTTCAGCGTCTCGCCTTCGATCGCCGAGGATTTGACGACATCTTCTGTCAGGGTGCCAAGGTTCGCTTCCTGTCGGAGATCGAGTTCTAGCCCCTCCATCCGGCCAATCAGCCGCCCCTCCCGATAACGCAGCGTAGCAAGCCGCGAGGAGAGCTTGCTGATGTCCCAGTCCAGCCTGGGCCAGTCAGGATTTTCATGGATAAAGCGCATGTTTCACCGCATATTATGCAGGGATTATGCGCTTAAACCCGGCCAAAGCAATATTCGCCGCAAATTGCGCGGTGAATAAGGTGCATATCCACCGCAAAACCATCTATCCCGCAGACGGACAGGAAGGCGGGAAGCCGGTATCGGGGCCTTCGGTCTCCACATCCGCTGCGATGATGGCGGCATGGGAGAAGGTGCGCGCGAGCTGGCGGTAGTCCTCTGCGCTGGCGGGGTCTGCCTCAAGCGCCGTGCGGCGCATATCGGCATCCTCGGCCATGCCCCGGAAGATGCACGGCAGGTCGGCCGGCCCTCCATGCGTATCGATATGAAGCGCCAGGGCGCGCATGCCGGATGAGAAGCGCGCCGTATCGGCGAAGAACGCATCTTCGGGTTCGGCGGCAATAGTGCTGCCTGCCTCAAGCATGTCTCCCCGTGCCTCGGCTTCGCCCTGCAGGCGTTCAGAGAGCGCAATCAGGCTTGCGGCGTCCTGCGCCAGGGCTGGCACGGTGCCTGTGGTGAGCAGGAGAAGGCACGCGGCGAGGGAGCGTATGAGCTGCATTGGAACACTGGCCTTTATTGCCTCGATGGCTAGTTGAGTGCCTTGCAAGGGGCGGGCCGCTTGAAAGCGGCGCGTGCAAAGGCTACTCCGGCCCTCCTTTCGATACCGTTTCCCTTTTGCGTCTGTACGGATCACACCCATGGCCAAAGAAAAGAGCTTTCGTCCCAAGGCGCGCCGCCCGCGCGGGTTCGAGGACCGGGCCGCCCATGTGATCCGTGCCGAACGCGCGCTCGTCTCTGCAGCCTCTGCCGTCTATGAGCGCTGGGGATTTGAGCCGCTGGAAACGCCGGCGTTCGAATACGCCGATGCGCTCGGCAAATTCCTGCCCGACGAGGACCGTCCCAATGAGGGCGTGTTCGCCATGCAGGACGATGACGGCCAGTGGATGGCGCTGCGCTATGACCTGACTGCACCGCTGGCGCGCTTTGCCGCTGAAGGCTTCCAGGATCTGGTCAAACCCTATCGCCGTTACCAGTTCGGTGAGGTGTGGCGCAATGAG
Organism: Glycocaulis albus; assembly: GCF_014639075.1. GTDB lineage: Bacteria > Pseudomonadota > Alphaproteobacteria > Caulobacterales > Maricaulaceae > Glycocaulis > Glycocaulis albus. The sequence goes on from NZ_BMFS01000008.1 coordinate 88,618, forward strand.
AAGCCGGGGCCGGGCCGCTTCCGCCAGTTCGTCCAGTGTGACGCGGATAATGTCGGCGCGTCCGGCCCGGCGGCCGATGCCGAAATGATCGCGCTGGCGGCGGAAGTGATGCGCTCTGCCGGTCTGAATGATGATGAATTCGTCATCCGCGTGAATGACCGCCGCCTGCTCGACGGCGTGCTGGAGAGCCTGGGGTCTGCCGATGAAACCCGCCGCATGCGGGTCCTGCGCGCTATCGACAAGCTGGACCGTCTGGGCATGCAGGGCGTGGAGCTTTTGCTGGGGCAGGGCCGCAAGGATGAAAGCGGGGACTTCACCGAAGGGGCGGGGCTGGATCAGGCGGGCCGCTCGCGGGTGCTGGGCTTCCTGGAAGCCTCAAAAGCCGGGGGCAGCCGGGCGGAAGTGACGGCGCGCCTTGCCGGCACGGCGGGTGAGACAGTCGCGCGGGCGGGTGTCGAGGCGCTGGAGGAGATCAACGCCATCCTCTCCGCGCTGGGTATTCCTGAAGAGCTGGCCGTGTTCGATCCGTCGGTAGTGCGCGGCCTCGGTTACTATACCGGCCCGGTCTTCGAGACCGAGCTGCTGGCGACGCCCACCTACGCCGATGGCAGCCCGATGCAGTTCGGCTCGGTGGCGTCCGGCGGGCGTTATGACGATCTTGTCGCGCGCTTCACCGGCCAGCAGGTGCCCGCCACCGGCTTTTCGTTCGGCGTCAGCCGGTTTGCCGCCGCGCTCTCCGCGCTGGGGCGGCTGGAAGGGGCCGATGCTGCGCCGCTCGTCATCGTGGTCGCTGCCGACAAGGCCCGCATGGCGGAATATTTCGCAATGGCTGCACAATTGCGCGCTGCGGGCCTGCGCGCGGAAGCCTTTACCGGCAATGGCAATATGGGCAAGCAGCTGAAATATGCCGACCGGCGTGATGCGGCCTTCGCCGTCATCTGCGGGGAGGAGGAGTTCGTCAGCGGGACAGTCCAGATCAAGGACCTCAAGCTGGGGGCGCAGCTCGCTGAATCCATCACCGACCGCGATGAGTGGAAGGAGCAGAAGCAGCAATTCTCCGTGCCGCGCGCAGAGCTGGTGCAGGCCATCGTATCGCGTCTGTCCGCGCGCGGATGATGGGTGCGCTGCGGCAAAAACGAAAACCTGCCTTGCATTAGAGGGTTGACGGGTGCGGGACTTCTGAGTCACTTTCACAAACAGACAGGGCCTGACCGTCTTGTCTTCTTGAGTGACGGCTCTGGGGAGGAGACGTCTCTTATCGACCAACCAAAATTTCAAAGCCCGGCATCGTTTGATGCCGGGCCTTTTTTTGGTTTGGGGTTTGACACCCTTACTCAATTCCCTCGTCACCCCCGCGCAGGCCGGCGTCCAGAGACGCAAGAGCGAGGACGTCGACGGTGGCTCTGGGTTCCCGCCTGCGCGGGAACGACGAGTCGAAAGGATTTTGAGGGAGTGACAGTGTCTTTCCCCTCACTCCCCGCCGGCGAGCGCCGGTTCCGGGCGCTGGCGGATCATGCGCTGACCCTCTTCGGAGTTCAGCCAGGCTGTGAGGGCATCGCCCTCCAGCTCCTCGCCATCGACCCATACGCGCAGGCGCCCGTCGCGGTCTTCCACACGCACCCGGCGGCTTTCACTGCGTTCGGTGCGGGCGTGCCACTCGGCGCTACCCTCATCACCGTCCGCCCGGCGCAGAACAACCACACGGCGCTCTCCCTCGGCGTCGTCCCCCAGGAAGACGGCGTGCTCGTCGCGGAACTCGGCCATGCGCGCCTCCAGCCGGGCGCGCGCCTCCATCAGTTCGGCACGTTCCTCGGCCGTCATCGGACGGGTTTCACCGTTGACCGTAACTTCGCCGTCCTCCAGTGCCTGATCTATGCCGCGCAAGCCCGCTTCCATGCCGCGCGCACCGGCCCGCAGGCCGATGACGCGGGCGCGCTCGCCGTGCAGGCGGGCCAAACGCCCGGCCGCTCGTGCCCGCTCGCCTTCCGCGCGGGCCTCGGCGGCGCGCTCCCGGGCCCGCTCGACCATGACGCGGACCCGTTCGCGGTCAAACTCGCCATGATGACGATCATGCCAATGCAGATCGATATCGGCATCGATCTGGCCTGGCAGGCTGGCCAGCGCCTCCCGCAAGGAGTCCATGGCCTCCTCCAGTATGGCGTCATGTTCGTCCGTCCAGGCTGCATCGCCGGACAGGTCCAGATCGATCACCACCCGGCCATGGCGGCCCGGAATCCCCGGTGCGTCGGGCGCCTCGGCGCGCTCGATGACAACAACACGTGGCGCTTCTGGCGGTGCCGGTGTGGCGGCAATCAGCAGCGGACTGGCTGCAACAGCCCAGATCAGATGTTTCATGGATGTGTTCCTCCCGTTTATGCCGGGCATTACACACCCTGACGCATTACCGGGACATGACAGCCCGCTTAATTGTGGGAAGGGACTGGGTGACCGGCCAGACTGGACAGGCAGGCCACAGGCGGGCCTAATTGCGCCGGGGAGACTTGAGGGGATCAGTGCAATGAAGATGGACCGCCGTCAGGTGCTGGCCGGGCTGGGCCTTGCCGGAGCAGGCGCCGGGATGGCCGGCGCACAGCCGGAGACCTTGCCGCGCATAGCGGCGGTTCCGGTGCGTCCGCTGGAAGCCCAGATCGCCCGCCTCATCATCATGGGCTTTGTAGGCGCCGACCCGCAGGGGGAGGGCGCCGCCACGATGGAACGTCATCTGGAGGAGCGCTCCATCGGCGGCGTTCTCATGCTGCGCCACAATGCGCGCGAGAGGGACCCGGCACTGGCGCTGGCAGCAAGACTGCGCGCGGCGTCCGCCGATGCGTGGCTGGCCATCGATCAGGAGGGCGGGGTGGTCCAGCGTCTGACCGGCGATATGGGCTTTACCCGCATTCCGCGCGCGCAAGCGCTCGCAGAGCAAGGGCTGGAGGCTGGGGCAGCCTTGTTTGCCACAGCTGCGCGCGAGCTGGCCGAGGCCGGTTTCAATCTGAACCTCGCCCCCATCGCTGACCTGCATGATCCGGGCAATGACGCAATCGGCCAGTATGGCCGTGCCTATGGCGGCGATGCCGACAGTGTGGCCGCATGGTGCGCGGCGTTCATCGAGGCATTCGAAGCGCAGAATATCGCCTGCGCCATCAAGCATTTCCCCGGCCATGGCCGCTCGCGCGGTGACAGTCATGACGGGTTTGTCGATATCACCTCCACATGGAGCTTCGAGGAGGCGGCCCCCTTCGGCCAGCTGATGCGGTCCGGCCATGCCCATCTGATGATGGGGGCGCATCTGGTCAATCACCGGCTTGATCCGGACCGATTGCCGGTAACGCTGTCACGGCGGGTGCTGCATGGCCTCTTGCGGCAGGTGATGGGCTATGAGGGCGCCGTCATCACCGATGATCTCGACATGGGCGCGATCCGTCACCACTACAGCCGGGAAGAGGCTGTCATCGGCGCCCTGAAAGCCGGCAATGACATGTTGCTGATCTCCAACTCCGCCAACCCCGACCCCGACCTGCCGGCCAATATCCAGCGCTGGGTGATGGCGGCTATCGAGCGGGGCGAGCTGTCTCAGGACCGCATCACCGAGGCCAATCAACGCCTCGATGCGCTGGAGACGCACGTGAGGGGTTAGAGGGAAGGGCGCATTCCCCTCGCCCTTCGAGCACGACGCGGCCGAGGGGTGACGGAAAAATGTGCCGTCCTCCTGCGTTTCACCGGCGAAAGCCGGTGCCCGGTCGAACCGCCGTTCTGGATCCCGACTTTCGTCGGGAAAACGAAGGGGGGTAGATGTTCTTGCAGGACACATAGCGGCCTGAGTTAAACGCAGGTTCAATGCAAGCGGGTTCCCGGGCTTGACCCGGGATCCAGTTCTAGAGACTTCGAAGCTTCCCCTTGGGTCCCGGCTCGGGGGCCGGGACCCCGGCGGAGAGGTCTTCCGAAAATGGCGACAGGCCAAACAAAAAGGGCGGCTGTTGACAGCCGCCCTTTCCGTAGTCGTTTAGGGGACAGAGCCTAGAAGCCCATATCGCCCCGCCGAGTGCGTGAAGCACTCGGCTAGCCCTTGAAGAGATGGGCGATTTTATGGGCTTCCTAGAAGCCCATATCGCCCATGCCACCGCCCGGCATGGCCGGTGCAGCGGATTCTTTCTTCGGCAGTTCGGCAACGGCCGCTTCGGTCGTGATCATCAGCGAACCGACAGAGGCCGCGTCCTGCAGGGCAGTACGCACCACTTTGGCCGGGTCAATGATCCCGAAGGCGAACATGTCGCCATACTCTTCGGTCTGGGCGTTGAAGCCGAAACCGTGCGAGCTGTTTTCCAGGATCTTGCCGACAACGATGGAGCCTTCGACCCCGGCGTTCTCGGAGATCTGGCGGATCGGCGCCTGGATGGCGCGCGCGATGATGGCGATACCTTGCGTCTGGTCGGCATTGTCGCCTTCCAGGCCTTCAAGAGCCTTGGCCGCTTTGAGCAGGGCCACGCCGCCACCGGCGACGATGCCTTCTTCCACCGCAGCGCGAGTGGCGTTCAGGGCGTCGTCAACGCGGTCCTTGCGCTCTTTCACTTCGATCTCGGAGCCGCCGCCGACCTTGATGACCGCAACACCGCCGGCGAGTTTCGCCAGCCGCTCTTGCAGCTTTTCCTTGTCGTAGTCGGAGGTGGTGTCTTCGATCTGCTTGCGGATCTGGTTCACGCGGCCTTCGATCGCGGACTTCTCGCCAGCACCGTCAACGATGGTGGTGTCGTCCTTGGTGATCGCGACGCGCTTGGCGGTGCCCAGCATATCCAGCGTGACGTTTTCCAGCTTGATGCCGAGATCTTCGGAGACAACCTGGCCGCCGGTCAGGACAGCGATGTCCTCCAGCATGGCCTTGCGGCGGTCGCCAAAGCCAGGAGCCTTCACGGCCGCCACTTTCAGGCCGCCACGCAGCTTGTTGACGACCAGTGTGGCCAGAGCCTCGCCCTCGACATCTTCAGCCACGATGAGCAGCGGGCGGTTGGATTGCACCACGGCTTCCAGAACCGGCAGCATGGACTGCAGCGAGGAGAGCTTTTTCTCGAACAGCAGGATGTAGGGGTCATCCAGCTCGACAGCCATCTTCTCGGCATTGGTCACGAAGTAGGGCGACAGGTAGCCGCGATCGAACTGCATGCCTTCAACGACATCCAGCTCGGTTTCGAGGGATTTGGCTTCCTCGACCGTGATCACGCCTTCATTGCCGACTTTTTCCATGGCACGGGCGATCATCTCGCCGATTTCTTTTTCGCCATTGGCCGAAATCGTGCCGACCTGGGCGATCTCGGAAGAGCCCTTGATCGGGGTGGAGTTGGCCTTGATGTCTTCGACGACCTTCGCAACGGCCTTGTCGATACCGCGCTTGAGGTCCATCGGGTTCATGCCGGCAGCGACCGACTTCATGCCTTCGCGGATGATGGCCTGGGCCAGAACCGTGGCGGTCGTGGTGCCGTCGCCAGCTTCGTCATTGGTACGCGAAGCGACTTCGCGGACCATCTGGGCGCCCATGTTCTCGAACTTGTCATCCAGCTCGATTTCCTTGGCGACCGAAACACCGTCTTTCGTCGTGCGCGGCGCGCCGAAGGACTTCTCGATGACCACGTTGCGGCCCTTGGGGCCGAGGGTCACTTTCACGGCATTGGCAAGGGTATCCACACCCTTGAGCATGCGTTCGCGCGCAGAGGCGCCAAACTTCACTTCTTTAGCGGACATGTGTGTCAGCTCCTTGTTCGATCAGTCGATTGAATAGGGGAAAGGTTTGGGCCAGACCTAGCCGACGATCCCGAGGATGTCGGATTCCTTCATGATGAGGAGTTCCTGGCCGTCAATCGTCACCTCGGTGCCCGACCATTTGCCGAACAGGATGCGGTCACCGGCTTTCACGTCCAGCGGGCGCACGGTGCCATCATCCTTGATGGTGCCGCTGCCAGCGGCGATCACTTCGCCTTCCTGGGGTTTTTCCTTGGCCGTGTCGGGAATGATGATCCCGCCCTTGGTCTTGGATTCTTCCTCGACGCGCTTCACGAGCACGCGGTCATGCAGAGGACGAAAAGTCATCGCGTCACGTCTCCATCTTTCTGGGCGCAACAGTCGCCCGTCGCAAACAAATGAGTTCTGGCGTCGTGCCGTTAGCACTCGAAGCCTCCGGCTGCCAGCAGGCCGGAGATAAGCAGGGGGGCACCTAGCGTCAAGGGGCGAGTGCGATTGTCCGGAGCCTTTTTCGCACTCATGCGTTTACGGGGTTCGTTCAAGCTGCGTTCATCGTTCTGTCGCGTAAGTTTCGTGGCCAGAGCCGACAGGACGCCCTAGTCTTCGGGGCCAAATCTTTTTCACGTCACCATGGAGTTTAGTAGCCATGATCTATCGTTCTCTCACTGTTGCCGGCCTGGCCTTGTCCATGGCGGCGGCCTGCACCACCACCGACCAGTATGGCAATGTCACCCAGAATCGTACGGGTACAGGTGCGCTGGCAGGTGCCGTTGCCGGTGCGGCCCTGGGCACGCTGGCAGGCGGTGATGACCGCCGCAATGCGCTGATCGGCGCAGGTATCAGCGCGCTCGCCGGCGCGGGCGTCGGCCAGTACATGGACCGTCAGGAGCGCGAGATGCGCGAGCGCCTGCGCGGTTCGGGCGTCACGGTGCGCCGTGAAGGCCAGGACCTCTATCTGGTGATGCCGGGCAATGTGACCTTTGCCACCGGGCAAGCCAATATCGAGCCCAACTTCTTCCCGATCCTCAACGATGTGGCCGACGTTCTGCAGACCTATCCGGCGACTTATGTCGACGTGATCGGCCATACGGACTCCACCGGGCCACGCGATCTGAACATGCGCCTGTCCGCACAGCGCGCGCAGGCCGTAGCGGGCTATCTGCAGCAGGTCGGTGTTGATGGCCGCCGTTTCTTCATCACTGGCGCTGGCCCGGATTATCCGGTTGCCTCCAACGCCACTGATGCGGGCCGCGCGCTGAACCGCCGCGTCGAGATCAAGATCGCGCCGCACACCCAGAGCTAGGTTTGCAGGTGCTGTAATCTGTGGAAGGGGCAGGCCGATTGGCCTGCCCCTTTTGCGTTGCCGCCCGGGTTTTCTGCTTGTGGTGGAAACGGGTCTGACAGGAGGGCCCGGCACAGCATAGACTGCACCCGCTTACCTGCGATTCGCGCGCAGGGGGCGTAACGGAGGCCTCGCCATCATACCGCGCACGACAGACATGCTCGTCGTTATCACCTACGCGATGGTTGCCATCGTGGCGGCGCTGGCGTTCGAGCGGTTTGGCCTGATGAGCTCGGGGCTTGCCTGGGTCATGGGCGCAGTCGTGTTCCTGATCGCCGGTCAGGCCCATGCCGCCGCTGCGCGGGCCGAGGAACGCAGGGCGACGGAAAAGGCTCTTCATGAGCTGCGTGCGGCCAATCTCTCCCTGCTGGAAGAGCTGGAAGCGGCCAGCGCGCGCATCGAGGAGGTGGAGACACAGCTCGCCGCGCAGCCCGTTCGCGCGCCATCGCAGATTACGCCCGCCACCCATACCCGCTCTGCTGCGCCGGCGCGCGATGAGGGGCCGGGGGACGAGCTGCTCAATGAGATCCTGCAGAAGCTGGAAATGGCCGGGGCCGGGCCAGCGGCGAATATGGCCAGCTCCGCGCGGGTGGAGCTGATCCGCGACGCGCTTGATGCCAACCGCGTCGATCTCTATCTGCAGCCCGTGGTCGGCCTGCCCCAGCGGCGCACCTACTTTTACGAGGGCTTTACGCGCCTGCGTGATGCCAAGGGCAATGTCGTCACGCCTGCTGGCTTCCTGAAAGCCGCCGAAGAGCACGGGCTCATTGCCGAGGTGGACAATCTCCTCCTGCTACGCTGCGTGCAGATCGTACGCAAGCTCACCAAGTCAGACCGGCGCGTCGGCATTTTCTGCAATATCTCGGTGCGTTCGCTGACCGACGAGGAGTTCTTCCCGCCCTTCCTCGATTTCCTGCGGCGCAATTCAGACCTTGCCACCTCGCTCATCTTCGAGATGCCGCAGGCGGCCTTTGACGGGCGTTCTTCTGTTGCCGCGCGTCATATGGCGCGGCTCGCCGATTATGGCTTCCGCTTCTCCATCGATCAGGTCAGCAATCTCAATCTGGACCTGGCCGAACTGCAGCGCGCCGGTGTGCGCTTTGCCAAGGTGGAGGGTGTGCGCCTGATCGAAATGGCCGGCGGCCATATGCCGGTAGCGGGCCGCGAACCCGGCACGATTGCGCCGGAAGACATTGCCAGCCTCTTTGCCCGCTATGGCGTCGACATCATCGCCGAAAAGATCGAGACCGAGGCGATGGTGGTCGAGATACTTGATCTCGATATCGCCTATGGCCAGGGCCATCTGTTCGGTGCGCCGCGTCCGGTGCGAGAGGATGTGCTGGCGGACACTGGCAGTGAGTCCCGCCGCGCGGGCTGACCCGTCTTTTCAGTTGCGCATGTTCACCGTCTGGCCTGACATGGCTTCAAAGGGCATTCTGGGCCCGCTGGAGCTGTCTCATGCGCACACGTTTCCTTGCCCTCATTGCGCTGCTCGTGGCCGTGAGCGCGGCGCCCGTGCCGCCTGCAGACGCAGCCGAACCCGCGCCGCGCTGGTATTACGATATACCGGTAGACTGGCCGCTCGAGACGCCGCCGCTCTACACGCTTCTGGCGCTGGAATGGATGGCGGCGGGGCACGCCTACAGCTACACCGCCGGCTGGGCCTATCAGGCCTATCGCGATGGCGACTACGCTCTGTCCGCGGAGCGCTTTCATCAACTGGCCGATTATTTCGATGACGCTCTCTTGCGCACCGGGCCGTCGGGCCCGGAAGGCGAGTTTGGCTATGAATACCGGATGAGCGCGGTGTTTGCCCGCGTGAATGCGGCGCTGGCCTTGCGCACGGCCGGCGATCTTGCCGGAGCGGTGGAAACCTTGCGCCCGCTGGCGCTGGAGTTTGTGCCGCTGGCGACCGACCTCGCCGAGGAAAAGGTCTCAGCGGGCCTTGCGGCGGGTGACATCGCCTTCGCCCGTGCGGCGGCGGAAGAACTCGCTCGCCAGTTCCGGGTGCAGAGCTGGACTGAAGAGCATAATGAGCGGCTTGCTGCCATGTTCGCCGCGATAGAGGCGGCGGAGCGGGAGTAGGAGGCGCGTGGCCCTGCACGGCTGTCATCCTCCGGCCGCGTAGCGGTCCGGGGGACCCATGCCTCTTTTAGTTCCGCACCGCTTCCGCGTTGCGATGTTCCGCGAAAAGTCGCGGGCGCGCGTTCGCGCTTGCGGGCCGCTTTGCGGCCCGAAAAGCAACCCTCAGGCATGGGTCACCCGCATAAAGCGGGTGATGACAAGCTTGGGAGGTAAATGGAATTGACGCGTTTCCCCGACGAAAGTCGGGGCCCGGAAAGACTGGGCACCGGCGTGCGCCGGTGAAACGGGTGATCTGGGGAGCCCCAGACAAAAGCCCCGGACGTTTCCGCCCGGGGCTTCCTGCATCGATAAGGATGAGTCAGATCGGCTAGTTCCCGGCGACAGCCGCGTTATAGCGCTCGGAGGCAACGTCCCAGTTCACCACCTGCCACCAGGCCGCGAGATAGTCGGCGCGGCGATTGCGGTAGGTGACGTAATAGGCGTGTTCCCACACATCATTGCCCAGGATCGGCGTGCCGCGCGTGCCGGCCACGTCCATCAGCGGGTTGTCCTGGTTCGGCGTGGCGGTGATTTCCAGCTCGCCATTGCCGTTGACGATCAGCCACGCCCAGCCCGAGCCGAACTGGCCGGCACCGGCGGAATTGAACTGGTTCTTCATTTCCTCCAGCGAGCCGAACTTGGCGTTGATCGCTTCGGCGAATGCACCGCTGGGTGCGCCGCTATCGGCCGGTGCAATCATGCTTTCCCAGAAGAAGGTGTGGTTCCAGTGGCCGCCGCCATGATTGCGGAAAGCCCCCGGCAGTTCGGAGACGCGGGCCAGAATGTCCTCCAGGGGCGTGCCCTGCAGGTCAGAGCGGTTCTCCAGCGCGCTGTTCAGCCCGTTTACATAGGTCTGGTGGTGGCGCGAGTGGTGAAGCTCCATCGTCTCGGCATCGATCACCGGCTCCAGCGCGTTATAGGCGTAGGGCAGGTCGGGAAGCGAAAATGCGCTCATGGCAGATATCTCCTGATTGCGGGAATGAAGTGAGAGGGCGTTGGCCAGCGGGCTGGCCAGGGCCAGGCCGGGAAGTGTCGCCGTGGTCAGCAGCATTGTACGCCGGTTGATCATGTCTCGGCTCTCCGGATTGCGTCGGTTCAGCGGTACTCCGCCCTTTCGGGCCTGAACCCTTACCTAGGCCGACCATCGGCCTCATGCCAGTGTGCAACGGGAAAGATATTCTGTTTGTTCCCTGTTAAGCGTGTTTGTGAGCCAAGTATTAACGCGGCCGCGCCATACTCCGCACCGGTTCAGGCAAGCGGATTTCTCATGCTGGATAATAGCGGCAAGGATGCAGGCAAGGCTCTGCTCGATGGCGCGCATCTTCACCGCTATACCGGCGGGGATGTGGCACTGGAGGCGGAGCTTTACGGCCTGTTGCGCGGCCAGATCGTCTCCACGCTCGATGCGCTGGCCCGCGCTGGCGATGATGCCGTGCTGTGGCAGAGACTGGTGCACACGCTTAAAGGCGCGGCGCGGGGCGTTGGCGCGATGGCGCTGGGTGACGCCTGTGCAGCCCAGGAGGACCGTGCCAACGATCCGGCATCGCTGGAGGCCATCCGTGTGGTGGCCGATGAAACCCTGGCTGCAATCGATACCGAGTTGGAACGCCGCGCGGCCTAAATCCCGCTTTACGACCGTTTGCGTTGCGGTTCGCGCGTGGCGTCCCACACCTGCAATTCGTGCTGGATCGAGCGCTCCACCAGTTCACGCCAGACCGGCTCGGCAAGTGTCTCCGGCACGCCAGCGGCCCGCGCCGCCGCCTTCACCTTGGCAATTACGTCCTCGATCCGGTCTTCGTCGCGCACCACGTCGCGTGACGGTTTGATGCGCGCAGCCGCGTCCATATAGCGCGTGCGTTCGGCGATCAGGCCGATCAGCGCCCGGTCGAGCCGGTCCACCCCGTCGCGCACCTCTGCCATGCTGGCACAGTCCTGCGGCGGCGTGCGGCGGTTCAGATCATCGGCGTCAAAGGGCAGGGTCATGTCAGAGGGTCCTGTCTGGCAGGCAGGTATAACAGGGGCTGGTCTTACAGGCGCTGGGGCGTGGCTGGAAAGCCTTCATATACCGCGTGTCCGTTTGCGCTGTCAGAATCGGCTGCGCGCTTCTACCATGCCGGGCAATGGATCGGCCCGGAAAGGAGCGGCAAATGGACGCCTTCAGACTCTATGGTCACAACGAGAGCGGCAACTGCCTGAAAACCCTGTGGACGGCGCGCCATCTCGGCCTCGATTTTGAATGGATCGAGATCGATATTTTCAAGGGCGCGAGCCGCACGGACGAATTTCTGGCGCTGAACCCGGCTGGCCAGGTGCCGCTGCTGGAGCGCTCTGATGGCCGCACGCTCGCCCAGTCGAACGCCATCCTGATCTACATGGCCGAAGGCTCTGACCTCATTCCGGCGGATCCGTTCGACCGCGCCAAGATGATGGAGTGGCTGTTCTGGGAGCAATATTCCCACGAGCCCTTCATCGCGGTGCGGCGCAGCCAGCTGCGCTTCCATGCGCGCCGGGCAGGTGATCTCGATCCGGGGCTCCTGTCGGGCGGACGCCGGGCGCTGGGCGTGATGGAGATGCGCCTGCTGGCGCGCGAATATTTCGTGGCCGAACAGCTGACCCTGGCCGACATTGCGCTTGTCGCCTATACCCGCGTCGCCCATGAGGGCGGGTTCGACCTGGCAGATTTTCCCGCCGTTCAGGGCTGGGTGCGCCGGGTGGAGAGCGCGCTTTCCCTGCCCCATGCCGGTGATCACGCGATGGCAGGGTAGGGGAAGGCCCAACAAGGTTGTCATCACCCGCTTCATGCGGGTGACCCATGCCTGCAAAGGGCGATCATCTCCAATGGCCAGAGGCATGGTTCCCCCGGATCGCTACGCGACCGGAGGATGACACGGGGAGGGGCTAGAGGATCGATTTCCAATGGCCAGAGGCATGGTTCCCCCGGATCGTTGCGCGACCGGAGGATGACACGGGGAGGGGCTAGAGGATCGATTTCCAAAGATCATTCCAATCGGGATTGTTCGCCTCTATCAAATTGATCTTCCAATCGCGCGGCCATTTCTTAATCCGTTTCTCGCGGCGGATGGCTTCGTGGATGTCGGTATAGACCTCGTACCAGACGAGGCGCTTCACACCGTACTTGGACGTAAAGCCGGGCAAGTTGCCTTCGCGATGGTCGAATGTCCGCCTTGGAAGGTCACTGGTGACGCCGCAATAGAGCGTGCCATTCTTCTGGCTGGCCAGCAGATAGACAAAATATGTGCGTTCGGTGGACACGGGCCAGAGTCTACCAAGTTCTCCGTGTTTCTCCAGTTGTCATCACCCGCTTCATGCGGGTGACCCATGCCTGCAAAGGGCGATCATCTCCAATGGCCAGAGGCATGGGTCCCCCGGATCGCTGCGCGACCGGAGGATGACACGGGGAGGGGCTAGAGGATTTACCTCCTCGCCAATTCCTTCATCGCGCCATCAAGGCCTTCAAGGGTCAGCGGGAACATGCGCTGCGGGCCGATGATCTGGCGGATCAGCTCGATGGAATAGGTGTGCGGCCACCATTTGTCGGGCTGCGGATTGAGCCAAATGAGATGGGGGTAGGTGTCGGCAATGCGCTTCAGCCAGACCGCGCCAGCTTCGCCATTCCAGTGTTCGACAGAGCCGCCCGGATGGGTGATCTCGTAGGGCGCCATCGAGGCATCGCCCACGATCACGACCTTGTAGTCGTGCGGGTATTTGTGCAGCACGTCATAGAGCGGCATGGTCTCTGACTGGCGGCGCAGATTGGACTTCCACACCCCCTCATAAATGCAGTTGTGGAAGTAGAAATAATCGAGCGACTTGAAGACGGATTTGGCTGCCGAGAACAGACGTTCGGTGAGCTGGATATACGGGTCCATCGACCCGCCAACATCGAAGAAGACCAGCACCTTGATGGCGTTGCGGCGCTCGGGCCGCATCTTCACATCCAGCCATCCCTGCTTCGCAGTAGCGTTGATCGTGCCGGAAAGGTCCAGCTCTTCTGCCGCCCCGTCGCGGGCAAACTTGCGCAGGCGGCGCAGCGCGAGCTTCAGATTGCGGGTGCCGAGCTCCCGGTCGGAATCATAATCCTTGTAGCGGCGCGCCTCCCACACCTTGGCGGCCTTTTTCTGCTGGCTGGTGCCGCCAATGCGCACCCCGGCAGGGTTGTAGCCTGAATGGCCGAACGGGCTGGTCCCGCCCGTGCCGATCCATTTATTGCCGCCCTCATGGCGCTCGGTCTGCTCCTGCAGACGCTTGTTCAGCGTCTCCATCAACTCATCGAAATCCATGGCCTCCAGCTCGGCCATTTCCTCTTCGGTGAGGTGGCGGCGCATCTCGTTGCGCAGCCAGTCTTCCGGGATTTCGGCCTCGTTGAACATCTCGCCAAGAAGCTCCACGCCCTTGAAGACATGGCCGAACACCTGGTCGAACTTGTCGAAATTGCGCTCGTCTTTGACCAGCGCCGCGCGGGAGACGGCGTAGAAATCGTCAATGGCGGGCGAGACCGCGCCCTTCTCCAGCGCTTCAAGAAGCGTGAGGTATTCCCGTGTCGAGACAGGGACTTTCGCGGCGCGCAATTCGGTGAAGAAGCGATGGAACATGGCGGTAAGGATAGGCGCTCGCGGGGGCCACCCGCAAGCGCGCTATCCCGCCATGCGTGACACTCTAGCGGCGGGCGAGCAGGGCGCCTGCGATGACGCCGATACCGGCGGCAATGCCAAGCGAGGCATAGGGGTTGTCTTTCACGTAGCCGACGGCCTGATCTTCGATTTTTCCAGCGCGGCGGGCCACTTTCCGGGCCTGACGGCGCGTGGTTTTCGCGGCGTCGTGAAGCTCTCTCTCGGCCGCCTTGCTGACGGATTTCAGGGTCTTTTCGCCCGTTTCACGGATGTTCTCTACGCGCTTGCTGGCACTCGTCGCCATGGGGAGCCTCCTTGGTTCAGGCATTATCGCTCGCGCCCGGTCATTGATGCCGGACGCATCCCCTGATTAACGGTGCCCAGGCGGGAGGGTTCCAATACCCCCTACTGAGCCGCATCCCGCCTCGCCATGAAGGCGAGCTTTTCAAACAGCTGCACGTCCTGTTCGTTTTTCAAAAGCGCGCCGTGGAGCGGCGGGATCAATTTCCGCGGATCCTTCTCGCGCAGGAGCTCCGGGTCCACGTCTTCGACCAGCAGGAGTTTCAGCCAGTCGAGAAGCTCTGACGTGGACGGCTTCTTCTTCAGGCCCGGCACGGAGCGCACCTCGTAGAATTTCTTCAGCGCCTCGGAGAGCAGCCGGCCTTTGAGCTTCGGGAAGTGCACCTCCACGATGGCTCGCATGGTCGCCTCGTCCGGGAAAGCGATGAAATGGAAGAAGCAGCGGCGCAGGAAGGCGTCCGGCAATTCCTTCTCATTGTTCGAGGTGATGATGACGATGGGGCGCACCTCGGCCTTCACCGTCTCGCCGGTTTCGTAGACATGGAACTCCATCCGGTCGAGCTCCTGCAGGAGATCGTTCGGAAACTCGATATCGGCCTTGTCGATCTCGTCGATCAGGAGGATGGGCCGCGTCTCGTGGGTGAAGGCCTCCCACAGCTTGCCCTTGCGGATGTAGTTTTTGACATCATGCACCTTGTCATCGCCGAGCTGGCTGTCGCGCAGGCGGGCCACCGCGTCATATTCGTAAAGCCCCTGCTGGGCCTTGGTGGTGGACTTGATGTGCCATTCCAGGAGCGGCGCGTTCATGGCGTTCGCGATCTGGCGGGCAAGCTCCGTCTTGCCGGTGCCGGGCTCGCCCTTGACCAGCAAGGGCCGCTCCAGCGTGACGGCCGCGTTCACCGCTGCGGCCAGTTCCTCTGTCGCGACATACTGGCTGGTGCCTTCAAAGCGCATGATCGTTAACCCTTGGCTATAGCGTTTCAGTGTCAAACCCTGGGCGAGAAACTAGAACGCGCAAACGCAAATCGCGAGGCCCAAGCCGCATTTTCTTTTGCGCTGCACTAACCGGGAGACGGCAGAATCGCGCTAGCCAAGGCCAAAATCACAACCCTCAGCCAAGGAGCGCGCCGGTGAGGCTCGCCGTCATTCCCGCCCGCGCAGGCAGCAAGCGCATACCGGGCAAGAATATCGCTCCGTTCCACGGCCGGCCCATGCTGGGCTGGGCGGTTGTGGCGGCATGCCAGTCCGGCTGCTTTGACCGGGTGATCGTGTCGACCGATGACCCCGCCATTGCCGCCATCGCGAGTGAGCAGGGGGCCGAAACGCCCTTTGTGCGCCCGGCGGAGCTGGCTGACGATCATACCGGCCTGATGGATGTGATGGCGCATGCCCTGACTGCGGTTGACGGCGAAGCGGAAATCGCCTGCTGCCTCCTGCCGACAGCTGTGATGACGACGCCGAAGCGTCTGCGTGAGGGGATGGATGCCCTGCTGGCTGATACCGAGCTTGATTATGTCCTGACCGCCCAGCGCTATCCGCATCCGGTCGAACGCGCCTTGCGGCGCGATGCGGCCGGGCGGGCAGTGATGGACCATCCTGAATTTCTGTCGACACGCACGCAGGACCTGCCTGAGCGCTTTTACGATAGCGGCCAGTTCTATTGGGGCCGTGCCGCGGCCTGGCAGGCGAAAAGGCCGGTCTTCACGGCCCGGTCGGGCCTGATCGTGCTGGCCGGTCACGAAGCGGTGGATATCGATACACCTGATGACCTGGCGCGGGCCGAGCGCTTGTTTGCGCTGGCCATACAGGACAGGGCGTGACAGCGACCCTGCTCATCCGGCCCGATGCCTCGCTGGAGAGCGGGGCAGGCCATCTCATGCGCTGCCTGACCCTCGCCGATGCGCTTGCGGCGCGCGGATGGCAGGCCCATTTCGCGTGCAGCGCGGCGCCCGGGTTTGACTTCTCGCTCATTGCCCGACGTGGCCATCACTTGCATCAACTGCCGCCCTTAAGCAGCTGGAGCGAGGATGCACAGGCCATTGCTGCGCTGGTGAGGCAACTCGAACCGTTCTGGCTGCTGGTCGATCACTACGGGCTTGATGCCCGCTGGGAGCGGGCCTGCGGTCAGCCGGTCGGTCAGATCTGCGTGATTGATGACCTGGCGGACCGGCCGCATGACTGTGCGCTGCTGTTTGATTCCGGAATCCACCGGCAGGCCGAAGCCTATGCGGGTCACGTGACCGGCACGTGCCGCCTGTTCTGCGGGCCGGACTTTGCGCTGTTGCGCCCGGCTTTCGCCAGCCTGCGTCCGGAAAGCCTTGAGCGCCGTGCAGAGGCGCCAGGGCCGCAGCGGCTCCTGCTGGCCATGGGCGGGGTCGATGCTGACAACGTCACCGGCAGGGTTCTCGACGTGATCGGCCCGGTACTGGAGCAGCACCCGCTGGCGCTGGACGTGGTGCTGGGACGCAGCGCGCCGCATCGCGCGGCGATCGAGGCCGGGCTGGCTTCGGCCGGATTTACCGCCCGCCTGCATGTCGACCTGCCCGATCTTGCCAGCCTGATGGCGCAGAGCGACATCGCCATCGGCGCGTCGGGCGGCACGGCGCTCGAGCGCCTGTGCCTCGGCCTGCCGAGCCTCGTGCTGTCGCTGGCGGACAATCAGCCTCCGGCCGCACGGGCCATCATGGATTTCGGTGCCGGAATTTACGCCGGTGATGTGCGGGAGCCGGGCTGGCAGGACAGGCTGCACACCGGGCTGGAGGGATGGCTAGCCGATCCCGCTGTTCTGCCTACCGTCTCGGCGCTGGCTGGTGCTCTCGTTGACGGGCACGGCGCGAAACGGATCGCGGAGGTATTGCATGCCCGTGTCTGAAGCCGTCATTGCGATGAGAACTTCCGCCTGGCTGCGGCCGATGGGGGAGACGGATCTGGACGCCGTGCTCGCCTGGCGCAATGCGCCGTCGGTGCGCGCCAACATGTACACCACGCACATCATCACACCGGGCGAGCACGCGCGCTGGTGGTCGCAGACACGCGATGACCCATCCCGACGCTATTTCATCTACGAGACCCCAGACGGCCCTTGCGGCGTTGTCGGCTTTACCCGGATCGGCGAGATCACGGGCGAGGCCGAATGGGCTTTCTATGCCAGCCCGGATGCACCGCGCGGGACAGGCTCGCGCATGGAGTGGCTGGCATTGGAATACGCGTTCGGGCCGCTCGCACTGCAAACCCTGCGATGCGAGGTGCTGGAAACCAATACCCGCGTGATTGAGCTGCACACCCGTTTTGGTTTTGTCACCGCAGGGACAGCCATCCGTCAGATCGATCAGGCTCGCGAAGCAAACATTTACCGGCTCGCTCTAGACAAGGGCGTGTGGGCCGGTTTGCGTCAGTCCACCCTCGACCGCCTCGACCGCCAGCAGGGAACGGCAAGATGACAGATTTCGTGATCAATGGCCGCCAGGCTGGCCCCGGTCATCCGCCCTATCTGATCGCGGAGCTTTCCGGCAATCATAACGGCTCGCTGGACCGCGCGATGGCGATGATCGATGCAGCTTGCGAGGCGGGCGCCGATGCGGTGAAGTTGCAGACCTATCGCGCCGACACCATCACGCTCGATAGCGACGCCCCCGAATTCATGATCCGTGAAGGCCTGTGGGCCGGGCGGCGGCTATATGATCTCTATGCGGAGGCCGCCACACCCTGGGAATGGCACGAAGCCCTTTTCGCTCATGCACGGAAGGTGGGGATCGCGATCTTTTCCTCGCCCTTCGACCACAGCGCGGTTGATCTGCTGGAAAGTCTTGGCGCGCCAGCCTACAAGATTGCTTCGTTCGAACTGGTCGACACACCCCTGATCCGCCGCGTCGCACAGACGGGCAAGCCCCTCATCATGTCAACCGGCATGGCCGATCTGGACACGATTGCCGAGGCGGTTGAAATGGCGCGCGCCCATGGCGCGCAGGCCATCACCCTGTTGCGCTGCGTCAGCGGCTATCCGGCTCCCGCGGCCGACTACAATCTTGCCACCATGACCGACCTGGCTGCCCGCTTCGGCACGCTGGCGGGCCTGTCTGACCACACGCTGGACGATACCACCGCCATTGCTGCGGTGGCGCTTGGGGCCAGCGTCGTGGAAAAACATTTC
Organism: Glycocaulis albus; assembly: GCF_014639075.1. Taxonomy (GTDB): domain Bacteria; phylum Pseudomonadota; class Alphaproteobacteria; order Caulobacterales; family Maricaulaceae; genus Glycocaulis; species Glycocaulis albus. The sequence continues at coordinate 106,895 of NZ_BMFS01000008.1, forward strand.
ACCCTCGCGCGCGGCGATGGCGGACCTGATGCCGCCTTCTCGCTGGAGCCTGAGGAGTTTGCCCGCCTTGCCCGGTCCCTGAAGGCTGCGCACAGCGCCATCGGCTCGGTCAATTATGCGGTGAAGGCCAGCGAAGAGGGCAATGTGCAGTTCCGCCGCTCGCTCTATTTCGTCCGCGACCTGCCCGCTGGGGCGGTGGTCGGGCCGGACGATGTTCGCAGCGTGCGGCCTGGCCATGGCCTCGCCCCCCGGCATTATGACGCCATCATGGGGCAGAAGCTGGCCAAGCCCGTCCGCTTTGCCCAGCCCTGCACCTGGGACGATTTTGAAGGCTGAACGTTCCGTCCCTGCCGGGTTTCAGGCTGCGTTGCGGGCGTGCGCCTCGACAAAAGCGCTGAACTCGCGCGCCATCCGCTTCATGCCACCGGCCCAGTCGCGATAGCGTTCGCCGGCAAAGGTGCGGCTGCCCGGATACCAGAGCATCTCCGGCTCTCCCAGCATCGTCCAGGCGACATTGATCGGGCGGATGAACCAGACCAGGCCGCCGACGGCCGCCGTCAGGTTTGTGGTGGCGTTCATCGGACCCATGACGAGATCGCAGGCCTTGCCGATGGCCGCCACGCCATCAAGATCGTCCTTCAGATCGATATCCTGCGGCTGGTGGATTTTCACGCCGAACCTTGCCTCGGCTTCTGCCAGTTCTTCTGTCACCTCGCCGTATTGCAGGTTGATGAAGACCACGCCCGGCGTTTTCAGAACCGGTTTCCACATCTCGAACGGCGCAAAATGCTTGGAGCGTGCTGCGTCCATCTTCAACGATTTCCACAAAATGCCGACTTTGCGGCCCGGGCCCAGCGCGGCCAGCTGTTCGCGGAATTGCTCGACACGGGCCGGGTCGGCGGCAAGGAAGCCCGGCGTGTCCGGGAAGTCACCGATACCGGGGCGGAAGGCGCGGCACAGATTGCCCGCAGGCGCCCACAGATTGACCTTCCCGTCCTTGAACAGCTCGGGCGCGTGGCGATGCTGGCGGCCTTCGCGTTCGACGGTGTAGTGGCGCTCCACACGGGCCTTGGGGAATGAGCGCTGCATGAGCGGTATCAGGCGCTTCTCGCAGGCGATCCGCAGCTCTCCGTCCGGTCCCACAGCGTCTTGTGCGTCGTGGAACGTGTTTGCGAACAGCACCTCGTCCCCAATGCCCTGCTCGCCGATTACAACGAGGGTCTTGCCTTTCAACTCGGCCGGGTTGGCTCCGTCCCAGGGTTTTGACGGGATCAGGAAGTTGGTTGCGAAGCGGTAGTGCATGTTCAGACGGGACTGATAGAGGTTCCAGCCCTCGGCCAGCCGCCCTGCAGACAACAGCGTATGTGAGTAGCCGTGGGTGGAGATGACGCGGTCCGGCTCAGCTTCGGCATTGTCGATGGCTGCCTTGAAGTGTGTCAGCGCGCCTTCCACATCGCCTGTCAGTTCGAGTGCATGGGCAAGATTGTGGGCGGCGCGCGCATAGCCGGGACGCAGGCGCAGCGCTTCGGCGTGGAAGGTGATAGCTTCACCGGCCTCCCCGCTTTCCATCACCGTGGTGCCCATTGCATTCCACAGATCGGCGTTCTCCGGGTCGCCGTATATGGCCTGACGCAACAATTCTATCGCGTCCTCGAACTTGGATTGGTCGCGTAAGATGCTGGCGAGCTGGACCGCACCACCCTTTGCATTGGGCGCCATGCGCATATAGATCCGCAGGAATTTTTCGGCTGTAGGCAGCAGGCCCAGCTTGGACGCCAGAACACCGAGGCTCTTGTAGATCTCGGCGTTTGCCGGGTCGCGCTGGAGCGAGCGCTCGTAGAATTCCAGTGCCTTGGACAGCCGGCCGAGATGTTCCAGAGCCATGCCCATGGCCTGATTGACCACAGGGTGGTCGGGGTGGGTGTCCAGCAGTTTCAGGACAATGCGCGCGCCTTCGGCTGCCTTGCCTTCATCGACCATCGCCATGGCGCGGCGCAGGCGCGCGGCCAGCTTCGGGTCGGCCCTTGTGGCAGCGCTTGCATCAAGATCGAGGCCGGGTATGGCGGCGGTGCGCGCCTCCTCGGACGGGTTGATGATGTCCTCAACGCCTTTTGCGAGTTCCGCATCAAGATCGAGAAGCATGCTCATGGTCGCGTCCTGCCGGCTGGTTGGAATTTTGGCACCTACGAAACAGGCCTGCTTCGATTAAGAATCGGCTAACGATTGGCGATGTGCAGTTTGTGTGGCGTGAGCAACGGTTTCTTCACCCCGTTTTCCGAACATTGCTATCAACAGGCGATGCGCATCTGCATGATCTGTAAGGGGGCCAATCCATGCCGCTCAAGCTGTCGCTGAAACCGGGCGAAAAATTCGTGCTCAATGGCGCTGTCGTCGAGAATGGTGACCGGCGCGCGACGCTGGTCCTTCAGAACAAGGCGTCGGTGTTGCGCGAGAAGGACATCATGCAGGAGCATGAGGCCGACAGTCCGGCGCGCCGCATCTATTTCCCAGTCATGATGATGTATCTGGAAGGGCGGGCCGAGGGCGCTGTCTATGACCAGTTTGTCCTGCGCATGACGGAGTTCATGGGGGCCCTGACCAATCCTGAAGTGCTGGCAGACTGCGTATCGGTCAGCCGCGACGTGATGGCCGGTGATTTCTACAAGGCGCTGATACGCTGCCGCAAGCTCATCAATTACGAAGATCAACGCACGGGCCGGGCTCCGGCCGCCGCCAAGGGTTAGCCGATTCATGTCCTATCAGGCCTATCAGACGACTGCAGCGCGCACCGAAGATCCGCGTTCGGCCGAATACCGGCTTTTTGGTCAGGTAACGCGCGCCCTGCTGGCGGCCCGCGAATGCGGGGCATCGGAGCTGTCAAAAAGGGCTGATGCGCTGGACTGGAACCGGCGCATGTGGACGGCTTTTGCCGCCGACTGCTCGAGCGATGACAACAAGCTGCCGGAATCGTTGCGGGCCGCGATCATCTCGCTGTCGATCTTTGTGTCGCGCCAGACCAGTGAGGCCATCCGCGATAATGACGCGGTAGACACGCTCATCGAGATCAACCGCACAATCATGCAGGGGCTTGCGCCTCAGGGGCAGGGCGCCGCCAGCGCGGCGTGACACCGTGCCAGCATGCGCGCGGGAAAGGCCGGGCTTCGCCCGGCTTTTTTTGTGCCGCGTGGGCGGCGCAAATTGCCGGTATGGCCGATTGCGTCCGGCATTTTTGACCGGGCACAGGCCGCTTTCTGCCGGCCTGAATAATTCTCCATAGAAATCAGATGCCTGCGGGCATGCTGTGATGGTCAGAAGCGGCACGGGGTTTGCGCCGGGGGCAGCAGGACAAAACGTCCGTTACCCACTTCCAGAATGGAGGAACCCCACAATGACCAACTCTGTGAACACGAACTACGGGGCCATGGTGGCCCTGCAGAACCTGAACAAGACCAATATGCAACTGCAAACCACGCAAAACCGGATCAATACCGGTCTGCAGGTCGCAAACGCGAAGGATAATGGCGGCATTTACGCCATTGCCCAGCGTATGCGGTCGGATGTCAGTGCGTATGGTGTTGTCCAGGATAGTCTGAACCGCGGCATTTCCACGACTGATGTCACCCTGGCCGCGGGTGAGGCGATTTCAGATCTGCTCATCGAGATGAAGGAAAAGGCTCTGGCGGCCGGCGACACGTCGCTCGACACGCCAAGCCGCGTCGCCCTGAACGAGGACTTCAAGGCATTGCGCGACCAGATCGCGACAATTGTCGAGAATGCCGAGTTCAATGGCCTCAACCTGATCGATGGCAGTGCAACGGACGGGTTTATTGCCCTGGCGAACGCAGACGGATCGAAGACGATCACGGTCGGGACGGAGAACCTTTCTCTGTCCGGCACCATCGTGACGCTGACTTCGACGGCATCGTTCGACACGGCAAGCGCCGCTTCGGGTATCGCCTCGCAGATCGCCACCTCGCTGGAGAACGTGAACAGCGCGCTTGCGCGTCTGGGCACCAAGTCAAAGGCACTGGAGATCCATCAGACGTTCGTCACAAAACTTTCTGACGCTCTGGAAAGCGGTATCGGCAATCTTGTCGATGCGGACATGGCAAAGGAATCCGCCAAATTGCAGTCCCTGCAGGTCAAGCAGCAGCTTGGCATCCAGGCGCTGTCGATTGCGAATTCCGCGCCGCAATCCGTACTCAGCTTCTTCCGTTAGGAGCAGAATGGCAGGGCCGTCCCTCGGGACGGCCCCTTTTTCTGGCTCCGCCGCGCATTAAGATTCTGTTAGCATTTGTTTGAATTTCAATGGAAATTAGTGATTCGGTAACCGGCAATAAGTGCCGGGCAGGCAATTTCTGCCGCATGCCTGGGCCTCGAACCGGCAAAAATTGCCGAACGCAATTCATGTGCCAATTTCAGTGTGCTGCCCAACATATTGTAATCACGTTGTAAATCAAATTTCCTGGACAGAGTGGTTCGACTTGGCCCCGCCCTTGCTGGGGGACTTCCGGGTCAGAAGACCTGGCACGCAAAACGCGCGTCACACCATAGAACGTGAAAGGGGCCAAGAAATGGCTAGTGTAAATACCAATGCGGGCGCAATGGTCGCCCTGCAAAACCTCAACAAAACCAACTCCCAGCTTCAGACCGTCCAGAACCGGATCAATACCGGTCTTGCGGTATCGTCTGCAAAGGACAATGGCGGTATCTACGCCATCGCCCAGAACATGCGGGCGGAAGTTGGCGGCCTGCGTGCCGTAACGAACTCCCTCGATCTTGCTGTTTCCACTGTCGACGTGGCTCTGGCCGCCGGCGACGCCATCTCCGATCTGCTGATCGAGATGAAGGAAAAGGCGCTGGCCGCTTCGGACGTGTCGCTCGACAGTGCGTCGCGCACCGCTCTGGACGAAGACTTCAAGGCGCTGCGTGACCAGATCTCGACGATTGTCGAGAATGCCGAGTTCAACGGTACCAACCTGATCGACGGTTCGTCTTCTGGCGGTATTTCGGCTCTGGCCAACGCCAAAGGGACCAATACGATCAACGTTGCCGACGAGGACATGTCGCTGTCCGGCACCATTCTCGGCCTGTCCAGTGGTACGGACATCGCCACGCAGTCCGACGCGGCTGCTGCGGTGACGGCCATCGAGTCGGCCCTGACCAACCTGAACTCGGCGCTGTCGCGTCTGGGTACGGGTTCGAAGTCGCTCGAAATCCACAAGACGTTCGTCAGCAAGCTGTCCGACAGCCTTGAAAAAGGTATCGGCAACCTGGTTGACGCCGATCTCGCGAAGGAGTCGGCGCGTCTGCAGTCCCTGCAGGTCAAGCAGCAGCTTGGCATCCAGGCGCTGTCGATCGCCAACTCGGCACCGTCTACGGTGCTGGGCTTCTTCCGCTAGGTTAGTGGTGGGGAGAGTGGCGGGGGCATTACGTGGGGTTCTGCCTCCGCCGCTTTCTTTTTCAACGGGACTGAAGCCCTTCGGGCGTTGAGAGGGATCGGATTTTAAGGGGAAGTGGGGGCGTTCGGGATGATGAACGCCAGCCAGGTGACAATATGAACGCGATAGTTCCCATACCAGGGCGAGAGCTTGTTGTGCCGGTGTCCGGCATTGCGATGAGTGAGGCGCCCGCGAGCGCCGGAACCAATCGGGTTCCCCCGGTGGAGCCGGGCACACGCCAAGCCAATTCTGACAGCCGCGACACGCTGCGCCAAAGTGAGGCCATAGAGCGGATGCGCGCCGAGCTCAGTGCCAATGGCCGTACGCGCCTTCAAATCGAGCGCGAGGAAGATGGCGGCCGTTTCATCTACAAGCTGATGGACCCGGAAACCGGGGAAACACTCCGGCGCTGGCCGCCGGAAAGTTTCGGAGACCTCCTCTCCTTTCTGCAAAGCGAGACGGGCAGGCTTGTCAACGAAACAGCCTGACACGCTCCGCGCCCGGCAGATTTTGACCGGTTCAGACGGGGAGTTTTTGCCCTTATGCCGCCTCCGCTGCCAAGCGGAGGCGTCGTTCGTTTTCCTAACCATCTGAATTTACCTGTATAATCCTGAATTAACCCTGATGGCCCCGCTCTTGCTCTGCGTGATGCGAAGGGCTGCCAAAAGGCGGCAGGATTCTGGGAGAAGACAGATGGCGCTAACCGTCCAGACAAATGTATCCGCGATGCTTGCATTGCAGAACCTGAACAAGACCAATCTGGATCTGCAGGCCACCCAGAACCGCATCAATACCGGCCTGAAGATTGCCGGCGCAAAGGACAATTCGTCCGTTTTCGCCGTGGCCCAGTCGATGCGGGCCGATATCGGCGCGCTGGGATCGGTCAAGACATCGCTGGACCGGGCGGTGTCGATTGGTGATGTGGCGATAGCGGCTGGCGAGGCGATCTCGGACCTTCTCATCGAGATGCGCGAAAAGGCCACGGCGGCGATGGACGCCTCCATCGACAGCTTTTCGCGCGCCGCCTATGACAGTGATTTCAAGGCTCTGATCAATCAGATCCAGGTCATCCTGCAGAATGCCGACTTTGACGGCGCCAACATGCTCAACGGCTCCATCAGCGGCGGAATCGCCTTCCTGGCAGATGCCGATGCGGCCCGCTCTGTCACATTGAACACGCAGGATATGAGTTTCTCCGGCACGATCATCACCCTGTCGGGAACGGCGAGCCTTGGGACGGTGACGCTGGCGGCAAGCGCAGTGTCTTTCGTTAATGCGAGCCTCGACAATGTTAACGCCGCGCTGGCCCGGCTTGGCTCCGACCTGAAAAAGATGGAGGCGCACCGAACCTTCATCGGAAAGCTCAGTGACAGCCTTACAGCTGGCGTCGGCAATCTGGTTGATGCCGATCTTGCGAAAGAGAGCGCGCAGCTCACGGCCTTGCAGGTAAAGCAGCAGCTCGGCGTTCAGGCCCTGTCTATCGCCAACTCCGAACCGCAGATCATCCTGTCGCTCTTTGGCCGATAGGATATTTCGTCCGAGGGGGACGAATAAAGGGCGCAGCCTCGCAGCTGCGCCCTTCGCATTTATGGCCTTCCGGCCGGCTAGAAGGACTTGGAGATCATCAGCACCGCTGTGGCATCGCCTTCGTCAAAGCTTTCCGATGTGTCCACATAGGAGAGTGACCAGTCCACGCCGAGCGCGGTCCAGCCGATACCGAGCGACCAGTTCCATTTGTCATCGCCATCGCCATCGGGATCGCCGAACGCCCCGGTTTCATATCCGATGCCCCCGGTCAGGCTGAGCCCGCTATCACCCAGCGGGTAGGCGGCCTCGTAGTAGACATAGAGATTGTCATCCCCGCCGATATTGTCCTGCTCGGGCGCGTAGGCGAGGCCAAGCGTGGACTCCAGCGCGCCGGTGGTGAACCCGGCGGAGCCGTAGAGTTCCAGATAGTGCACATCGGTTGCGCCGGGGTAGGTGTAGACCAGTGCGCCGATATCGAAGGCCAAGCCACCGGCCTCAAAGCCGTAGCCGGCGTACAGGTCGAGCTCGATCTCGGAATTGCCCACCGGTTCGATACTCGAGGCCCAGGTGCCGACATAGAAGCCGCTTGAGAAGTTCACATCGAACCCGCCCTGTATGGCGATGGTACGGTCGGACAGGGACACGCCGCGGAAGCGGTAGTCGCTGACGAGAGCCACATTGGCCTCGATGGCGACGGGTTCCTGTGCCTGGGCGCCTGGTGCGAGCGCCAGCGGTGAGGCCGACAAGGCCAGAAGCGCAGCAAGGCTGTATGCGCGGTGATGCAAGGTGCTGAGATATTTCATGTCTAATCCCCTTTGGTGTGTTGCCGGCCGGTCTGCGTCCGGCCGTTTCGATAAGGCGTGCGGGCTTTGACGCTCGCGCGCGTCCGGGACCGCGCCGGAACCGGCCAGGCTTTCAGCGCTGGCGAGGAAGCGGTGAGGTCGAGAATGGTCAGCTGGAACAGGCGTTGCCGTTTTGCCGGACGCTCTCTCTGGCCCCGCTTGCGAGACTGGCTCGCAGGCTTGAAAAGCGAGGATGAGGCAGATGCTGGCACAGGCTGTCCTGCCCCGGGCTGACCGTTGAAGGGCGGCCGGACGGGCGCGTGGCCCGCCCGGTCCGCCATTGGCGTCAGCTGGTAGCCGGGGCTTTGTCCTTTCCCGGCAAGAACTCCGGATAGGCGCTGTGGCCCAGCTCGGTGTAATCGCCGCCCACGGTTTCCTCGTCGGGCTTCAGGCGGATGCCGACCGTGATTTTAAGAACCAGGAAGGCAACAAAGCTCGTTACGAACACGAACGCGCCGATGGCACCGACGCCGATCGCCTGGGTGACAAAGCTGGCGTCCGGATTGGTCAGCGGCACGATCATCGTGCCCCAGATGCCGGCGAACAGGTGAACCGGGATTGCGCCGACCACATCGTCAAGCCGTAATTTTTCCAGGAGAATTGCGCCGAACGTGGCGATAACGCCGCCAATCGCGCCAAACAGTATCGCCTGTCCGATGGTCGGTGTGAGCGGCTCTGCCGTGATCGAAACCAGGCCTGCCAGAGCACCATTCAGCACGGCACCCAGATTGGCCTTGCCCCTGCCCAGTGCGAGGGTCAGCAGATAGGTCGCGATAACACCGCCGGCGGCGGCCATGTTGGTGTTGGCAAAAATCTGCGAGATCGCCGTGACATCTGCGACCGATCCCATGGCAAGCTGGGACGCGCCATTAAAGCCGAACCAGCCAAACCAGAGCACGAAGGTGCCCAGCGTGGCCAATGGCAGGCTGGATCCGTGCATCGGAACCGCCTTGCCGTCCACAAAGCGCCCTGTGCGCGCGCCAAGCAGTATGATGCCGGCCAGTGCAGCCCAGCCCCCGACCGAGTGAACGATCGTCGAGCCTGCAAAGTCGGAGAAGCCCGCGGCATCCAGCCAACCTTCGCCCCAAGTCCAGGCGCCCTGGATGGGGTAGATCACCGCCGTCAGCACCACAACAAACAGGAAAAACGCCCCTATGCGGATGCGCTCTGCCACGGCGCCAGACACGATGGAGGCGGTGGTGGCTACAAACACCATCTGGAAGAACCAGTCCGAAGCGGTCGAGTAGCCGTTTTCGGTGACGTCGATTACCTCATCGCCCGTCAGCTCGCCTGGTGACCACGGCATTGGCAGGCCGAAATATCCGCCGCTCTGGTCAACACCCAGATACATGAGATTGTAGCCAACAGCGTAGAACATGATGCCGGCGATGGAATAAAGCCCGATGTTTTTCAGGCATATCGCTGCGGCATGTTTGCCCCGGACCGAGCCTGCTTCGAGCATGGCAAAGCCGGCTGCCATCCACATCACGAGAAAGCCGCCAATCAGAAAGAGGAGGGTGTTGAAGATATAGGCGGTGTCGTCGGTAACCTGTGCCGCTGCGGGCGCGGTGAACGCTATCGCACCGCCAAGCGCCAGAGCGCCGCCCCAGGCAAGCGGGCGCGCGCGCTGCGGCGCGCCAGACTGATCTGAATGCATGGATAATCCCCTGTTGTGTGTTCTTGAGCCGAAGGCCGGCGAGCAAGCAGAGGAGGTTGACCGGGCTCCGGCCGCGCCGTCGCAGCCGGATGCTGAAGATGTGTGCATTGCGCCGTCTCCTCCGCTTCGTGGTGCGGGGCTGGCGGGGTCGCATTGCAGAGCTTTGCGCTGGTCTGACGCCGCGCTTTGTCACAATAGCCTTGCGCAAGGAATGACGCGCCGCAACATTATTTAAACCGATTTCGTTGCGATGCAGCAGAATGTGACAAAAATGTCTCTGCATTTATATGGCGGTAATATCAGGTAAGTTGAATGGTGATCAGGCACAGGAAATGAGGCCGTGAGAACACGGCCTCAAGTTTTCTGCAAATGCGGATCACCAGAACCGCATGAACATCGCGTGGCATGGTGATGCTGGAGTCAATCTGGACTCCGGGAAATGCCACGCTCAATGCCTGTTTTGCCGATTGTGCTCTTGAAAAGAGCGCGCCTGCCCGCAATCAGGGCGGAGACTGGCGAAAACGCGACTCACGTCATGCTGGCCTGCAACACGATGTGCATCATGGAGCTTACCAATGGCTGACGAGGCCGATTTCCTCGCCTACGGGCGTCAGGATATTGATGATGAGGACATCGCAGCAGTGGTGCGGGCACTGCAATCGGACTTTCTGACGACGGGACCGGAAATCCCCGCTTTCGAGGCGGAGTTCGCGGTCTTCACCGGCGCTGCTCACGCCGTGGCCTGCTCCAATGGCACGACGGCGCTGCATCTTGCGCTCGATGCGCTGGGCGTGGGTGAGGGCGATGTATGCATTGTGCCCGCCATCACCTTCATGGCGACGGCCAATGCTGCGCGCTATTGCGGCGCGGATATCGTGTTTGCCGATGTCCACAGACATTCGGGCCTGCTCACGCCTGAAACCTTCGCTGAAGCGCTGGACCGGGCAGGGGGCAAGGCGAAGGCCGTGCTGCCCGTGCATCTGGCCGGCGTGCCGTGTGACATGCCGCAAATTGCGGAACTCGCACGTCAGCATGGTCTGGTGGTCGTTGAGGACAGCTGCCATGCCATCGGCTCGCGCGAAGCGTCCGGCGCGATGGTCGGCGCTTGCCGGCATGGCGATGCCGCGACCTTTTCCTTCCATCCGGTCAAATCCCTGACTACAGGCGAGGGCGGGATGGTGACCACGAGCAATCCTGATCTCGCAGCGCGCATGGTGCGCCAGCGCAGCCATGGCATTGAGCGTGATCCGGCACGGTTTGCCCGTGCCGAGGGTGCAGGCGAGCCCTGGTATCACGAGATGGCGTCCCTGGGCTGGAATTACCGCCTGCCCGATATCAATGCCGCGCTTGGAAGGGCGCAGCTTGCCCGCATGCCAGCCTTCGCCGCCAGAAGGCGCGCGCTGACGGCGGCTTACAGGGAGCAGCTTCAGGAACTGGCGCCGCTGGTATCGCTGCCCGCTGATCCGGCTGGAAGTGATCCCTGCCGGCATCTGTTGAATGTGCGAATCGATTTTGCTGCCGCCGGGCGAACGCGCGCTGAAGTGATGAATGCCTTGAAGGCACGCGGTATCGGCACACAGGTCCACTACATCCCGGTCCACACCCAGCCCTATTATGTTCAGCGCTATGGCCGTCAGAGTCTGCCCGGCGCCGAGGCGCATTATGCGCAGACACTGTCGCTGCCGCTCTTCACGCGGATGGAGAGGCGGGACGTGGAGCGCGTTTGCGGGGCGCTGGCTGAGGTGCTGGCGTAGGCGGCTATTCCCCGAACGCCTGCCCCAGCAGGGATTGCAGCGCGCGTGCGTCCAGACGTTCAGGATTGCTGTCGGAGGCGTAGGAGAAACCGTCAGGCGCCGCTGCGCCCGCTTCGAGCCATTGTGCCATCAGCGCGGTGCGCTGGGCTGGAACGATGACATAGCGGTCCTCCAGTTCGACCGTTGAGCGGGCATCGTCCTCAGGCACCATGATCTCATGCAGCTTCTCGCCGGGGCGGATGCCAACGATCTTGTGCGGCAGCCCGGGCGCGAGTGTGCGGGCGAGGTCTGTTGTGCGCATGGAGGGGATTTTGGGCACGAAGATCTCTCCGCCCTTCGCCATCGTCAGCGATGAGAGCACGAAGTTCACGCCCTGGGTGAGCGTGATCCAGAAGCGTGTCATGCGCGCGTCGGTGATCGGCAGATGGTCGGCACCTTCGGCAATCAGCTTGTTGAAGAAGGGCACGACAGAGCCGCGTGACCCCACCACATTGCCATAGCGCACGACGGAGAATACCGGCCCGTCCTCGCCGGAGATATTCTGTGCGGCGCTGAAAATCTTGTCGGATGCCAGTTTCGAGGCGCCATAGAGATTAATCGGATTGGCGGCCTTGTCGGTAGACAGGGCGCAGACATGTTTCACACCGCGCTTGATGGCGGCGCGCACCACATTCTCGGCGCCGAACACATTGGTACGGATGCATTCAAACGGATTGTACTCGGCGATCGGCACGTGTTTCAGCGCGGCCGCGTGAACGACGACATCGACGCCGCGCATGGCCATGTCCAGCCGGCCCTCATCGCGCACATCGCCAATGAAATACCGCATGAAGGGATATTGCGCGGGCGGGAAAAGCTGCGCCATCTCGTATTGCTTGAGCTCGTCGCGCGAAAAGATGATGAGCTTTTTCGGCGTAAACTCCTCAATCACCGTGCGCACGAAATGGTGGCCAAACGAGCCGGTGCCGCCCGTGATCAGTACGGTCTTGCCGTCGAGGTTCATGCGTGGAGACCGGAAGTCCCGTCCAAGAAACACCGGCTCCACACCGCCTTTGGAGACGGCCGGAACGGCGGCTTTGGACGCTATGGCGCTCATCTGTCCTCGCAAGGGCAATCATCGAATCACAAGTCGTGCGTTAATCTTCCGCGCCCAGCCGTTAACACTGTCTTAGCCTTGGTTGACGACGCACGAGCTGATGCGCACCTGGCTAACCTTTTGTTGGTGATGGCAGGCGAGACTGGATGGCGGATTATTCTGTCCGCTGGAGCGCCAAGTGATTACCGGCCTGTCAGGCGATGTTCTGGGTGCGTGGTTTTCCGCACAGAATGCTGCGCGCAACGCGGCAGCGAACACGCGCGCGCCCGCACAGCAGACACTGGGCTCCACGCGCGACAAGAGCGTGCTGCCGCCCTGGGATCCGCGTGGCGAGGTGACAGCGCTGGACGCGGTACGCCGCTCGGTTCTGGCCAATGGCCGCTTCTTTGATTCCGATGCCAGCGCGTTCTCAAAGCTGAATGTCAGCCAGGACGAGAAAAAGCTCTACGCGATGTTCACTGGGCTTCGTGCCCTGCAATCGCTGGCCGCTGCCGGAACCGAGCGCGGTGCCAGCGCCACCGATCTTGCCTTCTGGAACCGGCGTTTCCAGGAAGGGCTCGGCCAGATGGATGAGTTCTTTTCGGGGCTGAGGCTCGATGAGATTTCGGTTCTGAAAAACACCGCGCTTACCAAGGCGGAAAGCGAAGTCGCGGTCCGGCGAGGCATCAGCGAATACACCACTGCCATCATCCACAAGGGGCCAGCCGACCAGGAGGCCTCTGCCTTTCAGGGCGATGTCCAGTTTACGGTCTCGGTGCGCAAGAATGGCGGCGACATCAATGTCGCCATTGACCTCAGTGAGATGGGCGCGACGCCCCGCACGATGGGCAATGTCACCAGCTTCATCAATTCGAAGCTGGAAGAGCAGGAGGTTGTCACGCGCTTCTCTGCTGTGCGTGTGGGCGAGGTCGGTCCGGCGGGCATCGTGACAGCCAATGACTGGGCACTTCGCATCAATGGCGTACTGACTGAACAGGTGTCGTTTTCTGCACCGCAGGGCAGGCCGGCCATCTACATGGCAGGCGTTACCGGGACTGGCGACAGTGCGGCAGGCCAGCTTTCAAAGCTGATCGGGCTGGATGGCACACCGGCGGTCCAGTTTGCTCAGCGGATAGAAGCTAACGGCACGGTTACCGAAGTGCCGGTGCCGGGCGGCGAAACGCGCAGCTCAACGGCTGCCAATCCGCTGACCATTGACGCCATCACACGGGCGCCGGACGGCGGCATCTATGTGGCCGGACGAACCAGTTCGGGTGTCAGCGGGCAGGACATAAAGGGCGAGTCCGACCTTGTGCTGATGCGCTACGATTCCAATGGCAAGGAAGTCTGGAGCCGCGTTCTGGGTGCAGCGGGTGAGGCCAATGGCGCAGCACTGGCGGTCGACAGTTCCGGCAATATCGTCGTTGCGGGCTCGGTAAGGGGCGGCCTTGGCGGCACGAATGATCTGGGCGGCGAGGACTCCCTCGTCGTGAAGTTTAACGCAGACGGCGTGGAGCAATGGGCGCAGCGCTTTGGTGCAGCCGGTGATGACCGTGCCAACGCCGTGACGATTGGCGATGACGGCACGATTTTCGTCGCCGGCGAAGCGCGCGGCAGTTTCGGCGGGACGGCCAATCAGGGCAGTCTGGACGATTATGTCCGCGCTATCGGTGCAGATGGCACGGTCCTCTATACGCGCGGCGTGGAGGCAAGCGCCGGCATTGAACGCGCCCGGGCCGTCGCCACGGCGCAGGATGGCGGGCTTCTCGTCGCCAGCGAAGTTGATGGGCGCGCCGTGCTGACCAAGTTTGCGCCTGGCTATGACGGGACCGGTGACGCGGTCTGGACGCTTGATATGGGCTCGCTGGGTGGCGGGCGTATCTCGGCTCTGACGGTTGATGAGGACGGCGCCATCTATCTGACAGGCGGTGCGGGTGCGGGGTTTGCGCCAAGTGCACCGCTGGCCGCCAATGAAGGCGGCCGCGATGCTTTTCTGGTGAAAATCACTGACGGAGCAAACGCCACGGTCGACTACACGACCTTTCTGGGTACCGGCGTTGATGATCTGGCGACCGGCATTCAGGTGTCGGGCGGGAAGGTCTATCTGTCAGGCACGACGAATGGCGAACTGCCCGGCGCCAGTCAGAACGGCACACGCAATGCGTTCGCGGCCGGTTTTGATGCGGCAACGGGCGCGCATGAGTGGACGCAGCAGGTTTCCGGACGCGGCGGTGTCTCGCAAGGGGCCGGCATTGTCGTGGATCCCCAGGGCGATTCTGTGCTGTCGAAGCTTGGCTTGCCCAGCGGGAAAATCGTCTACGCCGACAGCCGGGTTGTCACCGCTCACAGCGCCGCACGCGCCGGAGATCATTTCTTCATCTCGGTCAATGGCGGCCGGTCGCAGAAAATCACCATTGAGGCGAACGAAACGATGCGTTCGCTGACCTTCAAACTCAACGCAGCCCTGCTGCTGAACGGCACGTCGGCCGTCGGGCGCCGCACGGGGGAGGAGTTCCTTCGTATCACGCCGCGCGACGGGGTGAGCGTCGAACTGAAAGCCGGTGGCGATGGCCAGAATGCACTCGAAAGCCTTGGCCTGCCGTCGGGCACGATCACGGGCAAATCACTGACCAGGAAGAGCACGCGCGATGAAAGCGCTGCCGCGCCGCCCAGCTTCTCGCTGCGGCTTGGCGGCCGTTACGACATTTCCAGCCGGGACGGGGCGATTGCTGCCAATGAGGCGCTGACCGAGGCCATGAGCGTGGTCCAGCGTGCCTGGCGGGAGCTGACGCAGGATCCCGCACTCAAACAGCTTCTCGAAGGACCGGGCGCCGGCAAGAAGGGTGGGCAGGTGCCTGCTTATCTTCAGGCCCAGCTGGCCAATTACAATGCCGGCCTAGACCGGCTGATGGCAGGCAGCCCGCAGGCGGGAACATTGGGATTTTTCTAACGAATTGTTGTCATCGCTCGCTACATGCGGGGTGACCCACGCCTGAAGCCCTCGTCCTTCGAGACTGCATTTCAGGCCTTCTCAGGATCAGGGCTTAGGTCGTGCTTTTCCCTCATCCTGAGGGCAAGCGAAGTGTCTCCAAGGAGCGAAGGAAAAGGAGCGGTGAAGCTAGACGACCTCGTCTAGTTCCCGCCTCCAATGGTGGAGAAGGTCGAGACATTGCCAACCGCCGTTGCCGATCCGGTCATGCCGCCGACATAGCCATTCGCACGCATCTGGGTGATCGAATTGATCGCGCCGGAATTGACCTGATTTACCTGGGCATTCAGGCCGACCGGGCAGGTTGCGCAGATATAGGCCGACTGTGCATTGCCGATCGCCGAACTGGTGCCATAGGCGGCCATGCCCGTGCCCAGCTGCATCGAGACCTGGCCCGTTACCGCGCCGGAATTGTTCTGCATCACACCGGAATAGGCATCCGCCCCGATATTGGACACCAGGGCGTTGTTACCTACCGCGTGGGACGACCCGACGACCGGGCCGTCGCCGAACGTGCCCACGGCGAGTGTCGTGGTGGCGCGAACCTCGCCGGAATTGCTCTGGCTGCCCTGCAGATGACCATAGCCCCAGTCATTCTGGCTGGAGGCCGTGTTGCCCGAAGCCTCGCTCATCGCAGTGACACCCCAGTTGGCATTGGCAATGTCCGCATCCACGGTGGAGCGTACATTGCCGCTGTTTTCCTGGTCGGCGAGCGCAATGATATTGGCCTCGTACCCCGTCACGGTCAGGCTGTTGCCCGCGCTTTGCGCGGTAGCAAGCGCTGTCTCCACCTCTTCAGCCTCGATCTCGGAACGTGCATCGACATCGGCTTCGGAGGACTGGCGGACATTCATCGGCATGTCGCCCGACCCCATCACCTCTATGGCGTTGGCGCTGGCCATGGCCGACTGCGCGGTGTTGCCGCCATAGGTGTTCAGCCGCAGGGCGGAGAGGGCCGACACGCTGGCACCCGCGCCTGCGGTCTGCTCGGCGTCCATCTCCAGCCCGTCTTCAGCGTCCACCGTGAGGGCGTTGCCTTGAGCGGTCGCAAATCCGGTCGACAGCCCCCAGACAGAGTCCGCCTGGATATCCGTCGTCGCATTGGTCGCGCCGTTGGTTACCTGCGTCGAGGTGACCTCCGACTCGCTGGTAAAGCTGCCGCCCGCGGAATTGCTCTGCGCCGTTGCGATGGCAGTAGCGACTTCGGTTGTGACGGCGTCGACCTCGACAGTGGCATCGACCGGGGCGCTGTTGGCCTGGTCGTTCTCTACCCTATCGATAGACGCCGCGAAGGACGCTGCGGATGTCGCTATCGCGGCGGTCATGACCGCGATTGACGTCAGTGCGAGCCTGGACATAGGGAGCCTCCGAACCGGCATAGGCCGTATTGAGCTGGACACCGCCGGTAATATTCGACGGGCCGATAGGATCATTGAACTGGCACACGGCCTCAGCCGGTACGCCGTAGAGCTGGGAAGACATTTCGAGCACGGCGCGCTCGATTACCGCGCGAACGGCAAGCTGGACAGGCTCCAGCGAGCGGCCACCGGCCGACAGATCGACCACCGCATCGCCAAAGAAGCTGAACATGCCGGCCGAAATCTCGCGGCCGATGATCTGTTTCTGATAGGAGACCACATCGACCACTTCGAGCGTGCGGCTGTCCACGAGGCGCAAATCCAGCGCGACATTCATCACATAGATACGCCGCGAGAAGACACCCGCCGGGCTGGAATCGACACTGTCGCCGGCAAAGAGGTCCTGGCCGTTGGACCGGATATTGGAATTGAGCTCTGTGATGCCTCCGACGAGG
The DNA here is from genome assembly GCF_014639075.1 of Glycocaulis albus. GTDB lineage: Bacteria > Pseudomonadota > Alphaproteobacteria > Caulobacterales > Maricaulaceae > Glycocaulis > Glycocaulis albus. Next base: position 123,993 of record NZ_BMFS01000008.1, read on the forward strand.
AAATAGTCCGAGCCGGGCATGGCGCCGGCATAGATCTGGCGGAAGCCCTGCTGCTCGTTCTCGTCCCCGATCAGCTGGCTGTTGGTATAGCGCAGCTCCAGCTCGGCAACCGACGTATCAAAACGCTCCACCAGGCGGGCGCCGGCCTTGGCAAAGGCGCTCATCGCCATAAGCGAGGCACCTTGCGTGACGCGGGTGCCGCCTTCGGGGGCGAGCTGGCCTGTATAGTCGGCGATACGCCCGACCGCGACGCGCGGCGCCGGACGGCCCTGCTGGCGTGCATGACCCGAAAGGCAGACCAGGGCCTGCGAATAGGGGGTCGGGTTGGCCGTCACCGGCGCATTGCCCGTCGGTGTGGCATACAGCCCGTCAGAGCCGGAATTGGAGGTGGCACAGGCCGATACGGCAAGAGCCGATGCGGCGGCCACGAAAAGGCTTTTGATACGGGTCATGTCTAGGGCTCCCGATTGGGATCAGATGAGGGGGCAGGCACGTTTGCAGATGGCAAGGTGTTCAGGGTGCTTCCAGCAGATTCCATGCCAGTAACGGACGGCGCCGCGCTGGAGATCAGCGGGCCACCCGTGCGGGGCTGGGCACTGGAGCTGCTGGCATTGGCCGTGACGTCACCATTATTGATCTGGCGGGAGTTCACGACGACGGTGTTGTAGTTGCCGTTCACCACGACATTGAGCTGGTTGGCGATCGCGGTTGCAGACGAGCCTGTGTACTGGCCGCCGCCGCCAACGCCGCCGCCAAGCCCGGCCGAACCTGTTACGGTGCCTTGTGCAGAGACGCCGACGCCGGTCTGGATGATGCCGTTGATCACCACGCGATTGGCGCCGCGCCCGCGCTGGCCGGCATAGGGCCGGTTCTCGTCGCCGCGTGCCATGCCATAAGGCTGGTTCCAGTTGTCGCCGGCCTGCTGCGCAGCCGCCAGCGGTGTGGCAATCATGGCCAGTGCTGCGGCGGTGAGGGTGACTTTGGCAAAACGCGGCATAATCTTTTCCAGTGTCCTGTTTGGATACGCTTGGACCCGGTGGCTGCAACGCGTGTGCCAGTTGCTGGGCGGGGCGAACCTTGAAGGGGAAAAGCCATTGACCGGACAGGATGCTGATGGTGAAGGCAGATCAGCCGCACCCGGGCCGGAGGCTGCAAGCGGCGGACCAGTGAGGGCGCCGATTCTGGGGCCGGGCGTGTCGGGGCTGGTTCTGGCCTTGTGCGCACTAACGCTGGCGCTGCACGGAATTGATAGCTGGGCAGCGGCCAACAGCCCTTCGCTGCATGGGCTTATCATGTGGGCCGGTACATTGGTGACCGCCCCCGACATGCTGCCCCGGCAGCCGCCAACGCCGCCGCTGGCGGGCTTCAGCCCCTATGTCCTGCACGTCTTCGTCCATGCGGGCTGGTGGCACGTGCTGCTCAACATGGGGATCTTGCTGGCAGTGGGCAGCGCCGCCGCGGCCGGATTCGGCCGGGGCGTTTCCGCTGCAGCGGGATTTCTGGCCTTCTATTTCACCTGTGCCATCGCGGGAGCGGCCCTGCATGCTGTCATCCACGTCAATGAGCCGACCTTCATGGTCGGGGCGTCAACGGCGGTGTCGGGCGTGCTTGCTGCCGCCGGGTGGGCTGGGGGCGGGCGGGCAGGGATGCTGCGTCTTGCCGTGCCGTGGCTGCTCGTCAATGCGCTGATAGGTATTGCCGGGATATTCTATTCCATACCCATTGCCTGGGCCGGCCATGTCGGCGGCCTGCTGGCAGGCATGCTGCTCTACCCGGTCTTTGTGAGGGTGTTCAGGCAGGGCTAGAACAGCCGGTCGATATGATCCTCGCCGTCGATCTCCAGTCCGCGGATGACGGCACTGCCCGAATCGCTCAGCGATACAATCAGGCGCAGGCGGCGCTCGTCGCGATAGCTTTCCAGTTCCAGCGCAGCCTCGGGCGAGGCGAAATAGCGCTCGATATTGTAGTGCACCGTCAGCCATTGGCCCGGCTCATCGCTGACATGGCCGGCAACGCGCACCCGGCCCTCGATATGGGGCCCGCTGGGGGGTGAGTTATGGACCGATGCGGGCCGGGAGGAGCCGTCCGGGCCGGTTTCCAGGCCAACCCATATGCGGTCGCCCTGCTCGAACATGTGTTCGCTCCCGCCCTGCAGCTGTGCGGTTTCCAGCCGCTGCAGAGGGGTCACCAGTTCCACATAGTGGCCGAGCAGCAGGTCGCGCGGGTCCACCGGCTCCATGGACAGGCGTATTTCGGTTCCGCCTGCGCGGGCATTGGCCTGGTTGATGACCATCAGCGTCAGCACTGCCGTCATCGCAGCTGCAACGAGAACCAGTCGAATCATCACGTTCATGGCTGTGCCTCCGCTGCGCGGGCCAGTTTGCGGCGCTGAAGGCGCATCGCGATGACCGACATCGCGATGAGCAGCACGCCACCGATCAGGAAGAAGAGGGCCGTGTCCAGCAGGCTGCCAAACAGCGCTGTATAGACGTGCAGGGCCTGTGCGATGAACAGGACGAGGCCCAGCCCGCCGGTAAAGCCGCGCCCGGCGCGCGCGCCTTCGGCCACCATGGCGGCGGCGAGCGCGAAGACAGCGATACCTGCCAGCACTTCCAGTACGCCCGCCCACGCTGGCAGGAAATGTGGCGCCAGGGCCAGGGAAAGCCCGCCCGCGGCGATAAGAGGAATGGTCACAGCGATTGCCGGACGCATTGCGCCGGATCGCATGCGCACAAACGAAAGAAGCGCTATGATCACAACGCACGCCAGTCCTGCCGGGACAAGGCCGGTGACAGCACCGCTGCCGGCGCGTTCAATGGAAAACTGGGCAAGGAAGGCGCTGAGTACGGCGCCGGTCATCAACCAGCGCGACACGATCCGGCTCAAGGCAAGACCGCGCTCCTCCGCAAGCGCCAGCGCAAGGGCCGACGCAGCACAGATCAGGGCCATCAGTATGAACATGCCCGGGCGGCTGAACTCGTCGCCTGCATCGCCCATCCAGCGCACGAAGGTGTAGAGCCAGACCAGAAGTCCGGCTCCCAGAAGGTTTGCCGTCAGGCGGCTTTCCAACCTGATCGCGAACGCTGCAAGCGCCAGCCATAGCGGGACGAACAGCCAGACAATCCGGGGCGTCAGGGGATTGACCGTCTCGAGAACCATCCAGCTTCCCGCAAGCAGGGCTGAAAGTGCCAGGGCCGGCCGTGACGGTATGGTAATGCCGATTGCGAGTGCGCCGAGCGCCCAGACCAGAATGCCCGTATTGCGAAACGCACTGATATTGAAGGTCTGCGCCGTAAGCATGATGGCGGCGCCAAACAATGCCGCGCCCACAAGGGCCAGGGCGTGACCCAGGGCCGGATTGTTCCGCCGGAAGGCTTCACCCGCGGTGCCAAGCGCGGCCCACAGCGCCCCAAGAATCAGTGCGAACCGCGCCAGCGCGGGCATGCCGGCCCAGTTTGCCGCCACGAAGGACAGGGCCGCCAGCGCCAGCAGCACGGCACCGAGTATG
>NZ_BMFS01000008.1:132500-141595 GCF_014639075.1 Glycocaulis albus
GTGGACTGGTAGAGCATACCAAGGCGCTTGAGAGAACTCTGTTGAAGGAACTCGGCAAATTGCTCCCGTAAGTTCGCGAGAAGGGAGCCTGGCGCTGGGCAACCAGTGTCCAGGGGCACAGACCAGGGGGTGGCGACTGTTTACTAAAAACACAGGGCTCTGCGAAGTCGCAAGACGACGTATAGGGTCTGACGCCTGCCCGGTGCCGGAAGGTTAAAAGGAGGGGTGCAAGCTCCGAATTGAAGCCCCGGTAAACGGCGGCCGTAACTATAACGGTCCTAAGGTAGCGAAATTCCTTGTCGGGTAAGTTCCGACCTGCACGAATGGCGTAACGACTTCCCCACTGTCTCCAACAGAGACTCAGCGAAATTGAATTCCCCGTGAAGATGCGGGGTTCCCGCGGTCAGACGGAAAGACCCCGTGCACCTTTACTACAACTTCACAGTGGCGTTAGTGATGATATGTGTAGGATAGGCGGGAGGCTTTGAAGCGTGGGCGCCAGTCCATGTGGAGCCATCCTTGAAATACCGCCCTTATCCTTATTGACGTCTAACCGCGGCCCGTTATCCGGGTCCGGGACCCTGTGTGGTGGGTAGTTTGACTGGGGCGGTCGCCTCCCAAAGTGTAACGGAGGCGCGCGAAGGTAGGCTCAGAGCGGTCGGACATCGCTCGTTGAGTGCAATGGCATAAGCCTGCCTGACTGCGAGACTGACAGGTCGAGCAGAGTCGAAAGACGGCCATAGTGATCCGGTGGTCCCGAGTGGAAGGGCCATCGCTCAACGGATAAAAGGTACGCCGGGGATAACAGGCTGATGATGCCCAAGAGTCCATATCGACGGCATTGTTTGGCACCTCGATGTCGGCTCATCGCATCCTGGGGCTGGAGCAGGTCCCAAGGGTTTGGCTGTTCGCCAATTAAAGCGGTACGTGAGCTGGGTTTAGAACGTCGTGAGACAGTTCGGTCCCTATCTGCCGTGGGTGTCGGATACTTGAGAGGAGCTGTCCCTAGTACGAGAGGACCGGGATGGACGCACCTCTGGTGGACCTGTTGTTGCGCCAGCAGCATAGCAGGGTAGCTAAGTGCGGACGGGATAACCGCTGAAAGCATCTAAGCGGGAAGCCCCCCTCAAAACCAGGTATCCCTTGAGAGCCGTGGAAGACCACCACGTTGATAGGCTGGAAGTGGAAGCGCAGCGATGCGTGGAGCGGACCAGTACTAATTGCTCGATAGGCTTGATTTGCGTAGCTCATGAATGGCGATCGCCTCGTCCATCATGAAGCCCGAAATTAGTCAGGATAAAATGTCTCTGTGAAACCGCGTCAAACGCGCCGACCGGGTGGTTATAGCGAGGGGACCCCACCCGTTCCCATCCCGAACACGGCCGTTAAGACCCTCAGCGCCGATGGTACTATGTCTTAAGGCATGGGAGAGTAGGTCGCCGCCCGGTCCGCCCGTTTGACGCCAGTTATCCTTTTTCTTTCCAATCAAAATGATGAACCCCCCGCTTCGGCGGGGGTTTTGTTTTGCTCGGGGCTCGGCGGGCCTGCATCCTATTACGCATTACGCTTCAATCAGCGCGCTGCGCGACGCCGTCGGTACCGGGTATCTGCTCACGCAACCATAGACTGGCTAGCGCCTTCCAGCCCGATATTACCGGCATTCCCTGGTGAAGGCTCAGCGGATCGGCGGCCCCGTCACCGGTTACGTTGTTGAAGGTGAGGACGTCACCCTTTTTGCCGCGCCAACTTATATCAAGGCGGGGAAATTTTGTTTCCCCGCCGCCGTAGCCGCCGTTAAGCGACACCAGAGAGGTGGCCCGGCGCTGGCCTTGCGCGGCCAGTTCGGCACTTGCCCAGCCGTCATCGGAGGTGAAGCAGTCGAGGTGAGGCTTGTACTCATCTCCTGGATAATACAGCAGGATCGCGAGGTTTTCCGCGAATGCAGCGCTGGTTCCGGCGCAAGCGGACATACAGGCGACGATGCGGGCGATAGCGAGATCCTGGAAGGAGCGTGGAATACTTGTGGAATAGGCTTTTCTGTGGGCGTCCAGGCTGGTGCGGCCACTGACCGGATCAAAAACCTCCGCGCGCCTGAGGGTGGGCCAGACCGTCGCCAGGAGATAATCGCAAGATGCGTGGCTGACCATCGCGTTATAGGACTGGATCGAGGGCGTCTCGCTGAGCGTCGTCCGCGATGCCTCGGAGGTTGGCCAGGCGGTATCAAGTCGTTCCAGCTCTTCTGGGGCTGTTGTTAGGACTGGCGCACGTGAGGTGCGCGGCATTTCAGCCATCGCGGTCTTTAAAGGGCCGGCCAGCGGGTAGCCCGTGGCCGCAAGCCCGAATAGCCAATGCTCCAGTTCTGGCCAAAGCCCGCCGTGATTGCGTGCGTGATGAAGAAGGGCTGCGGCCGCGAGGCCGGCGCCCTGGCGGGCTGCACCCTGCAGCAGGTGAAATGACTGGGCCGGGTGGCTATCCAGTAGAAGCACGCCCAGCTGTACCGCTGCGTCACGATCGCCTTTGCGCGCATGCTCCAGCCGCCGCCGGATCGCGTCGGGAAAACCGCCCGGACGCAGCGCCATCGCAGTTGTCAGCATGCGCCGGGCAATTGCATTGCTGGGCTCCATCGGTTCCAGCACCTTTACCGCTCCATCCGGATCGACAGGGCCTCCACGCCCATCGAGAAGCAAACCCGCCAGCGGCAAGCGGGCCCGGTCATCGCCGGATTTCAAGGCTGATTGCAACAGCCGCCGTGACCGAGGCATGTCGCCTGATCTGTCGGCCGCAATTGCCTCATCAAAAAGGGATGGCATGCGTAGTTTCCCCGTCAGGGCGGAATTGTAGCAGACTAACCGACTAACCTATGAATTCCAGCGCTGTTAATAGCTCGCTACATCCGGTTGACGGACCCTCGCGGGTTGGTTAGTTACACGCTCCCCATAGCCGGGGGACAAACCGGCATTGACGCGGGGTGGAGCAGCCCGGTAGCTCGTCAGGCTCATAACCTGAAGGTCGCAGGTTCAAATCCTGCCCCCGCACCCAGAATTATCTGACTGCCATCAGATGGAACAGGAAAACGCCCCGGAAGACCATCCGGGGCGTTTTTTGTTTAAGGCCGCCTTGAGCCTAGAAGCGCCAGCGCGCCTGCAGGGAAAGGCTGGTCGCATTGCCATCAGACCGCCCCGTGTCTGCCGCGAATGCGGCATCAAGGCTCCATTGCCGGGAAATGTCGATCCGGGCGCCGGTCTCGAGGGTATAGAAGTGGTCATCGCGTCCACGCCCCTGAACCTGAAAGGTAACAGGCGCGCCCGTGAGCGTCGCTTGCGCGGTGCGGTCTGAACCGGACAGTTCGATCTGGTGGAACGCCCGGACATAGATTTCGCTCTGCCGGCCGTTCTGATTGTAACTCTGGGCGATATAGGCGCCGAGCCCTGCCACTGTTTCGTCCTGTGAACGGGCGTCGATGCGTGATCCGAGGACACCGGCACCGGTTTCAGTATAGGCGTCAAACCGGGTGCTGGCATGACGCAGGCGCAATGCCGGTCCCCATTCAAAGGCACCCGCCGCGAGGGTGAGGCCGGCGTCAAATCCCGCCATGAACTGGGAGCCGCCGGTGTCGGCACGGGCTGTCAGCACAGTGCCGCCGGCGCTGGGTGCGCCAAGAAAGACCGGGCGTGCGATCTGGTAATCCATGAGAGCATACCCGGCATAGGCGCTGACATAGGCGTTGCCCGGGGCATGGCCGCCATAGACACTCACAGAGAGCGCTTCGCCGTCGGCACGCCGATACTGTGAGCGGGTTTCGAACTGACCATAGCCAGCAGAAAATCCGATGAGGCTGTTCTCGCCTACGCGCCGGTCTGCACCGCCGGTCAGGAACACCATGTTGGAGTCTGAGCGTCCATGGACGAAGGTGTAGTCTGCGGAGCTGACCGTGCCCGTGAGAAAGACGCCTGTGTGGTCGGGCAGGCGATCCCAGGCATGGGCGGGTTGCGGCGTTTCCACCTGCATCATCGATGATGCCATGGCCATGCTGGCGGCGCCCGGCGCAAAGCCGGAAAAGCCTGAGAGGCGCGTGTTGCCGGTAAGGGCGTAGCCCCCCTGGGTGCCGCGTGCCAGTGCGGCGGTGCGTCCGGCCAGAATATTGCCTTGCACCCGTGACAAGGCGAAACCGAAAGTGTCGAGCATGAAGGTTTCGGCCGGGTTCAGGCTTTCCAGTGCACGCGAAACGTCGCTGCCCTCAGGCAGATAGTCCAGCGTATTGACCAGCTCCCCGAAGCTGCCAGGGGGCAAATCCCCGCCAAACGGCGCAAGCGCGGCATCCAGGGCCCCCGCAACGGCCTGTTGTTGTGGTGACCCGGCCCAGTCGGCGAAGTCACGGGCGATGAGTGAGAGCACCAGGCTGTCCCCGGTGAAGCTCAGCTGGAAGTCAATCATGGGTGAGAGGGAAGGGCGTTCCAGTTGCGGATCGCCGCGCGTGCCGCCGAGTGCCTCGACGAGTACAAAGCTGTCACCGCGTGAGGGCAAATCCCGCTCGAACACCGGTATTATGGTGCCGTATATCTCTGCCCAGCCGGTGACGAAGAGCGAGTTGGAGAGCGCCGGATCGGTGTGCAGGCTGAACGCGCCTGCCGCACCGGAATCCATGTAGTAGTTGCCATCAATGGTCAGCGTTCCCGGTACCGGTCCGCCCGGCATGATGATGCCGTTAGCATGGTAATATATGTCCGGAGCGAGGATGATGCCGCGCCCGGCCACAGTGCCGCCGTCATGGATGAAGGCGAGGGTGTCAAACTCGCCATCGACATTGAGAGTACCGCCGCCCAGCAGCGAAATTCCCTGATAGTCGAACAGGATGCCACTCTCGCCGATATCAGTGAGACCGCCGAACTGGGTGAACAGGTCGGTATCCCAATACCCGTCGATATCCAGCCGCCCATCCAGTACAAGTGATCCGCCATAGTCGAAGTAATAGCCGGTATCGCGCAGGGTGAACTGTCCGCCCGAGAGGATCAGGCCGTCGGTAAAGAACAGGCCTGCCACGTCGATCAGCCCGCCTTGCTGAAAGACGCCGCCGTCGAACACGGGAGCGGTTTCCACAAAAACGCCGTTCTCCGTTACCAGAAGTTCGCCGCCATCCTGGACGCGCATCTGGCTGGTGCCCAGAATGCCGTCGAGATAGATAGTGCCAGACTGAATATCGACGAAGCTTTCCGCGATCAGCACGCCCAGTTCCGAAATGCCAAGTTCGGCAGCCGGGTCGGAAAGCGCCAGCGCGTCAATCTCGAAGAAGTCGCCATCCTCGACCCGGGTGAGGCCGGGTCCATCGAGGAATACTTCGTAAAGCGGCGTGAAGACCGGACCGGCCGTGACCGCGAACGGGCCGTTGAAATTCTGCGGCACGATGCCATCAGCCCAGTAGCCCGCATCACTCCAGTTGCCATTGCCGCCGACCGTGCTGGCCTGAATGAAGGGGGAAGCGGCATCAATCCAGTCACGGAAGGCAAATACCGGTGTGTAGAAGTCAGCCGCGCCGTAGGCGAAGCGATTGGCGGGGTTGGCGATACCATAACCGAAGGACACGATGCCGATCTGCACCAGCCCGTCTGCTGTTTCTATGAACAGGCCGCCACCGCTGTCGCCCGGAGAGGCGATGGCCTCGCCATCTACTGCGCCGCCGCCCAGAATGTTCGGGCCTGCGCCGGACGGATCATCCAGATCAAGTGCAAACAGCGGGTACTGCGTGCCCGGGTTCACAAGGCCTGCGAGCGGGGCAACGTCCGTGGCCGTGCCGACGAAGTCGAGCACGTTGCGCCCTATCCGGCGCTGGCCATCACCGCCGCTGACCAGTCCGGTCGAAGGGTTGCCGAACGATCCATAGCCACTGATCAGGACGATATCGCCCAGTGAGGCGGCGCTGGTGTTACTGGCGTCCAGCTGCACCGGCGGCACGAAAAGGACCGGGTCATCAAGCGTGATGATCGCAATGTCGGCACCTTTGAGTGACCCGCCCAGGCCATTGCTGTCCCAGTCCTCATGATAGCTCACCGACAACACGCCGAAGGGCGCAGAGTCGACCGGATTGCCGAAACCGACGCGGATGTTCTCAAGGTCTGCCATGTCCACGCAGTGCGCGGCGGTGAGTATCTGACGGCGGTTGATGACTGTGCCGCTACAGTTACCTGTACCAGTCGACGTTTCGATTGCGACGTAAGCGACGTTCGGAAGGGCTGCAGTGGTGTCGACGGCATCGCCTGGCGGCAAATCGTCGTTGAAGAGCATGTTGCGGCGCATGGCCGGTGCGTTGCCCGCAAGGGCCGAGCTGTTGGCACCTGCAGGGTTGGTGCGGACAGATGACAGCAGCGCGTTCGGGCCAGGCCCCGTATGGCGGGGAGGCCAACCGTCCGGCAATAACGGCGAGCTGCCGCCCCGCTGCGCAAAGCGTTCCGGCCGGTGTGAGGCATTCTGCGCGTATTGTGTGCACAGATACATGTCCACCTCCGAAATGCTCGGAGGCGTTGCCAGCAGGGAAACCCCGGGTATCGAGCTCGTCTCGGAGATGCAGCGCTGCTGCCCGTCCGGCCCGGTTTCGACCCTGAAGCTTGTACGCCGGGATGGCGAGACCAGTGGCCCGTCATCGCCCCACATGACAAAGTTCAGATGAGAGCCGTCGGCCCGGTCATTCCGGTTCCACGGGTCATCCCATGGCAGGTGGCTCACTCCCCGCGTCCAGTAAAGCACCATATTGTTACGGTCGAAATCGCCTATCGGCCCATCGTATGGCACCAGGCCAAAGCGGTCTGCCGCCTCTATTGGACGGGGGTTCCCCTGCCAGTCGCGATTACAGAAGCCATTGCTGGCCAGTCCCCGCCGGTCAAGACGTGCCTCCTGACCGGGAAAATTCACGTAGCGTTCCTCAATGCATTCTCCGGGCCAGGGGGTAGGGTGCCAGGTGTAGAACGTCCAGAATATGGACTGGCCGGGTGTTCCGCGGACGAAGCGGATTTCGGCGTCTCCGGTTGAGCCCTCGGCTTGGGCAGGCAGTGTGGCCAGCACGCACGCGGCAGAGGCGGCGCCCACGGCGCGGACGGCACCGGCCAGATATTTCTGTGACATGTGTAAACCCCGGCATGGCGGCGGGCCAGGTTCTTGGCAATGCCCCGCCTTGTTTCCCCAAAGCTTTGCGTTCCGGCTGGACCAGCCAGCCCGTAATCCATGGTTAAATTCTGCCCGTTCCGCGCGCGCCGGGAAGTCATCGCGCAAAAATTGAGACGCATAGGCAAGAAAATGAGACGGGCAGCATACCGGCCGCGTTTGTCCCCGTTTGCGTGCAGGCGGATGGGTGGCTGCAAGGCTTGCCCGGTTTTTCACTCGTATCTGGGTGATTTAGTGTATAGTGAATGACTGGGTACGCGACGGGGCGGGCAGCGTCTGCAATGGGGTTGATAGAGACTTCCTATTTCAATACGCGCGGCATCGCGCCAGCCGGCAGATTTGCCGCGTGGCGCGAGAATATCGGCGTCGTGTTTGACGTCAGCGCTCACGATGAGAAGTCGGAGGAGCGCTTTTCGGCGCGCGTGGACAGTTTTCTGCTCGACGGGATAGTGATCAATCACTGCAAGCTGGGCGCACAGCGTTTCTCGCGATCGGCCGGGCGGATCGCGCGCGACGGCATTGATCACTATCAGATTCATGTTTTCCTGCGGGGCTCCGTGGAGATGGAGTGCGGCGCGCGCTCCACACGGGCGAAGGCCGGTGATTTCGTTGTGCTGGACCACGCAGACACGTTCAGTTCGCGCACGACGGATTATGAAATCCTGAACGTGTTTATACCGAGGCGGCGCCTGGCCCCGCTTCTGAAGTCACCCGACAGCGTGCACGGACATGTGTTCGATTCCGGCAGCAGTGCGGGGCTGCTGCTGCGTGACTACATCATGTCTCTTTGCCGGGTGTCAGGCAGCCTGTCGCTGACCGAGGCGCCTGCTGCAGCGCAGCCTCTTGTCGAGCTGGCCGCGCTGGCCATGAATGGCAGCGGGATGACGGCCGAGGATCCTCCCGCGATAGCGGATCACGCCTTGCTGCTGAAGGCCCAGGTCTTCATCAAGGATAATTTGCCGCTGCCATCGCTCGGGCCGGAGTTGGTCGCCCAGGCGGTTGGTGTATCGAGGGCGAGGCTGTACCGGCTTTTCGAGCCTTGTGGCGGGATTGCCTGTTATGTACGTGAAATGCGCCTGCGCCGGGCTTTTACAGATCTTGCCTCGCCCGCCAGCTATCATCGTCAGATCGCCGATATCGCCTATGCTTGGGGTTTTGCGGATGCTGCGCACTTTTCGCGGTGTTTCCGCGCCCGTTTCGGCGTCAGTCCGTCCTGCATCCGGTCATCGCAATACTCGGCCAATCCTGTGGAGGTCCGTGTAAGCAGCGAGTTCGGAGATACTAAGTACGCCTTCTGGATCGGGGCGATTGCCTGACAGCCTGGTCACGCTGGCCTAATCCGGCGAAACACGGCAGTGAGCTGCTGCCGGTTCAGTGGACAGCATCCTAAGCTTCCATAGCTCTTCTTTCGTACTCGATGGGGCTGAGATAGCCCAGCGTCGAGTGCCGGCGGCGGGGATTGTAGAAGCGTTCGATGTAGTCGACACGTCTGAACGGGCCTCGTCGCGGGTGCGATAGACCTTGTTCCTGATCCGCTCGGTTTTCAGCGATGAGAAGAAGCTCTCCATCGCCGCATTGTCCCAGCAGTTGCCCGAGCGGCTCATCGAGCATGTGATGGCGTGATCGGCCATCAACCGCTGGAAGCTCTCACTGGTATACGGGCTGCCTTGATCGGAGTGATGCAACAGCGCATCGGGCCGGCCACGTCGCCAGATCGCCATCATCAGCGCGTCCGTCACCATCTGCGCCGTCATAGCGTCCTTCATCGACCAGCCCACTACACGCCGGGAGAACAGGTCCAGGACCACGGCCAGATACAGCCAGCCCTGCGCGGTCCAGATATAGGTGAAGTCGGCCACCCATTTGCAGTTCGGACCGTCCGCCTGGAACGCTCGCTCAAGCACATTCGGTGCGATGATCGAGCGCATGCCCATATCCTTGGG
>NZ_BMFS01000009.1 GCF_014639075.1 Glycocaulis albus
ACTACCTTGCCCTCGTCAAACTCGCCGCTATCCAGATATGGCTCAGAAATTATGAGTCTGTGTCCTAGTGGTGGCTTCCCCGCAGGGCAGCCTCGTTAAGGCTGTCCCAGCGGCGCGGGCTGGTTATCATCGCGCGCACATAGGCCATGTTGGCCGCTGCCATTTCCGCTGTCGTATCGATTGCCGCGATCTGCTCGGCCTCGTCAAACCGGCCCTGAAGGGCCAGGATGAGGGCGAGATTCTGACGTACCTGCGGTGAAGCGAGATCGTTGTCCATGGCACGGCGCAATAGCGGTTCGGCCTGTTCAGGTTCACCAGCCAGGGCATGTGAAAGCGCCAGATTGGACAGGATTGAGGGTTCGTGCGGCGCGATCATCATGGCCTCATGGAAACGGGCCCGTGCGGCTGTGGTGCGCCCTGCCTGTTCGAGAGAGACGCCAAGGGCGTTTATCAGGCGCCAGTTGCCGGGGTCTGCCTGCGCAGCGCGGGTCAGGGGTTCGATGGCCTGCTGCCCACGGCCTTCGGCGGCCAGTGCCAGCCCGTACGCGCCCAGAAGGCCTGCGTCATCGGGGAAGAGAGCAAGAGCCTGACGGGCGACCTCGATTGCCCTTGGCGCGCTGCCAAGCTGGCGCAGAACGCGCGCCAGCTGCGTGGCCGCCTCGCGGTCAGCGGGGTTCAGCTCATAGGCTTCGGCCCAGAATGCGGCCTGTGTCAGCAGGTCCTGGTTCGCGATGGACTGGCGCTCGGCCGTGGTGGCCGGAACAAGTGAGCGTGACTCCATTTCGAGCACCAGCGCTGCCTCCTGCGCGGTCGGGGGTGCAGCGGTCGTGGCGCATGCGCCCAGTGTCAGCGCGCTTGCGGCGGTGAGAGCGGCGGCGGACAATCGCATGGACATGATCTAACCCTGTTAACGCGAGCGTTTCTGCTGCCTATGTTTCGGCCGGGCCGGTCAAGAAGCCGTTAACGCTTCGGCATGCCTGGTCCGCCCTGTCGAGTTGTCTGGAGAGTTTGATGAATTTTGCATTTGCCGATGCCGCCCACGCGGCCCGCACCGTCCACCTGACGGCACGCGCCGACCTTGATTCGGTGCTGTCGGGCATCGGGCAGGAAGCTGCTGCCCATGCCCGGGCCGCCGGGTTCTCCGGCAAGGCAGGCGAGATGGTCATGCTGCCTGGAGATGGCGGCGCGCTGTACGGGGTCGGCGATGCGAAATCCCCCTTTGACGCGGGCAGTGCCCCGCTGGCCTTGCCCGAGGGTGTCTGGCGGATTGGCGGCGTGCCAAGAAACTGGGATCCGACCGTCCTCGCAACCGCGCTCGGCCTTGGCAGCTATCAGTTTACCCGTTACCGCGCCGCACAGCGCGAACCGGCGCGGTTCCATTTGCCGGCAGGGGCGGACGAAGCCGAAGCGCTGCGGATTGTGGCCGGCGTCACGGTGTGCCGGGACCTCATCAATACGCCAGCCGGCGACATGCTGCCCAGCCATCTCGAAGATGCCGCACGCGCTATCGCCAAGCCGTTCGGCGCCACGGTGACCAGCATTGTCGGCGATGACCTGATCAAGCAGAACTACCCGATGATCCATGCGGTCGGCCGGGCCTCCACCGATGCGCCGCGCCTGATAGAACTTGTCTGGGGCGATCCGTCTCATCCACGCATTGCACTGGTGGGCAAGGGCGTCTGTTTCGATTCCGGCGGCCTCAACATAAAGGGCGGCGCCGGCATGCTTCTCATGAAAAAGGATATGGGCGGTGCGGCCAACGTGCTTGGCCTTGCCACGATGATCATGGATGCGGGCCTGCCCGTTCACCTTCAGGTGCTCGTGCCCGCCGTCGAGAACGCCATCTCCGGGAACGCTTTCCGTCCGGGCGACATCCTGTCCTCGCGCAAGGGCCTGACGGTCGAGATCGGCAATACCGATGCCGAAGGCCGGCTGGTGCTGGGTGATGCGCTGGCGCGCGCGTGCGAAGACAAGCCCGAACTGGTGATCGACATGGCGACGCTTACCGGGGCTGCGCGTATCGCGCTCGGACCGGAACTGGCGCCGGTCTATACCGATGACGATTCCCTCGCAGCAGACATCGCCGCAGCCGCCTTGCGCGTGGATGATCCAGTGTGGCGCATGCCGCTCTGGGACGGATATGACAGCCAGCTGGATGGAGAAATATCCGATCTGTCCAATACCGGCTCCGGCCCCATGGCGGGCTCGGTCACCGCAGCTCTGTTCCTGCGCCGTTTTGTGGACACCCGGGCCTGGGTCCATCTCGATATTTATGGCTGGAACCCCAAGGCCCGGCCCGGCCGTCCTCTTGGGGGTGAAATGTTGGCAGGGCGTGCTCTGTATGAAGTGCTCAAAGCCCGGTATGGAGCGAACCATGACTGAAGACTTTCAGGTAACAGCCGGTGTAGCAGCCATACGGCGCGAGCCGCGCGATGACGCGATGATGGACAGCCAGTTGCTTGCCGGAGAGGTGTTTTCAGTCGAGGAGGAATCCGGCGGCTGGGCACGCGGCATTTCACGCCATGACGGCTATCAGGGCTTTGTCGACATGGCGGCGCTGTCCGCGCCGGTGCTGATCCCGACGCACCGCGTAAGCGCGGTGCGCACCTATGTGTTCAGCGAGCCGGATCTGAAATCCCCGCCGCGCTTCCTGCTTTCGCTAAACGCAAAGATTGCGGCCGGCCGCCGCGACGGCAAGTTCATCGAGAGCCAGCGCCAGGGCTGGATTTTCACCGGGCACCTGACGGCGCTGGATGCCAGCGAGCCGGACTGGGTCGCTGTGGCCGAGCGGTTCCTGCACTCGCCCTATCTGTGGGGCGGCAAGGAAAGCCTGGGCCTGGATTGCTCCGGGCTGGTGCAGGTGAGCATGGAGGCGGCGGGTATACGCATTCCCCGGGACAGTGGCGACCAGGAAGCCTGGGCGCGTGAACGCTGGAGCACTGTGCCGGCAACCGATGCACTGACAGGTTTGCAACGTGGCGATCTGGTGTTCTGGCCGGGCCATGTCGGGATCATGACCGACGGCGTGCATCTCTTGCACGCCAATGCGTTCCACATGGCGGCTGCCCTTGAACCGCTCAATCTGGCCGCAGCGCGCATTGCCAGCCATCACGCGCCGATGAGCGGCATTTTCCGCGCGCCGAACGCACGGGGATGACAGCGAAAGCGTGACAGGCCGGACGGCAGGCAAGAAAAAGGGCGCTTCGGCAGAAGCGCCCTTTTTTAATGTCTGCTCCAGACGTCTTATTCGCCGTCTTCCAGAACCTCTTCCAGCTCTTGCGCGAGCTCCTCGTCCGGCAGCGCTTCACCCGGCTGGGCCAGCTCGCCCATATCATTGCCGGATTCGATAGCCGTTTCCGGTGCGTCCGGCGTTGCCGTTGCTGCGACGTCGGTTGCCTCGCCTTCCGCCTCAATGGCCGGCTCGGCGGGAAGCGGTTCAGGCAGCGGCAGCGGATCGCTGGCCATCGAGTTCATGTAGGCGAGCAGGTTGATCCGCTCTTCCTGGTTACGAAGGCCGGCAAACGCCATGGAGGTGCCTTCGACATAGCGGCGCGGCGCTTCCAGATAGTCATACATGTTCTGGTAGAGCCACTGGGTGCCGTCAGCGCCGTAATCGCGCATGGCGCTCGAATAGTTGAAGCCCGGAACGCTGGCGACGGCGCGTCCGAGCACACCCCACAGATTGGGGCCGGTGCCGTTGGCGCCGCCTTGCTCGAATGTGTGGCAAGCCACGCAGCGGCGCGCGACACGCTCGCCCGCCTCGACGCTGGCGGTAGCCAGAAGCGTGCCGAAATCAACCGGTCCGGCTTCTTCCTGCTCCGCGCTTGCAGGGCCTTCAAGCAAGGCCGGGTCCACCGGGAATCCCAGTGTTTCAGGTGAAGGCGCGTGGAAGGCGATATCGCCGATCTCGCGCAAACCCATGACGACAAGCAGGATGGCCAGAACCGCGCCCGCTACCTTGTTCCAGAACAGATCGCCCATCGACGTCCTCTCGACCAGACATGACTGTAATTGCGCCGGTGTTTGGCACGCTCCGCCGCCCTGTGCAACCGCCTCGGGCGATTACCACGCCCGCAAATAGCAGGGTGAACGGTCCGGTGTCAGTATCAATATGGTGCCAGCCTGCCCATGGGGCAGGTCGTCGCGGCCTGGCTAGCCGCCCTTCAGCCAGGTCTCGATAAGCAGGCGCGAAATCGAGTAATGGGGCGGCCCCCAGCGCATCATCGGCCCCTCGTAGAGCTCGCGCACTTCATCACGGGTGAACCAGCGCGCTTCCTCGATATCATCGGCAGCCACAGGCTCGCCCGGCTCGATTTCCGCCAGAAGCCCGATCATCAGCGTGGACGGAAAAGGCCAGGGCTGACTCGCGATGTATCGCGAAGAGATCACCTTCAGCCCGGTCTCTTCGGCGACCTCCCGCGCACACGCCTCCTCAATCGTTTCGCCCGGCTCCATGAACCCGGCCAGCGTGGCGAACAGGCCCGGCGGCCAGGCAGGCTGGCGGCCCATCACACAGCGCTCGCCACTGAACGGCAACATGATGACCGATGGATCGGTGCGCGGAAAATGCTCGGTTCCGCAGGCGGGGCATACGAGCTTTGTGCCGCCTTCGGCAGGGGCATTTTCAGCGCCGCAATTTGAACAGTGCCGCCTGCGCCCGTGCCAGCTCAGAATCGCGCGGGCCCTGCCCAGTATGGCCGCAATGTCCGGCTCCGCCACCATGGTGGCCCTTCGGAAGTCGAGACCGGGTGGTGTCGCGCCCGGCTCAACGCTCGCCGCAAACCAGGGTGTCTCGTCCTGCAGTCCGAGGAATACCGGTCCCGGTGGCTGAAGCGGGAACTCTGCGGCCTGCGCGGGATGCAGTATCTGCGGTTCGCCCTCAGGTGACAGCACAACGTCGCCGCCGGCAAGCAACACCGCTCTGGCCTGTGGGTGGCCAAGGCAGGCATCGATAAAGCCCGGATCGGTGCGGCGGATGCCGGCATGATCCAGGGGTGACCGGGTGAAAGTCAGATGCATGGGCGATAGCCTCCGGTTGACCGGCGCATTGCGCCCTGATGCGCTCCGGCTTGCAAGCCCGCGCGATTTTCGCGGCTGCGAACATTACGCACACCTTACCGGATCATGTATAAAGGTATGGGATCATGGCATTTTTGCCCCAATTGCCTTGCTTGCGCCATAGTCCGTATCCGGAAAGACACAGGGGTGTATTGCACTGCGTCATTAACGGCTGGCGGCATCTTGCGCGGTGCAGGTGACCGGCCTCATCTCTCGTCGCACGGGCCCGGGGGGTCCCAAAAAGACGAAAGGTCGAATCAGATGAAATCTCTCCTTGTCGCAGTGTCTTCCATTGCTGTTCTCGCCGGTGCCGCTTCCGCTCAGGAAGGCCCGTTCCGTCTCGGTGCCGGTTATCAGGCCATCGACACTGACGGCGCCACTTATGACACGCTGACCCTGCGCGGCAGCTATGACATCACCCCGATCTTCTCGGTGGAAGGTGACCTGCTTGTCGGTCTGGGCGATGAGTCCACGACGATCGGCGCAACCACGGTAACCTCGGAGATCGACTACGGTGTTGGCCTGTACGGCGTTGCCCGTCTGCCGCTGAACGAGCAGTTCTCGGTGTTCGCGCGCGGTGGCTACACCTATATCGACGGCAGCGCGTCTGCTGGCGGCGTCGCGTTCAGCGGCGATGTCGATGGCTGGGCCTTCGGTGGCGGCGCGGAATGGGCCTTTGCCGGTCCGAACGCCATCCGTATCGACTACACCCGCTATGACTTCGTGAACGGCAATGGCGATGCTGACGCGTTCGGCATCTCCTATGTCCGCCGCTTCTAGTTTGGCGTGACAGTGCTGGCGCCGCCGCATCGGCGCCGTACGAAAGCCCCCGTGGCCGGCTGGCCGCGGGGGTTTTTCATGCTCCGCAGTTGACGCGAATGAGAATGACTCGCAAGTTTGTCGGTGCAACAGGAGAGTCATTCAATGAGCCCGGCAATCTGCAACATCGTCAATCTGGAGCCATCCCGCACAAGGGTCCGGCGCGCCAGCGAAGCGGCAAGCGTACTTGAGCCGCGCGTGAGGGACTGGCTGGAGACCCAGTCCGTCATTGTGGAAGACTGGCTGAACCAGCTTGTGGCGCATAATGGCGATGCGCGGCTGATCGGGCTGCTGAGCCAGCATGCCGCCTTCCTGCGCGACACGCTGGAAGAAGGCTGACACTGCGCTTGCGAAACTTGTCCGCGATCCCGATACTAGGGAGCAGGAAGGCCGGCGGCGGACGAGCCCCTCGCCAACCCGGTCAGGTCCGGAAGGAAGCAGCCGTAACGAGTTTCGGTTCGGGTCGCCGTCCGGTCTTCCGCCGCCTTCCTACTGCTTTCGCCTGAAAGGCCTGGCTGCGCCTGCGGGCGTCCCGGTCAGCTTGCCGCAAGAGGGGGCCTTGCCCGTCCATGGATGACCAGGATCCAGACAGCGGCGCACTTGCGCTGGAGGCGGATGAGCCCGGGCCGGCTTTGCCGGGTTTCGAGCCTTCGCCCGCTGCGTCCGCCTATCAGGTTCTGGCCCGCAAATACCGCCCGCAACGCTTTTCCGACCTGATAGGACAGGATGCGATGGTGCGCACGCTTTCGCATGCCTTCCAGTCCGGGCGCATCGCACAGGCCTATATGCTGACCGGCGTGCGCGGTGTCGGCAAGACGACCACAGCGCGCCTCATCGCCCGCGCGCTGAATTACGAGTCCGATAATCGCTCCGGGCCCACCGTGGATATCGACCCGCCCGGCCGTCATTGCGACGCCATTGCCCGCTCTGCTCATGTCGATGTTCTTGAGATGGACGCGGCCTCACGCACGGGTGTCGGCGATATCCGCGAAATCCTGGACGGTGTGCGCTACGCGCCGGTGTCGGCCCGCTACAAGGTCTACATTATCGACGAAGTGCACATGCTCTCGAACAATGCTTTCAACGCGCTTCTCAAAACGCTCGAAGAGCCGCCCCCGCATGTGAAGTTCATTTTCGCGACGACAGAGATCCGCAAAGTGCCGGTTACGGTCTTGAGCCGCTGTCAGCGCTTTGATTTGCGCCGCGTACCGCGCGACGTCCTGAGTGCACACCTCAAACGCATATGCGACCAGGAAGGTGCACAGGTTGAGGCAGACGGCCTCGATGCCATAGCCCGCGCTGCCGAGGGGTCGGTACGCGATGGCCTGTCCCTGCTCGATCAGGCCATCGTGCAGGGCAGCGAGACAGGTCCGGTTCCCGCCTCGCAGGTGCGTGAAATGCTGGGTCTTGTAGACCGCTCGCGCGTGCTCGACCTGCTCGATGCGGCCCTGACGGGCAAGGGCGAAGCAGCGCTTTCCGAGCTCGAAAGCCAGTATGCCGCGGGCGCCGATCCGCAAGTGCTGATGCGTGACCTGCTCGATTATCTGCATGCTATGAACCGGGTGAAGGCAACCGGCGGCAAGGCGGACCTCGCCGAGGCGCCAGAGACGGCCGCGCGTATTCGCGAGCTTGCCGATGCCCACTCGCTCGCGAGCCTCACACGCCTGTGGAAGACCGCGCTCTCGGGGCTGGAGGATGTCCGTTCGGCCCCGGACCCGATGGCGGCGGTCGAGATGAGCGTGATCCGCCTCATGGCAGCGGCCAGCCTGCCCGGACCGGAAGACGCCGCGCGCCTGATCGCCGCGCTGGAAGCAGGTGCACCCTTGCCCGGTGCAGCGTCACAGGCTGGCGAAAGCCGCGATGCGCCGTCAGCGCAGGCAAGTCCTGAGGCCGCCCCTAGGGCTGGCGCGGCAGAACCGGCGCCGCCGGTGTCATCGGACCCTTCCAGCCTTGAGGATGTGCTCGTCCTTCTCGATCGTGAACGTGAGGTTCTGCTGCGCGACCAGGTGGAACGCTATGTGCGCCTTGTGTCCATTGGACAGGGCAAGCTCGTGTTCGAGGCGGCAAAGGGCGCGCCGGACGATCTGGCGAGCCGGCTTGCCGGGTTTCTCCATGCGCAGACCGGAGCTCGCTGGCTGGTAGACAGTCAGGGCCGGGCCCCGGGCGCGGAGACCGTGCGTGAACGCCGCCGCCGCGAGGGCGAAGCCATGCGCGAACGGGCCTTGCGCGATCCGGCTGTCGTCCGCGCGATGACGCTGTTTCCCGGCGCCGAACTGGAATCAGTTACGCCGGTTGAGACACAACCCCCCCCATCCCAGATCACGGACGCGGAAACCCAGCGTCAGGAGCGCAAGCCATGAAAGACCTCGCCGGCCTCATGAAGCAGGCCCAGGAAATGCAGAAGAAGATGGGCGAGGCGCAGGCCCGGCTGGATGCCGTCGAGGTCACGGGAGAGGCCGGCGCCGGTCTGGTGAAGATCACGACCACCGCGAAAGGCGAACCGCGCAAGGTTTCCATTGACCCTTCGCTCATTGACCCGTCAGAGCCCGAAATCCTTGAAGACCTCATGCTGGCGGCTCTGTCGGACGCCCGCCGCAAGGCCGACGAAGCGCAAGCCAAGGTTCTGCGCGAAGCCGCAGGCGGGCTCGGCCTCCCGCCAGGCTTCGACATGCCATTTGGCATCAAACCCTGATATCTCTGAACTCCCGGGGCTGTTGCGGGGCGTGGCCACCGCTAGTCTCGCCATCATTACGGGTGTGTGATTCGCGCCCGCTGCGCACGAGAGAGCAAGATGGCAGGTACGGCAGGCCCGGAAATCGAGAGGCTTATCCAGCTTCTGGCCAAGCTGCCGGGGCTGGGTCCGCGCTCTGCCCGCCGCGCTGCCCTGCATCTGATGAAGAAGCGCGAGGCGCTGATGGAGCCGCTGGCCGCCGCCATGGCCGAGGCGGCCGAGAAAATCCGGCCCTGCAGCACATGCGGCAATCTGGATGTATCAGACCCCTGCACGGTCTGCCGCGATCCAAGGCGCGCAGACGGCGTGCTCTGTGTGGTCGAGACGGTCGGTGACCTGTGGGCGCTGGAGCGGGCAGGGGCGTTTGCCGGCAAATACCATGTACTGGGTGGCGTGCTCTCGGCGCTCGATGGTGTCGGCCCCGATGATCTCAATCTTGCCAGCCTCGTCGAGCGGGCGGGCAATGGATCGGTGAGCGAGGTGATCCTGGCGCTCAATGCCACGGTGGATGGCCAGACGACCGCCCACGTCATTGCCGACAGGCTCTCCCATACCGGTGTATCGATCACCTCGCTGGCGCGCGGCGTGCCGGTCGGCGGCGAGCTTGATTATCTTGATGACGGCACGCTGGCCGCCGCCTTCCGGTCGCGGCGGCCAGCGTAATCGTCAGTGGCTTACTCAGCGGGCACAAGCCTCAGTACGCGGCCCTCATCGCTATCCGTCGTGAAATAAAGGAAACCGTCAGGACCGGTGCGCACATCGCGGATGCGCTCCTCCAGGTCTTCCAGAAGGCGCTCCTGACCGATCACGCGGTCGCCATCGGTTTCCAGCCGGGCGATGTGCATGCCGGCCAGCGCGCCGACGAAGAAATCATTCTGCCAGTGCGGGAAAGCATCTCCGGTGTAGAATGCAGCACCGGAATTGGCGATGGACGGGTTCCAGTACCAGATCGGCTGCTCCAGCCCGTCGCGCGCGCGCTCCTCGGTGATGATCGTACCGTTATAGTTGATGCCGTAGGTGATTTCCGGCCAGCCATAGTTCAGGCCGCCAGTGAGGTGGATATTGACCTCGTCACCGCCTCGCGGGCCGTGCTCGTGGCTCCAGACCGTGCCGGTCTGCGGATGCTGGGCCAGCCCCTGGATATTGCGGTGGCCGTAGCTCCACACTTCCGGCGCGCCGCCATTGCCGCCGGCGAACGGGTTGTCGGATGGCACCGTGCCGTCATCGTTCAGGCGGATCAGCGTACCGATATGGTTGGACGGGTCTTGCGCTTCGTCCATGTGATCGCCGCCATCTCCCAGCGACAGCCAAAGATAGCCATCGCGGTCGAACAGGATCTTGCCGCCATGGTGACGCGTCGTGGCAATATCGAAATTGACCGCAAACAGCTCCTCGACATTCTCCAGCGTCGAGAGGTCATCGCTCAGGCGGCCGCGGACCAGTGCGGTGCGATGCGCCTCCCGCGTGCCCTGGGCGTAGGAGATGTAGACCAGCCGGTTATCGGCGAACTCCGGGTGCGGGATCGCGTCGAACAGGCCCGCCTGGCGGTTGACCACAACGTCGTCCGGCAGCCCCGTCACGGGCTCGGCGCGCAGATTGCCGTCAGCATCAATTATGCGTAGCCCGTCCGATCCGCCGTCACGTTCAGTCACCAGCATCTCGCCTGACGGCAGAAAGCCGATGGACCACGGCATGTTCAGTCCCTCTGCCACGGTTTCAACGCGAAAATTGGCTTGCTCTGTCTCGTAGACGTCCTGCGCAGACAGTGCGCTGGTGCTGACGGTGAGAAGAAGGCTGGCGGCAAGGGTGGTGCGGATCATGGACAGGTCTCCCCAAGTGTTGCGATTGGCGTTCACACGCTCAGATAGGGATGGCAACGCTCCTGGCCAGCCTTCGTTGCCAAGCTGACATAGATGTGAACACCGGCAACTCACCGGGCGGCAAGACGCACATGCTGGTTTAGGCTGCGCTTGTGATTCGCTTGGCAGCAGGCAGAGTAACGATATGGACATGCTGAACATCGCCCTTATCGCGGCGGGTGGCCTGCTGGCCGGCGCTGCGCTGAGCTTTCTGTGGTTGCGTGGTGCGGCTGCCCGCGCTGCCGCCTTGCAGGACCGTCTTGCAGACACCGAACGCCGCTTCGATGCGGAGCGCGCGCAGCGTCAGGTCGAACTTGAGGGCGAGCGCGTGGCACGGCGCGAGGCCGAGCAGGCCGCCGCCGCCCTGAAAGCACGCATCGATACCGAGGCGGAGGCCGTCAAGCGCGAGCGCGAGAGCCTGACGCAGCTCTCGAACGCCGTGCAGGAGAAGTTTCAGCTTCTGGCCAACGAGGCGCTGGACAAGTCCCAGAAGGCCTTCCTGGAACGCGCCGCAGAGACGTTCAAGCTCAATCAGGAAAAGGCTGAAGGCAGCGTGAAGGAGCTGGTGACGCCGATCCGGGAAAAGCTCGACCAGTTCAAGGCGACGGTTGATCATATCGAGAAGGAGCGCGCCTCCCATCGCGGCGAGCTGGGCGAGCAGATCAATGCCCTGCGTCAGGGGCTGGCCGGACAGCAGCAGGAGACGGCAAAGCTCGTCAACGCGCTGCAGCGTTCGTCAACTACGCGCGGCCAGTGGGGCGAACGCACCGTGGAAAATGTGCTGGAGCTGGCGGGCCTGACCAAAGGCATAGATTATGAAAGCCAGTACCAGGCGCGTGACAGCGAAGGCGCCGCATTGCGCCCTGATTTCGTTGTGCGTCTGCCAGGCGGCGGGCGGTTCGTCATCGATTCCAAGGTGGCACTGACGGCCTATCTCGATGCGGTGGAGGCACCCGACGAGACGAGCCGGAAGCAGCATCTGCGCCGCCATGCGATGCAGGTGAAGACCCATATCCGCCAGCTGGCCAGCAAGGAGTATGCGAAATCGGTGGAGGGTGCGATCGACTTTGTGGTGCTCTTCATTCCCGGCGAAAGCTTTTACTCCGCAGCAATGGAGGAGGAGCCGGGCTTGTTTGACGAAGCCATCGCGCAGGATGTGATTATCGTCACGCCCTCCACCCTGCTCGCGCTGGCCAAGGCGGTGGCCTATGGCTGGCGGCAACAGGCGCTCGAAGACAATGCCCGCAAGATCGCCGCTCTGGGCAGCGAGATACATGACCGCTTGCAGACCTTTACCGGGCATCTTGGCCGCGTCGGCTCTGGCCTCAAGTCTGCAACTGCCAATTATAACAGCGCGGTGGCCTCGCTGGAGGGCCGCGTTCTGGTGTCTGCCCGCAAGATGGCCGAACTCAACGCGGCCTCTGGCTCAAAGGCGCTGGAAGGTCCGGCACAGGTCGATGAAACGCCGCGTTCGCTCGCTGCGCCATCTGACAACGGAGGCAGCGATGCTTGATCGAAACCCTTTTGCCCCTTACTTCTGACGCTATGGCTGTACATCCTATTTTGACTGTTCCCGACCCGCGCCTCAAACTGGTGTCAAAGCCGGTGGAGCGGGTTGATGATGATCTTCGTGACCTGATGGATGACATGGTGGAGACCATGTACGAGGCCGATGGTATTGGCCTTGCCGCTATCCAGATCGGCGTCGACAAGCGTGTGATTGTCATGGACCTCTCTGAGAAGCGCGATAGCCCGCGCTATTTCGTCAATCCGGTTGTCACGCCGCTGACGGAGGAAACCAGGCCTTACAGCGAAGGCTGTTTGTCCATCCCGGAAGTTTATGACGAGGTGGAACGCCCCGCGCGGGTGAGCGTTAAGTACCTCGATTATGATGGAAACGAACGCGAAGAGATCGCAGAAGATCTGTTCGCGGTGTGCATTCAGCACGAAATGGACCATCTCGAAGGGGTGCTCTTCATCGATTACCTCTCGCGCCTGAAACGCGACCGGGCGGTGAAGAAGGTCCAGAAACTTGTGAAGTCGCGACTGGAGGCCGCTCAATGACGCTGTCCCGCCATGCCCTTCTCGGGGGCTCTGTTGCCTTGGCTGCGCTGCTTGCTGCCTGTGATCCGAATGACAATATCCCTGATCCGCAGCCTGAACCTGTGCCGCTGCCGGAAGAATTGCCAGAACCTGAAGTGGATGCTGACCGTGTGTCGGCGGATGTCGCGGAGCAACCGGTGCCGGCCATGGACGAGCTTGCCAGCGAGGCGCCCGCAGTCGAAATGGACGCGGAGCCGGAACTGGTATCGCAGGAAGGCCTTATTGAAGGCCTCTCACAATATTGCGGACAGGCATTTGAAGGTGAAATCACCAGCCCTGTGACCGAGGCTGATGCCGCCTTTGCGGGCGAGCGTCTCGTCATGCATGTGCGCGAATGCTTCGAAGATGAAGTGCGGGTACCTTTCCATGTCGGTGATGATCACTCCCGGACCTGGGTGATCACCCGTCTTGATGATGGCCGCCTGCGTCTCAAGCATGATCATCGTCACGAAGACGGCTCGGAAGACGTGCTGACCCAGTATGGCGGTGAGAGCGTCGCTCCCCCGGTTACCTCACGCGTGGAGTTTCCTGCTGACGGGTTCTCGCGTGACCTGTTCGAGCGCGAGGGTATTCCGGTGTCCATGGACAATGTCTGGATCATGGAGATTACCGACGACACGTTCACCTACGCCCTGACGCGTCCGAACCGTCTGTTTGAGGTGACTTTCGACCTCACCAATCCGGTCGACGCGCCGCCCACCCCCTGGGGGTGGGAGGACGAGGAATAGCCGTCTCCACATCTGACGCAATGACAAAGGCGCGGTCCGCTTGGCCCGCGCCTTTTCGTTTGGTTCTTACTGGCCGCGCTGGCCCGCCAGCAGGAAGCTCGCAGCGCGTGTAAAGCCGGCCCAGCGGCCGGCTGCGCTGGTCTCGGCTGCCGCAATATGGTCGATCCGGCTGTGCATGCGTTCACCAAACCCGCGTACGCGCTCTCCGCAAAGCGCGAGACTTGCGCGCAATAACTGCATCGCGGCTTCGCGAACCCGTTCTTCCAGGTGCGGGGCCCTGGCCAGTCCGCCAAAAAGCCGCGAGCCGTGATTGGTGAAGTATTTCTTGTAGTCTTCGTGCCCGGTGCCCATCTCGTAGCGCGTCAGGCAGAACTCTTCCATGCGCGACAGGAGCAGGTACACAAGCAGGTGGCCCGGCGAGTACGCCGACATTTCCGGGTCATAGGCAGCCAGCCACGGATGGAAGGTGCCATGGCCTTGCGGGCCGTATTCGGCGGCGATCAGGCGCCCGCCGGCCCTTAGCGTGTAAAGGCGCCCGCGGACCGCCCCGTCCTGCTTGGCAAACAGGGTGTGCATCATCTTGGCCGTCCAGCGTGGTGCCAGCACGTCATGGCGCCCGGTCTGCCGGTATTGCAGGCGTTTCCAGGCAATCAGCTGGTCGAGCGTGTCCTGATCGGTGGATATTTCGAGCTGAACGTCGCCGTGCTCGGCATGCAGCTTGCGCAACCGCCGGCGGAAATCCTTGAAGCGTTTCGGGTGTTCTGCCTGCAGCTCGGCGAGAAGCGCCTGCGACGTGGACCGCATAACGGCAGCGCGGGACGGACCCACCGGTGCAAGCCCCTCTGCGGGCGGGTTGTCGGGCGTGAACAGCGCGGTGAAACGGGCGCGCGACAGGCCGGCCATGGCCAGCAATTCCTCGTCACGCGCTTGAACGTCTTCACGGCGCAAGATGGCGTGGACGTCAGAGAAGGCTGATCCGATGGGCCGCGCAAAACCGCCCGGCCGGCGATGATAGGCGAACACAGCCGCAACGCCTTTTGCATCGCGGAACAACGCGATTTCGACGTCGTTCCGGGTAGTGGCAACCGCTTCGGCAAACTCGGGATGCAACAGGGGCGAGGCGAGTCCGGTCGCCAGTGCCATTTCGGCCCAAGCTTTGCGGTCCTGCCGGCTCAGGGCATCCACCTTGATTGTCTCACAGCGTAACATCGCCCGTCTCCACACGCATTTCCTGCGGAGACTCGCATGTGCCGTGCCAGAAGCGGGCGTAAGGGCATCCGGTTTGCCCTCAGGGTTAGCCAAACGTTAATGGCGTCTAGCCAATACCGTGTTCGGCTTTCCATGCCGCAAGGTCCACGCCCAGCACGTCAGCAATAATGGCCGCTGTGCCTCCATTGGGGTCGGGTACCGTTCCCGTGGTCAGCCCGCCATCGACGACAAGTGCCTGACCGGTGACAAAGCGCGCCTCGTCACTGGCCAGGTAAACGGCCGCGTTCGCGATGTCGGCGGGGCTGCCGCCCACGGGCAGAGGCTGGGCAAAGGCGCCAAGCTCTTCCAGCTTTGGCTGGGCAGCTTCTGCGGCATCCTGATCGAGACCAAAAGCGCGCCCGAATACAGCCGTGGCGATCATGCCCGGATTGATGCAGTTCACCCGGATCTTGTGAGGTGCGAGGCGCACAGCGGCCGTCTTGGTCATGTGGATCAGCGCGGCTTTCGCCACTGAGTAGAGCAGGGGACCGTAATTCACCCCGATCCCGGCCACGCTGGAGGTCGAAATGATCGATCCGCCGCCTGCGGCCTGCATGTGGGGCAGGGCGTGCTTTATGCCGAACAGAGCCGCGCGCAGGTGTAGATGCATGACATGGTCGAACGTCGCTGCCTCGATCTTTTCGACCGGATAGTCCGGCTCGGCAGACCCTGCATTGTTGAACAGGATATCGAGCCGTCCGTGCCGTTCGGCCGCAAGGTCGATCAGCGCCTTGATGTCAGCTTCGTTTTTCACGTCCGTGGTGCGGAAGGCGAGCTTCGGGCCGTAATACTGCGCCATCGCCTCGCCGCGCCCGGTTTCCAGATCCCCCATCACGACATGGGCGCCCTCGGCAATGAAGCGCTCGGCGCTGGCCTTGCCGATCCCGCTCGCCCCGCCGGTAATGACCGCGATCTTGCCATCCAGACGTCCGCCCATTTTCGCTGTATCCCTTATCAGTGACTGTAGGTTTCACACTGGCGTGTATCCTGTCCGCGCCGCAAGCTCTTTGCCGTGTGCCTGCGCGCAGGGAACGCTTGTCTGCCGGCCGGGTTATCAGACGATACTTTTGCGCGGGGATTCATGGAACGCATAAAGCTTCTTATCGGCCGGATCGCCGGTTCGCTCTGGTTCATGCCGGCACTTTACGCTGCCGGGGCGATAGCGCTGGTTTTCGCCGCGCCTCTGGCCGAGTTCATAATCCCGGACGTGCTCGCCGATGCGATTGAGGAAGATGCGCTGCGCACGATCCTCAACGTCCTCTCATCCAGCCTGCTGGCTGTCACGATTTTCTCGCTGACGACGATGGCAACCTCGCTGAAGGCTGTCAGTGATGCGGCAACACCGCGCGCGCGGCCCATCCTTATCCAGGGCGGCAATGCACAGAACGCCATTGCGACATTTCTGGGCGCGTTCATTTTCAGCATGATCGGGCTGGTCGCCCTCAATAGCGGCATTCTCGGTGCGGGCGGCGAAGCCGTGCTGTTCGCCCTGACGATCCTGGCCACTCTGATGGTGGTCGTTGTGCTGATCCAGTGGATCCGCCAGTTGTCCACGCTGGGCGATGTCGAGGACGCGATATCGAAAGTGGAAAGCGCCACACAGGAGGCGTTCAAGGCACTTGCCTGCCTGCCCCCTTCTGCTGACCGGTCCGCGCTCGGCAAGGGCGGTTCGCTGGTATTGCGGGCAGACCGGCCAGGCTATGTGCAAATGATCGATCTGAGGTCGCTGGACGAAGCGGCCGGCAGGCTGGGCGCGACCGTGGAGGTGCTGGCCCTGCCGGGAGAACGGTGTGGACCGGCGCTTGATCTGGCGCGCGTATATGGTGCCGGCGGCGCGGACGCTGCGCAGAGGCTCCTGCCCTGCTTTGTGCGCGGCAATGTACGCACACTGGAGGCTGATCCCCGGCTGGGTTTGACAGCGCTGAGCGAGATCGGCTCGCGCGCACTGTCGCCGGGCGTCAACGACCCCGGTACGGCCGTCTCGGCAATCCGGGCGCTGGAGCGGTGCTTTGCGGGATGGAGCAAGGCCTCCGGCAAAGATAATCCCGGACCTGCGCTCGAGCGGGTGGTGTATCCTTCGCTGGATGCGAGCGGCGCACTGCGTGATCCGGTAATCGCCCTGGCGCGTGACGGGGCAGGCCAGCTGGAAGTGATGCGTGCCCTTGGCGAGCTATGCGCTGCGGCCGGCTCACTGGACGCGCTTGATCTTGAAGAGGAGGCCGGCGTGCTGAAATCCGAGATCATGGAGCGGGCCAGTGCCGCCATGGCGCACAAGAGCGATATTGTGCGGCTTACCGACGCGATTGGCTGAACGGGCATGAGACCACCCCTTGCGCGGAGGCGGATTCAGGGTTAGAGCCGCCCCGCAAGAGAAAAGGAGGTCTCCGCCATGGAGATTGTTGAAGGTCTCACCTTCGATGATGTGCTCTTGCAGCCCGGTGCATCGGAAATCATCCCCGCAGACGCAGACGTGCGCACGCGCGTCACGCCCCGGATCGGACTGAATATCCCGATCCTTTCGGCGGCCATGGACACCGTCACCGAAGCGCCGCTCGCCATCGCCATGGCGCAGGCAGGTGGTCTGGGTGTCATTCACCGCAATCTCGACATCGCCGAACAGGCCGAGGAAGTGCGCCGCGTGAAGCGGTATGAAAGCGGCATGGTGGTCAATCCGGTCACGATCGGCCCGGACGCCACGCTGGCCGACCTCAAGGCGCTGATGGATCATCACCGCATTTCCGGCATTCCGGTTGTTGAAGGTGGCGGCAGTGGCGGCGCGGCTGGCGCCAAGCCCGGAAAACTGATCGGCATCATCACCAATCGCGATGTGCGCTTCGCCGACGATATGAGCGCGAGCGTGGCCAGCCTGATGACGAAGGATCATCTCGTCACGGTGCGCCCCGGCGCCGATCAGGCAGAAGCGCGCCGGCTCCTCCACAAGCACCGTATCGAGCGGCTGCTGGTTGTGGACGAAAACGGGTTCTGCGTCGGCCTGATGACCGTCAAGGACATGGAAAAGGCGCAAGCTCATCCCAATGCCGCCAAGGATGAGCACGGCCGCCTGCGCGTGGCAGCCGCAACCACTGTCGGTGATGCCGGTTTCGAGCGCGCAGACGCGCTCATGGATGCCGGTGTGGACGTTCTGGTAATCGACACCGCCCACGGCATGAGCGGGGCCGTGCTGGAACAGGTGCGCCGTATCAAGCGTGCCTCCAACACCACCCAGATCGTGGCCGGCAATGTAGCGACCTATGATGGCGCGCGCGGCCTGTTCGATGCGGGCGCGGACTGTGTGAAGGTGGGAATCGGACCGGGCTCCATCTGCACCACGCGGATCGTTGCCGGTGTCGGCGTGCCCCAGCTGACTGCCGTGATGGAAGCGCGCCGCGCGGCGCAAGGCTTTGAAGGTTCCGTCATTGCCGATGGCGGTATCAAGTATTCCGGCGACGTCGCCAAGGCCATTGCCGCTGGCGCCGACTGCGTGATGATGGGCTCCATGCTGGCCGGGACAGAGGAAGCGCCCGGCGAGGTTTTCCTCTACAAGGGCCGCTCCTACAAATCCTATCGCGGCATGGGCTCGGTCAGCGCGATGGCGCGCGGTTCAGCCGACCGCTACTTCCAGAAGGAAGTTACCGACCGCATGAAGCTGGTGCCCGAAGGCATTGAAGGCCAGGTGCCCTATAAGGGCCCGGTCGGCCCGATCCTGCACCAGATGGTGGGCGGGCTTCGCGCGGCCATGGGCTATACCGGCGCGAAGACGATTGCCGACTTCCAGAAAAACGCTGTGTTCGTGCGCATCACCAATGCCGGGCTTCGCGAAAGCCATGTGCATGACGTGACCATCACGCGCGAAGCGCCCAACTATCCCAGCCCGAGCTGATGCGGGACGCAGGGCGCATAGCCGCCGCCATCGAGGTGCTGGACACCATTTTGAACCGGCATCAGCCGGTGAAAGAGGCCTTGCGTGACTGGGGCAAGGCCAACCGCTATGCGGGCTCTGGCGACCGGGCGTGGATTTCCGGTCTCGTGCTGGATGCCTTGCGCCGACGGGCATCTGTCAGCCTCCTGATGGGCGCGGACAGCCCCCGCGCCCTGGTGCTCGGCACGCTTGCCCATGAGTGGGAGACGGGGCCGGACGCGGTGGCTGCGATCTTTGAAGGCGATGAGCACGCGCCTGAACTCCTGACCGATGCCGAGCGTGCGGGGATGCTGGCAAAGCTCTCCGGCGATGCGCCGCTGCATGCGCGCGCGGAAATCCCTGAATGGCTCTCAACCAGCTTTGAGCGCGGATTTGGCGCCGATGCCGCCCTTGAAGGGGGCAGCATGGCGGGACGTGCGCCGGTGGATCTGCGCGTCAATACGCTCAAGACCGATCCCGAAAAGGCGCTCCACGCCGTGCGTGCACAGCTCAATGCTGACCCGTCCACGCTGATCACAACCGCCATCCGCATTCCCGGCCATGATCCGCGCGCCAAATCCCCGCCCGCTGACGCCATCCCTGCTTACGGGAAAGGCTGGGTGGAGGTGCAGGATATTGGCAGCCAGATCGCCGCGCTTGCCGCCGCGCCGGTCGAAGGGCTGCAAGTGCTGGATTTCTGCGCCGGTGCGGGCGGCAAGACGCTGTCTCTCTCCGCACTGATGAACAATACCGGCCAGCTTTATGCGTGGGATTATGACTGGCGGCGCCTGCGCGCCATCTGGCCGCGTCTGGAGCGGGCAGGCGTGCGCAATGTTCAGGTGCGTTCGGGCAAGGAAGCAGAAGCCTTGGGCGATCTGACAGGCAAGATGGATCTGGTCTTCATCGATGCGCCCTGCACAGGCTCCGGCACCTGGCGGCGCAGGCCGGATACCAAATGGCGCCTGAAGGAAAAAGCGCTCGCCACCCGCATCACCCAGCAGGACGAGGTGCTGGCCAAGGCCGCGAAATACGTAAAGCCCGGCGGGCGCATGGTCTATGTGACCTGCTCGGTCCTGCCGGAGGAAAACGGCGACCGGATCGACGCCTTCCTCGCCGCCAATCCTGATTTCCGTGCCGTGCCGGTGATGGAGGCGCTGTCCGCCTCCGGCCAACTCACCGATGAGGGCGCGCTCACCCTCGCCGCCTGCGCTGGCGCTCACGGCGCCCTCCAGCTCACCCCCGCCCGCACCGGCACGGACGGATTTTACGTGTGCGGACTGGAGAGGGCAGGGTAGCTCACTCCCCCCGCTCTTTCTTCCCCCGTGCCACTTCGGTGGCGAGGGCTTCCAGCTTGTGCGTCCAGAAGCCCTTGAAGCGCGACAGCCAGTCATCAACTTGCTGCAGCGGGGCAGGTTCCAGCCGGTAGATACGGCGCGCGCCGTCCACGCGCGAGGTGGCAAAGCCTGCATCGCGCAGCACTTTGAGATGCTGGGAGACGCCGGCCTGGCTGATGCCGAATTCGGCGTGGATGACCTCCACGATCTCGCCGGAGCGCAGCTCGTTGTCGGCCAATAGTTCGAGGATGCGCCGGCGCACCGGGTCTCCCAATACGTCAAAGGCGTGCATGGGGCTATTGCTCCTCGCCCTTGAAGAAGGCGGCGGTGCGGGCCGCCGCCGCGCGGGCCTCGTCTGCCTGTGCGCCGGAGGCGGTATGCGCCTCGCCCCACGCCTTGGCGGCGGCATCGACCAGATCGCGGTAATTCTGCGAGGCGAACCATTCGCCGCTCGCTTCCACCGGAGCCGTCACCTCGCCGCTGACATGCAGCGCCAGCCCGGCAAGGCCCAGATCCCAGCCGACCCCGCCAGCGCCGGGGCCATATTTCTCTTCCCAGTCGGGATCGACCACATAGAGATGGGTCAGCTCAAGCCGGGAATGGCCATTGCCTGCATTGTGGAGCCGGAGGCTCACCCAGCTGACCTGTTCGGAGAACTCCCATGTGACGTCGAGCGTGCGCGGCGGCTCGCAGACGCTAATTTCGCCGGCCGCATTATTCTCGATCTGGAACCGGCCGCCGGGCCGGAATTCACCCGATACGGGCGAGAACCAGCGCGCGAGGCGTTCTTTCGTGGTTACCGCCTCCCACAAATCCTCGATACTGGTGGGGTAGGTGCGGCTCGCCACAATCGCGACAGCCGGTTTGCCGTCCCGCTCCAGATTGCGCACCTCGCGGGCTGTGGCCCCGATGGCCGCTGCAATGTCGATCTGCATGCCTGTCTCCCATGATTTCGATATTACTTATATAAGTAAGTAATAATATGAGAGTCAAATTGAACCCACTTCCCCCCTCGCCATCGCGAAGAATCTCGGCTAATCGCTGCGCATGGATATACCTGCCGAACACGAACGCGCCCTGATTGTCGATTTCGGCAGTCAGGTGACCCAGCTTATCGCACGGCGCCTGCGCGAGAGCGGCGTCTATTGCGAGGTCCATCCCTATAACCGCGCCAATGCGGAATTCGTGAAGGAATACGGCCCGAAAGCCATCATCCTCTCCGGCTCCCCGCATTCGACGAGCTGGGAGGACAGCCCGCGCGCTGATCCTTACATCTTCGAGGCAGGCGTGCCCGTGCTGGGCATCTGCTATGGCGAGCAGACCATGTGCGCGCAGCTCGGCGGGCGGGTGGAGACATCTGACCATCGCGAGTTTGGCCGCGCCGACATCCAGATCGTGGCGGAAAGCCCGCTTCTGGCAGGCCTGGGCGAGGTGGGTGACACCGAGCGCGTATGGATGAGCCATGGCGACCGCGTGATGGCCGCTCCCGAAGGCTTCCATGTGATCGCCACCAGCCCCGGCGCGCCCTTTGCCGCCATCGCGGACGAGGCGCGCCAGTTCTATGGCGTGCAGTTCCACCCTGAAGTCGTCCACACGCCCCGCGGCGCGCTGATCCTGAAGAACTTCACCCACGAAATCGCAGGGATGAAGGGCGACTGGACCATGGCCGCCTTCAAGGATGAGGCGATCGCCCGTATCCGCGAACAGGTGGGTTCTGGCCGGGTGATCTGCGGGCTATCGGGCGGCGTCGACTCCGCTGTTGCCGCCGTGTTGATCCACGAGGCGATTGGCGATCAGCTGGTCTGCGTCTTTGTCGATACCGGCCTGATGCGCCATGGCGAGGCCGAGGAGGTCGTCACCCTCTTCCGCGAGCATTACAATATCCCGCTGGTCGCCGCCGATGAGGGGGAGCGCTTCCTCTCCGCGCTGGACGGGATTGATGACCCGGAGAAAAAACGCAAGACCATCGGCAAGCTCTTCATCGATGTGTTCGAGGAGAAGGCAAAACTCGCTGGCGGCGCCGATTTCCTGGCCCAGGGCACACTCTACCCGGACGTGATCGAGAGCGTCAGCTTTGATGGCGGCCCGTCCGTCACCATCAAGTCCCACCATAATGTCGGCGGCCTGCCCGCGCGCATGAACATGAAGCTGGTGGAACCCTTGCGCGAACTCTTCAAGGACGAGGTGAGGGCGCTGGGCCGCGAGCTCGGCCTGCCCGAAGCCTTTGTCGGCCGCCACCCCTTCCCCGGTCCGGGCCTCGGCATCCGTATTCCGGGCGCCGTGACGAAGGAAAAGGCCGATATCCTGCGCGCCGCCGACCGCATCTATATCGAGGAGATCAAGAAGGAAGGTCTCTATGACGTGATCTGGCAGGCCTTCGCGGTGCTGCTGCCCGTCCGCACGGTCGGCGTGATGGGCGATGAGCGCACCTATGACAGCGTTCTGGCCCTGCGCGCCGTGACGAGCGTTGACGGCATGACGGCGGACTATTTCCCCTTCGATCACGACTTTCTGGGCCGCGTCGCCACGCGCATCATCAATGAAGTGCGCGGCGTCAACCGCGTGGTCTATGACGTCACCAGCAAGCCGCCGGGGACGATTGAGTGGGAGTAGGGGGCAACTCCCATTGACTCCCCCCACCCCCACCTTCATGTTTTGCACATGCCCAAGCATATCCAGATACGTGAAATCCCCGAAGAGACGCACCGGGCGCTCAAAGCGCGTGCGGCGGCGGAAGGGATGAGCATGAGCGATTATCTGCGCCGACTGATCGAGCAGGATCTGAAGCGGCCCGACTGGGCATCGATCAGGGCGCGCCAGGCGTCGATGGAGCCGGTCGAGCTTCCGGTCTCCACAACCCGGATTATCCGCGAAGAGCGCGACGGACGGTGATCGTCGTCGATGCCTCGCTGGTGGTGGATGTTGTGATATCGGCAAACGGCGGCGCCGGCCTCAGCCGCCGGCTTGAAGAGCATGGGGGCACCCTCCTTGCTCCTGAGATACTGGACCTTGAGGTATTGCAGGCGCTGCGGCGGCATAAACGGCTCGGTGCCGTCGATGCCAAGCGGGCGCGCGCCGGCCTGACCATTTTGGGAGAGCTCAACATCGAACGCTTCTCCCATCGCTTCCTGACGGGCCGCATATGGGCGCTGCGTGATAATCTGACGGCCTACGATGCGGCCTATATAGCCCTCGCCGAGGCACTGGACGTCCCGCTCTGGACGCGCGACACGAAGCTCGCCGCCGTTCCAGGTGTCTCCGCCCGCGTCGAAATCCTCTAGGAGTCTAGTGGTAGCGAGCGTGACGCCGCTCAGGCATTTTCAGCCTCTGTAGCAGCGCCCTTCAATACGGTGTTCCGCTTTTTAGGCGCTGAGCCTGGGCCGCCTCGGTCCACCATGCCAGATCGGCGGCGAAGCGTGGAAAAGCCTTTTCCAGCGCGGCTCCGCCCTCGCAGGTAGGCTTCGCGTCGTCATCAAGCGCGTGGCGAATTCCACCCACAGCCAGCGAACTGGAAATGACGACCATCCCCATTTCCGACAGCGTCCCGTGCCAGGAAAGCGCGGCACGCACGCCGGCCAGGCGGCCGGCTGAATAGCTGGCAATGGCCGCAGGCCGCCAGAACCATTCTTCCAGGAAATGGTCGGTCAGGTTTTTCAGGCCCGGCTGGACGCCCCAATTATATTCGCCCGTGACGAAGACGAACGCGTCGGCGGCACGGATCTTTCCGGCCAGTTCTTCCAGCTTGGCAGGTGCCTCGCCTTCGGCATATTCCTTATACATGCGGTCCAGCATCGGCAGGTTGATGGCCCTGGCGTCGATCAGCTCGGCCTCGTTGCCGAGTTCGCTTAGCTTTCTCACCAGATAACGCGCCAGCCGGATTCCCTGCCGGTCCGCGCGATAGGAACCGTAGAAGACGAGGATTTGGTGGGTCATGTAACTCCTTTCCTGAAGCGGTCTTGTTTGATGGGGCCCTCCTTCATACCCATGAATGTAGCACGATGTCCGGCCATTCGCTGGCCGCGCCGGAGTTTCCGGACCTGTTCCCGGTATTGCCGCGGCTGGCCTTGCCCCGTGCCGTTGGCGGCACAGCCGGGCCCATAGCCTGACATTGCACGCCCGGCGGGGTAGATTTGCGTGTGATTCTTGAAGGGGCGCGTCGGGACGATGGATTTCACACCGGGCATGGTTGATGCGCGGCTGCCCACGCCACTTTATCATCAGGTCTATCTGATACTGCGTGACCGGATCCGCCGGGGCGTTCTGGCGCAGGGCGATATCGTGCCGGGCGAGCAGGAGCTGGCCCGCTTGATGAACGTGTCCCGCATCACGGTGAAACGCGCGCTGAACGAGCTCGCATCGGAAGGCCTGGTCAGCCGCCATCGCGGCCGGGGAACGGTGGTTGCCGCGCCGGGCTTCTCGCCCATGGTCAAGGGCTCGTTCGACAATCTTATCGAATCGCTGCGCCTGATGGGGCTGGAAACCCAGATCGAGCTGGTCGAGCACAGCCTGGTCAGCGCGAACGAGGAGGTGGCGGACTCCCTTGCCTTGCCGGCCGGCGCGCCGGTGAAGCGGATTATCCGCCTGCGCAAGCTGCAAGGCGAACCCTTCTCCCACCTGACCACCTATCTGCCGGACGCGATTGCCCGCAAGATTCCGGCCGAAGCACTTGGCTCTGAACCCATGCTCGTTTTGCTGGAGAAGGCCGGAGCCGAGGTTTGCGAGGCAGAACAATGGATTACGGCTACCAGCGCGCAAGCCGATATTGCTGCCGCTCTGGACGTGCCGGCCGGGTCGCCGCTTTTATGCATCGAGCGTGTCATGCGCGACGGGGCGGGCCGGCCGGTCCAGCTGATCATGGCGTATTACCGCTCTGACCGCTTCCAGTACCATCTGAAAACCCGACGAAAGCGCCCCGCTGCCGACAGTGCCTGGAAGCAGGAAGGCTAAGGTCTGCACCGAGGGCCTGTATGGTTTTGCGTACAATATATCATTTACGGCTTCTAGCTGTGCACGACCGTTCCGCGCCCTTTGTGCAACAGGCTTGGTGCAATATACTTGGCTTATCGGAATGATGGCGTTGACAGACCGTGCGGGCTTGGTGCAGCGTTGGGTGGTATTATAAGCCATACAAGTTGGCAGGAGGGGAGTTCCATGCGCACCACCGCACTCACGACCACCGCTATCATCGCTCTGGCGATGTCGGCACCGGCACAGGCACAAGATCAGGGCGAGCCGGCTGCCCGCTCCGGCCCGCAGCTGGAAGTCATCACCATTACCGCCCGCAAGACCGAAGAGAATCTGCAGGAGGTTCCGATCGCGGTTTCGGCCTACACCGCTGCCGAGATACAGCGCCGGGGCATCCGCAACGCGCAGGATCTCAGCTCGATCACGCCCGGGCTGAATGTGGAGCAGGACCAGGGGCGCCGTTTTGACCGCCCGGTCATCCGCGGCCAGTCGAACGTGCTGGGTGTTCCCAACGCCGCGTCATTCATTGATGGCGTGTATATCCCTGACAGCCTGTTTGCGACCGAGCTTGCCTTTGTCGACCAGATTGAGGTGATCAAGGGGCCGCAATCGGCTCTCTATGGCCGCCAGACCTTCTCCGGCGCCATCAGCTACACGACGCGTGAGCCGTCTGATGTTTTTGAAGGGCAGCTGCGCATCACGGCTGCCGAGCATGACGAGTACAATTTCCTCGGCGCTGTAAGCGGTCCTATCGTGGACGGCGTGCTCAGCGGCCAGATCGCGGTCAACGCCTACACCTATGGCGGTGAGTACACCAATAATGCCGTTGGTGATCCCAGCTTCGGGCGCACGATCGGTAACGAGGAGACCCTCGGCATTTCGGCGGGCCTGCGCTTTACACCGTCCGACAACCTGTCCTTCACCCTGCGCGCCACGCACGCGGAGAACGATGACGGTCACGAAGTGATGGTGCTTCAGCGGGCGTCGAACAATAACTGCTTCCTGAACACGACGAGCCGCTATTATTGCGGTGCCATCGATGTCGGACCGGAAGACATCACGCTCAATCTCGATTCTGTTGGCGGCGGCGGCGTATCGCGTGAAACGACCCGTATCAGCCTGATTTCGGAATATGATTTCGAGAACGGCTTCACGCTGACCGCGATCAGCGGATACAATAACTCCTACGAGTCCCGCAAAGCCGATCTCGACTTCCTGCCGATTGCGGCGCTGGGCGGCGCGCTGCATGCCGATGACCGGATCGATATCGAGAGCTTCTCGCAGGAGATCCGCATCGCCTCGCCCGTCGACCGGCGCTTCAGCTGGCTTGCCGGCCTCTACTATTACAATGGCGATACCTGGAATGGCCGCTACCGTTTCAGCTCCGACACGCTCCAGGACAATGGTGTTGTCGGTGTGACCAACTATGCGGCCTTTGCCCTTGCCCGGTTCGACTTCACCGACCGGCTGACCGGTACTGCGGAGGTGCGTATCGCCGAGGAGGAGCTGACGCTGCAGGGCGGCGCATCGAACTTCGATCTCAGCGCCACCTATCGCAGCACCAATCCGCGCTTCACGCTGGCCTATCAGGCGGACGATTTCACCATGCTCTACGCATCGGCGGCGCGCGGTAACAAGCCGGGCGGTTTCAACGCCGATGTACGCCTTGCCCCTGACCAGCTGTCTTATGGCGAGGAAACGGCGTGGAGCTATGAAGTTGGTGTCAAGAGCGACCTGTTCGACCAGCGCCTGCGCCTGAATGCAGCCGCCTATTTCATCGACTGGACCGGCCAGCAGCTGACCCAGAGCACGCTTGTCGGTGTCGGTGGCTCGGCCTCCTTCATCCGCAATGTCGGTGAGCTGGAAGTTCGCGGCATAGAGCTGGAAGGCGAGTTCCAGGTAACGGAAAACTGGCGCCTGCGCGGCACGTATTCCTACGCTGAGTCCGAATACACCAGCGCCTTTGACCCGGACACCAATACGCTGACGGGCAATGGTGATATCAGCGGCAATACCGCACCCAACGCCCCGCGCACCCAGTTCTCTGTGGGGACGTATATCTGGTGGCCGATGTTTAACGAGTCGCGCGGCTTCTTTGATGCGACCTATGCCTATCGTGGCCGCAAGTTTGCCCAGGTCAGCAATCTGGCATGGGTGGACGGGCGCGATGTCGCCAATGCCCAGCTGGGCTGGGAGCTGAACCAGCACCGGGTGATCCTGTTCGGGCGCAACCTGTTCGACAATATCGAGCCGCTGGGTGTGACCCGCTATGTCGACTTCGGAGACTCCAACCGCCGTGGCTTCCTGGGCACGTTGCCGCGCGGCCGTCAGTTCGGCATCACTTACGAGATGACCTTCTGATAGGGTAGCCTGCGTACACCGTACGCGTATGCATTGAGGGCGCTTCCGGTCTGACGCCGGAAGCGCCCGAATGCCCCGACAGCCAGCCTTTGACTGCGTAGCCCCGCAAGGATGAGTTC
This sequence comes from Glycocaulis albus, assembly GCF_014639075.1. Lineage (GTDB taxonomy): Bacteria > Pseudomonadota > Alphaproteobacteria > Caulobacterales > Maricaulaceae > Glycocaulis > Glycocaulis albus. The sequence continues at coordinate 27,224 of NZ_BMFS01000009.1, forward strand.
AGCCCGTGTCTGCCCTTAGAGGACTGCGTGATCTTGTCTTCGTCCTGCTTGCGACGATGACCGTGCTGTTCTTCCTGCTGCGCCTTACAGGCGACCCGGCAGTGGTGCTGGCCGGGGACGGCGCATCGCCCGCGCAAGTGGAGGCTATCCGGGCCGAATACGGTTTTGATGAGCCGCTTCTGGTCCAGTATGCCGTATATGCCGGCAAGCTGCTGACGCTCGATTTCGGTACCTCGCTCGCCGATGGCACGCCGGCACTGGAAAAGGCACTCATCTCCTTTCCCGCGACGCTGTTCCTTGCCGTGATGGCGCTCAGCGTGAATCTTCTCATTTCATTACCTGCCGGGCTCTGGCTCGGACAGGCGCGCTCAGGAATTGCCCGGCGTACAGTCCGGGGCATTATCACGGTGATGCAGGGCTTTCCCGGCTTCGTGATTGCCCTGCTGATGATCAACGCTTTCGCTGTAGGGCTGGAATGGCTGCCGACGGTCGGCTTTGGCGGGCCGGCAACCTGGATACTGCCCACCCTGTCGGTCGTGTCTTTCCTGGCGCCCAAACTCATCCGGGTGATCGAGGCCAACACCTATGCAGCGCTGACGTCCAACTATGTCCGCACGGCGAAAGCCAGCGGGGCGCCGGACAATGTCATTCTCTGGCGGCATGTCGCGCCGAATGCGCTTCTGGGCGCGATAGCGCTGGTGGGGGCAGAGTTTGCCTTCATGCTGACGGGCCTTGTGGTGATCGAGACCATTTTCGCCTGGCCGGGGATTGGCTGGCTGCTGGTACAGTCAACGCTCAGTCTCGACTTTCCCGTGGTCCAGGCCGTGGTCTTCCTCATGGTAGTCGGCGTGTTCGCCACCAACGCCCTGGCCGAGCACCTCCAGGCCGCGCTGGACCCGCGGATCGGCAATGCCAGGGGAGCGGACTGATGCGCGCGCCAAGACGCATTCCCGTACTCGCCCTCGTCCTGACATTGGTGGGCATTGCCTGCCTCGTCATCATGGTGTTCGGCGATGCGCTTTCAGGGCATGACCATCGCGCGATGAACCTCGACCGGCGGCTTGCTCCGCCGCTAACGGACGGACATTTGCTGGGCACGGATGAGCTGGGACGCGATGTTCTGGCCCGGCTGCTTACCGGTTTGCGCTGGTCCGTCGCCACGGCGCTCAGCGCAACGTTCATCGCGTTTATGATCGGCACAACGTTCGGACTGGTCGCGGCACGCGGTCAGTCAGCGCTTGGCGGCGTCATGCGCCTGCTGACGACCTTTACCCAGGCCTTCCCGCCCTTTGTTCTGGCCGTCACGGTGATCGCGGTCATGGGCGATGCGGGCTTCTTCTCGATAGTGCTGACGCTGGGCCTTGTTACATGGCCGGTCTTTTCCCGTGTCGTCTACGCCGAAGCGCGCAGCCTGTTCGAGCGTGAGCATGTGCTGGCGGCGGAAATGACGGGAATGCCGGCAATCCGGCTGTTCGTGCGGCACGTCCTGCCTGGCCTGGTGCCGAGTCTTTCCGTCCTCGTGGTGTTTCATTTTGCCGACATGATCGTGGCAGAGAGTGCCTTGTCCTTCCTCGGGATCGGCGCGCCGCTGGGGGCGGCGACCTGGGGCGCGATGCTGTCTGAAAGCCGCGGCTACATGCTGTCGGCGCCGTGGCTGACGCTTTCTCCGGCTCTGGCGATGGTGGCCATCATCGTCTGCGCGCACGCGCTCGGCCAGCATCTCAGGAATGCCAGCCGATGAATGCAGCGGCCACATCCATGCCGCCCTCGCTCGCGGTCGCCGGCTTGCGCATAAGCGCGGGCGGCAAAGTGCTTGTGCCCGGCCTGTCACTGACGATCGGGAGGGGCGAGATTGTCGGCATGGTTGGCGCGTCGGGATCCGGCAAGACCATCTCGGCCTTCTCCCTTGCCCGCCTGCTGCCTGATACGCTCACCCAGTCGGGCGAAATCAGCCTTGAAGGCGAGCGCATCGACCGTCTGTCCGAATCGGAGATGCGCAAGGTCCGGGGCGGCCGTATCGGCATGGTATTTCAGGACCCGCTCTCCTCCTTCAATCCGCTGCGTACTGTGGGCTCGATACTGGTGGAATCCATCTGCCGGCATCAGCGCCTGCCGGCGCGGCAGGCGCGCGAGTTGGCCATCGACACGCTGGCCACGATGCGGCTTCCGGGCCGCAAGGCATCGGTGGATGCCTATCCGCACATGCTGTCGGGCGGCCAGCGCCAGCGCGCCATGATCGGGCTGGCGCTGGTGAACCGGCCTGCCCTGATTATCGCCGACGAACCGACAACAGCGCTCGACCCCACCATCCAGCTGCAGATACTGGCGCTATTGCGTCATCAGGCTTCCAGCGCAGCATGCCTCTTCATTACGCACGATATCGGCGCGGCCTCGGCCATCTGTGACCGGCTCGCGGTCATGAACGAGGGCGAGATCGTCGAGGAGGGCCCGACCGACCGGCTGCTAGCCTCGCCCACTCACCCTTTCACCCGCGAACTGCTCTCACATGCACCCGGAGGCGCGCGGTTCCGATGAGCAGTCCGTTGCTTCAGATACGCGATCTGGTGATCGATTACGGAAAAGGCGCAGACCGGTTCCGGGCCCTGCATGGCTGTTCGTTTGATCTTGAACCGGGGCAGGTCATGGCGGTCGTGGGCGAGTCCGGCTCGGGCAAATCCTCGCTTGTGCGGGCTGTCGCCGGTCTTGTTGCGCCCGCTTCGGGCGAGATGCTGCTGGACGGGCAGGTCTTGCCACCGTTGCGCCAGCGGCCGCCACACACGCGGCGCATGATCCAGATGGTGTTTCAGGACCCGGGCGCCAGCCTCAATCCGCTGCACCGTGTGCAAGCCATTATCGAAGAGCCCCTGCGCGTAACCGGATATGGCGATGCCGCCGGACGCAAGCGCCGGGTGGCCGAGCTGATGGACATGACCCAGCTGTCTGCCGATCTCGCCACGCGCCGGCCGCGCGAGCTGTCAGGTGGTCAGAAGCAGCGCGTGGCGATTGCGCGCGCGCTGGCCATGGAGCCGCGCATCCTTATCGCCGACGAAGCGCTCTCCGCTCTCGATTTCACCACGCAGGATCATGTGTCACGCCTGCTGTCCGATCTGCGCCGCGATCTGAACCTTGCCATGCTGTTTGTCTCGCACGACATGCGCAGCGTGCGGCGCATGGCCGATGATGTCTGCGTCATCGAAAAGGGCCATGTCGTTGAGCAGGGTGCGGTCAGCGACGTGCTCTATAATCCGAAATCGGCCTATACGCGGCTCTTGCTGGCCGCCGCTCTCAATCCGCGTGCGGCACTTTCCGATCCGCGCCTTGCCGAGGCACTGGAGAACGGGGAGGCTGTGTCCGAGGACGCTCTCAAAGGGGTTATGGACATTATTCGCGGCGGTGCCCTGATGGGAGATGCGCGATGAAGTGGTTACAGGCGCTATGTGCCGTCATCTGCCTGGCGCTGGCCGCGTGCTCTGATACGGGCAATGGCGCCGATGATGAACAGGTATTGCGTGTGGGGGTGGCATCCCTGCCGTCCAGCCTCGGTAATCCCTATCGTGGCAATGGACGGCCCGGGTCGCTGCTCTGGCATGCGATTTTTGACGGGCTTACCCGGCTTGATTTTGAAGGTGACCCCGAACCCGCCCTCGCGGTGGAGTGGGAACTGGTATCACCAACGGTATGGCGTTTCACATTGCGCGAAGGGGTACGCTACTCCAACGGGCGGCCTTTCGACGCCGACGCCGTGGTTGAGGTGTTTGAGTGGCTGGCGACGCCGGAGGGGCGCAGGAACCTGATCGGTATCGAAATGCGCGACATCGTGGCGGTGCGGGCGATCGACACGCTGACAGTGGAGTTCGAGACGGCCCGGCCCGATCCCATCCTCCCGCGCCGCCTGGTAACGGTGAACATGGTGGAGCCGCGTGCCCTGCAGGAGATGGGACTGGACGCCTATAGCCGTGCGCCGGTCGGAACGGGCGCCTTCATCATGACCCGCTGGGACCAGCGCCGCCGTCATCTGACGCTGGAGCGCAACCCCGACAGCTGGCGCGAATCGTCTCTGGACCGGCTTATCTTCCTCGAGCTGCCGAGTTCCTCTGGCCGTACGCAGGCGCTGTTGTCCGGTGATGTCGACTTTGCCCTGATCGATCTGGAGGAGATGGACCGGCTTGAGCGCGGCGGATTTCCGATCCTGTCCACACCGTCCATGCAGGTTAAGGCGTACACCTTCCGCGTGGAGGGTAGCAGCGAGAACTCGCCCGTTCGTGACGTAAGAGTGCGTCAGGCGCTCAACTACGCCGTCGACAAGCATGCCATTTCCGCCCTCCTGCCCGGCGGGGCAGTACCGTCCGGCCAGCCCGCACCGCGTGGTGTGTTCGGCCATGACCCGTTGATCGAACCATACCCCTACGACCCGGACCGCGCCCGCGCGCTGCTGGCGGAGGCCGGATGGCCGGATGGTTTCGAGCTAACCATGGAAGTGCTTACCGACGCTGCGCCCGGCGATGACCTGATGACGCAGGCCGTCGCGGAGTATTGGCGGCAGGTTGGTGTGAACACGCGCCTGCGTATCGTGACCCTGCCCGAATACCTCAACCGCCTGCTGACCAATAACTGGCGCGGCGATGCCTTTGCCCTGTCCTGGAACAGCTTCCAGTACAATGACATCACCCGCGCGATGAATGATTTTTCCTGCGGGCGCTTCGTGCCGTATTTCTGTGACGAAGCCATCACGCAGGAGTTCCAGGCCGCTCGCGTCCTGCATGACGAGGCGGCCCGTCTTGAAGCCTATCAGGAACTGGCGCGCGCCTATCGTGACGCTGCCCCGTCCGTTTTCCTGGTGGAGCACCGGGACCTCTTTGCCTACGCCCCCTATGTTGACGGTGTGCGTATCCGGCACCGCGTGCCGGTCTACGAGGAGATCACGCTTCAGCGGCCGTGAAGCCGGCCGCGGAGCTTTGCCAGGCTGACCAGTGCGGCCAGCACAGCGAAGAGCGCGGCGATGCCCAGCGCCAGACGCGGCGCGCCGCCGCCGGCCAGATGAAACATCCCGCCCATGAGGACAGCCCCGGTCGTTTGGCCCGCGAGCCGCCCGGAGGCCAGAAGGCCACTGGCTCCACCGCTGCGGCCACGCGGGGCGGCGAGCAATATGTCACGGGCATTGGGGCTCTGGAAAAGACCAAAGCCGATGCCGCAGCCTGCCAGCGCCGCGACCAGCAGGACGGGTGATGATGTGTTGGCGGGCATGAACGCCCAGGCGGCAAGCGCCAGGGCGAACACTGTCATGCCCGCTGCGCCCGGCAGCCCTGACGGCACACGCCCGGCAAGCCGTCCGCTGACGCTTGCCGCCATGCCGGTTGCTACGGGCCAGGCCACCATCATCAGGCCGGTTTCCACCAGCGAGCGGCCGAACACAACGTGCATCAGAAATGGCAGGGCGATCATCGCCAGAGCCTGGGCAATGAAGGCTGAGACGGCCGCGCCGGCGGCCAGTGCGATCGCGCGCACGCGCAGGAGATCCACCGGCAGTATCGGTGCAGGCCGGGCGCGGGCCCGCCAGACCGAGATCGCCAGTAGCCCCGCGCCGGCCAGTACCGTGATCCAGCCGGTGAACTGGCCGTGCAGCACCTTGTCGATACCGAGAAACAACAGCACGAATGCCGCGGCATTGAGCGCGGCGCCTGTCCAGTCGAAACGCGCCCGGCTGGCGGTCGCGCCGGGCAGGACCCAGACCGCAAGCGCGAGCGCGCCAATGCCGATCGGCACGTTGAAAGCAAACAGCCAGCGCCAGTCTGCCACCGACAATATGCCGGCCGCCAATGCTGGCCCGGCTGCAGCCGATGCCGCGACTACCAGCGCATTCAGCCCCACACCGCGTCCGAGCATCGAGACCGGATAGGTGTGGCGCACCAGCGCGCCATTAATGCTCATGATCGCGGCCGCGCCGATGCCCTGAAAGACCCGCGCGGCGATCAGGAGGCTGGCATCGGGTGCCAGCGCACAGGCACCCGCGCCGCCAATGAAAACAGCAAGCCCTGCCGCGTAGACGCGCCGGAACCCGATACTTTCCCCCAATGCGGCCATGGGAAGCAGGAGGGCCAGTATGGTCAGCTGATAGGCATTGACCGCCCAGATCATGCGCGACGGCGGCGTGTCGAAAGCGCTGACGAGGGCGGGGAGTGCAATATTGGCGATACTGGCGTCCAGCACGCACATGGCGATCGCAATTGCGATCGCCAGCGCCGATAGCTGCCGCCGTGGCGCCGGCAGCCCGTCAGCGGCTTCCCCGCCCGCGCCGGGGGCGGGGTCTGGCGGCAATGTCAGGACTTCAGGGCGGTGCCGCGTTGCCCGCTGGCATCCGGCTTTTCGCCCAGAACGAGATACCAGGAGCGTGGTCCGTCGCGCATCTTCACAGTCGTCTCGACGACTTCGTCACCGGCAAACCCGATTTCCCGCATGACCGCCGGCACGTCAGCGTTCAGGAAGTCATCCCAGAAGGGCTCGTTATTGTTCTTCGTCTGCCAGGCGAACATGAATTTCTCGAACTCAGAGAAGTCGGCGCCCTTCACCGGCACGTCCTGATGGACTACCACCCCGCCGGGTTTCAGCACGCGGCGCGCTTCGGCAAATATCCTGCCGAGCATGGGACGCGAAACCTCGTGCATCATGTTGTGGGAGATGACGAGGTCAAAGCTCTCGTCCTCGAAGTCCATCCGGGCAGCATCCATCTGGTGGAAATGCACTTTCAGGCCCATCGCCTCGGCGCGCAGATGGGCGTAGCGCAGCATGGCTGGTGCCACGTCGACGGCGTGAACCTCTGCGTCCGGGAAGCGCGCCGCATAGCCGACCGACGCCCCTCCTGCCGAACAGGCAAGGTCGAGAATACGCATGGGCCGCATGGTGGCGTAACGCTCTTCGAGAAAATCGATGACGGCTGCCGACTTGCTGTCCCGCGAGCCGATCCCGGTACCGGCCGAAAACGCGTTGCCGCCGCTTTCATAAAGCGCCCCGGCGATAATGTCGTCCTCACCCGCATCGCGCATATAGCCACCGGGCTGACCATGGATGTGGGCGGCAAACGCGTCGCCGGGCGCGTCAAAGTCACGGGCAAGCGACAGCGTTCCGCCCGCCGGGGCATTGCGGAATTGTGCAGCAGCCTGCTGCATGCGCGGCAGGTCGCGTTGAACGGTCTCCTCGACACTGTTCCACATCAGCTCCTGTGCGCTGCAGCTCAGCGCGCTCCAGAGCTGGTAATAGGGGTCGACGGCCATGGCTTCGCCGATCTCGGCCTGGCTTTGCGGCTGCTGGCCGGTGGTTGCCTCGTGCCGTTTTGCCGCGCGCGCCTTGAACACCTTCTCATTGCCCGGCTGAAGCTGTGTCAGCCGGCGCTTGAGTTGCACGACGTACTGGGTGCGGGCCGCCTCGTCATGGTTGGGACGGGCCATGATGTCGTGGGTGGCAGTGCGGTCGATAATCATCGGGCGGTCTCGCTTTGCTAGCTGGCACGCGATATGGACAACATGTATTTAAATAAATACATCTAAGAAGATCAAGGTGCCAGATGTTTTCCGCTGATGGATCGAGATTGTGACAGACAAGGCCTCACATCCAGCCCTTTCGCAGCCCCGTCCAGATCTGGGGCGCTCAGGCGTTGTTGCGCTGATGACGCCGGCAGAAAACCCGACCGCCGAACCGGAACTCTCCGTGTTGCTGGGGCCGGACATCAACCTGCTTTCAACCCGCATGCACATTGCCGCGCCCGACATGAATGTGCGGCTTAGAGGCTATGCAGCGGACATGGACCAGTGGATGGCACCCTTCGGCAAGGCACCGCTTGATGCGGCCATCTTTGCCTGCACGGGGTCCAGCTATCTTGTTCCGCCGGCAGGCGCGCCGGGCCGCCTCTTCCATCATGCAGGCAGAGATATGCCGCTGATTGCTGCCGCCAATGCGGTGCGCGATGCAGTGGCAGCACTCGGGGCCCGCAAGCTGGTCCTTGTCAGCCCGTATCCGGACAGCCTTACCTCTGCGGCCGTCAAATGGTGGACGGTACAAGGCCATGAAATAGGCAAGGTTCTGGCGGTGCCACCTGCTGCTTCGGGTCATCCCATATATGCGCGCGACGCCCGCGCGATCCTCAACACGCTGCGCATGGCCGCGCGAATGGATGGGGATGCTGTGCTGGCGCTTGGAACCGGCGCGCCCAGCCTTCCCGCGCTCGCGATTGCATCACTGGAGACACATACGCCGGTGCTGTCATCAAATCTGTGCACCGCCTGGGCGGTCAGTGCCGCGCTGGGACAGCCTTCCACACCGCGCGACTGGATTGCCGGAGAGGCACCCTGGCGCCAGCGCCTGCTTGACCGCTTTCCGGCCCTCATGGCCGGCCTCTAGAAACAGAACCCGCTCACCAGCCTTTCACGCAAACAGGAATGTCCCATGTCGTCCACACCCAAAGCCCCCCGTCCTGTATTCTTCGAAGACGCGGCCAATGACCGACTGACGGCGATCATTACGGCGCTGGCGGCAGAAGTCGCGGTCCTGTCAGAGCGGGTACACAGCCTTGAGGCCGTGCTTGCGGAGAAGGCAGTTCTGGAGACAGGGGCGCTAGATGCTTTTCAGCCCAGTGCGGAACAGCTCGCCGCCCGGCGGGAGCGCCATGAGGCGTTCAACCAGCGGGTCTTCTATGTACTTGAGGAGGAGCTGGCCTCGCTGCCGCCCGAATAGCGCGGCGTCATGCCGTCGCTTCGGCCCGGCGCAAGCCCTCGATCATGGATGAGCGCATGATATAGGCCTTGGCCTTTGCCGGGTCCGATGTGACCGCTTTCAGCCCTTCCAGAATCACGCGGCGCTTCTCGGGGTCGCGCTCCTGCATGCGCCGCCGGTTGCGATCCGCCTGCTGGAGGATTTCCTCCTCGGCTACAGGGCGGCGCTGCCGGGTGTAGAGATCGAGCAGATCGTGCGATTCCCCTGCCAGCACGCGCTTGAGCTTGGCTGTCAGGTTGAAGACGTCGTGTATCCCGCCATTCATGCCCATGCCGCCGCTCGGGCTGTTCACGTGTGCCGCATCACCTGCCAGCACCACGCGGCCCCGGCGATAGTCCGGCACGATGCGCATATGGACCCGGTAGGGTCTTGTCTCGAACACATTATAGGGTTCATTGCGCGGCACGATGGCGTTGAGCTTGCGCTGGATGCTTTCCGGTTTCAGGGCGTCCTCGATGGACTCGTCCTCTGACGGGTATAGCGAGCAACGCCAGAATTCCTTCAGGCGCAAAAGCGAGAACGTGCCGCCATTGCGCCAGACATAGTTCACGTTGGAGAGGCCGGGCAGGTGCTCTTCGAATGGAAAATCCGTGATCGCGAGAATGGTGGTTTCCGGATAGGTCAGCCCTTCAAGCGCGAGGCCGGCCTGTTCGCGCACCGTGCTGCGCGCTCCATCGGCGCCGATCAGGAAACGGCCCCTGATCGACAATTCTTCGCCATCCCTGATGGCGCGCACCTGCACGGCGTCATCGGTCTGCGTGACCGACTCGACACGCGCGCCCATGATGATTTCTGCAAATGGCGCCCCGGCCAGGGCATCGGCCAGGATGCGGCACAGGCGGAATTGTTCGCATTGCAGCCGGAAGGGGTGGCGGGTTTCTCCTTCCAGAACGGAAAGGTCGAACACCGCGCGGTCATGAGTTTCATGCTGGCGGATCTGCCAGGAGCGGCAAACCAGCCCCTGATCGATCAGTGGCCTCGCCAGCCCGTACTCGTCGAGCATGTCCAATGTTGGCGGGTGAAATGTCGAGGCCCGCAAATCTTCTGGCAATGACGGTTCAGCTTCCAGAACGATACACGATATACCAAATGCGTTCAGGCGCAGAGCGGCAGACAGGCCGACCGGGCCGGCACCGACGATAATGACCTGCGTATCAAGCTTTTGCATGAAGTCCTCTACCCCACTTGTCTGTTTCTTGATACGTTTGCGCGAGCGGTTCCGCAACCCCTGCGGACTAACCTAAGCGCTAATTGCTAGACAATGTGATGTGGTGGCAGGTGATGCAGCAAGTCCGTTGACTTGTCGGATCGCCTCATGTCGTATTTTTAGTCAGACATCTGCGGGTCCAGACAGGACCAGCGCACGATCCAGATTCGAGGACCTACCCATGGCCCAGTCCGCCCCCGGTGGCACGCACAAGCCCGCTGCAGCAACACCCACGCTGGTCACCGGCTTTATTGATGGCAGCTTTGTGCCCGGCGGCAAGGGGCATCGTGTTCCCGTTCACTATCCGGGGAGCGGCCAGGTTGTCTCGCAGTTGCACGAAAGTGATGCCCGTGAAGTGGACATGGCGGTCCGCTCAGCCCGCGCGGCGTTCGATGCCGGGCCGTGGCCCCGCATGGCGATAGAGGAGCGTCAGGCGGTCCTGCAGGCAATTCACGATGCAATTCTGGCGCATGACGAGGAGCTGGCTTATCTGGAGTGCCTGAATACCGGCATTGTCATGCGCGAGGTACGCCAGCGCCATATCCGCAGGGCGGCCTATAATTTCAAATTCTTCTCGGAAGTCATCAGTCAGCAGCCGGGCGAAGTCTGGACCCAGAACCGGGATTACCTGACTTTTGTCACGCGTGAGCCGGCCGGTGTGGCGGCTCTGATCGCGCCGTGGAATGCGCCGCTGGCGCTGGCCTCGATGAAGATCGCGGCCGCCATTGCCTTCGGCAATACATGTGTCCTCAAGCCGTCAGAGCAGACACCGCTATCGCTGGCCCGGCTTGTGGAAATCATTCATCAGGCCGGCGTGCCCGCCGGTGTGGTCAATCTGGTCAATGGGCGCGGGGGCGTGACGGGCGTGGCGCTGGTGGACCATCCCGGTATCGACCGGGTTGCGTTCACCGGCGGCACGGCCACGGGGCGCACCATCATGCAGGCCGCTGGCAAGCGCCTGAAGCCCGCATCTGTGGAGCTCGGCGGCAAGTCGGCCAATATCGTTTTTGCCGACGCTGATCTGGAGCGTGCTCTGGATGGCGCGCTGCTGGGTATCTTCTCCAATAATGGCCAGCAATGCCTTGCAGGCTCGCGCATCCTGGTGGAAGAGCCGGTTTTCGATGATTTTGTCGAGGCCTTCGTGGAGCGTGCGCGCAGGCTGAAAGTCGGTGATCCGATGGCCGATGATACCGAGCTTGGCCCTATCGCATCCGCGCGTCACCGCGACCACATCCTGTCCTATGTCGATATCGCACAAGGCCAGGGCGCAAAACTGCTGACCGGCGGCAAGGCGATCGAGGGTGACGGCTACTTCATGGAGCCCACGGCGGTACTGGCCTCTGACAATGCCAGCCGCGTTTGCCAGGAAGAGATCTTCGGACCCTTCGCAGCCTTCCTGAAGTTCAATGGCAGGGAAGAAGCGGCGGCAATTGCCAACCACTCGCCCTTCGGCCTTGTCGGCTATGCCTGGACGCAGAACCTCGATACCGCGCTGTGGATCAGCCGCCATGTCCGCACCGGCCTGATGTGGGTGAATACGCCGCTCATGCGCGAGCTGCGCGCGCCCTTTGGCGGCATCAAGGATTCCGGCATTGGCCGGGATGGCGCGGCAGCGTCGCGCGATTTCTTCACCGACGAGAAGACGGTGACCATTCCCGTCGGCAATGTGCCGCTTCGCAAGCTGGGAATGGGCTGAGCTACCAGTCGAGATCCTCGCCCGTATACCGGAAGAACCGCCCGCAATCGGCCATTGTCATGGCCGTCATCGCAGCGAACAGGCCTTGCGCGCTTTCACGGGCGGAGACTTTCTGCCCGCCTACACTGCGCGTGAAATCGGTATCGACATAGCCGGGGCTCAGCAGCGCCACTATCACGCCCCGGTCTTTGAGATCGTGCGCCAGTGACCGCATGGCCATGTTCAGCGCGGCCTTGCTGGTGCGGTAGAAATAATTGCCGCCCGCCGTCCGGGCGATAGAGCCAAGACTGCTGGATATGGCTGCGATCTTTTTGTGATCACTCGCCAGAACATTCTCCAGCAATGCCTCTGTGACGCGTACCGGCGCCAGCAGGTTTACGTCCATCACGCGCTGCCAGGCGGCGTAGTCCAGCGATCCCAGCTGAGTGTCGCGATGGGTGATGCCCGCGTTATTGACCAGAAGGTCAATAGGAAGATCGTCGAGCGACGATGCCAACCTTGCCAGTGAGGCAGGGTCGCTGACATCCAGTGTTTCAACGCGTATACGGCCGGGAAAGTCTTCCGATAGCGCGGTCAGGGACGCATTCTGCGGGCCTTCGCGGCACGTCGCCACCACATCCCACCCCTGCTCGGCAAAGACGGTGGCCAGCGCCAGGCCCACGCCGCGGCTGGCCCCCGTGATCAGTACACAAGGCATGGGCGGGCTATCCGATATGGCGCCACTGCGGGCGGCTGGAGCTGTTATCGCGCGTCAGCAGCATGTGATACTCGTACTGGTCGGGATTATAGAGGCCCTGCTGGTGCTCGAAGGGCTGTCCGGCCTCGTCGAACACGGTCCGGCGCAGGCGGATCAGCGGCGCGCCGACACCGACCGATAGCCGGTTCGCGGCCCGGTCGTCGGCGGCCACGGCACTGATGGTCTGCTCGGCGCGCATGGCCTTGATGCCCGTCGCCTCCAGTATGCGCATGACCGGCCGGTCATCGAGTTCCTTTTCCGAAATCCGTGAGGCGAAGGCGGCTGGCAGAAACAGGGTCGTCAGCGAAAGGGGCTTGGATTTGTAATAGCGCAGCCGCTCAATGCGCAGAGCAGGGGAGCCGGGTTTCAGGTTCAGCGCAGCCGCTGCCACGGACGGAACCGGCGCTGCGGTGTCGAACGCTATCAGCTTGGCCGTGGTGTCCAGCCCCAGCGTGATAAGGTTTTCGACAAGGCCGGCCAGGCGTTCGCTACCGCCTTCCCCGCCTGGCGGGCACGCAAACGTACCTACACCATGGCGCCGCACGATCAGTGATTCGCGCTCGAGCATTTCCAGTGCGCGCCGCACTGTGACGCGCGATACGTCATAGGTCTTGCTCAACGTCATCTCGGGCGGCAAGGGCTGGTCGCGACCGAACATGCCGTCCTGAATCTGCTGACGCAGTATGGTGTAAAGCTGATGGTATACGGGCAGGCTGGTTGTCTGAGACGAACCAAGACGGCGGCGGCCAACCTCTGAACCGGAATCGGCCTGTTGGGTTTTTGGCAAGTCGTCATCCTCCAGAAGCACGGGCAGGCCGCCGGTCAGGACGTTACCCTTTTTTTATTTGATATTGTGCCGCGTTGGCGCCGATCAGCAAGCCGTTCGTGCCAGCCAATAGCCCGCAAGCCGGTATGCAGCGCTGATCACTTGCTTAAATGATCTACATTTATAACATTTGGTTCGGTGCCGCTCTGAGAGGATTTGACATATGGCCGATCTCGCATTCCAGCCCACCATGATCCGCGAGGACAAGACGGCGCGGGAGCTGTTCGAGGCCGTCAAGGCCAACCCTGCGCGCGCCCGGTTCGGTTTCGGCGAGAAGCTGGCGGTGGTGAATGTCGATTTTCAGCAGGCCTATACCCGTCCCGACCTGTTTCCGAAGACGGCCTATGTCACGCATCCCGATCAGATCGGGTTCGTGAACCGGATCAGCCAGCTGGCTAGGCAGAAGGACATGCCCGTCATCTGGAGCCACGTGGCCTACAAGCCGGATTCCGGTGACGCGGGCGTGTGGGGCACACGGACCGATACGCCCGACAGCCTGCAGAATATCCGCTATGACAGCGAGCGCCACCAATTCGACCCGCGCTGCGAGATCGACGAGGCTCGCGACCTTGTCTTCACCAAACGCATGCCGTCGGCCTTCTTCGAGACGCCGCTGGCAAGCTATCTGGTCTGGCACAAGGTGGATACGGTGCTGGTAACGGGCGGATCCACATCAGGCTGCGTCCGGGCGACGGCTGTAGACAGTCTCAGCCATGGCTACCGTACCATCGTTGCCGAGGAGTGCGTGGCCGACAAGCACGAGAGCTATCACTACGCCAACCTCACCGATCTCCAGCTCAAATACGCCGATGTCGTATCCGCGCAGGAGGTGATGGACTGGCTGGCGTCGCGCTAGCGAGCCGCGCTGGCGATCTCGCTGGCTGAGGCGCTCCACACACCATCATTCCCGGCTAGTGCTTCCAGTACGCGCCGCACTGCATGCATGCGGAAGGGCTGTCCGCTGACATAGGGTGTGAGCGAAAAGGACAGCACCTGCCCTCCGGTGCGCGGCGTTTCTGAAATCATCAGGCGGGCGGCTTCCAGGATCTGGTCCGCCCACTCATCCTCGCTCTGACGGCGATCAACAAGCAGCGTGCGGTCATCGAGCTCGTTGTAGAGCGGCACGGCGGTTACCTCGCCGGACGGCGTACGCATAGGCACCGGCACGCTGTCCTGCTCCCAGTCCAGGCAGACATCGAAGCCGTGCTCAGCGATCAGTTTCAGTGTGTTGAAGGATTGCTGCCGCGCGGGGCTCATCCAGACACGCGGGTTGAGGCCGGCATTGGCGAACGCCTCGCGGGTCTCGCCGATCCAGCGCTCCTCCTCGCCGGCTTCGAGACCGCTCCAGTGAATGCGGTCCGCTTCCAGGCCGTAAGCGGCGATTTCGTGGTCCGCGTCCGTTATGGCCTCGATCAGCGGCTGCGCGCGCTCCAGAAGGGTGGCGTTGACCGGGAAGGTCGCTTTCACGCCTGCTGCTGCAAGCGCGTCGAGAAGCCGGAAAACGCCCACCCGGTTGCCATAATCGCGGGTCGTGTAGTGGCGCAAATCCGGCCACGGCGTCACCATCGCGCCGGGATGACGGAATGGCTTGCCTTGCGGGCTCAGCCGGTGCCACTCGACCGGCACCACGATCATCGCTGCCAGCGCCTTGCCGCCTGGCCAGTTGATGGGTGTGCGTTCGCCAGACGGACGCCAGTCATACAGGCTCTGATCCATACCGTGGCGGCGGTGCGGGTAGTGCAGGTGGTTTTCAGGCAGCGGCATCATCAAATCCCGTTCCGGCGCGTTTGCAGCCCCTGGCCTCGATGTCGGCGAGGCTCTGATCCCAGTAGTTCTCGCGGAAATGCCCGGCGATCTCGGCGGCGGTGGCAAACCACACCTCGTCCTTGTGTGCGGCGATATACTTCAGAGCCTCCTCGAACGGGCCGATCCGGTGCGGCTGGGAGACGAGATAGGCGTGCAGCGGAATGCACATGACGGTGCCGCTCTGGGCGCCTTCGGCGAGAAGCTGGTCGAAATGGCGTTTGAGCACGTCGGCGTAGCGTGTGGGCGTCATCGCTAGCGCGCCATAGGTGATGACGTCATTGACCTCCAGCGAGTAGGGCATGGAGACAAGCTTGCCCGAGCGCGTTTTAAGCGGCTGGGGCTGGTCATCCTGGAAGAGGTCGCACGTGTACCAGAAATCGTACTCCGCGATCAGGTCCATCGTGCGCGGTGTATGGGTCAGGGCAGGAGCCAGATAGCCGCGTATGCGCTGGCCTGTGGCGTCCTGCACGGTGCGGATGGAGTCCTCGATGACGGCCCGCTCCTGCGCCTCGTCCATCTCGTAGGAATAGCGCGTATTGTAGATGCCGTGGCTGAAAAATTCCCAGTCACGCGCCACGCACGCCTCGATGATTTCCGGGTGATGCTGGCACAGCGCGACATTGAGCGAGACGGAGCCGCGAAGCGCGTATTTATCCATCAGCTCCATGAGCCGCCAATGGCCAACCCTATTGCCCCAGTCACGCTGGGAATAGCCGACCACGTCCGGTGCCGGGCGTGGCCAGCCGGGACGCTTCGGGTTCACCGGCGGGTCGAACTCGTAGAACTCGATATTGGGTGCGATCCAGAAGGCGAGCTTCTTCTCGCCGGGCCATACAATCTTTGGCCGGTCCCGGTAGGGCCAATAGTCGTACAGGTTCGGATCGGCGGTCATCATGCCTGATTGTCTCCTGCTGGCGGAGCTTCGTAACGCTGACCGGTCGCCAGCATGTCGTCCAGTCCTATGCGGGCATTGACGCCCGCAAGGTCGGTCATTCGGTCGCGAAAGGCACCCGTGGACCCATCGGCCTTCAGCGTGGCGAAGAAGGCTTCTGCCGCCGGGATAAGGGCACGCACCAGCGCTCCGGGCGAGATCACCAGCCGGTAGCCCAGCTCTGACAGCGCCTCGACATTGCTGAGCGGTGTGTCGCCGCCTTCCACCATATTGGCCAGTAGCGGCGCGCGGGCAGCAAAACGCTTCGCAGCCTGACGCATCTGGTCCAGATCGCGCGGTGCCTCGATGAAGAGCATGTCCGCCCCGGCTTCGAGGAAGGCTTCTGCGCGGTCCATGGCGGCGTCAAAGCCTTCAACGGCGATGGCGTCCGTGCGCGCAATGATGAGCGTGTTGGCCGACTGGCGCGCATCTGTCGCCGCCCGGATCTTGCTGGCCATCTCTGCGGCCGGAATAACGCCCTTGCCGCGCAGATGGCCGCAGCGCTTGGGGAAGGTCTGGTCTTCCACCTGGATGGCTGAGGCGCCCGCCCGCTCCAGCATTCGCACGGTGCGTTGCACGTTCAGCGCATTGCCAAAGCCGGTATCGGCATCAACGATCAGGGGCAGGCTGACCCGCTCGGTGATACGCCGGGTCACGTCGGCCAGATGGTCCAGGCTGACAAGGCCGATATCGGGCCGCCCAAGCTGGGTATAGGCGACCGACGCCCCTGACAGATATACCGCCTCGAACCCCGCCTGCTCGGCCAGGAGGGCAGAGAGGGCGTCATAGACGCCCGGCGCCAGAAGGGCAGGGCCGCTGGCGAGCCTGTCTTTCAGGATGAGGCTCATGCAAGGTCTCCCTTCGCCGCGAGGCGCTTTTTGAGGTGAGGTATCAACCCGCCATCGGCAATCATGCCGGTAAGATGTCCCGGCAGCGGGTCAAAGCTGTAACGCCGGTCCTGCGTGTGGTTGAACAGCGTGCCGACCTGCAGGTCGAGCGACAGCCGGTCCCCGGGCGCGATATAGCGCGCCTCGTCCAGCCTGATGCAGATGAGCCCCAGATTGATCGCGTTACGCCAGAAAATCCGCGCAAACGACCGGGCGATCACCGCTTTCACCCCCAGCAGTTTCAGTGACACGGCTGCCTGCTCACGTGAGGAGCCGATGCCAAAGCTTTGCCCGCCCACCACGAAATCGCCCGGCTGCACCGTGCGGGCGAAATCAGGATCAATGGCGCTGAGGCAGTGGCTGGCCAGTTCCTCTGGCGGCAGCTTCATCAGATAGCCCGGTGCCATGACATCGGTATCGATATTGTCGCCGAATACGAAGGCCTTGCCGCTCATGGCGCTGTCCCTTCCAGCATGGGGCGCGGATCGGTGATGTGGCCGGCGACCGCCGCTGCGGCCACCGAGTAGGGCGAGCCCAGATAGACATTGGCGGACTTTGCGCCCATGCGGCCCTTGAAATTGCGGTTGGTCGACGAGATGCACGTCTCGCCTTCAGCGAGCAGGCCCGCGCCCATGCCCGCACACGCGCCGCACCCGGACGGCAGCAGGATGGCCCCGGCCTCGGTCAGCGTGTGGAGCGTGCCGTCTGCGCTGGCTTCTTGGGTGGTGCGCGCGGAGGCCGGCGCTATCAGCAAACGGGTGCCGGGGGCGACCCTGCGCCCTTTGAGAACCCGCGCCGCCATCCGCAGATCCTCGATCTTCGCGCCTACGCAGGCCCCGATATAGGCTTGGTCGATCTTTACACCCTGATGGCCGGAAACGGGCAAGGTCCGGTCAGGGCTGTGCGGCGCGGCGATTTGCGGCTCCAGCGCGCCGGCATCAAATGTGTGGCGCGTCGCGTAGCGGGCATCCGCGTCGGAGGCGAGAGCAAGCGCCGCCGCCTCATCTTCCACAGGCGCGCCAATCTCGCGCAGATAGTCAAAGGTCACGCCATCGGGCGCGACGACTCCAGTCTCGCAGCCCAGCTCGGCGGCCATGTTGCACAGGACCATGCGCTCGGCCATGCCCATCGCCTCCACGGTCGGTCCGGCGTATTCGACCGCGTTGAAAGCGTTATCGAGGCCCAGCTCCTTGCACAGGAAGAGCATCACGTCCTTGGCGGCGACGCCGTCGGCGAACGCGCCCCTCCATTCCACACGGATGGTCTCCGGCACGCTGACCCATGTTCGCCCGGTTGCGACGATGGCGGCCATGTCGGTGGCCCCATAGCCCGCCGCATATGTCCCGAACGCGCCCGCCATCGGTGTGTGGCTGTCACCGCCCGCTATGACCGCGCCGGGGCGTATCAAACCGTGTTCGGGCAGGACGAGGTGGCAGATGCCCACCATGTCGAAGAAGTTCTTCACACCGTGTGCGGCCGCGAAATCGCGGGTGAATTTCAGGATGGCGGCGCTTTCAGCGTCAACGGCCGGAACATAGTGATCGGACACGATGGCGACCCGGTCCGGGTCCCACAGGCCCACACCGAGCTCTTCCAGCATCGGCGCCCAGCGTCTGGGGCCAGAGCTGTCATGGGCAAAGGCCAGATCAATACCCACGGTCACGATCTCACCGGCCCGGACCGACTTTCGGTCCGCGGCCCGGGCGATGATTTTTTCAACCAGGGTCATGCCCCGCGCCATGTAAGGCCTCGCCGGTCTGCCAGCGTGCAGCGTGATGCTTGCCCGCTTAAAAGATATAGTCTTATATCATTTAAATCGCAGCGCCTGCCAAGGTGCAAGCCCCACCCTGCTTAAAAAGGTCTCCCGAAATGGCTGATGGCTCCACTTCCTCACCGCGCACGTTCCGCTGGGATGATCCGCTTGGCATGGATGAGCGCCTGACCGGCGAGGAGCGCATGGTACGCGATGCAGCGCGCAGCTATGCCCGCGAGGCCTTGTTGCCGCGCGTTGTGGAAGCCTTCGAGGCGGGCAGTTTTGATTCCGCCATCATGACCGAAATGGGCGAGATGGGCTTTCTCGGCGCCATGCTGCCCGAGGCCTATGGCGGCTCTGAAGCCAGCCATGTCGCCTATGGTCTGATCGCGCGCGAGATCGAGGCGGTGGATTCGGGATATCGCTCGGCGATGAGCGTGCAGTCCTCGCTGGCCATGTATCCGATCTATGCCTTCGGCTCAGATGAGCAGAAAGCGAAATTCCTGCCGAAAATGGCAACGGGCGAGTTGATCGGCTGCTTTGGTCTGACCGAAGCTGATGGCGGGTCGGACCCCGCGTCGATGAAGACGAAGGCCGTAGCGGTAGAGGGCGGTTACCGGCTGAATGGCTCGAAGTACTGGATCACCAACAGCCCCGTATCCGATCTCGCCATCGTCTGGGCGAAGCTGGACGACACGATCCGCGGCTTCATCGTGGAGCGCGATTTTGCCGGCTTTACCGCCAGCAAGATCACCGACAAGCTCTCCTTGCGTGCATCCATCACGGGCGATATCGGGCTGGATGATGTGTTCGTGCCGGAGGCCAATATCCTTCCCGGTGTGAAGGGGCTGCGCGGGCCTTTCTCCTGCCTGAACAAGGCGCGCTACGGCATCGCCTGGGGCGCCATGGGCGCGGCCGAGTTCTGCTTCCAGGCAGCGCGGGACTATACCGGCGAACGCATGCTCTTTGGCCGGCCGCTATCCTCGCGCCAGCTCGTCCAGAAGAAGCTCGCCGACATGCAGACTGAAATCTATCTCGGTCTTGAGGGCGCACTGGCGCTGGGCCGGCAGCTCGATAGTGGCGCATGGGTGCCCGAGGCCATTTCCATGATGAAGCGCAATAATTGCGGCAAGGCCCTCGCCATTGCCCGCGAGGCGCGCGACATGCATGGCGGTGCCGGAATTACGGGCGAAATGCATGTCATGCGTCATGTGATGAATCTGGAGACAGTCAACACGTATGAGGGCGCACACGATGTGCATGCCCTCATTCTCGGCCGGGCAATCACCGGACACAGCGCTTTTTGAAGCTGTTGCGATGATAGCCCGGGACAGGTTTTTCCTGTAGTTCGCCGCGGTCGCCGGGTCGCGCCCCGGCAGGATCCGGGCGGTGAGACATGTGGCCTGTTGAGACGATTATTGCCGGAGCGGTATTGCTGGCGGGCCTTCTGGCGCTGTCCATCGTCGATATCCGCAGCTTCCGCCTGCCGGACTGGCTCACCCTGCCCTTGATCCCGGCCGGCCTGTTGGCGGCCTGGTGGCTGGGTGACCCCGTTCCCTGGCATCTGGCAGGCGCCGTTATCGGATATGCCGGCCTAGTCGCACTGGAACTGGCATATCGGGCGGCGCGCGGCCGCGATGGGCTGGGCCGGGGTGATGCAAAGCTTCTCGCGGTGGGGGGAGCCTGGTGCGGGGCCGCGCTCCTTCCCGTCATTCTTCTGGTTGCCAGTATTGCCGGCCTGGTCTGGGTCATGGCGCTGAGACTGGCGGGGGACCGGGAAATCGGCCCCGATTCGGCAATTCCTTTCGGCCCGTTCCTGGCAGCCGGAATAGCCGTGGCCTGGCTGGTGCTGCGGGCGGGGCTTTGGCTGTAGGCCACAGACGCATCAAGGCGAGACAACGCGCAGCGAACACAGTAATCATCTCGCGATGACGTCAGAGCAACTGGATATCGGGGGCTGGAAAGCACAGCTGCGCAAGGGCGCGGCGGAATTTGCCGTTCTGAGCCTGTTGGCCCGCAAGGAAATGTATGGAATCGAGCTGCTGGATGCTCTGTCAGGAGCTCAGGGGCTCGGCATATCTGACGGTACAATTTACCCGCTGTTGAAAAGATTGCAGCTGGAGGGCCGGATTCATGCCCGCTGGCAGCCGAGTGTCACAGGACCGCCACGCAAATATTATAGCCTCACGGCTGAGGGAAAACTCGCCGTGTCGGCCATGAGCCAGGCATGGACAGAGTTTCGCTCGCAGTTGGATAGACTTGCGGGACAGGCCGGTGAACTCAACGCCCCAGATAGAGACCTATCTTCGTGAACTCGCGCGTGCGCTGACCAGGCTTTCTGCGCATGAGCGCGATGACATACTGGCCGAAACCCATAGCCATCTGGCCGAACGCTGCGCGCTGCTGGGCGAAGCCGAGGCTCTGCGCCTCATGGGACCACCGCGTGCGCTGGCCCGCAGCTACATGGCTGCAACCGGACATGCCGGCCGGCCGGCCGGAGAACGCATAGTGCCTCTATTGCCGGCCACGATGCTTGTCGGCGCCTGCCTGTTGTGGGTCTGCACCATCATTTCGGTGACCTTGTTGCTGGCCGAACTGGCAGAGCCCACCCTCGTCAGCATCTGGCTAAATGCCAGCACAGGGAATGTTTTTGTCGGGGCGGCCAATCCAGACATGGTGTCGCTCCTGACCGATCTGGCCGGGCCCTGGTTTCTGCCTCTGGCGGCGATCACAGGCCTTCTCGCCGGCGCCAGTGGATCTGCGATGATACGCGCCGCCTGGCGTGAGTTCCGCTCACCGCGCGGACTGGCCATTCACTAAACACCTGATTCGCCTATTCGATATTCTTGACTGCCGGGCACGGCGTGTGGGCACACGATGACAAGCATGTCCGCCAGATTTTCCCGATTCCAGAAACTTGTAATGCATGTCACCGGCCTGACATGAATCTTGTATAACAGGATACCCCGTCGAGATGGCTACACACCCATCTCGCTGCGAGCTGAAACATTTGCAGACGGCGCGCGCTCCGTGCGCCCGCAGAGGGGACGATCATGTCGTTGAAGAAATACGCAGCCATATTTGCGCTCGGCCTGGCTGCCGCATCGTGCGGTCAGGGCTCCAATATTTCGTCGCCCGGCGCGACCAATCCCGGCACCCCGCCAGGCGGTGGCGGCGGTGGCGGTGGTGGCGGTGGCGGTGGCGGTGGCGGTGCCACCTGCCCGAGCGGCTTCACTACCGGTGGTGACGTGGGCGGCCTGACTGCCTGCGTGCTCTCCGGCGACATCCTGAACAATCTGACCCTCCCCTTCGTCGACGGTATCGCCTACCGCATCGATGGCCGCGTGAATGTCGGTATTGATGTCGGTGCTGACGGCAACGCCGCAGGCGGTGTGTCTGCCCGCCTCACCATCGAGCCGGGTGTGACCATTTTCGGTCAGGGCGGCGCGGACTATCTGGTCATCAACCGCGGCTCGCAGATCGAGGCCAACGGCACGGCAGCCTCGCCGATCACCATGACCTCGGATGAAGACCTGATCCGCCGTGCGGCGAACCCGCAGGACTTTGGCGGTGACAATATCGGTGAATGGGGCGGCATCGTCGTTCTGGGCCGCGCGCCGATCAATCGCTGCCGTGACGCGGCGACGCCGGGCACGGTGGACTGCGAAAACCTCGTTGAAGGGGTATCCAACCCCGACGCTCTCTACGGCGGCAACAACCCGCAGGACAATTCCGGCATCATGCGTTACGTACGCGTTCTGTTTGCGGGCTTTGAGATCGCGCCGGGTAATGAGCTGAACGGCATCACGCTCGCTGGCGTCGGCTCCGGCACCACCTTCGAATACATCCAGGTCCATAATGGTTCCGACGATGGTATCGAGTGGTTTGGCGGCACGGTGAATGGCCGCTACCTGGTCGTAACCGGTGCCGACGATGACTCGCTCGACACCGACAATGGCTATAATGGCTTCAACCAGTTCGTGGCTGTCATCCAGCGCGAGAATGGCGGCGACAATATCGTCGAGGCCTCCAGCTCGGCGCCGGGCGTCACCCCGCTGTCGAACGCCACGTTTGCCAATTTCACCTTTGTGGGTAACCGCACCAACGCCTTCCGCCTGAACACGGGTACGGTCGGCCGGTATGTCAATGGCGTCGTTGACTACGGGCAGGCCTGCATGCGCTGGGAAGGCTCTGCGGGTAACGGCACGGCCGGCTATCAGGGCGTTGGCGTTGACCCGAGCTTCAACTCGGTGCTGTTCGACTGCGAAGGCGGCCTCACGCTGGCCGGTTCCGACGCAGCGGCCGCTGCGGCTGCCGTGGCAGCTGATCCGAACAACACCCAGCAGGAAAGCTCGCTGGCTTCGCGTCTCTTCCCGGGCCCGGTCGAGCAGGGTGTCGATGCGTTCGACGTCACGACCCTCGACAGCTTCTTTGAGGACGCTGACTATATTGGCGCGTTCAGTGCAACTGAAACCGAGACCAATAACTGGGCGGCTGGCTGGACCTTCGGCCTCTTCCCGGAACCTGACTGCCCGATTGGCACGACCGATACCGGCGCTCAGCGTAACGGACAGAATGTCTGCCGTCTGACGGGCGTTGTTGAAGACGATATTCGTCTGACCCGCGGCAACATCTATGAGCTGGAAGGCGATGTCCGGATTGGCCGCGATGTTGGTGCGGATGGCAATGCCGCTGGCGGCGTTGCTGCCTCGATCACCATCGAGTCGGGCGTAACACTCTACGGCCGTTCGGGTGCCGATTACCTGCTCATCAACCGTGGCTCGCAGATCTTCGCCAACGGCACGCGTCAGAATCCGATTATCATGACGTCGGAAAACGACATCACCAACACCGGTAATCGCGAAACCGCGATCGGCGAGTGGGGTGGTCTTGTGATCCTGGGCCGTGCGCCGACCAATCGCTGCCGCGACGCGGCTGCGCCGGGCACCATCGATTGTGAAAACCTGATCGAGGGTGTGACCAATCCGGACGGCCTGTATGGCGGTATCGAGGAAGACGACAGCTCAGGCTCCCTGACCTTCGTGCAAGTGAAGTTCGCGGGCTTTGAAATCGCGCCGGGTAACGAGCTGAACGGCATCACGCTGGGCGGCGTTGGCCGTGGCACCACCTTCGAGTACATCCAGGTCCACAATGGTTCTGACGATGGCATCGAATGGTTCGGCGGCACGGTGAACGGCAAATACCTGGTCGTGACGGGCGCCGACGACGACTCTTTCGACACCGATAATGGCTGGAACGGCAATGTGCAGTTCCTGCTGGGCATTCAGCGTGCCGGCGGCGGCGACAATATCGTCGAAGCCTCCAGCTCGGCCCCGGGTGTAACCCCGCTGTCCAACGCCACTTTCTCCAACTTCACCTTCATTGGTAACCGTACCAACGCCTTCCGCCTGAACACGGGCACTGTTGGCCGCTATGTGAATGGCGTGGTCAGCTATGGCCAGGCGTGCATGCGCTGGGAAAGCTCTGCCGGTAACGGCGTGGCTGGTTACCAGGGCGTCGGCACCGATCCGAGCTTTGACTCGGTGCTGTTCGACTGTGCAGGCGGCCTGACGGTTGCCGGTTCGGACGATGCGGCGGCTTCGGCGGCGGTTTCGGGCGGCTCCAATAACACCACGGGTACGGCCAGCACGCTGACCAACACCTTCGTGAATGGTGCCAACGAGAATGCCCGTCAGGCATTCGACGTCACCACGCTCGATCCGTACTTCGACGATGTCGACTATATCGGCGCGGTACGTGACTCCAGTGATCGCTGGTGGGCTGACTGGACCTGCGGTCTGGAAGCCGGAAGCACCTGCTAGGCCAGAGCATCCGACGCGCCGGGCATCGCCCGGCGCGTCCCTGCCTGCCCTCCAATCCATACAGTGAAGGTTGCGAACCCATGAAACCGCTTTACCTGTTCAGCGCGGCACTGCTGACGAGCTCGGCCCTTCTGGCCCCGTCTGCCCTTGCCCGCCAGGCCGAGGAGGCGTCAACCGCCTCCGAACCCGTCGAGACCATCTCGGTGCGCGGCCAGTTTATTCCCGAGCCTCAGCGTCGCACGGCGCAGGTAGCCAGCTTTGTATCGGCCGAAGACCTGGAGCGTTCCGGCGATTCCAACGCTGCCGTCGCTCTGACGCGCCTCAGCGGTCTGAGCATTGTCGGCGGCCGCTTCGCCTATGTGCGCGGTCTTGGCGACCGTTATGCAGCAGCGCTTCTGAACGGCTCTCCGCTTCCGAGCCCGGAACCGCTTCGCCGCATTGTTCCGCTCGATCTCTTCCCGTCCGAAGTGCTCGATGGTGTCGACGTCCAGAAAACCTATTCGGCGAATTATGGCGGCGAGTTCGGCGGTGGCCTCATCACCCTGCGCACGCTGCGCCGTCCGGTTGAACCCTTCTTCAACGTCTCCGGCAGCATTGGCTATAACACCGTAACCACGGGTGAAAACGGCCTTACTCATCGCGGCTCCAACGCCGATTGGCGTGGTTTCTCCGACCGGGTCCGTGACATTCCAGGCCCGCTGGCGGAAGTGCTGCGCAACAACCAGACGCTGGGCAGCCTGAGCCCGGCAGAGCTTGAAGCGGTCAGCGAAAGCGTGGTGATACCCAACCTGCTGGTCGTTCAGTCCATGGACCTGCACCCCGATTACTCGGTGTCGGGCAATGGTGGCTACTCGTTCATGCTTGGCGGGTTCGACATGGGCCTGGTGGGCGCGGCGGGCTTCGATGCCGGCTGGAGTATCGAGAATGCCCAGCGGCAGCGTGTGCGCGGTGACATTCTCGGCACGGATCTGACCTCGAACCTCACCTCCTACGAGGCGACAGCCAATTCGCTCGTCTCTCTCTCGGCCGAACGTGGTGATCATGCGCTGGGAGCTACGCTGTTCTACGTGCACTCCACGCGCAAGGACACGCAGCTGACCCGCGGTGAGGACTTCAATGCCCAGGGCGGCCGTCCGATCTATCGCGAGAGCACGGGCTGGTTTGAACGCGAACTGGCCATGTTCCAGCTAACGGGCGATCACAGCTTCGGCAATCTGGAGGCGCGCTGGCGCGGCTCTGTTGCGCAGGCGACACGTCAGACTCCGTTCCTCCAGGAGCTGACCCGTCTGGAGCAGGCCAATGGCGATATCGCCTTCACTTCGGCGGCGCGCTACGAAATCCAGTTCACCGATCTCACCGATGACCTGACCAACCTGGGCGGTGAACTGCTCTACACCTTCAACCTGCCGGGCTCGCGCGAGCTGGTCCTGATGGTTGGTGGTGACACGACACGTACCGAGCGGGAATATACTACGTTGTTCTTCCGCATGGCGGGCGGTAACTCGCTCCCCGCTGATGTGCAGATTGCCCGTCCGGACTTCCTGTTCTCGCCGGACAATATCGGCCCGTCGCGCTTCCAGCTGACCGAGGTCCAGAACACCCAGTCCAACTATACGGGTGAGCTGGATGTGGATTCGGTGTTTGCCCAGGCGGATCTGGATATCACCAGCTTCATCCGCGCCACCGTGGGCGTACGGTACGAAGATGCGGTACAGACCGTCCAGACCTTCAGCCGGTTCGGCCAGCTTGGCCGGGGAGCGGTGCTGGACAATGATTATGTGCTGCCGGCAGCCACGGTCACGTGGAATTTCGCCAACGACCTGCAGCTGCGTCTTGGCTACTCGCAAACGATTGCGCGTCCGCAATTCCGCGAGTTTGCCAATTCCGGCTTCTTCGATCCGGAAAGCCAGCGCAGTTTCCGCGGGTTTGACGGCCTGGTCGACTCCGAGCTGACCAATTACGACGCGCGTCTGGAATACTATCTGGGCCGCGATCAGTTCGTCACGGCAGCCGTGTTCTACAAGGAAATCCTCAACCCGATCGAGGAGGTCCAGTTCGAGACCGCCTCTTTCGTGTCGGAAACGACCTTCCTGAACTCGCCGAAGGCCGAGCTGCAGGGTATCGAGCTGGAATACCGCCAGTACTTCCAGTTCCCGCTGGATATTGGCTGGTTCCGCGAGCGCGACTGGCGCTTTGCGGTCAACTACACCTACACCCGGTCGGAGATCATCGCTCCGGCCGGCACGCAGGTGCTTGACCCGATCAGCGGCACCTTGCGTGATGCGTCCTTCTTCAACCTTGACGGTTCGAACCTTCAGGGCACGCCGGAGAATATCATCAACGCACAGTTCGGCTGGGAAGGGGACAATGACCAGTTCACCCTTCTGGTGAACTGGGTGGATGAGCGCATTCTCCAGCGCGGCTTCAACTCGCCGTCGGGCGTGCTCCCGGACGTTATCGATGAACCTGGTGTCCAGCTGGACTTCCAGTACCGCCGCCGCTTCCAGGCGATGGGCCGGGAATTCTCGCTGGGCTTATCGGGCCGCAACCTGCTGGACGAGCAGCACCGCGAGTACCAGCGCAACGAGACGATCGGCGAGACCGAGTTCAACACCTATGATCGCGGCCGCACCTTCTCGCTGAGCCTGTCGGCCAGCTTCTAGAGGGCGTCTAACCCGAGACTGGAAACGCCCGGAGCCTTGGCTCCGGGCGTTTTCGATTCTCAGCATACTGCCATAACCAGTATATGGCTTTGCAAGACTGTCACGAACTTGCGTTACACGGCTTGACCAAAAGCGGGTGGATAACGTGAGCCAATGACCAGTTCCCGGCCCAGCCAAGCCGACCAGCGCGCCATGTCCAGGAGCCTTCCCGGTTTGGCCGGCCGCGCCGTGCCAGCCATTGTGCTGGCGCTTGAACTTGCCCTTGTGGCGCTGGCCGGAGCGCTCGC
Source organism: Glycocaulis albus (assembly GCF_014639075.1). Lineage (GTDB taxonomy): Bacteria > Pseudomonadota > Alphaproteobacteria > Caulobacterales > Maricaulaceae > Glycocaulis > Glycocaulis albus. The sequence goes on from NZ_BMFS01000009.1 coordinate 54,601, forward strand.
CGCTTCGCTGGTCTGGACGCTCGTCTATGGCAGCTACACTACCGTTTTGCCCAGTCCGTCAGACAACACAGCAATGCGCGGGGCCGGCCGCGCCGAAGGCGTGGCTCCCGGCTCGGCTGCCGGACTTTTTCGGGCGGGCGCTGTCTCTGTCAGGCAAAATGTAGAGATACTGCCCGAGACCCGGCTGGGATTTTCGTTGTTCGGTGTGCGGACCGGCGCCACGCCACAAGACGGCAGCGCCATTATCGAGGCGGGCGCTGGCGGACAGCGCAGTTACGGCGTCGGCACTGATCTCCAGGACGGCGTAAGGCTGGAGGCGGTTCACGATGACAGGGTCGTCATCAGCCGTAATGGCAGCCGCGAGGTGCTTTATCTTACGGAGCGCGCCCGCGCCCGGCGCACGGCGCCAGCCGAACCTCTGCAACCGGTCGCGCTGGCCGGTGTCCAGCTTGCCCCCCATCCGCTCCAGTCCGGCGGTGAGGGTCTTCGTATCGAAACCGTTCCGCCTGCACTCGCCGCTCTCGGATTACAGTCCGGCGACATTATCGCCACGGTCGATGGCGAGACGCTGACCCCTGAGCGGGTGTCCGCGCTTTCCGCCCGCCTGGCAGACGGCTTCCTGCCTGCCAGCCTGTCGCTCGAACGTGCTGGCGAGCGGCTATCCCTGCAAACAAGGTCAGCCCCATGATTGTCCGTATTGCCGCCATCCTGGCGTCCCTGATCCTTTTGTCCGGCGTTTGCGCCGCGCAGGAGAGTGAACGCACGACGCTCAATTTCCGCAATGCCGACATGACGGCCTTCATCGAGGATATGGCCGCGCTGACCGGCTATACTTTCGTGGTCGATCCGCAGATACGCGGCGTGGTCACCATTACCTCGCAAGGCCCGGTTACGCGCGAGGAGGCGTTCCAGGTCTTTCTGGCGACATTGCGGGTTCATGGCTTCAGTGCGGTTCCCACGGCGCCAGGCGTCTACCAGATCCGGGCCGAGCGCGAGGGCGCGCGGTCAGGAGCGCCCCTTGGCGCAGATGATGGACTGTTCAGCACGTCGGTCGTGCGGCTCCAGTCGGCCAGCGCGCGCGAGGCGGTGCGCACCCTTGCCTCCATGGTAAGCGCGGTTGGCACTATCATGGCACTGGAAAGCGGCAACTCCGTCGTCATTGTTGATTATGCATCAAATATAGCCGCTATCGAGCAGGCGCTGCGCGCTCTGGACCGCGACAATACCGTCATCGAGATGGTCGAGCTGCAAAACGTGTCGGCAGACGAGATGGCCCGCATTATCGAGCGCCTGCGCCAGCCGGCCTTCCAGGGTGAGGATAATCGCCGCTACGCCTTCAATATTGCGCCCGTTCCGGCATCCAACACGCTGTTGATCCGCGGCGAAGCCAGCGCCGTGCGCGATATCATCGCGCTGGCACGCCGGGTGGATGCGGTCAGCCGCTCCAACCAGAGCTTCCGGGTGATTGCGCTGAGCCATGCTGATGGCGCAGCGCTATTGCCGATACTGGAGCAGGTTTCGGTCAGCCTCACGCCCGCTGACAGCGAAGGCAGCACGGCGCGCCGGGCCTCCATTGCCCATCACGCACCTACCAATACCATTGTGGTCAATGCCGACCCCGACCAGCTTCGCGAGCTGGAACTGGTGATCCGCCAGCTCGATGTGCGCCGGCCGCAAGTGCTGGTGGAAGCCATCATTGTCGAGATATCCGATCAGGCTGCACGTGATCTGGGCCTGCAATTGCTGCTCTCGGGCAATGAAGGCAGCGCGACTCCCTTCCTTGCCACGCGTTATGGCGCATCACCGGATATTCTGGCTGTCACCGGCGGGCTGACGGCGCGCGGCGATGATGAGGCGTCGGAAACATTGCGTGAAGCCGCGATCCAGTCGCTTCTGCGCTCCAGCGGCGCGCTTATCGGGGTGGGCGGACAGAACTCCAACGGCGCCATCTTCGGCGCGATCCTCAATGCGCTGGAAGCCGATACCGGCTCTAACATCCTGTCCAAGCCGTCCATCCTTACGCTCGACAATGAGGAGGCCTCCATCATTGTCGGCCAGCAGATTCCGATCACGACCGGCGAGGTGCTGGGCGCCAACAACTCCAACCCGTTCCGCACGATCGAGCGCCAGGATGTCGGCGTGCAGCTGCGCGTCCAGCCGCAGATCTCCGATGGCGACACGATCCGCCTGCACCTGCGTCAGGAAGTGTCATCGGTGGCCGGACCCGTCAGCCAGACCTTTGCCGAGCTGGTGACCAATAACCGCGCCATTGAAACGACCGTTCTGGCCGATAATGGCGAGATCATCGTGCTCGGCGGCCTGATTGAACGCGATGAGCAGATCAGCGATAGCGGCGTGCCGGGCCTTAGGCGGATACCGGTTCTGGGCCGTGCCTTCCGCAATGAGGCCCGCTCGGACCGGCGTACCAATCTCGTCGTCTTTATCCGTCCGGTCATCGTGCGCAATGCGGCAGACATGCGGGCCCTGGCGCTGGATGCCTATGCCACCGCGTCGGCCGAACAGCGCCGCGCCACTGACGGGCGCGGGTCCAGCCTTGAAGACCTGGTGCACATGATGATGGACGCGCCCCCTGCCGAAAGCGGAGGTCAGTAGCGGCAGCAATGTCACGGGGCCTTCTCACATACGCCTTTGCCCGCGAGCATGGCATCGCATTCCAGCCCGGAGACGCCCCCGGTTTCCTGATGCGCGGCAGCGCGGATCCGCTGGCGTTTGCCGAAGTAGTGCGCGCGGCCGGAATGCTGGCGCCGGTCACAGCACTGTCCGATCCGGCCTTCGACCGGGCCCTGTCGGAAATCTATGCCGCCAATGCGCTGGCCGCTTCGCGCGAGGAAGCCGGGCAGGGCGACAGCCTGTCGCGCCTGATCGAGGACATGCCGCAGGCTGAAGACCTGCTGGCATCGGATTCCGAGGCGCCGGTGATCCGCCTCATCAACGGGCTCGTGGCCGATGCCATCAGGGCCGGGGCATCCGACATCCATGTCGAGCCGTTCGAGGACCGGGTCTCGGTGCGTTTCCGTCTCGATGGTGTACTGGATGAACGCGTCAGCCTGCCGCCGCACCTGGCGCCTGCTCTCGTCTCCCGCCTGAAAGTCATGGCCCGGCTCGATATTGCCGAGCGGCGTGTGCCGCAGGATGGCCGGGTCACGCTGACCCTTGCCGGGCGGGGCGTGGATGTGCGCGTGTCTACGCTGCCCTCGCGCCATGGCGAGCGTGTGGTGATGCGTCTTCTGGAGAAGAACAGCGCCCTGATGGCGATTGACGCCCTGGGCATGCCGGCGGCTGTTGCGGCGGGCTATCGCCGGGCGCTGGAGCAGCCCAACGGCATTATCCTCGTTACCGGCCCTACCGGCTCCGGCAAGACGACCACGCTCTATGCCGGCCTTACCGCCCTCAATGACCAGACGCGCAATATCCTCACCATTGAGGACCCCGTGGAGTACGCGGTGGACGGAATCGGCCAGACGCAGGTCAATACCCGCGTCGGGATGACGTTTGCTGCCGGATTGCGCGCCATACTGCGCCAGGACCCCGATATCGTCATGGTCGGCGAGATCCGCGATGGCGAGACCGCGCGCATTGCGGTTCAGGCGAGCCTGACGGGCCATCTGGTTCTTTCCACCGTCCACACCAATTCGGCAGCCGCCGCGATTGCCCGCCTGCGCGATATGGGCATTGAGAGCTATCTGCTCGCCAGCACGCTGAGCGCGGTACTGGCCCAGCGTCTGGTGCGCCGCCTTTGTCCGCACTGCCATGAGCCCTATGAGGCGAGCGAGCGTGAGAAAGCGCTGGCCGGCGTTTCCGGTCCGCTGACGCTCTATACCCCGCGCGGGTGCGAGGCCTGCCACCATACCGGCTTTGCCGGGCGGCAGGGCGTCTATGAGATCATCATGGTCGATGAGGGCCTGCGCAGCCTGATCCATGACAATGCCCGCGAGGCGGAACTCGCCCGGCATGCCTTCGCGCGCGGCGGAGGCCTGTTCGAGACGGGCCTGGAGCTGGCGCGCACCGGCGCAACGACACTCGCCGAAGTGCTGCGCGTATGCCGTGAGGAGGGCGAGCGCGATGCCCGCCTTTGAATACAGCGCGCTGGACGCAAGCGGCCGCAAGATGCGCGGCGTGATCTCGGCGGCTTCGGGCGTGGCAGCACGCACAGAGCTGCGCCGCAGGCAGCTTGCCCCGCTGAGCGTCGAACGCGCCGATGAGGTCCGCCGCTCGGGTCAGGCAGGCTTCAGCCTGTCAGCGCTAAGGCGCGCGCCGTCGATGCCGGCTTCCGCACGGCTTCTGATGACGCGCCAGCTCGCAACACTGGTGGAAGCCGGACTGCCGCTCGCCGAAGCGCTGCAAGTGGTGTCGGCGCAGACGGCTCATGCGGCCTCGCGCCGGATCCTTATCGCCTTGCGTGAACGGGTGCTTGAGGGCGAGCGCCTGTCGGCGGCCATGGCTGCTTTTCCGGCAAGCTTTCCGCCGGTCTACAGGGCGATGGTGGCGGCCGGTGAGAGCTCCGGCGCGCTGGGGCAGGTGCTGGACCGGCTGGCCACCCATCTGGAAAAGTCTGCAGCGCTATCGCGCAAGGTGATGACGGCGCTGATCTATCCGGGCGCGCTTGCGGTCACGGCAATGGCCGTGATCTGCGTACTGATGGTCGCCATCGTGCCGCGCCTTGCCGCCCAGTTCGACACGATGAGCATTACTCTGCCGCTGCTGACGCGTGCCGTGATCGCCCTGTCGGAGTTCCTTCAGGCCGGATGGCTGTTCCTGCTGATAGCGCTGGTGCTTGCTGTAGTGGTCGTCAGGCTGCTCCTTCGCCGGCCGGCCATTCGCGCCCGGCTGGACCGCACGAGCCTCTCCCTGCCGCTTCTGGGCGGGTTTCTGCGCAAGCTGGAAGCGGCGCGCTTTGCCCGGACCCTGAGCGTGCTCCTGGCGGCGGGAACAGTACTGCCCGACGCCCTGCGTGCCGCCCGCAAGGCGACCGCCAACACCCATATCGGCGCGGCACTGGATGCCGTGACCGCAGAGGTGGAAACCGGCCGCACCCTCTCTTCCTCTCTGGAAAGCGCGCGCTTCCTGCCCGCCCTGACCCTGCATATGATCGCAGCCGGCGAGCGTTCCGCCGCGCTGGAAACCATGCTGCCGCGCGCCGCCGACCAGCTGGAAGGCGAGCTGGAAGCAGCCAGCTCCACCGCGCTCGGCCTGCTGGAGCCCGCCATAATCATCGTCATGGGCGCGGTCGTCGCCCTGATCGTGCTCTCCATTCTCCTGCCCATCCTCCAGCTCAACACGCTGGCGCTCAACTGAGACCGAAGGAGGCCTGACATGCGCTTGCCGACATCCCCGAGAGACACCGAAGCCGGTTTCACGCTGGTGGAGATCATGGTTGTGGTGGTGATTATCGGCCTGCTGGCGACCGTGGTCGTGCTGAACGTGCTGCCGAGCCAGGACCGCGCCCGCATCGAGAAAGCGCGGGCCGATATCGGCCGTATCGAACAGGCCGTCGAAATGTTCCGCCTTGATATGGGCCGCTACCCCACAACCGATGAAGGTCTTGAGGTGCTGGTGACGGCACCCGCCGATCCGCGCCTTGCCGCGCGCTTTCCCGAGGGCGGTTATATCAACCGCCTCCCCGAAGACCCCTGGGGCGGGCAATACCAGTACATGTCGCCCGGCGAGCATGGCCGGTTTGATGTCTGGTCACTGGGCGCAGATGCCCGGCCGGGCGGCGAAGACAACAACGCCGATATCGGCAACTGGACGGCCCCATGAGCAAAGCCCGCCGCCAGCGCGATCAGAGCGGGTTTTCGCTCGTTGAGGTGATGGTGGTCATCGCCGTGATCGCGCTTGTCTCCGTGGTGGCGGTGACACAGATCACGCCGCCCCGTCATGCAGTGGATACCGAGGCGGAACAGCTGGCCCTGCGCCTCGAAACCGCACGCCGCAATGCGTTGGCGACAGGTGCCGTTCTGGGCTTTTCAATCGACCCGGATGGCGCCGGCTACACCTTCATGGATTTCCATGCCGAGGGGTGGCGGGTGCGCCATGGTGACCGTACGCTCGGTCCTGTCCGCTTTGCCGGTGAAGTCCGGCTGGGCGCAGTGACAGGTACCGACGGCCGGGTGCTGGACGTACCGGTCCCCGATCTCTGGTTTGATCCCGCCGGCACCGAACCGCCGGTCACCCTGTATTTGCGCGGGCAGGGCAGGGAGTATCAGCTCCTCGTCTCCGCACTCGCCCCGGTGGAGGTGAGCGATGCGCGCTGATGCCGGGTTTTCGCTTGTTGAAATGCTTGCAGCCCTGGTCGTGCTGGCGATTGCGGGACTTGCGCTGGTCCAGGCCCTTAGCCAGTCGGCGCGCGCGGCCACGTTGGCCGAGGACCGGGCGCTGGCGGCCATGGCGGCGGAAAACGTGCTGGCAGACTGGCGGCTGGAGCGTACGGGGCCGCCTCGCACTGCGTCGGGCCAGTATGCGTTTGCCGGGCGCGATTACGAATGGCGCATCGAGATGGCTCAGACATCGGAAGCAGGCCTTGTCGCGGTAAGCCTCGAGATCAGCCCGGCAGGCAGTTTCAACCGCGGCCCGGGCTTCACGCTCACGCAGTTCGAGCGGGCAGAGCGATGACACGCGAAGCCGGTTTCACGCTTGTCGAGGTCATGGTGGCGCTGTCGGTCTTTGCGCTGGTCGGCACCATCTCTACCGGGCTGCTCGTGACCACTATCGATGCGCGCGAGCGGCAGGAAGCCGCGATGGAGCGCCTGTCGGAGTTGCAGCAGGTGCGCGCGCTCTGGCGCGATGATGCGGCGCACATGGTGATGCGTCCGCACCGCACATCCGATGGTGGTTATGATGGCGCGGCGCTGTCTGGCCCGTCAGCCAGTGCGTTTGCCTTCGATGAAGACCAGGGCCGTCTGGCCGCCTTCACCCGCCGGGGCCGTGCCAATCCGGGTGAGGCGGCGGACCGCTCCAGCCTGGTGCGCGTGGTGTGGCGTGTGGAAGACGGAACCCTGTTCCGCGACATATGGACGGTCACTGATCCGGCACTCTCCACCACGCCGCAGACGATGATACTGGCCGAGGGCCTTGAAGACGTTGCCGTCCGCTTCCGCTATGGCCGCAACTGGCTCGACGCGCCGGTACGCCCCGGACCCTCCGGCGATGCGCCTATGCCGGACGCCCTGCGGCTCGCCTATACCGACGCGGCAGGCCGCGAGATCGAGCATATCGCGCTGACCGCGTCTGCGGGGGTGTCCTCATGAACGTACGGCGCGAGAATAGCGAACGCGGCGCCGCGTTGATCACGGCCCTGATGGTGGTCGCCTTCATGGCAGCTGTCAGTGTCTCGCTGGTAGAGATGATGCGCAGCCATCTGCAACGCACCAGCGTCATCGAGGACCGTCTGCAGGCAGCGGCCTATCTCGATGGTGCGGTGAGCTATGGCGAAGTGCTGATCGCCCGCTTTGCCGGGGATGCAGACCAGCGTTTCACACCCGCGGGCCCGTGGGACGGGGAGGCCCGCATTTTTCCGCTCGACAATGGCGAAATGGCCGCGCGCGTGCGGGATCGCAATAACTGCCTGAATATCAATGCGCTTCACACGCATGGCGGCGATGGCGAGGCAGACCGGCTGGCTGCTGCCCGGATGCGCGCGCTTCTGGCGGCGCTGGATGTCGCACCCGGCGATGCGGAAAGCCTGATCGCGCAGGCGGCCGACTGGATTGATCCTGACCGCATGCCCCGCCCTGGCGGCGCCGAGGACGAGACTTATCTCGCCCGATCCGAACCGTTCCGCGCTGCCAACCAGCCCTTCACCGAGCTCGCTGAGCTGCGTCTCCTTCCCGTGATGACGCGCGCCTTGTATGTGCGCATCGCGCCGTATCTCTGCGCCCTGCCTGTCAGTATACAGCCGCCGGTCAATGTGAACACGTTGCGCGGTGATGAGGCTGTGCTGATAACCGCGATCACTGAAGGTACAGTCAGCGTGCAGGCCGCGCAGCAGGCGCTGTTCCGCAGGCCGACCACCGGATTTGAAAGCCTCGAGGCCTTCTGGGCAGATCCGGCACTGGCGCTGCTGAGCGCGGAGGAACGCCCGGAAGCGGCGGTGGCGCTGCGCTCTGAATGGTTTGAATTGCAGGTGAGCGTGCGCCTCGGCGAAGCGCGCCTGTCGCGCAACCAGACCGTCCGCCTGGACCGAACCGGACAATTCACGCGCCTGACGCCGGTACAGGGAGCGGTGTGGTGAGCGCACGTCTGATCATAAGCCTGCCTGCCGAGGCAGACGATGCGATCAGCTGGTCGCTATGCAGCGCCTTTGGCGATGTGCTCGATTCCGGCGAGGGTCTGGAAACTTTCACATTGCCGGCTGGCATTGCCGTCTCGACCACAGTCGTCATCATTCCGGCGGGCCACGTCCATATGCGCCGCCTTGTGATGCCGGCCCGTAGCGACAATGCCGCCCGGCAGGCCGCGCCCTTCGCGCTGGAAGAATATCTTGCCACCCCGCTGGACACACAACGCATCGCTTGCGGCACCGCCGATCAGGGCGGCGTGCGCTGGGGTGCCGCGCTCGATGCCAATCTTGCGCAGCGTTGGCAGAGCGCTCTGGAGGCGCTGGCTGTCCGCCCGGTCTTTGCGATCAGCGAAGCCCTGCTGCTTGACCCGGCTGAGGGCGAACTTGCGCTCGCGGTGCACGGAGCCAGCCTGCTCTGGCGCTATCGTGCGGGCACGGAGGACACCGCGGGCAGCATCCCCGAGGCGCTGGCAGACATGATGATCCCGGCATTGATCGCCAGCCATCAGCCTTCGCGCATCACGCTGGCGGGCGGGCAGGGCACGGATTGGCCTCAGCTGACGCAAACCCCGCTCCATCGTACAGGGCCGCTCGATCCGGTGCAGGCAGCGGCAAGCCTCGATATCGCGCGATTACAGCTGATGCCCGCCCTCTTCGGCGCGCGTCTTGCCGCGTCGCTGGACTGGTCTGCGCTGTTGAAACCTTGGCGGCGTGCGGCCGGGCTTGCTGGCGTAGCTGCCGCTCTCGCTCTGGCGGGCATTGGCGCTGAGGCGGCGTGGCTTGCCGGTGAAGCCCGGCGCTATGAGGAGGCAAGCCGCTTGGCATTCGCCGAGGCTTTCCCTGATAGCCGCCGCATCGTCAATCCGCGCGCCCAGCTGGCCCAGCGCCTGCGTGAACTGGAGGCCCAGGACGCCGGAGGTGACAGCTTCCTTCAGCTGGCGGGCGCACTGGCCGGCGTGACACAGGGCCTGTCCGGGATCGAGATCGTCGCGGTGCGTTTCGAGGCAGGTCAGCAAGCCCTGTCTGTCTCGGCGCGCTATGGCGGCTTTTCCGATTTCGAGGCGCTGCGGGACGCGGGCGAGGCAGAGGGGCTGGAGATTGCCGATGCCGGCGCGCGCCAGGGCGCCGACGGTGTCAGTGGCGAGTTTATAGTGAGATGGCGGCCATGAAGGATGCGATACTGTCGCGCTGGCAGCGCTTCACCGTGCGAGAGCAGGCCCTGCTGCTGGTGGGCGCGCTGCTGGCGCTGGTGTGCGCCGTCTGGCTCGGGCTGGTTCAGCCTGCGCTGGACTGGCGGGAGCGCGCACGCCTCGCCTATGTGGGCGCCGCGGGCGACTACCGGATAATTGCTGACGGTGTGGCGCGCCTCTCCGCCCTGAATTCGGCCGAAGCCGGCGTCTCTGATGAACGCGAACCGGTGCGCAGCGTGGTGGCCGGTTCTGCCAGCCGCGCCGGGATCGTCCTCTCCCGTGTGCTCCCCGATGATGCCGGACGGCTGAATGTGTGGATTGACGGGGTAGATGCGGCGCGCCTGATGGTCTGGCTGGAAACATTGTCGCAGGAGCATGGCGTGACCGTGTTGCGCGCAGGTATCGAACAGGCCGGGCGCGGCAGCGAAGTGCGCGCCCAGCTGCTGCTGCTGGGGCGGAGCGGGGCATGAGGCGCCTCTTTCTGTACGTCTTCGCCGGTGTTCTGGCGTTTGCCGTTGCCGCTATCGCCCTGATGCCCGCCAGCGCCCTCCATGCGCTCATTCTTGTCCCGCGCGGCGTTCAGGCCGGTCATGTTTCCGGCACCGTCTGGAACGGATACTGGCACGATGTGCAGCTTGGTCCGGTGCGCCTCACACGTCTGGAAGGCGGCCTGGAGCTCTTGTCGCTGCTGCGCGGCGGGCCTGCCTTTCAGATGAGTGTGTCTGACCCGCGCGGACGCGCTGAGGGCCGTCTGGTGGTACGCGATAATCGTGTGGAGCTGCTGGGAGTTTCAGGCCGCATTGTTCCAGCTCGGCTGGTTACGCTGTCGGGGCCAGGCCGGGCCGTGCTGACCGAACCGGTGATTTTCTCCGGCATCGATATCCGCTTCGGGCCGCACGGCTGTGAAGCCGCATCGGGCGAGGCCAGGTTTGGCGGGTTGCTGGCTATCGATAGCCGCAGCACGGGCAGTTTGCCGGTTCTCGACGGCACGCTGGAATGCGCCGGCAGCCTCCCCGCCATCCGGTTTGCCGGCGAGACAGATGACGTGGCCATCGAGGGTCATGCCCGCTTCGGGTCCGGCGCTGTGAACTGGAATATAGCCGCGCAGCCGCGCAGCGATGCGATGGCGCTGACCTTGCGCTCTGTCGGGTTTGATGGCAGCGGTGGCACCTTGCGCAATGCAGGCCGTACCGTCTGGGACGGGCGCTGATCTGTCTGCAGCGGTCAGCCTGGTACTCATAATCGAATGCGAGCAGCTCCATGACCGATACCCGTCTCGACACGCTCGAAATCCATATCGCCCAGCAGCAACAGGCCATTGACGATCTGTCCGAGGCACTGGCGCTGCAGCAGAAGGATATCGAGCGGCTGAAAGCCAGCCTGCATCGCTCTGACAGCCGGATTGCCGAGCTGGAAGCCGGTCTGCCTGCCGCCGCGGTTGAAAAGCCGCCGCACTACTGAGCGCAGATCGCTGGCTGACGCTGCAGGGAACCGCGAGCGGGCTTGCGCGCTTAGTTGATACGTGTCCGCTGTTCGGTTCCGTCATGTTCGTGCGCATCCTTGTTGGCCTTGTGGCCATACTCTTCACGGCGTGCCTCGCCCTGGTTCTTGTGATCCAGCTGGCGGGGTGGGACTGGCTGCGCGGCCCGGTGGAGAACCGCGTCTCCCGCGCGCTTGACCGTCAGGTGACGATCAGCGAACCGCTTTCCGTGCGATGGCGGTGGAATTTCGTGCCCCGTGTACGGGTCGACAGTGTCACTATAGCCGACGTGGACTGGACCGGAGACGCGCATTTCGTCGTGCTGGACCGCGCGGTAGCGGACATTGCCGTACTCGACCTTCTTCGCGGACGTGTGAACTTGCGCGAAGCCTGGATCCGGGGCCTTGAGCTGCGCCTCAGCGTGGATGAGGAAGGCCGCAATAACTGGGGTCTTGGCCGGGGAGACGGACAGGGCCGCATCCCCATCGTCGGCGGGCTGCATCTGGTCGACAGTCAGGTGATCTACCGCAATGCGGCGCGCGATGTGTCCTTCACCGCCCATCTCGATACGGTCGCGGCGGAGGATGAGGCAGGCGCGGACCGCACCTCCATCTCCGGCGAGGGTGAGATGCGTGGTCGTCCGTTGAGCTTCACCGGCGAGGGTGACGGGGTGATGCGCCTGCGCGATCCCGATCAGAGCTTTGCGTTCCGGCTCGATATCGAAGGCGGCGAGACACGCTTCGCGTTTGACGGGCGGCTGGGACCGGGAGGCAGCTTTCGTGAGATTGCAGGTTCACTCATGCTGCGCGGCGAAAACCTGCGCGGAATTTACGAGTTCACGGGCATTCCTGTTCCCGACACGCCTCCCTATGAACTGACGCTGGATCTGGCGCGGGCAGGCGATGTCTGGCAGGCGCGCAATATCGAGGGCGTGGTAGGCGATAGCGACCTCTCCGGCCGGCTCGACTACGATACTGGACGCGACCGGCCCTATGTCGAAGCCGAGCTGTCCTCCACCACGCTGGATTTCTCCGATATCGGCATGCTGATCGGCGCTCCGGCCATTGATCCTGACGACATGAGCGAAAGCGGGCTGGAGCGTGCGCAGGCGCGTGCCCTGCGTGCCGAGGGACGCATCTTCCCGGCAGCGCCGCTGGATGTGGAGCGGATCTCCGGTGTGGACGGCCGCCTGGTTTTTGAGGGGCGGGAGGTAACCGGCGCCGGGCAGGCTCTGACCGGGGTCTCCACGGTTATCAGCCTCGATAACCGGGTGTTGCTCTTCGACCCGCTGGAATTCGGCTTCCGAGGCGGACGGCTCGATGCGCGCGTGGAGGTGGATGCCAGCGGCGGAGAGACGCTCACATCTGCTGACGGGCGCTTCTCCGGTCTGCGGCTGGAGGATTTCATCCCCAATGACCGGGTTGCGGGCGCGATCTCTGGCGAGGTCAGCCTCACCGGGACCGGAGACAGCATCAGGCGCGCCATGGCCAGTTCAGACGGCCGCATTACGGTTGTGCTCGACGAGGGCAGTATTTCGCGGCGCACGCTGGAGCTGATAGGGCTCGACCTGCTCAACTACGTCTTTGCCAGTGACGAGGCGGTGGCAACCTCCTGCGGAGCCGTCGATATCGAGGTGGAAGGCGGCACCGGACAGGCCGGGACCTTTCTGGTCGCCACACCGGACAGCCAGATTCACGGCGAGGGCGCGTTCGACTTTCGCCGTGAACGTTTCGATCTGCAGATACAGGCGCGCGACACGAATCCGAATGTCGGATCGCTCGGCGGACCGGTCAATATCAGCGGCACCTTCCGCAATCCGCAGATTGCACCTGACGATGAAACCTATGTACGCGGCGCCGCCAGCGTGGCGCTGGGCGTTCTGCTGAGCCCGCTCGCCAGCGTGCTGGGCACCGTCCAGGTCGACACGGTCGATGGAGGTGTATGCGAGCGCCTGCTGGGGCAGGCGGATAAACAAGGGGGCGCTTAGCCTGCGGCCGTCACAAATCTGAGGCTTGCGGGGACGGGGTGCGGCGCTAGGCTCCTGTGCTGTAAAAAATGCCCGGAGGCGCCCCCGCGTGAACACTCTCGCCGCCAACAAGCCGCCTGCCGATGTGAACTACACCTTCTCGGATGCGGAGCTGGCCGCTCTCATGCCTTACGGCGAAGCACGCTGGCATGAGGAGGGCGAAGTGTTGACCGTCCAGGGCGAGCGGGGCGGCGACTGCCTCGTCACCCTGTCGGGCGAGACGCATATCTTCATCGACGACATGGACGGGCCGGTGCGGCTCGGCTGGATGGAGCGCGGCCAGTTTGCCGGCGACATTGGTGTGCTGACAGGGCAGGCGGCACTCGCGCGCACGATCATGGGCAAGGCGGGCGAGGTGCTGCACATCCCGTTTGCCGCCTTTCAGCGCCTGCTCGTCGAGAACTCCGCCCTGTCGGATGTCTTCGTGCGCACGCTCTCAGCCCGGCGGGCCTTCGCCCTCGCGCGCGAGGGCTATTCGGTGATCGTGATCGGCTCCGCGCTGGACCGCAGCGTGTTTGCCCTGCGCGACTTCCTGACCCGCCACGGCCTGCCTCACGCATGGTTGGACCCGGACACCAACTCGCTTGCAGCGCCGATCATGGAGGCCAAAGGCCTGACCCGCGATGACCTGCCCGCCGTGGTGCTCAGCGCCTCGCGCGTGATGGTCCAGCCGACGGTGAGTGCGCTGGCGGAGTATTTCGGCTCGGATCTTCTGCCCGATGGCGCCGCGGCGGATGTGATCGTGGTGGGCGCCGGACCAGCGGGTCTGGCGGCGGCAGTCTATGCGGCCTCCGAGGGGCTGACCGTGGTGACGCTGGACGCCGAGGCGCCGGGCGGCCAGGCGGGAACCAGTTCCAAGATCGAGAATTATCTGGGCTTTCCCATGGGCGTTTCGGGCCGCGAGCTCGCGGACCGCGCTGCCATTCAGGCGCAGAAATTCGGCGTGCGCCTCGCCGCGCCGGTAAAGGCCTGCGCGCTGGAGCGGCTGGAGAGCGGCTGCTACTGCGTGAGCACGGCCGATGGCCGCAAGCTGGAGGCGCGTGCGGTCGTCATCGCCTCTGGCGCACAATACCAGCGCCTGCCGGTCGGCGAGGCGGAAGCCTATGAGGGCCGAGGGCTCTATTACGGCGCCTCGCCACTGGAGGCACAGCTCTGCGCCGGTGCTGATGTGGCGATCGTGGGCGCGGGCAATTCGGCCGGGCAGGGCGCGGTGTTTCTCGCGCGCACGGCGCGCCACGTCCATGTGCTGTACAGGCGCGCTGATATTCGTGAAACCATGAGCGAATATCTGGTCCGGCGGCTGGAGGAGCAGCCCAATATCACCCTGCATCCGGCCACCGAGATATCGGGTCTTGCCGGTACCGCTGATGGCGCACAAGGGCGCCTGCACGCGCTCGAGGTGACGACGCCGGCCGGCAAGGCGCAGATAGAGGCGGGTTTCGTCTTCCTGTTCATTGGCGCTGCGCCCTTTACGGACTGGCTTCCCGCTGGCCTGGCCCGCGATGCGAAGGGCTTCGTGAAGACAGGCCCGCAGATCGAGCCGCGCGAGCTGGTGCGCGGCGGCTGGGCGCTCGACCGTATGCCGTCTGCCTATGAGACCAGCCTTGAGCGGGTCTATGCGGTGGGCGATGTGCGCTCAGCTTCGGTAAAGCGCGTGGCGAGCGCGGTTGGCGAAGGTTCGGTCGTGGTCAGCGCCATCCATGCCGCGCTCGCGGAGTTCGGACGGCCAGAGTAAGCCGGCACTACCGCTCCCACGGAAATACCTCCTCAATGGATTTGCCAAACACATCGGCAATCCGGTAGGCGGTTTCCAGCGTGGGCGAATACTTTCCGGCCTCGATGGCTGCGATCGTCTGACGGGTGACGCCCACTTTCCGGCCGAGCTCGGACTGGGTCATCTCTCCCGTCAGAAAACGCAGCACCTTCACCTGGTTGGTGAGCCTGGATTCAGACACGCCAGCCCCTCCGGTAGCTGGTAATTACCACGACGCAGCTGACGATCTCTGCAATCACGATCACAAAGATGGTTGATTGTACGATTTCCCACGGCGTTGCCTCAAACGGCATCACACACCCGACGAAAATCATCCCCACCAGCAATACCCCGTAAGCAATCGAGCGCGCCCTGCGCTGTATCGCGCGGTCGCGCTCGTCGGGCGTAACCAGTTCGCCCGGTTCGCGGCGGCTGCGGGCCACCAGCATGCTGAAGCCGATGACCAGGCCAGACGCGGCTGCGGCTGCTGTAAGCAGCCCAAGGCGCGTGAAGAGACCGACTTCGCCGGACGCCTCCAGCACGGAAATGGCGACGAAATAGCCACCATAAAAAACGGTCAGGGCACCCAACCACACCCAGGAAAACTGTTCACGTTCGCTCATCGCGGCCTCCGCCAGAAAATCTGTAATTCGGAGCGAACATGATGTTAAAAATTATAAACATCAAGTAAAAAATTATGGCGCAGCCCGTTTCCATACTGCCCCTTCAGGCCCGGTGCGATTGCCACACAGGCCGGGCGCCCGCTAGATAGGTGCGGGAAGGGCGTATGGCGTGCGGGCGGTCAATGAATCTCGATTCCTGGAAATCCCAGATGCGTAAGGGCGCAGCCGAATTTGCGGTCCTGTCGGCCTTGCGCGAGGGAGAACTTTATGGCGTGGAACTGGTCGCGCGCCTGACCGGAGCAGACAGCGTGGGCCTTTCCGAGGGGACGGTTTATCCCCTGTTGCGCCGCCTGCAGTCGGATGGACGCCTGCAGGCCCGGTGGGAAGTCAATGACAACGCGCCTCCGCGCAAATATTATTCGCTGACGCCGGCAGGCCGGCGGGCCGTTGAAGGCATGGCTGCGTTCTGGAGCGAGTTCGAGACGCAGCTCAATCTGATCGTGAGGGCATAATGGGCAAGCAACAGCACGACATAACCGCCTACGCGGATGCCTTGCGTACAGCGTTGAAGGCGCTCCCGGAGGATGATCGAAGCGACATCGTCCAGGAGGCCTACACACATCTGGAGGCAAGCGCACAGGCGGGCCGTCTCGAAGCCACACTTGCCGCGTTCGGCACACCCGAAACCTACGCCTGCCAGTTCCTCGAGGACCAGGCAGCCGCCGGCACGGAAGAGCGCAATGTCTGGACGGCAGCGGGCAGTTTTCTTGGCAGTGTGGTCATGGGCCTGCTGGCCGTTGCCTTTGTTGCCGTCGCCATAATCGACATCCTGGTGCCCGCCTTCGGGATATGGGTCAATCCGGCGACCGGTGCGGTCTATTTCGGGCTTGCAGGCATGACCTCGCGGGCGCAGGAGCTGGCCGGCGCCTGGCTGTCACTGGCGTCGATGTCCGCAGCCTTGGCGACTGCCCTGCTCAGCTATGTGTCGGCGCGAGCCGCCATCCGCGAGGTGCGCCGTTACCTGAAAGCCTCATCCCGGCCGGTACCTTTGCCGGGCGCGCGATAATCCGGTGCCAGTTGCCGGCCGTTTGCCTTAGGGTTGCACAGGGACGATTCACGTCACTGGGAGCGGGTTGATGGAATTCCTGATTGTCGGGCTCGTACTGTTTCTGGGAATTCACTCTGTCCGCCTTGTCGGATTGCGCGGGCCCATGATCGCGGCGATGGGGCAGGGCGCATACTCGATTGTCTACTCGCTTGTCAGTGCCATCGGCCTTGCGCTCATCGTGTATGGCCACATCCTGGCTCACCCGTCCATGGCCGTCTGGGCGCCGCCTGAATGGACGCG
Organism: Glycocaulis albus; assembly: GCF_014639075.1. Taxonomy (GTDB): domain Bacteria; phylum Pseudomonadota; class Alphaproteobacteria; order Caulobacterales; family Maricaulaceae; genus Glycocaulis; species Glycocaulis albus. Next base: position 71,320 of record NZ_BMFS01000009.1, read on the forward strand.
CACGCTGGCGCTCGTGCTGGTGCCCGTCAGCATCATCCTGATCGTATCCGCCTATGTTCCGGGGCATATCCGTTCGGGCGTGCGTCACCCGATGACGCTTGGCGTTCTGGTCTGGGCAGTCGCACACCTTCTGGCCAATGGCGAGATCGCGAGCGTCATCCTCTTCGGCAGTTTTGCCGTTTGGGCTTTGCTCACCGTTATCGGCGCCTATGCGCGCGGCGGCAGTTTTGCAACCGAGGGAAAATGGTCCGCCGATGCCGTGGCCATAATCATCGGTCTTGTAGCTGCCGGACTGCTGGCCTGGTTCCACATGCAGTTATTTGGCGTCGCAGTGGTTGAATTTGCATCCGATCCCTACGCGCCAGGCATCTAGTCTTCATCGGGTGCCCGGCAGGCGGGTGCCAATGGGAGACTGACATGGACGAAGATATTCTCATACCGATCGCCTTCTTTCTGGCAGGCGTGATGATTGTACTCATCGCGGTGGGCGCTGCGGTCATCAACCGGTTCAATCTGCATGAAACCGTCCGCGAGGCCCTGCGTCAGGGCAAGACACTCGATGCGGATGCCATCAAGGCGCTGGGCGCACCAAAAAAGCAGGGTCAGGATAATGACCTGAAGTCAGGCCTGATCCTTGTCGCGGTGGCTGTGGGACTGGTGGTGATGGGCGCCATGTTCGGCCATACCATCCCGGCGGAAAATGATGATCCCTCGCTTACCTTCATCTTTGCCGGTATCGCGGCGATACCGGGCTTCATCGGATTGGTCCTGGCCGCTTTCGGGCTTTTCCAGAAAAGACATCCCGGCAGGTCGGCCGATTGAGGAGCGCAACAATACGGGCAGCGCGCCATGACTGATACCGACGAAGCGCTGGTGGCGCGCGTGACAGCAGGCGGAGACCGGCGCGCCTTCGCCATGCTGGTCTCTCGCCATCAGGGCGTGGTGCGGGGATTGCTGGCACGCCTGACAGGCGGCGCGCCGGAGGCTGATGATCTCGCGCAGGAAACATTCGTACAGGCGTGGAGGCGCATCGAGACCTATCGCGGCCAGGGCAGTTTCAGGCCTTGGCTGTGCCAGATCGCCTACAGCCGGTTTCTGATGGGATTGCGCCGGGAAAAGTCGCGCCAGCGCTTGCTGGATGCCGCCGCGCGCGAGCCGGCAGAGCTTGCATCCTCTCCCGGCCAGCCCGGCAGCCGGGTAGACCTTGACCGCGCTCTGGCCATGCTGGGCGATGACGAACGCCACTGCGTCGTGCTGTGTTATGCGGCCGGGCTCAGTCATTCGGATGCAGCCAGCATTACGGGCCTGCCGCTTGGAACAGTGAAATCCCACGTCACCCGCGGCCGCGCCCGGTTGAAGGACTGGTTTGATAGACAGGAGAGTGCAGCATGACGCGGCCAGATGAGCGCTTCGACGAGGATTTGCGCAGCCTGTTTGCAGCTGCGTCACCGGGGCCTGACCCTGCGTTCACTGCAGGCGTGCTCACCGCCTTGCCGCGCGCGCCCTGGCTGCGGCCGGCCATTCTGGCGCTGGCGGGCTTGCTGGGGGTTCTGATAGCGGGCTTTCAGCTTCCTGAGCTGGTGCTGGCCATGGATATGATCGCTGGCGGCCTGGGTGTTGCGGCAATCGATACGATGGGGGCCCAGGCACTGGCCATGGGCATTGTGGCCGTGGGACTTGCAGCGGTGACACTGGTGCTTTTCCGGCGAGGAAACCTGACCTGGTGAGACGGGCAATTTGTGCAATTGCGAACTTGGGCTAGCGTGAGGGGAGATGCCACCTACGGAGTGAGACGATGTCCGCACAGAACCCTGCCCCGGCAAAACGCATTGGCGTTCCGGACATCCGGGCCCGCAAGGGCGGCGAACCGCTGGTGTGCCTGACGGCTTACGATGCCCCGGCTGCTCGTCTTCTGGACCCGCACTGCGATGTGCTGCTTGTTGGCGATTCGGTAGGGATGGTCGTGCACGGGCTTCCCAACACAATTCCCGTCACGCTGGACATGATGATCCTGCACGGTCAGGCCGTGATGCGCGGGGCCCGCCGCGCCATGGTTGTCGTGGACATGCCATTTGGCAGTTACGAAGTTTCACCTGAGCAGGCCTTCGCCAATGCCGCCAGGATACTGCAGGAGACAGGTGCGCAAGCCGTGAAGCTGGAGAGCGGCGTCTATATCGCCGATACAATCCGTTATCTGGTGGATCGCGGTGTGCCGGTCATGGCCCATGTGGGTCTGCGCCCGCAGGCAGCGCTCGCCGAGGGCGGCTTCAAGGCCAAGGGCCGCAATGATGACGAACGGGCGCGCGTTCTGAACGAGGCCCGGGCCGCCGATGCGGCAGGCGCGTTTGCGATAGTCGTGGAAGGCGTGGCGGAGGATCTCGCCGCAGAACTCACCCAGGCCGTGGCCGCCCCCACGATTGGTATCGGCGCCTCGGCCAGCTGTGACGGGCAGATTCTCGTGACCCCCGACATGCTCGGCCTGTTCGACTGGACACCGCGCTTTGTGAAGCGCTACGCCGATCTGAAAGGGCTGACCGAGGATGCCGTCAAGGCTTACGCCGAAGACGTGCGGGCCCGCCGCTTTCCCGGACCCGATCAGGTCTACCGCATTACACGCCCGTAACGCGGCTCGCGCGTATTGCGGCGGCCCGGCAGGGCCGCTAGGGTCCGCCGGATATTGAACTGGCATGAATTGCGAGGCGGGCCTTGGTCGACGTTTTCGACGAAGTTGAAGAAGAACTGCGCAAAGAGCGCTATATGCAGATGCTGCGCAGCTGGGGCCCGTGGGTGCTCGGCGCAGCTGTGGCCGTAATTGCTGGCGTCGCAGGCTATCAGGGCTGGCGCGCCTGGCAGGACAGCCAGAGCGCACAAGCGTCCGCGCAGTTTGCCGAGGCCCGGGCCCTCCATGAGGCTGGCCAGACGGCCGAGGCGGCTGATGCTTATGCCTTGCTTGTCAGCGAAGGTCCGCGTGGCTACGCAACTCTCTCGCTGCTGCACCAGGCGGCGCTGGCCAGCGAAGCGGGCAATAATGAGGAAGCAGCACGTCTGTATGAAGAGGCTGGCCAGCGTTCGCCGGTGGCACTCATTCGCGATCTGGCGCGCTACCAGTCTGCCGTGGCGGGCTTTGACTCTCTGTCCAGTGACGATCTGGCTCTGCGGCTTGACCCGCTGGTCTCGGGCGGTGGCGGCTTTGCCCTGCTGTCGCGTGAGCTGATAGGTGCGGCGGCCCTGCGCGACGAGCGCTGGGCCGAGGCGCGCCGTCATTATGAATTTGTGCAACTGTCCATAGATGCCTCGGAAGCCATGCGTACACGGGCCCGTGACGCTCTGGCCGTGATTGCCCGTGAAGCGCCCGAGGAAGTGCCGGCTGAAGACGCCGCTGATGAAACGGCGGAAGCTGCAGATACTGCTGCTGCGCCGGATTCGGCAGACGCCGCCGCACAGGAAGAGGATACTGTCGAATGACTTCTACCCTTCGCATCGCCATGCTGGCGGTTCTGGCGGGCAGCTTTGCGCTGGCCGGTTGTTCTGCGGCGGATCAGCTGTCCCGCCTGAACCCGTTCAGCGGGCTGACAGGAGAGGATCCCAATGCGCCGCCGCGTGACCAGCGCGTACCGGTTCTGGGCGTTGGCGAAAGCCTTGAAGTCAGCGGTGATGCGCGGGTCAGCCTGCCGCCGGCCTATGTGAATGACCGCTGGCCCCAGCCGGACGGTTTCCCGACCCATTCCATGCAGCACACCCAGGCGCGCGGCAGCCTCGAGCGCATCTGGCGGGTTGATATCGGTGCAGGCTCAAACCGCGACCGGCGTATCAATGCCCGCCCCGTCGTGCTCGACGGGACGGTCTATACCGTTGACGGCGACGGCCGCGTAACCGCCACCAATGCCGACACAGGCGCGCGTCAGTGGCAGGTCCGCCTGACCGCCCGGGACGATGCGGAAGGTGGCGGCATTGCGCTGCCCATTCCCTTCATTGGACGCGAGGGCGGCGGTCCGGACCGCTATGCGTTCGGGGCCGGTATCGCCGTCGATGGCGGACGTGTCTACGTGCATACAGGACGCCGCTTCCTGGTTGCCCTCAACGCCTCGACGGGCGAGGAAGTCTGGCGTGAAACAGTGCTGACGCCACTGATTGCCGCACCGACAGTCGCCGATGGACGCGTTTATTCCATCACCCACGAAAATGAGCTGATCGCGTTTGATGCCACGTCAGGCAACATACAGTGGACGCACAGGGCGATTGCCGATTCCGCGCGTCTGCTCACTGCGCCCAGTGTTGCCGTGCTGGGCGATGTCGTGGTCGCGCCGTTCAGCTCCGGCGAGCTGATCGCCCTGCGGGCCCAGAACGGAACCGTCCTGTGGAGCGACTCGCTCACGCGCGCTGGCGGCCTTACGCCCATGTCCTCGATCAATGACATTGCCGGCTCGCCGGTTATCGGCGGGACGGAAGTTTATGCGCTCAGCCACTCGGGCATCATGGCCTCGTTCGACATGCGCACAGGCGAGCGTAACTGGACCCAGCCTGCGAGCGCTCTTCATGCGCCCTGGCTTGCCGGCAATTATCTGTTTGTGATGACCAGCGATGCCCAGCTGGCGGCCTTCGAGCGCCAGACGGGCAATGTCGCCTGGATCACGCAGCTGGAAGCCTTCCGCAATGAGCGCCGCCGCCGCGACCGCATTGCCTGGGCGGGTCCGGTACTGGCGGGCAACCGCCTGCTGGTGGCCTCATCACGCGGCGAGCTTGTTATCATAAATCCAGCTGATGGCTCGGTTCAGGAGCGGCGCAATCTTGGCGACCCGGTATTCATCGCGCCGGTCATTGCCAATGAGACCGTTTATATCGTGACCGATAACGGCCGGCTCATTGCCCTGCGCTGAGACAGGGTACACAGGAACCGGCCATGTCCGTTGAGCGCATTGCGAGCATCGCAATAGTCGGCAGGCCCAATGTCGGCAAGTCGACCCTGTTCAACCGTCTGGCGGGCAAGCCCCTTGCCATGGTCGATGACCGGCCGGGCGTCACGCGTGACCGCCGTGAGGCGCGCGGAAGGCTGGGTGATCTTGATCTGAGGCTTGTCGATACGGCGGGCTATGAGGACAAGGAAACCGGCATCGAAGTGCGCATGCGCCAGCAAACCGAAATTGCGCTGGCTGAAGCCGATGTCTGCCTGTTCCTGATCGATGGCCGTGAAGGTGTCACGGCGCTGGACCAGCGCTTTGGCGAGATTTTGCGGCGTGCGTCCAAGCCGGTCATCCTTCTGGTCAACAAGGCCGAGGGAAAACAGGGCGATGACGGTATTCTGGAGGCTTGGAATCTGGGCCTTGGCGAGCCGATTCCCGTCTCTGCGGCGCATGGCGAGGGGATGGGCGATCTCTACCAGGCCATTCGCGCGGCACTTGGCGAGGCAGGCATTACGGACGCGCCTACCCCCGATGCCGGTGACGAGGAAGGCGCTCCGCTGCGGATCGCTGTGGCAGGGCGGCCGAATGTCGGCAAGTCCACCCTCATCAACACGCTGATTGGCCAGGAGCGGCTGATTACAGGGCCGGAGGCGGGCCTGACCCGCGATGCGATCGCGGTTGACTGGATCTGGGACGGCCAGCGCGTGCGCCTGCACGATACGGCCGGCCTCAGGAAGCGTGGCAAGGTCGATGACCGGCTGGAGCGTATGAGCGCGGCCGACACGCTGCGCGCCATTAAGTTTGCCGAAATTGTTCTCTTGCTGGTGGATGCCGAACATCCGCTCGAGAAGCAGGACCTGACCATAGCTGACCGCGTGGAAAGCGAAGGGCGTGGCCTGATCGTGCTTGTAACCAAGTGGGACCTGGTCAAGGAGAAGCAGGCGAAGCTCGCCGAGCTGCGCGAAGAGTTCGAGCGCATGCTGCCGCAGGTGCGCGGTGCGCCGCTAATTCCTGTGTCGGCGCTTACCGGCTTTGGCCTCGACAAGATCATGCCGGCGGTCGTGGCGCTGCATAAAAACTGGTCGGTGAAGGTGAAGACGCGCGACCTCAATGACTGGCTGGCCGAGATGGTCGCCCGCCACCCGCCACCCGCTGTCGATGGCAAGCGTATCCGTCCCAAATACATGGCCCAGACCAAGGCACGTCCGCCGACCTTTGTGCTGATGGCGTCGCGCGCCGGGAAACTGCCCGACAGTTACAAGCGCTATCTGGTCAATGGCTTGCGCGAAGCGTTTGAGCTGCCGGGCGTGCCGATCCGCCTGATCGTGAAGGCGGGCAAGAACCCGTATGCAGATAAGGGGTAGGGAGCTTTTCCCTGAGCCTTCGAGACGCTCGCTGTGTTCGCCCTCAGGATGAGGGAAAAGCACTATACGTCCTCATGCTGAGGGCTTTCGAAGAAAGCGTCTCGAAGCAAGCGGGCGGAGCCCTTCATAGGCGCATAAGTCTGCGCCTGCCCCGGCCAGCGGGGTCAAACTCTGCGCCATATCAATGTCATAAGAGGCGACACACCGCACTTGTCCGGCGGGCGCGGTCTGGTGGTATATTCGTGTATGGGCGGCAGAGTGAGCGTTACTGCCCGGCCCGCACCACTTCCCCATGGCGTGTCTCTGCTGGACCGGCCAGTTCCACAACCAGCGGCGTGACGGTTTCCGGTAGCGGCACGCTTTGCGGGTCTTCGCCCGGTACCGCACGGGTCCGCATGGCGGTGCGCATACGGCCCGGATCGAGCAGGTTCACCCGGATGGTGCCGCCTGCGAGCTCTGCGGCCCAGCTTTTCACCAGCGCTTCGAGGCCTGCCTTGGACGCGCCGTAGGCGGCCCAGTAGGCCCGCGTCTTGGCGCCTTCAGACGTGGTGATGAACACGGCGCGCCCGGCATCGGACTTGCGAAGGAGCGGCTCGAACGCGCGGATCAGGCGTGCGGGGGCAACGAGATTGACCGCCAGCACTTCGTTCCAGGTCTTGGACGGTATCTGATGGGCTGGCATCAGCTTGCCGAGCGCACCAGCATTGGCGACGAGAATGTCCAGCTTGCCCCATCGCCCGGCGACAGCCTCGGCGAGCTTTTCGATCCCGTCTGGCGCCATCAAATCCATCGGCACCAGCGTGACAGACCCGCCAGCGGCGCTGATTTCATCATCGAGCGCTTCCAGCCCGCCACGCGTGCGCGCGGTCGCGATGACGTGGGCGCCGGCAGCGGCAAGGGCTTTCGCCGTGGCATAGCCAAGGCCGCGCGAGGCGCCGGTGACGAGTGCCACGCGCCCGGAGAGGGAATTGTTTTCGGTCATGCGTCCACAAGCAGGGAAAGTTGCTGGTCCTTGGCAGAGCTGGCCCGGTCCCGGTCTGCGAGCCGGGTGGGATACTCGCCGGTGAAATAATGGTCTGCCAGTTGCGGCTGCGCCGGATTGCGCGGCGCATCGCACACCGCCCAATAGAGGCCCTCGACCGACAGGAAGCCGAGGGAATCGCATTCCAGCAATACCCGCATGCGTTCCGGGTCGTGGCTGGCCGCCATCAGCTCCTCGCGCATCGGCATGTCGATGCCGTAGAAATCCGGGTGAGTGATGGGCGGGCAGGCGGAGCGGAAGTGCACTTCCGTGGCTCCGGCTTCGCGCACCATGCGGACAATCTTTTTCGAGGTCGTGCCGCGCACGATGGAATCGTCGATCAGCAGGACGCGCTTGCCTTTCAGCACGGCGGCATTGGCGGCGTGCTTGCGCTTCACGCCAAGATCGCGCTTGGCCTGCGTTGGCTGGATGAAGGTCCGGCCAACGAAGTGAGCCCGGATAATGCCCAGATCAAACGGCTTGCCGATGGTCTCCGCATAGCCCAGTGCAGCGGCGATGCCGCTGTCGGGCACGGGCACGACAACATCGATATCGGCGGGTGTCTCTTGTGCAAGGCGCTGGCCCATGCGCTTGCGCGCTTCGTAGACCGAGCGGCCTGCGATCACCGAATCGGGACGCGCAAAATAGATGTATTCAAAGGCGCAGGGGCGGGGCGGGCGCACAGGCGCATAGCGTACGCTCTCAATGCCGTTATCGCTGATAATCACGGCCTCACCCGGCTCGATCTCGCGGATCAGGCGTGCGCCGATCATGTCCAGTGCGCAGGTCTCGCTGGCCAGGATCACCGCGCCTTCCAGCTCGCCCATCACCAGCGGGCGGATGCCGAACGGGTCGCGCGCGCCGATCAGCTTGTCATTGGAAATGGCAACGAGTGCGAACGCGCCCTCGACCTGCTTGAGCGCGTGCAGCAGCCGGTCGGCCGATTTGGTCTTGCGCGAACGGGCTGCCAGCTGCAGCACGACTTCGGTGTCGGAGGTGGACTGGAAGATGGCGCCAGCCTGCACCAGCTCTTCGCGCAATATGCGCGCATTGGTCAGATTGCCATTATGGGCAATTGCGAGCCCGCCGCCGCGCACATCGGCATAAAGCGGCTGCACATTGCGCAGTACCGGCGCGCCGGAGGTGGAGTAGCGCACATGCCCGATCGCCATCGAGCCGGCGAGCTGGTCGAGCCTCGCCGGATCGGTGAAATGGTCAGCGACCAGCCCTTGATGGCGCTCTGAATGGAAGCGGCCATTATCGTAGCTGGTGATGCCGCACGCCTCCTGTCCGCGATGCTGGAGGGCCTGCAGGCCGAACGCGGCGAGCACGGCGGCCTTGTCGGCCCCTCTCACCCCGAACACGCCGCATTCTTCGCGGGCGCGGTCGGCTATCGGGTCATAGGTGAGGGTCGGCAAAGGGGGTGATGCGGGCATCCGAACCTCGATAGAAGCGGCTAATCGGGATTTGTGGACCGGATAAGCCTGTCCAGAGCCTCGCGGTCAAGGTCTTCATCAGTGGGCGGCTCATCTTCAGCTTCACTTTCGCGTGCGCCTTCCGCCCACGAACCCTCCGGCGCAAGCCGCTGCAACAATGTCGCCGTGGCATTGGCCAGCGGGTAAATCCGCGCGCCCTGCAGCCATTCAGGCTGCGCTCCGGGCAATGTATTGCGGAACACCAGGACGAACAGGCCCAGCAAGACCAGCCCGCGCACCAGCCCGAACACAAAGCCCAGTGACCGGTCGATCACATTCACATCCTCACCGGCCTTGGCATTGGGCTGCAGGGACGAGGTGACGAAACTTACGGCCAGATAGACCAGGATGAACACGCCCGCGAGCGCGATGATGTTGGCTATGAGCGGTGAACCTGTGAGCCCCTCAAGCAGGCCCGCAAAGACAGGCCTGCTCCACAGGGCAGCCAGCGCCGCTGCGACAAAGGCGGCAATCGTCAGCGCCTCACGCACGAAACCACGCATGAGCGCCAGAATGCCTGACACGAAAAGCACCAGAAGTGCGAACAGGTCAAAGCCTGCCAGACCGGCTTCCATCGCAATCCCCCTATTGCGGTCCCGGGTCGAGCCGGGAGACCAGTGTATGCACTGTATCGATTCCCGTCACCTCCAGACCGGCGCCTTCAACGCCGGCTGGCACTATCGCGCGCGAAAAGCCGAGTTTTGCCGCCTCTTTCAGGCGTGCCTCGGCCCGGCCCACCTTGCGCACTTCGCCCGATAGCGCGATCTCGCCGAAGACCACGCCTTCAGCGGGCAGAGCGACATCAAAGGCCGAGGAAATCAGTGCTGCCGCCACCGCCAGATCGGCGGCCGGTTCGCCAATCTTCAGTCCGCCGGCAACATTCAGATAGACATCCTTGCCGCCAAACCCGAGCCCGCAGCGCGCTTCCAGAACGGCCAGCACCATGGCAAGACGTCCCGAATCCCAGCCCACCACCGCCCGGCGCGGCGTGCCGAATGCGGCCGGAGCCACCAGGGCCTGTATCTCGGTGAGGACGGGGCGTGTGCCTTCCATGCCTGCAAATACGGCCGCGCCCGGCGCCGCGCTGCCCCGTCCATCAAGAAAGAGGGCGGAAGGGTTCGCCACTTCGCCAAGACCTGCATCGCTCATTTCGAACACGCCGATCTCGTCGGTCGGGCCGAAACGGTTCTTGACCGCGCGCAGGATGCGGAACTGGTGAGAGCGTTCGCCCTCGAAATAGAGCACCGCATCGACCATGTGCTCGACCACGCGCGGACCGGCGATCTGCCCGTCCTTGGTAACGTGGCCGACAAGGATAACGATCGTGCCGCGCTTCTTTGCGAACCGGACCAGCTCCTGCGCGCAGGCGCGCACCTGTGCCACCGTGCCCGGCGCGGCGGCCAGCTGGTCTGACCACAGCGTCTGGATGGAATCGAGAATGGCAATCGCGGGCGGCGCGCTTTTCAGCCCGTCCAGAATACTCTCCAGCGACGTTTCGGCTGCCAGCTCCACCGGCGCATCGGCAAGACCGAGACGGCGGGCGCGGCGGCGTACCTGGTCGGCGGCCTCCTCGCCGGAGATATAAACCGCGCGCTGTCCGGCCCGGGCCAGGCGTGCGGCGGCCTGCAGGAGAAGCGTGGACTTGCCGATACCCGGATCACCGCCCACCAGCACGGCAGAGCCCGGCACCAGACCGCCGCCGGCCACCCGGTCAAACTCCGCCATGCCGGTTTCAAACCGGGCCGGATCATCGGTGGCGCTGCCCAGATCCACCAGTTCCAGGCGCGCGCGGCGCCCGGCTGAGCGCTTCGGCGCGCTGGCCTGCGTGCCCAGAGGGGCCGACTGGGTCTCTTCCTGCAGCGTGTTCCACGACCCGCAATCATCGCAGCGCCCGGCCCATTTGGCATGGACCGCCCCGCAGGACTGGCAGACATAGACAGTGTCGGAACGGGCCAAATCAGGTCTCCGGCTGGCAGCTTTCAATCGTCTATCGAGCGCCCTTGCACGAAGGCGCATACCGCCGGATCAGCGCAGGAATCAATACCGTCCAGCCCGCCGCGCCAGCGTATCCTGCCGTCCTCGATCATGGCCACCTCGTCGGCGATCATGCGCATCGAGGCCATGTCGTGGGTGATCGTCACCGCGGTTGCGCCCAGCGACTTCACCTGCCGCACGATCAGCCGGTTGATGACGTCTGCCGTAACCGGGTCGAGACCTGTGGTCGGCTCGTCAAAGAACAGGATAGCAGGCCGGGTGACGATGGCACGTGCCAGTGATGCCCGCTTGAGCATGCCCCCTGACAGTTCCCGCGGCGCGCGGCCTGCCACATCGGGTTCCAGGTCGACCTGCTCCAGCGCCTCGATGGCGCGCTCGCGTGCCTCGGCGCGCTTCATCTTGCGGGCCTTGAGCAGCTTGAACGCGACATTTTCCCAGACGGTCAGCGAGTCAAACAGCGCGCCGGACTGAAACAGCATGCCGATCTGGTCAAGGCCGGGATCGGACGGGTCGCCAGAGCGTACGCGCCGCCCGTCAATCTCCACATGGCCCTTGTCTGGCGGGATCAGGCCCAGCGCGGTCTTGATGGTCACCGACTTGCCGGTGCCCGAACCGCCTATAATGACCAGCGATTTGCCCTCATTGGCGTCCAGCGAGAGGCGGTCCAGGACCGTCTTGCTCCCGAAGCGTTTGGTGACATTTTTCCAGGCGATTTTGACTGTGCTGCTCATCATCGCCTCCCTTACACAAACATCGAGGTGAGGATGAAATTGGCCGCGAATATCAGCATCGCGGCTGACACCACGGCGTGCGTCGCTGCCCGGCCAACCCCTTGCGCGCCGCCTTGTGCGTAATAGCCGTGATAGCAGCCCATAAGCGTCAGCAGAAAGCCGAACACGGCGGCCTTGATGAGGCCGGAGATCACGTCCCAGCGTTCCAGAATGTCGGCCGAGTTGCGTACATAGACGGTGGGGTCGAATTCCAGTGTCGTGATGCCGACCAGAAACCCGCCAAACACGCCGATGATATCGGCCACCAGAACCAGCAGCGGCAGAACCACAATCCCGGCCAGCACGCGCGGCACCACCAGAAAGCGCATCGGGTCGATGGTCAGGGTATGCAGGGCATCTATCTGTTCGGTCGCGCGCATGGCCCCGATTTCGGCGGCAATGCCCGACGAGACCCGTCCTGCCAGCATCAGTGCCGCGATGACCGGCCCCAGCTCGCGCACAATGCCCAGCGCGACGATATTGGGAACGAAACTTTCCGCGTTGAAGCGTTCACCGCCGACATAGATGTTCAGTGCCAGCGCCGCGCCCGTAAACAATGCTGTCAGGCCCACTACGGGCAGCGACAGAAAGCCGATGCGTACCAGCTGCTGGGTGAACTGGCCCAGGAAGAAGGGCCCGATGACGGCCCGCAGGCTGAGGCCGGCGAAAATAGCGATAGCGCCTATGGACCGCAGGAGCGACAGGACACCCCTGCCAAGAGCTCTGACCGGATTGAAGAGTGTCATTGTCCGCGATACTCACGTTTCAGCCGCTGTCCGAGCCGGACCAGCAATTCATAGCCGATAGTCCCCGACGCTCCGGCCACCGGGCCGAGGTCTTCTCCGTAGAACTGCACACGTCCGCTCGCCCGGGCAAGGGCCTCGTGGCCGGTAATGTCCAACGCCGTGAGGTCCATCGACACCATGCCAGCCAGTGGCACTGCAATGTTGCCGAGCCGGGCTGTCCCGGATTGCCATGCAGCGCGGGGCAAACCGTCCGCATAGCCGAACGCGGCAATGGCCACCGAGCGCTCGTTCTGTGCCGTGTAGCGCGCGCCATAGCCGATCGTGTCACCGGCCGGCACCTGACGTATCTGGAGTATCGGAGCATCGACATGCAGGACCGGCCGGAATGGCGCGGCCTGTTCTGTCGCGGGATTGACCCCGTAAAGCCCGATCCCCGGGCGCAAGATGTCGAAATGATAATCGAGCCCCAGCAGAACGCCACCTGTGTTGGAGAGGCTGGCCGGTATGCCGGGAAAGCTTTTCAGGACCGTTCTGAACCGTTCCAGCTGGCGCGTGTTCATCGGATGATCCGGAACGTCCGAGCACGCCAGATGGCTCATCACCAGCTGTAAGCCGGCCTTGTGCGCTGCGGGCAGGTCGAGCGCTTCGCTCACCGTCAGTCCCAACCTGTTCATGCCGGTATCGACATGCAGGGCAAACGGCCCGCCGCCCTCGCGATGAAACGCCTGCAGGCTGTCTGCGGAGCTGATGACGGGTATCAGGCCGTGACTGGCAAGAAAGCCATGAGTGCCGGACTGATACCCGTTGAGTACAAACACGGTGGAGGCCTGCCCGGCTGCCCGGCGGACCTCAACGCCCTCATCAGGCGTAGCGGTGAAGAAGATATCACAACCCGCATCATGCAGTGTGGAGGCGATCCGGCCGGCGTCGAGCCCGTAGGCGTCGGCCTTTACCACCGCGGCGCATCGTGCACCGGGCGCCAGTGCGCAGAGCGTGGAATAATTGTGGCGCAGTGCGGCCAGATCGACCACAAGGCGCGCCGGCTCGCCGGCGCTAGTCGCGGCTGGAATAGCGTCCTGAGTCTTCAAGATCGGAGAATTTGGTCCGCTCAGGGTCAAACGCCACCTTCACCGCGCCAATCGGGCCATGGCGCTGCTTGCCAATGATCACTTCGGCGAGATTGCGGATCTCGCGCATCTCATCTTCCCAGCGAAGATGCTCCTCGCTGCCTTCTTTAGGCTCCGCGCGCTCAAGATAATAGGCCTCGCGGTAGACGAACATCACAACATCAGCATCCTGCTCGATGGAGCCGGATTCGCGCAGGTCCGAAAGCTGAGGCTTCTTGTCATCGCGTTGTTCTACCTGGCGTGACAGCTGTGACAGCGCAATGACGGGAATATCGAGTTCCTTGGCGAGCGATTTGAGCGCCATGGTGATCTCGGAAATTTCCTGCACGCGGCTCTCGCTGCGGCGCGAACCGCCGGTGATCAGCTGCAGATAGTCGATCACAAGAAGGTCCAGACCGACCGTGCGCTTCAGCCGCCGTGCGCGTGCCGCCAGGGCGCCAATCGAGATGCCACCCGTATCATCGATATAAAGCGGCACTTCGGAGATCTCGCGGACACCGTCATTGATCTCGCCAAACTGGTTCTGGTCGATCCGTCCCTGCCGGATCAGATAGCCGGGAATGCCGGTATAATCCGCGATCAGGCGGGTAGCGAGCTGTTCGGCGCTCATCTCCAGCGAGAAGAAGCCGACGACCCCGCCCTTGCCCTTGATGACGCGGCGCTTGCCGTCCGGGCCTTCCTCGAATTCGGCAGCGCGCGCAACGGCGAATGCGATGTTCGTCGCCAGCGCCGTCTTGCCCATGGATGGGCGTCCGGCAAGGATGATAAGGTCGGAACGGTGGAGCCCGCCCAGCTTGTCATCCAGCGATTTGAGGCCCGAGGCTATACCGGACAGCTGGCCCCCGCGCTTATAGGCGGCGGCTGCCACCTCGAGTGATTGGGCCAGCGCAGCGGAGAAGGGCTGGAAGCTTTTCTGCGCCGTGCCTTTCTCGGCAAGGCTGAACAGCTCGCGCTCGGCGCTCTCGATGAGGCTGGACGCATTGCCCTGCTCGCTGGTGTCGCGCGCCTGGGAAGAGATGGTTTCCCCGATGGTGATCAGTTCGCGGCGCAACGCCAGCTCATAGACCAGGCGGGCATATTCAGGCGCGCTGACGCTATCGGGCGCCTCGCGCATCAGATCGACCAGATAGACCGGCCCGCCTAGTGTTTTAAGCCCGTCATCGTCTGCGAGGCGGTTCTTCAGAACGACGGCATCGGCCAGCGCCCCGCTGCCGATCAGCTCGCGCGCCTTGGCGTAGAGCCGGCCATGGAAGGGGTCGTAAAAATGCTCTGGCAGCAGCCAGTCGGAGACCCGGTTGAATATCTCGTTATCGTAGAGAAGACCGCCAAGAAAGGCCTGCTCCGCCTCGATATTGTGCGGCGGGCTGGTCCCGTCTCCGCCATCACTGGCAAAGCTCATGTCTGCGGTTTCTGCGGTCATGGGGAGAGGTGATACCGGATCGGGGCTGGCTATGCGAGCGCTCAGCCGTCCCGCCATGTGGAATGATTCGCCAGCACTGTGGAAAACTGCTGTGCGATTGAACCGGGTTGGCATTGGTGCGCACCTTTACCCTGAACGTGTGACAGGAAGCCCGATGCGCAAGCATGCCGACTATGCCTTCGACGCCTTTCTGGCTGCCGCTGCGCGGACCAATAACCGCGACGCCCTGCGCCAGCTGGCAATGCGCTGGTATCCGCTGCTCACCGCCCATGCCTGGCGGCTGACAGGCGATCATGAACTGACCGCCGACGCGGTGCAGGAGGCGTGGCTGGAAATACTGCGCGGCCTGCCGGCCTTGCGTGATGATCGTGCCTTTGCCGCCTGGGCCTACCGTATCACGACACGGCGGTGCGCGCGGCTGATCGGGCAACGCCGGTCAGACCGGCGGCTGGCTCGTGCAGTAGACGCTGAGCCGCGCGAGACCGGCGCTGAAGACAGGCATGATGATGGCGATGGCGCGCGCGTGAAACAGGCGATGGAGGCACTGCCGCGTGAACAGCGCGCGGCGATAGCGCTTTTCCACTTGCAAGGATTGAGCGTGGCGGAGACCGCCATCGCTCTGGACGTGCCGGCGGGCACGGTAAAGACCCGCCTGATGCATGCGCGGCGCAAGCTGCGCGACAGTCTCGAAGGAGGCATGAAATGAGTGATGTGGACCGCCTGATCGAACAGGCACTGGACGATGAGGACCGGGCGCTGCGTGAGGTTCTGGGCAAGGAGCCGGGCGTGCTTGGCGGATTCTGGCCGCTTCTGACCGGGCCGCGCGCCTGGGCCAACTGGGTGATGCTGGTTAGCCAAGGCATCATGTTTGTCGTGGGTGTGTGGTTTGCCTGGGAGTTTTTCCAGGCTTCAGATGCGCTGGACGCGCTGCGCTATGGCCTGCCCGCTGTGACCCTGTTTGTCATGGCGATTGTCATCAAGACCAGCATGACGCCCTATATCAGCGAGAACCGCTTGCTGACCGAAATCCGCCGGCTGGAGCTTCGCATCGAACGGATGCGCGCCGAGCGGAGCTGAACTAGGCAGGGTGGCCGAGCTGGAGCGTCATGTAATGATGCTCCAGCGTCACCCCGTGCAGGTTTACCGTTTCTGTGCGCACGAACTGCCAGCCGCGTTTGGCGAGAAAGCGCCGCGCGAGATGACTGGCATGGACGGACAGGCCGGCATGACCGGCTGAGGCCGCGCGCTCCAGTAGCGCATCATGCAGCGCTCCGGCGGTGCCGCTACGGCGCTGGCCGGGCAGTACAAACAGCATGTCGAGATGCCCGTTTACCTGCAGGGCGGTGAAGCCCAGAGCGCCACTATCGCCGATGGCCACAAGGCAGGTCTGGTCTTCAAGCCGTGCGTGTAAGGCCGCGCCCTCGGTGATGCGAGCGGCCCACGCCGCCCTTTGTTCGCGGGTGTAGAGCGGCGCGCTTCCCTCCAGAACCGCGCTCTGGAAGATATCTACCAGGTCCTTGGCATCAGCGCATGTGTAATCTCGTATCAGCAAAGCGCGATTTCCCTCCTGATGACGAAAAAGGGCGGCCCCTTTGAAAGGAGCCGCCCCTGATCTTGCAACAAGCAAGGCGTGAAACGCGAGGACTACTCCTCGTCGCGGTCACCGCCGCGCTCTTCGGCGCCTTCGGCAGAGGCCTCGGACAGCTCGGCCGCTTGCGCATCGGCAAGGGCGCGGTCTTCCTCGGCGGCTGCCGCGATGACATCCTCACCCTTGGCCTGGCGCTCGGCCTCTTCAGGCGTGCGCGCCACGTTGATAGTGATCTCAACGATGACTTCCGGGTGCAGGACGACGCGCACCGTGTGCACGCCCAGCGTCTTGATCGGCGTGTTGAGGTCAACCATGCCGCGCGTGACGGTCAGGCTGTCGGACGAAGCTGCGTCGGCGATGTCACGGGTGGACACCGATCCGTAGAGCTGGCCGGACTCAGACGCCTGACGGATCAGCACAAAGCTGGCACCGTCAAGGTGCGAGCCTTGGCCGCGCGCTTCGGCAGCACGCTCCGCATTACGCTTTTCAAGGATTTCCCGCTCGCGTTCGAAGCGGGCCATGTTGGCCTCCGTTGCGCGCAGCGCTTTTTGCTGCGGCAGGAGGAAGTTGCGGGCAAAGCCGGGGCGCACACTGACGACATCGCCAATGGTGCCGAGCTTTTCCACGCGCTCAAGAAGAACAACTTTCATGGGTTTCTCTCCTAGTCGAGCGCGTAGGGCAGAAGGCCCATATAGCGCGCGCGCTTGATGGCGCGGGCCAGCTCGCGTTGCTTCTTGGCGGAGACCGCCGTGATGCGCGAGGGGACAATCTTGCCGCGTTCGGACATGTAGCGCTGAAGCAGCTTCACATCCTTGTAATCAATCGCCGGCGCGCCTTCACCCGAGAACGGGCAGACCTTGCGGCGGCGGGCGAACGGACGGCGCACAGGCGCGCCGATTGTGGGGACATCGCTAGCCATGGATCGGATCTCCTACTGGCGGTCGCGGCGCTTGCGCTCTTCGCTCTTGCGAAGAACGGCGGACGGCTCTTCGGAGAGCGCGTCCAGGCGCACGGTCATGTAACGGATCACGTCATCGGAATAGCGCTGACGCGAATCGATGGCTTCGAGCACGTCTGCGCCCGCTTCCATGTCGATCAGGCCGTAATGACCTTTGCGGTTCTTGTGCATGCGGTAGGCCAGGGTGCGAAGACCCCAGTATTCGGTCTTGCCGACCTTGCCGCCTTTTTCCTCGATGAGGCCTTTAAGCTCCTCAAGGAGGCTTTCCACCTGCGCCGGAGACACGTCCGGGCGGGCAACGAACACGTGTTCGTAGTATGCCATGTTAAGTCCCTGTTTTCTGTGGATGCGGCACGGTTCCTGCCAGGGAAGGCAGACCCCGCGATGGCTCTGGTCAGGCCCGCCCCGACACCATGTCAGGAACGGTCATGCCCACCAGACCGCAGCCGGTGAAGGCGCGGGACATACGCTATCAGCGCATAAAGGGCAAGCGGGAGGGTTCAGGACTGGCCCGGCGGCAGATCGGGTTCCTGGCGCACAGGGGCGATGGCGCGTACGACAATGCCGTCTGAGACAGGCTAATAATAGCACCAGTGCTGATTGATGAGGAAGCGGCGCACAGGTCTTGGAGATGACATGAAGCGGCTGCCCGGATTGGGGTTCTCGCTGAGCCTGCGGCATGCCGGCATCAGCTCGGTGAGATACTGGTCAGCTTGTGACGGCCCCCGGTTTTCAAGCGTAGAGTCGAAGACGCCCTCAACCGCTTGCGCGGCGGGGGCAGAGAACTCAAGCCGCGCCACGGTTCAGCTTTTCGCCCAACCGGCCAAACAGCTTGTCGCCGTCGACAGCGTTTCCGGCGTCTGCGGCCGCTTGTCCTTCGGCGATTTGTTCCAGAACCGCCTCCCGCTTCATCTGTTGCAGCAGGGCATAATCTTCTTCCGAGACCATCACGGCGACCGCGCGGCCATGCTTCTCGATGCGCACCGGTTCGCGCCGGGCGGCATCCAGCATTTCGCCAAAACGGTTCTTGGCATCGGCGGCGGTGAACGTGCGCATGGGGCGGCTCCGATCGGCTGATTGGTCTAATTTAGCCGAAAGTGGGAAGGGCATTGATCGTCCGGCTGGCGGGTTGAAGCAGGGCGGGGCATCCGGCTGGCCCGCACTACCAATTTCTGGTAATATGGGCGCTTCAAACAAGGAGCGCGCGATGAGCCGGAACACCTCCATCGCCCTGAATGACCAG
Source organism: Glycocaulis albus (assembly GCF_014639075.1). Lineage (GTDB taxonomy): Bacteria > Pseudomonadota > Alphaproteobacteria > Caulobacterales > Maricaulaceae > Glycocaulis > Glycocaulis albus. Next base: position 89,928 of record NZ_BMFS01000009.1, read on the forward strand.
CTGGCCAGCTATATTGATGAGCAGGTTGCATCGGGCCGCTTTGGCTCGGCAAGCGAGGTTGTGCGCGCGGGCCTGCGCCTGCTGCAGGAGCGTGAGGCGCGGCTGACGGCGTTGCGCCACGCACTGGAGCAGGGCGAGCAGAGCGGCCCTGCTGAGGCCGTCACGCGCAAGCAGTTCGTGGCGGCGATGCGCGCCAAAGCAACGGCACGTGGCTGAATTCCGGCTGCGCCCGGCCGCCCGGCTCGATCTCGAACGCATATGGCAGGACACTGCGGAGCGTTGGTCTCAGCAGCAGGCCGAAACTTACATCTCCCTTCTGTTCGACGCCTTTGCGGCCCTGGCCGATTTCCCGCTCGCCGGGCAGGATGCCAGCGACATCCGCGAGGGCTATCGCCAGCGCGTGTGCGGGTCGCACGTCATCTTTTACCGGCCTGAAGGCTATGGTGTGGAGATCGTGCTCGTGCTGCATAGCCACATGCTGCCTGACGCGCATTTCTGACCAGCTGCGCTACGCTGCGGCTTGCCTTGCCCGCCCCTCACGGTCTATCCGGGCACCACATCAGAACAAGGGAGGACGCGCTTCATGGCGCTTGCATTCATCTTTCCAGGCCAGGGCAGTCAGGCGGCCGGCATGGGCCACGAGCTGGCAGAGGCCTATCCGGCGGCCCGTGCCGTCTACGAGGCTGTTGACGACGCGCTGGGCGAAAAGCTCTCCACGCTGATCTGGGACGGCCCGATCGAGACCCTGACCCTCACCCAGAACGCCCAGCCTGCGCTGATGGCGACCTCGCTGGCTGTCATGGCGGCCCTGAAGGAAGGGTTCGGCATCGATGTGACGGCGGCGAAGTTTGTGGCAGGGCACTCGCTGGGTGAATATTCCGCGCTGGCCGCTGCCGGGGCGCTCTCCATTGACGACGCGGCCAGGCTCCTGCGCCTGCGCGGCCTGTCCATGCAGAAGGCCGTGCCGGTGGGCGAGGGCGCAATGGCGGCGATTCTCGGCGCCGAGGAGGCCCAGGTACAAAAGGCCGTCGAGGCCGGTTCTGCGGCCGGCGTCGTTCAGATCGCCAATGACAATGCGCCCGGCCAGATCGTGATTTCCGGTGCGAAGGCCGCTGTCGAGGCCGCCATAGAGGCGGCCAGGGCCGACGGTATCCGCAAGGCTATGCTGCTGCCGGTGTCCGCGCCCTTCCATTGCACGCTGATGCAGCCGGCTGCGGACGCCATGGCCGCAGCGCTGAAAGGCGCTGCGATCAATGCCCCCAAAGTGCCCGTCATCACCAATGTGACAGCTGGCCCGGCGACCGATCCCGAAGCCATCCGCGCCCAGCTGGTCGAGCAGGTGACGGGGCGCGTACGCTGGCGTGAAAGCGTGATGTACATGGCAGGCGAGGGCGGTATCACCCGGTTTGCGGAAGCCGGCGCGGGCAAGGTGCTCTCCGGCATGCTGAAACGTACCGTGGAAGGCGTGGAGGGCGTGGCCCTCAACAGCCCGGCTGATCTGGAAGCCTTTGCCGCCTCACTGAAAGGAAATGCGTAACATGTTCTCTCTTGAAGGAAAAAAGGCGCTGGTAACCGGCGCGACCGGCGGCCTCGGCGGCGAGATCGCCCGCGCGCTGCATGCGCAAGGCGCATCGGTTGCGCTGTCGGGCACGCGCGCTGAAGTGTTGCAGAAGCTGGCCGATGAGCTGGGTGAGCGCACCGCGGTGGTGCCCTGCAATCTCTCTGACGCAGAGGCGGTCGATAATCTGCCGAAGGCCGCCAGCGACGCGCTCGGCGGGCTCGACATCCTCATCTCCAATGCCGGTGTGACGCGCGACCAGCTGCTCATGCGCATGAAGGACGAGGACTGGGAGACGGTCATCAAGGTCAATCTTGAAGCCCATTTCCGCCTCTGCCGGGCATCCATGCGCGGCATGATGAAGAACCGCTGGGGACGCATTATCGGCATCACCTCGGTGGTGGGCGTGACCGGCAATCCGGGCCAGGCGAACTACGCCGCCTCCAAGGCAGGGATGATCGGCTTCTCCAAGGCGCTGGCCCAGGAAATCGCCTCGCGCGGGGTGACGGTGAACTGCGTTGCGCCGGGCTTCATCGCCTCGCCCATGACCGATGCGCTCAATGAGGAGCAGAAATCGGCCATCCTGACCAAAATCCCTGCCGGTGATCTTGGTACGGGCAAGGACATTGCCGCAGCGTGCGTTTATCTCGCCAGTGAGGAAGCAGGCTATGTGACAGGTCAGACATTGCACGTGAATGGCGGGATGGCCATGATCTGACCGCCAGCTGAGTCGCGGCGGAACGAGGGGATCGTCTTCGCGCTGGCGTCAAGCCGCTGAGGTTGCTAGCCTTGCCTGAATTGGCGTGTTATCAGCCGCAACCTTGTGGGTGCCGGTGCAGGTGTTCCGGTCCCATTCCAGTCAGGGGGCATAAGGGGTCTGATGGCCCTGCCCGGAAATATTAGATAAAGGGTCCGTCATGTCTGACGTTTTTGATCGCGTTAAGAAGATCGTCATCGAGCACCTCGATGTGGAAGAGGATAAAGTCACCGAGAAAGCCTCTTTCATCGATGATCTTGGCGCGGACTCGCTGGACAATGTCGAGCTGGTCATGGCTTTCGAGGAAGAGTTCGACATCGAAATCCCCGATGACGCAGCCGAGCACATCCAGACCGTTGGCGATGCGGTGAAATTCATCTCCGAGAAAGTCGGCTAGGCCGGCACCGGACCATGTCCAAGCGTCGTGTTGTCGTCACCGGCCTCGGCATCGTCTCCCCGCTCGGATGCGGCGTGGAGCATGTCTGGGCGCAATTGCTCGCAGGGAAATCCGGGCTTGCCCGGGTTACCCATTTCGAGACGGAGGATCTCCCCTGCCAGATCGCAGGCGTGATCCCCCGCGTGGACGGCCGCAATGGGGGCGGGCCTGATGTTCCCGGATCGTTTGATCCGGATGCTGTAATGCCCGCCCGCGACGCCAAACGCATCGATGATTTCATTCTTTACGGCATTGCTGCCGCCGACGAGGCGATTGCCCATTCGGGCTGGCAGCCTGCCGATGACGCTGCGCGCGAGCGTGCCGGTGTGCTGATCGGTTCGGGCATTGGCGGTCTGCAGACCATGTATGACGCCTCGATCACGCTCCATGAGCGTGGGCCGCGCAAGCTCTCTCCCTTCGTGATCCCTGCCATGCTGATCAATCTGGCTTCTGGCCAGGTGTCGATCCGCCATGGACTTAAAGGGCCGAACCACTCCGTGGTCACCGCCTGTTCTACCGGCGCGCATGCCATTGGCGATGCGGCGCGTCTGATTGCCTATGGCGATGCCGATGTGATGGTCGCCGGCGGCGCCGAAAGCGCGATCACCCGGCTTGGCTTTGGCGGTTTCTGTGCTGCCCGTGCCATGTCCACAGGATTTAATGACCGGCCTGAAGCGGCCTCGCGCCCCTATGACACGGACCGGGATGGTTTTGTCATGGGCGAAGGCGCAGGCGTTGTCGTGCTTGAAGAATACGAGGCGGCCAAGGCCCGCGGCGCCACGATCTACGCCGAAGTGGTCGGCTATGGCCTGTCTGGCGATGCCTATCACATCACGGCGCCAGCCGAAGATGGTGATGGCGGCTTCCGCTCCATGAGCGCTGCGCTGAAAAGCGCGGGCCTCAGCCCGTCCGACATTGATTACGTCAACGCGCATGGCACCTCGACACCCAAGGGCGACGAGATCGAACTCAAGGCCGTTGAGCGCCTGCTGGGCGACCATGCCGGCAAGGTCGTCATGTCCTCGACCAAGTCGGCAACCGGCCATCTTCTGGGGGCTGCCGGCGCTATCGAGGCGATCTTCTCGATCCTCGCCATTCGCGATGGCATCTGCCCGCCCACGCTGAACCTGGACAACCCGTCCGTGGAGAGCCCGATCAATCTGGCACCCCACAAGGCCGTGAAAAAAGATATCAAGGTGGCCCTGTCAAACTCGTTCGGATTTGGCGGCACGAATGCCTCGGTGGTCCTGAAGGCTGCCGGCTAAGGCCCTCTTTTGCGGGTGAGGGGCCATGAGCACGGATAGCACGCCTCCCGGCAAACAGGTCAGCAAGGGGCTCGGTCCATTGCGTCTTTTCATTATCAGCCTGTTTCTGATAGGTGCGCTTGCGCTCGTGGCGGGCGCGGCCATTGTCGGCGGCTATGCGTGGCTCGGCTATCAGTTCAGGGCCGAAGGCCCGCTGGAGGAGGACACCACCATCCTCCTGGAGCGCGGGTCCAGCGTGCGTGCGATTGCGGCGCGGCTGGAAGCGGAAGGGTTCATCACCGATCAGCGGATTTTCCTGGCTCAGCTGCGCATTGACGAGGAACTCGGCCGCGCGCGCGCGCCCATGCGCGCTGGAGAGTTTGCCATTCCGGCCCGCGCCTCGATGGCGGAAATTTACGACGAGCTCGCCTATGGCGAAGTCATCCAGCACCCGGTCCGCGTGCCCGAAGGCCTGACGACGGCCATGATCGTGCGTATTGTCGAGGCCTCCGATGTTCTGACCGGCGAGATCGAAAGTATTCCGGCTGAAGGCTCACTCCTGCCCGACACCTATCTGGTGGATCGCGGCACAAGCCGTCAGGCCGTGCTGGACAGGATGGCGGCGGCGCAAACACGCCTTCTTGACCAGCTTTGGGATAGCCGCGATCCGGACCTTCCCTTCTCGACCCGGGAGGAAGCGATCAATCTCGCGTCCATCGTCGAGAAGGAAACCGGCATTGCCCATGAACGTCCCATGGTGGCGGCCGTGTTCGTGAACCGGCTGCGCCGGGGCATGCGCCTGCAGAGCGATCCGACGATCATTTACGGGATTTCGGGCGGCGAGCCGCTGGGCCGCGGCATCCGGCGCTCCGAGCTGGACGACACCACAAACCCCTATCACACCTATCATATCGACGGCTTGCCCCCGACGCCGATCGCCAACCCCGGACGCGAGGCGATTGCGGCGGTACTGAACCCGCCCGAGAGCGAGTATCTCTACTTTGTGGCGGACGGTACGGGCGGCCACGCTTTCGCGCGCACACTCGCCGAGCATAACCGCAATGTCGCCCGCTGGCGCCAGATCGAGCGCGAGCGCGCCCGCTCCGGGGGACGCTGATCATGGGTGTTCTCTCCGGCATGACCGGTTTCGCCCGTGCCACATCCAGCGGTGATTTCGGCACGCTGTCGGCAGAGGCGCGTTCGGTGAACGGCCGGGGGCTGGATATCCGCCTGCGCCTGCCCGATGGCACAGGCCATCTCGAAGCCGAGGCGCGCAGCCGTATCAAGGCCGCATTCGAGCGCGGCTCCGTATCAATAACCGTATCGCTCGAGAAGCCCGCAAGTGTAGAGGCCGGCGCCCACATTGATGAGGCGCGCTTGCGGGCATTGGCACTGGCCGGGCGCGATCTGGTCGACAAGGGCCTGGCCGCTCCGCCGCGTATTGACGGGTTGCTGGCCTTGCGCGGCGTCATCATCAGCGAAGACCAGGCGGCCACCGGGGACGCTGTCACGGCGCAGGCCGACAGCGCGGTCCTTGCGGTGATCGACGAAGTCGCCGCCGCGTTGAAATCGGCCCGTCAGGCGGAAGGTGCCCAGCTGAAGCCGGTTCTGGAAGCCCAGATCAGTGAGATCGAGCACCTCAAGCAACAGGCCGCAAGCCATCCGGCGGCCGCCGCCGAGGCCATCCGGGACCGGCTCAAGCAGAAGATTGATGATCTCCTGCCGTCCGGCATCGATGCAGACAGGCTTGCCCAGGAAGCGGCGCTGCTGGCGGTGAAGGCCGATGTGCGCGAGGAGATCGACCGGCTGACCGGCCATGTCGAGGCCGCACGGAGCCTTCTCGCCGGCGGTTCACCGTGTGGGCGCAAGCTCGACTTTCTGGCACAGGAATTTAACCGCGAGGTCAATACTCTGTGCTCCAAATCGTCTGATCGCGGCCTGACCGAAATCGGCCTGTCCATGAAGCATGTCGTCGACCAGTTCCGCGAGCAGGTCCAGAATCTGGAGTAGGCCCATGCCTGTTGGTTCCCTATCAGGTCCGGTGTTCCGCGGGCAGAGGCGTGGCCTCATGCTGGTGCTGTCCAGCCCCTCTGGCGCGGGCAAGACGACGCTGTCGCGCCGCCTTATCGCGTCCAATCCTGATCTGGTGCTTTCGGTATCGGCCACGACGCGCGCGCCGCGCCCCGGCGAGGTGGACGGGCAGGACTATATCTTCCTCACCGAAAAAGAGTTCGAGCGCCAGGCGGAGAATGACGAGTTCTACGAGTATGCGCGAGTGTTCGGCCATTATTACGGCACCCCGAAAGGACCCGTGGAGGAGGCCCTCGAGGAGGGGCGCGACGTCGTTTTCGACGTTGACTGGCAGGGCGGCCGCGCACTGGCTGCTGGAGCACCGCAGGACTGTGTGAAGGTTTTCATCCTCCCGCCCTCGCTGAGCCTGCTGCGCGACCGGCTGACCAAGCGCGCGCAGGACTCCGACGAAGTGATCAATGGCCGGATGGCACGGGCCAAGGCCGAGATCGAGCATTGGGACGAGTATGACTATGTCATCCTCAATGACGATTTCTCAGAGGCGCTGGAGCGCCTGTCACTCATCCTTCATGCCGAACGCCTGCGCCGGGTGCGCCACCCGTGGCTGGAGGGTTTCGTCAACGCCCTGATGGATGAAGGTTAGCCGCTACGCGCTCCGGGCGGCCCGCCATGCCTTTGCCAGGGCCATGAAACCGTCCGGCGGTATGGTCTCGGCGCGCGCACCCGGATCGATACCGCAGGCCGTCAGCAACTCCTCCGCGCTGGCGCGGGTCTGCGAGGCGGCCTGGGCCAGCGATTTGCGCAATGTCTTGCGCCGTTGGCCGAACGCGCTGGCTGTCACTACGGACAACGCCTCGACATCGCTGAAACGTTCGCCGCCAAGCAGCGGATCGACAACCACGACCGCACTGTCCACCTTGGGCGGCGGAGTGAAAGCCCGCGCAGGCAGAGTGAACGCGTATTTCGCTTTTGCACGGGCGGCGGTGAGTATCGCCAGACGGCCATAAGCATCCTCGCCGGTACGCGCGACAATCCGTTCGGCCACTTCCTTCTGAAACATGAGGACAGCGCGCGACCACCAGGGCGGCTCAGCCTCCAGCCAGCCCGTGAACAGGGCCGTGCCGACATTATAGGGCAGGTTGGCCGCTATCACGGCGCGCTCACCAGCCGCTAGACCCAGGGCCTCACGCCCGACTTTCAGGGCATCGGCTTCGATCACCGACAGCCGGTTGCCGAACGCCGCACTGATATCGGCGAGAGCGGGAAGAAACCGCGCATCTTTCTCAATGGCAATGACGCGCGCGGCGCCTTCGCTCAGGAGGGCGCGCGTCAGCCCGCCCGGTCCCGGTCCGATCTCGACGGCCGTGCTGTCCGGCAAATCGCCGCAAAGACGCGCGATCTTGGCTGTCAGGTTGAGGTCCAGCAAAAAGTGCTGTCCGAAACGCTTGTCTGCGGCGAGCCCATGGGCTGCGATCACGTCGCGCAGTGGCGGCAGCGTATCACCGCTCATCGCGTCCGGCCCCGGTTTCCCGCTATCTCCTGCGCCAGCCGGACAGCCGCTATCAGGCTGTCGGCCCGGGCGACGCCCTTGCCCGCGATATCCTTCGCAGTGCCGTGATCGGGCGAAGTGCGCACGATTGGCAGCCCGAGCGTAACGTTCACACCGCCATGAAAATCGAGCGTCTTGACGGGAATAAGCCCCTGATCGTGATAGAGGCATATCGCGGCGTCATAGCGTTCACGGGCCTCGGCATGGAACAGGGTGTCGGGCGGCATTGGTCCGGCGATGTCAATGCCTTCGGCGCGCAGCTGCTCCAGCGCAGGCGCCAGAATGTCGATTTCCTCGCGCCCCATGCTTCCCCCTTCCCCCGCATGGGGGTTCAGCCCGGCCAGCGCCAGGCGCGGCCTGGTGATGGAGAAGTCCCGCTGCAGCGCCTGAAATGCCAGCCGCGCGGTTTGCACGATCTTGCCGCTGGTCAGTGATGCGATGGCTTCGCGCAGGGGCTGATGGATGGTTACCAGAACAGTGCGCAGCCCCGGAACAGCGAGCATCATGGCCGGGCCGCGTTCGCCGGTCACCGGCATATCACTGGTCAGATGGGCGAGGAATTCGGTATGGCCGGGAAAAGCAAAGCCTTGCGCGTACAGCGCCGCTTTCGAGACAGGGTTTGTGACGAGGCCGGAGGCTTCACCGGAACGCACGCGCGATACACCGTCCTCGATAGAGGCAAGGGTGGGCGAACCTGTACCGCCGGGCAGAACCGGCAGGGCGCGGTCAAACGCGTCGTGCGCCGCAGAACAATCGGCAATGGCGGCGGGAGCAGGCAGGTTCAGCAATCGGGCGGTACGCGAGAGAATATCCAGCCCGCCTGCCACTGCAAATACCGGCCCGTCAGGCCGGAGTGCCGCCCAGGCTTTCAAAGCAATTTCAGGGCCGATGCCGTCAGGGTCTCCCAGCGTCAGGACCAGAGGCGCCAGCGGTTCCGGCATCAGAAATCGCCAACCATCTCCACCGTGGCGCTATTGCGCAGATCACGAAGCCAGCGGCGCGCCAGCAAGGAAAGCTGCTGGTTCACAATCTGGCTCTCGATCTCGCTGGAGCCGGGCAGACCCGGCCCGCCAAGCCGGCGTTCACACAGAATGAAAACCTGGAGCCCTGCTGCCGTCTCGAGCACCGGGCTCGCCTGTCCGTCCTCAAGCCCCGACAGGGCTGAGCGGATCTGCGGCACCAGCGCGTTCGCACCAACAGTTCCGATATCGGTAATGATCGCTTCCGGCACGCGTTCGAAAGCGGCAGGGACATTGCTGCACCCTTGTGCGCGGCTTGCGGCGCGCTCAAGCGCCTGACGGCGCTCCGGCGTGATCTGCGAGCTGACCAGTGTAACCTGCTGAAGGGTGAATTGTTCGGTCACCTGGCCTTCACGGCGGTCTGCCAGCGCCACGATCATGTAGCCGCCCGGTACACGGACCGGGTTGGAAATGCTGCCGACGGGCATTTGTTGCAGCACCTGTGCGACCTGCGGGCGCACCTGGGCAGCGCTCAGCCAGCCTGCATCTCCGCCGGAGGCCGCTGTCGGCGCATCGGAAAACTGTTGTGCCACTGCCGGGAAGGGAGCGCCCTGCTCGAGCGCGCGGTAGATGGCCGTGATGCGGCGTTCTGCGTCTGCCTCATCGCCGCTGGCGGGCAGATTTACCTGGATCTCGGCGACCCGGTACTGGGTCTGGGAAGCGCTTTCGGCCAGACGTTCAAGCGCGCCTTCTATCTGCGCGTCGGAGACACGGATGCGGCTGCGATAGCGGCCGCTGACCAGATATGACCACGCGATTTCAGCGCGGAGCTGCTGGCGCATGGTGTCGATACTGGCGCCGGCGCTCTCGAGATCAGCCTGGATATCAGCCACCGTGACACCATTGCGGGCGGCAATGTCGGCTATCGCTTCGTCGACTTCCTCTTCTGTAATGGGTACTTCGTATTCCTGCGCCGTCTGCAGTTGCAGCGATTCCTCGACCAGTGAGCGCAGGGCCTGTTCCTGCACCTGCGCCAGCACTTCCTCGGTGGGCTGGACGCCTGATGTGGTCAGAATGAAGCGCATGCGGTCACGCACTTCATAGGTGGTTATCGGCTGATCGTTCACGATCGCCGCAATGCCCTCGACCTGTTGTGCGTGCGCATCGGCTGCGAGTGCCAGGCCGAACGGTGCGGCCAGGCACAGCATCAGACGCTTCAGGGACGAAATCGGCATATGTGTAGCTTCCTGGTTGTCGACCCGCAGACCATACTGATCGGGAGCCTCTAGGCAATCATAACGGCAGCTTGATGACAGCTTTCAGCCATCTTCGGTGACGGCGATATACAATAGCGCGCCGAGGGCGAACAGGGCTGGCGCCGACCATGCCGCGCTGACCACGTCCAGGCTGCCTGCACTGCCCAGCCCGTTCAGCATGCGCTGAAGGAAATACAGAAGGAACCCGCCCGCCCCGCCTGCCAGTGCGAACCCGGCAGCACCGCCCAGCCTTGTAAGGCGCAGCGTGGCGGCTATCGCCATCAGCGCGGCGGCAACCAGCAGGAGCGGCTGGGCCAGAAGCGATTGCCAGCGCAGCTGATAGGCGCGTACGGACAGTCCGGCCTCGCGCGCTGACACGATGACCTCGGGCAGACGCCAGAAAGACACGCCTTGCGCAGACCGGGTGCGCTCGAACAGGGCTTCCGGTCCGGTGCTGGTGGGGATGGAGATATCGCCCAGTTCCGCCGCACCGGACTCAGGGCGATATTCCACCGCCTCGCTGAGCTGCCAGAATCCGCCGGCAAGGCTTGCCTGGCTGGCATGGACCTGCTGCTCCAGTTCAGGCGGGCCACCATCGGTGCCCTGCGGATTGTAGATCCTGAACACCGGCGCAATGAGGCGTGAATCATCAATGCCCTGCGCGGCGATGATCACGAACTGATTCTCCCGCACTTCGCGCAGCCAGACCCGCGCCCCGCTGATTTCTTCCACCGGACGGCCCTCGAACAAGGCTGACCGGCGCGCTTCGAACTCCGCACTGGTTGCTGCGCCGAGCGGATTGAGCAGGAAGCTGCCGGCCAGCCCGGTCGCGAAAGCCAGTCCAGCCACCGGCGCCATGATTCGCCAGACCGATACGCCCGAAGCACGCATGACGATCAGCTCGCTGCGCCGGTTCAGGCGGAAAAAGGTCCACAGCACGCCGAACAGCACGATGAAGGGCAGGGTGTCCTGCAGCAGCAGTGGCAATTTGAGAAGACTGAACAAGGCCGCGTCGGCAGGGGATATATCCACACGCGTCGCGATATCGCGTGAGGTTTCGACAAAGTCGATAAGCAGGATGACCGCGATGATTACCGCAGCGGCGCCGAGCAGGCCGAGCAATGTCTGCCAGAGGAGATACCGCGTGAGCACCCTCATGCGGTCACCCCCTCATGGTGTGGCGAGAGCCGCCTGGCGGCAAAGCGCATTGGGCGGTGAATGACGATATAGGCTCCGGCTATGGCAGTGAGCGGTATCGCATACTGGAGCCAGTTCAGTTCAGGTGTACTCGCCGCGCCGGCCTGAACGGCAAATCCTGTCAGCCGTACGATCAGCGCGCATGCGCCGGCCAGGGCGACGGCCCGCGCATAGCCGGTGCGCCGGGGCGGCCCGCTCAGAAAGGCTGCAAGCGCAATCATGGCGAAGGCCAGATTGTAAAGCGGTGCGGCCAGCCGGTAATGGCCCTCCGCCAACAGATTGCCCCGCCCGCGCGCACGGGCGGCCTCGCCGGGGCTTGGGCTGAAAAGTTCGGGAAGATAGCGGTCGCTTTCCTTGAAGAAGAAGGCGTCAGTGGGATCGATGAAGGCCGTGAGGTCGAATTCGTAACTGTCAAAGGTCAGGCTCGACAGCGTGCCGGATTCCTCGATCTGCGAGACAACGCCGTTGCGCAGCAGCATGACAGGCCCGCGCTCTGCGCGCACGATCTGTCCCTGACGGGCGGAATAGGCTGTGCTTGCCGTGCCACGGCCATCCTCGATGAACACATCACTCATCGTGCCGCCTTCACCCAGCGTGCGGGCGTAGAATGTCACATCCACGCCCATGGCCACGAACTCCCCGGGACGCATGACGCTGGCGGCAATGTCTGTACGCACATCGTAGATGGCCTGGCGCATCTCGCGATAGGCAGCAGGCTGGACAAAGAGATTCACGCCGAGATTGATCAGCATCGCATAGACAGCCACCCGCAAAAACGGCGAGAGCCGTTCGCGCCGGCTAAGTCCCGCGGCGGCCGCGACCGTCAGCTCGGACTCGCTCATCATCCGGTTCAGCGCGCCGGCACAGGCGATGAAAACAGCTATCGGCATAAGCAGGGCGACGATCTGCGGTACGGCCAGAATGGTCACCCACAGGAAGACGAGCAGGGTTTCGCCCCGGTCGGCCACAAGGTTCAGGTTGGAAAGCGACTGCGTGAGAATCGCCAGACCCGTCAGCGCGGCAAGCGTGGTCAGGAAGGGCAGCATGGCCTGCCGGAAGGCGTAACGCTGAAACAGTTTCATGGAGATGCTTTGCGGTCTTCTGTGTGACGACAGACTTCTACCCCGGCTTCAGATCGGATACCACTAAAGCCAGCCTAATTCCCGCAGTTCGGCTGCCCGGCACCTAGAGGGTGTCAAGGGCCTGCCGGATGCGACACTGGGAACCCGTCGTTCAGAAAGGAATTCCATGCACATCAAGTTCTCCTCGAAACCCTCCGGCGACGCGCTGGCCGTGGCTGTTTACGAGAAGGCGAGCCTGTCGCCATCGGCCAAGGCTCTGGAGGAGGCAAGCAGCGGCAGCCTGACCCGGGCCATCAAGGCTTCGCGCTTCACCGGTGAAGCAGGACAGGTGCTGGAGATTGCCGCGCCGGCCGGCGTGAAGGCCGCGCGGATTGTGCTGTTCGGTCTGGGTTCGAAGAAGACTGCCAACGGCAATGTCTACGAGAAGGCGGTCGCGGCGGCGGTCAAACAGCTTCTGCTTGGCGGTACGCAGGCCCTTTCGGTTCACATTGATGCCGAGGACGGCGAACTGTCTTCGCGCGCAGCGCTTGGCGCCACCATGGCGGCCTATCGCTTCGATCAGTACCGCACCAAGCTGAAGTCCGACAAGAAACCGTCCCTGACCACGGTCGAGATCGTCGCGGCCGATGAAAAGGCGGCGCGCAAGGCCTGGAAGAGCTGGGAGGCGGTTGCCGACGGGGTCACGCTGGCGCGCGATCTTGTGATGGAGCCGCCAAACATTCTCCACCCCGAGGAGTATGCCAAGCGGATCGCCAAGCTGGAAAAAGAAGGCCTGGAGGTCGAGGTGCTCGGCGAGGCGCAGATGAAGAAGCTGGGCATGGGTTCGCTTCTGGGCGTCAGCCAGGGCTCCGCGCGCGAAGCCAAGCTGGTCATCATGCGCTGGAATGGCGGGAAGGAGGGTGACAAGCCGCTCGCCTTCGTCGGCAAGGGCCTGACCTTTGATACAGGCGGCATCTCGCTGAAGCCCGGACCCGGCATGGAAGAGATGAAGGGCGATATGGGCGGTTCGGCCGCCGTGGTCGGCCTGATGCGCGCGCTGGCGGGCCGCAAGGCCAAGGCCAATGTGGTCGGCGTGGTCGCGCTGGTCGAGAACATGCCTGATGGCAATGCCCAGCGTCCGGGTGACGTGGTGACCTCCATGTCCGGCCAGACCATCGAGATCCTGAACACCGACGCCGAGGGCCGCCTCGTGCTGGCAGACGCACTCTGGTATACTCAGGAGAAGTTCGACCCTGCCTTCATCATCGATCTGGCGACGCTGACCGGTGCTGTCCTTGTGGCGCTCGGTCATGAACACGCCGCCATCTTCTCCAATGACGACAAGCTGGCTGACAGGCTCTATGCCGCAGGCAAGGCGTCTGACGAGGGCGTGTGGCGCCTGCCGATCGGGCCGGAATATGATCGCCATATCGACAGCGATATCGCCGACATGAAAAACCTCGGCCAGGGCCGCAATGCCGGCTCGATTGCCGGCGCGGTGTTCCTGCAGCGCTTTGTCAACGGCAAGCCGTGGGTTCACATGGATATCGCCGGAACGGCCATGTATGCCGGGTCCAAGGATCCGCGCCTGCCTGCCTTCGGCACCGGTTATGGTGTCCGTGTGCTGGACCGCTTCGTGCGCGATTTCTACGAGAACTGATACCGCGCTGATGGCCGAGCTCTGGTTCTATCATCTGGAAAAGGCCGGCGTGGACGATGTCCTGCCCGGCCTTATCCAGAAGGTGCTGGAGCGCGGCTCTCGCGCGCTTGTGGTGGTGCCCGATACCGAAACCGCCACCAGTCTCGATACCCGTCTGTGGACCTACCGCGAGGACAGCTTTCTGCCGCATGGGCTCGACAGCGAGCCGGGCGCTCCGCGTCAGCCGGTTCTGATCTCTACGCAAACCCGCAATGTGAATGGCGCTGACATGCTGTTCTGCCTCGGAGGCGCCGATCCGGGCAACCCGGACGGGTGGAACCGCGTTATCCTCCTGTTCGAGGATAGGGACGAGGCGGCCAAGCAGAGCGCGCGGTCGCTTTGGTCGGCCATGAAAAAGTCGGGAAAGACGGTATCCTACTGGAAACAGTCCGATCAGGGACGCTGGGAGAAACAGGGATGATCCGATACGCAGCCACATTTGCTTCGCTGGCCATGCTGGCCGCCTGCGCCACGGCCGTGAATGATGCGGCGGACGGCGGCGTGGTGGACCGTTCCGGAGCGCGTGAGTGTCCGGCCCAGCAATTCCAGCTGCTGGTCGGCCAGTTGCGCTCCGAGATCGACGCGTCGACCCTGCCCGTTCCCTACCGCATTTATGGCCGCGATGAAGCGGTGACGATGGATTACCGTCCGGAACGGATGAATGTCATTGTCGGTGAAAATGGCCGCGTGGAGCGCGTCACCTGCGGGTAACTCCTGTCTGCCTTGGTCCGGGGCCGGTTGTCTCCGGCCCGGCGGGCTGACTCCCTTGCCGCAATACCCTACGGTTGCTCTCCAGCCGATGCCGGGGAGGGCAAGATGATTTCGATATTGATGATGGCGGCTGCACTGCTGGTGCAGGACACCGGCGCTGAAGCCATGATGGCCAATAGCGAGCAGGTCGAGGTGCGCGCATCGCGCGAGGACGGGCGCAATGTCTACCGCGCCGGGCCGTGGAGCGGCGAGTTCACGGTGGGCGGCATGAGCGCGCGCATCATGGGTATCCGGTCGCTGGACCGTATCCGCAATGCCTTCACTGTCGAGGGGCCGGGCTTCGAGGACGGGCCGCTGAGCGTCGACTGCGCGGGCCGCGAGAGCAGCACGACCTTCATCATCACCTGGGACCGCGAGCGCATCACCTATTCGTGCACCTTCTCGCGCAACGGCGAGGTGCTGCCCGATGCCGGTCTTGAGCTGGCCTTCTCGCGTTCTGGCGGCTTCCTGTCGCGGGCGCGCACCGAGCGGGCCGGACAGGTCGCGCTTGATGGCCGCTCGCTCCAGTTCGAGACACGCCGGCTGAGCGGCGGTATCGGCCTGCCGACGGGCCGGGTGCCGGGCTACATCCTCACAACGCCCGATGGGCGTGATATTGGCGGGATGGATTACCGTATCATGCGGCCATTGCTCTACATCCCGCCTGAAGGTGATGAGGACCGGCAGATCGCGGTCGTGACGGCGCTGATCCTGTCCATGTTCATGGATCCGGCCAATTCCAACAACTGAGCCGCGCGGGCGGCGGGTTGAAGCCTGCCAACGGCCTGACTAGGGTGACCACGCTACATGACGAACAGACCGGGCAACCGGTCCGTACGCCTAGCCGGGCGCTGTTGCCTGTCCTGTTCGATTGATAACGATCAGGGAGGACAGGTTATGGCTGAACTATCAGAGAAATTGGTGACATCGGGCCTGCGTGTGCTTGCACCGCTTTTCGCAATTTCCCTAGCGGCCAGTCTGGCGGTAGCCGCGTCCGGGGCCGCCAGTGCCCAACGCGGCGACAACTACGTACTGCAACTCGATGAGCGGACCGTCTCCGCTTTGGCCGAACGCGCCGGTGAAGCAGGCATCACGGCTGCTGACTTCTCGCGCTGGTTCGGGGCCAACGCCCGAATGGGCGTCGAGCAGGCTGCCCCGCGACCGCCCGCGCCTGCGCAGCTTCATGTACTGGTAGCCGATGCGTCCGGCCGGATCGCCGGACGCGCGAGCGTGCGCGCCGAAGTGTCCGAACGCGGCGATGTCCGTCTCAACCAGCGCGAGCTGGAGCGGGCCGTCACACAGGCCTTTCCGGGAGACATGTTCTTTCCGACCGACACTTTCCACAAACACAATCCGGATGTGGACTTCTTTCCGACTGACACCTTCATTACTTCCGCTCGGGAGCTGGACCAGGTAGCGGTCAGTTTCGGGCAGCGTGCAAGGCGCGAAGGGTATGCGCTCTTTATCACCCTGACGCCCGATGATGAGAGGTTTGATCCCCCCGTGAATCCGGGCGCGGTGGCCGTCGCAGGCCGGTTCGACTAGCTGACGCTAAACCCCCGCCGCCTCGCGCGCCTGTTCATAGGCCTCGTCGGCCTCCAGCCACTTCATCTCGGCCGCGTCGATAAGTTCCTCGGCGCGGGCGCGCTTCTTCGTCAGCTCGGTGGCGAGCTTCGGGTCTTTCTCCCAAAGGCCCGGCACGGCCAGCCCCTTGTCGATGGTCTCCAGCACGCCTTTCAGGCGTTCTGCCTCACGCTCCCATTTCAGCGCCTCGGCCTTGAGTGGTTTGAGCCTTGAGCGGGCTTCGGCTGCATCCTTGCGCCGCTCCAGCCTGGCATCGGGTTTGACTCTCCCGCGTCCATTGCCCTCGGTTTCAGGGCGTAGGAGCTGCTTGCGGTACTCGTCCATATCGCCCTCATAGGGCTTCACCGTGCCGCCTTCGGCTATCCACAGCCGGTCCACGCACGCCTCGATCAGGTGGCGGTCGTGGCTGATCAGGATCACTGCCCCTTCATAGGTGTTGATGGCGTCCATCAGCGCGGCGCGGCTGTCCATGTCGAGATGGTTGGTCGGCTCGTCGAGGATGAGAAGGTGCGCTCCGTGAAAGCTGATGAGGTTCATCAGCAATCGCGCCTTCTCGCCGCCCGAAAGGTCTTTGGCGGGCGTTTCCTGCCGGTCGCCCGGCAGGCCGAAACGGGCCAGGCGCGCGCGCCGCTGGGCTTCGGTCGCATCCGGCATCAGCTCGAGAATGTGCTGATAGGCGGAAGTATTGGGGTGCAGCGCATCGATCTGGTGCTGGGCGAAATGGGCGATCTCCAGCTTCTTGTGCATGCGCATCGCGCCGGAGAGCACGGGTATCTGACCGGTCAGCAGCTTGGCGAAAGTGGATTTGCCCGCGCCATTGCGCCCCAGAAGGCCGATCCGGTCATCGATATCGATACGCAGATCCATGTTCTTCAGGATCACCGCATCCTCGCCATAGCCGGTAGCCGCGCCGTCGAGGCGCACCAGCGGGTTGGCCATGCGGCGCGGAGCAACCGGCAGATCGAAGGGCGCAACCGGATCATCGACCGACGTCGCCACGGGCTGCATTTTCTCCAGCCTCTTCACACGCGACTGCGCCTGTTTGGCCTTGCTGGCCTTGGCCTTGAAGCGGTCGACGAAGCCCTGCAGGCGCCGGCGCTCCGCCTCCTGCTTTTCAACCAGCTTCATGGTCAGACGCTGGCGCTCGGCGAGCTGCTTTTCAAACTGGTCGTATCCGCCTTCCCAGACGGTCAGCCGGGCGTCTTTCAGGTGCGCGATCATGTCCAGCGAGGCGTTGAGCAGCCCCCTGTCGTGAGAGATCAGCAGTACGGCGCCTGGAAACTTCTGCAGATAGTTTTCAAGCCAGACCGCGCCTTCCAGATCAAGATAGTTGGTCGGCTCGTCGAGCAGGAGAAGGTCAGGTCTGGCAAACAGCGTTGCCGCCAGCGCGGCGCGCATGCGCCAGCCGCCCGAGAACGCCGAACAGGGCCGTTGCTGTTCCTCGTTGGAGAAGCCAAGACCATGCAGGATCGCACCGGCGCGTGCCTCGGCCGAATGCGCATCAATATCGGCCAGCCGCGTCTGGATATCGGCGATGCGGTTGGGGTCGGTGGCGGTTTCGGCCTCGGCCAAGAGGCTCGCCCGCTCGGTATCCGCCGCCAGTACGAAATCGATGATGGAAACCGGGCCGCCGGGCGCTTCCTGCTCCACGCTGCCCATGCGCATGCCCGGCTGGATACGGATATCGCCGCTCTCCGGCGCGGTTTCTCCGCGTATCAGCCGGAGCAGGGTGGATTTGCCGGTGCCATTGCGCCCGACAAGGCCCATCTTCGTCTTTGCCGGCAGGAAGAGCGTTGCCTGATCGAACAGGATGCGCCCTTCAATACGGTAGGTGAGGTCGTTGATGTGCAGCATGAAGCGCCGCGTAGCACGGCTTGCTGGCAGGTAAAAGCGCCGCTATAAGCCGCGCCAAACCACACCTCCCCAATCATCACCCAAGGGACACGACACCATGGCGCTGCAACGCACCTTCTCCATCATCAAGCCCGACGCCACAAAGCGTAACCTCACCGGCAAGATCAACGCCATGATCGAGGATGCGGGCCTTCGCATCATTGCGCAAAAGCGCATCCACATGACGAAGGCGCAGGCCGAGACCTTCTACGGCGTGCACCGCGAACGCCCCTTCTTCAACGACCTCGTATCCTTCATGATCTCCGGCCCGGTCGTGGTGCAGGTGCTCGAAGGCGAAGACGCGATTGCGAAATACCGTACCGTCATGGGCGCCACCAACCCGGCCAATGCCGATGAAGGCACGATCCGCAAGGTGTTCGCCGAGTCGATCGAAGCCAATTCCGTGCACGGCTCCGACGCGCCGGAAACGGCCGCCGAGGAAATCGCCTTCTTCTTCTCCGGTCTGGAACTGGTGGGCTAAGGCTTTCTTCTGCCTTCCCCGAGACGATAAAAGCCCGGCAGCGATGCCGGGCTTTTTTTTTATCGTCTGCGCCCTTTTTAATCGTCATTTCAGAAAGCGCGAGGCGCTTATCTGGAACCCAGTCTTTATTTTGGTTGCGCAACGCATTCCCCGCCCAATGGATCCCGGGTCAAGCCCGGCAACCCGGTTGAGAGGTCCGGGAACAACAAGACCGGGGTCCCGGTCCCCGAGCCGGGACCTGAAACAAGCCTGGGTTCCGGGTCTGCGCACTAACGCGCTCCGCCCGGAATGACGCTGGAAGGGTGACGGCACGAGCTACTTCGCCGCGACGGTCCAGTCCGCATCCACGTTCAGGAACCCGCCGGACTGGCGTTTCCAGAGCTGGGCGTAGACGCCGTTCTTCGCCAGCAGCGCGTCATGGCTGCCCTGTTCGATGATGCGGCCTTCCTCCATCACCACCAGCCGGTCCAGCATGGCGATGGTGGAGAGGCGGTGCGCGATGGCGATGACGGTCTTGCCCTCCATCAGCTGATAGAGCTGTTCCTGGATCGCGGCCTCGATCTCGGAGTCCAGCGCGGACGTCGCCTCGTCCAGCACCAGGATCGGCGCGTCTTTCAGCAGGATGCGCGCAATCGCGATGCGTTGGCGCTGCCCGCCGGAGAGCTTCACGCCCCGCTCGCCAACATGCGCGTCATAGCCGGTGCGGCCATCGATGTCGGAGAGGTCCGGGATAAAGGCATCGGCCTGCGCCCGGCGCGCGGCCTCCATCACGGCCGCATCGTCTGCATCCATCGATCCATAGGCGATATTATCCCGGATCGAGCGGTGCAGCAGGGAGGTGTCCTGCGTCACCATGCCGATCTGGCGGCGCAAGGAATCTTGCGTGACCTTCGAGATATCCTGCCCGTCAATCGTGATGCGTCCGCCCTCAAGGTCGTAAAAGCGCAGGAGCAGGTTGACGAGGGTGGACTTGCCCACGCCGGAACGCCCGACCAGCCCCACCTTCTCGCCCGCCGCGATGTCGAGGCTGAGCCCGTCGATCACGCCGGCCTCCTTGCCATAATGGAAGGAGATGTTTTCAAAGCGGATTGCGCCGCTGGAGACAAGGAGCGGTCTGGCGTCAGCCCTGTCGGTAATGGCCTGCTCCTGCGCGATGGTGTTGATGCCGTCCTGAATGGTGCCGACGGCCTCGAACAGGCCTGCCGTTTCCCACAAGATCCAGTCCGACATCGCCCTGATGCGCATGACAATGGCGACCGCCACGGCGACCACGCCAAGACCCACCAGCCCCATCTGCCAGGCGACAATCGTGGAGGCCGTTACGGCGACCAGCAGCACCGCATTGAGCGTCTGCAGAAGCGTGTAGAGCCCGGTAACAAGGCGCATCTGCTTGTAGACCGTGCCCATGAAGCCGCTCATCGCATCGCGCGCATAGCCTTCCTCGCGGCGGGCATGGGCAAACAGCTTGATGGTCTGGATATTGGTGTAGCTGTCTACGATGCGCCCGGTCATCTCGGCGCGGGCATCGGCCTGCTTCATGGAGATGTCGCGCAGACGCGGGATGAAGTGGAACAGGAGCCACAGATAGCCCGCCAGCCAGAGCACGAGCGGGATCATCAGGAAGGGCTCCGCCCCGCCCACCAGCACCAGTGCACCCACAAAATAGACCGCCACATAGACGAAGATATCGAGCACCTTCATCACCGTCTCGCGTATCGCGAGCGCGGTCTGCATCACTTTCTGGCTGACCCGGCCGGCGAACTCGTCCTGGAAGAAGCTCATCGACTGGCCAAGGATGTAGCGGTGGGTCAGCCAGCGCGCGAGCATCGGGAAATTGCCGAAGATCGTCTGGTGCGTGATCAGCGAGTTGAACAGCACCAGAAGCGGAAACCCGATCAGCACGAAGGCCGCCATGGCGAGGAGGCCCGCCCCGTGCTCCTCAAACAATGTCTCCCGGTCAGCCTCTGCCAGCCAGTCTACCAGCGTGCCGAGAAAGCCGAGGAAAACCACCTCGAACACCGACAGGATCGCGGTCAGGACCGACAGCGTCACCAGCCACGGCCAGACGGGCCGGGTATAGTAGACAACAAAGCCCAGGAGGGTCTTGGGCGGCGCTTCCGGCTCGGTAGCGGGGAAGGGGTCAACGCGGGATTCGAAAAAGCGGAACATCAGTATCTCGATATCAGGGGCGGCACGATGCGCGGCGCCGGAAAAGGGGGCTTGCCGGTCTGGCGGGGGCCGGTCTAGAACCTCAACCAATATTGAGGTCAAAGGCAAATGACATGTCGTCCATGAAGAAAGCTGGGCCGGTGCGGGCGTTGAGCGTTGGCGAGCTGGCTGCGCGTGCCGGTGTCAGCGTCTCCACCTTGCACTTCTACGAGACAAAAGGGCTGATCGCCAGCGCGCGCACAGGCGGAAACCAGCGCCGCTATGGCCGCGACATGCTGCGCCGGGTGGCGGTGATCCGCGTCGCCCAGCGCGCCGGCGTACCGCTGGCCGAGATTCGCGAAGCGCTTGATGCGCTTCCCTCCCGGCGCACGCCCAACGCGGCCGACTGGGCGAAGCTCTCGGCGGTGTGGAAGGACGCGCTGGAAGCACGCATTGCCAGCCTGACCAGCCTGAAAGACCAGCTTGATGGCTGCATTGGCTGCGGTTGCCTCTCGCTGACCGACTGCCCCTTGCGCAATCCGGGAGACGCGCTGGGGGGCGAAGGGCCGGGGGCACGTCTGCTGGAGGGGTAGCGCTTTCGGGAATCCCTGAAATCCCGGCCAAGCGCAGCGCAGAGCCGGGACCTCATGCAGGAGAAGCGGCGACAGGCCCCGGATCGCTTCGCGTCCGGGGTTTCAGTGGAAGGCTTTGGTGCCAGGTAGAAGCCGGGCACCCGAACGAAGGTCACCCCCCTAATCCAGCCCCGGCTTTTTCCGCAATGCCTTGGTCTGCCCCTTCTTGGCCTTGGCGTCTTTCTGACGCTTGATGGAGCTCAAGGACGGGCGCGATTTGATGCGCGGCTTGGGCTTGCGGCTGGCTTGCCGGATCAGGCGTATCAGCCGGGAGCGGGCTTCCGCGCGGTTGCGCTCCTGTGAGCGGTGATCCTCGACATGCAGGATCAGCACGCCGTCCTGCGTCATGCGGTTGCCGGCGAGGCGTACGAGCCGCTGCTTTACCGCCGGGTCAAGCGCACTGGCATGCACATCGTAACGCAGCTGCACCGCGCTCGCCGTCTTGTTCACATGCTGACCGCCGGGTCCGGACGCTTTCACGAAGCGCTCGGTTATCAGGCTCTCATCAAGAATGATGTCGTCAGTGATGGTCTACGCCTTTTCCAGAGCCAGTTTCAGCGCCTCAGGGTATAGCCGGTGTTCTTCCACCAGCACGCGCGCGGCAAGGGTTTCTGGCGTATCGCCCGGCAGCACCGGCACGCGGGCCTGCGCGATCACCGGGCCTTCATCCATGCCGGGCGTGACCCAGTGGACCGTGCAGCCATGTTCGCTTTCGCCCGCTTCGATGGCGCGCTTGTGCGTGTCCACACCCTTGAATTTCGGCAGCAGGGAGGGGTGGATATTGATCATCCGGCCGTCCCACTGGTTCACGAAGCCTTCCGTCAGGATACGCATGAAACCGGCAAGACAGACAAATTCTGCCCCCGCCTCGCGCAAGGCAGAATCCAGCGCCGCTTCGAAACTCTCGCGGCTCGCATAGGCCTTGTGGTCGATGGCGATGGCGGAAATGCCTGCCTCGCGCGCACGCTCCAGCCCGTATGCGTCCGGCCGGTTGGAGATCACGGCGACGATGCGGGCGGGATAATCGTCCGCAGCGCAGGCATCGATCAGGCATTGCAAATTCGATCCGCGCCCGGAGATGAGGACGGCAATCGGCGTCTTGCCGGTCATTTCGCGGTGATATGGCCGATGATGGCGGCTGTCTCGCCTGCGTCTTTCAGCGCTGCCAGCACGGCCTCGGCGTCTTCGGCGGCGACGGCGGCGATCATGCCGATCCCGCAATTGAAGGTGCGGCGCATCTCGGCCTCTGCAATGCCGCCCGCGCTTTCCAGCCAGCGGAAGACGGCAGGGCGTTCAAAGCTGGCGTAATCCACCTCGAAGCTTAACTGACCCGGCAGCATGCGCGGCGTGTTCTCGGTGATCCCGCCCCCGGTAATGTGGGCAAGGCCCTTGATCTTGCCGGCGCGCACCAGCGGCATCAGGGATTTCACATAGATGCGGGTCGGCTCCAGCAGCGCTTCGCCAAGCTTCCTGCCCGGTGCGAAGGGTGCCTCGCTGTCGAACTCTAGCCCCGCATGCTCGATCACCCGGCGGATCAGCGAATAGCCGTTCGAATGCGCGCCCGACGAGGCCAGCCCGATCAGCATATCGCCCGGCACCATGTCTGACTCGCGGGGCAGGAGATGGCCGCGTTCAGCTGCGCCGACAACGAATCCGGCAAGGTCGAAATCCTCGCCCTCATACATGCCCGGCATCTCGGCCGTTTCCCCGCCAATAAGCGCACAGCCCGCCATGCGGCACCCCTGCGCGATGCCTTTCACGATCTCGGCGCCGCGCGCTGGGTCGAGTTTGCCGGTGGCGAAATAGTCCAGGAAGAACAAAGGCTCAGCGCCCTGCGCCAGCACGTCATTGACGCACATGGCCACGAGGTCAATGCCGACCGTGCCGACAATGCCGGTATCGATGGCAAGGCGCAGCTTGGTGCCCACCCCGTCCGTGCCTGAGACCAGAACCGGGTCCTTGAACCCTGCGGCTTTGAGATCAAACGCGCCGCCAAACCCGCCCAGATCCGCGTTCGCGCCGGGCCGGGCGGTGGATTTCGCCAGTGGCTTGATCGCCTCGACCAGCGCATCACCTGCATCGATATCCACCCCGGCGGATGCGTAAGTAAGGCCTTGAGAGGGCGGGTTGCTGGCCACGGCTGATTGCTCCGGCAAAGGGATCGGGATTCTCGCGCAAACAACTGCAAGGGGCCGGGCTTGGCAAGAGGGCGGGTCTGTAAATCGCGTCTGTCCACGTTTCGCTGGCACAACAGGCGCGTGAAATCAGACGCTTGCGGGCAATGATATGTCACTTACCCCGACGCGGCGGATCAGGTGTATTATGATGGAAGATCAGGGCTCCACAGCCTGTAAACCCTTCACGCGATGGCCTGTGCGGGTATAGTCACAGCCAGTGTTTCACTTTCAGGCAGGATCGCCACCATGACCCATCTCACCCACCGGGCGCGGGCCGCAACGGCCGCTCTGCTTACGGCAATCCTGTGTGTGGCGTTTCTGGCGATGCCCGCCAGCGCGCAGGACGTGTTCACGGTATCGGGTATCGAGGTTGATGAGCGCGCCGGCACGACCACCGAGGCGCAGGCGGCCGCCTTCCGCTCAGGGCAGATTGCTGCGGCGCAGGCGCTTCTGGAGCGTCTGACTCTGGGCGAGGACCGGATAAATTCCGGTGTCACGTCCATTCCGTCCGATGCGGCGCAGGAAATGGTTGCGGGCCTGCAGGTCGCTGATGAGCGGCGCTCGGCGAATCGATACATCGCCACCATGGCCGTGAACTTTGATGCGCGCTCGGTGCGCAGCTATCTGCGGGACCAGGGCATCCCCTTCGTCGAATCGCAAGCGGCCCGCACACTGGTGGTTCCGGTGGTAGAGCGTGAAGGCGGCGCCGGTGTCTGGGGCGGCGCCTGGTACGAAGCCTGGCGTTCCGGTGCACATGCCAACGCGCTGACGCCGTTCATCGGTCTTGGCTCGCGGATGACCGGCGAGGGTGACGATGCGGTGCCCGTCGGCCGCAATGTCATCAGCGCAGCCTCGGCCCAGTCAGGCGACGAGTTTGCCCTGCGCGAGCTGGCCGCCCTCTACGGCGTTACCCGCATTGCCGTCATCACCGCGCGTGAGGGTGAGGGCATCATCCGCGCCAGCGGCACGATTTACGACTTTGCAGGTCCGGACGCCGTGGTGTCCCAAATGGAATCGGCTGCCAGCCAGAACAGCTATAACGAACTGGCCCGGCGCATCGTGCAGACCGCTCAGGAAGCCTGGAAACGCGAGGTTGTCGTGCGCGGCGGCGAAGCCAGCGAGATCACCGTGTCGGTGCTGTACAGCTCGATGGCGCAATGGCGTTCCTTGCAGCGTGCCATTACCGGCGCATCGCTCATCTCCAACGCGCGCCTCGACGCGGTGACGACCACAGGCGCGGTGATGACCATCACCCATCGCGGGGAACGCGAGCAGCTTGCACGCGAATTGTCCCAGCGCGGCGCTCGGCTGGAGGAAGAGCGCGGGCTTGGCTGGGTGGCGCGTCCGCGCAATTGATAGAGCATCATGGCAACTCCCCAGCTTGCCCTCGATCTTGCGCTTGAGCCGGACTACCGCGCAGAGAGCTTTGCCGTCAGCGAAGCCAACGCGGCAGCACTGGCACTGGTCAATCGCTGGCCACGCTGGCGCCTGGGACACCTTGTGCTGACCGGGCCTGCCGGAGCGGGCAAGACGCATCTGGCCCATATGTGGCAGCAGCGCACCGGCGCGGCCTGGGTGGGCCGGACGGACGTGTCGTCTGCGCTCAAATCAATCCAGCGTGGCGCCAGCGTCGTCATTGAAGACGGCGATCAGGGCGTGGACGAGGAAGGCCTGTTCCACCTGCTCAACCGCGCGGCGGGCGATTCCGGCATCAGCGTGCTGCTGACAGGCCGTCTGCACCCGCGCAGCTGGCAGATCACCCTTCCGGATCTGGCCTCGCGGCTCAGCGCGGCCGAGGCGGCGGTTCTGGACGAACCCGATGACGCCCTGCTTCGCCAGGTGCTTGAAAAGCTCTTCCGCGACCGGCGCACGCCGCTCAGCCCCGGTGTTCTCGACTATTTGCTGACGCGCATGGAGCGCTCGGTGGATTTTGCACGCCTTCTGGTGGCACGGCTCGACAATGCGGCCTTGGCCGGCAAGAGCAGCGTCACGCGTGCGCTTGCACGCGATGTGCTGGCTGGACTATCAGCAGAAACCAATCCCGAGGAGCCCGGCGCGAGGTCATGACCAATATTGTCGAAGGCATGTCCGCCAGCACACAGGCTGAACCGGCGCGCGAGGGTGGCAGCGCAGGCCTGATGGATTCGCCGGACCGCTTCCTGAACCGGGAACTGTCCTGGCTGCAATTCAACCAGCGTGTGCTGGAGGAAGCGGAAAACCCGGCGCACCCGGTGCTCGAACGGCTGCGCTTCCTGTCGATTTCGGCCAGCAATCTCGATGAGTTCTACATGGTGCGCGTGGCAGGCCTGCGCGCGCAGCTGCGCAATGGCGTGGACCGGGCTGGCCAGGATGGCCTGACCGTTACCGAGCAGCTGGAACGCATCAATGATGCAGCCTCCGGCCTGATGCGCGCCCAGCAGGAGCGCTGGCAGGAATTGCGGGTTCTGATGGGAAAGGAGGGCGTCCAGCTGCTCAATCCCGACGAGCTGACGCGTGCCGAGCGTGCCTGGTTGCGGGACGATTTTCTTGCGCACACGCTGCCGGTGATCACGCCGCTGGCTATCGACCCGGCGCACCCTTTCCCCTTCATCCCCAATCTGGGTTTTGCCATCGTGCTGAAGCTCAAGCGCCAGCGCGACGGCAAGGTGATGAACGCGCTCCTGCCGCTGCCGGCGGGGGTCAAGCGTTTCGTCGATATTCCCTGTAACCGCAAGGACCGGCGGGGCCGTCCTGTCCGGCGCTATATCGCGCTGGAGGACGTGCTGATCGTATTCGTGGATGCGCTGTTTCCCGGATATGACCTGCTGGCCAAGGGCGCATTCCGCATCATCCGAGACAGCGATATCGAGATCGAGGAGGAGGCCGAGGACCTTGTGCGCGAGTTCGAGGCGCGCCTGAAGCAGCGCCGGCGCGGCGTGCTGGTGCGGCTGAAGCTCGAAGCCTCCATGCCGGAAGAGTTGCGCCGCTTCATCATCCAGCAATTGCACGCGGAATCGCGCGATGTCGTGCTGGTGGATGGCAATCTGGGCCTCGCCCAGCTGTCCCAGCTGATCCCGGACGACCGCCCTGAGCTCAAATTCGAGCCCTACGAGCCACGCTTCCCCGAGCGTATCAAGGACCATGGCGGGGACTGCTTTGCCGCCATCCGCGCCAAGGACCTGATCGTTCACCACCCGTATGAGAGCTTTGATGTAGTGGTGCAGTTCCTGCGCCAGGCCGCCAATGACCCTGATGTTGTGGCGATCAAGCAGACGCTTTACCGCACATCGAAGAACTCGCCGATCGTCGCGGCCCTCATCGAGGCGGCGGAGGCTGGCAAGAACGTCACCGCGCTCGTGGAACTGAAAGCGCGCTTTGACGAGGAAGCCAATCTGAAATGGGCGCGCGATCTGGAGCGAGCGGGCGTGCAGGTCGTCTACGGCTTTGTGGAGTACAAGACCCACGCCAAGATATCGCTGGTTGTACGGCGTGAAGGCGCGACGTTGCGCACCTATGCCCATTTCGGCACGGGCAATTACCACCCCATCACTGCGCGTATCTACACTGATCTCTCGCTGTTCACCGCTGATCCGGCCTTTGGCCGGGATGCGGGGCGGATATTCAACTATGTGACAGGCTATGCCCGCCCGTCGGGACTGGAGCGCCTGTCCATCTCGCCGCTTGGCATGAAGGAGATGCTGGTGGAGAAAATCCGCCGGGAGGCGGACAATGCCCGCGCAGGCAAGCCGGCGGCGGTCTGGGCCAAGATGAATTCCGTCGTCCACCCCGAGATCATTGATGCGCTCTACGAAGCGAGCCAGGCCGGTGTTCGCGTGGACCTGATCGTGCGCGGCATTTGCTGCCTGCGCCCGGGCGTGCCGGGCCTGTCGGAGAATATCCGGGTAAAGTCCATCGTCGGCCGCTTCCTGGAACATTCACGCATTGTCTGCTTTGCCAATGGCGAGACGATGCCCTCTGCCAAGGCGGAGGTGTGGATTTCCTCGGCAGACTGGATGCCGCGCAATCTGGACCGGCGGATCGAGACGCTGTGCCCGGTGGTAAACCCGACCGTGCACCGTCAGGTGCTCGACCAGATCATGGTCGCCAACCTCAACGACGAGGCGCAGAGCTGGTACATGAACGCTGATGGCAGCTATACGCGGGTCAACACGCAAGGCATTTCCATGCCGTTCAGCGCCCACGACTATTTCATGACCAACCCGTCCCTGTCCGGGCGCGGTGAGGCGCTCCGCAACGACCAGCCGCCATCGGTTCCGCAGCTGGCACGGCGCTCATGAGGTTACGCAAGAGCAGACCGTCCAGTCCCGCTGGCCGGGACATTGCCGTCATCGATATCGGTTCCAACTCGGTGCGCCTGGTCCAGTACCGGCTCGAGGACGGCGCGCTCTGGCCCGTCTTCAACGAGAAGACCATGGCAGGGCTCGGCAAGGGCGCAGGCGCGCGCGGCACGCTGAGCCCTGACGGTGTCAAAACCGCCCTTGTCACCTTGCGCCGCTTTGCAAGCCTGCTGGATGCCAAGGGCGTGTCCCACCGCCACGCGGTTGCTACAGCAGCTGTACGCGAGTGCGCTGACGGACCCGATTTCGTGGCACGTGCCGAAGCGGAGACGGGGCTGAAGATCGAAGTCCTGTCCGGCGAGGACGAGGGCCGGCTTTCCGCGCTCGGCGTCGTTGCCGGTATAGGTGCCGGCAGCGGTGTCGTAGGCGATCTGGGCGGGTCAAGCCTGGAAATTGCCCGCCTGACCGGCCGCGAGATCGGCCCGGTCTTCTCGCTGCCGCTGGGCCCCTTGTCGGTCCTCAACGGCGATAGCGAGGATAGCAAGCGTGTTCGCGGCGAGATTGATGCCGGGCTGGATACCGCTGCGGGCGCGCTGGAGGGGTCTGGACCAGATTTCTACGCTGTTGGCGGCGCGTGGCGGTCCTTTGCGCATCTGGCCATGGCCCTTGACCGCTATCCCCTGACCTTGCTGCATCAGTATGCGCTGTCCGCCCAGCAAGTGGCCCGTGCGGCAGACTTCGCGATGGCCCAGAGCGAGGCATCACTGGCGGCAACGCCGGGCGTGTCGTCAAAACGTGCCTCCACGCTCCCCTACGCCGCCCAGCTGCTCAAGCGCATCGTCAAGCGCGGCAAGTTCAAGCGCGTGATCTTTTCGGCCAATGGTCTGCGTGAGGGGGTTGCCTTCAGCCGCAGCGCGGCGCTCGAGCAGCGCCATGACCCTCTGCTGGCCGGTGCAGAAGCGATGGCGCGACATGCCGCCAGCGATCCCGAATTCGGCCCGGCACTGGCCAGCTGGCTGGAACCCGTCTTTGCGTGCAGCGCGCCCGTATTCGACGATGAGCGCGATCATGTCCTGCGCGGAGCTGCCGCCCGCCTGGCCCAGCTTGGCGCGCGCATGCACCCGGATCACCGGGCCGAACTGGCAGCCACCGAAGCGCTCTACGCGCCGTTCGGGGGCATCTCGCATCCGGAGCGCGCTTTTCTGGCTCTCGCGATCCACCATCGCTATGCCGGCAAGCGTCCAAGGCCGGAGGAATGCCCGTCACGCCGGCTGCTGGACGATGCGCAGGAAGAGGCCGCCCTGCAACTGGGTTACGCGATCCGGTTGGGCACAGCCCTGTCAGGCGGTTCGGCCGGCGTGCTGAAACTGTTCACGCTTGCCCGCACGGAAGGCGAGCTTGTGCTCGGCATGGACAAAGGCCGCGAAGACCTGGTGGTCGAACGGGCCTTCTCGCGGTTCGAGAACCTTGCCGGGGTGCTCGGACTGAAGGCGGTGCTGGAAACGCGCTAGTCTTCCAGCTCGATGGCAACAACCTTGCCATTCTCCAGAATGAGCGCCAGCTCGCCGCGTTTCAGCTTCAGGGCGGCTTCGCCGAATACCTTGTAGCGCCAGCCTGAGAGGGCAGGAACGTCAGCCTTGTCGCTTGCCGCGATCTGTTCAAGATCCGGCACAGTGGCGATCAGGCGCGGCGCGACGCCCTCTTCTTCGGCGACGACCCGCAGAAAGACCTTCAGAAGCTCGACCACGGGTCCGATATTATTGGGCAGCTGGTTCTGGCGGGCTAGCTTCGGGGCGTGCTTTTCCGGCGCCGCCATGGCCTCGCGCATCATCTCGATCAGGCGCTCGGCGGGTTTGGAGCGTTCAAAACCCTTGGGCACGGCGCGCAGGGCGGCCAGCTGCTCCTGGGACATCGGCGCGGACTGGGCGAGCTCGTAGAGCCCGTCATCCTTCATCACGCGGCTGCGCGGAATGTCGCGGGTCTGCGCCTCAATCTCACGCCAGCGCGCGGCGGCCTTCATGGCGGCAAGCCATTTGGCGGTCGTCTTGCGGGGCTTGAGGCGCTTCCACGCATTCTCCGGATCCATCCGGTAGGTTTCAGGGTTGGTCAGAAGGCGCAGCTCTTCCTTCAGCCAGTCCTCGCGGCCTGATTGCTCCAGCTTCTCGCGCAGGATGGGGTAAATCTTGTGCAGATGGGTGACGTCGGCGAGGGCGTACTCGGCCTGCTTGTCCGAAAGCGGGCGGCGCGACCAGTCGGTAAAGCGCGATCCCTTGTCGATCTGCTCGCCCAGCAGCTCGCGCACCAGATTGTCGTAGGAGATGGAATCGCCAAGACCGACCGCAGCGGCAGCGATCTGGCTGTCAAACAACGGTTCGGGGATCAGCTCGCCGCCCTTGTGGAAGAAGATTTCGAGATCCTGACGGCAGGCATGGAACACCTTTACCGTGTCCTTCCTGCGTAAAAGCTCGAGGAAAGGCGCGAGATTGATGCCGTCGGCCAGCGGGTCGATCAGCAGTTCGGCCGTCGAGCCAGCCGCCTGTATCAGGCACAACTGGGGCCAGAACGTACTTTCGCGCATGAATTCGGTATCGACCGCAATATACGGGTCCCGGCCCAGGACCTTGCAGGCATTGGCCAGCGCATCTGTCGTTTGAATCAGCTCCATGAGTCCATCGCTTAGCGCGCCCAAAGCCATTTGGCGAGTGGGCTTTACTCCGTGTAGCGGCCCGGCCGCATCATGCGCCAGAGGGCAAACAGGCCTGCCAGGCCTGACACCACGGCGATATAGCCAAAGGCGGCCTGCAGGGGCAGGGCCAGAAGGGCGATGGCAAACAGGGTGAACTGGCCAAGACTGGCCGTTGCGGCGTTCATGATACCGCCTGCCGCAAGGATGCGTCCGCGTACTTCCGGCCTGGCGCGCCGCTGGGCCATGGCCTGCAAGGGCACTACGAACAGGCCCGCACTGACGGCCGACAGGGCAAGGGCTGCCAGGATCGCCCAGTTGGCCGGGTCGGCGAGGAAGACATCCGCGCCGGCAAGATTGTCAGGGTCCGGCTCCGGCCAGCCCAGGGTCGTAAGAGCGACAAAACTGGGAAAGATCACGAGGCCGAACGCGCCAATGACCGTGAAGATCAGTGCATCCTGACCGCGCGTGAACACCCCGCACAATATGGCGCCCAGAGCCGCGCCGACGGTGAAAAGCGCCGTCAGTGCCAGTCCCACCGTTTCGTCCCCGCCCAGTACGGCGGCGGTGAAAAGCGGCATCAGCGTGAGCACCGATGCTGCCAGCATCCAGAACCACGCCGCGCCCAGCAAGGGCCGGAGCACGTCGGGTGCGCGAAAGGCAAAGCCCAGCACCTTCCCGGTCTGCACCGCGATATTCCAGCTCACCTTCAGGTCGGGCGAATCGGCAGGGGCGGGCTTGTTCAGGCACATGATGAGCCAGCCCACGACTGCCACACCAATGAGCGTTGCCGACAGCACCAAGGCGGCATCCTCGCGCACCACGAACACTACGGCGAGGGCCGCGCCCGCGAGTATGGCCACGTTGAGCGAGCCGGAAACCAGCGCATTGCCGGTCACCAGTTCCTTGCCTTCCAGCAGTGTCGGGAGTGCGGAGTTGCGTGCCGGCGCGAAGAAGGCCGACTGCATGCCCATGAAGAAGAGCACGATCACCAGAAGCAGCCCGCTATTGAAGAAAAATCCGACAGCAGCCGCGATCATCAGGAGGATTTCGATGAACTTGGTGCGCCGCATGATGAATGCGCGGTCATACTTGTCGGCCACCTGGCCCGCGACGGCAGAGAAAAGGAAGATCGGCAGGGTCAGGGCTGTTGCCGCTATCGGCACCATCAGCTCGCGTTCCAGCCCGAATATGGTCAGGCCCTGAAATGTGGCGAGATTGACCAGCGCAAAGCGGAAAAGATTGTCGTTGAACGCGCCCAGAGCCTGTGCGGCCATGAGAGGTGCGAAGCGCCGCTGCACCATGAGGCGCGCAGCTACAGCAAGGCCCATCGGCTACCCTTCCCCGTTCCCGGCGCTTAGCAGCTCGGCTGTGCGCCCTTCTATCGTGTCTTCAAGCTGGCGCATGAAAGCCTCCTTGTCTGCCCCTGGCTGTATCGGTTCGAGAAATTCCACGACGACCGTGCGCGGACGTTTCACAAAGGATTTGCGGTCCCAGGCCAGGCCAAGGCTCGTGGCAACCGGCACGACAGGGCGGTTCAGATCATGGGCCAGGTGATACACGCCCTTCTTGTAGGGGTGCTTCTCGCCGGGCGCCGAGAGATGGCCTTCCGGATAGATCAGCACATGGCGCTTGTCGGACTTCAGGCGTTTCATGCCTTCCTCGATCCGGGCGCGGGCCGCTTCGCCGCCCTGATTGGACAGTACGACGGCGCCGGCTTTCTTCAGGATGAAGCCGATAAGCGGAAACTTCATCAGATGGTCGCCCGCCACAAAGGCCAGCGGACGAACGGTCGCCACCATGATCAGCGGATCGCCCCAGCTCTGGTGTTTGGCGGCAATCACGCTGGGGGTGCGGCTGAGATACCGTGTCCCGCGCAGATCGATGCGGATGCCTGCAACGAACCGCATCACGAAGGCCATGGTCCGGCCATAGCTGAACAGGCCGAAGCTGAGCGGCCGCCGGCCGGGCAGCACGGCAAGGACCGCGCAGATCACCGCAAAGCTGATCGTGACCAGCCAGTAGGCGATCTCGAAGAAGGTGCTGCGGACAAGTGGCGTCAAGCGAGGTCTCCCAGCCTGTTGCGACTCAGCCTAACGCTTCGGCCAATCCATTCAATCAGGAGGCCGGATTGACCCGTATCCGCGTCCATACCGCCGCGCCGCTGGAAAAGCGCTATGCCTATTGCCGGGCTGTGCGTGCCGGCAATCTGGTCTTTGTCACTGGCACGGTGGCGATCACCCCCGATGGCAAGCCCTTCGCGCCGGGCGATCATGGCGCGCAGGCCGCACGGGCGCTGGAGATCATTGCTGGCGCTCTAAAAGAGGCCGGATCAGACATCTCCGATGTCGTACGCACGCGCATGTTCGTCACCGGCATGAACCCGGCCGTGCAGGATGCGGTGGGCGAGGCGCACCGGGCCGTGTTCGCCGACTTTCCGCCCGCCACCAGCATGATCGGCGTGGCCGCCCTTGTTGATCCGGCGTTTGTGGTCGAGATCGAGGCCGACGCGGTGGTGGGTTGATCAGGCGCGGGCCGTGTCACGCCTGCTCGTGAGCAGACCCGTCACTACATACCCCGCCAGTGCGGCCAGGATCGAGAACAGGAAGGCGCCCGGAATTTCGAACACGAAATCGCCGAGCCAGATCGCTATCAGCCCGCAGGCCAGTGCGCCGAGCGCCGACCATTCCCCGCCAAACCGGCTGCGTATACCGATCAGCAGCGAAACCAGAAGGCCCGCCGATCCCAGCGAGGAGGCCAGCTCCACCAGCCCGTAAATCGTCTCGCCGGTGGTGGCGACGATATAAGCCATGACCCCCGCCACGACCGTAAACCCGCGCGCGGCAAACAATTTCTCCTCTGGCGAGGCCTTGGTGCGCACCCGCGAATAAAGGTTTTCCGTCGCAAGGCCGGAGACGGCCAGAAGCGCCGAATCTACCGTAGACAGCACGGCCGAGAAGAGCGCCCCGGCAAACACCACGAACAGCGCGCTGGGCAGAAGGTCCATGGCGAGGTTGGGCAAGAAGAGATCGCCCGCTTCGGGGTCAAAGCCAAGGCCGGGTCCGACAAGGCCGAACAGTACGGGGAAGAAGCCGACCAGCAGATAGAGCCCGCCCGCCATCAGCCCGCCGCGCACGGCGATTTTTGCTGACTTTGAGCCCAGAA
Organism: Glycocaulis albus; assembly: GCF_014639075.1. GTDB lineage: Bacteria > Pseudomonadota > Alphaproteobacteria > Caulobacterales > Maricaulaceae > Glycocaulis > Glycocaulis albus. Next base: position 123,465 of record NZ_BMFS01000009.1, read on the forward strand.
AGCGCGCAATCATCTCCTGCGCCACGATGGAGCCGAGAATGGGGATGGCGAACGCGTCCAGCCGCTCCAGCCAGCTCTCGCCCGGCGCGATCAGCACCAGCTGGGCCGGGTCTATCAGCGCCATGGCTTCGTCGAAGCCGCCGGCACGCCCGAATAGCGCGAAGGTGAGAATGACGAGGCCTGCCAGCACCACGGCGCTTTGCAGAATATCCGTGACGACATCGCCCAGCAGGCCGCCCAGCAGCGTGTAGGCGATGACCAGAAGGCTTGCCCCGACCAGCGCCCATTCCACCGGCAGGTCGCTGGCCACGGCGATGATCGAGGCGAGTGCGAGAAGCTGGGCCGCTGCCCAGATGATGGAGGTGGGGATCGAGACGCAGGCAGACGCGATTTCCGCGCGCGGGCCAAAACGGTCCCGGAAAAAGTCGGCGAGCGTCAGATAGCCCTTCGAGCGCAGCTGCCCGGCCACAAACAACGCTGCCACGATCAGGCAGATGGCATAGCCCACCGGCTCTGCGCGCGCGCCGCCCAGCCCCTCATCGGCGATGGTGGCAGTGGAGCCCATAATGGTTTCGCCGCCAAACCAGGTGGCAAACACCGATATCCCGACCGCCCAGAAGCCCAGCCTGCGGCCCGCCACCAGATAGTCGGTATGCGTGCTCATCTTGCGCGATGCCCACACGGCAATCGCCAGCTGGAGAAGGATGTATAGAACGAGCGCGGCGAGAATCATGGACGTCCCCGAAGACCATAAATCTGCACCTTGCAGATCAGCTCCGCACTAGGTTCTGTACCCATAAACGGGATTCCCAAATCAGCTGGGTCGTGATTCAAGCTCCTTGAAGGGAG
>NZ_BMFS01000010.1 GCF_014639075.1 Glycocaulis albus
TTCGAACACGAGGACGGGTAGCCGGCACTGGTCACCAGGTCGGGAAGGCCTGTGCCCGGCTTGGCCACACGGCGTACCTCGGTGACATTGCCGCGCGCATCATAAGCGTAGCGCACCTCATTGCCTTCCGGGTAAATGACCTTGGTCACCCGGCCATGACTGTCATGCTCAAGGCTCGTCGTCTGGCCCACACCGTTCGTGCTCGAGACCGGCAGGCCCGTCGACAGGTTCGAGACCAGCACGTCAGTATGGCCCAGAGGGCTCGTCACCGTCGTCGTGCGCTGGCCGCCAGAGTCGCTATAGGCATAGGTCCAGGTCTGAGAGCCGCCATAGGTGATGGAGGACACCCGGCCCGCGCCGTTATAGGCATAGCTCACATCGTTGGACGAAGAGCCTGGAACGCGGATCGACGAGATCCGCCCGCCCGAAAACGTGTAGCGCGTCACCCGGCCGAGATTATCGGTCAACGTGCGCACATTGCTGGAGGGCTGATCGATATCAAGGCTCGGCCAGTCCTGCGTAAGACCGGTGCATGTCCAGCTTGATGGCGCACACGCGTCCACCGCATTGTTGAGCGCCATGACGCTGTCAGTGCGCTCCCACGCCTCACGCAGATGGGCCACATCCTCATAGCTCTGATGGGACGGGATCAGGATGTTGTGGGCGTTATATCCGTAGGAAAAGTGCAGCTGATAGCCGAAATTATTGGTCACGGACTGAAGGCGCGCCACCAGCGCCAGGGTCTGGTATTCGCCCCCGAACCATTGCTGCAGGACCTGCAGGAAATTGTAGTGATAGGTGGTGATCTCGCCTGACGGGTGCTCGAGACTGGTGATCAGGAATTTCAGGCTGCCCGGCGCATAGCCCGACTGATAACCGCCCAGCGCAAAGACCGCCGTCGATCCATCCCGCATCACGAACGTATAGGTCGCGCCCGCGCCGGTGCCGGTACGCGTCAGCGTGGCGCCGCGCCGCTGGTCAGACACGAATACCGAGCCTGACAGGGTGAAGGTTTCCACCTGGCCGCCAACGGCCACCGTGTAGACGCTCCCATCGACCGTGACCGTACCCATGACGCTGTGGGCCCAGTCATCGGCCAGCGAGCTGGTCAGGCTGTTGGCATAGGACAGCCCGCCCGATGACGGATCGCCGATGGAGATGCCCGGCGTGCCCGACAGGATCTGACCGGTCAGCAGATCGATCCCGCGTTCATCAACCGCGCTGAAAACCGGCGCTATCCCGCCTTGTGCCCAGGCCGCAGGCGATGACAGGACCAGGACAAGTGCGCCAAGAAGGCCCGCCAGCCGCCTGACTGAAACCCCGTTCAGGCAGAGCTCCGCCCTGGCCAGCACACCGCCCCTATGCCCCATTTTCACAATCCCCGATGTAAAACCAGACAGTAAAACCAATCTGAAATTGAACAGGCGGACGCACGCTCGCGCGCCCGGACACAAAAAAACCGGAGCCCCTAAGCCCCGGTCACCTTCTTGCGGATGCGGTTGTGAGCCGCGTCATATTCATACTCGGTGCGGATACCGTGGCTGACACCGCCAGACCGCTGGACATCCACCAGACGGCCGCGGGTGTCGTAAGTGTAACTCTCTGTCGTCGAGCTACCCGACTGGGCCGAAACAGCCACAGAAACCGCCAGAACAAGCGGCGAAACACACGACAGAACAATCATCATCCCGCCCCCGTAACCGAACACCCCAAAGCGTCATGCAACCGCAGAGACCCGTCAAACAAAAAACACCACCGCCGGGAATATTTTTTATAACCACCCGAAAACAATAAAAGTCCCGCTATAAAAGCAACCCCGGAAACGCCACTCATCCGGCTCGGCGCCCACCAGAACTCCCCCGCCCCACCGCCAATAGTCGCGCCTGAAAGCGGTCAATGCCCCCTGCCCTCGCGCCCTTCCCGGTACTTGAGAGAATCGCTAGCGTCGCGTGATGTGCGGACGCTACGCCACCGGCGAGACAACATGGGAACAATACCGGGCCTGGCTCAATCTTACAGGTGAGCCGCCCCGCTCCAATCTGGAGCCGCGTTTCAATATCGCCCCTACTGTGCAAGCGCCCTTCGCCATGGAAGCAGACGGGGAGCGTAAGCTGACATTCGGGCGGTGGGGCATCTGGCACCGATGGATGGACGGCAAACGCCTTTCGACCTTCAACGCCCGGGCAGAAGGGCTGGCCGACTCGCGCCTCTATGCGCCCTTGCTGGCAAGCGGGCGCTGTCTCGTACCTGCGGTGGGCTTTTATGAGTGGACCGGGCCAAAGGGTAAGCGCCAACCCCATTTCATCCGGCATCCAAGCGAGCCGCTACTGGTGTTTGCGGGGTTATGGACCAGCGCCATGAAGGATGGTGAGCCGGCGGCGAGCTTCACCATTATCACCTGCCCGGCCAATGCCCAGATGGCCCCTATCCATGACCGGATGCCAGTCATTCTGGATGCGAAGACGCGCGAGGCATGGATGGACGGGGCAGACCCGGCAAGCGCGTTGGAGCCATGGACAGGAATGCTGGAGATCTACCCGGTGCAGCCACTCAGGCGCGAGGATGGTCCGCATCAGGTTGTGCCCACCCCTTGACCGGTCCGCGCGTCTGGCAGTGATAGGCGAAGCTCTTTTCGCACGACTTCCACCGCGCCACCTCGCTTTCCTGTGTCGGGATGGCGTTAGGCGGGCCGCTCCAGAGCGTGTGAATGTCCGGGCGGTAGCCGCACTCTGCGCACACGGCCTTGCGCCGCAACCGCGCAAACAGGGCCACCGTGGCGTGCGATGACATGGCCGGATCAAGGCGCATGCCCGCCCGGCGCCCGCACCGGGCACATTCTGACAGAGCCGCATAGACAAACATATTGGTCATGGGCCAGAACTTACCTGCAAGCCCGGCGGGCGCGCATAGGCGCTGGACAGTTTTCCACCGCTTGCGCGCTGGCAGGCTACTCGATTATTTCAAATGACCGTCTTGCCCGTCATTATTCCCAGCCACCGGCGAGCTTGCGCACCTCCCCAGGAGTGGGGATTATCCGCCTTAAGCCCCTTCCCGGTCAGTTTCAGAGGTGCTCGACATGAAATGGGTAATGGCCGGTCTTTCTGCGCTCAGCCTTGCAGCTTGCGATGCTGGCTCTCCCACGCCCTCTGCTGGGCCGGCAGAGGGCGTGCGGATCGCCTCCTGGAATATCGAGCACCTTGCCGCTGAGAATGGGCATGGCTGTGCCCCTCGCGATGATGAGGGCTATGCACGCGTTGCGGCGGTCATTGATGACATCGATGCCGACATCTGGCTCTTGCAGGAGGTCGAGAACGAGGTGGCGCTTGCACGGGTTTTCAACCCGGATGAGTGGACCTTCCACATCGAGGCGCGTCCAGCTGGTGCGGCAGACGATTACCCGCTCTGCCGGGGACGTTATGACGGCACGCGCCTGACCATGCAGGCGACGGCCATCGCGGTGCGAAACGGTATTGAGCACCAGCCACTGCCCGCCTTGCAGGCGCTCGATGTCGAGGGCAATGACAGGCTTCGCTGGGGCGTTGCCATCACCCTTCCCGGCGAAACCCCCACCGACATCATGAGCGTTCACCTGAAATCAGGCTGTTTTAGCGGGAGTGATGCCAGCGCCTGCCCGGTTCTCCTGGACCAGGTACCGGTATTGGAAAGCTGGATCGATGAGCGCAGCGCGGCTGGCCGGGCCGTGATCGTCGGCGGCGACTTCAACCGCCGACTCGAGACCGATGGCGATGCCGTCTGGCTGGATCTCAATGACGGTAATCCTGCCCCGCTCGCAATTGCGGGTGCGGGCATCGGCCCGAGGTGCAATCCGCGCTACCGTGAGTTCATTGACTTTATCGTCTTCAACGAGGCGGCAGGGCGCAGCAAGGTTGAGGGCTCCTTCTTCGAGACGACCTTCTCCGGCCCGCGCGACACCCACCCGTCTGACCATTGTCCAATTGGCGCGGTATTTCGCTACTGAATTGGCCGTACCGGCGCTTGATGGGCCCTGCCTGCACCACCCTCGCCAGCAAATTCCGATGGTATGAGCGCAGTGCACCGGCGTTCGCGGCAAGGCCGATCGGGATGTGCAGCAGCTCTTTTCTCAAGGAGCCTGCGCGCAAGCTATTGCCCCACTTCGAGATTTCAATTTTTCGAGAAATCTGCTTGCCAGACTTCACATTCTAGATTGTATTATTCAATTATTGATTGTGGCGGGGAAATTAACATGAATCGTATCGCTATCGCGGCGCTAATAGCCGGCTTGGCTCTGTCTGGGTGTGCCAAGCTACATTCAACCGGAATCGCTTACCGGGATCCAAGTCAATCGCGTGTTTTCATCTGGCGATCAGACTACTCGGCCGGTATCGCAACCGAGGATGGGATTTGTGCACAGGGCGCCCTGACCGCACGCGCCAGCGAGACCAATCTCGATATGGGCGTCAGTGATCGCGCACTTGCCCTTCTGCAATCGCCCGCCCTCTCAGAGCAGGCGGAAGAGCTGGTGGGAATTGCCAGCCGTCAGGCCCAGACGGTCATGCTGACGAATGCGACCAATGGTCAGACCGCTTTTGCCAATATCGCCTACTTCTATTTATGCCAGATCAGCCTGAACGGTCAGCTGTCAGAAGACACCATCCAGACAATGTGGGCAGACACGACCCGAGCCGTAGCCTCTATCGCCCAGACGGGGCTCACCCCGGCATCTGTGCAGAGCCCCAACCAGGATACCGGTCAAAGTGACAATAGACCCCAATAGGCGGGTTTGCTGGGTGACCAGTGCCCTGTCCTTTTAGGGCATGGGCTAGTATTTCCTAGCACCCACCGGAACCAAAGCCTTGAGCAGGCCGACCGTAGCATCAAGATGGCGGCGCACGGCACTGACCAATCTGATATCAGCGCTGTATTCGGTGGCAGCCATTTGCGCCACTTGCACGAACATTAACAACTGAGAGGCTACAGGCTGAACGGCCGGGCGCGGGACTTTCAGGGTTGCGCGCCGGGCAAGCCGCCACCGCGCGAGCGTGACAGTCTCCTGCCCGGCATCACCTGCAACATGGGAGGTTTAGCCAACAGCCAAGCTGCCGAAAGGGTTGGCCATCAGGGGCCTATTTTTCTTTTCCCGGTGCCTCGCCCAGAGAGCCCGCCAGTTTCAAGAGGTGCCGGCGGATTTTGGGATCCTCGATACGATTGAAGGCCTGGGCGAGTTGCACCCCTTCCCGGCTTCCCACGAAGGCCGAGATTATAGTGGCCTCCTCCTCGCTGCGTTTCGAGGGGTCTACCGCCTGGTCAAAGTCCTCGTAGAAATACCCAACAGGCACCTCCAGGGCGCGGGCCAGCTCATAAAGCCGGCCTGCCCCGATCCGGTTGACCCCGTTCTCGTATTTCTGAAGCTGCTGGAAGGTAATCCCAAGCCTGGCCGCGAGTGCCTGCTGGGATATCTGCATGACCCGGCGGCGCAGCCGGATACGGATACCCACATGCCGGTCAATCAAATTGGGTGATCGCGGGCTGTCTTTGCTTGCCATGATGTGCCTCTTCGTCCCTACACCTTTTCGCGATCGCTATTTTCAATGGCCGGATCACAGGATGCCAGCTCGCCGGTCTGCCTGTGCCTGACGATTATCTGATAGCGGTATGCCTTCATGATCTCGCACGCATCATCAAGTACGACACTTCTGCGTTCCGGATCACCGAAGCTTACCTCGAAATCATCCGATTGCGGAAATATGGCAAGTCCGGGCCAGGTTTTCCCGTCCAGCTCGAACTCGTGGAACTCCCAGTCCTCATCGGCCAACGCAAAGATAAAGCGCGTGGGATAGGTTGCCTGGAAGTCACCCGAACCCGCACCAATATAGACCTTGTGGGCGTTCTGGGCGGCACCGGAAGCGACCTCCTGATAGGGTAAGACCCTTACCAGTATGTGCAGGACATTGGGGCCTTCATGGCCAGCGCCGGTGAAAATCTCTGTGTCGCTTCTAGCCGTCATTTCCTGTCCTCTCCCTGTTCAGTGTCGAAGCTGTCTCTGGAGCCTCCGGACGCGCCCAGAAACTCACATAATCGGGGCGCGCATAGCCTGCCTCTTCAAGCTCTGCGCGGATCGTCAACGCCTGATCGCGCTCACCGGCCAGCCAGTAAACACGCGACACCAGATCGCGCGTCCGCAGGTCGCGAACCGTCTCGATATCGCCAGTCAGCGCCAGCGCTTCACGCGCCACCCGCGGCGCTTCTGGCCTGCCAAGCGCGATGAATGCATCGTACCGGAGAAGCTGAGCTCTCAGGGCGAGCAGGCGCGCATTGGCACGGCCCGATTCCAGCTCCGGGGTCAGACCGGCAAGGGCATTGGCCGCGCTCACGGCGGCTTCATCATAAGCCGCGGCCGCTAGCGCGACCTGACCGGAGAGAATGTCAAAGCTTGCATTCTCGAGTACGCGGCCATCATTGCTGCCTTGCGGATCCCGGCTTACCCGCAGCCGCCGCGCCCTGTCGATCAGCAGCTGAGCGCGGATAAGTGCGCTTTCGAACAGCGCCAGTTCCGCCCGGTCACGCTGGACACTCAACAATAGCCGCAAATAGCGTGCATTTTCAGGATCCAGAGCGACAAGCCCCTCCAGGATGGCGGCGGCGCGCTCCAGTGCCTCTGCGGCCCTGGCAGTCTCGCCAACATCCACCCGTAGTGCCGCTTCGGCATGCGCCGCATTGGCCAGCCGGACGGCGGTCAGATTATTGTCAGGATCGTCTCTCAATTGACCGGTAAATATATCTGCCTCGCGCCCGCGTGTGTCAGCAGCCTCGGCCAGCTGGCCATTGGCTCTATACGCGTCGGCAGCCCAGCCCAGGGCGTTCGCGAGCTCGCCAGCATACTCGCCATATTCGCGCTGGAGCGCCTCATATCCGCTGATGGCAGCCTGAAGGGAAGCAAGTGCCAGGTCAGGCTCGTCACTTTCAAGGGACATCACGGCCGAGTTCAGATGGGCGCTGGCGGCACGCTGGCGCGCATCACGGCTGTCCGGTGCAAGTGCCAGGAGCGCATCGGCATATTCCCGGCTCGCATCCAGCGAGGACCGCGCCCTTTCAATATCTCCGGCGCGATAGGCGGACACGCCGGCGGACGAGGTCAGCTCCGCCAGGGCCAGCAGGCTGTCCGTATCCGGCGGGCCGGCGGGCCATTCGTTGCCCATCTCCATGGCCGTCGAATAGGCCTGCATCGCACCAGAGGGGTCACCGGCGAGATCACGCGCCTCGGCAAGCCAGGTCAGGAGCCGGATGCGCCGGACCCTGTCAGCATCGTTAGGCGCATGAGGCATGCCGCGATCAAGGATGGCCTCACCCGCCGTAATCATCACGCTCTGGCGGGCACCGGCCTGCAAGGGGGTAGCGATCTCGATCAGCTGACTGTCGGCAAAGCGGATGGCTTCGGCCTCTGCAGCGCGGGCGCGTTCCAGTTCATGACCCAGCTGGACATTGAAGATGCCAAGCGTCAGGCAGATGGCCACGGCGGCCGTCAGCGCGATGAAGGAGCTGCGCAGATACAGACCGCGCCGCGTCTGGGGCGCAGACCTGCCTGCCATGTCCAGAAGCTTCTTGCCCACCGCATCGATATCTGCCGGTTCCCGGTCGGGGCAGATGGACCCGGCGAGAAATGGTGGCGGGAGGGATACCAGAAGCCCGTCCGGTCCGCGATCGCAGACGAGTACCGGCGGCAGGACCCCCTCGCTGGCGCCTCCAAGCTCCACACGCAGAAGGCGTTCGCGTGGAGCGAACCTTAGAAACCCCGTAACGGCGCGGCTGACCGCAAGGTCTTCCACCGTGGCGTCTGAATAACATACGACAAGCCAGCCCGGCACGGGATCGGTCCCGGCATTCCAGCCCACGACCACCGAACTGCCCTGGCGCATCAGCCAGGCGGCCAGCCCCCAGACACGGGCGCGGTCGCCGTCCGAACAGACCAGCGCGATGACAGGGGCATCATTCATGGCCCTGCCCTCCGTTCAGGCAGGCTTGAGACCGTCCCGATTCCGCGGCTCCTGCTTTCAGTCCGCCAGTGAGTAATTCCCCGGCCAGATCCGTCAGACGGGCGGCCAACGCTGATCGTTGCCCGGCTGTAAGCGGCGCTGCAGCGTACAGCAACTCAGCATAAGCAATATCGAGCTCACGCATGGAGCCAGGGTCAACCGGCACAAAAGAGGTGATCGGCACACTCAGGATGCGCGCAATCTCCACCGCTTCAGGAAAGCTCGGATCGGCGCCATCATAAATCTGCATGAGGCGGGCAAGCCCCAGGAACTCGATCAGCTCCTGCTCCGCAGCGAGACCGCGATGTGATGCAATAAGCTGAACGCTCGCCCCGAAACTGGGTAACGAGAATTTTTTGGCTGCCTCTTCACCCCGTCCGGCCAAATCCCCAACCCGGTCAGCTGCCCCTAGAGAATCAATCATTTGTAGCAAATTGCTTTTCTCGCAACCCCTCACTGCCATTATGCTACTTATACGAACAATCTATCCACTTACAACCACCACGTACGCCGCAATTCTGGTGAAATTATCGTCAAGGGCGTAGGGCGTGGTCATGCCAGCCCGGACAGAAGGGCTGGAAAGCTCGCGCCTCTATGCGCCATTGCTGTAATGGGCGCTGTCTCGTACCGCCATCGGCTTCAAAGAGTGGTCCGGGCCAAAGGGTAAGCGCCAACCCCGTTTCATCCGTCATCCCAGCGCGCCGCTGCTGGTATTTGTTGGGCTATGGGCAAGTGCGATGAAGGATGGCGATCCGGTGACAAGTTTCACGATCGTGACGTGTCCGGCCAATGCCCAGGTCGAGCCGGTTCACGACCGTATGCCGGTGACCTTGAGCGAAAACCAACGAGAATAATGGATGCGCGGCGGGGCACCTGTAGAGATATGTGTCCCGTTCATGGGAATGCTGGATATCTACCCGGTCAAGGGCCCGATAATGGGAGAAGGAGAGCAGCTAGTACGGCGCTGGTGATGGAGATACGGCAGGAATCAAGTCTGGAAAGCGTCGAATATTAATCAAACTGACGCCGGTGCCCCGTCAGCGCGCGCCCTGAAAGGCGCAACATGGATCTCACCCTCGCGCTTTCGGGTCTGCGCGATGTCGTAGCTGTTCTGCATGCGCATGAGGGTGTCCATCGACACACCGAACGCCTTCTCGATACGCAACGCCATTTCCGGCGACAGGTGCGCGCGCTCGTTGAGCAAGGTGGAAAGCGTCGCGCGCGTCACACCCAGAACCTCCGCTGCCGCCGTAACGGACAGACCCAGCGGCTCGATGATCTCATGCTTGATGAAACCGCCGGGATGGGCCGGGCTTTTCAAACGGATGCCTGTGATCGCGGCCATGGCTGCCTCCTAGTGGTCATCCTCGTAATCGAGGTCGATAATCTCAATCTCGTCACGGTCGATCCGAAACGTCATGCGCCAGTTCCTGGTCACGAACAGGCTCCACGTCCCTTTCCTGTTGCCTGTCAGCTTATGGGCTTTCCAACTTGGCACGGTGCGCAGCTCTTCCTCGCGCTCCATGTCCTGAAGGAAAGTGACCATGCGCCGAAGTTTGGCGATAACAGCGGGCTGAAGCCCGCTTTCATCATCATCCTCGATGAACCGCCGCAATCCCTTGTGGATCACGTTTTTGATCTTCATGGCAGTTCCTAATCCCTTAAGTGTACGGTGTCAAGTTACGGCGTACATGTCAACAAGGTGAGACGTCAAGCTAGCCCAGCGTTCATGGAATTGCTCATGCCCGCCCTTCCGTAAAGCGGCGCGGCCTCTCAGCAAGCGCGAAGAGGATGTGGTTGAGATAGCTGTTCAGCTCTCCGCCCAGAGGCGCTTGCAGTTCGTCCCATCCGGCCGAGCGGAAAATGAAGCCGGCAGGGCCATAATGGTGGGCGAAGGGATTGTCGCTGGTGTGGGCTGCTACAGTGACCTGAGCCCCGTTTGGTCCCGCATTTGAATGGAGATCTGTCACAAAGCGGGCTGCGGCGCGACGGGTGACCGAGACCTACGACATCTCCCAGCGCCGGGCCTGCTGACTGGTCAGCGTCGATCCAAAGGCCGTCAGACGTGAGGCCGTCCCGGATAATCCGGAGTCGCGCTCGCGCATGCGCGAGACCGCGATCGTGCGCCGCCGGTTCGACTATCGGCGCATCGGGCTGATGCTTGAGCGCGAGGGCATCGTGATGAACCAGAAGAAGCTCCGGCGTCTCTACAAGGAGGAAGGCTTGTCGGTGTAGCGCCGCAGGGGCCGCAAGCGTGCCACCGGCACACGCGAACCCATGCTGGCACCAGACGCCCCTTTACAGCGCTGGAGTCTGGATTTCGTATCTGATGTGTTCGGCATCGGACGCCAGTTCCACATGCTGTGCGTGATCGACGACTACACGCGTGAGTGTCTCGCCCTTGTGGCGGACACGTCGCTGTCTGGCGCAAGGGTCGTGCGCGAGCGGGAGCGCTGCATCCGGCTATACGGCAGGCCTGATACCATCGTGTTGGACAACGGGACCGAACTGACCAGCCGGGCGATCCTGGAATGGCAGAACCAAACCGGTATCGCCTGGCACTATATCGCGCCGGGCAAGCCCCGGCAGACCGGCTTCGTCGAGAGCTTCAATGGCCCCCTCTCGGACCATGCCAAGCATCTCAAATCAGTAAATATAAGTCAGCCCTTTAATTAATAAGTCGCTGTCAGCTTTAAAATAGGTAATATTATATCTAATAAATGGAATCGCATTAGCGCCCACATGACTTATATATAATGAAGCTACGCAAATATTGAATTTGAAACGTGGCCTCAAAAACATGTATTGCATGTAAAATGCAGAAAATGCGAATGATGCAGCCAATCCAAAAACGAAAGAGTTATACAATGCGCCGTGAATAACACCCCAAGCAAAACCAGCTAATAGCACTGCTGGAAAATAATGCCAAATAGTAATTTTGTTAAAGATGCTCTTCAGAATAAGTGAGTACAAACTGTAAGATGCAATTATAAGAAAAGATTCAATTAATGGTGAAAAAATCATCGAATCCAGTACATATATAATATAATCCATAATGCCTACTGCCACGACACATTATGAAAAAATAATACAAATAACGCAGATACGATACGGACAATCATGCCAAATATAAAACTTATAACTAATATAATAGTCATTTTCTTCATATTGAGACCCTCATCAGCCGCTGTGATTTCTGTATAAAATAGAAATCACAGCGGCTGAAATATCTACATTCCTACAGGCTCTAGATGAGGAATCCACTCTCCATCTTCTCGTTGTTCGGCAGCTCTGTCTGCACGATCTTGCCAGAGCCAATCTATAATCGCACCGCCGGTGCTGAATGGATTATCAAGCACAGTACCGATAGCCTCAAATGGCCCCCATGGCTCCTGACCCTTGAATTGATCGTGGCTAATGGGGCCATTGTCGTGCGGTTTGACGTCCCCTTTCTCTCCACCACAGACTATTTCCATTTCTGCTGAACTTAGTTTGCGCATATTTCACACTCCGTTCTGAATCAATGGCAACAATTCGCATCCATAGGGTGGGCGTTCACCCAAGACACAACTGAGGGTCGTGCACAAGACTTGCCGTGTCAAGACAGTTTCAGTTCCTTTGTGTCCCCGCACCACAAACACCGGCTGTATCGGTAGACCTTCACTGCCCCCTCATGGCGACCACTGGATCGACAAACCATCGCCATAACGGGCGCCGGTCCACGATCACGTCGGCCATCACGGTCATACCGGCTTGCAAAGAGCGCTCGTCGCCATAGGCCGACAATGCCTGTTGCCCAAGCTCCACCCGGAGCCGATATACCGGCTGGCTTACCGGAATAGGGCCCGCAACTTCGATTGGTGACAAGGCCGATGTCGAAATCTCGATCACATGCCCGTTCAGCGTACCAAAGCGCTGATAGTTGAAGGCGTCGACCCGAAGGCGCACGTCCTGGCCGTTGGCGATGAAGCCCGCAGCACTCGTCGGCACCAGAAGGTAGCCCTGGAGGACCTGGCCTTCGGGGAGAATGGCGGCGAGGGGTTGGTCCGGGCGCACCGTAGCACCCAGTTGGGCCTGTATGGCTGTGATTTGTCCGCTCACGGGCGCGCTGAGCACATAGCCGGCGGCGCGGTCCAGCTCCTGGCGAGCCTGGGAGAGGGCAGCCGCCTCACTACGAAGTCGCGACAGAGCGATATCGCGCTCTAAAGGAAGTTGTTCGAGTGCATGCTGGACTTCGCGCCGCTCGCTGCGCCGCTGGATGATCAGCGCGTCGATGTCCTCTTTCGATGTGAGCGCCGCCAAATAGCCCTGCCTGCGTTGATCGACATCAGCGCGCGGAGCAAAGCCGCGATCGGCGAGATCACGCCAGCGGGCAAGCTGCGCCTCGGCGACTTCAACACTCTCGCTCGCAAGGGCTGCGCGAACCGTAAGACGGTCCAGCTCCGAGGCAAGTGAAATCAGACGCGCTTGCAGCCTTTCTTGCTGCTGGCTGAATTGTTGGATCTGGGCTTCACGCTGCAATTGCAGTTCGCTGATCCGGCTTTCAATTTCAGCGCGCTGAGACGACGCAGAGCCGCCTTCGGCTCCGAAAAGCTCTGTACTCAGCCGGATGACCGGATCACCCGCCGAAACCGTTTGACCTTCGTCGACGAAGAGCTCTGCCACCACACCGCCGCCAACAGGGGTGATCGTAGCAATACCGCCCTCGGGCGCCAGATAGCCGACAACCGTTTCCCGGCGGGAGAACTCGGCAAAAAAGGCAAAAATGGCAACGCCAAAGGTGATGGCACTGAAAACAATGGTCATCACGGCCAGTATGCGCGGCTGGACAATGACCACCTCGCCCATCCCGGTATCGGATCTCGCTTCCAGAACCTCGCGGCGAAACAGCATCCGGCCCGGCTCTCCCGTATTGACCTTGCACCTTCAGGATGTAGCAATCTACCCAGCGGGGCAATACGAGAAACCAACCACCCATGATTGACGAGCTGTTCCATCGCGGACGGATGCCAACGATATTGCAGTCGGAAGCCTCTGAATGCGGGCTGGCCTGCCTAGCCATGGTGGCATCTCGGCATGGACGCCGGACCAACCTTGCTGAATTGCGCGCGACACTGTCACTATCCCTTAAGGGCATGACGCTGCAGGGGCTCATGCAGGCAGCTGACGGTATGGGGTTCTCCTGCCGGGCCGTGCGGTGCGAGCTGGAGGAACTCGATCAGCTCCGCCTGCCCGCGATCCTTCACTGGGATATGAACCATTTTGTGGTGCTGGCCTCGGTCAAGCGCGGACAGGCGCTTATCCATGACCCGGCACGGGGTCGGCGCGAGCTCTCTCTTGCTGAAGTGTCAAAGAGCTTTACCGGCGTTGCCCTGGAGCTGACGCCGACGCCCTTTTTCGAAACCAAGCGTACCGTTACCACGCTCAAACTGGGCGATTTCTGGTCACGCATCCGCGGGCTGTCGGGTAGTCTATGGCAGCTTTTTTTCCTGTCACTGCTGCTCCAACTGTTCGTGATCGTGGGGCCGCTGGTCAACCAGATCGTCGTCGATGAAGCGATTACCAAAGCCGATCTTGATCTTCTCAATACCGTGATCATCGGCTTCCTGATCCTGACACTCCTGCAGGTCGCCATAACGGCCATACGCGGCTTCGTTGCCATGTATCTTGGCAATCTGATGACCTTCCAGATGCAGGCCAATCTGCTGCGCCACCTCATGCGCCTGCCGGCTGACTTCTTCGAAAAGCGCCATGTAGGTGACATCGTCACCCGGTTCGGGTCCATCAACCCCATTCAAAGCCTGATCACATCTGGAGTCATCGGGGCGGCCCTAGACGGTCTGATGGCCATCGGCACGCTCATCTTCATGTTCTTCTACGCACCGACGCTGACCATGGTGGTGCTGGGTTTCCTGGCGCTGTACTTCATCGCGCGCTTTGCAAGCTTTCCCTATGTGCGGCGCATGACCGAGGAACAGATCCAGACCTCGGCAGACGTTCAGTCGCATTTTCTGGAAACAATCCGCTCGATCCGCCCGGTCAAACTCTTCGGCCGGGAAGAGCAACGCCATAATCGATGGCAGAACCTGTTCGCCACCAACATGAATATCGGTATCCGGCTGGAACGATTCGGGATCTGGTCCGGCTCTGGGCATGCTCTGTTGTCAGGTGCGCAGACGCTTATCGTTCTTTATCTCGGAGCACGCGCGGTCATTGCCGGAGACATGACGCTCGGCATGCTGTTCGCATTCCAGTCCTACAGATCATCGTTTACTGGCGCTGCGATCGGGCTGGTGAATACGCTCTTTTCTTGGCGGCTTGTCGGCCTCCATCTTGAACGCTTGGCCGACATTGCGCAGACCGAACCGGAAGAGCCGCAGGAAAAGCTTCCCACCCTGCCCCAGAGGCTTCAAGGCGCAATCCACGTACAGAATCTGCGATTCCGGTATGGCGACCAGGAGCCTTGGGTTATCGACGGCATCAACCTTGATATCGCGCCAGGCGAGAAGGTCGCCATCGTAGGCCGGTCAGGTGGCGGCAAATCCACCCTGATGAAGCTGCTTCTTGGCCTCTATACGCCGCAGGAAGGCAGCATCAGCTATGATGGCCGTAACCTTTTTCATCTGGGACGGCGTGCAGTCAGATCCCAGATTGGCGTCGTCATGCAGGATGACCGCCTGCTCTCCGGCACGCTTGCGGAGAACATTTCGTTTTTCGACACGGCATTGGATATGGGCCATGTCGAGTGGTGCGCCAAGGCTGCAGCCATCCATGATGAGATCACCGCCATGCCCATGGGCTATCTCAGCCTGGTAGGCGATATGGGCTCAGCGCTCTCAGGCGGGCAGATACAGCGCATTCTCCTCGCCCGCGCGCTCTATAACAAGCCTTCGATCCTCATGCTGGACGAAGGCACGGCTAATCTCGACAAGCAGAGCGAAGAGCGGATAACACAAGCCCTTTCCCAGATCCCCGTCACACAGATCATTATCGCTCACCGGCCTCAGGCGATCGCGTATGTTAACCGGGTTTTGGAGATGTCGGATGGGCAACTTAAAGCCTGATATCTTGTTCACCCCAACGACCAGAATTCATGATCAGACCCTACCTTCGGCCAAGAGGCGGGGCCTCTCAGCAAGCGCGAAGACGAGGTGGTTGAGATAGTAATTCAGCTCGCCGCCCAGAGGCGCTTGTAGTTCGTCCCATCCGGCCGTCCGGAAGATGAAGCCGGCAGGGCCATAATGGTGGGCGAACGGATTATCGCTGGTGTGAGCTCTAACTGCGTGATGAAGGCCCTGCTGACAGATGAGCGTCCAGGCGTCATCCAGAAACTGGTCGTCCCAGCAGACTATACCGAGGGCGATTGTTTTTTCGTTTCGCGTGATGGCGAAGGCACGAAGCGGAAGTGTGGCGCCAATGCTCGGAAAGGCGCGGGAGTGAGCTGGCTGTGCCGGAATTGACTGCATGGCGATACGCACACCAAGGTCGGACAGATCGGCGCCCTGGTAGCGATCAATGCTGGAGCAAAGCTCGATCATAGAGGGCTCACAGTCGGAGCGTTACAGATCCGTCACGAGGTCTGTGCGCAGATCGTAGATAGGCAAACGGTCTATGATCGCCATGGACAGGACTCCGGTATAGGGGTGGAGGAAATGAATGCGCCGCCCTTCCGGGCGGCGCTGAGGCATTGCCGGTAGTGGCAATCTACGATGTGGGGCAGCCTTTGGCGACCTGGGCACGCCGGATGGTAGCGAAGCGGGCATCCAGGGCCAGTTCGGCGTGGTTGCGGGCCTTGGCATTGCCGATCCCGAAATCGCCTAGACACCCGGCCGCGATCTGTGCGCGGACGTTTTCTGCCCGCTAGATACGCGCGCGCGAGTTCACGCCAGTCCGTCAGCCCGATCTCGGCCTCGCAAAGCTGGGCTTCATTCGGATAGCTCCTGGTCGAACCGTGATCGCCATGGACTTCAACGGGTGAGCCCTTCTGTGATGTGCTCCCGGCAAATCGAAAGCTATATACGTTTTGTATCTGTTACTCTCAAGCGCAAGCGGAGCGGCCTCAGGACGTTTGCCGCAAGGAAGCCACCAGGTTAACGGGTCAGAGACCCTTTTTTCCCGCTAACCTGTTGACTAAACCTTACATTTCCTACATTCTCGCTCTTGGCCGTATGGGCAATATCTCGGCCGCCAGTTTCTTGTATGCGCAGCCCCATAGGGGCTGTGCTGCGCTATGACAGGCGGAAAAGAGCCCGTGAGCCCGTTATTCATACGTTTTGTAATTGGCGTAAGCGCTTGTGTTATGGCGCTTTCTCACGGCGCGGCCATGGCCGATGGCCCGCAGTTCAATTTCCCTTCTCAGAGAAATCAGGACGCGGCGCAGGCTGCGCGGTCCGTTCAGCCACCGGATGTCGATTTCGGTGCGTTCAGACCGTCTGACCTTGGCGGGGCAGCTGAGCCGCCCGCGCATCTTCTGGATTACGGGAACAATCCTGCCCAGATGGGTAATGACGTGATGGGCCGGTATCTGGAGCCGATCACGAAGCCTGAGTACGAAGCCATTCTGGGGAACCGGTACGAAGGCGGCAGCCAGTTTGACGACATGGTTGCCGGCATGCTGGACCAGGTCGAAAATTTTGACGAATGGATTACCGATCCTGGCGGCAGTTTCGAGGAATGCACCACCGAGACAGTGGTACGCGATTACGAGACCCCGACCACCTATCACTGCTCGATCGATAATGGCGAAGGTATCGATCAACCGGCCTGCGAGCGTGTTGTCCATTATCCGGTTGATCGCGACTATGTGTATCGCTGCGAGGAAAACCGGCCGCGCACGGTGTCGAGCTGGTCAACGCAGTGCTCTGGCTTCGATAGCAACGAAGACTGCAGGCTCGAAGGGGAGGAATGCACTCAAGAAGCCGACGCGCTTCCTGATAGCTACACCTGCTATGACTGGCACGATGAGGAAGTCAGCCAGGAGCTTTGCTACCAGTCGCGCGATCTCGAAGTGGAGGAGGAATATGTCTATCGCTGCGTGCGCACGCTCGACGAAAATGGCAATGTCGTAAGCCAGAATAACTCGTGCGGGGCAGAAAACACGGGGGGATGTGTTCCGCAAGGCGGGTCGGTTTGTACAGCGACAACGCGGATCTACGAAGACACAAATTGCCATTTTATCGTCGGTTACCCTGAGACCGGGCATTTCGGGTATGGACCGCACGGCAATCTTTGCAACGGCGGGATGACTTGCATCGGTGCTGGGTGCTTGCCGGGCTCATTCCCTACAGAGGACGTCTCCCACTGTGAGATTGTCGAATATTGCGGGACGGACCTGAACGGCAATGTGAATTCGGGAGCCCCTTTCGAGCAGTGCTCGACATGGCGGCGTGAGTATCGGTGCGAAATAGGCAGCTATTGCAGCCAGGAGCGTCAGGATTACCGGTGTGATGCTCCAGTTTCAGGCGCCACGCCTATTGACGTGATTGAGCACGTAAATCTTGGGCCCTGGCAGTGGGAAGCAGGGTGTTCCTCACGCGGCAACCCAGATTGCGGGATTGTTCAAACGACCTGCGTGCAGAACACTCCGTACGGGTGTGTTCGCCGGGAGCGGCGGTATGAATGCGTCACTCGGGTGCCCGATTCTGATTGTGACCCGCCCCCGTACTGCTCAAGTCCGACGCAGCGGTGCATTGCGTTTAATGCGAATGGCCAGTGTGACAGGGTTGAGCACGTCTATGATTGCTGGGGTGATCCGGCCGGGTGTGTCGGCCGGGAGCGGACTTATGTTTGCGACAATCCGGCCGGTCCTCCGCCCGACGGCTATATCGACCATATTGGCGAGCCGGAATGGCGTGAGATTGGCTGCCCTCAGCTAGATCCGGAGTGGGAGTGCGAAGAACAGGATACCGTCTGTCTGGATGGGCCTGGCACGAAGCTTATCGATGATGTCGAGGTCTATTCGGAGTGCTGGCATGAGCGCACCGATTACATCTGCCCTGGCGTGGGAGAAACGGTCACCGATTGTAACCCTGATCCGAGCTGTGTGCTTCAGTCTGAAGAGTGCATGGACGACGATTGTCGGTCGCGCACCATGGTCTATGAGTGCGTGGAGCCGGGCGAATATGTCCAGGAGGTGGATCAGTGCCGCACGGTAAGCTGCACGAACGGTGTATGCATTGAAGTTGAACGCGATAACGCGGCAGCGCAGGCTCCGTGGGCCCTGGCGCAGCTGGCCGCGCTCTTTGAAGCGCACAATTTCGATGAAATGACATTGATGGCGGGCGAAGCGCTGCAATGTCACAAGACCGGGATCTGGAAGAATTGTTGCAGCGGCGGCGGGATCGCCATCAACTGGCTCAACGGATCCTGTAACGAGCAAGAGCAACGCCTGGCACAGGCGCGCGAGGCCGATCTGTGTGTCGATGTTGGCTGGTACTGCCATAGGCGAGGCTGGTTTGGATGCCGGCAGCAACGCCGCACATCGTGCTGCTTTGGATCGGTGCTGGCCCGGGTCATCAATGAAGAGGGCCGCGCCCAGCTGGGGCTAGATTTTGGAGAACCGGCAGACGCTGATTGTGACGGGCTGACGCCGGAGCAGTTCGCGCAGCTTGATCTCTCTTTGATGGATTTCACGCCGATGATGGCGGAAATGATGCAGGGCTTTGCGCCTGAAGGCGAAGGCTCTGTCAGCGCGCGCATCCAGCAGCGCGTGAGCGATTTCTACTCGTCGGGCGTCAATACCGACATTCCTCCAGGAGACGGTGATGATTGAGTTTGCGACACGCGCGCTCTGCGCGTGCGTCTTGGCGTTCTCTGGCCTGGCCCCTGTGTCGGCCAGAACGGTTGATAGGGATGATCTCTACTGCGCAGAGCGCGGTCTCGGACACTGGTTTTACTGCTCACGGCCGGAGCCAAAGCCTGAGGACCAGGAGCAAGATGAGGCGGTGCCCCCTGCCCCGCCAATGAGCGCGGAAGCCGCGCTTCTGGCAGAGGCAGAAGCCTTCCAGCGCAGGCTGGATGAATTGCGGTTGATGGCAGCGTATGCGCCCACAGAGGAGCGTGTGCGCGAGTACCAGGCCATGCAATGGCGGGCCATGGAAGGCGCGGCACTATTTTCGGACTTTTGGCGCCGCAATGTCTGGTCAGATCCCGCGCTGGATTATTCGGTTCGCAGGCCGGTCGCTCAGTATGCGCGCAGCGAGTGGATCGATCAGCGGTCGATGGAAATGACGGCTGATCTGGCGGGTTTGAGTGAACGCTATGGTCTCTTT
Source organism: Glycocaulis albus (assembly GCF_014639075.1). GTDB lineage: Bacteria > Pseudomonadota > Alphaproteobacteria > Caulobacterales > Maricaulaceae > Glycocaulis > Glycocaulis albus. The sequence continues at coordinate 19,283 of NZ_BMFS01000010.1, forward strand.
TACTTCTACCGGAGCGATTGCCCCTATTGCGCGCGGTTCTCCCCCGTCTTGCGCTATTTCGCCGATAGCCATGGCGTAGAGGTCAGGGCGGTCTCAGTCGATGGAGGCCCCTCCCCTGAGTTTCCAGACGCGCGGCTGGATACCGGCCAGTTCGAGCTTTTGCTTGGCGGTCGCGAAGCGGTCGTTCCGGCCGTCATGCTGCTCAACACTGAGACCAACACCACGCATTGGGTGAGTTTCGGCGCGATCTCCGGTCAGGAGCTGGCGCAACGGATCTTTGTCACGATGTCACGCGAGCCCGGAGAGGATTACTAATGCTGAAACTGATCAGAAATATCGCTGGCATGGCCGGCGCGGCCGCGTGTGTGGCCATGATGAGCGTATCGGCCGCCAGTGGCCAGAATGTCGGGCGCGAGCTGGATGAGTTCTGGGACGGAGTGAACGTCAATGTGACCAGCCCACGCGCTGGCATGGGTCAGGCTGGCGGGTATTTTACAGGCGGATCGCTGGTGATGCGTGCGCCTCAACGCAACATTCAGCCCTTGAGTATGACGGGTCCGTCGATCAGGGCTGGGTGCGGCGGGATCGATATCTACACGGGCGGTTTCAGCTTCATTGATTCCGATCAGCTGGTGGCGATGATGCAAGCGCTTGGCGCGAATGCCACCGGGGTAGCGTTCCAGCTGGCCTTGAGCACGGTCTGCCCGATGTGTTCTGACGTGATCAGCGAGATGAATAATCTCGCCCAGGAGATCAATTCGCAGAATTTCAACTCCTGTCAGGCGGCGCAGCAGCTCATGGGGTCGGTCTGGCCGCGCCATGAAAGCGGATCGCGTGCGGTGTGCCAGATGGCAGGTTCCAGTTCAGGCATTTTCTCCGACTTTGTTTCGGCGCGTCATGGGTGCGGCCTTGGCGGTCAGACGGGTAATGTTCTCAATCATCCCGAGGCAGAGGGCCGCACGTTCACGAATGTGAACCTGGCCTGGGCGGCCCTGACAGAATTGCCATGGATGCAAGGCACGTCGCAGGACATTTCGACGGCGGAGTTCCTGATGTCCATGACCGGCACGGCCGTCATCACGATGGGAACGGGGTCAAATGCGCAGCCTGAATACCACTGGTTTCCTCCGGCCGGTGATACCGACAGGGCGCTGAGCGCGCTCATGCAGGGCGGGGAGTTTGATTACTATCGCTGCGCGGACGGCCATGAGAGTTGCCTGGTGGTCCAGACCCAGCAGGTGACGATCCCTGAGAGTCAGAGCTTGCGGGCGCGCGTGCGCAACGTGGTCGATTCCATGGCTGAGAAACTGGTGACGCGCGCGCCGCTCACAACGCAGGAGCTGGCCTTCCTGAACACCACAAGCATTCCGATTTACCGCATGCTGTCGGTACAGCACGCCCACGAGGTACAGGCCGGTAATTTCGGCATCGTGGAGGTCGATGAACGGCTGATCGATCTGATCGCTGTGGACATGGTGCACATGTTCATCGACGCAGCACTCGCAGAAACGCAGCGGTCGCGATCACGCATGGAGCTGGCGTCAGGCGAGAACGAATATCGCGAGTGGCGTGATCAGGTGCGCCAGGTCCGCCAGTTCATCCATCAGAAGCGGATCGAACTTGCTGGCGAAACGGCGCGCGATGAAGCCTTCATCGATCACTATGTCCGGATGGACCAGATCCTCTCGAACCGGCTGCAGACGCGGTTCATGCGCCAGGCCATGGCGACGCGGGGAGGCTGGTAAGGGCGATGGAGGGCTTCGTTTATGGTGGGCTTGATCATTATGTGAACGCGTTCAACGCGATTGCCATGATGATGGGCAATTCGGTGATCGATAGCCTGATCCGGCTGGTCATGCTGATCGGCCTGGTGATGGTGATCGTGTCGGCGGCCTTTTCGTTGAATCTCAAGGAAACGGTCATGTGGTTCGCCGGCGCCTTGTTGATCATGGCGGTGATCTTGGTCCCGCGGACTACGGTCGTCATCCATGACAGGCTGAGCGTGGGCGCGCCTGTTGCTGTCGACAACGTGCCCATGGCTGTCGGCCTCGTATTCTCGCTATCGAGTACGATCGGGGATGCGGCCACCCAGCTCACCGAGACGGTGTTCCCTCACCCGGAAGCGGCGCAGTATTCGCAAACAGGCCTGATCTATGGCAGCCGGGTGCTTCGCGAAACGACGATGCTGCGATGGCCGGACCAGTATTTCGCCGCGAACATGGATTCCTATGTCGTGCGCTGCGTGATGCACGACCTGCACACACACCACTATTCGATGCACGATCTGGGAACGGCTCCGGATCTGTTTGATTTCATCACGGTGTCGCCGCACGGCGGACTGGCGACCCAATGGATCAGTCCTGACGGGACGCGCGAGACGATCGGATGTGTGCAAGCCGCCAATCAGCTGAGAGCAGGCCGCGAGGCCATGGCTGACAGGGCTGCGAACCGTTTCGGCCGGGTAGTCCATCCTGAACTTGCCGGTCCGCTGGCGGAAACGACGATCCGGGTAAATGTCGAGGGTGCTCACGCCTTCATCATGGACCAGTCGCGCACGGCCGCTGATGTGTTCATTCAGGCCATGACGATCAACTCGGTGCGCGATGCGCAGCTATCGGCGGCGGCGGAGTCTGGCGTGGATATTTCAGCGTACTCGATGACGCGAGCGGAGCAGCAGTCCCGGACGCAGAACTTCATGTCGGCCGAGATGGCCCATAAATGGATTCCGCTATTGCGGGTGGTGCTGGAGATCATCTTCTACTCGATGTTCCCCTTGATGGCGCCTTTCTTCCTGTTGCCGAAATTCGGGCCACAGCTGCTCAAGAAGTATTTCTCCGGCTTCCTGATCTTGCAGGCCTGGGGGCCGCTCTTCGTGATCCTGAACGGGATTATGATGCACCATATCGCCGAAGCGAGCCGTGCGGCCGGTTATGACGCGAATGAGGGCTATGCCGGCGTGACCCTCGCTTCAATGGACGGAGTTGCGGGGATCAACGGAGATCTGGCCTCGATCGCAGGCTGGATGACCATGATGATCCCGGTGATGGCCACCATGCTGGCCTTCGGTGTCGATCGGCTGGCGATGCAGAGCAATTCGCTCCTGAACTCGGTATCCGGCGCCGCTCAGCAGGCGGCGGCCGACCAGACGGTCGGCAATATGAATCTGGGGACGACGGCGTTCGATACGCACCGCTTCAACCAGACCTTCGGCAATCAGCACGGCACCAGCGGCGATGTGAATATGGGCCACTGGAATGTGGTCGGCCGGGGCGGTGTGCGCACGGCTCACCACGAGGATGGCGGTGTTTATAGCGATATGAGCGGCGGTGTATCGCGCACGCCATTCGGCTTCCAGAACCGGCAGGCCTGGGGCCAGACCGCGAGGACGATGGCCTCTGATGCACAAAGTCAGAGCGAGAGCTACTCACAATCGGCGGCGGTCAATACCGCCCAGGCACTCGATGCGATTTACACGCGCGCGGCCAACAGCTCGAACGATCTGTCCGGTGCGATTAATGTGAACCGCGCGCAAGGCGAACGGTCAGTAGAGGATCTGTCGCGGGCAAATAGCATAATAAGGGATGCCGCGCAGAGAGCTGGACAGACATCATCGTCCGGTAGTGGGGCCTCTGTGACTTTAGGAGCAAACGCGGAAGCGGGTGTTCGCGGAAGCGCTGGAATGGAGTTTTTAGGCAATGGTGGTGGGGCGTTCTTCCAGGCGGTGATGAGGGCCTCGGGAGAGCATCAATGGAGCGCGTCGGACTCGCAAGCGAGGGATGTCTACAATGCATTGTCTGAAAGCCAGCGCGAAGAGCTATCTCAAATCTATAGCCGGGTCAGTGAAGCGCATCGGCGAGGCGATATCAGCTTCTCACAAGCCGATCAGACGAGCGAAGGCCATTCGATCAACGAAGCCTTCCGCATGGCACGTTCCCAGAACGAGCAGGCCGCCCGTATGAGCGAAGTCAGCCAGCGTTTTGAGCGTATGGCCGAACAGATGGAGAGCAACGAGCATAGCTACTCCATGCCCTCTGATGATGTGTTCCTCAACTGGATGAATGGACGCGAAGGCGTGAACGGCCAAGCGATAGGATCGCATGACGATGTCATGGCGCTGTTCCATCAGGACCGGGCGGCTTTTGGGAACTACGCTGATGGCTTCATGCGCGAGCAGGTGGCCCAGGAGGCCGGATTAGCGCCGCAAGAGTCGGGTATAGGCGGCGATATGGCCCGGGCGGGCGACATGATGGATTCCGGGTTTTGGGATATGGGAGCGATCCAGGGCGGCAGGGATCGGATTGAAAGCGCTATCAATGAGGGGATTAATCCGGAACGGATCGATCCGCACTGGGAGACTGCCGGCTATGAGAACCTTCCATTGGCGCCTGACGGGGGCGTTGGATGGAGTGGTCCAAATCCAGGTGAGAGTGTTTCGTCCGCTCACGAAACCGGACTAACGGCGAGAAGGGAAGCGCCGGAAATGCCGGAGCCGATCCAGTCGAGCCGTGAAGGTTCGCGAGATATGGGTGGTTGGGATAATGGCGATCAGAGAACGGACTCAGGATCGCCTTATGGCGGTTGGAGTGACCAGGAGGTGAATTATGGGATCCGTATCCATGAGCTTGGTCATGCGGGTAGTGACAGTTGGGATCCCCAGAACCGATATGGTGATGCGAATCTTCAGGAGCTCTATGCCGAACAGCAGCGCAGAGCGGAGTTGAATAGCTCTGGCATGTCCGGTGATTCCGGAGGTGGCGGCGGGAACAGCCCGGGTGATTTGATTGATGCGCAGGCTGGCTTTCGGCCAGGCGTGAACTGGGGAGGTTCTGGTGGAGGCCCGAGATTAGCGGCTCCTGCAGATAACCGCGCGCCGCCTGGAAGCGTTGATGTGGATGATGAGCGGTTCACGCTACCGCCCACCATGCGTGTGCCTCGAACATAGAAGGTGCTGCAAAAAGAGCCCCGGTGTAAGCACCGGGGCTTTTTCGGCCTGAAATTACCGCCGATCATAGGAAGACAAAAGCAACTATCCACAGAAGTGCGATGAAGCCAAAGCCTGCAAGGATAAACGGCAATGCGCGTTGATCATTAGGATCTGGCTTGCCGAAAAATTGGTCTTGCTCATGCGGATACATATTGGTTGCAGAGCTGATTGGGGCATCCGAGTTGCGCCTAGACATGATGACCTCCTTGGTTAGATTTGACTCTACCCGATAGGGCTTACTCTATCCACCCTCGCCTTTCTCTTTCAGTGCCGAAGGCGCATGTGTCGCAGCCGCGACCTTCGCGGCAGCGTCGACGTGGATGATGAGCAGATCACGCTGCCGCCCAACATGCGTGTACCAAGAAAGTTTGGAAAAGGCTCTGACATCAAAAACCCCGGTGAAGGTCACAAGGGGTATTCCATGCTGCTTGAGCGCGAGGGGATCGTGATGAACCACAAGAAGCTCAGACGGCTGTACAGGGACGAGGGTCTGTCGGTGAAGCGCCGCCGGTTCCGCATGCTGTGCGTGATCGATGACTACACGCGCGAGTGTCTCGCCCTGGTGGCCGACACGTCGCTGTCTGACGCGCGTGTCGTGCGCGAGCTGGAGCGTTGCATCCGGCTATACGGCAGGCCTGACACCATCGTGTTGGACAACGGGACCGAACTGACCAGCCGGGCCATCCTGGAATGGCAGAACCAGACCGGGATCGCCTGGCACTACATCGCCCCGGGAAAACCCCAGCAAAACGGCTTCGTCGAGAGCTTCAATGGCAGGCTCCGCGACGAATGCCTCATTGAGGAGGCTTTCGACAGTCTCGCCTATGCCCGCCGGGTGCTGGCACGCTGGCGCCACGACTACAATAACGCCGGCCTCACTCATCGCTGGGGCGGGCTCACGTCCGCAGCGCGCCGTCAATCGTATACGATTGACCTCAAGCTCGCTGGGGGCCGCGCTCCCGGCGCGCTCGCCAGCCCTCAAACCATGCACTATCAAAGGATCAGACTCTCAAAATAGGTGAGGGACCCGAGGGTCTCAGGTCAGGTCGGCTTCCTGTTCGATCACGAAAACGACGTGCCGGGGGGCTGCAGTCTTGAACAATCACGATTTCCAACAGAATGCATTGTGGCAGTTGAGGACATCAAAGCCGTCACCGGCCTAACCTTCTTCACCGAACTCTCTAGGGACGAGAGCCAGCGCCTGCGAGCGACATGTACATATGATACTTGGCTGAGCTGGGTGAGCGGTTTCCGGGAGTGACCCCGCATCCGCGGTAAAGGCTAGAAAGTGTGAGCTGTCGCGACCCAGCTAAGACACTGAACACATCAGCGAGGCAGTCGATTGTCCTAGGTGCTAGATTAACGAAGCCTGTGAATTGCCGTTACGGTGTTAAGTTCAACCCGAGTGTTTTTTGCGAAGAAAACCCAATGCTTCACCAAGACCTTTGACTGTACCTTTTGCATACTCCGCCCCCTCCACGACGAGGGTTGCACCACCGGTTAAAAGCGCAAACGCCCCAGAAACGCAGAGCTTGCCCGCCTTATCGCCAGCTCCCTTAATAAAAGCGTCTATAAATATTTTAAATTCGCTATTGTGTGTTTTATCAGATGGATAGGACTGCAAACCCCCAATTGTCTTCTTAGCTTCTTCGCGCTCATTCTCATCCAGTACTTCAAATGCCAATCTCAGGAACTTTTCGCCTGAAAGTCTCAATATCGCACTATTGAAAGACGTGTCCACAATGGCAAACTGCGATCTTAGTATCCTCTCAGCATATCCTCTAAGAACGGCATCATCGACCTGGACCATCACCATGCTGTTATCCGATTTAAGAACTTCCGCATGCTTCAACACTTCACGCAGCTGTTTGCTAAGTTCGACGTCCTCACCGGCTTCGCGAAACGATAGCTCATCCCGCAGGCTGCGGATTTTTCTTTTGGTCGTCCGCAATTTTCGAGCGACATCGAAATCGGTGAGATGGCTGAAATCTTTCGCGTGTTTGTGAAGTAGTTTCAGCACGAGGAGATCAATTTCGCGCTTTGTTAGCGCGCCAAAACCAACCGCGATATACTGCTCAACAAATGCTTTTGCGAAATTGCCTGCTTCACTCTCTGTCTCGAACATGTGTCACCGCCTTCCCCCTTGAAACTTAGGGTTTCTAGGGAACACACCGATACTGCGGTTGGCAAGGCAAACTGCCCCACACGGTCCCAGCTTTCACCCGGCCGTTGCGCAGGTCCCCGGTTGATCTGCTCTGCTCCCGAAAAACTCGATCGTCTGAGACTGGCGTCTTCCGCTCGTGACCCAGTCCTCAGGTGCGCGCCTATCGAAGACGCTTGCGGATATCCGCCTCAGAATCATGCCAGTTCGCGTCACGGGTATACGACTCAGACATTTGGTCCAGGACATGGGTAGCGGTAAAGGGATGAGTGTAACGGATGGCATTGGCCCAGCCCTTATATCGTGTCGCCAACTCCCGCTCTTGTTGGCCACCCTCCCCACGCCAGGTCACACCCCGGCGATTATATTTGCCGGTTGTGAAGCCACTACACATGGCCTCGGACTGTACGAGCTCCATAACGTCTCTTACCGCTTCGCATGGCCATACACCGTCCTCGCCGTCCGGTGACGCAGATAGCAGCTGCCCAATGGAATGGTCGGTCATTTCCAAACGACTGATCTCTTCGCCGATCTTTCTCGCCGTTTCGACCCACTTGATGAGCTTCTGGGAGCTAAGATTACCTTCGTCATCATGGCAAGGGAGTCGCTTGAGCCTATCGATCAGCTGATAGCCTCGCTCAGCGAAGAATTGTTCCCGGCCAGGCTCAATGCGCCAAGGCTCTTCGTCTTCTCCCCCGTCATCGCGGCGAAAAGCCCAAGCTACCGCCTGGACGAAGAATTCCGGATGGGCCTCAATATATTTTTCCAGATTCGGAATTCCGCGACCTCGTGATCCGCCCCTGTCAGAGAGTATCTCTAGGTAAGCAAATTCGAGCTCCGCCTTCTGATCTACCGTGTAATCACGCGACTCCTGAATTATCTCGAACGCGCTCGCGATGTCGTAGTGTGAGAGCTGGTACTCGCCAGGGCGATCATTACCCCCTTCGCGCGCCATAGCCGAAAGAAGCTCAAACAAGACCTTAACGTTCAGCTCATCGCGTTGAAATCTTGAGTAAGCGAAAGCAGCGCGGGGGCGGCCCGCATCCATTAAATGCTTAACGCCTTCTTGCAATTCAGCGCCGTTTGCGCGCCCGCTCGGTATGACACTTAACCAGTACTTGTCGCGTTCGGCAGAGGGGCATTCATCCAAGAATTGCCAATTTGCCCGATCAAATGGGGCCAGCTTCAGCAGCGCAACTCGATGCCGCTCTCCCGCCTTCTTCAAGACTCTTTTGATCAGCGATGTACGCTTTGTTACATCTTCCATCGAATGTAGCACTGCACTAACCAAGTTTCGTTTGGCCGTCGGCAGCTCACCGTGCTCATCAGAGATCAGCTTTATGAGAAAGTCAGCCAGTTCGTCTCCTTGGAGGATCCGTTTTGAGATCAGCCAGCCGATTTCCCATGCTGCGTCACCCATGCAGGCGAATTCTATGATGCCCTCGGTCCCGCGTTCCTGCAGGATTTCGTTCAAAGCATTTGTGCGCAGTCTTGAGATGCGCTCATCGCGCTCGCGAATGTCCAGTTTCTCATCGTAAATTTCCTCCGCGGACTCATCGACCCAAGATGTCCGGAACAACCACCCATGTTTCGCGAACAGATCTTCTGGTTCCAAAGCCTCGTACGCTTTCTGCGCCGCCCTCCGTATTTTTTCGTGATCAGTCCGCTTGTTCTTCCGCGCCGCCCTCCATGACATCACGGTCACACGTATGCGTTCCCGCAACCATGCCTTGTCCTCTTCCCCGGCACCCGCTTCAGCCCAAGCGTGGATGCTCTCCCATACACGCTCTTGGTCTTTGCTCGTCAAACCATCAATACGCTCAACGAGGTCAGAAAGCGTATCGCCGTCATGCGAGGGCCAGGACAGTGCCAAATCGACCATCGCCCGAACAAACTTCTGAACTGGCTCCCACGACTTTTCCGGCTCACCGTGTCCAAATCCATCCGGGCGCCAAGTGGGCTTATGCGAATAGCTACCTGTCTGTGAATAGTTCTCGAACTGGGCGACGCCAATTTGCCAAGCGATCGTCGGATGCCTAGTGGCCAAGGCTTTGACCATCTCTATTCGCTGCCCCACCGTCGCAGATGTCTGCGGCATCCACGACCGGAATATTGATTGAAGTGAATTTATGGGCTTGTTCGCCCAGTTGTCGTTGATCTCGACTTCAGCCAAGCGAGCGAGAATGAATACGGCTCTAGGGAACGTCTCCACGTTCCAAGCAAGTCCTTCAAGCGCCCAAAGCAACCCTGTCCGTGCACAGCCGCCTCCGAAAATTCCGGCAACTGCAGGCCGCATCAATCCGAGGGTGGCTGAAGCCTGGGACCGCAGATCTCTTTCCAAGATGTCAAGAAATTCGTCCGGCGCTGCTTCTGCATAGATGGGCAGGTCACGCTCGTTCGCTTCAAGTTTTCTTGGGTCTAGGGTCTTGCCGTCGCTCGTGAGCAGTTCCCGCACGACGAGCACGGCCTGCAGCCCACAATCGATACCCAGCCGCCCCCCGAAGAGCTTCTCACCATGTACTGAGAGCAGCACGAGACTTTCTGCTACACCGCTCCTAAGGGCCCCCGAAAAATCTCTAGATTTTCCGCGCATTGATGCCAGCCAGCGGTCTTCCTCGGGAAGGTCGAGCGCCGGGTCATCTTCACCCAGGATCAACCGCGCCATGTCGAAGAACCGCTCGAGGTCCTTTGCCGTGATCCAATTTCTTACTGCAAAGAGGGCGTCAATCTTAGAGACCAGCCCGCGGTAGCTCCCGACCATCCAAATGGGTGCGTCGTCCTGAGCGCTTAGAGCATGACAATCGCGCTCCAGGCGCTCATATGAACCCTCACCCGCGATGAAGCACATCGCCTCACAATCCCATGAGGTCTTGGAGTCCCATGCGCCGACGAGCGCCAAAGGGACAAGCGCCTTTGCCAACGCCGCATCTTCAGACCAGCGGGGCTTTCGTACAGCCTCTACCATAGAAAGCCGCCGTCTGAGGACAGTAAGCGACCGGCCGCTTTCAGTCTCTAACATTTGAATCTCGTCGCGTGCCTTTCCCATTTCTGATAGCGCTCGCTCGAACGCGATGCTCCCGAGAGGCTCCAGTACGACGTCCGGATCCTTTGACGCCGCATTACGCGAGTAGACCATGATCGTATGGATCGATGTGACATGAGGTGCGAGTTCGAGTTGAACGTCGTGATCACTCGCGACGGCTATTATCTCAGCTATGGACGAAGCCACCTTCTTGAAGGCGCCCGGCTTGTCGAAAATGATGATCTGGTCTCTGTAGCGACCAAGAGTCTCATGGTGAGGAGAGATAAGTGCCGACAAGAACGCAAATGCTTCATCGACGGAGTCGGCTACCAAAACAAATGGGCGCTTCGGCGGCTCTTTGAGGTACTTTAAGATCGCCCTTTCGCCCGCGTCGATCGCTGTATCGAATAGTCTCGGCGTTAACGGCGGATCTGATACCTCAGCCCAATCTGCCCAGACTTTATCCAGTGACCGAACATCTGACTTCGCGCGATCTGTCTCGTTCGCGAACCAAGCTTGACCAGGTATTGATTGCTCCAACCATTGTTCGAGGTCGCTTCGGTCATAAGCGCGAACCTCCTTCCAAAGTTTCTTCAATCTCTGATCTTCTGCCCACTTGTCTTTGCCAGCCCATTTGCGTGGGGTGACAAAAATAAAGGTAGTCTCGGCGCGCTCAGCAGTCGTGGAGGCGGTCAAGCTCTTTGAAAAGTCACGGTCCGCCTTACCCTTAACTTCCATATCTACGCCAAACTCCCAGCCGGTCTTGCCCGCCGGAACCCAAGGCGTCCCTTGTGAAGCTTGCGTCCACCCGTCCCATCCAGGTCTTTCGCCGTCTTCGTTCCCCGGAAAGTCGCTCTCTGTGAGGTCAATGCCTGTCGAGTTAACGAGCGTCCGAATGAAGACCGCCAATCTAGTACGCGCGGAGTGATTATTGGTCGCCCAGTCTTCGATCTCAGTAGCCTTGATCGCCAAAAACGGAGGGACGTAGCGGCGCGCCGTCGTAGGCGCGCCTTTCTGCTCGGCCTCATACGCATCAAATGCGGCTTGTTGTTCGAGAAGCTCCCGCGTGGGGACCCCAAATGCGCGTTCAATCCGCGACGCCATCTCTGGAGTGACGTCGGCGTTGCCATTTAAGAAATTTGAGAGCGCGGGTCGGCCAACGCCGACGAGTTTGGCCGCCTCAGTGACCGAGAGACCTTTTGGCTCAAGGGCTCTTCGCCGAACAAATTCGCCAGGGTGGAGTCCGGCATATTTGGGTGAGTTGGCCATAACGTCATCTCCATGTTGCTGACATCATAGCGCAGGAGCATGTGTTGCGCAACACGCTACACTTTACTCTTTTTGTTCCGATTGCAGGCTGTGTTCGACAAACCAAGGGGCGGTCTCCCAAGGCGCGTCGATCGGCCAATTCGCCATCTTCGCAGAACAGCAAATATTGACACTTCGGCGAATATTCGCTATTTTTAGCATATTCACTGAGCAGCGAAAACGGCAGAAATGGCAGGTTTTGAGGGCTACAGATTTGAAAGGGAAACGACCGAACGGCTTTTGGAGGCTCTTCGGAAGCTGCCGGACGCGCAGGTAAGCGTTCCTGTTATGCAGCCGGCGCCCTTGGGCGACCGGCAGATAGACGCCGAAATCGAAGTCAGCACAGGGGGCAAGACATACGTCCTGCTCATCGAAATCAAAAGGTCGGTATATCCACGGGATGCCCAGCAGGTGCTTTGGCAGCTTGATCGCTATATGGCGGCGGGTAACACCGAGCGCAAGAAACAACTGGTTCCGCTGCTCGCTGCTGAATCGATCTCGCCCGGCGCCAAAGACCTCCTCAAGAGCGAGAATTGCGGATTCTTTGACACGGGCGGAAGCCTCTTCATCCCTGCGCGCGGCGCTTATGTCTATATCGAAAAGCCGCCTCCGAAGACCCTTCAGAAAACGGTACGCGGCCTGTTCAGGGGGAAGCGCTCGCAGGTTCTTCACGCGCTGCTGATGCGACACAACGACTGGTTCGGCGTGAAGGAGCTATCGGAGCTGGCCGAAGTGTCGCCCGCGACGGTTTCCGAGACGCTCACGGCGCTTGAGCGCTTTGAGTGGCTGACCGTGAAAGGGCAAGGCCCTTCCAAGGAACGCAGGCTCACCGATCCCGGCGTACTGCTGGACGAGTGGCAGAAACAGACGCTCGCGGCGCGGCGCCAAAGCTACCGTAGGTTCTACCTGCCCTCGCACGATCCGGAGGCGATAGCCCGCCGGCTTGCCGATGCCTGCGAACACCTCGATCTTGAGTACGTCCTGACCGAGCAAAGCGCGGCACAGGCCTATGCACCGTACCTTACCTCTGTATCGCGCGTGACCTGCCGTTTGCTCTCCGGCCGCCGGGCCAACGACCTCTATGCGGACCTGGAAGCAAGGCCGGTGAATGAAGGCGCGAATCTCGATGTCATAGAGACCCGTTCGCGCGGAGAGTTTCTGTTCCGGGAACGGGTCGGAAATCTTTGGCTCGCAAGCCCCGTGCAGGTCTATCTCGACCTGCTGCGCAGCGGCGGGCGCGGAAAGGAAATGGCCGAACACCTGCGGCAGGAAAGGATTGGCTTCTGATGAACAAACCCGCTCAGGCCAGCGGCTATAAACAAGAGGTCACGGAGAACTGCGAACGGGTTCTCGTGACGCTGCTGCGCGGCCTCGGCCCGTGGAAAAATTCGGTTTACCTCGTGGGCGGTCTCACACCGCGCTATCTCATCAAGGCAAGGCCGCCGGAGGTTCCTGCCCACGCGGGAACGGGCGATGTCGACATCGTCGTTGAGCTGCAAATGCTGGCCGACACCGAGGCCTATCACTCGCTTGAGGAGAACTTCAAAAAGCTCGGTTTCGAGCGTGGCGAGAATCTGAAAGGTGAGAAGGTCTCCTGGCGTTGGCAGGCCAACACAGAGAGCGGGGCGACAACTATTTTGGAACTGCTGGCCGATGACCCGAAGCTGGTTGGCGGCAAGGTTCAGCCGCTGCCGACCGAAGGAAACATTTCCGCGCTCAACATTCCTCATTCCTCCATGGTCTTCGACCATCACGAAACCAAGGAGATCAGCGCGGAATTGCTTGGAGATGACGGCAACGCGACAGAAACCATACGGCACGCGGACATCGTCAGCTTCGTTTGTCTAAAGGCCTTCGCGCTCGACCAGCGGCACGAGCGCAAGGACGCGCATGATCTTGTTTACTGCCTCAAACATTATGAGGGCGGGCCAGAGGCCGCCGCGAAGGCATTTGCAGCTGCGCTGGGAGGCAAGCACAGGGAAGCCGTCGGGACTGCCCTGCACATCCTAGGCAAACGTTTCGCTGATGACGAAAGGTCCGAGGGCTATCTGAAAGACGGGCCGGTTGCGGCCGCAAAATTCGAGCTGGGAGGTGATGCCGAGACAAGGGAAGAACGCACATTGCGCCAGCGCGACGCTAGCCACCTCGTGATGCAACTGCTGCGGGGGATCGACCGTTAGTCTAGCGGATGACTAACGGTCAAAAAATGGGAGTCGATGTACTTGCGCTGAGTGAAAACCGAAGATAAGTACACCTTTAGCCCACGATCAGCGGCCTACCAGAACCACCTTAAAGCAAGCGCTACTATGATCGCGATAGCGGCCGCGCCATAAAACAACGCGCCTGGCAGCCATGGGCGCATTTCCTTGCCGGTAGGTGGCGGCTGCTGGTGATTGCCCTCGCCCCAATAATTCATCGTCAGAAACCGCCTACATGAGTTAACCAATCAGGCCATCTTAGTGGCCGTAAGGGACTTCGAGCAATCATCCCGGCGTGAATCTGCTCATAGGGCGAAAATCTGTTTGGTTCTGCAATTGCGCACCTTGTCGACGCGCGTGCCGTCCCAGTGATAATCGTAATGATCGGCTTGTACGGGAACGGTCATCAGATCAGGCCAGAAGATGGCAGCACACTCAGCTCCAGGGCACCTTGCGCTGTTGTAGACGATTCCGTTGGAGCCGTTGGCGCGAAGAGTCTGCGCGAGTGCCTGCGACGGCAGGTAATCCTCTGGATCATGGAATTGCGGATGCGCGCGGGCGTCATGCAATTCGAGATTCAGGGGGGTTGTCAGGGCGCGAAACTGTGATGTCCAGCCGGGCTCTTCCGCGCTGCTGGCCATTGTCAAAGCGTGATAGTGAGCGACTTCCCGGATAGCCGCTTCCTCGCTGCTGGCCGCGCTGTAGACACCATAGGTGCCGTCCGTAAAGCGTCCCGGCCGGTCCGTGCTGACATGGACGAAGGGTGCCATGAGGTAGCTGGCTCCGTTCCCCCCTACCCTTCGGTTGGCCGGAACCAGCTGCAACCGGCCGATATGCTCCCAAATGCGGGGATTGGTCTTGGATTCTGCTGAAGCTAGCGCCTCCCAGTCGGCCGGGTCGGCAATATCTTCGAAGAGGTCAATCGGAGGGTAGATCGAGCGAATGATGCGGTATGTGTGCTGCCAATGCACCGGCACTTCGGCGAGCGTCACCATCACCAGCCGCTGCGCTCGGCATCCAGATACTCGCGTACGCGCGCGAGTGAGAAGATGTCGCCTTGCGCCATGATTTCGACAGGTGCGCGCTCCCCGAAGACCTGATTGGGTTTTTTCACCCAGGCATAGCCTCGTGCGGGATCAGTAAAGAGGTATCGCAAGCCCTTGTGGATACCCATGAGCAATGAGAGCCGCGTAGCCAGATCGCGGTCGATACGGCCAGTTTCGCCCTGCTTCCAGCGGGAATAGGTACGTGGTGACATGCCGCCGAGAATTTCGCGGGCCTCAGCGTCGTTCAGCTCCCATTTGCGGAACAGCTTGACGGCCGCACGTGCGAGTGCGCCAGCTTCGTCTTCCGTGATGCGCGGGTGATCTGGTGCCGCCCGGGTGCGCCGTAGTTCTTCAAGCATCGAAACCTCCCTTTGGCGCAAACTAGCTCAATGCCCGCCAAATGGCAAGATTAAACGATGTCGGGCCGATTGGCGGCTGCTGGTAATGAGGGGCGCCTGGACGTTGGATCTGGCGGCACCGGCTCGTCGGACCGCGCAGCGAACATGTCTTCAGGTTCCTCCCCTCGCGTGTGCAGTGGCAAGGGAATGGTTTCGGGAGCAGGACGATCAGACTTTTCTGCTATCGGTTTTGAAGCTGGCTTTTGAGAAGCCGCCTCGGTCTGGGAAGATCTCCCTTGATTGCTCTTTGGTGTCGATTTCGACCGTGCGGGTTTTCTGGGCTCGGGAACATGGCTGCCGGCACTTGCGGGCATAGCCTGTGTAGATAGCGGTTTGGAGGGCTGGGCAGGTCGTGGGGTGGCAGGCGTAATGGGCGCTTCAAGACCGAAGAGTGATAAAGTCTTGGCAACGGCATTCGGGTCGCGCGGGTGAACCTCGGCATAGGGCAGCTTCAGATGCTTGAAAAGTGAGATGGCAAGCTCGTTATTCTGCCCGGCGATCAGGAGCACTCCGAGGGGCGATATGGTGGAGATCTCCATAAGCACGAGGCCTACACGCGTCTGACGCAGGCGCAGATCTGTCGCAATGGCTTTGCCGGTGCCGCGATAGCGCGGTTCGACGCCAAGGAAATCGGCCAGGCGAGGCCCCCAGAGATAGGCGAGGTCGGGGCGTAATTCCATGAGCTGTGCGACGAGCGGCGCGGCGTTCTGTGTCCATATGTGAGCCGGTTCAATTTCCCTGTCGGGCAGAGGTGAGGGCTTTTGCAGGTCAGGAGCGGGTCTGGCTGGCCGTGGGAAGCGCCATGCTGTTGGAAGTACGAGCCAGACACCGGCCAGTGTCAGCAGAAACAGCGCGGCAAGCGCGATGATGGTGATGGGTTCTGGAAAACCGGTCATGGCTATTTCTCCCGTCCCATATCGAGTTCTCGCGAAGGCGTGTTCATGTCGCGAGAGGATTGCAGGACCGGTTCCGGCTGTTTCGCGTCAGCGGGCGTCTCTTTGGCAGGCTCGGCTTTGAGGTGCGCGAGCGCGGAATCCGGGATTGGCCGGTTCATATTGAGGCGTTGGGTTAGCTTTGCCTTGTCGTCGGTGACATAGACGAGGTGTTCGTTTTTGGCGTCCGGGCCGCCAACGCGGGTTAAGGCGACATAGTTGTGGGCCTGGTCGCCGGCATATCGATCGGCTGCGCCGGTGACGGCGATGACGGGATTGGCGGTCGTTCCCTGCGCGGCGACTGAGGTGTGCGCATAGCCGTAATTAAGATGGGCCAGGCGCGGATCGGTACGCTCGAAGGTCTGCTCGATGCCCTTATCGTCGCGAAGCGTGATGTGGCTGCGGTCGATGCGCACGATGGTGGTGTCGGTATTGGCTTTGATGTCGCCGTGCTTGGGAAAGGATTTCGTCCAGACGAGCTTTTCACCTTCGTGCAGGGACAGGGATTTTTCCTGAAAGGCGTCGTAGTGCGGACGGGCGTGTTTATCGCCTGGCGCCTGATACTGGACCCTGGTGCCATCGGCCTTGAGCAGGATCATCCGGCCAGTCCGCGGATCTGCCTTGAGCACTTTGAGCTGGTCGCCTTTGGTGACGCCAATGGCGCGCAGATTGCGATTGAAGACGAGGACGTGGTTTTTGCGGACCCCCAGAGCGTGGCGGCGCTGGGTTTCTGAGAGATTGAGCGAGACGAGTGTGGTGTGGGTGGCCCCCTCCCCTTTCAGGCGCTCTTCTGGTGTCAGGGAGAGGTCTTTCAGGCGGGCTTCATGGATGAGACTGTTGATCTCGTCACGGCGGGCGCGTGTCGTGGTGACTATGAGAGCGTTGGAGCGCAGCGCGCCGGGTAAGGATTTCCACTCGGCCACGGCGCGCGCCTCCATGCTGTCCTTGCCGGTTTCCAGCAGAGCCGAGCCGATAGCTTTGAGGGCCTGTCCGGGTTTTCCCGTCGCGGCGAGGCGTGCGGCCTGAAGGTAATTGGCGCTTTTCTGGCGCTGGATAAAATCCAGCCGGGCTGATTTCAGGCCCGATTTGAGCATCGCAATAAAGGGCGCGCCTGCAGAGGGCGCGGATTTCTGCTTGGGGTCGCCCATCATGACGACGCGGCCGGCATTGGCATTTTCGAGAATGGAGACGAGTGCCTGGGCGTCTTTGTTACCCATGAGACCGGCCTCATCGATGACGACATGGGTGTTGGACATGTCGGGTAGTTCTTTGCCGGCAGATTGCAGCGCCTGCATATCGGTGACGAAGCGGGCAATGGTGGCCGCCTCGAAATTGGCGGGTAGTTTGCCATCCTGTGACAATGTGGCATGGGCCTTGTCGCGAAGCTCCTCCACCTGGCGGTGAAGGGGCGCCAGGACGAGAAGCCTGGTATCCGGGCTTAGCTTCTGGAGCGTGGCGTGGGCGGCCTGGACCATGTAGCTCTTGCCGGTGCCGGCAAATCCCTGGACGAGCGCGTAGCGCTGTGTGCCGTCCAGCATCGCGCGAAAGCCCTGCTTCTGGTCTTTACTCAGTGCGTGGTCTTCAGCGTGTGCGGCCACATCGTGGCCCGCCAGTGCTGTCCAGCTGGGCGATGCGTCCTTGACGGTGCTGATGAGGCCGCGTTCGGCCTTCAGGATGTCAGACGTGGTGACGTGGCCGGGCTTGTATTTCTCCGCTTCGACCAGCTGGCCGGATTTCAGGGCGTCGCTAAAGGCCTTCAGGATCTCGGTGGGTGGGGTGTCACCATGGGAGAAGGTGATGGCGCGTGTGATCAGCTCGCTATTGTGCATGACGGCCGAGTTCTCGGTCGTGTGGGATATGGCGCGCTGCAGGGCTGTTTTCCCGTCTATGCCCTGGGCGGGTTTTTGCCAGGCCGGGCGCGGATCGAGCAGATTGATGATGGAGTGGACGGCCTTGCCGGCGTCCTGCAGGGGTCTGGAATTGAGCAGGGGGCTGATGGTGGTGGCTTTTAACCGGGCCTGCCCGGCCAGCGCGTCGAGGGTGCGGGTATTGCGCTCTCCGGCTTCGGCGCGCCAGCGCTCGGTATTATTGCCGGGCATTTTGCTCTGATCCTTCGTGGGGCGGGTGATCAGAGCAAGGCGTTCCATGGTCGCGCGGTTGAGGGGTGCGTTGGTAGCTTTTGCAGCCTGTTCGATATCGGCGCGCCTCTTGGAAAAGGCTTCCATGACCTTCGTGGGCACGCCTTTGATTTCCCAGTTTCCATGTGGATCTACGGGTGTGACGTCGTAACCGGCTTTACGGGCTTCCTCGCGCAGACTGGCCATGAAGATGCGGTCGGTTGCTTCCTTGGCTGCGAACAGGGACGGGGAATGAACGGCCTGCCATTGGCCTTTGTTCTGGTTCCAGGTGAGATTGTGGATGTAGTTGTGAAGATGGAGCTGGGGATCGCCTTTGCGCGATGTGTGCTGGGTGAAGCGTGAGGTCACCAGATTGGCGGTCTTCACTTCACGGACCACCCTGCCCTCGCGCACGCGGGTTGTGGCGTTGGACTCCATATAGGCCATGGCCGTAGCGGCGGCCTTTTCAGCGGCTTTTATCAGTCGCTCATCCTTACCGACGAGCGCCATGAGGGAGACCGACTTAGGCGCCGAGAACGTCATGTCCCAGCCAGGCGTGCGCTCCTTTCCGGCCGCGCCGTCTTTTTCAGTTTGCGGGGAGTGTTCGACCGAGTTCTGCTTGCTGGACGGATCGAGGGGTGTTCCATCGGGAAGCTGGCCTTGTCGCAGACCATTGAAAGCGGCGTTATCGACCTTGCCGGTCAGGCCGAGGCGATCGGCGCCTTTGCCGGACCACTGCGAGCTTTCACCCGTGCCCTCATCGGCCGCATAATAGTTGTCGGCGCTGTAGTATTCGGCAGACAGGCCGCCTCCATCTTTGGAACCGGACAGCATGGATCAGCGCTCCGGCTCATCGGACTGGATGACCATGGCGAGCGGGTCGGCCGTCTGCTGATAGATCAGGGCATCGGACTTAGAATGGGAGTTGAGTTCTGCTCCTTCCATGTCCTGCCCGAGTACCGCTGAAGCGCTCGCGTATTGCGCGTCGTGTTGGGCGGCCGGCGCGGCTTCCTGACGTGTTTCGCGGCCTTCGGATTCGTCTGAACCGGCCTGCGGGTCGCTGGATTGAGCAGTGGAACCGGGCGGATGGGAGTCTTCTGATAGCAGAGCCGGGGCGACGGCCGAACTTGAGCCTGAAGCGGATGGGTCGGCAGATTTTGGGTCCGTACTGGTGGAATCCTCCCCTGCCCCGGGCGTGGTATTGGCGCGGCGCTTGATGAACACCGTGGACCAGTCGATTTCGCTCGTGTCGTCGTGGCGTTCGATGAAGCCGGGATGGTTTTCCTTTGCCGCCTTGTATTTGATCGAGAGCGTAGCGGAGGGCAGGTTTGTGGCCGGGACGATATAGCCAGAGAGGTTGGGCAGGCGCATGAGCTGGTCGGGCAGGACCAGAAAGTCGAGCTTGTCCTGCAAGGTATAGGAGGCCCCGTCGCGCACATTGGAAGCACCAAAGGAAACGCCGCGTTGGGCGCGTTGCACTTCGGTTTTGCCGATTGTTCTGGCTGCGTATTCGGCGGTGTCGGGATCCGGGAGGTTCAGGATTATCTTGGTGCGGGCAAGGCCCATGATCGTATGGGCGATGTCATCCTTGTAGATGCTTTTCAGCTGCGAGAGCTGCTGAATGCCCAGCACGAAAGCGGCTCCGAACTGCCGGCCTTCGGCAAGGCCACCCTGGAGTGAGGGCAGCTGGTTGAGGCTCGGTAATTCATCAAGCAGGATCCAGATCGTCCGGTCGGGATCGCGTGTCTGCGCCATGATGGCGGACAGGGCGACTTCCATCCATGTCGTGATGAGCGGCCGGATCGTTTCGTGCTGGTCAGAACGCGAGGTCAGGAAGAGGCAGGAGGGGGAGTCTTCATCGACCCATTTGCGGATGGAGAAGACGGGTTTATCGCCTTCGCTGTCGGCCAGAGCCTGCATGGATGCCATGCTCGCGAGCAGCGTTGCGCGGATGCCTTGAGACTGTTTGGGCGTATCGGCCCCCATCGTGGCGGCGGCATTGGTATCGGTTAGAAAATCAGCCACGTCGCGTAAGGGCGCACGCAGCAGGAGATACATGAGATCGCTCACTGAGCGCTTGTTCATGCGATGGAGCTTGTAGGCGGTTTCGGTGAAAAAGAGGCGCGCCCATTCAGCCCAGACAGGATCGGAATCATTGCCTCTGGACTGGATCAGGGCAGCGGCCATCTGGCGGAAGTCGGCATGTGAGCGGGCGTCTGCGAAGGGCGACCAGCTGGCGCAGCGTTGATCGAGTGGATTGAGGATCTGGTCACCGCGTTCGGGATCGTAGAATGGCGGCACATAGGTGCGCATTTTGTCGTAGACGATGGCGCGGTCTCCGCGTTCGCGGATCTGTTCCATCAGGCGAAGCATGACCTGGCTTTTACCCGAGCCGGTAGTGCCCGCCAGAAGCGTATGGGTGGTCTCAGCCCGGAAGGGATAAGGCACTCCGGCAATCTCGTAGGGCTTGTATTTGCGGACCTTGTAGAGCCTGGCTTGCTGGCGATTGAAGGCCTTGATGCGCCGGGTGAGCTCCCTGGCGGTAATGAGCAGCGCGCCGCGGATGGTGCGATCGGAACCGAGGCGCCGGCCGTGCGCGATGAAGATGGCGGCCATTATGAGGAAGAGCGCACCGCCTATGCCCAGGGCGTTGTAGATATAGCTCTTGGCGAAGGCGGCAAATCGGCCGGCGGACTGGCGCGTATAGGGGTCGGCCAGGATGCGGTCTGCGGGCATGCGCACATGGGTTCTGTCATGACGGGCGACGGCATATTCGCGGGTTGAGCCGAGGGCGGTATTCACGCGCGCCATGTTGACGGTGATCCAGTTTTGCTGGTCGACCGGATCTGCGCGCTGGGTGATCAGGTAGAAGGCGGTGCCCATGGTAGTGATCACGCAGAGCACCGCCATGAGGCGCAGAATCTGGAGCGACATGCGCGCTGTGTGGATAAAGACCTGACCGCCTCGCAGGAACGAGGAATGAGCGGCATTGCTGCCAAGAGAGGTGTTGTGACGGCTCATTATGCGCCCTCCCCGTCGATCCATTTTTCAGGATTGAGGGCGCTGATCGCGGTACACAATTCGAGCGGCGTGAGGACGTTATCGGCCCCCATTCTCACGGCCGCCTGGACCACATCTTTCTTGTGAGAATCGGGCCAGTTTTCGACCTGGGCGGCGATAAGCGCGAAGCTCAGCCAGCGCAAGGTTTTGAGCATTTCCCGGCGTTCGGACGCGCCCTTGAGATGCTCGCGAATAGCCGTACGCACCAGCTCTGTTCGGTTGCTGGCCTGGCCAGACTGAACGGTATAATCGATTTGCTGGAGCAGCTCTGTTTCGAGCCGAAGCCAAAGCTGAGGGCTGCGCCCTGACTCTGGAAACTTATCCATTTTGAACGTCCTTGAATCTCGGAAGATTAGGACGCCAGGAAGTGAGACCTGATTACTACACCATTTGCGAGCACGCGTTGCAAGGAAAGAGGGCAGGTTTTGAGGAAAGGCCAGTGGCCAGGTGAGGAAGGCCAGTGGCCAGTTATGCTGAGGCCAATGGCCAGTGGCTAACCTTCTGATTTCGCGTATATTTTGAAGTGCGTCCAATTCGGACCTTAAGGCGTTGTCGCCTTGGTCCAGATGGTCCACAGCTCCTAACTATTTGGTTTAATGGATGTATTTCGTCTTGCGCAGCCAGACGGCACGGCGTGCATACTGTGTGTTAAAAAATCAATGCGCTGATGCGCGGGCGGCGCAGCCGCCCGTACCGGCTAACAGTCGCAAAGGGGAACAGGGCCACATCGTCAGAACCGTTGTCGCGATACTGCCAGTTGCGAAGACTGGATCGGTACGCATAGCGACCAACCTCTCCGCCTGGACGGGCGAGGATCACACCCCGCTTACGGGATGTGAATGCGCCAGCTCGAAATGACCGGACGTGACGGAAAGGTGATCGCGAGCTAGAAGAGGCTGCGTCGTCGCGCTCGACAAACCGAAAACCCGTGACAGGAAGAATGCGCCGGAACCGGCACCAGAAAGCCCCACGCTTCGCGCGAGAAACGTAGAGGCGAAAGCGCTCGGTCATTTCGCAAAAAAATGCCCGGCATGGCCGGGCTTTCGGGATAAATGGATAAGGGAAACGAAGACGGAAAAGACCGCGAAAGCGGGACACAGGGGCGCTCGGCCGGATGGCAAAAAAACCGCCCGGAGCTGGTGAGCCACGGGCGGTCGGGAGTTTAGGGGAAAGGAGCCGATTGATCTTCGCCAAGATCAATCACCCTATCTGTCTCATTTCCTGCTCTGGGCGATGCGGGAAGAGGCCATCAGAGTGGAGGCAGGTTTGGCGTGGAAACGGGAACCGGTAGCATGGCCATAAGCGGGGCTCACGCATGATGCGCGATCGTAAGTCACCACAGGGATAGGGTCAGGGTTTCGGGCCGGGATAAAAGCAAAATAGACACCGGCCAGCTGTGCTGGCCGGTCTCATTCTTTGTCCGCCCGCGAGCCATAAGAAAAGCCGCCCGGCGCAGCCGGGCGGCGGATGGAAGGCTTGGGCTTTCTAGCCGGCTTTCTGAGTGAAGCGGCGGGTGAAGATGCCGCGCTCTTCGGATTTCTGGACCATGTTGAGCGCGAGGCCTGCCTTGTCATCGAGCTTCTGGAAGGCGAGGACGGCGGCGGGTTGGAAGGTATCGAGTACGTGATCGACGCGCTTGAAGGCGGCGGCCTGGCCGTGGCGTTTGAAGTCGGGGCGCACGACCAGAACCGGGACATCGCGATTACCGGCCCAGATGGCGGCGATTCTGTCGATACCCGTCTTTCGACCGCCGGTGATCAGGACCATATCGGGGGCCTTTTCGTGCAGGGCGTCGAGCTTCTCGAAGGCCTGCTCGTGAGCGGTGTAATTGGCGGTGCCGACGACGGCCACTTTGGCGCCCTCCGGCACGGCGCGCAGCGCTTCGGCTTTCTCACGATTGGCGAGGTATTCGCGGCTCTCGATGACGGCGGCATTGGCATGCTTGCGCCTGGAGTAGATGGAGCCGCGCGCGGGCTTCCAGCGTTCCCCGGTCAGGGCGGCATAGCCCTGGGCCATGATCTCCTGTGCGTTGTTCACCGCGTCGATCAGCTCGTTTAGACGTTCAGCTTCAGTGCGGGCCTCTTCCAGTTCGACCGACTTCACTTCAGAACCGTCCTGGCACTGGATGAGGTCAACGATTTTCGATTGCAGCTCGCCATGGCGCCGGGCGTAATTCTCGGCCGTTCCGTAGAGCGCACCGGTGAAGCGGGCCAGCAGTTCGGCGATGACGGGTTCGAGCGCGTTGCCGGCACCAAGGTCTGCCAGCTCGTTGGCGATAGCGGTAAAGGCCGTCTCGATTGCGCCTTCGGTGGGAATGTCGCGGGTTTCAGATACGAGTGAGTAGCCGTCATTGGCGGTGATGGTGTCATGAGCGTCGTACATGGCTTCTTTCCTTTTTCTGTCTGAGGCGCACCGTGCGGCCTCGATGGGTGGTCTTGAGACCGGAGGCGATCGGCGGCGCACCGCGAAGCGGCTAGACAGCAGAGGGACTATTTTTTGTTCCGCGAGGAATGACAGCGCGTAGCGCTGGCAGGGGAAAAAATCGGCCCGGCGCTGTTGCGCCTTAGCCGGTCGAGGCGAAGCCGTCCTTCGGGCAGACCTTTTCCCATTCGAGGCCGTTCGGTTCTGCATCGAAAAAGGCAAGCCAATGTCCGGCAGCCCTTGCGTCACCGCATGACGTTTCGAGAGGGATACAGAGGAAACCCGCCTGCCCGCGAAGCTGGCGATTACGCACCTGGCCGCCGCCAGACGAGCGGCCATCGGAATGGCCGGCCAGCGGTTGAAGCTGGCTCTGTGAGGAAATGCCGGCTTTCAAAGAGGCGCGCGCGGGATGGGTGCCATAGGTGCGCCCGCGCAGAGCTGCAGGCAGGGGATGGCCTTCAACCACGCCAGAGGCCTGATCAGTGCGATCGGGCGATGATGGGACCGCCGATGGAGGGCAATAGACAGAGCCACTGCGAGGTCAGGACAGGATCGGGACGCATGGGCGGGTACGCCACCGGCTGGAACGCGAAGCTGCAGGCTCCGGATCTATGACGCGATGCACACTCGCTGGTATCGAAAGGGCTATGGGAACTGCCATGAGGATGGACGCATGATTGGCCTGATCGGGGGACCATGGCTGTCGTTATCCGTCTGAGCTGATGAGAGCTGAGAGCTGGAAAGCCCGAGAGCTGCCCCAATGGGGAAAGTCTGATCAAGGCGGCAGAGGCAGGGATGACGGAGCCAGACTGGGCGGAAGAGAAACCCAACCGGTCTGGAAGGCCCGTATAAAGCCCGCCAGACGCTGTATGCGCGGATTGATGCTGCTGGGACTCACCCGGAGCCGGTATGGCTCTCCAAGGGCAAATTAGGGGGCCTCTCACTACTGGTCACTTCAAAGAGTGCGCGGGGTATCGATCCGCCACCTGTGATGACGGCGCCCCCTGCCCTTCGCTTCCGCTCCCGGCTTGCCGCCGGACGGTCTCGAATGGGCGTAGCCATTGCGATAATTATCATCCCGGCCCGAATCCCAGAAATGAGACACACCTTCGAAGATCGAGGAGGCGTTGTGCGTTGTCGCGCTCAGCCAAAGCGGCCGAGAGCGAGGCAGGTATCCAGCCAGCCGGGTTTGAGAGAGACGGCGTGGTCGTCCCAGCTGCAGCATTCCAGGAGGAACCTCCCAGTCGAACGCGTCATCATATCCATTGCCGCCCCTATGGGCGGCGATCCAGCCGATATGGCAGGCGCGGGCAAGCGCGCCTACCCGATCGCGAAGATAGGCCGTGCCATTGATGGAGCGGACAGAATCGGCGTGGTTGGCGAGACGGGATGCAGGTTCGGCCGTGCAGACCGCTTCCCAGAGACTCATGGCCGAGTCGGTCAGGAGATCTTCGGAGATCTGACCATAGGCGCGGGCAATGTCTTCATCGGCCACGTCGTCGATATGGACGGCTTGGCCATCAGCGCTGCGCATATAGACGCCCCAGAAATGGGGCGGGAAGCCGGCAGGCGGCGGGCCGATATGACCTCTGGTGAGGCCGTGTGTCGCTGCGTATTCAAAGCGCGGGCCATATTCGAGCGTGACGAAATCGCGCGGCGATACGGGAATGGTGACGGACTGATCCATGACGGGAATCCTTGTCGCTGGTGAAGCATCGCTACGGGCGCGCGCATGGCGGCGCGCCCGTGCGAGCGGGTTCACAAAAGGCTGGGGATGGGATAGATTGAGGGAGTGGGGATCGAGCTTTCGCCCGACCCCCGTTTCTCTAGAACGTGAAGAGATAGACCCGGATCCGAACTCGCCAGCTCGTCCGGGTCTTTTTCACGTCCAGAGAGAAGCTAAACGGTAAAAACCACATCAGCTTCACTCCCTTCAGCAGCGAAGGCTTATCGCCATAGACCGGGGAGCCTATCTCCCACGGCTCGCGCGGGCTGGCACCGCGCTTCGCTTCTCGCTGCCGAAACGGTCAGAGGCGCGGCTTACGCCCCTCTTCCACGTGTTGGCCGGTATTGGGATCGGTATAGGACCAGCTCGCGGCGATCAGTTCGTGCGTGCGGCGCCAAACGCCGCGTGAATCGCGCCAGTGGCGAGGCTTCCAGGTGCCGGTGACGAGAACCGGCATTTTGAACGTCCGGAAGACGGCTGGATCCTCGGTCTTCTCGTAGGCCTCAACCAGGTAGTCGGTAATGGCGCGCCGTAGTCCGCCGGCGCAAGCTTCCCCGCGCGGTCCTTTGAAGATGACGGTGTAGCGCTTGCGATCAATTACGAAATCGGTGGCGATATCGTCGAAGGCATAGTGGGCGCAGCGCCATTCATTCCTCAGCTTGATTTTACCGGTAGTCAGGCGTCGGCCTTCGAAGAGCTGGTCAGCGTCGGACCAATAAGCGGTTTCAGGATCTTGTGCGGGACGGGTTTTGATAGCGGCGAAGTTGACAGACATGGCTTCCTCCATTGCAGGTTCGATGGAGGCGGTCTGATTTTTCACTTTGATGCGGAGCGGCGCGGTACCAGAGAAAAGGGCGCTCCGCTGGAGCGCCCTTTTCATGCCGGCCGGGGGATAGGGCGAGCTTAGTTGGCGCGGTTCACCAGCTCGATGGAGCCGTTGCTCTGCGTTACGCGGTAGAGCGTCTCGACGGCAGCGTCACGCGCTTCATCGACACGGCGCAATTCCATCTCGCCTTCCACGAGGACGTAAGCGCCCTTCTTGCAGTGCTTTTCAAGATAGCTGACCAGGCCCTGATTGAAGACGGCGATTGAGAACCAGTCTTTGCGGTAGGTGGGCTGGCCCTCCTTCTGGCCGGTATAGGTCTCCGAACAGACGCGGATGAAGGCATGGTGGCGGGTTTCGCCATTGTGCTCGCGCTCGCGGATATCCGCATCGGCGCCGAGATTTCCGGAAATGATGAACTTGTTCATGGGTCTCTCCTATTTGGGCCCAAGAGGCCGATCAGGCATCATGCCTTTACTTCATGCCCTTATGAGCATGAATTCTTTCCCGGTTTTCCTTTTGGACGGGTTGAGGAAGTGTCGCGATTGAGGCGACTGTTGAGGCTGAAAGCGTTTAAGCGCCAGCTAGGCTTCACAGAGCATCGAAATCTCGGTCAGCTCGGTTTCGAGCGTATTGCTGACTTCGAAATTGGTGGCGGCCAGGACCTCACCATCCCGGATGATTTCGAGTGCCTCGCGTTCGGAACGCGCACGCAGCTGGACGTCCTCTCGCGCGATGATGATTTCGCGCCGATAGGTGCGCGCTGACCAGAGGCGTATGGGGCCTTCATTGGCGTTGGCCTCATCAATCTGAGTCTGAATCTCCTGATCCTCGGGCGAAAGCTCGAAGGCCGGAACAGACTGGTCATTCCAGAGAGGATGGGGCGCGGTCATTCCCAGATAGGGCCAGTAGCGGCGCATAAGCGTCTCGTATTCGGCCCGGCTTTTCTCTGTCTGGGTGCAGTCTTCGTGCATGTCCTCGAACGTGTGTTCGAGGGTAGAGCGCAGGCGTTCCAGGGCGTCGTGTACCAGGTCATCAGGGAGGTTGAGCGATTGCATGGTGCGGATCTCTTTCAAGTTCGGGCAGGACCGGGCGCGCGCGATAGCGCAGCGCTTGTGGTCCGGCGATGGGCAGGAAGGATGAGAGCGGCGCGCCGTGCTACATGAGGCCGGCAGAGCGCATGGAGCCTACGGCGTCACCGGCCACGATGAAGTGGTCATGGACGGCGATATCGAAGGGTTTAGCGACATCGAGGATCTTGCGGGTCATTTCGATATCGGCCTGGCTTGGCGAGATTTCACCTGATGGATGGTTATGCGCGAGGATCATGGCGGATGCGCCGACTTCGAGCGCGCGGCGGATTATCTCGCGCGGATAGACAGGCGCATGAGCTATTGTGCCTCGGCCTGCAAGATGGTCCTCGATGAGTCTGTTCTTGATATCGAGATAGAGCACGCGGATCACCTCCTGCTTCTTCCCGGCGAATGCGGTACGCAGATAATCCTTGGCCGTGGCAAAGCTGGTGATCTGGGGGCGCTGGGTCATGTAGCGGCGCAGCACCGCGCGCGCCTCTGCGATGATTGCGGCGTCCCGGGGCGCATACCCGCATTCTGGGTGTTGGAGATCTAGGGCGGTCTGCATGGCGGGTCTCCCTGCAGGTGTGGTTGAGGGATTGAGGAACCAGGAAGGAATGAAGGCGGCTAGGAGCCGCCTTCTTCGTCTTCAGCCAGTTCGTCGAGATAGGATTGGGCGGCTTTGCCGAAGGTGGTTTCGACATCGCGCCGGGACATGCCTTGCCCTACCGCCCAGTGATGCAGGTCGGTGAAAACGTCATGGAGCAGTTCTTCGGTGTCGAAGCTGCCTCTCAGATCGCTGCCATAGGCCAGATAGCCGTCAACGGCAGCCTCGCCGCGTTCGGCGCGCTCGCTATTCGTCATCATGACGAACCTCCAGATTGTGTAATGTGGGAAAGCGGGCGGCAGCGCCTGATGGCGCTGCCGCTGGCTGCGTGATCGCTAAAACGGAAGATCGTCGTCGAGCGTATCGGACGCGAATGCGGGACGCTGCTCGGTGGATGACTGACGCTCATCAGCGCTGTCGTCGGAACCGGGGCGCAGAAGCTGCATGAAGCCGGTCTGGCCAACGCGGAAGCGGGTGACGGTGAGGTATTTGCCGTCGGCCTGGACGCGTTCGCTGTCCATCTCGCCGCTGATTTGCAGCATGGCGCCTTTCTTGCCGTTCTTCTTCAGGAAGCTGATCAGATCCTTGCGGAAGGTGGCCACATCATACCAGCTCACATTGTAGATCGGCTGGCCCTGCCGGTCTTTGCCGCCATAGACATTTGAAGCGATCGAGATGAAAGCGACTTCGGTGAATGAGCCGTCGGCACGGCCGATTTCGCGGATGACAGCGTTCTGGCCGAGATTACCCGTAATATCAAAGCGGTTCATATTGGTCTCTCCTGTCGATCCTGGTGACCGTCTGGCGCGTATCGCCAACTGCTTCTCGATCATCAGGTTCAACTTCATTCCCTCATTTTTTGAATTTGAGGGCGGGATGGACCGTCCGGGGTAAATGCGTATCCGGGTTGGCACGTATGGGCGATGGCAATTCGATAGATTGAGATTGGTGCTTATGGATTTGTGACGGAGGTGTTGATGGGTGTGCTTATGCGGTCCCGTGTGGGTTTTCAGCCTTGCTGAAAGCGCCGAAGGCGCCTCTCCCTCGCGCTTGTGCGAGGAGAAGGTGCCGGTGCAGGGATGGCAGGGTGCTAAACCCGTTGGCCGGTCTGAATATGCGCAGTATCGGGAAAACAGGAGTTTGCGAGGCCGATAGCGCGAACGCGGTAATGCAGATGCTCAAGCGGCCATTTGACCTGAGACCCTCAGGTCATGATTCATCGCCATTATTCGCTGCGCGTGATGAAGCGGGCCCGATCAAGCAATTCGTCGAATGTCACGATATCTATGCTCCGGTTCTCGCGGCGGAACAGCTCGAAGGTGTCGCGCATCAACATCGCCGCTCTAGGATTATCGGAGCTGGTGAACTCATGGCTTGAGCCGATGACCAGTATGCTCTTCGCATTTCTTGTGCGGGCTTTGAGAGTTTCGGTCCCATCCTTGCTGAAATGCTCGCCATGGCCAGCCGAGGCGAGCCATTCCGCCTTCTGTTCCAGAATTTGGGAAACGGCGCTCATGAACTCTGAACTGAACTCCCATGTTCCCGCACGTCCGCCGCGGCTTGTGCGAAATATCGGCGTGTCAGGCTTCTTGATTTCGACCAGGACCGTATAATCGGTGAACGTCATCAGGAAATCGATCACGGGCTTGTTCTGGTTGTCTGCGCCGCCTGCGCCCACGGTCATCTCCCGTCCGAACTGCCGCATGACGCGATAGTCCAGCCCGTACCCGAAGACCCATTTTTCGCGGTCGAAGAAGTCTTGCCACTGACTCTCGCTCCAGTCCCCCAGCCGCATATGTTCTTCATACGCTTCGAGCCCCTGCCGGCGGCCCAGCAGAATGTTGATCTCTTCGTCGGTCAGCGACTGATGCAAGCCGCGCAGAAGGCTGTCTCGCTGAGTGTCTGTCATCGATCTTATTTGATCGATTATCCTGCGATCTGAGGCATCGATGATCGCCTTCGGTCCGGGCTTCGTGGAAATGTCCTCAATCGGAAACCGCTCCTCATTCGACAGGTCGATGAACTCGATTTGGGAGAGAAAGTCGAGAAGCCGGGTAAACTCCTCGCGTCGGAATGTGAACTCCTCCTTTTCCATCGCCTCGAACCAATCGCCGGCGCGGGATTTGAATGTTTGGAGCGTGAGGCGCTTAACGCGCTTGTCGTCTTGTGTGACGAGAGCCGTGACCTGCGTCTTGCGGGTGTTTCCCGTCAGACGAAGACACATCGCGCCTTCAATCTCGCCTAGATGAAGCTCGTCGCTTCCCTCCACCACCATTTTCACTTGGCGGACCCGCTCGGTGTTCCTTTCATTGAAGGTGAAGACCTTCGAGATGTAGGTTTTGGCATGTTTGCGAAGCCGGAAAAAATCGTATTCGCTTCCTTCGGCCATGCGCGGCAATCTCCTTCGTTCGTCCTAAGGCTATACCAATGCATTCTTATTGCGCCGATGGGAAGACGAGGCGACCAAATCACGTCGTAGAACACTAATCCGACGATACCAGAGGCGCGTTTTCCTCTCCGCCATGAAATTGTTGGCGGCATCGGACAGCACCGCCTGGTTCCAGCGTCTTCGAAGCCGTCAGAGCTCTGAGATCATCGCTGAGATTGTGCGCAGAGGAGACACCTCGATGGAACTCAGGAGCGGATACGCCTTGGCATCCGGATAGACGATAATGCCGAGGGGACGGAGGTTGTCGATGGCTGGGTGGAAGCCACGAACGATGCCGGGCGTTGGGCTACGCTTGTTCTCCATCGCCCATAAGTCGCCACCGGAGGGGTCAGCATCAGGTTAATCTCTGTGGCTGCGCAGGTGCGATAGAAGGACGGGCGCGCGAACTCGGCAGCGCTGAGCAGGCTCCAGAGGCCTTTTCCTCTGGCCAAAGCCAGCCAGTCCCGCTGTGCGATTTCTACACTTTGCCCATGGTGGTCGCGCTGGGCGGTACCGGCGTGTTGTCGTGGAGACAGGCGAAAAGTTCAGAAACGGTAGTTTCCAACGATTCTGCGAGAGAATACATGACATCGGTTTGAATACGTGAATCTGTATAAAACAGGTGCATCGTGTGATAGAAGAATGTCGTAATGGAAACGTTTATGATTTCTTGAACATGCGTATGCAGAATACGAGGGATTGAAATCACATAAATGGTGCTATCATTTGGTGGCGCATAAAAATTCTGAGGTATGCTTTCTAGAACGACGCTAGTGCAGCGCGTGACGAGAAGTGAGCCTGCGGTATATATTGGAGTGTTGTATTTCGTGGACAGGGAATAGAGAAACTGTTCGTGCCGCTTCTGATGGGCGGCAGCGATAGCGACCCTTACGCTTATTTTGGACGAAGGTTTTGCCATGTCGGCGGTTTATAGCAGGCGTATATATCGGGCAAGAGTAAACGATATACCAGCGAGTTAGGCTGGAGAGCCCCGGCGGCAAGGCCGGGGCTGCGCACAGCGAGTTCAGTGTCAGGCGGCCAAGACGAGATCGGGCCGGGATTGTTGAAGCCGTTGAAGGAAGACCAGGGCTTCCTGATCGGGCACCGTAAGGCGCATCTGGTAGGCATGGCGTTGCGCCTGGGCACCAAGGGAGGTCCAGAATGGAAGATCGTCGGCTTTCCAGCCACGAATCTCGATCACGGGCTTGTCCATGAAGCGAGTGGGCACAAGGTGAAGGCGAGAAGCGGTGTGGCTTATGGACCGGCCCTCTCTGAGCTGGGAGATTAGGTGATCGGGTTTCTGACGGGTTTCGATATCGGCCAGCATCTTGGCCTGGTTGGCAGTGAGCAGCCGGCCAACAACGGAATCGCCGTTGTCATCCATTACGCGACGGACGGATATGTCCGAGGAGTCGAAAGACCGCCAGAGGTGGAGGCTGGCACCGTGGAGGATATGGACCAGGCGTTTCAGAATTTGAGCCGGTTTGGATTGAGCGGCTTTCCAGAGGCGCGTGAACTCTTCCTGATCGATCTCCTCATAGCGCATGATGAGGGCGTTTTCTGACTGATGCCAGCGTGAAGAGGGGCTGTCGAGCGTTAGGACGGTGTAGGGAATGCCGTTATCTCCTGCAGCCAGCCGGGGCATGGATGCGAGGATGGGCGTATGCGTTTTACGGTCCTTGAAATAGCCCGATATGAAGTCCGGATCGATTGAGAGAGCATCCAGAGAGCGGGGATGGAGGATGTCGGTTGTCTCATAGACCGAGACATAGCCGGGCAGGAAACCTTCCGGGTCGGCAGGGAGCTGATGGCGCTCAAGCAAACGGATTTCATCGGCGGTGATCATGGATATCTCGTGATCGAGGATGCCTTGTGACTTTGCCTGTTCGAGCGAAGCTTCCAGCAGGCCGAAGAATTCTGCAAAGATGGCGTTCTGCGTTGCAAAAGGCAGCGCCAGGAGCCTGTTGAGCCAGCGTGTTATGGCAGGCAGGTCAGAGATCGCGGCTGCGTTAGCGGTCAGTTTGAGACCAGTCAGCTCCTCGAATTTGGCTGCAGAGATACACGCTTTGCCCGAGGCAAGTTGATGAACCCAGTTGCGATACGCGCCAAAGGCGTATGGGCCTTCCAGATTGTCCAGTGCGGAGAAGAGCTGGTCGCCAGCCGAACGTCGGTCGGCTTTGGTGAAGGCTCCAAGCACTTCAAGACGGCGCGCGATAGTTGAAATGAAGCGTTTCTGCCCGGCGAGATTTGTAGAGACCGGCCGGAAGCGCGGGGGTACCGCCTGATTTGAACGGTGCGAGCGTCCAAGACCCTGAATGGCTTTGGAAGCGCGCCAGCCTGGTTCGATAAGGTAATGGCTGCGACGCTTCTGGTTCTTGTGGTCGAGACTGGCGTGATAGGAGCGGCCCGTGCCGCCAGCGTCGGAGAAGACGAGCAGATCGGCATCACCTGCCATGAAGCGCGCTGCTTCGGCCGGGTTTGAACTGGCAGGGCGGGTTACAAGCGTGCGGGATCCGTTGGCCATGACCAGACGCCGGGAACGGCCGGTACACTCGGCCAGACGATCAGGACCGAAGTGAAGAACGAGCTGGTCGAGCGCGCCCAGGCACTCTGGGAGAAGGATAAGCCGGTTCAAAAGGGCTTCACGAGCTGCGTCAGCTTCAGGACAGACGACATGGTTGCCGTCCTCGTCTAGCAGGGGTGTGGTGTCGACGATTTCACCGTCTTCGTAAATCGGCTGTTGCTTCACAACAGGGAAGGCGTTCTCAAGATAATCGATCACATACTCTTTGGGCGTGATGTCGATATTCTCGATGCCCATCTCGCCAGCATGCTTTAACCGGCGTTCGAGCACGGACTGATTGGTGGATGTGACCTGCACGACCGGGGCTAGGCCATTGGCGATGTCATCCTCAATGGCATGGATCAGAGCTGGTGATTGTATGGTTTGAAGCAGGTGGCCAAAGAACCGGAGCTTTGTGGATTCAAAGGCCGAGAGCGCGGCCGCTTTTGCTGATCTGGAATTGGTGGCGTTGGTTTCATCAACAATGCCGGTGGATTCCAGGGCCGCCTGGAGATTGGAGTGGATTACGGTCCAGGCGGCTGACCATTCATCCCACAGAGCGATATCGTCTGGTGTGAAATCGTGGGTGAGAGGGTCATAGGAGACGCCCTCGTAGCTGAGAGAACGGGCGGTGTAGAGCCCCCTGCCCTTCAGCTCTCTCATCAGCAGTTCAAGGGCTGCAGGACCGCCAGCAGAGAGATTGGAAAGGCAGGCTTCACGGGTATCGAAGGGCGTCTTGGAGCAACCCCACAGGCCGAGGCGTGTGGCGTATGCCAGATTTTCGACGTGAGAGCCTCCGGTGGCGGAGACGTAAACGATGCGGGCCTCTGGGAGCATGTTTTGCAGGCGCAGGCCAGTAAGGCCGGTCTGGGATGCCTTGCCCATACCGATCTTGCCCTGGATCTGGATCGCAGAGCCCATGGCATGGGCCTCATCGAAGATGATCAAGCCGTCGAAATCGGCACCGAACGCCTCGATGATCTGGTCGATGCGGGCGCGGCGCGCCTGGGTGGAGCCCATACGCAGTGTTGCATAGGTCGCAAAGAGGATCCCTTCGACGTTGGAGATATCGTCGTTGGCCGATATCGCTTTGAGATCGATGATCTCATGGGCACGGCCACCGAGGGCGGTCCAGTCTCGCCGGGCGTCTTCGATCAAGGTGGCGCTTTCTGAAATCCAGAGGTGACGGGTGCGGCCGCGGCATAGATTGTCCATCAGGATGCCGGCGATTTCACGCCCCTTCCCTACTCCGGTGCCGTCGGCGATGAAGTAGCCATAGCGATAGGCGTGGCCTTCAGGGTGCTCATTGACGTCAAGAGCGCTTTCATTGGGCAGATAGGCTCCGGGAATGAAGCGTTCGTGGGCCTGACCTGCGTAGATGATGGATTCCAGTTGGGCGTCGGTGAGTATGCCAGACTTGATTACACGGGCGGGAAGGCACGGCTGGTAGGTAGGCTTGGGCGCCGGAACGGATGCCATGGAGAAGGTTTCGACAAGCGGGGTGATATGAGGCTTGGCATCTTCGAGAGCTACACGGCTGGGGCGGTATCGCGCGAAGATGGCAGAGTCTCCGGCCGGCTGGGCAGATTGAGGTTCGGTGGTGCCATAGTGCAGGGGTTTTCCGGGAAGCGGAGGACGGAAAGTGCCGAAGGACCGCACTCTGGACGGGCGGTTGGCAGAGCCTTGGCCGAGATCCAGACCAAGTTGTCCTGAAACTGGGGTGCTGGAAGGGGCCGCGCCTGGTTGAGCATTGGAAGCGCGGAGGATGTCCAGAATGGCAGATTTCATCGCGTCATAGTCGGCGATAGGTTGAATATCGGGGAGCTTTCGCGGAGCGCGTTTGGTCAAGCGCACCAGAGCGGTAGCAGTTGAAACGCCTGCATGAGCGAAAAGCTTCGGAGCAAGAGACATCACAACGTCACACTCTGCCCGGTCACCCAGGACGGCGGACAATGCCCTGGCGTCGGTCAGTCGTGCTGGCAGCAGAGCGACGGCAATACCTTCGTTACCGAGGCAGGAGATCAGGGTTTTCAGATGCCGTTCGGCATGAGCGAAGGGTGGGTTGATGATGGCCCGGTGATACCGCCCGTCCGGAGCGGTCAACGCGTCAAGGACGGCGGCATCAGCAGCCATTATTTCGGCTGTGGGGAAAAGGAATTTGAGAATTGAACGCGACTGAGCATTAGGCTCGTTGAGCGTGAGTGCGGCGCCTTTCAGGCCAGCAAACGCTGCCAGCATGCCGTTGCCGGCTGAAGGTTCGATAACACGCATGTCGGAGCGAGCAGTAAGCAGAGCAGTTGCCGCCGCTGCCAGTATGGGAGGGGTGGAAAAGAGTTCGCGCGACTGACTGGCGATGGAACGAATGGTCTGCGTGGGCTTCCAGTGCTGGAGCCTGGTGGCAATAGACAGAAGTTCAGCCACGGAGCTGGCAGGATTGCTTGCAAGGATGCGCAGCACGGTGGCGGCTTCGATCGCGTCGTAAGCATCACGCCATTCCCACCTGCCAGACTCATGGGTGGCGTCCATGATGTCGTTGATCGAGGCACGCGATAGCGGTCTCTCTATGGGTGTGCCAGCGAACAATGTGGCAGCCCGCGTAAGCGAGGATTGTTGGTGCATCGTCTTTCTCCTGAAAAGCTTCAGGAGGCCCCCTCCCCTTTTTCCCTTTCGGGCGGTGAAGAGGTCGATCGATACGGCTGGACCGGGAAAGGATATTGGCCGGGCCACCGATTTGCGGGGATGGGCAAGCAGCCCGGCCAAGTGGGATGGTCAACGTCATCGTTGACGCCAAGTGATCTAACACACGGCTGATTTAAGTACAAGCTAAATGTACGTTTTGTATGTCATTGTTTTAATGGGCTATTTTATGGCACTTTAAACCGATCAATTTGTGGCATCCGCCTGATCAACAAGGGCCTGGAGATCAGCAATCTGCTGCTCGGACAGGAGCTGGTCATTGATGCTGCCTCGCTTGATCACCTCCCGTGCAAACTGGAGAATGGCAGCTTCCAGCACCGGCCCAGCCGCGCGGTGTTTGTCAAAGAGGTATTTTGCGACAGCCGAATGCTCGGGATAGGTGCGGGCCGTGATGCGATCGGTGCGGGTCCGCTCTTTCGGTACGGGCCCGGATTTGGAACGCGGCTTCACTGGCGTGATGCCGCGTGTCTTGTTCATCACCTGGGTAGCAGCGAGGACATCCTCGCGTGTCCTGTTTGCGGCTGGGATTTTCGCATCAGCCGGTGCGTCCTCGAAAAAGGTGAATTTGGGCTTCTCGACCATACTGCCCTCCCCTACGCCGCTTGTGTCTGCGATATACCCAGCCTGTCAGCGACCAGGCCGGCGAAATCGAGAGCTTCGGCTTTGGCCTTTGTCAGACCGGGTGCCTGGCTATCAGAGAGCTGAAACAGGGAGCCGCCATAAGCTGATATGCACCTGAAAGCCTCTCTCTCCGAAAGCCCTGTCTGGACAGCAATACCGGCTTCTTCGAAGCCTTCACGAATAGCCTGAGCTGTACGTGAAGCGATGGCGGGTGAAAGGCAATTGAGCACCGGCATGAAATCAATTTCGCTGCGCCGGCTGCGTGACACTGCTCTAACGGCTGTCAGAGTGTCGAAAGCAGCTCTGGCATCGAACTCCGAGGCCTTCATCGGGATGATGACGAGATCGGAGAAGGCCATGGCAGTATGAGCCAGCGTGTTGGCAGTTCCCTGCACATCTACAATCGTCAGATGATAAGTTTGGCTCGCCGCCTCAATGAGATCGATGACGCGGTTTTCATCCGTAGATTCCGAGAAAACCGCAATGGATTCCGGTAGATCGGCTTTCTCGGCCCAGGACGTCAGCGAGCCTTGTGGATCGGTATCGACAAGCGCGATCCGCCCACCCTGCTCGGCGAAGGCGCTAGCGAGACTAATGCAAAGCGTTGTCTTGCCCGCGCCACCCTTTGATGTGGCGATACTGATGACCTTATGAGGCATTCGACGCTCTCCTTCATGGAAACATGGTGGTACGCAGGTTACGCCGTAACACCTTGGTAACATCACATTCCAGCGTTAACGGAAGGTAACAGCGTTGATAGTGGATGGCAACGTTAACACCGTGATCCACAGGTAACACCGGCACCAATGCGCCCCTAAGTTAACATTAGCGACGTTGTTGCACACTAGCCACGACGGCAACAATGGTGCGATTGTACGCCATTGGCAACGCAGCTTCACAATGACACCGCCGGGCACATTGTCACCATCAAATGCCACTATTAACACTGTTGTACTACGGCGACTTAGGCGACTATGTGCAACATTGTTACCGCTAGCGTGCTTTGTAAACGGGCAATCGGACACTATCAACCGTCACACATATCAGTTGGAGTCGCGTGTAGTTGCAAACACAACGCAGGGCGGTTCACGCCAGGAGAACCACAAACCGCCCTGTCTGGTGCACTTGAAGCGTCTAAGCCTCTTCTAACGCTGGAGTTGGAGCGATAAGCCCGTAGCCCGTTTCATCGGTGAAAGCGGATGGGAGCCATCCGCTTTTGGCGGCCAGCTTGGCCGCTACGGGTATCATGTCGGATTTCTTGGCGTTCGAAGCGGGCGTCATCGTTGAATCCATGACCCCGCAGGCCGCGGCGATCTGCCCCTTCGTGAAGTGGCCAAAGAAGGCCGCATCAGCGGAGAAATGGTTCTCGGGCTTAAAGCCAAGAAGGGTACGCAGGGTCTGGTGGCTTTCGGGGTTGTTATTGCGGCCCCAGCACGTTGAACGCACATAGAGATGTGCGGCACAGAACGTGTGAAGGGCCTGAATGTCGTCTTCAGGCCAGCTGGACAGCTCTTCAAGCAGGCATTCGGCATTCTTCAGACGGTCCGACCAGGCATCATACTGGTCAGAGGCTTTGCGGGACGTGATCACCTCGATTGTGGAGGCGTTGTTGCCAGGGCTTTCAGAGGAAATCGTGATCGTGCGGCGTGAGTGATGGAAGGTGATTTTCGCCAGGTGCGCCGTGGAGAGCAGGAACGCGGTCTTCTGATCATCCATAATCGCGTGCTGGATGCCCGCCTGCAGAGCCCGGTCAATGTCCTCAGCCAGACGATTGGAAAGGCGATAAGCCTTGTTCTGTCCATCGTTCCGAGACGCTTCCTCACTATCTGTGGAAGCAGGGGAGGGGGCTTCTGGCCCGGCCGGCTGATCTTCAGGGCGAACCAGCCCGCGCTCCAGTAAAAGCTCCCCGGCCTGGTTGATCGTGACGAAGACACCGGATTGAGCAATCTGTTCGTCTGAGAAGGCTTCCACCGTGAGCGTTTCCCGCTCGTTTTCGAGGGCTTCATACTCCGCTTCCAATTTGGCGAGGGCCTCCCCATCAGTCTCGCACGGATAACGTGCCTCAATAGCTTCCAGCCTTGCGGTGATTTCCGCGTCACGCTTCTCAGCCACTTCGTCAGGCAAGCGGTTTTCGGGATAGTGGCGGTGATATTCGCGGATCTCGGAGTACACCAGGGTTCTCACTGGCGTGACCCATTTCCATCCCTCTTCAGCAATTTCGGCGGCATGCTCGTCGAGCTTGGCTTGTACCAGCCCGGTCAGCAGGTCCGGATTGTCACAATAGGACTGGCTTTCATCGAAAAGATCTTCGGTGAATGAACCTCCCGCTGATTCATAGACTTCACGTCCGACGAATTTCACGAGCCGGTGCGACGGTGTGATTACGTCGCGTACCAGCTCGCGGCGAAGCTGATGAGGGGACCATTTGTAATATGCGTTGAGCATCTCATCGAGCACTTCGAGCTGGCGCTCGGTGTTACTGGTCGCCGTGAAGGCCTGCAGGATATCGATTCCGAACCGGCCTTCTTCAAAAGCGTCGAGGATATTGTGGTGCAGCGCGGACAAAGAAAGCCGTTGGCGCACCATGCGGGGGGTTACGTTCATCTCGATGGCGATAGCCTCAACGCCCAGACCCTGATCGCGGAGCCTCTGGAACGCGCGAAACTGCTCCACGGGGGAGAGATCCACCCGCTCCATGTTTTCGTCATAGGAAGCGGCAAGGTGTTCGGCTTGCGAGCCCTCACGCAGATTGACCGGAATGCCCGATTTCAGGGAGTCAGGCATGCGGCCTTCTTTGTCGAGCAGAATCAGGGCCGCGCGGCGGCGGCCGCCACCGACGAGGGCAACCTGTTTCTTGCTCTTGCGGTAGCCAAGCGGGGCTTGCAAGAGCCCCCTTTTCTCGATCGAGGCAGCAAGTGCCGCGACACTCTCCGGTGTGTAGGGCCGAGAGCGGATATTGGACTGGCACACGACAAGTTGCTTGAGCGGAACAAGGGTAACGGACATGGGATGTTCTCCGGTCATCAGATGCTGAAAAAGCATCCCTCGTCCCTCATTTTTCTCTCTATCCCACGATCGGGGGGAGGGGATCGCAACCAGGGGCCAGCGGGCCGAAGACCGCCGGGTTTTCTGCCATCCGTGTTTGGATACCGGACAATCGGTTGCGCGAGAGCGCCGGAACAAGCTCACGTATGAGTAGGGTGGCTGGCAAACGCGTAAACCGCGGCGCGCGTCGCCTCGGTGAGGATCGTATTGAGCCCGTCAACAAGACCATGAGCAGCCGTAATGGCGCCAGTGAGTGCGCGTAGTTGCAGGGCGGTCTGTATGGCAGGCGCTGTGAGCGTTCCATCATCGCAAGACGGATCCTCCTGACGCTCACACTGGGCGATTAGAAGGCCAAACACTATGTATTTGTAGAAATCGTGGCATCGAGCGCTAATGATTGAAGTTTAAGCGCGTTTATATGATGGTGCCAGGCAGCATGCAGTGTTTGAAAATGCTGATCGCGCAGATGTTTTGGTATCAGGAAGAATTTGGGCAGCATGGATTTAAACCAATCTGCATCTGAATATAATTGATATAACTGCTCATCAGACATGGGGATGTCCGTGAGGAGTTCGATATACCACCAGGGCATCTGAAGGCCATTGGATATCGAAAACTGATGGTGTGCGGCAAGTTTCGTGTCGCCGGTTTTCAGCTTGCTCAGGGTCTTTTTGTCGAAGCCCAGCACCTCGTCATAGTTTTTGCTAGGAACGTTCCTCCATTTCAGAAACTGATGGACGATCGTGATTTGCCGCATCTGGCGGTCGAGTCTTATGGCCGACAGAGATTCCCCTGAAACTTCAGACGTGTCGGCCACGATGAGATTTTGCATGATGTCCCCTTTTGCGAATCCCTCTCAAAAACGCTAGCCACAGGGAGTGATGCGGGCAAGCGCTTGGCTGTGCATTCGGTCAGCTGATAGAAGGACTGATTTGCCGGCTTGATAGTTTACTACATTGTATGTCAGCCGATTGTTACAATAAGGTTATGCCTGATGTAAGTTTTTATATTTTGTACACGCTTTAATAAAAGATTGTAATTAATCGGCAGCGCTGCCGGATGTAAAATTGAGCAAGCTCTATACATGTTTCTTCTCGATGGTCAATCGAAATGAGCGCATGTGCAGCCACAAGATGTAAAGCAACAATGCTTGCGAAGGCGACCAAAAACAACGCGGCGGAGCGATAATCGCCCGGTATGGGGTGCAGAACGTCAAGAAATTAACGGAGGAACCGCAATTTCACTCAATCCGGTTAAGGGGTATTAAGCGCGGATTAGCGAAAGGTCGCCTGGCAGGCGACAGACATAAAATATAGCCGTTTTACATCGCCCAAATAGAGACTCATTAGTGATTGATCTGCCCTGACAGGAGTGGGAATGAATAAGCTCAAGATGTGCTTGGCTTTTTCAGAATTCTTGACGGGGTGATCAATCATGGCAGTCGGTCTCTTGGAGAACGAGAAGAAATTGTCTTGCAACCTTGGGAAAATGGCCGTCTTGGCCGGGTTGCTGGTAGTAGGTAGCTTTGTACTGGCAACGGCGCCGGCGCTTGCGGGCGGGACAGACAGCACGTTCCAGGACTTCATCTTGATGATTACGGGCTGGCTGGAAGGCTCGCTTGGCAATCTGGTGGCGCTTATCGCGCTGATGGTCGCCGTCGTGATGTGCGTGGTGCGCTTCAACGTGATGATCATCCTTGGAAGTCTTGCTCTGGCCGGACTGGCAAGCTTCGGCCCCGGCCTCGTGTCGGGAATGTTTTCGGCGGTCATCTGATAGGACAGCGCGCAGCGCTGGAATCTGACCGGGAGTGAAAGCCCATAACCGGATTGGATTGGTAGCGCTGCGCGCTCGGGAAAGGGCGCGCCATGGCTGGCACCAGACTATACCAGATGCTCGACGAGCCAGATCGGTTCCTGATCTTCACGATAGATGAATTCCTGCTTCTGGCGGGGTGTCTGGTTATCGGGTTCGGTTTTGGAATGCCGATCACAGGCATCGTGACGTTTGTGGTCAGCTGGAATGTCTGGAAGCGCGCCAAGCGCGGCCTGTCCATCCGCAACCTTATTGCATCGCTGTACTGGGTATTGCCGGCGCACATGGTGCGCCTTCGCCGCTCACCCGATTCAGTGATCAGGGAATGGGTAGGGTGATGAAACAGGAAGCGGCCGCCAGGAAACTCCGGTCGATGACCCGCCAGCTGGTAGTGTCCAGCGTATTGGTGGGCGCCCTTGGGGTAGGCAACGGGATGATGGCGCTGGCGCTGATGAATGCGCGTCAGGATGTGATCCTGGTGCCGACGCTCACCTCTGACATGCACATATCCAGCGGGACCGTGAGCCGTGAGTATCTGGAGCAGGTGACACGTGATGTTGCGGGCCTGTTTCTTAATCGCCATCCGCGAAATCGCGCATATTTCGAGCGGGCCGTGCTGAGGCTGGTTCATTCCTCGGCTTATGGCGATATGGAGCGCCGGCTCAATGATGAGCGGGTGAATCGGATCGAGACAAATACGTCCACGGTCTTCCATCCGGTAGAGCTATATACGGAAAGCTCCCAATCCTATTCGGAAATCCACGGGGTGCTCGAAACCTATGTCGGGGACGAGCGGATCTCACGTGAGAACGCTGTGTTCGCAGCACAATGGCGGCTGGATGGTCTGTCCTTGCGCCTGATCGAGTTTGCCCGGATCGACGCGCGCAATTCGCGGCTCAGCGAGTCGCGCAGCCGTCGCCGGATTGTAGAGGAAGATGACTGATGAGCGCGCTTCAAACCTTCGATCCCGGACCCAAGCAGATCGAGCAGGCAATGCGTCAGCTCGGCCATGAACTGTTTGGTCAGTCCTCGCCTGACTTCGCCCTGCCGGCGATGAGCAATAAGGCAAAGCGGAATTTATCGGTTCTTCGTGCCATGAAGGGCCGCGGGGACCATTTTCACCTGCGGGGCATGGATCGCTACGCCGGATCGCAGACACGGCTTCTGATCAGCATCAGCGGATCGGTGCACGGCCGTAACGGCGACTTCGACGTGACCTACGCAGCGCGTTGGGCACTGACGCCACGCGCCAGGATCATCGAGCTGGATTGTGAGATAAAGGAGCGCGCGCATGTTGCGGGTTGAGAACCTGGCATGGGCCCTTGTTGGAGCATGTATTGCCGCTGTCATCTTCACATTTTCGAGCCTGGCGGACGATCAGGTTGCAGAGCAGGGCCGGGAGTGGGGTCAAAGCCATTTCCGGCTGACAGATGGAGAGCGGTTTCCCGCCACTCTGTCGATCAGCGAGGTGACGCGGATCAGTTTTGATGGCGATCGTGTTGCCGGGGTACGA
The DNA here is from genome assembly GCF_014639075.1 of Glycocaulis albus. Classification (GTDB taxonomy): domain Bacteria; phylum Pseudomonadota; class Alphaproteobacteria; order Caulobacterales; family Maricaulaceae; genus Glycocaulis; species Glycocaulis albus. Next base: position 61,838 of record NZ_BMFS01000010.1, read on the forward strand.
TCGGCCCAGAATGGCGAGGCCGGTGGCCCCGTCATCAACTGGGAGCGTGATGACGCGACCGGTGATCTTTATGGTGTCGTGTCTGGAGGCCGCCCTGGACAGGTCATCAGTGCCTTTATCACGACCGAACGCGGTGCGACATATCAGGCGCTCTTTACACTGGCAGATCAGCCAGCCGCGCAGATTTTCATTTCGGGTACCGGTTCTGAGAGCGGGCAAGCTCCTGCGCGCGCTGGCCGCGCTCAGGTTCACGCACAGCGCATTGTCGAGTTTGCCGTATGGGCAGCAGGCCAGTCACCGCAGGGGCGCCGTAGCCGCCCTGAAATTATTGCTGAAGGCGTGAGCCTCTCACGCATCGGTGTTGTGGAGCGCGACGGTCTGGTGGCGCGCTTTTTCGAGTTCTCGAACATCACGGCCGCCAATGCCGATATTCGCCATGAGGCGTTTGCTGATGTGGCCGTTCTCGCAGTGGTCTCCAGCCTGGACGAGATACCGGCTGGCGGCCGCGCACGTGTGTTCACCGTGATGGAGGCCCGCTGATGGCTGACGAGAACACGCGAAGCCAGCATCGGCGCAAGCTGCTGGTCGGCCTGATAGTCATTGTTCTGGCCGCAGCCGGGATCTGGTTTGTCCTCTCGGGCAATAACTCCGATCCGGTTTCCCGGATGGAAAGTACAATGCCGCCCGCGAGCGCCAGGATGACAGATCTGGCCCGCCAGCCAGTGGGCGAGCGCACGCATTTCGAGATGTATGAAGGCCGGCTGCGCTCAGTGGAAGAGCAGCTCGGATCGATACGCGTAGAGCGTGATGGTGTGGCGCGGGAGAATGAAGCGCTCCGGCGTGATCTGGAATCCCAGCGTCAGGCGAATGAGGAAATCCAGATAGAAGCCAATGCGATGATCGAGCAGCTTGGCGCGGCGCTGGATGAAGCCAATGCACGGTCAACAGCGAGTGCGTCTTCAAGCCAGAGCTGGAGCCCTGCAGGGCAGGGCTCCGAACCGGACCCCTTCCGTCAAAGGGGTGTTGTGGAGGCGGATTCTTCACGGGCAGGCGGAAGTTTGACACCAGGAAGTGAGACGCCTGGCGGACGGGCTTTGCATTCCGTTGTGTTTTCAACGGCAACACAAGGAGAGTCCGCCTCCCTTCAACGCGCCGTGATCCGCGATCCCGACAGTTACGTCCCGCCTAACTCCTATGCGTCGGCGCGTGTACTGGTGGGTGTCGATGCGGCGACAGGGACCAGTTTCTCGTCAGATCCCAAGCCGGTGCTTTTGCGTATCAGCGGGCGGGCACGCTCGGCCATTGAGGGCGGCGAGGTTTACCAGACCGATATTGAAGGCTGTCTCGTTAACGGGGCGGCTTACGGTGAGTTGTCATCTGAGCGCGTGTATGTGCGCCTGCAGCGCATGACCTGCCCGGTCAATGACGGGTCGGGGCGCGTCTCGGAGTCCAGCGTGGAAGGCTATGTCGTCTATGCCGGCAAGGCCGGTGTGCGCGGGCGCGTGATCAGCCGTGAGGGCGATCTGACTGAGCGTGCGCTTATCGCGGGCACGCTGCAGGGGCTGGGCAATGCGTTCAGCCGTGTTGGCCAGCCGGGCACGCTGGGCGGGCTTACGGGCGCCGCGGAACTGCCAAGCGCCTCAGATATTGCCATCAGCTCGGCGGGGTCTGGCGTGTCGGGCGCAGCCAGCCAGCTCGCCCAGTATTACATACAGAGAGCTGAACAATATCAGCCGGTTATTGAAATGCCGACGGGGATCGATGTCGAGATCGTGTTCCTTTCTGGCGTGGTGGTTCGCTAAAGGGAGCTAGAGGCATGAAGTCACCCAACAAGAAAGTTCTGTACGCCAGTGCGGCGGTCCTGATCGCAGTTCCGGGGTCAATAGCGGCCGCGGCGCTGACGGTGGCCCATCTGTCCCGGCCGGACGGCATGGCGGCTGAAATGACGATTTCCCAGGTGGAAGGGCTCCTTCCAGGGATTGCTGTCACCAGTGTCAATTGCGAGGCCGTGGCGGGGCTTTGCGAGGTGATCGCGGGCGAAAGGATATTCTATGTCGATCCGCGCCGGGGCTATGCCTATACGGGCTCGATCTACGATCTCGAAGCGCGAGAGGATGTTACGGCCCGGCGCCGGGAGGCGGTCGTCGGTTTTGCCAATCTTCTGGCCGGTGACGCCCAGGTGCGCAATGGCGGTCCTGAACGCGTAGCGGGCGGGCAGGGGGCTCAACCGCCTGCGGTGCCGCCGGTACGCGGCGGAGAGGCCGTGGCCAGTGTCGAGGTGACGCTGCCGCTGGAGAATGCCGTGGTTCATAATGGCGGACAGGGCCTGCCCGTCCTGCACGTCTTCTCCGATCTGACATGTCCCTATTGCCAGCGACTGCACAATGAGCTGGCCCGCGCGACGGATTTCGAGGTGCGCGAATACTATGTCGACTGGCTTGGCCGGGGAGGGGGCGCACGCGCCGCGCTGGTACTTTGCGCCGAGGACCGGTCTCAGGCTGCCGACGACATGTACGCCAGCGGTACGGTGTCTGTTTCGCGCGAGCAGGCTGAATGCGCTGCCGAATATGGCCCCGTGATCGCGGCCAATACGTCCTTCGCCTCAGGCTTTGGCATGCGCGGGACGCCGACAATGGTGTTTGAGGACGGACGGCGTCTGCCGGGCGGATATATGCCGCTCGAACAGATCACCGCTTTCATCAATAGCGAAAGCTAGGGGAGGGGGCGATGAAGCTGGGTCTCGTATTGAGTGTGGTAGTTGCAGCGGGTCTGGTCACTGGCTGCAGCACGTTTCGCGGCTCGTCCGTTTCGGGAGAGTGGAGCTGCCGGGCGCTCGGCAACAGCACGTGTGCGGATATTGCGAGCAATGACATCGATGTACACGAGGTCAGTGCGGGCAGGATCCATGTCGGGCCACATGGGCCGCTGGTATCGAATGCGCCAGACCGGCCGACTTTCTACGGCCGCCAGATTTTGCGGGTAACCCTCGCCCCGTGGGTTGATGGCGACGGGCGTTATCATGCCGGCACGACGATTTTCGCCCCTTACGGCGACGAGCAGTGGGCGGCACCTTCCAGTGCGCGCGCTCCTGGCCGGGAGCGTTAGATGCTGGGCGCGGCGTTCGACAGACTCGACGCAGTGCTGGACCGTATTGGCGCAGGCCCGGCGCTCGATGCTGCCAGCGAGTACCTGCTGGGCGAGCGTATTCCCTCTGATCGGGCCCGCTATCACGCGCGTGCCAGCTCGATAGCGGGCTATCTGCCGTACCGCACATATGACGAAGAGAACCGCATGTTCGAGAACCTTCATTCGTTTGGCTGGGTGTTGGAAGTCTGGCCCCTGACGGGCGGGGATACCCAAACAGAATCCATTATCCAGGGCGTGCTCGAAGAAGCGATGCCCGATGAAGTGCATGTTCAGATTTCGGCTTACTCGTCGCCCTATGTCGGGACGATCCTCGAAAAATGGGCGGCCCCCCGTGTGAAGCGTGGGGGCGTGATGGAGACGATTGGCCGTCAGCGTGCCGACTATTTCAAGGATATGATCTGGAAGAGCGGTTCTCGCAGCGGGCCGTATCACGCCAGAGATTTTCGGGTGTTTGTTTCGGCCTCGATGCCGAAGACGAATGCAACACGGGCGATTGCAAGCCTGATTGAGCTGAGGGAGCGGGTCCAGAAAAGTTTCGATACGCTGGGTCATCCGGCTGAAAGCCTGAACGCGAGCGGCGTGATTTCGCTTGTTTCAGGCTGGCTGAATATGGGCCGGGACACGTGCAATCCGGAGGTTGAATACGACCCGCAGAGCTGGGTGTGCGACCAGATGGTGCGCAGCGATAGTTCGATTGAAGTGTTCAAGCCCCGCCTGGAGCTGGAGAATACGGGCTACGGCGTGCATTCGTATCTGAAGGGAACGCTACGCGCGCGCCAGCTTATGCAATCGCGCAACGAGGTGCGGACCTTCTCGGTGTCGCGGCTTCCACATGAATCGAGCCAGTCCGTGATCGCATCCCTGCTCGGTGACTGGTCGCAAGATACGATGCGGCTGTCCGGGTCGGTCTGGAAGACCTTGCAGATCACGTATCTGAGCCGGGAGAAAAGCCAGTCGAAGGCGGGCTTGAGTGCTGCGAAGGCAGGCAGGCAGTTCAGCTCGCCGGTGGCGAAGTTCTTTCCGGCCGTGCTTGAAAAGGCGCGCGAGTGGCAGGCGGCCAATACCGAGGTGCAGGACGGTGCCCGGCTGGTGCGGTTCTGTTACCAGATCATGGTGCAATGTCCGCTCGGGGCAGGCGAGGAAGCGGAGCGCAATCTGCGCAATCTCTACCGGACGCGTGGGTGGGATCTGGAGCGTAATGATAGCGCCCACCTGATCTCGATGCTGACGCAGCTTCCGATGGGATATGGTGACAATTTCTCGGCCGATCTTGAGAATATGCGCCTGCTGAGGACGGGCCTCACCCGTCACATGCCGGCGCTTGCGCCGCTGCAGGGGCAGCCGAAGAGTTTTGGCCATCCGCATATGATGCTTATGACCCGGCTTGGTCAGCCTCTGTTCTGGTCTCAGTTCCAGAATGAGGGCGAGGGCAACCACAATGTGGCCGTAACGGGCGAGTCCGGCTCGGGCAAATCGGTTTTCATGCAGTCGCTCTGCGCGGACGGGCTGGCGGCTGGCTACCATGCGATTGTGGTCGATGATGGCCGGTCTTTTGAGACGATGTGCCATCTGCTCGGTGGTGAGCATGTTGTCTTCCGGGCTGACAAGGCGATTTGCGTCAATCCGTTCTCACTCGTTAGCGAAAAAGCGCTGACCAGCCATGATGACCGGCTTCAGGCTCTGGATTCGATTGTCCAGGTGATCGAGTTGATGGCGTTTGGCGAGACCGGGGCTTCGAGAGACGAGCTGGGTGTGATTGACGAGGCGGTTGGCACAGTCTGGGAAAAGAAGGGCCGCAAGGGTTCAGTCGAAGATGTACGCCAGTATTTGCTGAAGATGAAAACACCAACAGCCGACCTGATTGCGCAGGGCATGAGTCCCTACGGTGTCGGCCGGTACAAGGAGTTCTTCAACGGACAAGCATCGCTGACCACACACAACCCGTTCACGGTGTACGAGCTTTCGGATCTGGAGAGCATGAAGGAGCTGCGCGGGGTTATCATCCTGTGCCTGCTCTTCCAGGTCGATCAGCGTATGAAGATTGGCGGGCGCGGCCAGCGCAAGATGGTGTTCATCGATGAGGCCTGGCAGATGCTGGGCGGCGGGCCTGCGGCCCGGTTTATCGAGGGCTTTGCGCGCCGCGCGCGCAAGGAAGGTGGTTCGCTCGTGACCGGCACGCAGTCGGTCAATGACTACTACGCGAATGATGGATCCCGTGCGGCGTTCGAAAATAGCGCCTGGCGGATCCTGCTGCGCATCAGTGAGGAAGAGGCTGAAGGGCTTCGCTCCTCCAAGCGTCTTTCGATGGATGATGCCACGCTGGGTACGATCAAGACACTCAAGATGAGCCGCGGCGAGTTCTCCGAAATGCTCATCACCGGACCAGGCACGAAGCTTGTGGCCCGGCTCACCCTCGATCCGTTCACGGCGAAAGCTTTCTCGTCCAGCCCTGCCGACTATGCGCGGATCCGCGCCGGCGTTGAGGCTGGCCGCGATCTGGCCGAGATCGTGGCTGAGCTGGCGATGAAGGGATAGGCGATGGGCGCGATCTCCCTTTTGCGTCGGGTCGTGGTCCAGCTGGTCTGGGCCGTGGAATGTATCGCGCTGACTTATGGCGGACAGATTGTGCTGCTGCTGCTGGTTACGGGCGGCAATTTGGTACTCGCGTCCGGGCTGCTCGGAAGCTTCCTCACCCATTTCGCGAGCGCCGAAGAAGGCGCTCGCCTGGCATTTCTCGCCGTGGCCATGCCGGTCTGGTGCGTGTGGCTGGGGATCGTTGTCGCACTGCGTTGGAAAGGAAGGCCGCAATGGCTGAATCAAGCATAAAGATACGCCAGGAGGGCAGGGGACTTCGGGCAGGTCTTCGCCGGGCGTTCGGCGGGATAAACATGGGTGATCTGGCTCTGTGCGGAGCGATCATCATTTCAACCGGACTAAGCCTGCTGGCACTCCATGAGAGCCGCCAGAAGCAGGACGAAATGGTGATGGTGTCCTATGAGCAGCTGGCGTCCCTCTTCGCCAGTGAGATCGTGGGGCTGGTGGCGTCGAGTGAACTGGAAGGGATGACCGATCACTATCTGGTGACGGCCCATAGGCTCACCCAGGAGTTTTCGTCCCGGACAGGCACTGTCGTCATCGCTTCGGAAGCGGTCGTCGGCCGGGGGAATCGTATGACCGACATCACCGGCTGGGTGCATCGCGAGACAATGCGCGAGATCGGCGCTGTGAGGCAAAGGGCGGAGTGATGAACCTGTCCTGGCAGATGATCGGCAGGTTCGGCGGGGTCGTTGCGATTGGCTGCGTGTTTGTCGTGATGCTGAACGTTCAGCCACGCTGGTATGCCGGTCTGAATCTGTCGGAGAGCTTGCCGCATTGGGCGTTCATCGTTGACCGGGGCGAGCTACCGGGGCGCGGTGAGCTGGCCGTATTCCCCGCGCCCGAAACGGCAGCTTATCACGGTCTTTTTGTGAAGCGGATCGTGGGCGTTGCGGGCGATCGCATCGAGGTCGAGGGGCGGCGCGTCAGCGTTGCTGGAGATTGGTCAGGTGCCGCACTGAGCGAAAGCCGCGAGGGCAGGGGGCTTGAGCCGATAGCGCCTGGCATCATTCCTGAAGGTTATGTGTTCGCGGTCACGGACGCGGTGGACTCCTATGACAGCCGGTATGCCGAGATCGGATTGATCGGTGTGGAGACGATTGTAGGCAGCGCGATACCTGTTCTGTGAGGTGGAAATGGACATGCTGCCAGGACTGGCGGAGCAACCCTTGTGGATCGCGCTCGGGATCTGCGTGGTGTTGATTGTGGTTGCCGCTCGGGCCGGCTGGCTTCGGCTACCCGTGTCCACTTACGCCTATGAGCGGGTCGATATGTTCCTGAGCCCCGCTGAGCGGCGGGCTTTTTTCTGGCTGACACGCCGCGTCGGCCGCAATGGGTTCGTCGCCCCCAAAGTGCGTGTCGCCGATCTGATCGCGATCAGGATGAGAGCAGGCAGTCAGAAAGCCTGGTGGCGCGTTTTCAGCCAGCTGGCGCAGAAGCACGTCGATTTTGTGGTTCTTGATCAGCAGGGAGAGGCCGCTTTTGCCGTTGAAGTCGACGATAGCAGCCATGACCGGCCCGAACGGCGCGTGCGCGACGAGCTGATCAATGACGTCTTCGGGCAGGCTCGCATCCCGCTTGTGCGGGTGAAGCCGAACCGGCTGCAAGATAGCCGCTTGCTCGAACGCGCTATCGAGAACCTTGGCCAGCAGAAGAAGGTGGCGTGATGGGAGCCGGTCTATTGGGAATGGTCATTGCGTGGGCCTTGGCCGGTGTCGCGGTGAACGAGGACCATGGCGTGTACGGGGAGACCTGGGAGATCGTCGAGCCGGATCTGTTGGAGTGGATCGCGGAGCGGCTGGCCCGGATGGAGGCCGACGGCCGCATTGACGCATTTAACGAGCAGGCGGCCGAACGTGCGGAAGCGCGGGTTCGCCGTCCTCCGGCCGTGAGAGGAATCCTTCACGCGGAAGAGAGCGAAAGCTGGCTCTACGACCCGACGATTCTGGTGGAGGAAGACATCGTGAACCATGAAGGCGTTGCGTTTGCCCATGCCGGCCAGGAGGTCAATCCGCTCGATACGATCACGCTGACGCGCAGCTATGTGTTCATAGATGGCGATGATGAAGACCAGGTGCGCTTTGGGCTCGAACGCTACCGCAATCGCGACGGGCTGGTGTCGCTGATCCTGGTGAATGGAGAGCCTCTTGATCTCATGGAGCGCCATCAGACGCGCTTCTTCTTCGATCAGGAGGGGGTGCTGACTAACCGGTTCGGCATTACGGCTGTGCCCGCCTCAATCGAACAGGAAGGCCGCCTCGTGAGGGTGCGCCAGTATGGGCGTGGTGAGTGGCGGGTGATCGACGGAGGCCGGCCATGATGACGCGTTGGCTGGCTGTATGGATGACAAGCCTCGTGATCGGATTGGCGGGGGCAGGGGCCAGTCATGCACAAAGCCGGTGTGAGGGCGGCTTCGTCAACCCGATCGGGGATATCTGCTGGGATTGCATGTTCCCTCTCAGTGTCGGCGGGCTGCAGGTGTCGTTGAGCGGAAATGCGCCCGATACCGATAATCCGGCCTTGCCGATCTGCCTGTGCTCGATGCCGACGCCGCCATTCGTGCGCATGGGGATAGCGGTGGGTTTCTGGGAGCCGATCCGTCTTCTCGATGTATCCAAACGGCCTTGGTGCTTTGTCAATCTGGGCGGGATCCGGCTGGATCCGGGCTTCGATATTGGCGACAAGGGCCGCACTTTCGTCGATGGGCGCTGGTCTGGCGGGCAGTATCACGTCCACTATTATGTCTACCCGCTCTTCTACTGGCTGGAATTGCTGGCAGACGCGGCCTGCCTTGAACGTGGCCAGTTTGATATCGCCTATATCTCGGAGCTGGATCCGCTCTGGCAGGATGACGAGCTGAGCTATCTCATCCACCCCGAAAGCATCCTGTTCGGCAATCTTCTGGCGCAGGCGGCGTGCGTGGCCGATTGTGCGGCGGTGACGACGACGGGACGCAATGTGCCCGGCATGTATTGGTGCACCGGGTGTCATGGGTCGATCTACCCGATGAACGGCAATATCCAGAGGGATGCGACACGCGTGCAGGGTGCAGCCCTGGCGGCGGAACGCATGGTCTACAAAATGCACCGCCAGCTGCTGGCTTATCGGACGTCAGGGTCTGCTGCCCTGTGTCAGCAACAGCTCGCTCCGATCTGGCCGCGCGAGCAATACCGGTTCCAGCTCGTCAATCCCAACCCTCATGTAAGCGGGCCGGGGACGTGCCCGCGTGTGGGGGTATCGACCGTCATCTATGAGTCCGGCCGGACTTGGCCGGCCACGGGTGAGGATGTTGGCTTCCTGCTTTGGAGGAAAAGAAATTGCTGTGCATTCTGACCATGGGATTGGCGCTGGCGCTGGCTGGAGACGAACCGGCGAGCCCTTTTGATCTGGACGCCGTGGAGCGTATGCGCTCTGGCCTTGAGGCGGCCCGGGATGCTCAGGGAGAGAGCGCTCGGGAATTTACTGATCGGCTGATGTCATCAGCTGACCGGATTCGCGAGGCGCAAGACGGGACATTCCCCGATAGCGTCGATCTAGCCCGACAGGGCTCCGGAGCGGCCGGTGAGATGTTTGACGGAGATCTGAACATCGAGCGCATGTTCGAGCCGGACGTGCTGGAAGGTCCGGTCCTTTACGTGCTCGTGAGCCTTGGGATGCCCGATGAGGCGCTTCGCGGCCTGGTGCGGGAAGCCGACGAACTTAATGGCACGATTGTCATTCGGGGCTTTTATGGGGGCGACTGGCAGCAGACCCAGGCCCGGATCATGGATCTCTTTGAAGAGGACGAGACGGGCGGGCTGATGATCGATCCGCGGCCGTTTCAGGCATTCGGCGTCCAGGCTGTTCCTGCGATCATTCGCGCAGAGCACGGGGTAAGCCCGTGTGGCGATCTGGGTTGCCTTCCCGAGACGCCGCCCCATGACATGGTTCGCGGGAATATTTCGATCCGTGCAGCACTGGAGATCATGGGGTATTCGCTCAACCAATGAAATTATATCGCGTTTTTTGCTGGCAGACCGAAGATTGGAAGTTCGAATCTCTTCTGCGCGCCACTTTCTGTTAGACACAACAGAAGGTTGGACAAAATCCAAGAAACTTTGATAGCTAGGCAGCTTGACTAGCAGGGCTAGACGTAAATCTTAAAAGAAATTATCGGCAGCTTGGCTTCCGGTGAACTTTGAGGATCAACGTGGAGGTTTGCGGAAATTTACTCGTTCTTGTCGGCGAAGCTCCAACAGCCTCGTTAGAAGGTGGATGGCTTGATTTCGGTCAACTCGTTCGCGTAGCGAAACGAAGTGCGCGTAGTGACAATCACGTAAGCGCCTGCCAGATCCACATGGGCAGTCCCAATGACCCTTTAGCGACTGAGCGGCGACCGCTTGCAAGTATCGGTCAGCGTGAGTGTCATCCTCGTCTAGACCGAGAAAATTCGCAGCAGCCTGCAGGTAGCCGGCCGCACCATGCGCGCGCTCTCCAAAAGGCCACTCGCCGGTTTTCTCGAACACGTGCTGGCTAAGGAAGAAGTTCCGTAGCGGCCCTTCGCAGAACGCCTTGAAGGACGTATCGGCGCTCGTGGCGCACCATTCTTCCCAGATGCAGGTACAGCAACGACCATTAGCATACATATGCCAATCAGGATGGTAGGGAATCCTACCACCCACCTCGCGCACTAGAGGTTCGACCTCAGGATAACTCGTAGCGACCAGCATCTCAATATCGAACGCGTCGAGCCGTCCTTCCAACGAGGCACCGTCTGAAAGGACGAATTCTCCCTTTGCTACTAGGATCTCACCGGTCTGCCGGAGCCGCAACTTCGGCTGCCGAAACGCTAGCGCCCGTTCGAACTCCGCAAAGTCAAGCATTCCTACTCTCGCAGGTTCAGAAGATTCAGCCAAGGAGCACTGCCCGTGCCGCGTTCCCGAACCCGCTCGACCATGACTTGAGCGCGCTCCGTATTCTGTGAAGTGATGAAAGCAGGCGCGGCGACCTTCGGAGCCCTGTCTCGCAGCGAGTCCATAACCTTTTCGACCAAGGTCGTCCCAAGCCGCGCGCGCAGACTTTCAGGCACCTCGTGTGGCGGAAGCATGTTGAGATACCGACCGAAGTCGTGACGAGCCGCTTTGAGCCATTTGCGGAAGGCGGCGGCCTTCTCCGGAATCTCTTCCCACTTATCGGCGAAGTTCTCTTCCGGATTGACCGGATTGACGACCCAAACAACGCCGTTGATTTCCTCCAGCGCTTCATCGAAGCGCTCCAGGATATTGGAAATCGCTTCGACAAGTGTCGTTTCGTTGTTGTACGCGCGCGCCGCCAAGGTCGTTACGATAATCGAAATCGGCTTGTGCTCCGGGTCATCCCCGAAAACCGAGTCACGGTGGCGCTTCAGAAGCTGCACAGCTTTCTGAAGAGTCGTCTTGACCTTGTAGTCAGGGATGTCTTCGACGTGGTCATATAAACGCGTCGCCTCAAAGAGCGCCCGCTTCTCCGCCGCGACGCACTCCGCCATCTGCTCTTTGAACCACTCTGCATACCCCAGCGGGTTGCTCGACGGCCAATCGTCGGAAATCACGGCATAGCGCTCGTGCGTGTCGTCAGTAATAGCGACCGCCTGCTGGGCGACTCGGGCATTGTCCGCGATCTGCGCATGACCGGCCTCTTTCAGCCGCGCCCGATAGCTCTCCACGTCCGGGATGCACGGGAGCACATCGACATGAAAATTCCGGGCATTTGTGTACTCGAGCGTCCAGCAACGCCGCTTATTCTCAGGCTGCTTCTTCATCCCATTCCGAGATGCATACGCGATGATCTCTCTACCGACGGCCTCCTTGAGCGATTTCTGGGTGAAATCGTACTTCGAGGCATTCAGACGGCAGATGAGATCAACGTCGTACTCATCGTTTTCGGCGATCGGGCGATTAGCGGTGCCAAGGCGAACCGACCCTTGCGGAGCGACCATCGGATCAAATTGGCTGATCGACGAGTCAGGGCGATCCAGCCAGTTGCTAATCGACTCGTACTTCTCGATGATCTCTTCGTAGATCTCCAGCGGCATATCAATGCCGGCATGGAGTTGTTGCAGCACTTCTTCATGTGTCAGGCCATTCTCGTTAGGCACGGTCGTCTCCTTCTAGCTTGTGGACGGGGACGAATGCCTCCGCCGGCTCTGTGAAAAAGTGGGGGGCAAGGATGGGCTTCTGCTGTCTCGCCTCGACAAATCCGCGATCCTTCAGGTCGCGGATGCGCGATGTGTCATCGAGTGTAAAATCGCCATCAGGTGCTGGCTGGCATATCCGCCAAATCGCTTTCCGCTCGTGCGGATCACCTGTCAGAATGTGCGCAAGACCGAGCGAACCGTGTGACTGGCCGGCCATGAAAAAATCGGCCGTCTTGGTGACCATCGTGCGCGCGCTGTAGGAGGATTTGGTCTTCCCGATATCCTGCAAGCAGCTAACGCTAAGCACTTTCAATTCGTCAGCAGGCCATTTCAGGACGCCGACAGCCTCGGCGACTGCGTAGCCAACGGGATTGTTCGCCCATAGGCCTCCATCAACCAGTCCAACATCGTTGGCCGTGATGTGTTCTTTGAAAAACGTTGGCGCTGCTGCGGTAGCGAGCGCGGCATCAACCGCCAGATCCCTGTAATCGGTTTGTAGGCGCTCATGATGCGCCGTCTTGTAGACATAAACGGTCTTCGTCTGCCTGTGCCACGAAGGAATCATGAGGCGCGTCCGGGCATCGCCGATCCGTTTCTCGCCGAGAATGCCCTCCAGCGCCGTTCGAAGGCGCTCTGTCGGATACTTCGCGCCCCAAGCGAGCCACCGCGCCGCGCGAAACTTCTTCCCAGCCCAGGCGGTCACCCCATTGCTGTCCTGGTAAAAAATCCCCGCGCCTTCGGTCTCGTAGAGCTCGAGGATGTCCTTGGCCGACATTCCCATGGCCAAGCCGATGGCGATGATCCCGCCAGTGGAGGTGCCCGAGATCAGGTCGAAGTACTGCCCCAACGGCGCATCCAGATCGCTCTCCAGCGCCGCAAGAAATGAAGCCGGGAACACGCCCCGGATACCGCCACCGTCAATGGATAAAATTCTACGCATAAATGCCTCATACGATTTCGTACGTTTCATACGGTACACAATCTGCTTGCTTCGCGTCAAGCTCGTGTGATACAAAATCGTATGGATGGGTGGGGCGCGAGAACCCCTAACGCTATCCAAAGGGGGAGGAGTTCTAATGTCGTTTGCCGCTAATCTAAAAAAGTACCGATTGAAAAAAGGGTATTCTCTGCAAGGACTTGCGGACTTGGTGGGCGTCTCGAAAGGCCACGTTTGGGATCTCGAAACCGAACGTGCGAAGAACCCGTCATTGGAGGTTCTAACCAAGCTATCGACACACCTCGGTGTTCCGATCGCAAACTTGGTCGGGGAGGACGTCGATCCTGCGAATCAAGCCGACGATTCGCTGGTGATGTTTCGGGAACTGAAGACCCTGAGCGAAAACGACAGGGAAACGATCAGAATTATGATGGAGCGCTTGAAAGCACGATCATCTGAGGACAACAGGTAAATGGTTTCTCGGCTCGACCTAGATGGAACTTACTCACCACATGGATTGGTGACAAAAATTCTATCCGCCGAACCGAATCTCAGAATCCCCGTTCCGATAGAGGAACTTGCTCATCAGCTTGATATTGCTGAAATCAATGAACTTGCGACTGAAGGCTTTCTTGGCGGTCTTCTAACCAACCCACAACGAAGCTTCGGGTCGATCTTAGTTTCTGCAAACCTTCAGAGAACGCGGAGGCGCTTTACGATTGCGCATGAACTAGGCCACTTCCTCATTCCATATCATACGCCCCAGGAAGAGGGTCAGTTTCTTTGTGATAAAAAGGCGTTAGGGCAACTCGATACAAAGTCCCGCAATCAATTTTACAGGATGGAGGCGGAGGCTAACCAGTTCGCATCCCTTCTGCTGATGCCGCCGCCCCGGCTTCGTCCTTTAATCGATGGAAAGCGATTTCCTTCGCTTGAGACCGTGCTTGAAATCCACCAAACTTTTGATGTTAGCAAGTACGCCGCAGCCAGAGCTTACATCGAATACAACTCCGAATGTCTCGCGCTGCTCGTGGCGAGACATGGCAAAATTCAAGCGATCTACAAGACCCGTGACTTCCCGAGGCTGGCAATCGCGGCAGGCGATCCAATTCCCAATAATTCGCTTGCGCTCTCAAGGTTTTCACCTGGCGCTCTGTCGGACTCTGACCCTGCAGACATGCATGAATGGTTCGATATCGACGAACTTTCTCGCGTACGGGGGCTCTACGAGCAGGTGTTGGGGCAGGCTAACGGATTCTCGATGATACAGCTTAAGGCACTTATGGGCGATCCGGATGAATACGACCCTGAAGCTGATATGACCTCCAAAGAGCGATTAGCCTACCGACGCTGGTAACGCACTTTTTGCTGGCTGATCTTGATTGTAGCCTATACGAGTAATGACATCCCATAGTATGGGAGATGCTCTTTTCGTCGTTGCCGATAAGGCGAAAGACGCTGTTTACTTCTTTCCCTGAAATGCTGATCGCCATATAGAACTTTCTCCTGCTTTCAATCAAAACCCGCGCAGGGATTGAAGATGTGCCTCAATGGCTGTTCGCACCTGGGCGCTCATCGGCAGATGGGCTTTTTCCTGTGCCCAGACCTCATGAAAGCGCGCGGCGGTTTCTGTTGCCGTGTCGAGGATGAGCTTCTCTGGCAGTTCGGCCTTTGCGGCCAAATGAGCCAGCTCGTCCATGCCAAATTCGTCAAAGCGTTTGGTGCGGCTGAATTTGAGCGCGAAACTCTCATCGCGGATATAGGGGATCGTTGACACGAAATCATAGGCTGGGGCGAGAGCCGCCCTCTTCTGATCGGGGTAGATCAGCGACCAGTTTTTAATGTGCATGTCGGCATTACCGATCAGCACATTGAAGGTCAGGCGGCGAATAAATTCGGCCACATCCGCGTTGCCCGCCTCAATCCCGATCACGCGCGCGATCTGCCGGATCGAGGCGCGCTTGTATTTCTCTTCGGGGTAAACGCCGAATATCTGCGCGAAATCCTCGATATGAACACGCGCGCCGTCAGCGCCCCGATCAAAGCGGGCAATGGCGAAGGCCTTGCCTTTCAGGCGGCCATCACCAAGGCCGATACCGTCTGGCAAATTCCCGATATCAGCAAGATTCACCAGCTCAATCGGGGGCACGTCGATGCCGACCAACCCTGCCAGCGTCATCATGGAAAACTCGTTTTCGGGCACGCCCTCAAACTCGCGCGAAGGCAGTTTGACGATCCAGTCGCCGCCAAGCCCACGCGCCGGTATGGTCAGCCCGCCGCGCGCCTCCAAAAGGGCAGAGAATTTGAGTTGAACGCCGGCCAGCGAAAAACCGAAGGGTTGTTCGGCAATGTCCGCCGTCACATCGGCGGGCTGATCCTCAACGCGAACAGGATCACCACCGGCTAGGGCGATACTGATTGCGCCAGGCAGATCAGCGCCAAGAGCTTCAAGGAGCGCAAATTCGCGTACCGGATTGACGTTGGCGCGTTCGGCCAGATAGGTGCGCAAATGCCCTTCGGGCAGGAGATTGGAGAAAAAGGGAAGCGCCCGCGTCTGGGTCACAGGAAACTCGGTGGCCAATGCGCCATACTCATCCTTGAAGCCAAGACTCAATGTCGCTCGCTCAGCGTCCTCGATATAAGCCTCATCGAAGGCAAAGAGGATCCGGTCATCGCCCAGATGGGTCAATGTGCCGATCTGCTTGCCATGCAGGCTTACGGTGAGGATTGAGGGGAGTGTGCGAGCCTTAGTCATCATCGTCCCCCTCTAGCTGATAGGCGGACTTGGCGCTCCACATCACATAGCGTGGCTGGTCACCGTTCTTGTCAGGCTTTTCTACCGAGCGAATGAGCGCCTGCACCGCTGGCAAGGCCTGTTTGGGCACAAGCTCTAGCTCCAGCTCCAACGTACGTGAAATCGCAACAAGGCTCGACAGGCGGATATCCACCACGCCGCTCTCGATCTTCGAAAGGTGGCTTTGAGGAACACCCGTCAATTGAGCCAACGCCCTCTGACTGAGCCCCTTGCTCTCACGCGCTTGCTTCAAGCGGCCAGCGATTTTTTCCAATAGATACGACATTTTGATCTGCTTTTTCATATCAGTTAGTCGATATGATACGTTAAAGCACATCACACAAGCCGCCCGCGATCAAGAACTATATGCTTTTATATATCGATCACCCTTGCCGATGCGCTAAAGCACATCATCAATTTCGTTGGCCCCCGCTACGCTTTAGGAGACTGATTTATATGGGCACCCCAAACCTAATGGCCGTTGACCAGTTTTTCCTGTGCGCTTCGATAAGTGTCTTGAAGCGATTTGTGCCCTGCGAGCCCTTCAACCGGATAAGCATTTAGAAACTGGCGGCCGGCGAAGAATTGGCAGTCGACGGGGCTGAGCTCAGCCTCGTCGCAGACATCCTGCCAATGGTTGGCGATGGTTGTGATCTGATGTTCGATCAGGGCGGCGGCTTCTGACTCGCTCAAATGATAGTCGGGTGCGGCGTCGAGGCAGGTCGCAAGCCTGCTGGCGCGGTCCTGGCCCTTGATCAGCATGGCCTGCGTGGCTTCGTTGCCGGTGCGGTTTTGCGGGCAAATGTCATAGGCCGGCGTGAGAGTCAGCATTCTGCCGTCCCAGAAGGCGGCGTGATTGCGCGCATGGTCGTCGGTATTGCCGCAGAGCACGTTGAAGCAGATACGGCCATAAAGTTCCCTGAGCGTGTCCTTCGGGCCGGTGAAGCGGTGGCGGATCAGCTCCGCCAGGTCTTCATAGGACGCATAGCGGGCCATCATCTCATCGAGACCGAGCATAGTCAGGGCCGAGACCATGGCGCGGCGTGTCCAGCCGTTTTTGGTCAAGGTGCGGTCGAAGCGCTCGATCAGCAGCACGTCCTTGCTGGCGGCGCGGGTCAAAGCGACGTGGGCGGTATTCAGGCCGCACGCTGCGGCCAGCTTCATGGCAATGAATTCGGCCTTTACGACGCTATAGGTGTCGTTGCTGGCGGAAAATTTCGCGATGAATTTGCTGTTGGCATCATCGATCAACGCCTTGGGGCGCGCTCCGCCGATCGAGGTGCCATGATTGAGGGCCTGGTCGAGGGCCGGTGTCAGTGGCAGGCCCTTTTCAATGAGACCGGCGGCTTCCTGAAGCTCAGCGAGGGAAGCCTGTGCGGCAAGACGCGGCACGTATTCGGTGGCGGATTCCTGAAAATCGAGCGCGCCGATCCGGTCGGAACCCGATTGCAGCAAAAAGGTGAGCTCGCTGATCTCGGGAACATCCGCAGCATCAGGCTTCTTGCCGGTGAGCCGGTTGATGATCACGCGGCGGCCCCAGGCATCGGGTGAGCCATCACGGATGCAGCTGGCCATGCCAAGACCGTTGAGCGGGGCGATCGTGCCTTCCTGAAGCGGCAGTTCAGGCTCATAGAGAGGAATGGCGTTTTCGCGGCGGCGGTAGCTGGCGCCATAGGTAAAAGGCAGGCGGCCGCCATCTTGCACGAGGCGGCCAGCGACGACCGGTTGTGTGGCGCCCGGCAGCCAGGTCCAGACATAGGCCCCCGCGCTGCCGGTCATGGTGGCGTGCTTTCTCGCCGTGGCTCCTCTCGTTGCGCCCGTCTTAGAAGTCATCATCGACCTCTTTCACACCATGGCGGACGCTCCTGGGCAGAAGCGTCAGTTTTTCATCCAGATGGGTATTGTGCAGCTGGAGCGCGCGCTCGTCATAGTCAAAGAGGCGCACGCCGACGAGTGCGGCGACTTCAAAGACGATCCCGATCTCAGGGCCAGGTGCGCCCTTCTCGATGCTCGAGAGCGTCGTACGGCTGATACCGGCGCGGTCGGCCAGTTCCTGCGCGGTCAGGCCGCGCTCGGTGCGGGCGACACGGATCAGCTTGCCGAGCAGGCTCAGCGCCTGGCGTGTGATCCGGGAATAGCTTCTCTGGCGGGGCATGGCGGCCTTGCTGTGTACAAATGGATGGACGCAACACTCTCTTGCGTCCGGAATTTTGTACATTATGCCGGGAGCGGGGAGGGAAGTCCAGTTTTGTTCATTTTATTGGTCATAACGGCATCATATGTCCAATAAAATGAACATCTGGGTGGGTGATGAGGAGAAACCCTGGTGGAAAATCTGCGCCAGGAGCAGAGATTTGAATTACGGGAGCTTATTCAATTCCAGCTCTCGCCCTCCTCGGACCTCGCCAGGCTGGCAGGGCGAAGTTCGCCCTCGGAGTCGGTGACCCGCGGTCGCCATCTACCCCGATATGGAAGCGGATGCGCATCAGGCAAAACCAGCCAGACCAGGCTGAAGGCAGGTCTGGACTGAGGCATATGGTCGGGCGCTAACAGCCAGGATAGCCGCCTCAGTCGTCGTCAACCCCGTCGACAAGTATACCGAACCGGATGGGATGATGGTCCGAATAGTACTGCCGGAACCGGTTATGGATGTAGGGGTCACCCGGATAAGCCCCGTCGGCCTGGTTCCAGAAGGGCCGCATGACGGTCACCAGATCAATGACATCAAGCTCGCCGGGTATTTCCTCGCGGGTATAGGCTTCGCGGAACATCACATGATCATAGGGGCGAGGCCCGTTGACATTGGTATTGGTCGCCCGGCAATCATCATTAAGCGAGATATAGCCCTCTGCCAGGCGCAGCACAGCCGCGAGCTCCGCGCAGGACTCGATATTCATATCGCCAAGGATCACATAGTCCCGCTCCGGCCCGTCCTGGGCATCGATCCATTCGAATATCGCTGTGAACTCACCGGCCCGGCGGGATCGGTTGACCGGCCCTGTCCCGGGACGCAAATGAACCGAGATGAAGACCAGGTCTTCAGAATCGGCCCGGAAGCCGAAAGCAAACGGCACGCGATCAAACTGACGATGAGCCGCACGCGGCGCGCTTATATATCCGGTGAACAGATCTTGAGCGGGCTCGATACGATCAGCGCGGTAGAATGCAACAAACCACTCCGTCGCCGAGCTGTTGAGCTGCAGGCGCGTGCCGCGCCCGGTATCCTCCGGTGACAGCACGTAGGAAAAGCCGTGGCCGGCCATGGCGTCAAAAAAGGCCTGAGCCCTCTCAGATGGCCGGAAGGGCGCGCCATCCGGATAGACACCCTCATAGGGCGGCGCGACCAGTTCCTGGACAAAGACAAGGTCGTGCGGGGCGAGAAATTCCGCCAGGGCTTCATGATCTCGGCGAGCGTACAGGCCAAGGAACTGGATATTGAAGGAGACGGCCGAGAGTTCTCGAGGCTCGTCGATGGCTGGAGGAGCAGAGGGCTGGACCGAATTACCAGGTGGTGGTTGGCAAGCTGCAAGAAGGAGCCCGAGCAAAAGCGCCCTGATGGACATCATTACCTCCCACCTTATCCGCCAATGCGTATAACATATCTAAAGTTGTTTAGACGCGCCAGACAAATTCCAGACCAGCCAATCGGCACCAGGACTGCCACCCCAGGAGGACTTCCGCTGCTTGCTAGCGGCGTGAATTGCGCGCCTTTGGAGCCTCAAGTTCTTTCGAGGAGGGTACGCTCCATCGGCCTTTCGGCCGGCCGCTCATCCGATCGCAGGCACTGAGCAATCATCACGGGGCGATATCCAGCCGTAGACTCCGATCAATGGCTTTGCGCCAGTCTGGGCTGACCTGTGCACTGTCCGCGAATTCCGGCCAACGCCGCACCGCAGCATCGACTTCTTCCAGAATCACGCGGACTCTGGGCTTGCTGATTGAAACCGACCGGCCACAGGCAACGAAGTCGTCAAACGTAAATCTGGCGCGCTCGCCATTCATCGACATCTGGTGCCGTGACGTCCACAGTCCTTCCGGATTATAGCTCCAGGTGATGTCGAAGGCAGGCGATAGCCGCCATTGTCCCGCCTTGTCCATGAGGAAGGCGATATTCTTCACATGGTCATCCTGATTACGGGCGATGATGTTGAACGCCATGCGGCGGAACTGTTCTTCCAGAGTCTTTGCTGGCAGGTTCAGCCGGCGCATCACAAACAGGGCCTGCTCGTATGAATAGGCGGTCTGATCGTTGAAATCGAAGTGCGCGATCGCCGCGAGAGACTGCATGTGAAGTTTCGCGCCGTTCGCCTCCCGGTCAAAGCGCCTGACCATGAAATGGCGCCGTCCACCTTCTTCCATCAGACGGCACTCGGGCATGTCGATGCCAGCAGCGCGCGCCATGTTGGCGTATGCATACTCTACCGCACCATAACCTTGAGGGTCTGCTAGCTCCTTGTCCTTGTTGTTCGACACGCCATCGAACTTCAAGAGCCAGTATTCAAAACCGCTACCAGCATCGATCTGACCGGAGCGGACTTCGTTCGTGTTGCGGTTCCAGGCGATTACGGCCTTGGCACGTGCGCCGCCAGCGGAGGTGCCGACGCGCAAGATGTCACGCAAGGAAGCTGCCTTGCTATCATCATCAAAGGACGCCTGCAGATCGTTGCGGTGAGTAAGGACCTTCGAGGCCAAAGCCACAAGCGCATCAATCTGGATCCGGCGCGCCTTGGGAGCCTTCGGCCCCGTGGCAGGCGCAAACTCAAGCGCCCCCATACCCCTCTGCCCAGTATAGCAAAGACGCTCTACCGCATTGAAGCTTTCCGGCGTGCGGCCTTGCGTGGCCAGCCAGGCATTTATCAGGGCATTGCCATATTTGTCGGGGAGGGCATCAGCGAGCATTCCAGGCAGACCGTGAAAGCTGCGCGGGTTCAGGTCCGGGAAGGTATATATCCGGTCGCTCAACGGCATCATGAGCGGTGCGACTTCGATGCCACTGCCCGCAAAGTCGCGATCATAGGCAAACGCGGCGGCCTGTTGACCCTCTTCCAGTGAGACCGCTCCGATACGGCGCCCCCACAGCCGGACTTCTGCTACACTAGTCATGTCTCGTCAGACCAGGTCCATTGGGTAGAGGAGGGTGACTTGCCGGATTTACGCACCCGCTTTGGCCGCTTGCCGTGACGCTCTAGGAGGAGAAGCGGATTCACTGGCGTGTCAGGCAGCATTTTCTCGATGCGCTCGAGAATGCCCAGCGCCCGCATGCACCGTATCAAGCTCGTCATCTGGACCGACTGGCCATTTTCAAGCCTCTCCACAGTCCGTTTTGAAACGCCTGCCATTTCAGCAAGCTCGGCTTGTGTGAGCTTGCTGGACAGCCGAATGGCGACCATTCGCTGGCCCATCTCTGCCAGAACCGTATCATCTGCTTTGTGCTGAGCCGTTTCCATGATTCGCCATAATAGACGATTTATATCGAAATGCAAGCCATATTCGTTAAAAGCGGCGAGTTATAGGAAGATTTATATTCGTCGTTTTTGTCGATTAATTATCGATATAGCTCTTATTTCGCCATTTATGGCGATATATTATCATGTGCAAACGAACCGAGCTCAAAGGAGCAGGTATCTTGGCGCTGAGCGGTCTACCGCTGACCAACAACCGCATTATCGCTTAGCCGTTCGGTTGGCGCACCAGATTCGGCGATCACCCCAAAATAGTGATGTAGGCATGCCCCCAGCGATCGAGGATCATGTCGGCGATGTCGGCGCGATGGTCAAATCCGAATGACCCGGCGAGATCCTGCATCTGGGTGCGGACCGCGTCTCGAATTCGCCGAAGGCCGGCGCCAGCAGCGCTACCCGGACCATGAAGGCCGGAACAGCGGGCGCGGAACCCGGCCGATCCAGCATCCAGTGTTAACAATGTTGCACATTGTTAACACGTCGATTGGACAAGGGACGCGCGATGAGATGATCGTGGCACTTCTCCCAGGCCGACAAGGCGGCAGAAAGTCGGTGCCGGTCCGGGCAGAAGGGCAGGGGGCGCACCCCGCCTCTGCCAAGATATCGAAGACGGGAATGGCTTCGGACACCTTACCGGAGCCGTATGCCTGCAAGGCTCCCGCTATCGGAAAACGCCGCGATCAAATGACCGCTCGTTTCACGCTCACCGCCGCCGGGCAGATCTATGGCCTGTTCAGGGTCAATAGCTGGCCAGATCCTCGCGCCATTGGTTCTGAAGGACAGAATCATCTCATTGGGCTCGGCTGAGAATCCAGCTGGTTCGGCATAGAAATAGGACCCATCTGCAAGGATGGTCACCCGTGCTTCACGGCTTCCGGCAGAATAGACTGCAGCCATGATGTGGGAGGGCTGTGCCGCCATGTCAGGACTGCCGCGCAGGTCCTGCGGATAATTGCAGACCAGAGCCGCAGCCGGCATTTCCGGGTAATGCGCGATCGAAATCTGGTCAGGATTCATGCACCGGAATTCTGCTACGATGCCGCTAGCGGCCGGTGTGCCAAATGATACCGCCACGTCTGAAAGGAAGGGATTGGTCTCCATCTGCCAGTCGGCGCAGATTGCGTAGCTTGGAGCGTGGCCAGCTACTTCGTGGGCAAGGAGCCTCTCTGAGAGGCACTGTCTCAACGTATCAACGCCCGTCAAGGTGGCTGAAGAGGCTCCAGCGGCCTCGTTCGGTTCATCAACAGAAAAAGGGAGCGCGGCTGTCGTTTCGCTCCGTACCGGGCAGACATGGTTCCAGATACCGCAATCAGCCGCCAGGAGAACGCCCGCGATCGCGCCGGCAGCCCCGATTGCATTCACGAACACGCTGGTACGGCTCATCACGCCCGGCCTCCTGCCTGTATCGAAACTAGACCCCTTCGGCCGCTCCACGACATTTCCTTGCCGCCCACACCACCTCATCGATCCTCGCCAAGAGTATAGGCGCGCTTTGTGCGCAGCAACCGGTTGTAGACCTCGCCCCGGACAACGTTGATCAGCATCGGGCGCCCGGCTAGTCTATGGTGCATATACGTGGGGGCGTATGCGGGAATAGGGGGGATCAAATGGGAACGGGACCGAACAAGACGAGCGCGGAGGCCTGTCGGCCGCTGGCAGACGCGATTTTAAATATCCGCAAGGCGGGCATTGTCAGCGAACAATGGATCGCTCGCGCACTGGAAGAGGCGCTTTCAACACATCAATGGCAGGGGCAGGGCCGCGCCTTCAAGCCGGGCCTGGGGCGCCGCATCGCCAAGCTGGTTTACACCCGGCAGGACCGGGACGCGCTATCGAAATCGCTTGCAGGCCTGATACGCCATGACCGCGTCGCCGTTCGGGCGAAATGGTTCTTCTCGACATCTGGCCTCGCAGAGACAGGTATTCCTGTGGACCACACCGATGCAGGGCGCAACGTGCTGATGGGATCCCTGATCAGCCGGTTCGTCTATGGCAGATCGCCAGACTACCAGGCAGAGCTGGAACGTCAGGGAAGCTACACCCTGCTACAGAATGCAGGCCAGAACCAGGTCAACCGCTCACTCTTGTGCGTCGATGCCCTGAGCTCGAACGGGGTGATGTGGGCATTGCATCTCTATCGCAAGGTAGGCGACCAGGCAGACATGCTGCGATCCCGTGTCGGCGTCTTCCTTCCGGAAACGAGACCTTTGGCCCTTTTATCCGCTTCTGGGTGGATCGACAGCGAGCCTCTCGTCAATAAGCATTTCGATGATGAAGCTGCGTCCGCCGTCCTGAAAGCGCTGCGCAAACCAAGCCAAAGCAGATCAGATTGGGCCCTTACGTCAATCAGGCTGAATGCCGGAAAGGACGGCGAGGTGACCGACAGCAGCGGACGAGAGGCGCTCGGATACCTGAAGACTGACGGGCGCCTGGGCATTACCGCCTTCGAACGAGTGGGTCTAAATCAACGCGACAGCCTCTCAGAAGAGGAGAGGGCGGTAACAGACTTTCTTAGCGCCCGCCAATTTCAGGCGCTTGCTGATGCTGGGGAAGTCCTGGCGCGTTTCACCGCCAATGACTCATGATCACCGATTGGCCACAATCCCCATCCTGCCCAATCAGCGCAATTCCAAGCGTGCTATAAGACTGCCTGGATGTGGCGCATTGCACCGGCAATGAGCCCTTTAGCCTGGCGATTTGAAAGCCTTTCGCGGCATCGTCCGGCTGGGTCCTCATTGGGATTGCTGGAATT
Source organism: Glycocaulis albus (assembly GCF_014639075.1). GTDB lineage: Bacteria > Pseudomonadota > Alphaproteobacteria > Caulobacterales > Maricaulaceae > Glycocaulis > Glycocaulis albus. The sequence goes on from NZ_BMFS01000010.1 coordinate 85,679, forward strand.
TCGCCTCTCTACCCTGTCTTTTTTCATAAAAAACATCGCATGAGTAACACTTTTCACATGCTAGAAACAAATTTCAGGGCAAGACGACGCTCCAGGATCGCACGTCTGACAACGAGGATACATTTTTCATGGCTGCCGGGTCGCAGACTCAGTTTTCAGGGCCGGTGACCGTTTTTCACGATCTGCTCTTCCGCTTCCTTCAGCAAAATGACGGACAACCCTCGTTTCGCGCCAGCGAGAACGAGTTCGCCGCCCTTACAGAGGAGGAGGCAGATCGAATTGAGAAGGTCTATGGCGACGTGTTCGGCGGCGTGCCCGATCAAAAATAAATGTTGTTGAGGCGCCTAAGCACAATCCAAGCCGTGACGGTGTTTCAGACCCTACCGTTGGATCAGCAGGCACCTCAGCCTGTCTTTACATCCGAGTTGGCGCGGCAGGCGCGTGTATCAACGACTACCGCGCGGACTGCCAACAAGAATGAGCAGGAGCGCCAAGGGGGTCAGCAAACGATAGATACCGATGGTAAGTGTAACCAGCAGATTTTCATTATTATGCCGGACCTTGTTGAGGTTGAAGTCCGCCAACTCGGGGAAGTCACCAAACAAGGCTTTGAAAAAATTATCGATCGTGAAAATTATCAAATCAAACACCGAGTGGTCTATATAGACCGACGAAACAACCGCCACAGGCGATGCCCAATAGTAAATCGATATAAAGCCGAAAAACGAAAAAGTCATCCCCAGAGCAGTGTATACTCCCGATGCACTCGATTCGACCATCCTATCTGTTTGGCCTGTTCGGCCTATGGTCGCTACAGCAATTATTGTTGTCATAAATAGGAAGAAGCTACGCACAGAGTTGATAATTATTTCATCAGGCAGGCCACTAGATTGACTATGGCGCTCTGATTTTGCGCCAGAATCTTCTACAACTTTTTCGACGGCGGCATAGAACGTCGTGATCGACGCAATGATGAACGGTAAAATTCCGAACAGAAGCAGATAGTGCCCGGCTGGCACCTCCAAAGAATTTGCATCGAGTGTGTGGACAAACACGGTACCAATTATTGGCAACAGGCAAGTGGTAACAATAAAGCCAACTGTGATGAGCGATTTCGCCCGGTAAACCGCAGCCGGCAGAAAACGCGGTTCCTCGATGAACACAGCGCTGCAAAGCAGGATCGCGCAATTAACGATCACCCATAATAGAGCGGTGACCAGGAATGCCTCCAGCTGAGTGAGGCCGAACGCCCTGGCATTAGTGAAAACGACAATCGCAATCACCACGGCCCAGAAGCCGAGCGGTATAGCCCAGTACCACCCAGCCAGACGCATGAGTTAGCCTCCTGCCTCGCTAATCAGCCGTACGAGCGCTCTGTTACGTTGTCTCAGATTATCGAGCTGCCGGTTCAGTTCGGCCAGTCGTTGATTGATAGTGGGATCGTCGCCAAGAAGCAGAGTTTCCAGCTCTGAGCGTTCAGCTTCGAGCGTTCGAAGCTGCTCATCCACCTGGTTTAAGGTCGAAGCCGATACGCCGGCGCGCGACTGCAGTTGGGTGACCTGGGCACGCATAGCCGCATTGGCGCTGCGCAAGCTGGCATTCTCCTGAACTAACCGGCTGCGCTCTGCCGCCAGAGCGCGGATTTCACCAGCCCTGCCAGCGCGCTGATTGCTCAGTTCGTAATTTTCCGCCATGGCTCCGGCCCGCTGTGAGCGGAGCGCATCGACACGCGCATCATAGGCGCCTGACTGAGTACAGCCGAGCGCCCTGCCGATACCGGGTTGTGTGGGATCGCAATCCTCTGGAGTGGTGGCACACCCTACTATCAGAACGCAAACAACGCCGGTAATACCCAGCTTAAGCGACGCGGCCCGGCTCATAATGCCATCACCGACTGAATATCGTTCAGCTCACGGTAGTTGCCGCGTAGCTGGTCGAGGTTTGCCGTCATAATGCCGAGCGCATTTTCGAGGCGTTCGGCTTCTTCCAAGGCTTTGTCTTCACGCATTGCCGCAACGACTGTCCGCGAGTTGGCGATCTGCAATTCAACAGCGGCAATCTGCGTTTCCAGATCTGAAATCTGCCCGCTAACTGCACTCCGTTGCGCAGCAAGCGCGGTGCCAAGTTCAGCCTGCTCAATACCCTCAGAACGCAGCGCGGCGTTGGTAGCCGCCAGCTGAGCTATCTGTCTTTCTTGCTCCTCTATATCCGATACGAGCGCAGCGTTGGCCTGTTCGATCAAGGCAATCTCGCTTGAGTAAAATGCCTCAGTCGATGCATAGGCTTGGCGCCGTTCGCCCAGATAGTCTCCGGCAACGCCGCCAGCCACCGCGCCCACTGCACAACCAGCCGCCATGTCTTCGGCCTGACCACCCATGATGCCAACGAGAATTGCACCTGCAGCGCAGCCTCCGGCAGCACCCTGATAGCCTTCCATCGTGGCACAAGCACTCAAGGCCATCGCCCCGGACGACATCACTAACATACGAAAGTTCATGCCTTTTCTCCCCTTTGAACCTTTATCTGTGTGCTGGCATCCAAAATCTCAGTCACAGGGATCGCCTTGCGGGCGAGGCGTTGGCGCCGTGACCTCACCGAAATCGGACGGGTTTACCCGACGTGCTACACAGTGTCGTTGAAATTGCCGCACGACGTCGGATGCGATCTGTCGCTCGGATCCAGACGTCAGGCTATTGAAGGTCGATTGGCTGACATCGTCACAACTGACAAGCCGGGTGCCGGTGAGTTCGAAAACGTCGTCCATCCGCGCAGTGTACTCTCGCACCAGGCTTCTCAGCTGCGTGCGATTGGAGGCGAGGGCAGCTTCCGCTTGGTCAAGCTCGGGTTGATACTCGTCCGGGTCAATGGAATGCAGGCACAACGCGGTTGCATGGGCTCTGAGTAGGCCCGCCCGCTGTGTCGCACGAACTCTAATGTTCAATAGCGCATTGATTGCCCGGTTCGCGCGAACAGCAGCGTCACGCCCAGCCACCCGTTCGAGCTCCAAGCGTGTCGTTTCCAAAATCCGGCTACATTGCGCGCGCTCTGCGCTGCTCAGAGTTTCATACGCCTCGATGCACCGCTGAGCTGCAGGATTGGCACCGCTAGCTGGTAAGGCTTCTGTTGCAATGCCAACTGCTAACGCAACGGACATTATGAAGCTGGCGGGCACCGAAAGCCGCTTCATCCCCAATCCCCCGAAAACTGCTACCTCTAATTTAAACCGGTGAGTTTGCGGGCGGTCAATCCCTTGAAAGAAAATTTAATCTAAAGCCGCGCTCTTGAAATACTGTTTACCACGAAAGCCACGCCAAATGAGTTCGCTGCAGAATATCATACGATCGAACATGCCAACAAAGGTCACATTCAGGAATATTTGTAGCCGCTTCATTAATTTATACGAAGGCCTAATTTAAGCTGACGGTGATTTGTCGCATAATTTATCTTATGAGAAATGCGATATGATCTCACGCGTGACGGCGCGTCCAGTCGGTTCAAGGTGCCAAGATACTGCACCGAGAATGCGCTGTTATCCTGGCACACGGAATTTCACGCACCGTGGAGCGCTCTGCACCAACTTCCGGCCAGGAAGGAGCAAGCCACTCTAATACCCGCCTTCCACGACCAGGCTAGTGTAGACCGCGCGAGCATCAAAAGCGCGCCTGCTGCGCCGATCATCCTCGTCAAGCATCACCACAACGGCCGCGACACCCGGGCGCAGCCAAGTCCGGGGGGCAGCAGCATAATCCCGCTCGTAGCGGTTGGCCACATAGTCTTCATAGGATCCGATCCATACGGTTTGCGATCCATAGACCGGCGTGCCGAACAGGCGTCCGGCTACCGGCATGTTGCGATCTCGTACGTGCACAATGGCAAAGTGGGAATACCCTTGGGTGAGGGTTTCGGCACTGGCGCGCACCAGAAGCCGGAGGTCAACCGTTCCACTTCCCGTGAGAGGAGCTCCACGCGCATGAATGTGAAGACGATCCCCGACACGGGAGACCAGAGTGAAAGCAGTGATTTCTTCCCAGGTCTGCTCTTCCTGAGTCCGCGGGTCGCGAAAGACCCGGCCAACGAAATCCTGCGCGTAGCCAACTGCGCCTTGGAGATTTGACGTCACAGCCTCCCGCGCAGTTGACGCTGTCGAACAGGCCGACAGGACCAGCGCCGCGAAAACGGCCACAACGATACCCGAGACAGAATGCATGGCGTCCTCAGTTGGCGGTCGGGCTGCCCGGGACATGCTCGGCAACTTCGCGCTGGCCCGTCTCGTTCACCCGGTGATATTTGAACGTTTCGCCAGGAAAAATGTGCTGGGCCACATCCTGGAGTATCTCCTCGTGCCCGCCAAAAGGTGCCACGACCTCAATGATCCAGGGCCGGTCCCCACCACGCCATTCGTCCGGCCGCAGCTTGTAGCCACCGTCTTTGAGGCGCTGTTCTGTATCCTCGGAGATGCGGGCCCACAACGCAAAGGCGGCCGGATGTTGCGGTCCGTTGAAGATGCGGAACTGTTCAAGAAGAACTGCGGGCATGACGAACCATTCCAGGTCGCCGATGAACAACTGCTTGTGGATTGGAGACTGGGTCAGCAACCAAGTGATCTCACCCAGCACCTGTGACACCGTTTTGTTCGGTTGCGGCGCAACCTGCCCCGGTTTGCCTGTGGGCGCACCTGTCATGCCAAATACTCCATCCATTGCCCTGCCGGGGTCATCCATAAAGGCTGTGCCGGCCGGCGTCAGCCAAAGCGGACAGCTCACGGCGGCTGGCGAAGAGTTCGTGCTGGCCAATGGTTACCTGATCGCCCTTGCGCAGGGTTGATACTCCTGAGGAACCACGAAATGCAGCCATGGCCTGAAGGAAGCGTTGCCGCTCGGACAGGGTGTCCGCATCTTCTTGCGGCAAGGTGGAAAAGTCCGAGTTGCCGATCGAAACCTGGTCCCGGCTGCGATTTAGCTCCGCCAGACGATCGGCCAGCGTGCCTGGCCTGCGGACCGGATCATGGGTTTGGGCCGCCAGCCACCAACGGCTGGTCTCGCCCCTCCGGGGCAACTCCTCATCCCCATGCACTGTGCGTGTAAAGTCTGGCCCGCCGATCGCATAGTCCAGTCCGCCCAGCTGCTGCGGATCGACATAACCGCTCATGTTGCGGGCGGAATCCGTCGCCAACGCAGCGGAAACGCGGTCTTCCGTGGAGAAGGGTTCGCTGACTGCACCCGCCGGTCGACCCACAGGCAGGATACGATGCGGTTCAACATGGGTGCCGGAGGGGCTTTCGTTGCGAAGCTCCACCATCTGCTGACGCCTAGCAGCCCGCCCGAAGCCCCAATTTCCGGCATCGCGCTGTTCGGCTAGATTGCGCATAAGCAGATCGTAAAACTGTTCCTGGAGATTGCCGGTAAACGCGCGCAGTTCTACATCGGCGGCGCGCCCCCCTGTTACGCCGTCGCGCCAGACAATCTCCGCTTCACCAAATACCGTGTTATGCAGTGAACCCGGCGCCGAGCCCGTTCCTGCCACAGTTGTCAGGGACAGGCGCTCCAGACCGGCTTCGTGAAGCGTCAGAAGTTCGTCCGATGTGCTGGTCCCACTGAAATCAGCATCAATCCAGATCCGGAAGTCGCCAAAACGCGCATCGTCAGCGTCAAGCCATCCGTCGCCATTGCTGTCATAGGCTCTCAGGCCCTCCAGATCGGTCTTCGCACCGGCCAGATCGCCAACGAAGGATATTTCTGAGACCGCCTCGATTACGCCATCCCGGTTACGGTCGAGCGCCAGTATCCCATTGCCGGCGCCAACCCAGCCGAGACGATCCAGCGCCCCGTCCCCATTTGCGTCAAGCCAAACTGGCGACTGGGCCGGATCGATCAAATGGATGCCCTCGCCCGTCATGTCGATGACGATCGGTTTGACACCGAAGGTGGGTGTCTGGGGATCGTCCGGATCAGCCTCAACCACCGGAGCGGAGAGATGTTCGAACAGATCTATGTGATGGCTTAGCTGAACCCATGCCGCACCCTCCGGAGCATCCATATCGATGTCCCACGAGGTTATCAGGTTAGCAATGGCGTCTTCCGAGAAGGCTGTTCCTGTGTAGGCGATCCCGAACCGGCCGTCAGAGGATAGGCTAAATCCATCCCAGAACCCTTCGCCCGGCAAGGCCGAGCCTTCAGCCCGTGCCAACATCATCCTTAACGCCACATCATGGGCCATCATAGTCGAGCCATTGGCTAAGGAGGCCAGCGCTGTGTTCACCGAGACGCTGTCCGCCACGTTGCCGGTCGTCCGACCGGTCGGATTCAGCGTGAGGTTCAGGGACACGATCCCTGCCTGCTCCAGGGTCATGAGTTCGTTTTCGGTCCCCACACCGTTCTGGTTTAAATCACGCCAGATACGGAACTCGCTCCAGCGTTCATCAGCGGAATCCAGCACACCGTCGCCATTGCTATCGAAGCCCTGCAGGCCTTCAAGGTCGGTGGTTGCACCTTCGAAGTCACCAACAAAGGAAATCTCGCTGCGGTTGTTGATGATGCCGTCACCGTCACGATCCAGCGCCAGAATACCATCGCTTGCACCGACCCAACCCATGCGGAGTAGATGGCCGGTGCCGGTATCGTAGACGATGCGGCTTTCATTGATGCCGACCAGATCGAGTCCATCCCCGTCCAGATCGAAGACCACAGGAGGCAAATTCCAGTTGCCGCCACCACCACCGGTACCGCCGCCGCCAGTCGTGCCCGACCACTGGATGTTCAGCTTGTTGATATCGATATCGACACCGCCGGCGGTAATGTACTCAATCCGCTTGGCCGCACCGGATGCGGCGCCAGCGCCTTTTACAATGATCCGGTCAGACACCTGAGAGGCCAAAAGTTCTGGATTCCCTGCTTCGCGCAGACCGATGACGAAGTCATTGCCTACGACTTCGTAGATCACGTCATCTGCCATCACGCCCGGGCCAAACTGGATGCGGTCATCCCCGCCGCTGTCATAGATCGTGTCTATGCCGTCTCCCCGATCAAAGATGTACTCGTCGTCACCCACCGAAGCGTACACCGTGTCATTGCCCCGGCCCATCCAGATCAGATTACCGTTGGTTTCATGCCCACCTGCTGAGCCTGCCGTATAGGCGATGTCGTTACCAGCATAGCCCATGATTATGTCGCTCTTGTCAGAGCGGCCATAGAGCGTGTTGTTCTGATTGTTGCCGCCAGTGCCCCAGTTGATACGGCTGATATCCACAGCGCCAACGCCGCCGACATCGAGCGCGTCGATTCCAGCCTGCGGATCTTCCCAGTAGTACTGATTGTTGACCGAGCGCACACTGCCGCCACCGGACACGGACACCAGCATGGCTGCATTGCGTCCATTGCTGTGGGCGGGGAATGTAATGGTCAGATCCGCCCAGTTCATACCAAGCATCACCAGCGTGTCGTAGCCGCCGCCATTCTCGGTTTCGTAGATCGTGTCGTTGCCGTCGCCGAGATAGTAGATGTAGGTGTCCAGGCCCGCCCCACCGTAGAGGATGTCATCGCCCTTGCCGCCCTGGATGTAGTTGTCACCGCCGTCCATGGTGATGACGTCGTTGAAGTCGGTGCCGACAATGTGCTCGATGGAGTAGAATTTGTGCCCAGCAGCGGCGCCAGAACCGGTATTGGCGGCTAGGTTCACGGTTATCGCTGAACTCATGTCGGAATAATCGACCGTGTCGAAGCCAGCCTCGCCGTGATACTGGTCATTGCCGCTCGAAGCGACGAACCAGTCGTCGCCGCGGCCGCCATAGAGCCGGTTGGCTTGGCCGTTCTTGCCGAACATCGTATCGTCGAAATCGGAGCCACGCAGCCATTCTATCGAGACCAGCGTGTCGCCCTCTGCATCGCCTCCGAAATATTCCTGACTCTCCAGATCGAGCCAGACAGCCGAGCGCGAATGCTTATATGACGCCGTGTCGCTGCCACCGCCGCCATGTAGATAGTCCGCCCCCGCGCCGCCTTCCAGGATGTCGTTCCCGGCCCGGCCATAGAGGAAATCGTCGCCTGCCAGGCCGCGCAGGACGTTGGCCCCGTCATCGCCCCATAGCTCGTCGCCGAACTGGGTACCCGTCACGTTGTCGATCTGACTCACACGCAGATCTATGAATTCGCTGGAGCCGCCCTCCATGTCGTAGGCTCTAAAGCGCCGGGTTGCCGCGTGAGCATAGATGGCATTGCTGTGACCGTCCCAGCTGCTAGGCCGGTAGGCCATGTCGAGCTTCAGCCCGCGGTCTACGCGCTCGTAGCTGACCGTGTCAGAACCGTTGTCGTCTGTGTCGTAGCCGCCGCGCGCCCAGCCGCGATAACCCTTCGTCCCGGTGACGATAAAGGTATCGTCGCCAGCCTCGCCAAGGTGGGTGCCAACGATGCCGTCTAGCACCAGCGTGTCGTTGCCCGCCCCACCGCGCATATAGGTATTGGTGCTACCAACCCCGGCAACGAGATAGTCGTCGCCATTCTGTCCGTAGATGCGGTCATAGCCGAGACCGCCGATGATTACGTCATTTCCATTGCCACCATAGAGATAATCGTCGCCATAACCGCCCTGGATCCAGTCATGGCCCGAACCTCCATAGATCGTGTCGTCGCCTGATCCCCCCACAAAGATATTGTCACCCCCCTCGTGAGAGAACGTCTGGGTGATGGTGTGGGTGCGGATGTCGGGCTCGTAGGGGCGGGAATAGTCCCAATAACTGAAAGTAATGGAGGCGGTTTCGGTGCTGCTGGCCTCAATTGTCACGCCAGTGGAACCGGTATGAATATAGATGTCGTTTCCGCTGGTGGCGTCGCGTCCACTGGAAGAAACCAGCGAGTAGGTCGTCGACATGATCGCACCGGTGGCACCATGCCACGATGCCATCCAGGCTTGCGCTGCAGCGAGCAGCGAGCTGCGCGCATTGGCGGACGGCGAGGTCCGCACTGCATTTGTCATCTTGTTGAAGCCACCATCGGCGTAGAAATTCGCTAGTTCGAAGCGCTCATAAACCGGCGCAGTATAGTCCGGCGTCGATGCGAATGGGGTGGCCGAGCGGTTGAACTGGAAGTTGCGGGCCGCAAGATCAAGTGTGGAGACGGACGCGCCGGATCCCGCTCGGGCGAAAGTATAGACGTAAGCGCGCGCATACACTGCGCCACTGTCTACCTGGACGGTTCGAGTGCTGCGGTTCCACGCATTCCCCGATGTCGGATTCACATTATGCCAGCTCAAGCGTGTACCGGATTCATCGTAGAATCCGACATACATCCGGACCTGATTGGCAGCGTTGCCGAGCCTGCGGGCTTCGAAGCCGAAAGTGACATAATCACCAGCATCGACCTTGAAATGCCGGCCACCATCCATGTCGCCGCCATGGAGTTCAAACCGGGCACCGTATAGAGATCCACTGGCGGATTCTTGGAACCCGGTATCTCGGAACACCAGTGCCGTACTCCCATCGGCCAGACGCTCGATCATCTCACTGCCTTGGCCTACATAATCGTGCCGATTCTGCAGCAGGTTTGTGCCCAGGGACAGGTCGCCGCCGCGCATCAGATTGTCTTCGGCGCGGCCGTTCCAGCGGCCGTAATCGACGTGCATCGTATTGCCGTCGAAGGAAAAGCTCACATCCTCATTGTCGAAACCCTGCCCCGACAGGATTTTCAGACTGTCCACAAACCCGCCAAACCCGCCGTAGAAGTCGGACTTCGAAGTGCGGTTGAGTCCGAGCTCGGCCGCCCGCTGGAGGGTGATGATCCAGCCGGCGGCGAATTGGGAGACACTTAGGTCGTCGATCATACGATCGACGCGAGTCTTGTTGTTATTGTACCAAGTCTGATCGGAGGCATTCAGGGACACTGAATCCTGAGCCATAACTCGCGTGAAACGCGCTTTGTTATTGTCGTAGAAGCTTTTGTCCGAAACAGACAGGCTGTCATACGGAGCCGCCACTATCGCATTGATCACTTCTCGGTTCGCCAGATAGAGGCCATAGTCCTCAGCGATCTGAAGATCGCCCGTCAGTCCGATCACGGAATTAGCAGGTGATCGCGTGATCGCACGCTTCAGGAATAGATCGCCGCCAACAATCCTGGTTCGGCCAAGCGCCCAAATCACACCTTGGTCAACGGCCTTGTCCGCACTGTCGTGATTTATTTTGCCTGCAGTAGTTCCGCCGAGCTTTACCCACAGTTGATTGCCCGTGTGACCGTACACTTGCGTGGGAGAGGTAGCATTGGCATTTCCTGCGATTTCGCTTCCGTAGGTAACCATCGAAACGAGGCTGTTCAACGCGTCACGCGCCGCGATGGCCATATCGCGTACGAGATCTTCATTGCCGCCATTCTGGCTCGACACGTTGCCAAGATCGAAATATCCGGTGTCGAAGTTCAAAACCGTCTCGGCGTCGGCTGCGGGAACTTTCGGCTTCTTGGAGCCGAAAAGATTCCCGATAAATGCGCCCAGAACGAAACCGACGAAAGCGCCGAGGCCGGGCACCACGATGTTCGCGAGCGATCCAATGGCCTTCGACATGGCGCTGGTCAGTCCATAGCTAAACGTGGACGTCCAAGTGCCAATGCCGCCGGTGAATATCAGGGAACCCACTGAACTCCCGATGGATGACAGAACAGCCCCTGCCGTGGTCTGCGGCTGGATTACCAAGGAGCCGAGCTTGGCCCCAAGGAAGGCTCCTATCGATTTTTCGAAGGCTCCGAATTTGAACGTTCTCAAATCCGCGGTGACGATACCGTCAAGCACCTCAAATGTTGGGTTGCTCCCCACGAAACCGGAAAACAGGGACTGACCGCTCACTGCATTGCTGAGTACCGTAGAAATCGCCGTACTGCCGACCGTCTGGAACAGTTCCGCGCCGAATCCCTTCAAGCTGAGGGCTTCGCCCAATTCCAGAGTGAGGAACGAGCTGACGCTTCCGATTGCGGCGCCTTGGAAGGCGTTGGAGAGGTCTGCCCCGAAGTCGCTGAAAACGTCTCTGGTGATGCCGTCTACATGGTCGACGATATTGTTCAGGCGGGATCCGATCGCCTGCCCGATGTTTACGCCAACCGCCTCCAGAACAGCCGACGACGCCATGTTCGCGGCAAAACTACCATTGAACAGAAGGCTGCCAATCGAAGACCCGATTGTACCGAACATCCCCGACAGCTCTGCGGCGGGAATAATCACTCCATTATATCCCGAGACGCCCACATCGCGACCTTGTCGAACTTGTGAGCCGTCTGGCAGAAAGTAACTACGCAGGATTAGGTCTGTATTGTGGTCGCCGTCGAAATCTTTGCCCGTTAGAAAAAACACGCGGCCATCGCTGAACAGGCCCATCAAACGCCGCTCACCGTTCGGGAGCAGCTGATTGAGGACTTCAATGCCGCCTTCTGGAATGTGTGACCGGAGGGAATCGTTATGCACGCGGTAACCACCGGCGATGTAAGTGTGACAAGGCTCGACCGTTAGGTTGCAAGTCAGGAACGTAGGCGCCCCGTCCGGGCCGCAGTCGAGTGCTTGCTGCAAGCTGTCAGGAGTATCGATGTTTGCGCCGGCACCCGCGTGAATGAGTGCGACATCAACGGCCTTGATGCGCCGAACGTTTCGAACCTCGCGCGCGTGCCCACCTGCTCCGACCAAGGAGTGCCCCTCTGCGAGGACTGTCTCCAGTGTCCGAAATTCATTGTCTGAACATAGGAACCGGTGACCAGCCGTTGCGAACACCTCGTTGTTTATTTCAATGACTTCGTCGGATGTGTTGCGGTGGACATCAACAACGCGCGCGGGCAGCAACCGCCCAAGAGCATCGAAACCCATCACTTCGTCGCCGACCGATATCGCCTCAATCGGTACGTGCTGCCCATCCGCAAGCTGCACCATCGTGCCGGGCACAAAACACTCCGGATCGAACGAGGGATTGGGTGCGTAGAGCGGCGAACTGTAGTTGCGCACAGCATGAAGACCTATGTCGGCGCCCAAACGGTTCTTGAGTTCGTCCTCGTACTCACCTAAGTAGCGCATCCATTGGCTATGCCGCTCGTTACTGCCGATGCCGCCAAGATGGCCATAGCGAAAATCGGCATCGATCCACGCATCCACAGCGCGGGCGAGAAAGGCGTCCCCCCAGCCGACCTCTCCGAAGATCGCTCGTGTATCGTCAAGCTGACGGAATACGACCCTATTGCCATCCCCATCGGTGATCGACAATGCTGCGATCGTTTCCTCGCCATCCACTGGGAGGTGTACGATCTGTCCAGTATACTCTCCGACCGTTTGCGTACCGTGCCGTCGAATCGCCTGCATGGACAACCCGTAGTGGTGAGCTTGTTTGCCAATGTCGTCGCTGAACATCGCAACTACGAGAGCGAGGCGGTAATGCTGGCCACTCGGGCGAAGGTCAGCGGCTGTCCAATAATCGTCGTCATGCATTCCATACTGGAATGAGAAATCTCCATTCAAACTGTGGCGGTTATAGATCGCCTGCTCAAATATCAATGAATTCTGGCTGATTGTCGCGCCATTGGCGGCATGCCATCCACGCAGATAATTTCCGGGAAACCACGCCCCCATCCCGTACTCGCGCCACACGGAATAGTCGAGCGCATTAATTTCTGCGACCGAAAAAACGCCATTGCGATTTCTATCAACAATAGAGTACTCTATAGCCTCAACTAGTCGCTGCAATATGTCATAAGAAAACTGATCCAGAGTCATCGTATAGAGACCCGGGTTATTTTCTTGCGCCCATCGATTTCCCATCAACGCGGCGGCACCGTAGGCGCCGCTGTAAGATGTGATCTGCGCTTGCATTAAGATCTGGCGACCGGCGCGGAGTGCTTCCGGAGTTCCTATATCACGGTACAGCTCGTATATCTGCAGGTATATTCCCGCTCGATTGTCAGCACCGGTAGCGTTGAAATTCCCACGAATAGCGTTCCAGCGGGACCGGATCTGAGCCTGCGTCAAAGACATTACTCTGTTCTCCAGCTCTCGACCAATCTGAGAGCTTCACTACGATGAACTGGCCATTGCTCGATTTGAAAATGGGGAAGGGAGAGGTCCACACGGATATTGGTATCGGCCATGAAGTTGAGCGTGCATAGGCCGTACTCTCTGGGTCCGTCCGGGGGGCCATGACGATCCATGCGCTGAGACCCACATACTATCCGTACAGCAGCACCGTCTGGAGCAGTCCCTACCCAAATCTGATCTTTAACTTCATATGGGCTTTGGAAAACGTACAGGTCCAAACCGTGGGCAGTTTCTCCGGTGAATTCATAATGAGGAGATTCAGAAAGATACTCTCGTTCACCAACCACGCTATCTCCGTCGCTCCTGCCGCCTAGCGAGACCTGGTGCACGGATTGGACAGTCTGATTGTGGGCCGCAACCTGGCTGATATACCGACCGTCCATGAAAGCCACAAAAAACTGAGCATTAAATGTCGTGAGTTCGCCATCGGCAATGGCGTCCATAAGCGGGGGATTGGCCGGATCGAAATATTCCGAAGGGACGACGAACCGGCCGACAACGGTCTCCTCAGGATCCCATGCCGGGTCGGCGTGAAGCGTGAGTTCGACGGGGAAGCTCTGGCGGGCGAGATGACGCAAGGCAGCAGTCTCGTTGCTGAACGGTGCGGCGTTGATGTCGTCAGCCATGGCGGTACAGGGCACACGCCGGCGGATCACCCGCACCTGGCCCGTTTGACCGGGGCGCACGCCGGGTGTGTAAATGCGTTCGATGTCGACACATGCACCTGCCTCCGAGCCGGACTGAGCCGTCGTATCGGCACACCCCAGCAGAATGGCGGCAAGCAAAGCAAGCGCCCCGTTGCAGAGCCTCACCACCCCACCACCCGTGCATAAACTGCCCGTGTGGAAATCACAGCAGGCCTCCCCCCTCATCTCTCCCTCCCCGCCTCGCTCATTGTCCGCATGACCGGGCTAAGCAGAAACGCGATTACCCGCCGGCGGCCAGTCCTGATTTCCGCCGTCGCAGCCATGCCGGCGGCCAGCACCGGCATTTCACCATTTACCCTGAGGTTGTTCGCAGAAATTCTTACTCGCGCAGGGTAAACCAGCCCCCGATGCTGGTCAACGATCGCGTCGGGCGAGATTTGCTCTACGATTCCATCTAGATAGCCGTATCTCATGAAGGGGAAGGCTTCCAGCTTGATGCGGACCTCCTGGCCGACGGCGACGAAACCGACATCGCGGTTGAGCAGGAAGGCCTCGACATAAAGTTCGCCGCCAGCCGGCACCAGGGTAATCACCGGCTCGCCAGGCTGGGCCACCTCGCCGATCGTGGTGACGGCGATGGCATTGACCGTGCCGTCAACAGGCGCAGCAAGGGTCTGGAGCGCCGAGCGCGCCTCGGCCTTGGCGAGGATTTCGGTGCGCGAGGCGATAATGCTTTCCGCTTCTGAGAGTTCTGCGGCGGCCTGGGCGGTGAAACTTTCCAGCGCCGTCTCCATGTCCTGTTCTATCATCGCGGCCTCCGCCGTGGCGCGCCGGATCGCCTCGCGCGCGCCAGCAGCGGAGGCACGCAGGCTGTTCAGGCGCTCCTCCAGCTCGTCAACCCGCTGGTGCGGCGCGAAGCCTTCCTCCGCAAGAGCAGCATGGTTCTCGTACTGGCGCCGGATCAGCGGGAGAGTGATCTCTATGCCGCTAAGCGACGCGCGGCTTTCATCACGCGCGGCCAGTGCCCCCTCCCGGCGCTGGACCATGCTGGCCAAGCGCGTCTGGTGTTCACGTATGCGGGCGCGTACCAGACGCGCCTCAGCGGTCTGGATTGCCGGGGACAGGCTTGCCTCCTCACTCCAGTCGATCTCGCCCTCATCGGCCCAGGCCAGCAGTGCCAAGGCACGGCGGCGCTGCAGCCGGGCTGTCTCCAGCTCGGAGCGGGCCGCTGACACATCGGCCTCAGTGAAGGTGGTGTCGAGCTCGACCAGCGCCTCGCCGGCGCGCACCTGTTGGCCTTCACGGACATGAATGGCCCGCACCGTACCAGCCTCCAGCGTTTCTACCGACTGCAGCCGGCCGACCGGTGTCAGCCGCCCCTCGGCCACGGCGACCACGTCAACGCGCGACAGGCTCGCCCAGAGCAGGGCGGCAATCGCGGTGGCGATAATCGTCCATAGAACGATGCGGCCGAGCGGGCGCGGCGGCGTGTCCATGATTTCCAGCGCTGCGGGCAGGAATTGCGTCTCGATCCGCTTGCGGCGGTTCTGCCGGCGGCGCTCGCTCTCACGCTTCCAGGCCTCGATGAGAACGGCGAGGTGGCGGCTCATCGATAGCCCCCGGTCTGTTCTTGCCACAGGCTGGCATAGCGCCCGCCACGGGCGAGAAGTTCGGCGTGTGTGCCATCCTCGGTGACCGCGCCGGCCTCGAGCGTGATGATACGGCCGCAGGGTTTCAGCGCGCTCAACCGGTGAGCGATGATGATCACGGTCCGGCCGTGGGCGATCTTGGCCATGTTTCGCTGGATGACCGCCTCGCTCTCCGCATCGAGCGCCGAGGTCGCCTCGTCGAAAATCAGCATCTGCGGATCGGTCGCAAGGGCCCGCGCGATAGCGATGCGCTGGCGCTGGCCACCCGACAGATTGCCGCCGCGCTCCTCAAGCCGCGTGTCGTAACCTTCCGACAGTTCCAGGATGAAATCATGCGCCCCAGCCATCTGGGCCGCCTCGACAATGCGCTCCATGGACAAGGTGGGATCAGCAATAGCGATATTGTCACGCACCGAGCGGTTGAACAGGATGTTTTCCTGCAGCACCACACCAATCTGGCGGCGCAGCCAGGACGGGTCGATGAGCGCCAGGTCCACCCCGTCGATCAGGATGCGGCCGCTCTCCGGCACGTAAAGGCGCTGTACCAGCTTGGCGAGGGTCGACTTGCCGGAGCCGGACGGGCCCACTACGCCAAGCACTTCGCCCGGTTGCACCTCCAGCGAGACCCGGCGCAGCGCCTCGCGCGCGCCCGGACGGTAGCGGAAGGTGACGTCATCGAACTTCACATGCCCCTTGAGCGCAGGTAGCGCGGTGCGCGAGCCGGAGGCATTGGCTTCCTGCGGTGTATTGAGTATGTCGCCAAGCCGGTCGACACCGACGCGCGCTTCCTGGAATTGCTGCCAGAGCTGGGACAGACGAAGCACCGGCTCGGCCACGCGTCCGGCCAGCATGTTGAACGCGACCAGCTCACCGACAGACAGCTGACCGCGGATCACCAGCGTAGCCCCGACGAACAGGATCAGGGCGGTGGACAGCTTGTTGACCATTTGGATTGCCTGGCCACCCCAGATGCCCAGCACATTGGCGTTGAAAGCGGATTTCACATAGCCCGCCAGCAGAGTCTCCCAGCGGCGCTGCATCTGAGGCTCAACAGCTGCAGCTTTTAGCGTCTGCACCGCCGTGACGCTTTCGACCATGAAGGCCTGGCTTTCGGCAGCTCGGTAGAAACGCTCTTCGATGCGTGCACGCAGCGGCGGGGTAATAACCGCAGAGATGATCACGTACAGTACGATCGCGCCGATCACGATCAGCATCAGCCAGGGCGAATAGAACCACATCACCACCAGGAAGATGATGGTGAAGAACAAATCGATGATCAGCGTCGCCGCTGAGGAGGTGAGGAACTCGCGGATGGTCTCCAGCTCACGCACCCGCGCCACGGTATCGCCCACCCGGCGCGCCTCGAAATAGGCCAGCGGCAGATTGAGCAGATGACGGTACAGCCCTGCCCCGAGCTCCACATCCACCCGCGACGTGGTGTGCGAGAAGATGAAAGCGCGCAGCCCGCCCAGGAAGGTCTCGAATACGATCACCGCCAACAGGCCGATGATCAGGACGTTGAGTGTGGTCAAGGACTGGTGCACCAGTACCTTGTCAATCACCACTTGGAAAAAGAGCGGGGTTGCGAGCGCAAACAATTGCAGAATGAAGGACGCTGCCAGCACGTCGCCAAGCAGTCCGCGATAACGGACAAGGGCCGGGATGAACCAGGTTACATCGAACTTGCGCATAGGCCGCCCGCCACCGGCGCGCGTCGTCATCAATACCGCCTGGCCAGTCCAGATCTGCGTAAAATCCTCCAAGGTGAGCGCTTCGGCCGGCTGGCCGGGCCGCTGGATCAACGCTTCGCCGTCGCGGATCGCACCGATGATGAAGAAGCGTCCATCCCGCCCTTCGCCGATCGCCGGCAGCGGCATATCTTCCAGCCTGTCGGCGCGCACTGCTGCCAGCTTGGCGCGCACCTGGGCCCACCGTGCCAGGCGCACCAGGTTCTCAATGGTGGCGGCCCGTTCGGAACCAAGCTGATGGCGTAGCTGAGCCACATCCACCGGCTGCTCCAGCACGCCTAGCAGAAGAGACAGGCATTCAAGCCCCGAATCCGTTCCGAAACTCTCGCTTGTCACCTGCCGCCCCTTCCCAGCGCGTCTATATCGCCGCGCACACTGCGCGATGGCAAGCTGGCAACACAGGCTGGGGTTGAAAATGTTTTTGAACCCGGCATTCTCGCCCCGCTGGGCGGGAAGGTTTGAAGATGAGGCGTTTGTTGTTGGCCGCGTTCGCGGCAGCGGCTGTGTATGCAGCGCCAGCGCTGGCGACATCTGACAGATTGTCAGATGCCATCGTCGCCGCTCTTGATACCCACCCCCGATTGCAGCAGGAGCGCGCCCAGCTGCGCAGTGCGCGCGAGGCCATTCCACTGGCGCTGGCCCCTTACCGGCCACAGCTGACTTTGCAAGCCTCGACCGCGCGCTCTGACCGCGAGGCGGTCTTGTCCAACAACGATGTGATCGACGATGAAACCTCGCCGAGGACCTATTCTCTCGACGCCCGGCAGGTCCTCTGGTCCGGCGGGCGGCGCAATATCGCCCTGCGACGTGGCGTGTTGGAAATGCACCGGGCGCAGGCACAGTTCGCCACGATCGAGCGCGACATCATTGAGGAAGTGGCATCTGCCTATGTCGATCTTCTATTGATTGACGAGACCGTATTGATCGAAGCGGCAGCCATGCGGGCATTCGACGCGCTTGTCGATGCGGCGCGCGCACAGCTGGCCCGCGGTACCGCGACGCGGACTGAACTAGCGCAAGCCGAGGCCCGGTTTGCCGAAGCACGTGCCCGGTTTGAAAATGCCCGGGTGAACCTGACGGTTGGACGCGCGCGTTTCGAGCGGGTCGTCGGTTTTCCAGCCGAAACGCTGGACTGGCCCTCGATCGATCTGCCATGGACCGACGTGCTGGATGTAATCGATGCTGCCCGGGATAACGACCCACATCTCACTGGAGCGCGCCTCGATGCCGAGATAGCTCGAGTCGATATGATGGCGGCCGGACGGCGCAATAGTCCGACCGTCACGCTCGGGCTGCGCCATACCCACAGCGAGAATGTCTCTCCCGCTGTCGTTTCCGACAACGAGTCGCAGGTGAACTTAACACTTTCCCTGCCTCTTCTTACTGGTGGTGAGACCGGCGCTCGTCATCGGCAAGCCATCGCAGCCAATTCTGCATCTCGCCTCGCGATGCGGAACGTGGAGGCAGAGGTCGAACTGCGAGCAACGCAAATCTGGGCGCAAGTTACTGCCGCTGCCCATGTTCTGGATGCACAGGAGCAGAGAAGGACAGCGGCCGAGCTGGCATTACAGGGGATCGAACGTGGCCGATCCGCCGGCCTCTGGACTATGATCGACGTTCTCAATGCTACTGATCAGCTTCTGCGGGCGCGCCTCGCGGTCATTGAAGCGCGCCGGGATCTCGTGCTCAGCCGGGTACGTCTGGGTTTGATAACCGGGGTATTGGAGTACTGATAGTTGCCGTGTCCCCGAATTGTCCGACAGGAGGGTTTTAAGGCGTGCTAAGCCTTGGAAAGTTGGACTGGAATATCGCGAGCATGCTCCCCTTCGCTGATGAAGGGTTTGATTGCGAGTATTATCTCAAGCACGCAGAAGGCCTGATCTGGCAGGGCAAAGGCTTCGAGCATTTCCCCGTCCAGTTTATCAGCGAAGAGACGCATGACATGCTCAGGGCCGGATATTTCGGTGACTACGAATACCAGTGGCGTGTGGATCCAGAAGCCGAAAAGGGGTGGGAAATCCGGGTCTGGGCTTACAATGAAGTCTTCGAGCGTGCGATCTCCCATCCGGAAGATGCGTATGCTTTTTACACTCGGGTGAAGAGCTGGCTTGATTATGTGGAGGCACGCGCCTGTGCGATTATCGACACTCCGGATGGAAGGGTCGTGGAAAATACCGGCAATCTGATCATCGCTCAGTTCGTATATCTATATAATCACAGGGGTTATCCGGAAGTCAGCGCCCGCAATTACATCCACAATATGACGTACTCGAAGCTGCGCGAGAGTTGGGAAGAGGTCCGTTTTCTGGCGCCTGACGACGATCTGAAATCGGTGCGGCCGGAAGAGCTACGCCAGGGCCCATGGATCGTGCCCCCTCGCCCCGATCCCACTTAAATCTGGTAGTGATGCGCGAAGAGTTTTGGTCAGCTGGCGTGCGCCAGACGGTCATTGTGCAGTCGCGTGTCGATAAATCGTGCGATCTGATCGACGCCCAACGCGCCATTACGAGCATTCTCGACCTGAAGTACGGCCTCGGTTTCACTGTTGTCCCACACCAGCCGGTTCACGCGCAAGAAGCTTGCGGCGAGCACTAGAGCGAGTGGCGCCGCCAGCTGGGGAGCCAGCGGAGAGGCCAATACGTCAAGCAGCAGCAAGGGCGCGGCCTTGTGCGGCTGCCCAGGATGGTGAGCGTGCCTGTCGGCAATAGCCTTGAGAGCCTGCATATCGGACCAACCACAGGTTTGCCCGGTCTGACCTGCGATCTGGAGCATGCTGGAGGTCATGGCCGTTCGAGAGAGAGGCAGCGTGCTCATGTTCCCAGAGCCCTTATGGCGTTGCGAAACTCGGTGCCGGACCGCCGGGCCGGATCCCGAGGCTTTCGGCCAGTTCGGCCGAGAGTTCGGCACTGCCGCCGGCGGACGCTTGCGACACTATGCATTTCTCGATCATTGTCTCTGCTCCAATTGCATCTACGGTTTGTATGTGTCTGTAAACAAATGACTATTGACTAACCGGGGCGCTGGTCTTTGGTCAGGAGGGCGTGGATTTTCGGCCCAAGATCGAGAACGCCGCGGTTTTTGGCCGTACGCGTCAGCCAGACGCAATATCCAGCCGGAGATTCCACGACATTGCCGCCACCACGGGCGCCACGGAGGAATTTCTCGCCGATTACGGCCAGCGCGACGGCTGCCGGGCGTTCGCCAAGCGTGTTGATCATCATGGACCAGGCGGACGGGCTGAGGCCGTAAATGGCGCGATATTGCTGGCAATGATCAATCAGGTCGTCCCATTCAGGATCGGTCTGCAGACCCGAACAGAAACTGGGACATGCCGTGGCGACGAGTTGGGCCGTAATCTTGTACTTTTCGAGGTGCTGATGCGCGCCATAGGGTGTTATCCCTTGCGGATGAGCAGAATCCCCTTCCCTCGTCCTTTCCGTTCGCTCTGTGGGAGCCTGTTTGGGCTCGTCAGCTCCGGCAACGCCACTTTCTGGTGGCCTCACAGTCTCTTCTTCAGAAGAGTGAGAGGTTGTTGTTGTTTCTAGGGTGCAATCGGCTGCACCCTTGGGCGCAGGATTATCTGCATCCTTATTCGATGAAGGGCTAGCTGGGCGGAGGGCTTTCACGAGAAGCTTGCGAATCCTGGCGTCCAGCTCATCAAGAACGATTTTGGCGCTTCTGAGTACGTCCAAAGGGATACGTTTCACAGAGATCGTGCGTGTGACCTCCTGCAGCTCGTCGTAAAGCGTCTCCCAGTCCGCAGCAGAGCTTCGGTTGCTGGCAGCTGTGCGAAGATACTCGACGAGATTGGCGATCGTCACCTTGAGCGTCCGACGAAGCCGGCCGCGCTCTTTACGTTCATCGCGTGCGTTGCGGGCCATTTCGACCAGCTCGTCGGCACGTGCGGCCAGCGGGCGAAGATCAATACCGAAAGCCATTACGATGCGCCCATCGAGGCCGCGATGTCCGAAGCGCTTACGCGACGAATGATCGATATGGGTGATCAGGTTTGCGCGAGAGAGCGCTCGCAACTGGTATTGCAAGGCCCGCTCAGAGCAGTCGAGGCGCTCCATGAGATACTCGTTTGAGGGCCACACGGTGATCGGGCCGCCCTGCCAGTCGCAATCATGGGAGAGATCGATAAGCTCAAGGAGCAATTCCCAGGCGAGTGGCGCCAGGTTGAGCTTGCGATTCAAGGCGCTTCTGAACCATTTCACCTCATTGCGCATTTCCAGCCGGGAGATCCGGGCCGGCTTGCTGTCATAGCGGGCGACGAGTTCCTCATTGACGAGATCCTCGGGGAATTTGCGGCGGAAGCCTGTCTTCTCAGACAGGGAGAGCGCCGTTGCTTGTTGGCCGTAAGCCATCGTTTCGATCCTCCATCAAGGATCGATCAGCTCAAAATCAGCGCATGCCTTCAGGCTGTGCGAATCGCACATTCTGCTTGACGGCTGCGATGGAGGTGGTATTCAGGAGTTAGCTTTGCGGACCGGCTCGTTGGCCTTTATTGGTCTCGTTCGGTCTCCAGAATACCGCCTTGAAAGCCCGGCCTCTGGCCGGGTTTATTTTTGGCTGATCGCCCCTCCTTTGCTGATTGATGAACACGCACGCACGGGCGCCGGCGCGATTTCTCGCGCCTGGCGGGTGCTCTGTGTGGAGATCGAGGTGTGGGCCATCGTATTTCGGCGATGTGAGCCGTCAGGCAAGCCGGTATCGCTCGCAGACCAGTCTGCGCTTGCATTCTTCGCGATGTCGGGCTAGAAGAGTCCTTGGCATTGCTCTCTAGCCGTACAGCTTGAGCTTCAGGAGCCGCCCCTTCGGCAAAAGGGGCGGCTTCTTCACATCATGCGCCCCTCTCCTTCAACGGAATGATCTTGTCCGCGTTCGCGATCAGCACGCGCAAGGCGGCCGCGCGCGATTTGCGGTCGGTGTATTGGGAGATATGGTCGACCACATCCAGCTCGTCGGGTGTCAGCAGGACGCGCACATCAGCGTGGCCTTCCGCGATCCGCTTCTTGCGCCAGCGTTGCTGGATTAAGGTTCTATCGTCCGTATCTGCCATATCTCTCATCCGATCAGTCACAGATTCTGGCCACCATGGCGGGATTCGCGTTTATCGAGTCAAACCTTCTCGAAATCGGTTGTTGGCAGGGCTGGTCTATCGAGGTCATTCCAGTCCCCGGCCGATTTGGGCGGCGGGAGTATGCGTGCATCGATTCCTGCATCGTGCGCGCGCGCTTTGAGTGTTTCAGCTGCAATGAGCCCGCCCTCCCCGTGATCTGCGAAGATGAGCAGGAGTTCGACACCGGCAGGCGGTGTGAAGGCTTTCAGGTTTTCAGATCCAAGCAGCGCCCAGGCGGGAACGGCAAAGCGCCGGGCGGCAGAGACGGTGGATTCCACCCCCTCACCTACTCCAAGAACCTGCCCGCCCGGTGCCAGGCGAACACCGCCGGATTTGAAACGGCCGATAATACGCCGGCCCTCACGATCAGGCAGACGGTTCGCCGTAGCTGGATCGAGATAGGTGCATTGGACGCCCATCATTCGGCCGGTGGAGGATGTGATTTTCTGGAGGATGGCGGGAGACGGGCCGCGCGATCTGCGCACATTGGGATGGAAGCGGACCTCCGTAGAGGGCAGCTCGCAAATACGCAGGCCACGTAGGGCGGCATAGCGCCCCCCAAGGGTGCCGGCGAGAGGCTTGGACTGAGCCCAGAGGCTCTTGGCGCGATCAAGTTTCTGCCGCACCCGATCAGCTATATTTTGTATGCGCGGTTCCGGAGACGCTTTGGAGGGGGCTCTCGTCGGGTCGAAGGGTTCGACCAGCTTCAAATCTTCCAGCCAACGCTGGCATTCTCGCCAGTCGGTGCGCGAGGAAAACGAGTTGATGAGTACACGGCCGTCGCGCCCGATCATCAGGGACATGGAGCGATCGTTTTGGCTATGGCCTGGTCCAGGGCACACGGCGCGCGTTCCGCCGTCGTGCAATTCACCACCAATACGGGCTACAATGTGTCGCAATATCAGTGACATAATCTGCCTCCTTCGAGCTGCTCGCCAGCTCGCCCCCGCGCATTCACTCGCTGTGGAGATCGTGTATGTTTTATATCTGTCTCTTAAAGCATCATTGGAGGCTTAACGGAAAATTAAATTCACGAAGTCATCTCAGCGCCCCTCATTGGGGCATGATCCGACAGAGCTCACGTTAGATGCTGCAGGCTGTCTGGCCGGCCTCTATTGTGCCAAGGGCGTATCGCCCCCTCCTCCCCTGCTCCGGCTCGTTTCTGGCCAATGCCGGATGAGTGGCGTTTCCGGGGTTGCTTTTATAGCGGGACTTTTATTGTTTTCGGGTGGTTATAAAAAATATTCCCGGCGGTGGTGTTTTTTGTTTGACGGGTCTCTGCGGTTGCATGACGCTTTGGGGTGTTCGGTTACGGGGGCGGGATGATGATTGTTCTGTCGTGTGTTTCGCCGCTTGTTCTGGCGGTTTCTGTGGCTGTTTCGGCCCAGTCGGGGAGC
Organism: Glycocaulis albus; assembly: GCF_014639075.1. GTDB lineage: Bacteria > Pseudomonadota > Alphaproteobacteria > Caulobacterales > Maricaulaceae > Glycocaulis > Glycocaulis albus. The sequence goes on from NZ_BMFS01000010.1 coordinate 109,286, forward strand.
TCGACGACAGAGAGTTACACTTACGACACCCGCGGCCGTCTGGTGGATGTCCAGCGGTCTGGCGGTGTCAGCCACGGTATCCGCACCGAGTATGAGTATGACGCGGCTCACAACCGCATCCGCAAGAAGGTGACCGGGGCTTAGGGGCTGCCGGTTTTTTTGTGTCTGGCAAGCGGGCGTGCGTCCGCCTGTTCAATTTCAGATTGGTTTTACTGTCTGGTTTTACATCGGGGATTGTGAAAATGGGGCATAGGGGCGGTGTGCTGGCCAGGGCGGAGCTCTGCCTGAACGGGGTTTCAGTCAGGCGGCTGGCGGGCCTCCTTGGCGCACTTGTCCTGGTCCTGTCATCGCCTGCGGCCTGGGCGCAGAGCGGGATAGCGCCGGTTTTCAGCGCGGTTGATGAACGCGGGGTCGATCTTCTGACCGGCCAGGCCCTGCTCGGTTCGCCCTCGATCTCCATTGGCGATCCCTCTTCGGGCGGGCTGTCCTATTCTGGCGTGATCACAAGCTCGTACTGGACAGGCTGGGCTCACAGCCCGCTGGGTGCGCTGACGGTGGACGGGAGCACCTACACGGTCATGGTGGGGGCGCGTGCGGAGACCTTCACCCTGTCAGGCTCGGTGTTCGTGTCCGACCAGCAGAGCGGTGCCTCGCTGACGCGCACGGGTAGCGGTCCGTCAGCGGTCTACACCTATGTGACGGCCGATGGCAGCGTGGCCACGTTCGAGATGGGGGGGTATGAGTCCCTTTATGCCCTTGGCAATCCTGAGCGCCTGCTGACCCGCCTGGAGCGGCCCTCGGGCGAGGTTTTGACCTATCATTACCGGTATCTGGAGATCGTCCGGGATGTGGGGATTTTCGAGCCGTCCTATATCACCCTTTCGGTGCATGCGCGCCTTCAGTCGGTGACCAATAATTTCGGCTACCAGCTGCACTGGCGCTACGCGTTCAACCAGGATCAGATCGTTCTTGATGCCACCCAGCCGGTCGAGGATGTCCATGGGCTGCGCGATTCCTGGCAGCAGGCCCGGCAGGTCACCGCGATCAACAATGCGGTGGATGCCTGCTTTCCGACGGTGAATGTCTGCACGGGGCTTACACAGGACTGGCCGTTCCTGGAGATCAGCGAGTCCAATTTCCAGCGCACGTTTACCGACAATCTGGGCCGCGAGACCCGGTTCATCTATTCGTCTGCCTCCGGTCAGCTGACGGGCCTGCGCCTTCCTGGCAGCGCCACCCCCGATGCGGTATTCCAGACGTCTGCCTCGGGGGTGATCTCCTCCATCACCTATGGCGGCTCTCAGACCTGGACCTATGCCTATAGCGACTCTGGCGGCCAGCGCACGACGACGGTGACGAGCCCTCTGGGCCATACTGACGTGCTGGTCTCGAACCTGTCGACGGGCCTGCCGGTCTCGAGCACGAACGGTGTGGGCCAGACGACGAGCCTTGAGCATGACAGTCATGGCCGGGTGACCAAGGTCATTTACCCGGAAGGCAATGAGGTGCGCTACACCTATGATGCGCGCGGCAATGTCACCGAGGTGCGCCGCGTGGCCAAGCCGGGCACAGGCCTTCCCGACCTGGTGACCAGTGCCGGCTACCCGTCCTCGTGTTCGAA
>NZ_BMFS01000011.1 GCF_014639075.1 Glycocaulis albus
TTCCTGGCCGCCATCGCACTCGCATCAGCAAGACTCTGGGTCAGAGCTTATGAGTCCACGCCCTAGCCCTAAACCCGCTTCAGCGCTTCCTCGACCACACGCTCAGCCGTGATGCCGAAATGCTCATAGAGGTCTTCGGCGGGCGCCGAGGCGCCAAAGCCCGTCATGCCGACAAAGCCGCCATCGCGCCCGATAATCGCATCCCAGCCCCAGCGGATCGCCGCTTCCACAGCGACGCAAGGGACGCCTTCGGACAGGACCGAGCTGCGATAGACCGCATCCTGCTTCAGGAAACGCTCGACGCACGGCATGGAAACCACACGCGCGGCAACGCCCTTTTCTTTCAGCATGTCACGCGCCTTCACGGCGAGTTCCACCTCGGTACCCGTGGCGATCAGCACGATCTGCGGCGCACCGCCTTCGGCCTCGCGCAGCACATAGGCGCCGCGCGCGGAGAGGTTTTGCGAGCCATCATCCTCGCGCAAATGCGGCACGCCCTGACGCGACAGGGCAAGAATGGCCGGGCCATCATTGCGCTCCAGCGCGCAGGCCCAGCTTTCGGCTGTCTCCAGCGCGTCGCAGGGCCGCCAGGTCTCGGCGCCCGGAATGGCACGCAAAGCGGAGAGATGTTCCACCGGCTGGTGGGTCGGCCCGTCTTCGCCCAGCCCGATGGAATCATGGGTCAGCACATAGATAACCCTCTGGTTCATCAGTGCAGACAGGCGGATGGCCGGGCGGCAATAATCAGAAAAGATCAGGAAGGTGCCGCCATAGGGCGTGACACCGCCATGCAGGCTCATCCCGTTCATGGCCGCGGCCATGCCATGCTCGCGCACGCCGTAATGGATATAGCCGCCGGAGAAATCGTCAGACCTGATGATGGCCTGCAAGCTCGCTTTGGTAAGGTTCGAGCCGGTAAGGTCTGCCGAGCCGCCAATAAGGGCCGGATAGTCCGCTGCAATCGCTTCGAGCACCTTGCCCGAAGCGGCGCGCGTGGCGAGCTTGGGCTTGTCCTCGACGACTTTGGCAATGTGCGCGTTCAGTGCGTCCTGCGCAGCCTTCGGCACACCGCCAGCCATGCGCGCCATGAAGGCTTCACGCACGCTTGATGCCGCGAGCCGTTCATTCCACGCCTTGCGGGCGGCCGCGCTGCGCTCCGCCATCTCCTGCCAGTCGGCATAGATATCGTCCGGCACTTCGAACGGGCCGTGCTCCCAGCCAAGCGCCTTCCTTGCGCCCTCGATCTCCTCAGCCCCCAGCGGCGAACCGTGGGAACCGGCAGTACCGGCCTTTTTCGGCGCACCGAAACCGATCGTGGTGCGGCAGGCGATCAGGACCGGCCGGTCACTGGCCTTTGCCCGTGTCAGCGCCGCATCGACAGCGGCCGCATCATGGCCGTCAACGCTGAGCGTCTCCCAGCCGGCCGCCTCGAACCGCCTCTTGTGGTCCACCGTGTCCGACAGCTCGGTCGAGCCATCAATGGAGATGGAATTGTCATCCCACAGCACGATGAGGCGGTTGAGTTTGAGATGGCCGGCGAGCGAGATCGCCTCCTGGCTGATACCCTCCTGCAGGTCGCCGTCAGAGGCGATCACCCAGGTATGGTGATCGACCAGTGCATCACCAAAATGCGCATTGAGGATGCGCTCGGCCAGCGCCATGCCGACGGCGGTAGAGATGCCCTGCCCCAGCGGGCCGGTCGTCGTCTCGACGCCAGGCGTGTGGCCAAACTCGGGGTGGCCAGGGGTTTTCGAGCCCAGCTGGCGGAAATTCTTCAGCTCGTCCATCGTCACGCCCTCCACACCGATCAGGTGGAGGATCGAATAGATGAGCATGGAGCCATGACCGGCCGACAGCACGAAACGATCCCGGTCCGGCCATTGCGGATCAGCCGGATCGAACTTCATGTGCTTGGCCCAGAGCACCGCCGCAGCATCGGCCATGCCCATCGGCATGCCCGGATGGCCGGATTTGGCCTTCTCGACGGCGTCCATGGCGAGGGCCCGGACCGCGTTGGCCATCGGACGGATACGGTCAAGATCGGGAGCGGTCATGGAACGGGCCTCTGGCGGGGTTCACGGATATGGCGGGGTCAAAGCCTGAATGCGCGGGCAAGGTCAAGACTGGCAGGGTCAAACCGGCTGTGATTGCCCTTCAGGAGGTCATTGGTCAGCAGCTTGCCGAGCTCGACCCCCCACTGGTCGAACGGGTTGAGCCCATAGACCAGCCCTTCGCAGAACACCTTGTGCTCGTGAACGGCAATCAGCGCGCCCAGCCCTTCAGGGTCCAGACGCTCAAGTGTGATGACCGAGCTGGCGCGCCCGCCGGGCAGCGTCTTGTGGGCGGCGAGCTCGCCCTCACCCTCATGGCCGTCGAGCAATGCGGCCGTCTGCGCAACCAGATTGGCGCCAAGCGCCTTCGCACGGTCATCGCCGCTGGCATAGAGCGCTTTTATGGCAATGAAATCGACCGGCACCTCGTCCACGCCCTGATGGAGCCACTGGAAGAAGGAGTGCTGGATGTCCGAGCCCTTGCCGCCCCAGACCAGCTGGCCGCCGGAATGCGCGGGGAGAGCGGAGCCATCAAGGCGTACCGGCTTGCCAAGGCTCTCCATCTCCAGCTGTTGCAGATAGGCGGGCAATAGCTCCAGCCGGGTGGAATAGGCAGCCACGCACCGTGCCAGCAGGCCCCGCCCGGCGCGATTCCATACATCAATCAGCGCCTTGGCGAGCGGCAGATTCTCGTGTGCCGGGGCGCTGGCAAAATGCGCATCGATCTGGCGCGCGCCCTCGAGAATGCGGGCAAAAACTTCCGGCCCCAGCGCGATCTCGAGGCACAGCCCGGCCGCTGACCAGAAGGAATAGCGGCCGCCAACCCCTTCCTCGAACGGGAAGATGCGCGCCGGCGCTATGCCAAAGCTTTCCGCCTTGTCCGGCGCAGCAGTGGCAGCGGCCATGCGCGCATTGGCGCCGTCCTCCCCCAGGCTTGCCGCCAGCCAGGCCTTGGCTGCGCGGGCATTCATCAGCGTTTCGGACGTGGTGAAGGATTTGGAGGTCACACAGACCAGCGTCGTTTCCGGGTCCGCACCCTCGATCGCGTCCTCCAGGTCAGCCGGGTCCAGATTCGACACGAAGCGCAGCTCCACGCCCTCGCGGCGGAAGGCCTTCAGCGCAGAATAGACCAGGCGCGGCCCCAGATCAGACCCGCCAATGCCGATATTGATGAGGCGCGTGACCGGCTTGCCGCCCGGAGCGCCTTCGCCCTGACAGGCACGGGCAAACGCCGCCGTGCGCGCGCGCGCATCCTCGATGCGCCGGGCAAGCTTACGATCCTTCAGTGCCGAGGCATCACGCAGCGCCGCATGCAGGGCAGGACGCGCTTCGGTCGGGTTGACGATGTCACCAGCCAGCAGAGCCTTGCGAGCCTTGTCGAACCCGGCCGCTTCGGCCAGCGCGAACAGCGCGTCCAGCGCCGGCGCATCAAGACGCTGATGGCGGGCGTCCAGTACCACCGGCCCGGCCCGCCATTGCAGTGCGTCGCGCTCCTTGCCGCCCTCGCGTACCAGCTCGCCGAGCGTCCGTCCGGCAAGGCGTTTCACATGCGGCTGAAGCGGCGATTCGTTATCCATCAGCTATCTCTCACTCCTTGATCGCGGCGCAAATCAGCACGGTCAGCCCGCCATTGCCCCTGCCTGCCTCAAGCGGCTCAATGCTCACGGCTCTGAGACCGGCGCCTTCCAGCCAGCCGCGCAGCGTCTCCGGCTCGAAGCCGAGATGTTCATGATGGTATTCCGCGCGGAAATCTTCAAAGTCGTGCGTCTGAAAGTCCGCCAGCAACAATAGCCCGCCCGGCGCGAGCACCCGCGCCCACTCAGTCAGCGCCCTTTGCGGCTGCGCAATATAGTGCAGGACCTGGTGGACCGTGATGAGGTCTGCCGCCCCGGTCTCTAGCGGCAGGGCGGTGGCATCGGCCTGACGCACCAGCCGGTTGGCAAGTCCGGCCTCGCTCATCTTGGAGCGGGCCACGGTGAGCATTTCGCGGCTGAGATCCACGCCGATGCCGTCTTCCGCCCGGTCGGCGAAAATTTCCAGCATGCGGCCTGTTCCGGTGCCCACATCCAGATGCAGGCGGAATTTCCGGTCACCGGCAGCCTTCAGCATGGCCGCCTCGACAGCCTCTTCGGAGAAGTGCAGGCCCCTTATGCGCGCCCATTGCTCCGCGGCCACCTCGAAATATTTCTGCGCCGTCTCGGCGCGCAGACGGCGCACCTCGTTCAGGCGCGCCAGATCCCGCGCAACTTCCGCATCATCGCTGCGCTCCATCTCTTTGAGCAGGGCGGCCAGGCGTTCGCCGACGCGTGATCGCGCCAGCCGGTAAAACACCCATCCCCCTTCCGGGTAGCGCTCGCAAAGCCCTGCATCGGCCAGCAGTTTGAGATGGCGGCTGACACGCGGCTGGCTCTGCCCCAGCACCTGCATGATTTCGCTGACCGTCAGCTCCCCGCGCAGCAGCAGGGTGACGATTCGCAGCCGGGTCGGTTCGCCCAGTGCCTTCAGCTTGGTCAGCAACTCTGCGTGCATCGGCACCCTGTCAGTTGGAAAGACTCATCCGTCCACCGGCCATAGCCAGTCTCGCATGAAAAGTCGATTCAGCCACCCGCGCCCAGGGCTGTCATGGCCGCGATATTGGCGGCCATGTGCTCTGAGCGGGTGGTGGTCATCACCACGCAGTCAGCCAGCCCGTCAAGGACAGGGTCAGCCAGCGCACCGGGCATGGCCACGCGCGGACTGTCCGCCGCACCCGCCCTCAGTCGACGGGCAAGCGTATAGAGATCGGATGGTTTGCGCGGCATTCGAAGCGGCGGCGGACCATTGCCGGCCGCCTCGATCCCCATCACGGCCATACCGCTGGCACGGGCCGCGCGCAGGCGCGCTTGCGCCGCATCACCGACAAAGGGATGGACGGGCGCCATCAGGATTGCGAACGCGCAGGTTTCCAGCGCCGCATCCAGCTCTGCGCCACGCCCTGCCACGCCGAGATGAAGGAAGGCTCCGGCTGCTCTCATATCTGACAGACGCGCAAGCAGGGCCGGGGTCAGCTCGGAAGGTGCCGGGCCATGCAGGATTAGCCCGTCCACGCCCTCCACACCAAGCCGGGCGAGGCTGCCGCGTAGCGAGCGCTCAATACCATCAGGTGAAAAATCACGGATGCGCCGCGCAAGACCGGTACTGGAGACGCCTGCCTTGGTGGTCACGAAGACGTCGCTGCGCGGCAGGCAAGCCAGCGCGCGGCCCAGCCGCTTTTCGGCTTTGCCCGCACCGTAGGCAGGGGCGGTATCGAAAACACGCACCCCGCCCTCGAATGCCTTCTCCACGAGCAGGCGTGTCGCGCGCGCGGGCATCAGCAAGGTGCCATGCGCACCGGACACGCCTAATGCCAGGGGGGAAGTAAACAGGGGTGGGGGCGCCTGGCTCATGGCAATTGGCTATAACGGCGCAAGCGCTCTGCCAACCGGAATTGACTAGCGCGCGCCTTCCACGATGGCGATAGCCGCCCGGATCGCCTCGCCCTCGTCCATATCGGTCGTATCGAGCTCGACAGCGTCCTCGGCCTTCATCAGCGGCGCGTCGGGGCGGGACGCGTCGCGGCCATCGCGTTCGGCCAGCTGGCTCATGATCTGCTCCAGCGTGACCGTCTCGCCCCGGCTGACCAGCTCGCTCCAGCGCCGCGAGGCACGCACCTCCGCGCTTGCTGTCACGAACAGTTTCACATCGGCGTGGGGGGCTATGACGGTGCCGATATCGCGCCCGTCCAGCACCGCGCCGCCCGGCGTGCGTGCAAAATCCTGCTGCACCGCCTTGAGGGCAGCGCGGACGCCGGGATGTGCCGATACGATGGAGGCGGCTGCGCCCGCCCCGGCAGTGCGGATCCTGGTCTCGTCAATGTGCGCCGGATCGAGCGAGCGCGCCGCCGCTTCGGCGGCCCCGGCATCGGCCGGATCATCCCCGGCTTCCAGCACGGCGACAGCAACTGCACGATACAGCGTGCCGGTATCGAGATGGGGAAGGCCGAAGCGCGCCGACAGCGCCCGCGCAATCGTGCCCTTGCCCGAGGCCAGAGGTCCATCAACGGCAATCAGCATGGAATGAAGACCTTCCTCGGGCGCACGGTCACGATGCGAGCTTGCTCATCTCATCGTCGGAAATGTCGAAATTGGCATAGACATTCGACACATCGTCCAGGTCTTCCAGCGCTTCCATCAGCTTCATCAGCGTCGCGGCCTTGTCGCCATCAACCTCGATCAGGTTTTGCGGCCGCCAGATGATATTGGCTGACTTCGCCTCGCCAAAGCGCGTCTGCAACGCCTCGCTTACTTCGGCCAGATCCTCGCGGGCGCAATAGATGACGTGTTCGCCCTCTTCGTCCTCATTGCCCTCTTCCTGCGTCACATCCTCGGCCCCGGCCTCGATGGCAGCTTCAAGCACGGCTTCCTCATCGCCAATGGACAACGGAAAGCGTATCTCGCCCACCTGATCGAACATGAAAGAGACCGAGCCGGTCTCGCCCATATTGCCGCCATTCTTGGAGAAAGCGGAACGCACGTCGGATGCGGCGCGGTTCTTGTTGTCAGTGGAGGCTTCGACGATCAGGCCGACACCAGCCGGGCCAAAGCCCTCATAGCGGATCTCGAAATACTCCTCGACATCCCCGCCCTGACCCTTCTTGATCGCCCGCTCGATATTGTCCTTGGGCATGGACTGGCCCTTGGCGTTGGCGACGGCCAGGCGCAGGCGCGGGTTCATGTCCGGGTCCGGGCCACCCATTTTCGACGCGATTGTGATTTCCTTGGACAGCTTGGAAAACAGCTTGGCGCGCGCCTTGTCCTGACGGCCCTTGCGGTGCTGGATATTGGCCCATTTGGAATGCCCGGCCATGGGGAACCTCCTGCAAACATATCTGCCCGCCAGAGCGGGGAGCGCGCCTTCTATCGCATAGGCTGGGCAGGAGCAAACCCGCTGCTGGCAGCGGGGCAAAAAAGCGTGGTTTAACTTGCCCGACGCCGCTTTCCCCGGCTATGCGTTTGTCGGGCTTATGAAAGGCTTTCCCATGCGCATCTGGTTGAAGCGCCTGCAATCCCGGCTGCAGGACCCCCGCCAGTTTTCCGTCCCCAAGATGAAACGCGAATGCCCTATCTGCGGGTATGAAGGCGTGTTCCTCGCGCTGGGTACACCCCCGCGCTGGGACGGGCGGTGCCCGAACTGCTCCTCGCGGGAACGCCACCGGCTGATCCATCTGTTTCTCGAACGCGAAAAGATTGATCTGAGCCAGCTGGGCACCATCCTGCATTTCGCGCCGGAAAAGCACGTCAAGCGCATGCTGTCTGGCCATGTCGGCTACAAGGCCGCCGATATCGTGCCCGGCAAGGCCGATCTGACCATGGATATTGCCGATATCACCCTGCCGGACGGCTCGGTGGACATGGTGGTCGCCAACCATGTGCTCGAGCATGTGCCCGACGACCGCAAGGCGATGGCCGGCATCGGCCGTTGCCTGGCACCGGGCGGCATGGCGATCATCACCGTGCCGCAGAACTGGGCGCGTGAAGAGACATTCGAGGCCGGAGCCGATATCAGCGAAGCCGAGCGCTTTGCCCATTACGACGATACCGGCCATGTGCGCTATTACGGGCGTGATTTCGCGCAGCGCTTTGCCGATGCCAGCGGGCTGGATGTCGAGGTGTGGCGTCTGCCGCCGGAGGAGGAACCGCGCTGGGGGCTCTATCGCGGCGATGTTCTTTACATCGGGCGCAAGCCACAGGCGTCCGCAGCCGCATGAGCGTGATCGCCGTCATACCGGCCCGCTTTGGCTCGACGCGCTTTCCCGGCAAGCCCCTGCACCCCATCGCAGGCGTCGCGATGGTGGAGCGGGTGCGCCGTCTGGCGCTGGCGGCAGATAGCGTGGACCGCGTTATCGTCGCGACCGATGACACGCGCATACTGGACGCGGTAACCGCAGCCGGCGGTGAGGCCGTGATGACGCCGGAAACCTGCCGCAACGGCACCGAGCGTGCCTATGAGGCCGTGAACGGCTTTGCCACCCCGGACGATGTCATCATCAATCTGCAAGGTGATGCGCCCCTGACGCCGCCCTGGGTGATCGAGGCTGTAGCCGCTCAAATGGCGGCAAACCGGGAGCTTGCCATGGCCACGCCCGCCGTGGCGTTGTCAGATGACGCCTACGCCAAAATGGCCGGGGCCAAGGCGAAGGGCGAGGTGGGCGGCACCACGGTCGTCTTCGACCGCAAGATGAACGCGCTGTATTTCTCCAAGGCGGTCATCCCCTTCCAGCGCGAAAAGAGCGCGGGCACGCCCGTCTACAAACATATCGGGCTTTATGCCTACCGCTTCGATACCCTTGCCCGGCTGGTTGCGCTGGAGCCCACGCCGCTGGAGAAAGCCGAAAGCCTGGAACAGTTGCGCGCGCTGGAAAACGGTATCCCGATCCGCATCGTGCTGACCGATTATCGCGGGCGTACGCCCTGGTCTGTCGACAGCCCGCGTGATGCCGAGATCGCCGCCGGGATTATCGAACGCGAAGGCGAGATTGTCTGATGCGCCTGATCCTCGCCCGCCACGGCAATACTTTCGGCCCCGGCGATACGCCGGTCTGGGTCGGCGCGCGCGAGGACCTTCCCCTGACAGACAAGGGACGGGTGCAGTCCATCCAGTTCGGCCTGGCCCTGAAAGAGGCTGGCATCACCCCGGCACGCATCATCGCCGGCCCCTTGCAGCGTACAGCCACCGGCGCGCAGCTCGCGGCAGCCGAGTGTGGCTTTGATGGCGGGATCGAGATCGACACCCGGCTGCGCGAGATCGACTATGGCAGCTGGGGCGGGCGCAGCGATGCGGAGATCACCGCCGAATGGGGCGAGAAGGCCATCGAGGACTGGCGCGAACGCTCCATCGTTCCACCGGGCGCTGGCTGGTCGCCCTCGCCGGAGACTATCGCGGCCAACGCTTCGGCGATCCTTCAGGACATCAACGCCGCCGCAAAGCCCGCAGACACGGTTCTGCTGATCTCGTCGAACGGTATTCTGCGCTATTTTCATGCCTTGCTGGGCGGTGACCCGCAGCGGCCTGAAGAATCCAAGATGCGCACCGGACACTGGAGTATCGCCATCGCCAGCCCCTCGGGCTGGCAGCTCCAGACATGGAATGTGCTGCCCCACCCGGACGCATTGGGAGGGGCAGGCTGATGCGCCCGGACATGCGCGCCGTTTTGAGCGAGGAAGGCCGCGCCTTGTGGGCGTGGCTTGGCGCGATGCTGCTGACGGCCCTCTTCGTCCCGGCTGGCGGGCTGGGACTGGCCGCGGCTGCGGGCCTGTTCGCCCTGTTTGCCCTTCCTGCGCGAACACTGGCGGCGCATCTGCGCGCGCCGGCGCTTACGACCATACTGGCAGGCATAACGCTCGCCTGGTTCACCGTGAGTTATGCATGGTCTCCCAACCGGGATCCGGAGGAAGTGCTGAAGCTGGCACTTCTGACGCCGCTTTTCATCATGGTGCCGGTTGCCGCAGCCCGGTTGTCAGGCTCAGGCCAGAAGCTTGCGCGCGCCGCCTTTATCGCAGCTTTAGCCTTCATCCTGTGTGTGATGGCCGTCGAGGCACTGACGGGCGGCGACATGTCGCGCAGCTACAAGCTGGCCGTCGAAGGATATGACGACGGCCGCACCGATCTGGCCATACGCGTCAATACCGTCCTCAGCCGCGGCGCGACACCGGCCATCATGCTAGCCGGTGTCGCCATCATCCTGCTCTGGATGCAGCCGAGCCGCGGCGCCCGCAGCCTTGCTGTCGGTGCCGGCCTCATCACCATTGCCATCGCGCTCGATTTCGGTGCGCAGGCAAACGCAATCGCGCTGGGCACGGCTCTTGCCGCCGCCGCCCTGGCATGGCGCTGGCCTGCCGGAACGCTCAGACTCCTCCTGACCGGACTGGCTGTTTTCATCCTTGCCGGTCCGCTTGTATTCCTCGCGCTGCTTGCCCTCATCAGCCCGGAGACGAGCGCGGCCATGCCCATGTCATGGGAGTGGCGGCTGGAGATCTGGCGCTTCGCACTGGAAAAGATCGGCGAGGCTCCGCTCGCAGGACACGGGATTGGCGCCGCGCGCGTGCTCGACGGTTCGATGGAGCTGCGCGGCTATGAGATAGACCTTTTGCCGCTGCACGCCCACAACGCCTCCCTGACCCTGTGGCTGGAAACCGGGCTGGTGGGCGCAGCGCTGTGCTCGGCGACCCTCATCGCCCTCGCCCGCGCGTTGCCGTCTGAAGACACCCTGACCCGGCCGGTAATCATGATGATCGTGTTTGCCGTCACGGTCTGGGCCGTGAATGTCGTCCTCAGCTATGGCATCTGGCAGGAATGGCATCACGGTGCACTGGCGCTGGCCATTGCGGCCGCCTTTGTCGCCCGCAACCGCCCTCATCCCTGACCGGCAGGATTCTTGCGTCTCCGCCTCTCTCATCCGGTGCAGAACGCGCCGGACCGCCCGGGAGGCCGTGATGGCGTATCAATATGGATCAGAAGGCACCTTGAACGCAGCCGGCGAGGTGCACGCGGGCAAGCTTCTGCGTCCCGTCCTGCGCCGCACCAACGTGCTGCGCGCCTTCGGTTTCAGCGACCTGCTGGCGTTTACCCTATGCCTGTGCATCACCATGCCGCTGGCCTCTCCCCAGCAAGACGATTTGCAGATGCTGCGCCATGCCGGGGCCAGCTTCGGCCTGTTTGGCGCGGTCATGCTCTGGTTGCGCTCGCGTGGTCATTACCGGGCCCGGCAGGGCCTCGCCAACCAGATCCGCCCGGTCCTTGCCGCATCCGCGCTCGCCCTTCTCGGCGCCGGGACGATCCACATGATGAGCGGCGAACCGGGCCTGAGAACGGCAACTCTCACATTGTGGGGCGCGCTTCCCGTCGCGATTATGGCCTTGCGCTTTGCTACCCGCGCTGCCCTTGAAGCATCCGGCGAGTGGGAACAGCCCGTGACCCTGCTGACCGCGGCCGCACAGCGCGCCGAACAGCTCAACATCCTGAAACGCAATGCCGATCACGGGCTTTGCGCCGCCACCGTGATACCCCTTGAAACCCTCAGCGGCCTCGATGATGGCGCGCTTGCGCGCTGGCTGGACACGCTGGACGGCATGCCGGTTTTCCTGGCGCCGGACGAGGCGGCCCAGGGCGTTGCGAACCGCATTGCGAGCCTTCTCAGCGCGCGCGGCGAATGCTTCTACTATCAGCCCGCGATTGGCCGCATCCCCACGCAGAATATCGACCTGATCGACTATCCTCCGGCGGACGGGTTCGTCTTCCGTATCGGCGACAGCCTCGACCGCCCGCTGGCCCAGCGCGCCAAACGCCTCTTCGACCTTGCCGCCAGTGCCGCGGCACTATTGCTGCTGGCTCCGTTCATGCTTGCCTTTGCGTGGGCCATACGCCGCGATGGCGGTCCGGCCCTGTTTGTGCAGCCGCGGGTCGGCAAGGACGGGCGCACCTTTGGCTGTTTGAAATTCCGCACCATGTGGGTGGACGCCGAGGACAAGCTCGCCAGCGTTCTGGCGCAGGACCCTGAGCGCGCCGCGCAATGGGAGACGTTCAAGAAGCTCGACGATGATCCGCGCATCACGCGGGTGGGACACTGGCTGCGCAAGTTCAGCCTGGACGAGCTGCCACAGCTCATCAACGTGCTGAAGGGTGATATGAGCCTCGTCGGACCGCGCCCGATGACGCTGGACCAGCAGGCCGATTACGGCCCGTCCTTGAGCGCCTATGTGCGCATGCGCCCTGGCATCACCGGGCTCTGGCAGGTCAATGGGCGCAATGCCACAAGCTTCGCCGAACGCGCGCGCCTCGACGACTGGTATGCCCGCAACTGGTCTCTCTGGCGCGATACCGTGATCCTGGTGCGCACATTGCGGGAAATCGTGATCCCCTCAGGGCGGTGACAAGGCGGACCGGCCATGCCAAAAGGACGCCAGCTGACCCCGCAACATTGACACCCAGCCCTGCCCGGGAGGCAGTTCCGGCAATATGATGTCCAGGCTCGCCACACTTGGCCGGATCAACATTCCAGACGGGGTGTTCTATCCGTCAGCCGCCGCCCTTGCGGCCTTGCTGGTTGCCATTGCCCTGCTGATGCAGCCGCGCAATGCCAGCGCGGTGATAACCGAACGCGAGCTGGTATTTCAGGGCGCAGCGCTGGCTGATCTCGTGAACGGTCCAGGCACCAATGTCCGCTTCGATCCGGGTCATGGCGATGGTCCGGTCGCGCGCGCCTCGTCGGTGGCAAGCTTCGAGATGGCCGGCAACATGTCTGCTGGCGTGGCCGCCTTTGTACCCGACGAGTTCGAAACCCGCATTTCGGGACGGCGCGTAAGGGTCGAATTTGAAGTGCGCGCTGCGGGCTCTGGCGGCCCGGACACGGTCCGGATCGGGTATTTCACGACCGGATACGGCGATAGCGGATGGCGCGAACTGCCGGTATCTCCGCAATACTCGACCATTTCCTTTGAATGGGATGCGCCGGTCTATGACGGTCAGGAATTTAACGAGGCCGTAGGCATCTGGCCGGACCCGCAAGGGGAGAACCGGGAAATCCTGATCCGGCGGATACGCGTCTTCCTTCTTCCTGACAACTCCTAGCTTTCCGGCACCGAACTCATGCAGCTTTTCCTCGATACCGCAGACATTTCGCAAATCACCGACCGCACGGGCAGCGGGCTGGTGGACGGCATCACGACCAATCCCTCGCTGATCGCGAAATCCGGCGCCGACATTTTCGAGCGCATTGCAGAGATTTGCGCCGTGGTGACCGGTCCGGTATCGGCCGAAGTGGTCGCCACCGATCTTGACGGGATGCTTGAGGAGGGCCGCCGGCTGCGCGCCATCGCGGACAATGTCGTGGTGAAATTGCCGCTGACAACCGATGGGCTGAAAGCCTGCCGGACCTTTGCCGATGAAGGCATACCCACGAATGTGACGCTGTGCTTCTCACTCAATCAGGCCCTGCTCGCGGCCAAGGCCGGCGCCACTTTCGTATCGCCCTTCGTCGGCAGGATCGACGATATGGGCGGGGACGGCCCGGGGCTTCTGGAGGCCATTCGCGAGGTCTATGACCGGTACGGTTTCGAAACGGGAATTCTTGCAGCCTCCCTGCGGTCTGTTACACATGTCGAGATGGCGGCCCGGATTGGCTGCGATGCGGCCACGCTGCCGCCGGGGATATTCGATTCATTGATTGCTCATCCGCTGACCGATAGCGGTTTGAAGGCATTTCTTGACGACTGGAAAAAGACAGGGCGCAACGGGTTGAGCCAGGGGTAGGCATCCATGATCAAACGGTATTTCGGCACAGACGGCGTCCGCGGCACGACCAACAAGTCGGTGATGACCGCCGAGACAGCCCTTCGCCTGGGCATGGCTGCCGCGCGTTATTTCAAGCGTGAGAACGGCCGCCGGCATACAGTCGTGATCGGCAAGGACACGCGCCTGTCGGGCTATATGATCGAGTCTGCACTGGTCGCAGGGTTCACCTCGGCCGGCATGGATGTCTACCAGTTCGGCCCCGTTCCCACCCCCGCCACTGCCATGCTGACCCGCTCCCTGCGGGCGGATATGGGCGTGATGATCACCGCCTCCCACAATCTCTACGAGGATAACGGCATCAAGCTGTTCGGGCCGGACGGCTACAAGCTGGACGATGCCGCCGAACTGGAAATCGAGCGCATGATGGACGCCGATACGGCAGACCATCTCGTGGCGCCGCGTCATATCGGCCGCGCCAAGCGCATTGATGATGCCGAGGCACGCTACATGGAAATCGCCAAGGCAACCCTGCCGCGTTCCATGCGCCTTGCCGGCCTTCGCATCGTGGTCGATTGTGCCAATGGCGCAGCCTACAAGGTGGCCCCCAAAGTCCTGTGGGAGCTGGGCGCGGACGTGATTCCGCTGCACAACAACCCCAACGGCTTCAACATCAACGAGGATTGCGGCGCCACCGCACCCCAGGATCTCGCCGAAAACGTGAAGCGTTACCGCGCCGATCTGGGTATTGCGCTCGATGGCGATGCCGACCGCGTCGTGCTGTGCGACGAGAAGGGCAAGCTCGTTGATGGCGACCAGATCATCGGGCTTCTGGCGACAGCCTGGAAAGCCAGCGGCAAGCTGGCCGGCGACACCGTCGTGACCACGCAGATGTCCAATCTCGGTCTGGAACAATATCTCGAGAAGCAGAAGATCAATCTTCAGCGCACACAGGTCGGCGACCGCTATGTGGTCGAGGCCATGCGGGCCTCGGGCGCCAATCTGGGCGGGGAGCAGTCCGGACACGTGGTCCTGAGTGACTTTGCCACCACAGGCGATGGCCTGATCGCGGCGCTTCAGATCCTCTCCCTGCTCATTGAATCGGGCAAGCCCGCCAGCCAGCTGCTGAAAGTCTTCACGCCCGCGCCGCAAATCCTGAAGAATGTCCGCTATACCAATGGCGCCCTGCCGCTGGAAAATGCGAGGGTGAAGGACGCCATCTCCGAAGGCGAGACGCGCCTTAACGGCAAGGGCCGCCTGCTGGTGCGCAAATCGGGTACCGAGCCGCTGATCCGCGTCATGGCCGAAGGCGACCGCAAGGTGATCGAAGCGGTGGTCACCGATATCTGCAACGCGCTGGAGAATACGAACGGGGCTTGAGGTTTCCGTATGCCGCAGCCCATCCGGGCTGCGATGTTCCGCGAAAAGTCGCGGGCGCGAAGGCCTGTCCCCGGCTTGATCGGGGATTGCCCGCAGCGACGCGCGGATGCGCGGAGCATCAAAAAAAGATGGCTCAAACCACCGGCATAGCTTCCGACAGCACGCCGCCAAAGCGGATAGGCTCCACGCGCACCGCAAGCCCGGTGCGGTCATCGGTTTCCACATAGACACCGCAGGCCGTGGCCGGGCCGCTGGCCGCCTGCATGCGCCCCGAGCGCATATGGGTGGTGAAGCGGCGCAGTGGCTCTTCCTTGTCCATGCCGATAACCGAGTCATAGCTGCCGCACATGCCCGCATCGGTCTGGTAGGCCGTACCGCCAGCCAGAATCTGGTGGTCAGCGGTCGGAATATGGGTGTGGGTGCCGACGACCAGACTTGCCCGCCCGTCGCAGAAATGGCCCATGGCGTGCTTTTCGCTCGTCGCCTCGCCATGCGCATCAACGATGATGGCATCGGCCACCTGCCCCAGCGGCGAGGCCGACAACGCCTCGTCCACGCAGGCAAACGGATCGTCCAGCGGCTGCATGTAGAGGCGCAGGAGCACATTCATCACCATGACACGCGCACCTGATTTCGTCTCGTATAGGCCAGTGCCCCGCCCCGGCGCGGTACCTGTGGGGTAGTTGGCCGGGCGGAGCAGGCGTGGCTCGCGTTCGATATAGGTCAGAGCTTCTGACTGGTCCCAGGAATGGTTGCCAAGGGTGAGCACATCCGCGCCCGCATCAAAGAGCTCGATCGCGCAGCGCTCGGTAATACCGAAACCGCCTGCCGCATTCTCCGCATTGACCACCACGAAATCGAGTTTCAGCCGGTCGCGGAAGGCGCCGAGTTCCTCCGCCAGCACATCACGGCCCGACTTGCCGACCACATCTCCGAAAAACGCCAGTCGCATTGAGATGTCCTAACCCACAAACGCCTTTTCGACCACAAATGCGCCGGGGCGGGCATTGGAGCCCTCCTCCAGCCCGGCCGCTTCCACGCGCGCCTTGCAGTCATTGATCATGTCGATCGAACCGCAGATCATCACCCGGTCGGTGGCGGGATCAAGCGGCCCGCCCGTCTCTGCCCATAGCTGGCCGGAATCCATCAGCGCGGTAATGCGGCCTGTGCGCGGATGGTCTTCGCGCGTCAGCGAGGTGTAGTGAATGAGCTTTCCGGCGTGTTCACCGACCAGCGGGTCGTCTTTCAGTGACGCCACCAGTTCCTCGCCATAGGCGAGGTCCGCTGCCTCCCGGCAAGTATGGGTCAGGATCACCTGTTCGAAGCGCTCATAGGTTTCCGGATCGCGGATAATGCTGGCGAAGGGCGCAATGCCGGTGCCCGTGGAAAGCAGGTAAAGCCGCCTTCCGGGCAGCAGAGCATCATGCACCAGCGTGCCGACGGACTTGGCCCCCAGCAGTATGGTGTCACCTTCCCTGATGGCTTGCAGGCGCGAGGTCAGCGGGCCGTCAGCCACCTTGATCGAGAAGAAATCGAGCCCGTCATCCCAGGCCGGGCTGGCGATGGAATAAGCGCGCAGAAGCGGTTTGCCATCCACTTTCAACCCCAGCATTACGAACTCGCCGGAGCGGAAGCGGAAGCTCGCCGGGCGCTCCACCCGGAAGGAGAAAAGACTGCCGGTCCAGTGGCGCACGGAAAGCACGCGCTGTTCGCTGAAAGCTGCCATGAAGGAAAACGTCTCGTATCAGAAATTGCCAATCCGGGCGGGATGTAGCGGCTCGGACCGGCTTCGCCAATGCCCCGCGGTGTGATCGGGCACGATCAGCTATCCGCGCGATAGCAACCCGCCTCGGTGACGACATAGTCCAGCGCCACGTCATGGCGCCCGGCCGGCACTTTCGAGATGCGCTGGCCTTCATAGGCAAGCCCGACAGTCACAACCGGGCGCTGGGCGCGCAACGCGCTCAAGCTGCGGTCATAGAAGCCCGCGCCATAGCCGATCCGGTGGCAGCGCGCGTCGAACGCAACCAGCGGCACCAGCAACAGCGAAGGCGTCAGCACGGGTCTCTTCTCACCGGGCACGTCGATACCGAACGCGCCCGGCTCCAGCGCGTCGTCCGGGTGCCAGGCCCGGAACTGCAAGGGCGCATCCTTCGCCACTACCACCGGCAGGGCGAGCTGTGCCTGTTCAAGCAGGAAGGTTTCCATCAGCGGACGTGGATCGATTTCCCCGCGCACCGGCCAGTAGCCCGCCACGACCGCGTTCACGGACGGCCAAGCCTCATCAGGAAAATGACCGGCCAGCAAGCGCCCGGCATCGGACTGCGTTTTTACCAGCGCCGTCCGGCGCGACAGTGCCTTGCGCCGCAGGCGGTTCTTTTGCCAGCCGCTCAGCATGGGCAGATTCCGGCAGGAGGAAGTGTGGCGGCACCAGACGGACCGTTGGCTATGTAACAACCCTGATGACCCGGACTACCAGGTGGGCGCCGCGTGATGGAGGCCACGGCCAGCATCAGAGGCAGCTCCCGTTCAGAGATGTAAGGTCGCCGGGATGTGAGAGCCTGACGAGAACTCCAGTCACCGCCACGAGGGTGAACATGGGCCTTCGCGGGGCTTTGCTCAAGCCTCACTGCCATCTGCTCCGGCAAGCGCCTCCAGGCGCTCGGCGGCCTTCACGATTGCGTCTGCGGCGCGCGCCCTGTCGGCGCGGCGCCGGGCCTCGCCCTGCGAGATGGTGCCCTTGGCATCCAGCAGCTGGGCTTCAAGCGCCTCCACCTTGCCTTGCGCCTCACGCATCTCGTCGGCAACGATGAGCGAGGCCATCAGAAGAAGGCGCAATTCACCAATCTGGCCAACCTTCTCGGCAAGATCGCGCACATGGGTGTCGAGATGTCCGGCTAGCTCTTTCAGATAGGCCTGCTGTCCGTCCTCGCATCCAATGGTGAACGGGCGCCCATTCAGCGAAATGGTGACCTTCGACATCAGCCCCGGTCCCCGGCAAGCAGATCATCCGGTCCGCCATCGGCAAGCCCTGCTCCGGCAATCGCCGCTTTCAGCTCGGTCATGGCGCCGGCCAGTGCAGCGCTGGCTTCCTGGGCAGCCTCCGCGAGTTCCGCCTCGCTGGACCGCGCCGCATCCAGCTGCTCGGCCAGGCGCGCGCGGTCCTCATCGGCATGGCGCGCGGCACGCGCATCACCCTCTGCTTCACCCATGCGGCTGGAGAGCTGGCCCAGCCGGGTCTCCACCGCGCTGATGGCCGCCAGCAACCGGGCCTCGGCCTCGTCTATCGGGTCAGCGCCCGGCGCATCGGAAGGAGGGGTGGTGCTCATGGACGTTAAAATCCGCTCTTAGGCATGAAAGTTCAAGTGTCAGATGAGGCGTGCGCGCGCTTCTATACACCGGGTTTGCAAGCGCGTCCCGGTCCACTAGACAGACACCGCACAGATATGGTCGCTTATTGAAGGGGTTGGGGCGTGAAACGCGAAAATGACGGGCTTGCACAGGCCTTTGCAGATATCTGCCTGAAAGCGGCCATAGAGGTCATGGATGTCTATGACAGCGGCTTTTGCGTTCAGTCCAAGGATGATCGCTCGCCCGTAACCGAGGCCGACACGCGCGCAGAAACCGTCATACTCGAAGCGCTCCAGCACACACTTCCCGGCGTGCCGGTGCTTGCCGAAGAAAGCTTTGCGGCGGGCGTGCGGCCCGACATCAATGGCGACTTTCTTCTGGTTGACCCTGTTGATGGCACCAAGGAGTTCATCAACCGCAATGGCGAGTTCACGATCAATATCGCCCTCATCTCCGGGCGGGTGCCGGTAGCGGGCTGCGTGTATGCGCCCGCGCTGAACCGCATCTTCATCGGCGGACGGTCTGGACTGACAGGCACCGCCGCGCCCGGCAGCCGGCTCGATAAAAGCGCGCTGTCGCCGATGATGGCCCGCGCCATGCCGCAATCGGGCCGCGTCGCGGTGATGAGCCGCTCGCACGCCGATGACAAGACCCGTGCTTTTGCCGCTGCTGAAGGGGTGAGCGAAACCGTCAGCGCAGGCTCATCGCTGAAATTCTGCCTCGTCGCGGAGGGCAGCGCCGACCTCTATCCGCGCTTTGGACCCACCATGGAATGGGATACGGCGGCCGGTCATGCCGTCGTTCTGGCGGCAGGTGGCGACGTCACCTGCCCGGACGGATCACCCTTCCTCTATGGCAAGACAGAGACCGGCTATCTCAATGGCGCGTTTGTCGTGCGCGGGCGTCAACCGGCCTGACCAGAGGCCGCCGGGTCAGAAGGTCAAGCGGGCTATAGGCCATCATGCGGGCAAAATCGGCTGCCGTGACCTTTCGGGCAGACTGGACCTCCCGCCGCTTGGCCCATAGGCCCGGCAGGCCCTTGAACGCATCTTTCAGCGCGCTGCCGAACAAGGTGAAATGCCCGAACCGGGCAGCCGACGCCCATAGCGCCAGCGTCATCGCCGCGTGCAGCGGCGCGGTCAGCACCAGCAGCGGGAAGGGCATGATTTTCAGCCAGGTCCACAACCGGTTGCGCGTGCCATGATACGTCGCAAACACCGAGCGCCGCCCGCTGGACCCGTAGCCGACATGATCGACTATCGCCGCCTGCACATGGATGGCGGTGTGTCCGGCAAGGCGCGCACGCGCGCCCAGGTCCACGTCCTCCACATAGCAGAAATAGTCCTCATCAAACCCGCTAAGGTCCTCGAACACATCGCGGCGGATCATCATGGCGGCAGCACACGGCGCGAATATCTCGCCATCGGCCGGGGAGGCCATCTCGCGGCCATAGGCTCCGCGATAGGGGATGCCGGCAATGTGCCAGACATCGCCCGCACCATCGAGCACGCTGTCATGCCCTGCTGCGCGCTGGGTGGAGCCAAACAGGCTGGCGTGACGATAACGTTCCGCCGCCGCCATCAGCTGTTCCAGCCAGTCCGGCGCGGGGAAGGCATCGGGATTGAGCAGGACCAGCCAGCGCGTATCGGCCATCGCCGCAAGCCGGTTATTGCCGCCCGCAAAGCCCAGATTGGTGTCGGACGTGACCAGCTCGATCCCGTCCGGCACGTCGCCCGGCGTCAGCTTGTGTGTCGGCGAGCCGTTTTCCAGCACAAGAATACGCGCCGGCCGCACGGTTTGAATGGCAAGGGCGGCTTTGAGCCTTTCCCAGTGCTGCGCGCTCTCATAGGCAACGATCAGGACCGTGACGTCCGCAACCATCCCGCTCGCCACCACTACCGCTAGCCCGCCGCCGGGCCGGGAAGCAGGCGCGCGCGTATCGTGCCGTCCAGCGCCCGTATCCGGTCCAGAAAATCTGCCGGCAGGTCGCCTTCAAGGTCCGCAAGCGCATAGCCGATCTCGGCATCGGTCTGAAGGAACTGGGCGGCCACATTCGCGCCCGCCTTTTCGGCTGCATCATTGAGACGGCGCAGGAAACCCGGCGCATTGATATGCGGCACGGCCACACGGGTGCGGCCCGGCTTGATCGGCCCCGGCTCGACCTGCGGGAAATTCACCGCATGGCCGGTAGAGCCCAGATAGAGATATTTCGCGAGCTTGATGGCGCTGTCCTGCCCGATAGCGGCCTGCGCCTCCAGCGTGGAACCACCGATATGCGGTGTCAGGATGACGTTTTTGAACCGCTGCAAGGGCGATTCAAAACGGTCCCCCTTGGCACTGGGCTCCACCGGGAAAACGTCAACCGCCGCGCCCGCTATATGCCCGCTCTCAAGCGCGGCGGCGAGCGCATCGATATCCACCAGATCGCCGCGCGCCTGGTTGATCAGGAAGCTGCCCGGCTTCATGGCACGGATACGCTGCGCATTCATCAGATTGCGGGTCTGCGGGCTGGACGGCACATGCAGCGTGACCACATCACACTCGGCCAGCAGCGCCTCCAGGCTCTCCATCGGCCGGGCATTGCCGTGCGCCAGCTTCGGCTCCACGTCGTAGAAATAGACATGCATGCCCAGCGCCGAGGCCAGAACTGACAACTGGGTGCCGATATTGCCGTAACCGACAATACCGAGCTTCTTCTTGCGCACCTCGTTGGAACCTTCCGCCGTTTTCAGCCAGCCGCCCTCATGGATGGAAAACATTTTTTCCGGTACGCGGCGCATCAGCATGATGATGGAGGCGAGCGTCAGCTCGGCTACCGAACGCGTATTGGCAAAGGGCGCATTGAAGACCGGAATGCCGCGGCGGGCAGCCTCTGCGAGGTCCACCTGGTTGGTCCCGATGCAGAAGCACCCCACAGCCTGAAGGTCCGGCGCCGCGTCGAGAATGCCCGCATCGATATGCGTACGCGAACGGATGCCGAGCACCGAATGGCCTTTCAGCGCATCCTTGAGATCGGCAGGCGCCGGCGAACCGGTCATGCGGGTGATGTCCACCGGGCCATGACCGGTCAGCGCGCTGTCGGCATCAGGGTGGACATTTTCGACGAGAAGGGCACGGAAAGGATGGGTGCTCACGGGAGGAACGGGCCTTCGAACTGAAGTTGCTGCACTGCGGCACGAAGCATGCGCCTGCTGCGCGCCCACTTGCAACACCCTTCGTGGAATTAAGCCGTCAATCCGGGGATACGAACCGTCACCGGCCTGCCGTCCACCGTCACCGGCCCGTCTGCCGCCTCCAGCCGGTCCACCCGGACCAGCGCCAGCGCGAAGCCCGGCCCGCCGGACAATACCTCACCCAGCGGCGTATCGCCCGCCGACACGCCAAGGCCGCTGCCGAACGCGCCGTCGCCGGTCAGATAGACCGTGCGTTTCCTGACGCCGCCCTTGCGGTGCATGCGGCTCGCCACCTCCTGCCCGACAAAGCAGCCTTTGCGGTAATCGATCATGTGCAGAAGATCGTGATTGGCATCGGTGGAGAACACCTCCGCCGGACCATAATCCAGCGGCATTTCGGTAATGAAGGCTGCCGCCTTCGCCGCCAGATAATCCTTCACGTCATCGCTGACATCGGCGCTGGCAGGCATGATTGCGCGAATGCCCAGCCCCGGCCCGCGCGGATCGGGCGCCGCAGCAAGCGCGGCCGCCTCCAGCGCTGCAACGCCGTCACCGCGTGCAGCAGCCACGGCGAGATCATCGCGCAGGGCCAGCGCGGCCTTTGCCCGCAACCGGTAGAGCGTGAAGCGCTTCAAGAGGCTTTCCGCCTCGCTTTGCGGCACATCGACAAACAGCCCGCCCTCGCCGTCATCGATGAAGATGAGATCGGCCAGCACCTTGCCTTGCGGGGTCAGCAATGCAGACGCGGCGGCCCTGCCGGGCACAACACCCTGCGGACCGTTTGTGACGACACGCTGCAGGAAATCGCGCGCATCCGCACCCGTAATATGGATCACGGCACGGTGGGCAAGGCGGGTGAGGAAAGAGGCGTCTGACATGGCTTGGATGTAACCCTGCCGCGCTAAAGCGCAAGGGCGTCACTGGCCTGTCATTTGTGCCCCGCCCGGTTATCGGTAATCATCCTGCTCCGGCATTGGAGGGAGGGGGCAATGTTTGGACGGGGCAAGAACCGCCTGCGCGGAGCGAAGGCCAGTTTTCAGGATGTATTGACAGCACTGCCATACCGGCAGCCGGTCCGGTTTGACCCCGGCCAGCCAGACATTCTCACGCACCAGCTCAAGCATGGCGACTATCTGGCAGGCGTCGGCACAGACAGCCTCGGCTCAGCCATCGCCATCATGAAGAAGTTCCGCGACTGGGCGAGCGTGCGCGCCAGCACCACCCTGCTTCGCAAGATCGAGGCGGTCTGTCCCGACATTCTGTTCGACCTCGAACAGAAGCTCTCTTTCACCAGCAATCTGGTGGAATATTCGCTCAGCTTCATGGATTGGGCACAAAAGGCCTTGCAGGCTGTCGAGGATGCGCAGGCCGCAGGCGACAATGAACGCACCGCCAAAGCGGTAGTGACCCTGATTTCCGGCTTCGCCAGCTATATCAGCCAGGTTGGCAGCTATTTTCATGATTTCCAGAGCTATTTCGGCAAGGGTATTTATGACCGCTACCGGGAGAATCTGAACACGCTGTCCAATGATGACCGGCGGGCCATCCACGCCTTCTACGCGCATTTCGAGGTCGCTGTTGCCAGCATGGCGCGCATCTACCAGCAGGAAATTCCCGCCATCGGCCGCACCGGCGAGATACCGGCACCCTTTGTGATCAAATGGGCCGTGTCGCTCGTCGGTTCGATCCAGAAGCTCTACACCAGCGCGCTCGACCTGCTGCAGCGCTAAGCCGACGCGGCGGCTTGATCTGGCGGGCAGGCCCGCTCTGCGCTAAGCCACGCGCCATGACGCGAATCCTGTTCATCACCGCAACGCGCATTGGCGACGCGATCCTCTCCAGCGGACTGCTGGACCATGTGCTCGGCTCTTACCCCGATCCGCGTGTGACGATTGCCTGCGGGCCGCTGGCTGCGCCACTTTTCCGCGCCGTGCCGGGGCTGGAACGCGTGATCGTGATGACCAAGCAGAAGGGCGGCGGCCACTGGTTTGATCTGTGGCGCAACACTGTCACGCATCGCTGGGACATGGTGATCGATCTGCGCGAAAGCGCGACGAGCTGGTTCCTGCTGGCAGGCAGGCGGCATGTGAAACGCAACTGGCCGGGCGATGGCACACCGGTGCACCGCGTAGAGGAAGCCGCCGCCTTTCTCGGCATAACGCCCCCGCCCTCACCTGTTCTGTGGCTGGATGATCTGGCGCGCGCGCGTGCTCGCGCACTGATGCCCGATGCGCCGGTTCTGGCGCTCGCCCCGGCGGCGGCTGCCCGTTTCAAGGAATGGGCGCCGGAGCGGTTTGCTGCGCTGGCTCTGGCCCTGACCGGGACGGGGGGCGCACTGGCCGGAGCGCATGTGGCGATTTTCGGCGGGCCGGGCGATGAAGCCACCGCGCGCGCCGTCACGGCCCGGCTGGACCGCGGGCGGACGCATGATTTCACCGGCCAGCTGGACCTGCTTGAAACCGGCGCCTGCCTGTCGCGCGCGGCCCTGTTCGTCGGCAATGATAGCGGGCTGATGCATATGGCGGCGGCCGCAGGAGCCCCCACGCTAGGTCTTTTTGGCCCTACCGATGAACGCGTTTATGGTCCGTGGGGCCGGCGCACGGCCTCGGTGAGGGCCGGGGAACAGGTCGATGAGCGCACGCGCGACAAGGTGAAGAGTTCGCGCACCAGCCTGCTGGCCGATCTGGAGCTTGCACCCGTTCTGGCAGCGGCAGACAATCTGATCAAAGCGGAGACAACGCCATGAGCGAAACATTCGACACCCTCATAAAGGGCGGCACGATTGTCAGCCATTCCGGGCGGATCAAGGCCGATGTCGGCATACGCAATGGCCGCTTTGCCGCCATGGGCGATCTCTCCGCCGCCAGCGCAGGCGAGGTGATCGATGCCAAGGGCCTGCATGTCCTGCCGGGCGTGATCGACACCCAGGTGCATTTCCGCGAACCGGGCCTTGAGTGGAAAGAGGATCTGGAGACCGGCAGCCGGGCGGCGGCGCTGGGCGGTGTGGTGTGCGTCTTTGAAATGCCCAATACCAATCCGGCGACCACCACGCCGGAGCTGATGGCCGACAAGGTGAAGCGCGGCCATCACCGCATGCACACCGATTTTGCCTTCTATGCCGGGGCCACCAAGGAAAACGTCCACCTCCTGCGGGAGATGGAGCTGATGGCCGGATGCTGCGGCGTGAAAGTCTTCATGGGCGCGTCAACCGGCGATCTGCTGGTCGATACCGATGAGGGCGTGGCCGCAGTGCTGAACGTGATTGAGCGGCGCGCCGCCTTCCATTCAGAAGACGAGTTCCGCCTGGCGGACCGGCGCGCGCTTGCGCGTCATGGCGACTGGACGAGCCATGTGGAGGTGCGTGACGACATCGCCGCCATGCAGAGCACGCAGCGCCTGGTCCGCCTTGCCCGCGCGGCGGGCAAGCGCATCCATGTGCTCCACATCTCGACCGCTGACGAGATCGACTATCTCCAGCACCACAAGGATATTGCCAGCGTGGAGGTGACGCCCCAGCACCTGACCCTGGCTGCGCCGGAATGCTATGAGCGCCTCGGCGCCTACGCCCAGATGAACCCGCCCATCCGCAATGCGAAACATCGCGAAGGCCTGTGGCGCGGCGTCGATCAGGGCATTGCCGATATTCTGGGCTCCGACCATGCGCCCCATACGGTGGAAGAAAAATCCAAGCCCTACCCGGCCTCGCCGTCGGGCATGCCGGGCGTGCAGACGCTGGTGCCCCTCATGCTCGATCACGTAAACAAGGGAAAGCTGACGCTGGAGCGCTTTGTCGACCTGACCAGCCACGGGCCGCAGCGCGTGTTCGGGCTCGCCAACAAGGGCCGCATCGCGGCCGGCTATGACGCCGATCTGACGCTGGTCGATCTGCACGCAGTGCGCGAGATCAAGGAAAACTGGCTCGCCTCGCGCTGTGGCTGGTCACCCTTTGCCGGCGATACCGTAACCGGCTGGCCGATGGCCACCATCGTGCGCGGCAAGGTCGTGATGCGCGATGACGAGCTGGTCACGCCCTCGGTTGGCGAAGCAGCACGCTTTGTGGAGACGCTGGGGGCGGTTTAGGGATTTCCCCTCGCCCTTAGAGACGCGCTTACGCGCTCCTCAGGGTAAGGGGAATGTGCTGTGGCCCTCAACCGGGTTCCCGGGCTTGACCCGGGATCCATACTTTCAACCGTTACAGGCTACCATGGATCCCGGCTCGGAGGCCGGGACCCCGGCGGAAAAGCCTATTGGCTCTGGGTCCCCCGCATGCGCGGGTGATGACAAGGATAGAGGCCCACAGCGTCAAACCAGCTCAATCACCGCATCGACCTCGACCGCCGCGCCGAGCGGCAGGACTGGACAGGCGACGGCGGAGCGGGCGTGACGGCCCGCATCGCCGAACACCTCCACCATCAGGTCTGAACAGCCATTGATGACTTTGGGAATGTCGGTGAAGGCGGGGTCTGCGGCGACGAAACCGCCAAGGCGCACCACGCGCTTTACCCGGTCCAGATCACCCTCACAGGCAGCGGCAAACTGGGCGACGAGGTTGAGCCCGCACAGGCGTGCAGCGGCCTGCCCTGCCGCCACGTCCATATCCTTGCCGAGCGTGCCCTTCACCAGCCCGTCCGGCCCGATGGAGACCTGCCCGGACACGAACACCAGATCGCCCGAGCGCACGAAAGGCACGTAATTGGCCACCGGCGCGACGGCCTGCGGCAGGGTGATGCCGAGCTCTGCAAGGCGTTTGGCGATCTGGGACATGGGGAGCTCCTTCATTTTCCCTCGTGCTTCGAGCACCACGTGGCCGAAGCATGAGGAGAAAACCAATCAGGCCCTCATCCTGAGGGGCTTCGCAAGAAGCCGTCTCGAAGGACGAGGGCCTGAATTCGTTAAAACCGCTCCACGGCCATCGCCGTGGCTTCGCCGCCACCGATGCAGAGCGATGCGACGCCGCGCTTCTGATCGTGCTTTCCCAGCGCCGAGAGCAGCGTGACGAGGATGCGTGCGCCGGATGCCCCAATCGGGTGGCCGAGCGCGCATGCGCCGCCATGCACGTTGATGACATCGTGTGAGAGGCTCAAGTCCTTCATCGCGATCATCGG
Source organism: Glycocaulis albus (assembly GCF_014639075.1). Classification (GTDB taxonomy): domain Bacteria; phylum Pseudomonadota; class Alphaproteobacteria; order Caulobacterales; family Maricaulaceae; genus Glycocaulis; species Glycocaulis albus. The sequence continues at coordinate 26,365 of NZ_BMFS01000011.1, forward strand.
CACGCTGGCAAACGCCTCATTGATCTCGAACAGGTCCACATCCTTGGTGGACCAGCCCGCACGCTCCATCACCTTGCGCATGGCCGGCACCGGCGCGGTCATGAAATAGGCCGGCTCATGCGCGTGGGCCGCTGTGGCCACGATTTTCGCAATCGGCTTGAGGCCCCGGCGTTCAGCTTCAGACAGGCGCATCATCACCAGCGCGGCCGCGCCATCGGAGATGGCCGAGGCGTTGGCCGCTGTCACCGTGCCGTCCTTGGTGAAGGCCGCGCGCAGCTCCGGGATTTTCTCAGGGCGTGCCTTGCCGGGCAGCTCGTCATGCTCGACCGTCACATCGCCCTTGCGGGTGGAGATGGTGACGGGGGCAATCTCGCGCTTGAAAGCGCCTTCCTCGGTCGCCTTCTTGGCGCGCGAGAGCGTCTCGATGGCGTAGGCGTCCTGGTCTTCGCGGGTGAACTGGTATTCCTGGGCCACCATATCGGCATAGACGCCCATCGCCTTGTGCTCATAGGCATCTTCGAGGCCATCGAGCGCCATATGGTCTTTCAGCGTGTCATGGCCGTATTTGAAGCCACCGCGATGGGTGGGCAGAAGGTGCGGCGCGTTGGTCATGGACTCCATGCCGCCCGCCACGATTACATCGGCTTCGCCCGACGCGATCATCGCGCGGCCATAGATCGCCGCCTGCATGCCCGAACCGCACACCTTGTTAAGCGTGGTCGCCTGCGCGGATTTCGGCAGGCCCGCCTTGATGGCGGCCTGGCGGGCCGGGGCCTGGCCCTGACCGGCGCTCAGCACATTGCCCATGAAGACCATGTTCACGTCGTCGCCGGCCACGCCGGCTTCGGCCAGAGCCGCCTTGATGGCGATGGAGCCAAGCTCGGGCGCGGCAACCGCCGCCAGATCGCCCAGAAGCCCGCCCATTGGGGTGCGCGCCATGCCCACAATGACGATGGGATCGTCTGCGCTCATGATTGTCTCTCCTGTGTCAGGATGAAAGGGGTATGCGTTTTGAAAACTGGCGCGCATGTGAAGGCCCCGCGCCGCGCCGCGTCAAGGCTTTTCGCAGGTGCAATGTCAGGTGCGGTCCAGCGCCAGCGCGTCTGCCAGTATCGCCGCCAGCCCGTCATCAAGATCATCGGCCCCGTAAATCTTCACATGGCGCATGGCCTTGCCACTGCCTTCCACGCGCACATGGGCGGCCAGCTCCGCGCCCCGGCTGAACTGCAGATTGATGTGCGCCTTGTGAGGCACGATCGCGCATACCAGCGCCCCGCCCTGATACCAGGGATAGCCCCACTTCATTATTTCGCTCAGATGCGGCGCGCGCGCCCTGACCCATTCACGCAGCTGCCGGGCCAGAGGCGCAATGGCCTTCTCCCGATCCAGCCGCTCGAAATAGGCGTCTGCGCTCATGCGGCTTGCACTTCAGACCGGGTGGCGCGAATCCAGCCCCCGCCGAGCACGCGCGAGTCCTCGTCCACGCTGTAGAAGACACACGCCTGACCGGGGGCCACACCTTCCTCACCCGCTGCCAGCGTGACGCTGACTGCGCCGTCTGCACTCACATGCAAAGTGGCCGGGCTGGGCGGGCGCGTGGAGCGCACTTTCACCGCGATCTCCATCCCGTCAGCATCGGCCAGCGCGCCATCCCCAATCCAGTTCACATCGGCAAGCTGGATGGTGCGCACGGCCAGCGCTTCGCGCGGGCCGACAATGACCTGCGCGCTCGCAGCATCCAGCCGGATCACATAGAGCGGCTCGCCGGTGGCAACGCCAAGCCCCCGGCGCTGGCCTACCGTGTAGTGGATCACGCCGTCATGGCGGCCCAGCACCCGGCCATCGGTGTGAACAATCTCGCCCGGCCGGGCGGCATCCGGGCGCAGACGCTTGACCACGCTGGCGTAATCGCCATCGGGCACAAAACAGATATCCTGGCTGTCGGGCTTGGCCGCCACTATGAGGCCGAGCGCCAGCGCCAGTTCGCGCGTCTGGTCCTTGGTTAGATGGCCAAGCGGGAAGCGTAAGTAATCCAGCTGCTCGCGCGTGGTCGCGAACAGGAAGTAGGACTGGTCCTTGCCATGATCTTCGGCACGCAGCAGCACCGGCCCGCCTGCACCTTCCTCGCGGCGGATATAATGCCCCGTCACCAGAGCCGCCGCGCCCAGTTGCTGCGCCGTGGCCAGCAGATCGGCAAACTTCACCGACTGGTTGCAGCGCACGCAGGGAATGGGCGTGGAACCGGCCAGATAGGTATCGGCGAAATCTTCCATCACCGCTTGCTTAAACCGGCTTTCATAGTCGAGCACGTAATGGGCAAAGCCCATGGCTTCGGCCACGCGGCGGGCATCATGAATGTCCTGCCCGGCGCAGCACGCGCCCTTGCGGTGGATGGCCGCGCCGTGATCGTAAAGCTGCAGCGTCATGCCGACGACCTGATAGCCGGCCCGGTGCAGGATCGCCCCGACAACGGATGAATCCACGCCGCCGGACATGGCCGCCACAACACGGTGATCTTGCGGATTACCGCCAAGCCCCAGAAACTCGCCGGTGAGGCCGAACTCGGCCATCAGCGCGTCAACGCGCGCACCGTCGGCAACCGGGCTGGCAGAAAGCGTGTCGCGCGGCCCCCCTGCAGGGCGCGCATCGAGCAGGGTCGTCATCTCTCTTTTCCTTTCCCGCCGGTTCAAGGCCGGTGGCAATGGATATCGAAGACGGCATATAGCGCATGGAGGCGGCGATTAGAAGGCATCACGGCGTGACGCCCCGCCATTAGTATGGCGTTTACGATTATTACGGGTTTCGATGGATTTGCGGACAGCACACGCGCATCCTCCTTTCATGAACGCTGCCTTCGCATCCGGTGTTTCTGGCTTTGCCTCTGCCACGGCTCTGATGAACCGCGCGGCAGACCGGGTGTCCGGCGTTCGTGACCTGACCATCCCCGACCGCCCCTCCCGCGCGGTCACCACTCCAGGCGCGCCTGCCGGCCCTTCCCCCCAACACCCCGCACCCGGCGGGCGCGCTACTCCTTCGCCAGACTACGCCGCAGCGGCCGTGGACATGATCCAGGCACAGAACCTCGCCGCCGCCTCCGGCGCCATTGTCAGAGCGGCAGACGACATGGTGGCCGCGCTGCTGGATGTGACAGCCTAGAGCGCCTGATCACCGCATTTCGGGGCTAGGCCCGATGGCCCGCAACGCCTAGTTTGCGGCCCATGAGCGAAGTTCACGTCGATCTTGTCCTCGATCCGGTCTGCCCGTGGTGCTGGCTTGGCCATCGCTACTGGATGGCGGCGCAGAACCTTGTGCCGGACATTCCGGTGGAGACCGTGCTACGCCCGTTCCAGCTTGATGCCTCGATCCCCAAAGCCGGCCTGCCCTATCAGGACTATGTGAAGAAGCGTTTCGGCGGCGATGATTCCGGCCGCTTCAAGGCCATGCGCGAACATCTCGAAGCCGCCGGACCGGAAGCGGGCATCGTCTTCAATTTCGACGAAATCCCCATGCGGCCCAACACGACCGACGCCCACCGGCTGATCCGCTGGGCGCAAGGCCAGGGCAAGGGAGCAGACGCCGCTGAAGGCCTGTTCAAGGCCTATTTCGAGGAGCGGCGCGATATCGGCGCGGCCTCAGAACTGACGGCGATTGCCGAAGCCATCGGCCTTGATGCCAATCTGGTCGCAGAGCTGCTGACCACCCATCGCGACAAGGACGTGCTGGAGCGCGAGGAGCGCTTCTACCGCTCGCTGGGCGTGGCGGGTGTTCCCTGCTTCATCTTCAACGGCGCATTCGCCGTCTCCGGGGCCGAGGCGCCGGAGGTACTGGCAGATGCGATCCGCAAGGCGGCCAGCCTGCCACCGGAGGAAGACGCGTGATGCGTGCACTAGCCCTGCTTCCCGCCGCTGTTGTGCTTGCCGCCTGCTCGCCTGGCCCGCGCACACCGCCGGACGGAGCTGAACAGGCCCGCTTCATTGCGGTGTGCACTGAACGGCTCGGCTATGGCGATGAAGCCTGCACCTGCCTGTCTGAGCGCGCCGCGCGCCGCTTTGACGCTGTGGCCTATTCGATCCTGATCGACTCCATGACCGGCGAGCCTGTCCGCGCGCGCATGGAGGCCGCCGGGCTCAATTCCAGCGTCCAGGGCGCGCTCAGCCGCTTCGTCGCAGAGACCGCCCTCACCTGCCAGCCATCGCCTGAAAGCTGATTGCACGCCGGCGCGGTGCACATGATAGTGCGCTTGAAAGGCTGAGCCAAAATCAGCCTCGCGGGAGGACAATCACCATGACACCAGTGGCCGTAGCCGGTCTCTATATCGGCATCAATCTGCTCATTCTGCTCGTTCTGGCGTGGAATGTGATTTCCGGGCGCCGGGCCAGCAAGGTGGGGTTCGGCGATGGCGGCGATGAATCGCTGGCGCGGCGCATCCGCGTGCATGCCAACGCTACCGAGTGGGTGCCGGGCATGCTGATCGGCCTGCTCACGCTGGCGCTTCTTGATGCCAATATCTATGTCCTGCACGCTCTGGGCATCGCGCTGACGCTCGCGCGCGTGCTGCACGCCTTCGGCCTGACGGGCAGCTCAGGTGTCAGCGTTGGCCGGTTCGGCGGCGCACTCATCTCGCTCCTCGTCTACCTGGCGGGCGGCATTGCCATTCTCTGGTACGCACTGACCTGATTGCGGGACGGGTGATTGCCCGGCGCGCAGCACACCGCTATAGCCGGTGACATGACCGATAAAGCCCGAAACACCAGCGCATCGCCCGCCAGCGGGCCGAGCACCGAAACCCTGCTGCCACTGGCGGAAAGCCTGCTCAAACGGGCCATGGCCGCCGGCGCGGATGCCGCCGAGGTAATCCTTGGCGAGGCCCGCTCGCTTGAAGTCTCGGTGCGTGAAGGCGCGCTGGAGGATGTGGAGCGTTCTGAAGGACGCAGCGCAGGCCTGCGTGTCTTCATTGGCAAACGCATGGCCGGCACCAGCTTTTCCGATCTGACCGACGAGGGCGCGGGCCTTGCGGTGGAGCGCGCCATCGCGATGGCACGTGTCGCCCCGGAAGACCCGTATTGCGGCCTTGTCGAGCCTGACCAGCTTGCCCGCACCATCCCCCATATCGACCTCTATGAGGACATGGACTGGGACGCGGCAAAGCTGGAAGCCGAAGCCCTGGAGATGGAGGCCGCCGGCCGCGCCGTCGACGGGGTGGCCATGGTCGCCAGCTCCGGCGCGAGCCTCTCTGCCAGCGCCGCCGTCATGCTCACCTCCACCGGATTTGTTGGCGCAAAGCGCGGCTCCATGGCCTCGCGCGGGATCGCGGCCATCGCAAAATCGGGCGAGCTGATGGAGCGCGATTACGATCAGCATTCCATGCGCCAGCGCGCCGCCCTGCGCGGCGCCGACGAGCTCGGCCGGTCGGCAGGCGAGCGCGCGGTCGCCCGCCTCGGCGCGGAAAAGATGAAATCCGGCAAGATGCCGGTCGTCTTCGACGAGCGCGTGGCGACCAGCTTTCTCGGCGCTCTGCTGGGCGCCATCTCCGGGCCTGCCATCGCGCGCGGCACCTCCTTCCTGCGTGACAGGAATGGCCAGCGCATTTTCGCCGAAGGCATCGACATTATCGAGGATCCGCTAAAGCCCTGGGGCCATGGCAGCCGCGCCTTTGACGGCGAGGGTGTCGCCACCCGCCCCCGCGCCATCATTGAGGATGGGGTGCTGACAGGCTGGCTCCTGAACGCCGCCAGCGCCCGCCAGCTGGGCCTGCCCCTGACCGGCCATGCCAGCGCCGATCCGGGCGGTCCTCCGGGGGTCAGCGTCTCCAATCTGCATCTGGTGCCGGGCGAACGCTCGCGCGCCGAACTCATCGCGGATGCGGGTAATGGCCTGTTGGTGACCGAGATGTTCGGCGCCTCGCTCAATTCCAACACCGGCGACTGGTCGGTCGGGGTGGCAGGCCACCGCATCGAGAACGGCAAGATCACCGGCGCGATCAGCGAGAGCACGGTCGCGGGCAACATGCTGGACATTTTCGCCCGGCTGCAGCCCGGCAATGACCTGGAGTTTTCCGGCCGGATCAATGCGCCGAGCGTGCTGGTGGATGCGCTTTCCGTTGGCGGACGCTAGCGCTGATCTCGATCTTCTGGCCGGGGCAGCGCGAGACGCTGGCCACCTCGTCATGGATTATTTCGGCGAAGGCGCGCGCCTGAAACACTGGGAAAAGCGCCCCGGCGATCCGGTCAGCGCGGCAGACATCGCCGCCGATGCCTTCCTGAAAGACACGCTGCTTAACGCACGGCCCGATTATGGCTGGCTGTCAGAGGAAAGCCGGGCAGAACCCGGCTCATCTGGCCGCATCTTCGTCGTCGATCCGATTGACGGTACCCGCGCCTTCATCAAGGGCCGCACCGATTTCTGTATCTCGCTGGCCATGGTGGAGAACGGCCAGCCGGTGGCCGCCGCCATCTGCGCCCCGGCCCGCGGTGAGCTCTACACGGGCGTACGGGGCGGCGGCTCCCGGCGCAATGGTGAGCGCCTGCAAGTCTCCGCTCAGGCGGCGATCGCCGGAGCAAAGCTGCTCGGCGATGCCGGGCGGCTGGGCGATCTGCGGGCCATCGGGGCTGAGACCATTCACATCAATTCGGTCGCGCTGAGGCTCGCCCTTACGGCCAGCGCCGATGCTGACGGGCTGGTGGCGGTACGGCCCAAGAATGACTGGGATCTGGCCGCAGGCGATCTCATCGTGACGGAGGCTGGCGGACGCCTCTCCTCCCCCGAAGGCACGAGCCTGCGCTATGCTGGCGCGGAACACCGCCAGCCAGCGCCCATCGCCGCTGGCCCGGCGCTTCATGCTTTGCTATTGCAGCAGCTTGCCGGACCGATAAAGGAATCACCATGAGCCAGCAGCTTCTCCATCTCGTGATCGGCGGCGAGCTGACCGAGGTTCGCCCCGATGTCCATGAATTCAAGGATCTCGGTGCGGTCGAGTTTGTCGGCGCGTTCCCGGACTATGAAAGCGCCCGTATGGCGTGGAAATCCGCCGCCCAGCGCACCGTGGACAACGCGCATATGCGCTTTTTCATCATCCACGCCCACAAGCTGCTGGACCCCGCCAATGGCGGGCCGCAGGGCTAGAGGATTGAAGCGCTGAGTGATCCCGCCCTTCCGGCACGGTCCGGCCCGCAATCGGCCGGAACGCTCGCGCTCGCCACGCGGCTGTTTTCCGGCTGGATCGCGCCGCGCTGGCCCCTGCTCGCACTGGGCCTGCTGCTGTCAGCGATAACCGCGGCCTCCGTCAGCGGATATGCGCTGGTCGTGCGCGAAATGACCGCGCTTATGGAACTGCGCGATGCGCGCGTCATATGGCTGGCCCCGGCCATCGTCCTGCCGCTGGTACTGGTCCGCAGCCTCAGCCTCTACTGGCAGACCCTGACCACCAACCGGCTGGCGCTCGGCGTGATGCGCGATCTGCAGACGGCCATGTATGCCCGCCTGATGGAGGCCGATTTCGCCCGCCTGCAGGGCGAAGGCCCTGGCTCGCTTGTCTCGCGTTTCACCAATGACATCACCACCTTGCGCGAAAGCCTGGTGCGCGCCGCCAACAACCTCACCCGCGACAGCTTGCAGGTTGTAGGCGGGGTGGCCGTAATGATCTGGTTGGACTGGGTGCTCGCCCTTTTGCTGCTGCTGATCCTGCCACTGGCCGGCGCGCCGGTATTGCGCATCGGGGCGATCATCCGCAAGCGTTCTCTCAACGTGATGAGCCAGATGGGCAATGTGACGAGCTTTCTGGAGGAAACCCTGAGCGGATCGCGGCTTATCAAGACGTTTTCGCTGGAGAACTATGCGCGCAACCGCTCGCGTACCGCCTTTCAGGAACGCTTCCAGCTCTTGCAGGCCATGGTACGCGACCGCTCCAAGATCGAGCCGCTCATGGAAGTGGCCGGCGGCGTGGCACTGGCCGGAATATTCGCCGTGGCAGGTTGGCGCATGGCCTCAGGCGACAGCGATGTCGGGCGCTTTCTCGGCGTGATCGCGGCGCTTCTCATCGTCAGTCCCGCCTTGCGCGCGCTCGGCTCGCTGGCCGGTGCGATACAGGAAGGCATGGGCGTGCTGGAGCGCGTCTTCAACCTGCTGGATGAAGACCCGCGCCTTGTGGAACGTTCGGGCGCAAAGCCGCTAAAGCTCAAGGGCGGCGCTCTGGCCCTCAAGGACGTGCATTTCGCCTACGGACCCGAGGCACCCGCGCTGAACGGGGTGACGCTTAACGTGCCTGCCGGAAAGACGGTGGCGCTGGTCGGGGCGTCGGGCTCGGGCAAGACCAGCGTGCTGAACCTCATTGCGCGCCTGTTTGATCCGCAATCTGGCCAAGTAGAGATCGACGGACAGGACATCGCCCGGGCGACGCTCGCCAGCGTGCGCGGCTCGCTGGCCCTTGTCAGTCAGGACACCACCCTGTTTGACGATACGATTGCCGCCAATATCGGTTTTGGCGCGCTTGATGCCGGTCCGGAGGCTATTGAGGCCGCAGCAAGGGCCGCCGACGCGCACGACTTCATCATGAGCCTGCCGGGCGGATATGAATTCCGCGCCGGGCCACGCGGCAATCTCCTGTCCGGTGGTCAGCGCCAGCGTATCGCCATTGCCCGCGCGCTCCTGAAGGATGCGCCGATACTGCTTCTGGATGAGGCCACTTCGGCGCTCGATGCCCGGTCGGAGGAACGCGTGCAGGCCGCCCTGGAACGCCTGAGCGCCGGGCGCACCACGCTGGTCATCGCCCACCGGCTGTTCACCGTGCGCAATGCGGACTGGATCTATGTGATGGACCAGGGCCGGGTCGTGGAGGAAGGCCGCCATGACGAACTTGTCGCAAACGACGGGCTTTATGCGCAATTGTGCCGCATCCAGTTCCGCGACGGGCAAGAGGCTCAGGCGACGTAGAGCGTGTCCTCGTCGGCTTCCGAACGAAGCCAGGCCTCCGCCGCGCCGACATGCTCGAACACGAACACCTCGTGGCCTGTTGAGGCCAGCGCCCGGCGCCAGATGCGGGCATAGGCGCAGTCCATCTCGCGCGCGACGATGGCAACGCGGCTCGCGGGCATCTCCTGTCCGCACGCCTCGGCCAGCTCGATAGCCGTGCCGCTTTCCATTGCGGCGCGGGCAAGCCTCGCATCAAACAGCACTTTGCGGGCAGGCTGGGCGAGATAGCGCATGAGGAAGTCCGGCGTGCCTTGCGCGTAGGTTGAGGTGTCACGCGCACCGGAAACGGCGACAATCACAATCGAGCGATCAGGGCTCAGTGATATGTGGTGACGGCCCATATGCCCTCCCAATGGAGAGCAATACTGCCATGGGAAAGGTTAATATCCCGTGGCCTTGGCCACCGGTATCATTCACGGCGCAGCAGGCGTTCCGTGAGGATGGACCCCCACCAGCTGGCCATGAAGCCATCATGGCAGGCCTGCCGGTCATATTCGGTCCTCACCCAGGTCAGGAAATCGATGGGCTCTTTCGCATTCCGGTCCAGATAAAGCTGGAAGAAATGATCCAGCATGCCCGTCTTGCCCTGCTTGACATGCCCATATTTCAGCGAGAGGTGGGCAAGCGCCGCTTCCACCGTCCAGCCCTCGTGCAGGATCAGATAGAGCACCGCGACAATTCCGGCCCGGTCAGAGCCTGACTTGCAGTGCATGAAGGCAGGGTATTCGATGGTGTTGAAAACCTCGATCAGGCGCTCGATCCGCTCCACATAGGGCGCCTCGCGCGATCCCCAGCCGAGATCGATCACGGTGATGCCGTGCTTCTTCGCAGCCCAGTGTTCAAGGTCGTAATAGGCCTTGCCGGGCTGCACGCCGCGCAGGTTCAGTATCGTCCTGAATCCCTGCCCGGCGAGCCAGGCAATGCGGTCCGGATCGGGCTGATTGCCACGCCACATCTGCCCGGCCACGTGGCGGTGATTGCGGAATGCCCGGCGCAACACGCCGTGATCATCCCACATCAGGCTGCTGCGGGCGCGTGCCAGAACGGCCGGATCGTCAAAATTCTCGCTCATGGAGGGCCGACTTAAGCGTTAAGGACAGGGCACGCAACAACACTTGATGCTTGACGTGAGGCGGCGCGCTGGCCAGCAACAGGACATGGCAAGGTCTGTCTTGAGCTTTACACCCGTCCAGATCGCGCTCGGCGCACTGATGGGCGGCTATATGTCCCTCGTCCAGCACACGACGCGCTGGGAGGTGCGGCGGAGCGACGCCATGCGCGAGATAGCCGCTCGCGGGGGCGGCGCCATCGGCGCTTTCTGGCACGGCCGGCTGCTGATGAGCATTGCGCTCTGGCCGCCGCGCACCCAGCAGCCCGCCATACTGGTTTCGCGTTCTGCCGATGGCGATGTCATTGCGCGCGCTGCCGCGCATCACAAGGTGCTCGGCATTCGCGGTTCGACGCGCAAGCGCCGCCGTGACGGCACCCATGATGACAAGGGCGCGATGAGCGCCTACCGCGCGATGGTCCGCCATATACAAGAAGGCGGTGTCATGGCCATCACGCCTGATGGCCCGAAAGGCCCGCGCATGCGGGTGACACCCGGCGCGCTGCGCCTTGCCGAAGCCACCGGCGCGCCCTTGCTTGCGGTGACATGGTCGATCCGCTGGCGCAAGGTGTTCAACTCCTGGGACCGGTTCGTCCTGCCCTTCCCCTTTTCGCGCGGTGTCATCATCTGGAGCGAGCCCTATCACCTGCCGGAAAACCCCACCGCCGAGGATCGCGAGGCGGCGCGTATCTGGCTGGAGAACACGCTTATAGACATGACCCGCGAGGCTGACCTGGCCTGCGGCGTGGAACCGGTTGAGCCCGCCCCGCCCGCCGGAGCGCGCGGCACATGACGCGCCTGCCTCCCGCCCTGTCATTTTACCGGTTCGCGTCGGGGCTGGCCGCGCCGCTGGCACCGGCAGTGCTGTCCTCACGCGCCCGCAAGGGCAAGGAAGATGAAAGCCGGATGGGTGAACGCCTCGGCCATGCTTCCGTGGCCCGGCCCGAAGGCAGCCTTGTCTGGATCCACGGCGCGAGTGTCGGCGAGAGCCGCGTCGCGCTTACCCTTGCCGGTGCGCTGATCGCCGCCCGGCCTGATCTCAATGTGCTCCTCACCTCCGGCACCGTCACATCTGCTGCCCTTGTGGGCCGTGAGGCGCCGCCCGGCGTGATCCACCAATACGTCCCCGCAGACACCCCGGAAGCCGCGCGCCGCTTCATGGCACACTGGAAACCCGATGTGGCCGCTTTCGTGGAAAGCGAACTCTGGCCGAACCTGATTGTCGAGGCATCCCGGTCCGGCGCACGGCTGGCCCTGGTCAATGCGCGCATGAACGCGGCGTCCCTGCGCCGCTGGCAACGCTGGCAGCGATCCGGCAAGACGCTTGTAGGCCTGTTTGACTGGATCAGCCCGGCAGACGGGCGCACCGCACGCGGACTGGGGCAATTGCTGGACCGCAAGCTCGCTGTTGCGGGCAATCTGAAGCTGGAAATCCTCCCCGCCATGCCGGCGGCCGACAAGCTGGCCGCTGCACGCACGATTGTGAACGGACGTCCCGTATGGGTCGCGGCAAGCACCCATGCCGGCGAGGAAGAGATCGTTTTGGACGCCCACCAGCACCTGCTGGCCACACATGAAGATGCACTGCTGATACTCGTGCCGCGCCACCCGGACCGGGCTGATGCGATTGCCGCGCTGCTGGACCAGCGCCAGCTAGCCTTCGCGCGCCGATCGAAGCGCGAGGCGCCAGGACAGGACGCGCCGGTCTGGCTGGCGGACACGTTGGGCGAGATGTCGCTCTGGTTCGAGCTGGCCCCCGTCGCGCTCATAGCGGGCAGCCTGAAACCCGGCATTGGCGGTCACAATCCGGTAGAGGCTACGAGACTGGGCTGTGCGGTCATTTCAGGGCCGTGGCGCGACAGCTTTTCCGACATTTATGACGCCTATGAGCAGCATGGCGCGGTCGCCACCGTCCAGGACACGGCCGGTCTCACCGGGGCTGTCATACGCAGCTGGGCTGGCGAGGACGCAAGCCTCAGTGCAGGCCAGGCTGCCCTCTCGGCACTGACCGGCAATGTACTGGCCACCACAACGGGCAAGCTCCTTTCCCTGCTCGGCACGCCTGCGGAGACACGCTGATGCGCCCGCCCGCCTTCTGGAACGACAAGGCCGGACGCTCATCGGGCGCCGTCACGCGCGCGCTTCTCTCACCGCTGGGCTGGGCCTACGCCGCCGCCGGCGCTGCGCGCATCGCCGGCACCACGCCCTTCAAGGCAGATGTGCCGGTGGTATGCGTGGGCAATCTCACGCTCGGCGGCACCGGCAAGACGCCGGTCAGCGCCGCCTTGCTCACCATGCTGCGAGACATGGGGGCCAGCCCGTTTGCCCTGTCGCGCGGCTGGGGCGGACGGCTGAAAGGCCCGGTACGGGTCGATCACGAGACCCATGGCGCAGACGATGTGGGTGACGAGCCCCTTCTGCTGGCACGTACCGCGCCTGCCATCATTTCGTCTGACCGCCCGGCTGGCGCACAGCTCGCCGTCAGGCAAGGCGCCAGCATCATCGTCATGGATGACGGCCATCAGAACCCCACCCTGCACAAGGACTTCTCCTTTGTCGTCGTCGATGGAGAAGCGGGATGGGGGCCGGGCACCATCTTCCCGGCGGGGCCATTGCGCGAGCCTGTCCGTGCTGGTCTGGCACGCGCCGGCGCGGTCATCGTGATGATGCCTGACGGCGATGCTCTGCCAGACCTTGCGCGCCTGCAACTCGATGAGCTGGAAAAGCCGGTTTTCCGCGCCTGGCTGGCACCGTCCGCGCCCGTACCGGAGGGCAGATTGCTGGCCTTTGCCGGTATTGGCCGTCCGCAGAAATTCTTTGATGGCCTCAAAGCCGCTGGCGGCGATCTGGCCGACGCCATCCAGTTTCCCGATCATCACCGCTTCAGCACAGGCGATCTCAAACGTCTGGCCGATCTCGCCGAAAGCTGGAATGCACAGCTAATCACCACCGAGAAGGATCATGTGCGCCTGCCCGCCGGCATGCGAGAGCAGGTACTGAGCTATCCTGTGCAGGCCGTGTTTGCCGACGCGGCCCGGATCAGGGATTGTCTGGCACAGATCATGGCGAGGACAGGAACGTCATAGTGTCGATTTTGCAAGCTATGGGCTGGCGCGCCGAGGCGCTGGGCTGGGACGGCTATCAGAGCCTGGTGCGCGCCATGAGCGTGGAGGCAGCCAGCGATTTCGGCGCCTCGGTGGGCGGCCGCCTGGGCCCGCTCCTGAGCCCGCACAAGGTGGCCCGGCGCAATATGGAGCTGGTCTTCCCCGATGCCGGCGCGCGCGAGATCGACGCGCTTCTGGTGGCCATGTGGGACAATATCGGCCGCCTGCTGGGGGAATTTCCCAACCTGCACCGCATGGATCTCAAGGCCACCGGCGAGAGCATCCGCCTTGAAGGGCGCGACGTGATCGACGAGCTGGCGGCCAAGGGCGATCCGGTGGTCTTTGTTGGCGGGCATTTCGCCAACTGGGAAGTGCTGGCTGCGGTACTGGCCAATGCCATGCCCAAATGCCGGATGACCTACCGCCATGCCAACAATCCGCTGATCGACCGGCGCATCGTCAACCAGCGCGCGGCCTATGGCGTGGAGATTTTCGCGCCCAAGGGCGAGGCAGGTGCCAAGGAAGCGCTAAAGGCGCTCCAGACAGGCCATTCGGTGGCGCTTATGAACGACCAGAAGATGAATGACGGGATCGAGGCGCCGTTTTTCGGCCTGCCCGCCATGACCGCTTCGGGCCCGGCGCGCATGGCGCTGAAGTATGATGCGCCTCTGGTGCCGATGTCGGTCGTGCGCCGCCACGGCGCGAACTTCACGGTAAAGGTCTATGAACCCCTGCCGCGCCCGCAGGCAGCTGACCGGACGCAGGCCATTCTGGAGATGGTGACAGCGGTGAACCGCTTCATCGAGGCGCGTATTCTCGAAACGCCGGCCCAGTGGTTCTGGGTGCACCGGCGTTTCGCCAAAAATGTCTACCGCAAGGCGGCCGGCTGAACGTCCAGCGTGGCGAACGGGTCAACATTGCGCCCATGCCAGCGGATACGCCAGCACAGGTGCGGCCCGGTGGACCGCCCCGTGGACCCTACACGCCCGATCAGCTGGCCCTGCTCGACGGTATCGCCTTCGGCCACGAGCACTTCAGAAAGATGCAGATAGGCCGAGTTAAAGCCCTGCCCGTGATCGATAAAAATCAGCCCGCCCTCGAAATACATGTCGCTGTCGGCCAGCCTGACAATGCCCCCGGCCGGTGCCAGCACTTCTGTGCCCGTCGGCGCAGCGATATCCACCCCGTAATGGGGTGTACGCGGTTCGCCATTATAGATGCGCTGACCGCCGAACCGGCTTGAGATCCGTCCCTGTGTGGGCTGGATGAAGCCGGACATGAACCCGTCGCCATCCCAGCGCGAGGCATGGGCCTGGCCTTTGCGCGCACCTTCGGCGCGAATGCGCTCCAGCACGTCTGGCGGCGGGCTGACCATGGCGGGCGGCAGGCCGTCAATGCGCTGGATATCGTATTCGGCCGCCGCCACCTCATAGCGCTCGTCGAATACCCATTCCCCGTTGATCCGTACGCGCAGCCGCGTCTCTTCAGGCGCATCCCTGTCATGGCCGAGAATGACCCAGCCCTCGTCATTGGCCCGCGTCTCCACCTCGTCGATCATGACGGTGGCACCGGGCGCCGTGCGGCAGACCAGAACGCCGCCCTGGCGGTGCTCGCCATCACACACAATCGCGCGATCAGCGCTGGCGACCGCCAGCGCAGCAGCAAGAAGCACGATCATGTCTGCATCCCCGGTTCGGAATGGATTTCCAGCCAGCGCTGTGTGGCCGCCTGCGCGTCCTTGAACGCTTCCTGCAATTCAGAGCTCCAGTAGCGCAGCTGGTTCAGCGGGATTTTCTCGCCCGTCACCGCGCACAGCACATAGGCGCCCGGCTCCAGTATCATGAAGTCGGCATCCCCATATTCCAGCTTGGCTTCGCCGGTGAAATCGCGCTCGAAGCGGTTCATGTGCACTCCCGGATTTTCCTTGTCCGCATTATCTATCACGGTCGCTGCGCTGCATCAAAGTGCGCGACAGTGGCTTGACCCTGACTACGGGCACGCCATCTGATACCGGTCACACCATCCCTCCCATCCTCCTTGCGGGACGTTTCCATGACCAATGCTGCTGCCCTGTTCCAGCCCTTCCAGCTGGGCTCGCTCTCCCTTGCCAACCGTATCGTGATGGCGCCGATGACGCGCTCCTTCTCGCCGGGCGGCGTACCGGGAGAGGACGTGGCGGCCTATTACCGCCGCCGGGCGGAAAATGCGGTTGGCCTGATCATCACCGAGGGCACGACCGTGGACCGTCCGGGCGCCAGCTTCGACGCCAACGTGCCGAACTTCCATGCGCCGGAATCGCTGGCGGGCTGGAAGAAGGTTGTCGATGCCGTCCATGCGGCGGGTGGCAAAATCGCGCCTCAGCTCTGGCATGTGGGCCTTGCCCGCCGTCCTGGAAGCGGACCGCATCCTGACGCCCCCTCTGACAGCCCGTCCGGCATCCTGCCCAATGGCAAGACAATCGGCGAGCCGATGAGTGAAGAGGACATCGCCGACACGGTTCACGCCTTTGCCAGGGCCGCAAAGGCCGCGGTGGAGACCGGCTTTGACGCCATCGAGCTGCACGGCGCGCACGGCTATCTGATCGACCAGTTCTTCTGGGACGGACTCAACAAGCGCACCGACCGTTTTGGCGGCGATCTGAAAGGCCGCCTCACCTTCGGCGAGGAGATTGTGCGGGCCGTGCGAGCGGAAATGCCGGCCGCCATGCCGCTTATCCTGCGCTACTCGCAATGGAAGCAGCAGGACTACACCGCGCGGCTGGCTGCAACACCGCAGGAACTGGAAACCTTCCTGACCCCGCTGGCCGGCGCCGGTGTGGACATGTTCCATGCCTCGACCCGCCGCTTCTGGATACCCGAATTTGAAGGTTCCGACCTCAATCTTGCCGGCTGGACGAAAAAGCTGACAGGCAAGCCGGTCATCACCGTCGGCTCGGTGGGTCTCAATTCCGATTTCCTCGGCGCCTTCATGGGCGAGGGTTCACCCGCGGCCTCGCTCGACGGCCTGCTGAAGCGCTTCGAGAACGGCGAGTTCGATCTCGTTGCCGTTGGCCGTGCGCTGCTGTCTGATCCGCAATGGGCCGCCAAGGTGCGTGATGGCCGGTTTGACGAGCTGGCTGATTTTTCGGCTGAAGCGCTAAAAGAGCTGGTGTAGGCATTGGCCGCGACAATAACAGGGGAGAGATGGCCATGAGCCTTCTGGAGCAATATGCCGCGCGTATCGGCGAGACGGTGACATCGGACTGGTTTGACGTCGATCAGGCGCGCGTGAACGCGTTTGCCGACGTGACGCTGGACCATCAGTTCATCCATGTGGACCCCGAGCGCGCAGCGAAGGAAACGCCCTTCGGCGGCCCGATTGCCCATGGTTTCCTGACGCTGTCGCTTCTCTCCCATTTTGCCGAATCCACCCTGCCGGCCTTTCCCGACAAGGTGATCGGTATCAATTACGGCTTCGACAAGGTGCGTTTCCTGTCACCGGTCCGCGTTGGCGCGCGCATTCGCGGCAAGTTCACGCTGGCAAGGGCGGAAGAGCGCAAGCCCGGCCAGATCCAGCTGGTGCAGAACTGCTCAGTCGAGATTGAAGGCTCCGATACGCCTGCTCTGGCCGCAGAATGGCTCAGCCTGATAGTCTACGGCTAGCGCACTTTCCGTAGCTGTCCCAACCCGATGATGCTAGGGTTCCGTTCGGGTAGGCTCGCGCATGGACGGTAGCGAGACGCGCCTTTTTCCTGTACGAAGCGAGCTGCTTCCAAATTCAGGTAAATATATGTTACGTCGGCTGAAAATTTCCCGCTTCAAATCGATTTATGAATCTGAAATCAGCTTCGGGAAAATAAACCTATTTATTGGCCCGAACGGCGCTGGAAAATCAAACCTTCTTGAAGCACTCGCAATTCTTTCATCCTGCCTAAAAAGAGGAGTAGAACCTCAAGACCTCGACTATAAGGGAGTGCGCCTATCTCGAGCCAACCTCTTTAAGTCTTCCTTTCGTGGAGTGGATCGACCCAAAACCTTTATGATCGAAGCGGATTTTGACACGTTCAAATACCGGGTCGTCTTGCGAAGCGGACAATATAGCGATTATTTAGAATTTTTTTCTGAGTCTTTTGAAATCGATGGCGTCCGGAGGCTCGGCCGGAGTCATGCGGGCGTACGCATACACCCTGAGAGCATAGAAATAGATTCATCGAGAAGTTTTAGCATTCCGAGCACTAGAGGACTTTGGGACAGTCTTTCACAAATCATCAAGATGCCCACGTCGGTCAGAAAAGAGATCGATGATTTTGCGGACTTCGCAATTTACACTCCCCAAACAGCCGTTATGCGCGGACTTGCAACAGATGGCCGCGTTGTCGAGCCCCTTGGCTTAACTGGCTCGCGCCTAGCTGCCGCTTTTACGGAAACGGTACGCCATGCCAGAAGCCAAGAGGGCATTGAGGCCGAGAAGCGCTTTCAGAAGCTGCTAGCAGTAATCTGGAGTCCGGGCTGGAGCGACTTGCTGAGAGTCGGGTCCAGAGACCCGGGAATAGTGCCCGAGCAGATGAAAACAGAATCAGAGGTAATATACTTCAGAGATAAGTATATGAAAACGAATGCGAATTTCCTAAGTCCATTTGATGCCAGTGAGGGGACATTATATCTACTTTTTTCTGCATTGTTGTTAGCGCATCCCAAATCACCACGGTCGTTCGCAGTAGATAATGTGGATGGCACGCTCAATCCAGGTCTGGTTTCTAAGCTGGTATCACACATCGTGTCGTCGATTGACGATGTTAGCAACAGTTCATCAAAGCAGGTATTTTTGACCTCTCACAACCCAACTGCCCTTGATGCTTTGGATATCTTTGATACCGACCACAAAATTTTTGTAATTTCGAGAAACGAATCTGTCTCACCTCAGAATAACAACAGCATCAGCGGGGAAACACTCATCCGCCCAATAGTGCCGCCGCCTAATGCGAAACCGGAAGATTGGCACAGGCGCGCGCGCGGTCGGAATTTGTCCGAGCTTCTTTTGGGAGGCGAAATCAAAGGTGCTCTCGGATGAGTGCCGTCGCCTTGGCCTGTGAGGGGCCTTACGACCTTGTCGCAATGCGGTCGTTAATCTGCGAGCTTGCGAGCGGTGTCGTTAGTTTCCGCGAAGTGTTTCCAGCCGCGGATGCCACTGGCAGTGAAGGCGGGTGGGCCAAACTCATTGAGCGATTAAAACGACTATTTAATGGCGACGCTAATGTTTTCTTTGAAATGCCTCTATTTGACGGTGACGACGCAATTTCGCATTTAATAATTCACTTCGATGCTGATATCGCCGAAGAAGCCGCGAACTACCAAGGCATTAAGTTCAAGAAAGCGAATACAGAACTTGAACGTATTGAGCTGATTATATTGATGATTCAGTCCATAATTGACGATTCTGGTGAAGATTTTGATATATCAAAAATAATTTATGCTATTCCAAGCCCCTGTACTGAGGGGTGGCTACTTTTATCTTGTAGCCCAGAAAATTACACTCCGCTGATGCCGTCAAAAGATGCCAAATCAGCACTCAAGCGAATTCACCCTGGGTGCCTAAACACTACCAAAAAATACGATCAAGCGTGCAAGGAAATCTGGAAAGGTGCCGAAAAGAACAAAGGCAAGTCCGTAGGACTCCAACGCTTTACTATAAACGTCGAAGAGTCAGGATTCTAACGCAGGAAGGGCAGGAGCGAAACCTGGCTCATGTCGGAGAATACCAGGGCTGACACCTGAACGGCGGCTTGCGCCTGCGCAAGGCGCGTGGCCGCCTCGGCCATATCGGCCTCCTCCATCCCGGCGATCATGGTAGTCAGATAATCGGAGCGCTGTGCATTGTTCGCTTGCGCGGTCTCAAGACGCGCCTGCATGGACCCGTTTCTGGCAACCGCAGTGGAGATGTTTTCGAACGCCGCGATCACATTGCTGATCTCGGTGGACAGGAAATTCTGCTGCGCCTCGGTAACCGTCCCGTCAAACGGACCGTCAGGACCGGCATTGAAATCGGCGATCCGCTCGAAAATGCCCATCAGGTCGCTGGCCAGGTCGCTGGCCAGAAAGCCTGTCTCCACCGTGGTGTTTTCCTCAATCCGGCCGGTCTGCGCCTGGGCAGAATTCTGGAAAAGATCGGCAATGTTCGCCGCGCCCTGCACATCGGCAATGGTGTTGGCTGTGAAGGGCGGCGTATCGGTACGCGTGCCGCCAAAGATGAACGAGCCGTTGAACTGGGTATTGAGCGCGCTGGTGAACCGGCTGAAAGCCGCCTGTACATCAGCCATCAGGAAGCTGCCGTCATTGGTGGTCAGCGCCAGACGCAGATCCTGCACCGCTTCCGACATTTCGTTCAGCGCCAGATCCTGCACATCCAGCCGGCTGGCAAGGCGCTTGCTGGCCTCGACAAAATTGTCCGAACGGGCCAGCGCGCCGCGCGCAAACAGGATCGTCTCGGCCTGATTGCCATACCCTTTCAGATCCGGCGCCTTCAGACCGGTCGATATCTGCTGGCCTGATTCATACAGCTCACGCTGCGCGCGCATCAGGTCCATCAGGGCGGACTGGGAAGCAGCCTGTGTCGATACACGCATGATGATCAAACCTCCCGGCGCTAGCGGCCCATATTCAGAATAATGTCAGTCATTTCCTTGGATGCCTGGATCATCCGCGCGGCCGCATTATAGGCCTGCTGGTAGAGGATCATGTTGGCCAGTTCCTCATCCATGTTGACGCCTTCGACATCCATGCGCTTGCGGTCCGCCGCTTCCTTCACCGACAGCGCGGAATCGGCCGCACGTTCAGCCCGTGCCGCGCGTGACCCGACATCCCCGGCCAGGCGCGCGCCATAGGCCTGCAGGCTGGCCGTGCCGCCTGCAAACCCGCCCGCACCGTCGAAACGGCGCGCGGTAGAGAACGCATCGTAGAGCGCCTGCCCCCCGCGGCCATCGCCTTCGGTCAGCACCAGATCGCCAGGCACTGTGGCGCCATTGATGTCGAGCCGCGAGAATGCAAGGGCAGAGGAATTGCTGCGCAGGTCATTTCTGACCGAGAAGGATTCGGCCCGCGACATCCGCGCCGCATCGCCAATGCCGAGAATCTGCGACAGGGCGAGGCCGGTATCGCCGCGCGTTGTCGTGTCGGCAATCAGGTCAAAATCGTAATTGGCATAAGCCGGAGATGGCGAGAAATTCAGCGCGCCATCGCCATTGAGCGACCAGGTGCCGTATCCGCCCATGCCTGTGGCGGGATTGTTCAGCGCGTTGACGAAATCGCCCATGCTCGCCTGATCGGCGGGAATGGTGATCTCGGTCGTGGAGCGCCCGTCGGGTGTCGAGATGCGGAAGGTCATTTCCTGCCCGGCGCCAGTGCCCAGCGGCGTGCCCGCATCCAGCCCGGTGTCGAAGAAGGACGGCCGCGCCGACGTGATGAGGTCATTCAGGCCGAAAAAGTGCGCAAAACCGCGCCCGCCCCCGATATCGGACGGGCTGGCCTCGTCCTGGACCGCCGCCAGGCCGGTGCCCGCTGCGCTCGCATTGATCACGAGGCGCCCCCCCGCAAAGCTGGCGGTACCGTCGCCGCCCAGCGCGGCATTGAGTTCGTTGACGAGATCATTGACGGTGGTTCCGGCATTACCGTTCACCGTGAAGCCGCCGGCAGTGAATTCCAGGTCGATCCGGTTCACCAGCTCGCCATCATTACGCACCACCGCCAGCGTGGCACGGCCGGTACCGTTCAGCAGGTCGTTGGCGATCAGGCCGGTATTGCGGCCCTCCATCGTGGAAGGCGGGGGATAGGATGAGGCGTTATTGTGCGCCGCGTTCAGCGCGTCGGATGTGCCGGACGTGAACTCGGCAAGCTGGGCGGCAATGGCTGGCAGCTCGATATCGCGCATGTCCATCAGCGCGCGCAGCTCTCCCGACCGGATTGAGCTCGTCAGGTCAACCGTGGCGCCGGACGATGATACAATCGCGCTGATGCGCCCGTAATCAGCGCCATAGGCACCCGTGCCCGACGGCACATAGCTCAGCTGCAGCCGGGAATTGTCGAGCAAGGCTGCCCCGTTTTCCGTGCGTACAAAGAGCCGGCCATCAGGCTGCACTTCCGAACGGATATCCATCAGGCCTGACAGCTCATCGAGGAGCTCGGACTGCCGGTTTGTCACGCCGGTGGAGTCCGATCCGGAGGCATTGAGGGTCTGGGCCTGTGTGTTGAGCGATTGCAGCTCTGTCAGTATCTCGTTGACCCGTTCAACCCCGCCGCCAATCCGCCGGTCGGCTTCGTCACGCAGCGCACGCACCTCGGCCGACAGGCGCCGCGCCTCGTCGAAGAAAGATTGCAGGTCGGACGCCGCCGACAGGCGCGCCACGCGCTCTGCCGGGTCAACCGCCGCCGACCCTATCGATTCAAAGGCCTGCACCAGCCTTCCGTAAAGCCCGCCTGCGTCATTGGTGCTGCCGAACTGCGTCTGCAGGCGGTCCAGAAGGGCGGCGCTAGCGGTAGCCCTGGACGCATCAGAGCCTGCACGAAGCGATGCAGCCTGCAGGAAGACATCAGCCACCCGCGTAATGCCGGCCACCTGCACACCCATGCCCATACCGCCGGCAGACCGGGCAATCAGATCCACCTTCGTGCGCGCATAGCCGGGCGTGTTGACATTGGCGATATTGTTGGAAACCGAGCGCATGCCAAGCTGGCTCGCCTGGATGCCCGACATCGCATTGCCGAGAATTCCGTTCAGCGCCATGTCTGGTCTCCTTCAACACCACCGGCCCGCACGCCCGCCTGCGTATAGGCAAAACCATCCCCCGCGCGGCAATTCCTGCCGGGGCAAAATACCTCCCGGCGCCAAGGCGCTGCGGATGTGATGGTTGCGCAAGCCATTGAAACTACGTGCCTAAGCCTTTCTTTACCGCCCGTCTGCGCATTGGCGCGGACCCTTGGCGTCATATGTAACCGGCAAGAGCCGGGCCAAACCGCCCCAGCCCCCGGATGAGGCCCGAACAGGCCGGTCACCCGGCAAGACTCGGCCCTGCCACAGGGGATTTTTTGCCGCCCGGCACGCTGGCGCAACACACCTAACCCAATTAGTATGTTGTTTTAATTCAACTATTTTAAAGTCTTTCAATGGCATGAAGCTTGAAAGCCCACTCCCGACCGGCTCATGTCTGCTCAGGCATGAAGGGCCGCCCGCCGCAAAATGCGCGCAACATCCCGATACGATTTTGTTCAAGGACCGCCGCGCCCATGCTGCCTGGCAATGCCATTGCTGACACTATTCCCTCCCTCCCCGCCGGTGGCCGGAGCGATGCTGCGCGCGCCGGCTCGGGCAAGGCAGGCGGCGCCAGCGATTTCGAGGCGCTGCTTCGCGGCAAGCCGGCCCGCAATGCCGAAGCCGGAAAGTCCACGGCACGCGAATCGGGCGGTGCCAGCCAGACTGCCAGCAATCAGACAAAGGCCGGCCGGCCGGCAGCAGACAGGCAGGCAGACCGGCCCGAACAGGCCGTTCGCGCGCCCCGCCCGCCAGCGGACAACACCGGGGACACTCAGGACGCGGTAGAAACCAGCCCGGCCGCCCGCGATGAGAACGCCGCCGACGAGGCCGTTGTGCAGCCGGAAGGCAGCACAGAGCCCGGCGAAGCCACCCCCGCCAGCGCGGGCACGGGCGGCAGCGCACCTGCCGGTGCCACAGGCAATATGAAAAGCGCGCCCGAAGTGGCCTCACCCGCGGCGCAGCCGGAAAACAGCGGTGAGAAGACGGGCGGCAGCGCTGCCGGTCCGGCTGACCCCGCGGAACCCGCTCCGGCAGATTCAGGCGCGCCGGACCCCGCCATCAGCGCGCCAGCAGACACATCCGGCGGCGAGAGCACGGCGGGCGGCGAAACTCCGCCCGGCAGCATGACGGCAGCCGCCGGCAACGCCAACGCTACGGGCACCGCACCGGCCATGCCCGCCGGTGATGCCGCACCCGCCGCCGGCAAGCCGGAGCCATCGAAGTCTGCCGAACCGGCAGTCAGCCAGACGGCCCAGGCTGCCCAGCCAAAGGGCTCGTCCGGTCAACAGACACTGGCGCAGCCTGCAGCTTCCGCGCCCGGTACCGGCACGTCTGCCAGCCAGTCCGACGCGCCGGATGCAGCGCAGGCCGCCGCCAGCAATGCCCAGCAGGCAAAGGCCGAGCTGGCTGTCCAGCCCGCAAGGGCCGACGGCGAGGTACCCAATGCCGCCGCCTTCAGACGCGAAATGGAGCGCGGCATGACGCGCGGTCAAGAGGGTCTTGAGCAGGCACGCGCCACGGCGGAGAAGGCAGAGGCCGGGGCGAAAGACGCGCCATCCCGGCCCCGAAGCGCAGGCGCCATGCCCGGCACGCCGGCCCCGGCGCCCGTCAGCACGGTCCCGGCAGCCGCCACCCCGCCCACCATGGCAGCGATGCTGACCGCCCTGCAGTCGGGCATCGCCCTGCCGGAAACCCTTGATGGCGGTGAGAGCAGCGAGGGTGGCGAACTGCGCCTTGAGAGCAGTTCCGCCCTGCTGGCCCGCAATGAAAGCGCCAGCCTGGCTGGCACGCGCACAACATCCGCCCTGCCGCACTTGCGCATGGCGTCAGGGCATGTGGCCGAGCTCGGCCAGATGATCGCCCGGCGCTTTGCTGACGGATCGCGCAGCTTTGACATCCGCCTTGACCCGCCAGAACTCGGCCGGGTGCAGGTGCGCCTCGAGATCGGGGCGGACCGCTCTGTCCAGGCCATGCTGACCGCCGAAAAACCCGAAGCACTCGCAGAGCTGCAGCGCAATGCGCGCGAACTGGAAAAGGCGCTGGCCGACGCCGGGCTTGATCTGGGCGAGAACGGGATCGGCTTCGCCTTGAGCGAGGGCGGCGATGATGACCAGCCAGCCCGCGACACCGATGGCCGCGCCGATGCACCGGCCATCACGAACACCCTGACAGTTTCCGACGCGTCCACGCCCCCCCCGGTGAGCCGGTACGGCTTTCTCATGGCCGGGCGGACAGGCGTGGATATGAGGATTTGATCCGATGACAGACCTGAACCCCATTGCCCAGGCTCAGCAGGCCGCAAGCGGCGTCAATCAGACGAACACGGCCTCGTCGGCGGCGAGCCTGACAGACAATTTCGATACCTTCCTGACACTGCTCACGTCCCAGCTGCAGAACCAGGATCCGCTCAGCCCGATGGACTCCCAGGAGTTCGTCCAGCAGCTGGTCCAGTTCTCCTCCGTGGAGCAGCAGATCCAGTCAACACAGGCCATTCAGGCGCTGCTCAACGTCCAGGCCGCGCTCGCCCAGCTCTCCAGCGTCGATTACATCGGCAAATACGCGCTGGTAGAGACCAGCGGTTCGCTGCTGAGCGAAGGCAGTGCAGAGTGGAGCTACCAGCTGCCGCAGGACGCTACCTCCACCCAGCTTGTCATTACCAATGAACAGGGCGCCACGGTCGGCACCATCAATGGCCAGACCGGCACCGGCGAGCACCGGCTGGTCTGGGATGGCAAGGACACGCAAGGCAACACCCTGCCCGACGGGGTCTACAATCTTGAAGTCGTCGCCTTCAATGCCGACGGCGAGCGCATTCAGGATGTCAGCGTACTGGTTGGCGGCCGCGTCACCGGCGTGGAGCTGAGCAACGGCCAGGCCATTGTCGAGGTAGGCGGCATGCAGGTACCGGCCTCGCGCATCGTGCGCCTGCGCGAAATACCCGCCGACCCGGTTGAACAGCCCGCCATAACCGATCCCGCCGACGAGGAAGAGGGCGAGCCTGAAGCCGTCGGATGATCCTCGACCGTCCAGCCAATGAAACCCGCAACAGATAACGTTCCAGAAAACGAAAAATAAGCAGGAGCAAGACAATGAGCCTCAATTCAGCCCTGGCAGCCGGCGCCTCCGGCCTGATCTCCAACTCCTCTGCGCTGGCGGGGATTTCGGACAATATCGCGAACGTGAACACGGTCGGCTACAAGCGCGTGAACACCAATTTCTTCCCTAACTACTCGCTCACTTCCGGCGCAGGCGATGTGCGCTATGCGGCCGGCGGCACCTCGACGCTCTCCAAGCTCGACGTGTCGACGAGCGGGCTCTTGAACCCGGCCAGCTCGTCCACCTCGCTGGCGATTGACGGCAATGGCTTCTTCGTCGTGCGGCCGAATTCCCAGAACGCGACCGGCTTTGATCCGGTGCTGTTCACCCGCTCGGGCAATTTCGAGACGGACTCGGCCGGTTTCCTGCGCAATGCCGCGGGCATGTATCTCTATGGCTGGCCGGTACAGGCCGACGGCACGGTCAATGCCAACCCGTCCAATCTGGACCAGCTTGAAGCCATCAACCTGTCCAATATCGGCGGCGCGGCAGAGGCAACCTCCTCGGTGCGCATCAACGCCAACCTGCAGGCCAGTCAGGACGTGTCGCCCGCAGCCGCCACCTACGACGCCACTGATCCGGCCAACAACATGGCCTCGGGCAATGTGACGCCGGACTTCCAGCGCACCATCCAGATCTATGACAGCCAGGGCGGTGTGCGCTCGGTGACGCTGTCGCTTCTGAAATCCACCAATGCCAATACGTGGAACGCCGAACTGCACATCGACCCGGCAACCGACATCACGACGGGCGCAGGCCTCAATTCCGGCCAGATCGCTGCCGGCGTGCTTGCGTTCAATACGGACGGCCAGATTGATGTGGCCAACACCACCCTTCCCTCCACGCTGAACTTCCTTGGATCGGACAACGCAGCCGCCCTCGGGGCCAATGACTTCCAGTGGGCGGCCGGTACCGGCATTGGCGCCCAGTCGATCCAGCTCGATCTCGGCGCGGCCGGCACACCCGGCGGCATCACCCAGTATGACAGCCCGTCCACCCTGAACTCCACGCGGGTCAACGGTGCCATTTTCGGCGCTTTCTCCAGCGTGGATGTCGACTCGCAGGGCTTTGTCTCGGCGCGGTTTACCAATGGCGTCGTACGCCAGATCTACCAGATCCCGGTTGCCACCGTGGCCAACCCGAACGGGCTGGCGACTGCTGGCGGTTCGGCCTTTTACGTCACCCCGGAATCCGGCGCCTTCACGCTGAACACCCCCGGCGCTGGCGCGTCTGGCCAGATCGCCCCCAAGGCGCTGGAAAACTCCAATGTCGATATCGCGACGGAGTTCTCCAATCTGATCATTACCCAGCGCGCCTATTCGGCTTCATCGCGGATCATTACCACAGCCGACGAGATGATGGCTGAAGCGATCCAGATGAAGCGGTAATTTTTCTCGCTCGCGCCGAGTGTGCCTGACGGCACACCGGCTCCGCGGGGGCGCTTGTTTCATTAGTGCTCCGCGCATCCGCGCGTCGCCCCTCGCACGAGCTCGGACGCCCGTTCGGGCTTGCGGCGGCCAGAGGCCGCCGAAAAGGGCGACCGCCCGCCCGCGACTTTTCGCGGAACCGGCCGAGCGGATGTGGGGGAGGACAGGAAAACGCCCCAGCCGGGGTGAATCATTTCTAAACCGCTGATTTATAGAAGATTTACCAAGGCGTTTAGGCCGCCGTTAAAACGTGTCGGCTATAACGGTCCCATCAAGAGCGCCATCAAGAGCGCCTTTATGGTGGAAGGACCGGGTTGGATGGAACGTCGTATCAAGAAAGAAAACTA
This sequence comes from Glycocaulis albus, assembly GCF_014639075.1. Lineage (GTDB taxonomy): Bacteria > Pseudomonadota > Alphaproteobacteria > Caulobacterales > Maricaulaceae > Glycocaulis > Glycocaulis albus. The sequence goes on from NZ_BMFS01000011.1 coordinate 53,195, forward strand.
TGTGATCGGGCCCGATGGCAGCCCGCTCACGGTGGCCGATCTGCCGTCGGCCAACACCAAGCGCTGGGTGATCCGCCGCAAGGCCGAGGTTGTCGCAGCCGTCCGCGGCGGACTGATCAGCCTGGATGAAGCCTGCGAACGCTATCGCCTGACCGTCGAGGAATTCCTCGGCTGGCAGCGCGCGATCGAGCGTCATGGCCTTGCCGGCCTTCGCACGACCCGCATCCAGGATTACCGGCACTAGATACCTGTCCTCCCCCACATCCGTGGGGGAGGACAGAAAAAAGCTGGGTCTCCCGTCGGTGCGGGAGACCCCGGCTGCATTTCGGGTTCCGCAATATTTCCACGTCATTCCGGCCGCAGCGAAGCGCAGAGCCGGAACCCAGCTTTTATTAGCTCCGCAACGCAGCCCCGGCCCGCGCGGCACAGGCCGTCGCGTGCGGGTGTTTGACGCGTTTCACCGGCGCAAGCCGGTGCCCAGCCCATCTGGACCCCGACTTTCGTCGGGGAAACGCAAAGGATATTCCCTTCCCCCGTTGAAAACGCCCCTGCTGGCAATAGCGGCGCTTTTCCACAGGCATGGGCTGGGATTTGGTAACTCTCGTTAAACACTCGTTTACGCGGGCAGTGGGAAAAACTTGCCTACCAGTCCGGCAAATCGCCGCGCTGGCCAGAGGGGCAAGGCTTTTTCACCCGTGAACGCGCTATTTGAACAACTGGCAAAGTTTGGTGTCGGCCGCCTGACGGCCATTCTCGGCCTGACAATTGGCGCCGCAGCCGCGCTCGTCATCTTCACGATGAGCATGAATGGCTCCCGCGAGGCATTGCTCTATTCGGGCCTGCAGCCGCAGGACGCCGCCGCCGTCAGCGAACGCCTCGGCCAGGCCAATATCCCTTACACCCTGCGCGAGGGCGGCACCGCCGTGTTTGTCGACCGCCAGCGTGTGGACGAGGCCCGCCTGCGCGTCGCGCAAGGCGGCGCGCTCGGTTTTGGCTCGGTCGGTTACGAGATTTTCGACGAGACCGACGCGCTCGGCACGACCAGCTTTGTCCAGAACATCAACGCCAAGCGCGCGCTGGAAGGCGAGCTCGCCCGCACCATCAATACGCTCGGCGTGGTCAGTGGTGCCCGCGTGCACCTGGTACTGCCCGAGCGGCGCCTGTTTTCCCAGCAGGTGCAGGAGCCGTCCGCCTCCGTCATTGTCAATCTGCGCGGCCAGATAACGCCCGAGCAGATCGCCACCATACGTGATCTCGTCGCCACCGCCGTTCCCGGCCTCAGCGCAAACCGCATCACTATCGCCGATGACCGGGGCCGTCTGCTGGCCAGCCCGTCTGACGACGGCTCGGTGACCAGCGCCGCACTGGAGGGCCGCCGCTCCAGCCTGGAATCCGAACTGCGCGACCGTGTTCGCGATGTCGTGGAGGGCATTGTCGGTCCCGGCGCTGCCCGCGTGGTCGTTACCGCCGATCTCAGCCGTGAGAGTATCACCGAGAGCAGCCAGACCTATGACCCTGAAGGCCAGGTGCGTTCTGGCCGCGAGATGACCGAGGAATTCACGCGCGAGCCCGCCGGACGCAATAGCGGGGCGGTCTCGGTCGCCGAAAACCTGCCCGAAGGCGGCGAAGCCGGGCAAGCCGAGGGCGCCGTGATGGCCGAGACCGGCCGCAATTCGCGCGTGGAGAACTTCCTGAACTCGTCAACAACACGCACACGTGTTGTCGAGGCTGGCGCCATTGAACGCCTGTCGGTGTCGGTCGTGGTCGACGAGGTGATGACGCGCGGCGAGGACGGCTCGCCGGTCTTCACGCCGCGCAGCGAGGAAGAGATCGCCCGCATCCGCCAGCTTGCCGCCGTGGCAGCCGGTCTCAACGAGGATCGCGGCGACGTGATCGAGGTGGCGCAGCTGCGGTTCTCGCGTCCTGATCTCGATATCGGTACGCCGGCCAGCTCCGGCTTCTCGCTCAGCCGCGGCGATATCATGCGCATTGCCGAGATTGCGGTTCTGTTCATCACCGCGCTTCTGATCGTGTTCATGGTGGCCCGCCCGCTGATCAAGGGCGCGATTAGCGGCCCGGCCCCGGCACTGGCCGGCGCTGGTGCCGGCGGCGGCACGCAGGCTCTGCCCTCCCAGCCGAAACAGGCCGCCATCGCCCATTCCGGTGATGGCCAGTTCGCCCTGCCCGATTCCGGCGAACCCGAAGAGACCATCGATATCGCCCATATCGATGGCCAGGTGAAAAAATCGTCTGTGAAGAAGGTCTCCACGCTCGTCGAGAAACACCCCGACGAGTCGATGGCGATCCTGCGCAGCTGGATGCACGAGAGCTAGACGATGGTTGCACCAGCCGTAAAACGCAAACTGATCGACGACCCTTCCGCCCTGGAGGGGCCAGAAAAGGCCGCCGTTATCCTGATGGCGCTGGGCGAAGAACAGGCTGCGCTCTGGGAGATGATGGATGAGGAGGAAATCCGCATTGTCTCGCAGGCCATGGCCTCGCTGGGCAACGTGTCCTCCCAGGCGGTCGAAAAGCTGATCGTCGAATTTGTCGGCTCGATGTCGACCACCGGCTCGATCTCCGGCTCGGTGGAGCGCACTCAGCGCCTTCTGATGAGCTTCCTGCCCGAAGAGCGCGTCGAAGCCATCATGGAAGAACTGCGTGGCCCGGCCGGCCGCACCATGTGGGACAAGCTGGGCAATGTGAACGAGATGGTTCTGGCGAACTATCTCAAGAACGAATACCCCCAGACCGTGGCTGTGGTCCTGTCCAAGGTGCGCTCTGAACATGCCGCCCGTGTGCTCTCGGCCCTGCCGGAGGATTTTGCCCTGGAAGTCGTGCAGCGCATGCTGCGCATGGAGCCGGTCCAGCGCGAAATTCTCGACAAGATCGAGATGACCCTGCGCAACGAGTTCATGAGCAACCTGGCGCGCACGTCCAAGCAGGACAGCCACGAAATGATGGCTGACATCTTCAACAATTTCGACCGCCAGACCGAGAACCGCTTCCTGGCGGCACTCGAAGAACGCAACCGGGACAGTGCGGAAAAGATCCGCTCGCTCATGTTCGTGTTCGAAGATCTGGGCAAGCTGGACCCGCAAGGCATCCAGACCCTGCTGCGCGCGGTCAACAAGGACCAGCTGGGCCTGGCGCTGAAAGGCGCCTCGGACACGCTGCGCGATCTGTTCTTCTCCAACATGTCCGAACGCGCCGCAAAAATCCTGCGCGAGGACATGCAGACCATGGGGCCTGTGCGCCTGAAAGACGTCGATCAGGCCCAGCAGGCCATGGTCAACACCGCCAAGGACCTCGCCGCCAAGGGCGAAATACTCATCGCCGATGGCGGCGGTGATGACGAGCTGATCTACTAGGATGACCGCTTTGACCACGCGCCACACGCCTTTCAGCTTTGACCGGGTCTTCGCATCCGACGGCACGGTGCTGCGCGATGGCCAGCGCATCAAACGCATGCTCACCCTGTCCGAGGCGCAAGAGCAGGCCGATGCGGCCGCCGCGGAAGCGCTGAAAGCGGACAATGCCGAGGCTGCCCGCGCCGCCGCAGAGGCGCTGAAAGTCCTGACCGGGCGGATACAGGCCATCCTGACCCGCATGGAAGCGGAGTCAGAAGCGATGCGGGCGGATGCAGCGCGTCTGGCCGTCGCCGCCGCCCGTCAGATCGCCGGTGCTGCGCTCGCCGCCCATGGCGAGGAGACGGTTCTGGAATGTGCCCGCTCCATCATGGACGATCTGCGCGCCGAGCCGCGCATCGCGGTGCGTGTCACCCCGGCCCTTGCCGACACGATTGCCGAGCGGCTGCACGCCGAAGCTGACCATATGGGGCTTGAAGGCGCCGTCATCGTGCGCGCTGACGAGGAGGTGGCCACTGGCGATTGTGTGCTGGAATGGCGCTCCGGCTCCATCGAACGCACCGCATCAGACATCGAGACACGCATAGCCGAGCTGGTGGAGCGCTGGCTGGCCACGCCTGCCGAGACCCCCGCCACCCCCGACGAACTGGACGAAGCCGAGACGCTCAAGGAGCTCAAACATGGCTGATTCAACCGATCTCGACCTGCCCGACCTGAACAGGGGGCAAGGCGCAGCCGGGCCGGAGGATTCCGCTTCCACCGATCTGCCTGCCCAGTCACTGGTCGATGAAGCCGTGCGCACGGCCGTTGATCTGGCTCCGGTCTATGACGTGCCGGTCAATATCTCGGCCGTTCTCGGCAAGACCCATATCGACGTGAACTCGCTTCTGAAACTTACCTCCGGCTCGGTGCTGGAGCTGGACCGCAAGGTCGGCGAGGCCATCGACATCTACGTCAATAACCGCCTGGTGGCACGCGGCGAGGTGGTCGTCGTCGACGACCGGCTCGGCGTGACCATGACCGAAATCATCAAGGACGGGGACTCCGCATGACCTCCGCCATCCCCATCCCCGCTGCAAGGAGAATCTGAGCCATGCGTGTACTCATAGTCGGCTCGCTCGCAGGGCAATCAGGAACCGCCACCAAGATGGCGATGGACCGCGGCGCCAAGGTCTCCCAGGTGGACACGCCAGCGCAGGCAACCGCCTATTTGCGCGCCGGGCGCGGGGCCGATCTGGTCATGGTCGATGTCAGCCTGGATATTGGCGCCTTTATCGCCGCCAACGAGGCCGAGCGGATTACCGTTCCGGTGGTGGCGTGTGGCGTGAATGTCCGCCCCGACACTGCTGCCGGCGCGATACGGGCTGGCGCCAAGGAATTCATCCCCCTGCCGGCCGACCCGGAACTGATGGCGGCCGTGCTGGAAGCGGTCAGCGATGATGAGCGCCCGATGGTGGCGCGCGACAAGTCCATGCTGGCCGTGGTCGAGCTGGCCAACCGCATCGCAGGTTCCGATGCCTCCGTGCTGATCACTGGCGAAAGCGGCGTCGGCAAGGAGGTGATGGCACGCTATCTCCACCGCAAGTCAAAGCGCGCGGCCAGGCCCTTCGTCTCGGTGAACTGCGCCGCCATCCCGGAAAACCTGCTGGAGTCCGAACTGTTCGGTCACGAGAAGGGCGCGTTCACCGGCGCTGTGGCCCGCCGGGTCGGCAAGTTTGAAGAGGCTGATGGCGGTACGCTCCTGCTGGACGAAATCTCCGAGATGGACGCCCGTCTGCAGGCCAAGCTCTTGCGCGCCCTGCAGGAGCGCGAGATCGACCGGGTGGGCGGCTCCGGCCCTGTAAAGGTCAATATCCGCGTTATCGCCACCTCCAACCGCGATCTGCAAAAGGCCGTACGCGAGGGCGTTTTCCGCGAAGACCTGCTCTTCCGCCTCAATGTGGTGAACCTGGCCATTCCGCCCTTGCGTGAACGGCCCGAGGACGCCCTGGCGCTCGCCGAACACTTCCTGAAGAAATATGCCGCTGCGAACGGCCTGCCTCACCGGGCGCTCAATGAAGCCGCCAAGCTGCAGATCACGACCCGCAGCTGGGCAGGCAATGTGCGCGAGCTGGAGAACGCCATGCACCGGGCCGTGTTGCTGGCATCGGGTACCGAGATCGGGCCTGACGCCATCCGCGCGCCGGACGGTTCGGCCTTCCAGAGCGGTGGTGGCGGAGTTGCCCGTCAGGCTGCCGAGGCGGCCGATGCCGCCCACCACATGGTCGGCCGCACCGTGGCCGAGGTCGAACAGGATCTGATCCTGGACACGCTGGACCACTGCTTTGGCAACCGCACCCATGCCGCGAACATTCTCGGCATCTCGATCCGCACACTTCGCAACAAGCTGAAACTCTATACCGATCAGGGCATTCACGTCCCCGGACCCGGCGAGAGCCGCGCCGGGGCAGCGTAGGACCAAGGGCTGAGTTTCCCCGGCGAAAGCCGGGGCCCAGCCTGTTTTCTGGATCCCGGCTTGCGCCGGGAAGACGACTGAATTGAAGGACTGAAACGCCCTTGGCTGACACACCCGCATCCGGTTCCGCACCCGGCCTTGACTGGCAGAAGCTCGGTCAGAGGCTGGCGCGTGGTGATGTCGCCATGGCGGTGGGCGTGCTGGCGATCCTGGTCATGCTCATCCTGCCCATGCCGCGCGCACTGCTGGACATTTCGCTGGCGATCTCGATCTGCTTTTCGGTGCTGATCCTGATGACGGCGCTGTTCATCCGCACGCCGCTGGAATTTACCGCCTTCCCGGCAATTTTGCTGATCGCGACCATGCTGCGGCTGGGGCTTAACGTCGCCTCCACCCGCCTCATCCTGTCGGAAGGCCATGAGGGCACAGCCGCAGCAGGCGACATCATCCAGGCCTTCGGCGCCTTCGTGATGCAGGGCAATTTCGTCATCGGCATCATCGTTTTCATCATTCTGGTGATCGTGAACTTCGTCGTCATCACCAAGGGTTCGGGCCGTATCGCGGAAGTGGCCGCCCGCTTCACCCTTGATGCCATGCCCGGCAAGCAGATGGCGATTGATGCCGACCTGTCGGCGGGTCTCATCACCGAGGACGAGGCGCGCACGCGCCGCAAGGAGCTGGAAGACAAGTCCAACTTCTTCGGCGCCATGGACGGTGCCTCAAAGTTCGTGCGCGGCGACGCCGTGGCGGGCATCCTCATCACCTCGATCAATCTGATCGGCGGGATGATCATTGGCGTGGCCCAGTCCAACATGGCGTTTGGCGATGCGGCCTCCACCTATTCCACGCTGACAATCGGCGACGGGCTGGTCTCGCAGATTCCCGCCCTGATCGTGTCACTGGCCGCCGGTCTTCTGGTCTCCAAGGCGGGCGTTGATGGCGAGGCAGACAAGGCCGTGTTCGGCCAGCTCGCCGCCAACCCGACCGGCATGGCGGTGGTCTCGGCTGCGGCGATCTCCATTGGCCTTCTGCCGGGCATGCCGCTTTTCCCGTTCGCGGTACTGGCAGCAGCGGCGGGCGGTACAGCCTTCATCATGAACCGGCGAAAGGTGCAGACCGCCGAGCGCGAGGCCGCCAGTATCGAAACCGAAGCTGCCGCGGCAAAGCAGCAGACCGAAGCGCCGATTGAGGATTCGCTGCACATTGACGAGCTGAAGATCGAGCTCGGCTATGCGCTCCTGCCGCTCATCAATGATGTCGAAGGGCGGCGCCTGACCGATCAGATCAAGGCGCTGCGCCGCAATCTGGCGCAGGATACCGGCTTCATCCTGCCCAGCGTGCGCATCATCGACAACATGCAGCTGACGGCAGAAGACTATGTGATCCGCATCAAGGAGATGGAGGCGGGCGCAGGCCAGCTGAAAATGCGCCATCTCCTCGTCATGGACCCGTCCGGCCAGCAGGTCTCCATGCCCGGCACCCATGTGAAGGAACCCGCCTTCGGTCTGCCGGCCACCTGGATAGAGGAAGGCGCGCGCGAGGAGGCCACTTTCCGCGGCTACACAATCGTCGATCCGGCCGCGGTGCTCGTCACGCACCTGACCGAACTCTTGCGCGAGCATCTGGCCGACCTGCTCTCCTACTCCGAAGTGGAAAAGCTGATCGACGGCCTGTCCAAGGAGCATAAAAAGCTGGTCGACGACATCACGCCCGGCCAGATCACCCGCGCAGGCATTCAGCGCGTGCTGCAGAACCTGCTCAAAGAGCGCGTCTCGATCCGTGATCTTGCAGGGATTATCGAGGGCATCGCGGAAGCCTCCGGCGCGACGCAGAACCTCGATGCCATCACCGAGCATGTGCGCACGCGCCTTGCCCGCCAGCTCTGCTTTGCCAATCGCGGACCCGATGGCGCGCTTCCCGTCCTGAGCCTCTCACCGCAATGGGAGCAGGCCTTTGCCGAAGCCATGATCGGGGACGGCGAACGCCGCCAGCTCGCCCTTGCCCCGACACGCCTGCGCGAGTTTGTCGCCGCCGTGCGCGATGCCTTCGACCGGGCGGGCGCATCGGGCGATGTGCCGGTATTGCTGACCAGCCCTGCCATCCGCCCCTATGTGCGCTCGCTGACCGAGCGCTTCCGCCCGTCTACAGTGGTAATGAGCCAGAACGAGATCCACCCCAGCGCGCGGCTGAAAACCGTCGGCGCAGTCTAGGGAAGGTTTAAGCCATGCGCCTTCGCACCTTCACCGCCGCGTCGATCAGCGAGGCCATGGCACAGGTGCGCCGCGAGCTGGGGCCGGACGCCATCATCGTCGCCACGCAGGAACGCGCCGATGGCGGGGTGAGCGTGCGCGCGGCCGCCGAGGAAGGCGCGGTGCAGCCCTCCAAGGACTCGCCAAAGCTCGCCGCCAGGCGCCGCGAGGCCGAACGCACGCGCGGGCGCGGTGACAATGCAGACGGCATCACCCGTATCGCCCGCGCGCTCGCCTGGCATGACGTGCCGGACAGCGCCGCCGAAGCCATCATGGACGCGGCGATCAGCCTGGAAGATGCCGAGCCGACCGCCACCCTCGCCCATGCGCTGGACGCGCGCTACGCGGTGCATCCGGTCGAGATCATGCCGGCAAGGCCCATCCTCTTTGCCGGTGCGCCGGGGGCTGGCAAGTCCTCCGTCATGGCGCGCCTTGCCGCGCGTGCCGTCTCGCAAGGCGTGACCCCGCTTCTGGTCTCCTGCGATCAGCGCGCAGGCGCAGCCGCCCAGATGCAGACCTATGCAAAGGCGCTGCAGCTTGAATTCGAGGCCGCGCCCGGCGCACGCGAGCTGGATCTGGTGCTGGACGGCGCCAATGGCCGCCCGGTCTTCATTGATACCGGCGGGGTGAACCCGTTCGAACTGGAAGCGCTGGAAAGCCTCACTTACCTCGCCGCCACCGCCGATGCCGAGATCATCGCCGTGATGGAGGCCGGACAGATACCCGCCGACGCCGAGGATGCCGCCGCGCTGTTCAGCTCCATCGGCGCCGCAAGGGTGATCTTCACCCGGCTGGACATCGCAAGACGCATGGGCGCGCTGCTGGCCGCCGGAGAGGCGGGGCTTTCCTACGCCCATATCGCCGCCTCGCCCTTTATCGGGTCGGGCCTGGCCCCCGCGACGCCCTTGCGGCTGGCGCGCGCCCTGCTTGAAGACCCGCATGACGATTCTGGCGAAGACGGGCCTGAGGAGGCCGCACCATGAAGCAGTATTTCAGCACCACCGCCGATGACCAGCCGCGCAAAGCCGGCTCGCTTCTGGCCATAGCCTCCGGCAAGGGCGGGGTCGGGAAGACCGTGGTGGCAGGCGCGCTCGCCAGCGCCTTTGCCGCGCGCGAGGAACGCACGCTGCTGGTTGATGGTGATCTGGGCATGGCCAATATCGATGTGCAGCTGGGGCTGGACCCGCGCGGGGATCTCTCCGGCGTCATGTCCGGCCAGATATCACTCGCCGAGGCCGTCTCGTGCGTTTCGGGCGGGGCGGACATGACCGGCGGGTTTGACGTTATTGCCGGGCGCTCCGGCTCAGCCGCTTTGGCGGGGCTCGACAGTACAGGCGCGGCGCGCCTCGCCGCCGGAATTGCCGCCGCCTCCATGACCTATGACCGCACGCTGATCGATCTGGCCGCAGGCGCCGACCGCGCCACGATCCGCCTTGCCGCGGCGGCCGATGATGTGGTGCTGGTCATGTCCGACGAGCCGACCTCGCTGACCGATGCCTATGCGTTTGTGAAGCTCCTGCGCCTGAGGGATGAAGGGGCCGCCCCGTTCATCATCATCAACAACGCGCCCGACAAGGCGAGCGCGGACATGGCCTATGCCTCGTTTGCGCGCACGTGCGAGAGCTTCCTCGGTTTCCGCCCACCGCTCGCCGGGATCATCCGCCGGGACAGCAATGTGCCCAAGGCTATCCGCGCGCAGACAGCGCTGAAAACCCTCGCCCCCGGCACGCCCGCCATGCGCGACATCGAGGCCATTGCCGGGCTTCTTGCTGCGGGGGCCGAGAGCGCTTACGCTTGAGCTTTCCGGTGGGGGCCGGGCGATAAGCTTGGGGGGAACCATGATCGAAGAATTTGCCACCCGGCTGATCGCCGGGTTCACACCTGCAACGCTGATCCTGTTAACGCTGGTCTCTATCGTGGCCGCGCTTGTCATGCGCCGCTGGAGCCAGCTTTCGGCTGCCGCGCTGTTCGCCTTCGCGGTAGACTGCGTGGCACGCTACCTATTGGAGCTGGGCGCCGCCGATGGCGTGCCGGTCAATTTCGCCATGGAACTCGCCATGACGCGCCTCGACGCAGGCGCGATCAGCGCCATGGCCCGCCCCTTCCTCTATCTCGCCGTCATCGCCGCCCTGTTCTGGGTGAAGAAACGCTATGGGGGGAAGTAGGGGGCGCGGTTTCCTCCGTCCGGGCCATGGATCCCGGGTCAAGCCCGGGACCCCGGCGGAGAGGTCAGTGTCAAACTGGCAAGGCTATCGATACCGGCAACACAATCCGGGGCCCCGGCCCCCGAGCCGGGGTCCATATTCATACCGTGCAGGGTCTGACCGCCCTCGCCGAAAAAACTGCGGCGCGCGTCAGGGCAAACGCGCGCCGCAGCATCTAACCGTCCGATGTAAAGGGAGAATCCCTTCAGGGGAGGATATCGGCCGGTTGTCCGTTCGCCGTCACCCGCGTCTCGATGACCGCAGCGGCATTGGCAAAGGCTTCTTCGGTTTCACGCGCGCCCATGAACACGGCCTGCCCTTCGGAGAGGACCGGGCCATAGAGCAGCGTGCCTTCGGCGTCGTCTTCGGCGGTGAAGACATCGGCCAGCATGATCTCGTCCCACGCGGCGCGGACCTCGGCCCAATAGTCTGCCGTGGCGGCCCAGTAGCGGTGGGCGTTCTCAACGCCGGTCAGCTCGGTGCGGCGATAGGTGTTGATGCCGTGCTCGCGCACCAGCTCGCGGGGCTCACCATCGCGTAAGGCCAGCTTTGAATTGTCCTGCTCATGGGTCCAGCCCCAGGCGGTGATGGTGTGGCGGTTCACGGCTGCGATCGTATCATAATCATCGCGCGTAGTGGCATCGCGGCGCGGCAGCGGACGCCAGGAGACAGCCGGCGTCCAGGTGGACGCGCCTGGCCCATGTTCCCAGCGGGCGAGACCGGCATAGCGCGGGGAATCGTCCACCTGATAAACGGTCTGCGACCAGCTCCCTTGCGAGTCTTCCGCGCTCACATCTTCCATCTCCCATGTATTGAAGCCGCGATAGGCCATCAGGCGTTCCGGCTCATACTGCCAGTCCTGACGCCAGTGCTTGATGACCGTCGGGTCTTCACGGTCGCCCACCAGCAGGAGGTGTTGCAGCGAGATGAAGCCCGGCTCGTCGGCGATCACGATCACCACTTCGCGCGCCGGTGTCTCGGTAGACGGGCGCAGCTCATAGCCTTCGGCAATCGGCAGATATTCATTGAAGGCGAAGGTGACGGCGTATTCGCCCTGCATCGCCAGAATGGCCTGACGGTCGGCCTCGGCCGGCACGCCCGCCTGGTCTTGCGTCTGCACGCTTTCAGCTACCGCCCCACCGAGCGCGGCGGCCGGCCCTGCCAGCATCGCCAGCGCCAGAAAACTGCCCGTCAGCCCTGTTACGACTCGTTTCACCGTCACATCTCCATCTGTTGCGTAGCCCAGCCCTGCAAGGGCTGCAGCGATCTCTGCCTGCCTCAAGAACGCGTAGTTCAGTCCCTTGCGCATGGCCTACTCCGTCAATTGCAGTTTTGCAAACGATTCTGACTTGCATTCTGAAATCGTCACCGACATACATGCCGCAATTGAGACTTATTCGCAAGAAGGAAGCTGCACGATGTCCTCCCCGGTTCACACCCTTTCCACCTCTGTCCGCGCTGGCCTGCTGGCCAGCGCCGCCGCTCTGGCCCTGCTGCCTGCCACGGCGCTCGCCAACGATGCCGACACGGCGCAGGTCAATGAGGCGAGCGAGACGATCATCGTCACCGCCACGCGCACCCGTCTGCCCAATTTCGATTATCCGGGCATGGCCTCGGTGATTGATATGGAATGGCTGGAATCGCAGCGCCCTTCAGACCTGAACGACCTTCTGCGCGATACGCCCGGGCTTGAGGTTGCAGGCGGGCCGCGCCGGACGGGTCAAACTCTGTCGCTTCGCGGATTTGGCCGGGAGAATATCGCTCTTCTGGTCGATGGCGCGCGGCAGAATTTCTCCTCCGCCCATGACGGCGTCCTCTTCATAGATCCGGGCCTTCTGGGCCGCGTGGAGACCGTGCGCGGCGCAGCCTCTGCGCTTTATGGTTCGGGTGCATCGGGGGGTGTGATCGCGTTTGAAACCGCCAATGCCGATACCTTCCTGCAGGCTGGCGAGACGCGCGGCGCACGCGCGTCCATCGGCTACCGCTCCGGCAATGAGGAAACGCGCGGTTCGGCCGCCGCATTCGGACGCAATGATGTGGTCTCCGGCCTCGTCGCTCTGTCGGCGCGCTCCTCTGGCGATATCGCGCTGGGCTCCGGCAATGACCTGCCCGCAGACGATGAGGTGATCTCACTGCTCGCCAATGGCGAATGGCGTGTCAGCCCCGGCCTCACCCTGTCGGGCGGCGTGCTCTCCTTCCGCAATGAGGCGCGCGAGCCCAACAATGGTCAGGGCGCGCAAGTCGTGGCGGGCGGCAACCCGCTGATGGAGAAAGATGTCAGCGCCGATACCTACCGGGCGGGCCTGCGCTTTGCGCCCGAAGGCCAGTCCCTCATCGGACTGGAGATGACACTCTACCGCACCGAGGGCGGTGTGGATGAGCGCGATCCGCTGACCGGCCGCTTCATCACGCGCGATCTGACCACGAATGGCTTGCGCGCCGAGAATCGCTCCGAGTTCCAGCTGGGCACGCTGCCAGTCGCGCTGACCTTCGGCGGTGAGTGGTATGAGGATGAGCAGACCGGCACAGACAGCGACGTGCCCGCAGGCACGCGCGGCGGTGTGCCAAACGGCACCACGACCTTCTACGGCGCCTACGTGCAAGGTGAGACCGAGTTTTCCGCCGGTGCCCTGGGCCGCGTGATCCTGCTGCCGGGTGTGCGCTGGGACAGGTTCGAGAGCGATAGCGATATTGGCGGCGCCAATGAGGACGAGGCCGTATCCGCCCGCTTCGGTGCCACCTGGGCGCCGGTGGAGCCGGTGCGCATCTTCGCCAGCTGGTCAGAAGCCTTCCGCGCGCCCTCGCTGAACGAGCTTTACCTGGACGGCACGCACTTCTCCCTGCCGCACCCCGTCCTTGGCGCGCCGAACTTCATCACCAACGAGTTCATCCCCAACCCTGCCCTGCGCCCCGAAACCAGCGAAACCATCGAGGTCGGTGCAGGCTATACCCATACCGGCCTGTTCAGATCTGCAGACCGGCTGGAGGTGAAGGGCGCCTGGTTCCGCACCCGCGCTGATGACCTCATCAATCTCGCGGTGGATTTCGCCTTCTCGCCCACATGCTTTGCCCCGCCCTTCTTCGCGCCCTGCTCGGCGGGTACCTCCTTCTCCAGCAATGTGGCCAATGCCGAACTGACCGGGTTCGAGATCGCCGCTCTCTACCAGAACGGGCCGCTCACCCTGTCGGGCTCTGTCTACGAGGTTGATGGCGAGGACCGCTCCACCGGCGCGCCGCTGGGATCTTTACAACCCGTGCAGGGCTATGTGCGCGGCGTCTGGAGCTTTGATCGCGCAGACATCGGCGCGCGCCTCAGCTTTGCCGGTGATTTCGACAACACCACAGCGGGCAATGAGCGCGACGGCTTTGCGGTGCTCGACGTGTTCGGCAGCTGGCAGCCCTTCGAAAACCGCGCCGTGCGTATCAATGCGGGCGTGGAGAATGTGTTCGACGAAAACTACGAACGCGTGTTTGCGGGCGTCTCCGAAGCCGGCCGCACCTTCCGCATCGATCTCAGCTGGACCGGGGGTTGGTAAGCGCGATTCCCTCCGCTACCCAGGTCTTGGCCCCGGAAGTGACTGAATGCTTCAGTTTGCGTTTCACCGGCGCAAGCCGGTGCCCAGCCCTTCTGGACCCCGACTTTCGTCGGGGAAACGCGGGGATGGCGGAAACGCAGAGGGTTGGGTTTCCGGCGCGCAGTGCCGAAAAGCGCGAACGCGCGCCCGCGACTTTTCGCGGAACATCGCAGCCCGGATGGGCTGCGCAAACCAAGACGGCCGGTTGAGGGACCAGCCGGTACAAGACCCCCGCACCTGTCCAGAGGGTGCGGGGGTTTTTCGTGTGGTTGGACAGTGGCTACCTGACTTCTCCTCAACTCGTCATTCCAGAAAGCGCGAAGCGCTTATCTGGAACCCAGCCTCTCAAAAAAACTGGATTCCGGCTTTCGCCGGAATGACGAAGGGTAAGGGACAAATAGCGAAAATGGGTCCCCGCTCGGGGACGGGGACCTGAGGTGGAGAGGTACACGCTTCCAGTGGCAAGCAATCTGGATCGGTAAAACGCAGCACAACCGGGTTCCCGGGCTTGACCCGGGATCCATGTTTTCAGCTCTCGAAGCGTTCCATGGGTCCCGGCTCGGGGACCGGGACCGCGGTGGAGAGGTTGGAGCAATACCCGGGCGCGCAGCGCCGAAAAGGGCGAACGCGCGCGGCTTTCTATCTCCGCAACGCATCCGCGTTGCGATGTTCCGCGCACGAGCGCGGACGGGCTTTGCCCTCTTGGCGCGCAGCACCGAAAGCGCGAAAGCGCGCCCGAGCTAATGCGAGGAGCGACGGGGCGGAGGCCCCGGAGCATCACTAAAACTAGTGCGCAGCCCGGCGCATGCGTCCGGCGATCTCGTCCATCTCGGCCTGTTCGGCGGCGCGTACCGCGTCCTCGATGCGCGCCACGCGGCGCTCCTCGAGAAGCTCGTACTTCTTCAGCTCGCCGAATGCCGTCTCCAGCCGCTCGCGCAGCTCGCCGGCCTGAAGCTCCACCTCGCGTTCCGAGGCGCGCAGGTTTTCCTTGCGCTGGATTACCGAGCGCGCATAGGAACCATAGGCCAGATAGCCTTCCCGGCTCTCGGATGCCGCGGCCTGTTCGCCAGGTACGCTGGCCTCCAGCCGTTCGATCTGTTCGGCAATCGCCGCGCGGGCGCGGTCAATGTCAGCCATCTGCTTTTGCAGCTCTTCCACCTTGAACCGGGCCAGCCGGATCAGCGGGGCATGAGACCGTGTGCTCATGATCTACTCCTTTCCATCCACCACAATCTCCGACAGGGCCGCGAAACTCTCTTCGATCGAAGAGGTGTCGTCTTTTCCCTGTCCGAGGAACGCTTCCAGCGGGCCGTTGAGCGCAATCGCGCGGTCGACCTCTGTATTGGACCCGGCGGCATACGCCCCGAGCCGGATAAGCTCTTCCATGTCGGCATAGGCGCTCAAAATGCGCCGCGCCTCGACAACAATCGCCGCCTCGCCGGGGCCATAGACTTCCGGCGCGGTGCGCGAGATGGATTTGAGAACGTCGATGGCCGGGAAGCGGCCGCGCTCTGCAATCGCGCGCGTCATCACGACGTGGCCGTCCAGAATGCCGCGCACCGCGTCGGCGATCGGTTCATTATGATCGTCGCCATCGACCAGCACGGTGAACAGCGCGGTGATCGACCCGCGCCCGTTCTCGCCGGGACCTGCCCGCTCCAGAAGGCGCGGCAGTTCGGCAAAGACCGATGGCGTATAACCGCGCGTGGTCGGCGGCTCACCGGCGGCAAGGCCGATTTCGCGCTGGGCGAGCGCAAAGCGCGTAACTGAGTCCATCAGGCACAGCACGTTCAGGCCCTGATCGCGGAAGTACTCCGCGACAGTGAGGGTCATATAGGCGGCTTGCCGGCGCGACAGGGCGGGCGCATCGGAGGTCTCGGTGATCACGACCGCGCGGGCGCGGCCTTCCTCCCCCAGGACCTCGTCGACAAACTCGCGCGCCTCACGGCCCCGCTCGCCGATCAGCCCGATCACGATTACGTCCGCGCTGGTGCCGCGCGTGATCATGCTCATCAGCACAGACTTGCCGACACCGGATCCGGCGAACACGCCAAGACGCTGGCCGGTACGCATCGGGGTGAAGGTATTGAGCGCACGCACGCCCAGATCGAGGCGCGGCCCCAGCGCATCACGCTGATGAGCGCAAGGCGGGGAACCCTTTACGGGGTAGGCGCGATTTCCTTCCGCCATCGGACCCTTGCCATCGCGCGGCTCGCCGAACGCATTGATGACCCGTCCAAGCCACGCGCCATGCGGGCGGATCACCATGCCTTCCGGATCGATGCGGGCGGGAGCCCCGGCGCGAATGCCCGACAGATCGCCATGGGCCATCATCAGGGCTGTATCGCCCCGGAAGCCGACTACCTCGCAGCGCTGCGGGTTCTCGCCCGTCCCGACATAGGCGCTGGCGCCCAGCGTCAGGCCCGCGCGCGGACCTTCAGCCTCAATCAGCAGGCCATTGATCGCCTTCACGCGCCCCTTGAAGGTGCGCGTCTCGATGGTCTCGATGCGATCGATAAGGCCCTGCACCGCGCTTCCCGCTCCTCTGGAGACCCGGCGGCTTCTGCTGCCGGTCACGCAAGCATTTAACGCGAGCGCGGTTTCAACCGCGTAAACGACCCTGCAACGCCTTGCTCATACTTTCTCCACAGCCGATTGCAGCAAAGATCGAGCCCGCCCCGCCAGGCCGCAGCGTGTTTTATCAGTGTGTTAACCAGGGGTGTTGCTGGCAGGACTCGATTCCAGGCATCGAGTCAAACAGTCGTTAACTTTCCTGTAGGAATTGTCGCGTCATTCTGCGAAGCACGTTAACCATGGGGACGACGCGCCGGATCAGGTGATTCGCGCGAGCGGCTGCGGAGAGGGACCGATGCGGGTACTGCTCATCGAGGATGATCGCGCGACAGCGCAGGGCATCGAACTGATGCTGAAGTCCGACGGCTTCAATATGTACACGGCCGATCTGGGCGAAGAGGGTGTCGATCTCGGCAAGCTCTACGACTACGACATCATCCTTCTGGACCTGAACCTGCCGGACATGCCGGGTTTTGACGTCCTCAAGACCTTGCGCCTTGCCAAGGTGGATACGCCCATCCTCATCCTGTCGGGCAATGCCGATATCGATAACAAGGTGCGCGGCCTGGGCTCAGGCGCGGACGACTACATGACCAAGCCCTTCCACAAGGAAGAGCTGATTGCGCGCATCCACGCCATTGTGCGCCGCTCCAAGGGTCACAGCCAGTCGATCATCCGCACCGGCGACATCGCCGTGAACCTGGACGCCAAGACGGTGGAAGTGAACTCCCAGCGGGTTCACCTGACCGGCAAGGAGTACCAGATGCTCGAGCTGCTCTCCCTGCGCAAGGGGACGACGCTCACCAAGGAAATGTTCCTCAACCACCTTTATGGCGGCATGGACGAGCCGGAACTGAAGATTATCGACGTCTTCATCTGCAAGCTGCGCAAGAAGCTCGAAGCGGCCACCGGTTCCAAGGCGCCGATCGAGACCGTCTGGGGCCGCGGCTATGTGCTGCGCGATCCGGTCGAGGAAAAAGGCGCGGCGTAATCACGCGCCTCCATCGGGAACACAAAAAAACCCCGGCCCTCGCGCCGGGGTTTTTCGTTGCGCCGGGCCCGTCCTCCCGGCACCCCCGTTAACGCAGTTAACCAGACCCGGCGTCCGTGCTATGATGCCCGTGTTACAGGGCAGCCCCGGACGGGGGCTTTGCATCCCCTCACCTGCCCCCGGACGGCTGACACAATAAAGCGCTCGCCCCTTCGTAACAGGAGGTAGAGAGATGCGTTTTCTGATCAGTCTTGCAGCGCTCACCATCATGGTGCCGGCCAGCGCAGCCGCACAATCCACGGTCATTATTGGCACCAGCCAGGCACGCGGCTGCTACGAAGCAGCGCTGGGCGGCGCTAGCGGCGCGGCAACGGGTCTTGCCCGGTGCGAAGCGGCGCTCTCCGAGCGCATGATGTCACAGCGTGACCGGGCGGCGACGGAAGTGAATATGGGCATATTGCTGATGCAGGCGGGCCGCACTGACGAGGCGCTGGCGGCGTATGACCGGGCCATCAGGATACTGCCAGGCTTGGGAGAGGCCTGGCTCAATCGCGGCATTGCGCGCCTTGGCCAGCGTGAATATGCAGCCGCCGAGGCAGACTTCACCCGCTCGCTGGAGCTCAATGTCCGCGAAGCGCACAAGGCCTATTTCAATCGCGCCCTCAGCCTGGATGCGCGCGAACGCTATTCGGAAGCCTATGCGGATTTCCAGCAAGCGCTTGAGCTCGCACCCGGCTGGGCGCTGCCATTGCGCGAGCTGGAGCGCTATGAAGTCGTCCGCACGCCGGTGAACGGGTAG
Source organism: Glycocaulis albus (assembly GCF_014639075.1). Classification (GTDB taxonomy): domain Bacteria; phylum Pseudomonadota; class Alphaproteobacteria; order Caulobacterales; family Maricaulaceae; genus Glycocaulis; species Glycocaulis albus. Next base: position 71,410 of record NZ_BMFS01000011.1, read on the forward strand.
GCGCTTCTCAGGCCACGGCCCGCGCAGCGGCAGGTGCGCCCTGCGCGGCTGTCTGGTTGCGCACATAAAGCCCGCGCTGGCCCGGAACGGGTTTCAGGCTGTCAGTCAGTCCGACAACCGTTTCTGCCGCACCCAGCACCAGATAGCCGTCCGGCGCCAACTGGGCGGCCAGCCGGTCGAGTATCTTTGCCTTCGCCTCGACATCGAAATAGATCAGCACATTGCGGCAGAAAATGATGTCGAGCTGGCCGTAGCGGGAGAAATCCTCCAGCAGATTGCCGGTTTCAAACCGGATCATCTCGCGCAGTTCGGGCTTCACCCGCCAGCTATCACCGCTCTGGTCGAAGTGCTGAACGAGACGCTGGATAGCAAGGCCGCGCTGCACCTCGAACTGGCTGTAGAGCCCGGCCTTGGCCTTCTCCATTACATGCGCGCACATGTCGGTGGCGAGGATGGAAGCACTCATCCCGCTCATCTCCCGGATCAGCATGGCCAGCGAATAGGGTTCCTGACCCGTAGAGGCCGCGGCACACCAGATCTTGAAGGCGCGCCCGCCGCGCGCCTGGCGCAGGGCCGGTGCCATCACCTCGCTGAACAGGTCAAACGGAGTCTTGTCCCGGAAGAAGAAGGTTTCGTGGGTCGCCAGTGCCTCGGATGCAGCGGCGCACAGGCGCTGGTCGCCGCGCATCATGGCGTCGACTACCGCCTCTGGACCGGCCAGCCCCTCGGCACGCGCCAGCGGCGCCAGGCGGCTCTCGATCAGATAGCCCTTCTCCGGGCCCAGCACGAGACCGGAGCGCTTCTTCACCTCGGCAGCGAGGAATTTGTATTTGGTTTCGCTCAGCATTATCGCGCTCCTGTAAGCCGGCGGGCGAGGTCCGGTCCGATCTGGTTCAGCGGCAGGACAAGGTCTGCCAGACCGGCTTCCGCGACGGCGCCAGGCATGCCCCAGACCACGCTGGAAGCCTGGTCCTGCACAATCACACCACCGCCTGCCTCGCGCACATGACGCGCGCCATTGCGCCCGTCAGACCCCATGCCCGTGAGTACCAGCGCCAGAAGGTGCTTGCCCGCGGCCCGCGCGCAGCTTTCAAACAGCGGGTCTACCGACGGGCGGCAGAAATTGATCGGCGGGTTCTGGTCCAGCCGCGCCCGGAACTGGCCGGGCGTACCCTCGATCGTCATGTGATAATCACCCGGCGCCACATAGACATGGCCGGGTTTGAGCGCTTCCCCGTCACTGGCTTCGTGCGCGGGCAGTCCTTCGCGCGACAGATGCTCGGCCAGAATCGCAGTGAACACCTTGGGCATGTGCTGGGCGATGACGACCGGCATGCGGATCGATGACGGGATATTCTGGATCACCTGGCGCAGGGCCTGCGGTCCGCCCGTGGACGAACCGATGGCCAGAAGGTCCACGCGCGCCGGCAGTTCACGCCCTGATGCCGCCGGAGCGGCACCGGCGTCCGCCGGCTTTGCTGCGGGTGATGGCACTGCGGCCCCAACCGGACGATGGGGGGCGTAGCGCGGCGCCAGTACGGCGAGCTTGTCCAGCAGTTCGACGCGGTAGCTTTCCGCCCCGCCCATACGGCTGGTATCCGGCTTGGGCGCAAAATCTGCTGCCCCCAGCGAGAGCGCCTGCAAGGTCACCTGCGCGCCCTTCTGGGTCAGGGTAGAGGCCATGATGACGCGCGCCTTGGGTGCCGCCTTGAGGATCAGCGGCAGGGCGGTGAGCCCGTCCATGCGGGGCATCTCGATATCGAGAACCACCAGATCGGGCTGAAGCTCGCCCGCGCGTTTCACGCCCTGCTCGCCATCGGAACAGGTCGCCGCCAGCGCCAGGCGCGGATCGGCCTCGACCCAGCGCGCCACCAGTCCGCGCACCACCGCAGAATCGTCCACCACCATCACGCGCGGCAGGGTGCCAGGGCTGGCTCCGGGGGGAAGATTGGCGGCAGTGTTCATCACGATGACCGGCTCACACCAGCCCGGCTTCGGCGAATTTCGAGCCGATAATGTCGCCATCAAACGGCTTCATCACGTACTCGTCCGCACCTGCCCGAAGGGCTTGTGTGATATGCGACATGTCATTTTCGGTCGTGCAGAACACGACGACCGGGCGCTTGCCATTCTGTTCGGCGCGCAGCGTGACGAGGAAATCGATCCCGTTCATCACCGGCATGTTCCAGTCGAGCAGTATCGCGTCCGGCATGGATTTGCGGCACTGGTCGAGCGCCATTTTTCCGTCCTGTGCCTCTTCGCAGGCAAAGCCGAGATCTTCCACGATTTTCCGGGCCACCTTGCGGATCACCCGGCTATCATCGACTACCAGACAGGTTTTCATTGCCCTTTTGCCTTTCGCCCGTCAGGCCGCCATCGCCATGTCGGCGGCGATCAGCCTGTCCACGTCCAGTATGGCCAGCAATTCGGTTTCCAGACGATGAACGCCGCACAGCAGGGCCCGCCAGCGCGGGTCCAGATGCGCAGGCACCGGCTCGAACGTATCCTGTCCGAGGCGCAGCACCTCGCCGACCTCGTCCACCAGCACGCCAAACAGTTCCGCCCCGCGCTCCAGCCCCAGCGACATGCACGGCGCATCGGCCTCGCGTGCGGGCAGTCCGAGGCGGATACGCGCATCAATCACGGTCACGATGCGTCCGCGCAGATTGAGAAGGCCGGCAATCTCCGGCCGGGCCAGTGGCACCGGGGTGATCGCCTGCGGGGCAAACACCTCGCGGATTTCATTGACCGGCGCGCCGCAGAGCTGTCCTGCAATGCGCACCGTCACGAATTCCTGGCTGGTCTGATAATCGAGTGCCATGATTGTCTCCTAAGCCGCGCGTGTTTCGCCGGAGCGCGCCGCCCGGTCGAGCGCAGCAATCAGCCCGCCCCTGTCAGCCGGGCGCATCACCGCCACCATGCCTTCGCCATAGCCGCCTGTGGCACGGTCGCTGACCCCGAGACGGGGCACATCAGCCCAATGGCCTTCGCTGGCCAGCGTGTCGAGCGCAGCCGGATCACCCACCAGCGCGGCATATTGCGCGCCCATCTGGGCCGCATCGCGCGCCTCGTGCAGACCCCCGACAACCGTGACGTCATAGCCCGCCGCCGCCAGCAGCGGCGCCATCATGCGCCGCGCGAAGGCATCGGGCTCGACCAGCAGGATCGGATGGCGTCCGGCGCGCGCAGGACGCTGGGGCGAACCGGACCAGGCCCGCTCCATGTGCCAGGCAATATCGAGCACCTCGGTGGCCCGGCCCTTGATGATGGCCGAACCGATAACGCCGGGTCGTTCAGACCCCATTTGCAGGTCCAGTGTCTCTTCCACCACGTCGAGGATCTCGTCGACAGCCACACCGGCCGAACGGCCTTCCTCTGAGAAGACCAGTACCGGCTGGCGGCCCTCACGCCTGAACTCGTCCACGCCCGAGGCATGGGCCAGCGGCAGGAGCCGGCCGCGATACTGCACCACATGACGCGCATCGACGACTTCAATCGTCGAGCCGTCAAACTCTTCCAGGCGCGTAATCAGGCTGACCGGCACGGCCTTCACATCATCCTCGCCCGCGCGTACCAGAAGCAGACGCTGGCGGGACGGATCAACCGAGCTCGCGGCGAGCTCTTCGCTGGCCTGCGTTTCCTCGGTGGCGTGCGCCAGTTGCTGCGACAGGCCGTTGGGATCCAGGATGATGATGACGGAGCCATCGCCCAGCAAGGTCGCCCCGGAATAGACCTGAATGCCGCGCAGCTGGGCCGACAGCGGCTTGACCACGATCTCCTCGGTATCAAGCACATCATCAACGACCACGCCGAGCTTGCGCCCCGCAGCCTCGATCACCACCACATAGCCGTGGCTTGCCTCTCCGGACGCCTCCGGCAGGCCCAGTACCGTGTTCAGGCTGACCACCGGCAGGAGCCGGTTGCGCAGGCGGATCATCCGCGCGCCATTGAGCGATTCAATCGAGTGGGCGGAGCCCTCACCGGCCCGCACCAGCTCGCGCACGGCCAGTTGCGGCAGCGCGAAACGCGCATCACCCGCCTTCACGATCAGCGCCGAAACGATGGCCAGGGTCAGCGGAATCTTGATGGCGAAGCTGGTGCCCTTGCCCACTTCCGAGGTCAGATCGATCGAGCCGCCAATCTGTTCGATATTGGTGCGCACCACGTCCATGCCGACGCCGCGCCCGGACAGATTGGTCACCTTGGCGGCCGTCGAGAAACCGGCGGCAAAGATGAAGCGCTGGATCTGCGGCTCGCTCATCGAGCTCAGCTCTTCTGCGGTCGCCAGCCCTTTTTCCAGCGCCTTGGCGCGGATCTTTTCGGGGTCGAGCCCTGCGCCATCATCGGTGATCTTGATGATGATCGCCCCGCCCTCGTGATAGGCCGACAGGCGGATCGTCCCTTGCTCGGGCTTGCCCTTTGCGGCCCGCACCTCGGGCATCTCGATGCCGTGATCGGCCGAGTTGCGCACCATGTGGGTGAGCGGATCCTTGATCAGCTCGAGCACCTGGCGGTCGAGCTCGGTCTCCTCGCCTTCCATGATGAGGCGGATTTTCTTGCCGAGATCCTGCTGCGTATCGCGCACAATGCGCGGCAGCTTGCGCCATGCATCGCCAACCGGCTGCATGCGCGTCTTCATCACCCCGTCCTGCAGTTCCGCCGTCACCGAGGACAGGCGCTGCAGCGGGCCCTTCAGATCGGAATCCTCGTTCTCGCGCACGATCTGGTGCAGCTGATTGCGCGCCAGCACCAGCTCGGACACCGTCGTCATCAGTGTTTCGAGCACGTCCACATTCACGCGGATGGTGGACTGGGCGCGCACGCCTTCAGAGCGTGGGCCATCCGCCTCTGCTGCAGCGGCCTGCGCCGCAAGCTTGTCCGCCGCGGGCATGGCGGAGACGGGCGCAGCAGGCGCTTCCTCGTCCTCGTCAGCATCCTCTTCGGCGGCTGCGCTGGCCAGTTCAGGGCCTTCGGCCGCCAGGAAAGCCGCTTCCAGGTCTGCCAGGGACACTTCGCCCGGACGCAAGGGACGGCCCAGATCGGCATCGAAAGCCTCTTCCCCGCGAGCCGCTTCGATAACCGGCTCAGGCTCGGGTTCCGGTTCCGGCTCCGGAGCCGCCTCGACAGGCTCACCCATTGCCAGTGCTTCCAGCTTGGCGATCAGCTCGCTGTCATCGCCTTCCGGCTCGCTGCCTGTTTCTTCCAGACCGCCCAGCACCAGCTTGATGCGGTCAAGCGACTGCAGGACCAGCGTCACCGCCGCACTGTCAGCCACCAGCGTGCCGTCGCGGAACTTGCCCAGCAGGGTTTCGCCAGCATGGGCCACCGCCTCGAGGCGCGACAGGCCCAGAAAGCCGCACGTGCCCTTGATGGTGTGAAGAAGCCGGAAAATATTGTCGAGCGTCGCCCGGTCGGTCGGATCGGATTCGAACTTCACCAGCTCGACATCGATCGTATCAAGGCTTTCCGCCGTTTCGGCCAGAAACTCGCCAATCAGCTCATCCATGGTGAACCCGTCCCCTGACTGTCCGCCACGAGGCGGACCCGCGCACGCGGCGCGCATCTGTGATCAGGGACGAAAATCACACGCTCATGGTTAACGCATCGTTTGGCGGGCAGCCCGGATCCGAATAGTATTATTCAGGCCGCTTGTGCCTTGGCCTGCGGCGCAAGAAGGGCAATGTATTCAATGCGCTCTTCTTCGGCATGCGCCTCCACACGCCCGCCATGCTCGCGCGCCACCAGCCCGGCATAGTAAGGCTGGATGGAGCGGCCATCATAACCGTCCTCGCCGGCGCGCCCGGCCAGCGCCTCAATATAGGCCGGATCGATGCGTGCACGCGGCCCGGCAGCCACCACGCGAAGCCGGCTGTCACCGCCCTCGCTGGCGCTGGCCTCAACCGTCACCGTGCCGCCGCGCGGTACATTGTCCACCGCCAGCCAGACCAGATTCAGCAGCACGCGCGCCGCCGGCTTGTCGAGGCCGGCTGCCTGCACCTTCCACACCAGATCCGGCTTGGCGCTGGCAAACATGGCCTCTGCCAGCCGTTTCAGCTCGCTGGTATCGATACTGCCCGGCCGCGATCCGCCTGCCCCGAAGGCCAGCCGCACATATTCCAGCTTGGCATGAGCCTGATTGGCGCCGGTGCGGATCAGCTCGATGGCGTCATCGCGCATGTCGGCGGCATTTTCATCGTCCAGCACAGACAGGGCCGCACCAAGCGCGGAGACCGGGCTGACAAGATCATGGCAGAGCCGGGCGCACAAAAGCGCGGCAAGCTCACTGGCGGAGGGTGTGTTTTGCGTGCTCATGGGCGCAAGCATTAGCCGATTCTTGATCGCGAAAGGGTTAACGCGCGCAGGCAATTTCCGTCCCTAAGGCTCGCGGTCATCCTCGTCATAGCCGCGCCGCGAGGAGAAGAAGACCAGCGCCATCAGGCCTGCGCCGACCACGAATGTGAGCACCGCCCCGATCACCAGCGCGGCCCAGCCATGCCCGCCGACCGTATTGTCCATGCTCATCCACAGGCGCGCGGACAGCGCTATCGCGCCGATGAGCATGGCGCCGAGAACGCCAATCAGAAGCCAGGTTTTCATGATGGTCCTTTCGGCGCCGCGGACACAGGTGCATAACGCAGTTTATGGTTAAGGGAGACATTAACCCTGCCCGTGGCACACATCACCCCTTGGCAAGACGATTCGACCTTGCCACTGTGTGTGCCGCTCCGGCACGGTCCGGGGAAGATGACAGCATGTCACGGGGGGTGATGTTGGCCTGCATCTTGCCTTGCTGGACTGGCGGCTGATGAACAACCGCGCGGGAAGAGGGAAATAATACGCATGTCCGGTTTTGACGTCCGCCTCGCTGACGCCCACCGCTCTCGTGCGCTGGTTTTCTTTGCCACGCTGACCATGGCTCTGCTGCTCGTAGCCGCGATCCTGATCAGCCGGACCATGGCCGGCACATCGGCCTCCGCTGCCGCGCCCGAACATGACGCCCTTGATCCCGTCGGCAGCGCCCTGATGGCCGAGGCCGCCGAAGCCGCTCCGTCCCTCGACGACATGGTGATGGCCGAGCATGCGGTATTCGCCAATTGCATTGACTGCCCTGTCCTGATGGCCGCCGAGGTGACGGTGCGTTCGGGCCAGACCTTTGCCAGCGTGCTCGCCGAAGCCGGTGCCAGCCGCATCGATGCGGCCCGCGCCATTGCCGCGCTGGACCCGATCTACCCGGCCCGCTCGCTGCGCGCGGGACAGGCCCTGAACCTCTTTTTTGAACGCGACCCGCTGCAACGCGCCTCTGCCGATGAGGAAAGCGGGCTGACGCTGACCGGCATCTCCTTCCGCCCCGACCAGGAGCGCACCCTGACCGTGGCGCGCACTGCCGATGGCCAGTACCGCACGCGCGAAGCCGTGATGACGCTGGAGCGCGAAGTGGTACGCGCCCGCGGCGAGATTTCCTCCAGCCTCTACGCGGCCGCGCTCAATGCCGGCGCGACCGACCGTATCGTTACCGACATGGCGCTGGTGCTCGGCCACGCGGTCGACTTCCGCACCATCCGCTATGGCGACACGTTCGACATCGTGTTCGAGCGCTACACCAACCGCGCGGGCGAGGTGATCCGCACCGGCCGCATCCTCTACATGACCTTCGAGGGGCGCGGGCGTCCGCTGGAATATTTCCGCTACGAGGCCCCGGACGGCGATATCGGATACTACACCGCCGAGGGCGAAAGCGCCGCGCGCCTGCTGATGAAAATGCCGATCAACGGTGCACGCATTTCCAGCCAGTTCGGCATGCGCTTCCACCCGATCCGCCGCACCAACCGCCCTCATAACGGCACGGACTTTGCCGCCCCGACGGGGACGCCCATCTACGCTGCCGGCAATGGCACGGTGGAGCGTGCGGACTGGTTCGGCACGTTCGGCAACTATATCCGCATCCGCCACTCCAACGGCTATCAGACCGCCTATGCACACCTCAATTCCATCGCGCGCGGCGTGCGTGCGGGCACGCGGGTCACGCAAGGCCAGACCATCGGCTATGTCGGCACGACCGGCGCATCCACCGGTCCGCACCTGCACTATGAAGTCCATCTCAATGGCCGTCCGATGAACCCGATGAGCCTTGATCTGCCGACGGGCCGCCGCCTCGAAGCGGGTGAGCTCTCCATCTTCAATGCCGAGCGTGACCGCATCATCGCCCTGCGCGACCAGGCCATGCCTGCGGTGGAAGAGGAGCCCCGCGCCACGCTGGTTGCCGAGCGCCGCGAGGAGCGCCGTGCCAGCGCGGGGTCCGGAGCCAGCGCCCGTCCGTAAGGCGCGGCCGGCCTGCCCTATTTCGTGGCGGCCATCAGATAGTTCACGCCAGCGTCCGAGCTGATGAAGAAGCTGTCCTTGAGCGGATTATAGCTCACGCCGACCGGTGTTTCGGGCGTCAGGCCCGCCGCTTTCAGCGCGCCCTCCACCTCTTCGGGCTTTACCAGCTTTGCAAAGCGGTGCGTGCCGCGCGGCAGCCAGCCCAGCACGTATTCCACGCCGAATATCGCCGTCACGAAGGCGCGGCTGGTGCGGTTGATCGTGCCGACAATCATCACCCCGCCGGGCTTTACCAGCGCGGCGCAATCGGTGAGGAACTGCGCCGGATCGGCGACATGCTCGACCACTTCCAGATTGAGCACGACATCAAACCGGCCGGGCCCTTCGGCCTCCAGCAATTGCTCTGCCGTGCCGTGACGGTAATCGATCTTGAGGCCCGCCTCACGCGCATGCACAAGAGCGGTCTTGATATTGGGCTCGGCGGCATCAACGCCGGTAACCTTCGCGCCCAGACGCGCCATCGGTTCTGACACCAGCCCGCCGCCACAGCCAATATCAAGAAGCTCCAGCCCCTCCAGAGGCTCGCGCCCCTCCCGGCCGAAATGGGCGCTCAGCCGTTCGCGTATCCAGGAAAGGCGCGCCGGGTTGAACTTGTGCAACGGTGCAAATTTGGATTTGGGATCCCACCACTCGGCAGCCATGCGCGAAAACTTCTCCACCTCCGCCGGATCGATGGACGGGCTGGAGAGGGTTTCAGGCGAGCTTGACTGGGCCATGGAAAATCCTGCGGTACGGGAAAATGGATCGCGCAGGCCAATATACGGCGGCGAGCGCCCGCGTTAAGGGCGGTGAGTGAGGTAAATTGCCGCCGTCTGAAATCCCGGCCAAGCGTAGCGCAGAGCCGGGACCTCGGTCAGTTCGGGTCAGCTAGAGGCCCCGGATCGCTTCGCGTCCGGGGTTTCAGTAAGACCTACCGGCCTGCGCTGGCGCCGCTTGCTGATGCGCCTTCGGCACGCGCGGCGCGCCAGTTGCGTACGAAATTGTCCATGGCGAGCGATTCAAGGATCTGGCCGGAATTGCCCAGCACGCCGATATCCTGCGCGCCCGAGCGAACTCGCACCGCGCCGGCATCGGTGGCAGAGACTTCCAGCCCGGCCTCGTCCGGCGCCCGCCATGAGGCGCCAGCCTCCATCTCGCGCGCGAACAGCACCCGGCCAGACCCGTCGCGCACTTCCAGCGTCACGGGCGAGATTGCGGTGAAAACCAGTGCCTCGGGGGCGGTGGCGCTCGGCAGGCCTGCCCATATCTGGGCAGGGTCGGGCGCGCGGCTGGATTCCACGACCGGGCGCGGTGTTGCCAGCAGGGTGGCGGCATCGGGCGCCTCGGCAAAGGCGCCGGTGCGGGTGATGTGGACGCCATACCAGCTGGTGGCAGCCAGAACGCTGCCCAGAATGACAATTGCGCCGATCACGCCCTTGGGCAGCTTGAACTCGCGCTTTTTCTTCGGCGCCGTCGGCTGGGCACGGCCGGTATCGCACTCGACCTCCAGCTTGAACTGCTCCACCGTTTCGGTGACGTTCAGCTCCAGAAAGCCCGCATAGGCGCGCAGATAGCCGATCGTGTAGGCGCGCGAGGGCAGGCCGCGCGGGTCCATGGCTTCCAGGGCTTCGAGATAATCACGTTTGATGCGTGTGCGGGCGGCGGCAGAATCCAGCGTCCAGCCATGTTTCAGACGCGCCTGGCGCAAGGTGTCGCCTATGCTCGCGGGGCCGCACGGGGCCACCGGGGCATTGGCAAAGACGGCATCCATGGGCACGTACTGACTTCCTGCTACCTGACCGGCCAGCTTTTGCATCACAATCCAAACCGCCTTGCGACGGCTTCCCCTCACCACTCGCGCCGGTCCAGATCACTTGGTGTGACTTTTTGATCCCAGCGCAAGCAGATTAAATCAAAATGCAGCACGGTTATCAACAAGTCGTGAAGAAATTCCGGCTTCTTGTGCAGCGCCGATCAGCTTTTGTCTCAAGGATTTATCCGTATCGGGACGCTTTGTGGCCATTTCTCCTGCAAGCCAGGTGCCAAGGCGGCCTGCATCGCACTCGGCCAGCGCGGCCTTGACCGGCCCGACACTGCCCGCCGACATGGATAATCGCCGGTAACCAAGCCCCGCGAGAACACAGGCTTCCAGCGGCCTGCCGGCCATCTCCCCGCACACGGAAACCGGCTTGCCGGCCGCGTCGCAGGCCTCGCGCACTGATTTGAGCAGGGCAAGCGGTGCCGGGTTCAGCACGTCATAGCGCTGGGCGACCTGCGGGTTCTGCCGGTCGGCGGCGAAGAAATACTGCATCAGATCGTTCGCGCCGACGGCGGCAAAATCACACAAGTCCAGGAACGGTTCGGGCGCGAAGGCGACCGCGGGCGTCTCGATCATCAGCCCCGTTTCCACGCGCTCGGGCACACCGTGCCCGTGGCGCCGGGCCAGCTCCAGCTCGGTATGAAGCAGATCACGCGCGCGCTGCAGCTCGCCAATATCGGCCACCATGGGGAAGAGGACTTTCAGCACCTGACCGGCACTGGCTCTCACCAGCGCGCGCAGCTGGTAGCGGGTCAGCGCGGGCCGGTCGAGCCCCATGCGGAGCGCGCGCCACCCCAGTGCCGGGTTGGGCTCGCGCAGCTCCGGAATGAAGCGCGTTACCTTGTCTCCGCCCAGATCCAGCGTGCGGAACACGACCGGCTTGCCTCCGGCGGCCTTCAGCACCGCCCTGTACATCTCGATCTGCGCGGACACGCGCGGCAAGGTGTGCGAGATCATGAACTGAAACTCGGTGCGGAACAGGCCGACCCCGGCCGCACCCGTTTCCTCCAGACGCGGCAACTCGATCAGCAGGCCCGCATTCATCGACAATTCCATGGGCACGCCATCGGCCGTAACGGCCGGCTCGTCGCGCCGCGCGGCGTAGGCCTGGCTCGCCTTGGACAGGCCTTCCATGCGCTCGGCATAGGCGGTCAGCACCTCATCGCCCGGGCGCACGTGCAACACGCCGAACTCGCCATCAATGATCAGCGTGTCGCCGTCCTCAACCCGGTCGAGCGCACCTTCCACCTGCCCCACCATGGGTATGCCCAGCGCCTTGGCAACGATGGCGGCATGGCTGGTGGCGGAGCCTTCCTCGGTGGCAAGACCAGCCAGGCGCGAGCGGTCCAGCTCCATCAGCTCGGCTGGCCCTATCGAACGGGCGACCAGAATGGCATTGGGCGGCAGCTCGGCCAGCGCACGCACCGCATCCGGCCCCGCCAGATGCCGCAGCAGCCGGTTGGCGAGGTCTTCGAGATCATGCAGGCGTTCGCGGAAATGCGCCTCGCGGGCCTTCATCAGCCGGGCGCGGTGGGCGTTGCGCACCCGTTCCACGGCGGCCTCTGCCGTCAGGCCGGAGCGCACGGCCTCTCGCAGCTGGCCGGTCCAGCCCCGGTCATGGGCGAACATGCGGTAGGCGTCGAGCACATCGCGCGACGGCGTCCCGATGGGCGCGCGCCCCGATTCCAGCAATTCATCGAGCCCGCGCCGCAGATCGGCCACGGCCGCATCAAGGCGGACCTCCTCGGCCTCGGCATCCTCGGCGATCATGCGCGCGGGCGCGACATGCGGTTCGTGAATGACCGCCACACCCATCGCGATGCCGGGCGCCAGTGCTGCACCGGCATAGCGCTCAGGCCCCGATGCGCGCAGCTCGAGATCAGAGAAGGCTTCTGCCCGGATGAGCTCGCCCGACGCCACGATCTCTGCCAGCAGCATGGCGACCGTCTGCAGCGTCTCGATTTCCTCTTCCGTGCTGGGCCGCACAGCCATGGTCTGGGCGGTGAGAACGCCAACAAGGCGCCCCCCGCGCAGCACAGGCACACCGACAAAGCTCTTGAACGGCTCCTCGCCGGTTTCCGGCTTGTAGGCAAAGCGCGGATGGGCCGGCGCGTCTTCCACCGATACCGGCCGCGCGCGCTGGGCAACCAGGCCGACAAGCCCCTCATCGCGCGCCAGGCGCAAGGTGTGTACCGCCTCGGCCTTCAGCCCGTGTGTCGCCGACAGTTCCAGCGCGCCGCTGGGCAGGACCAGATAGATCGAGCACACATCAGAGCCGGTTTCCTCGGCGATGATGCGCGTCAGCCGGTCGAGGCGCGCCTGCGCCTGATCCTGCTCGGCCATGAGATCGCGGATGCGCTGCAAGAGGCGGCGCGGGCCGCGCAGGCCTGTCCTGTCCAGCATGGGCGTTTCGGGCGTCATTTTGCTAGCAATCCATCCCGTGGCTGCGGGCGGGCAATGTCAGATATCGCGCGGGGCAGTGACCCCTTTCGGCGGCGGCGTCAAGCCTCGTCCAGCCGATAGGCTGCATGAAGGGCGCGCACGGCCCGTTCCAGCGCATCTTCGTTCACGAGTGCTGAAATCTTGATCTCGGAGGTGGCCAGCATGCGCACGTCTATCGCCTCGGCTTCCAGCACACCATAAAGCGTGCGCGCCACGTCCGCACGGCCGCGAAGGCCCGTGCCGACGACCGACACCTTGGCCAGCCCCACTTCAGAGCTCAGCCCGTCACGCCCGGAAAGCGCGTGCAGCGCGGCACGCAGATCGCGGCCCTCGACGGAAAACTCCAGATTGGACCCGCCAGCGCGCGCCCGCCCCTGCACGATCATGTCGACATGCACGCCGGCCTCCGCCAGCGCCGCAAACACGCCGCCCGGGCCGCTGGCGCTGCTCTCTATGCCCGGCACGGCGATGCGTGCCTGGGCGCGTGCATAGGCTATGCCGGAGACGACGCGGCGCTCGGCCAGCGCATTCTCGCTCAGCACTTCGGTGCCGGCACTCTGCCCCGGCGCGGCAAAGCTGGATTTCACCCGCATCGCTACGCCCTTGGCCTTGGCATATTCCACCGAGCGGGTCTGCAGCACTTTTGCGCCCATCGCGGCCAGTTCCAGCATCTCGTCATGGGAGATTCGCTCCAGCCGCGTGGCCTTCGGCTCAATGCGCGGATCGGTGGTGAACACACCGTCGACATCGGTGTAGATGTCACAATCGGCGCCCAGCGCCGCCGCAATCGCCGCCGCCGAGAGGTCGGTGCCACCGCGCCCCAGCGTGACGAGGCGGCCTTGCGCATCCACGCCCTGATACCCGGCGACGACCGGGATGACCCCGCCGGTGAGCAGGCCTTCCAGTACCTCGCCATCAATCCCGGTAATACGCGCTGACCCCGGCACGCCGTCCACCTCTATCGGCAATTGCCAGGCGAGGACGGAGCGCGCCTTCAGGCCCAATTGTTTCAGCGCCAGCGCCATCAGCGCGGCTGCCGCCTGTTCGCCCGCGGCCAGCACCGTATCGGTCTCGATCTCGCCCAGCCCCCCGCCGAGCGCCTGCGCATGGGCGAGATAGCGGTCGGTCTCGCCCGCCATCGCGGAGACGACAACCGCGACCTGATGCCCCTTGGCGGCCTCAGCCGCCACGATAGAGGCCGAATGGGCAATCCGTTCGGGACTGCCCATCGAGGTGCCGCCAAATTTCAGGACCAGACGTGTCATCGCCCCTTCCTTTAGCAGGATTGGGGCGGCGGGGAAGCGGGGGAGTCCCCGACACCATCAGATTGTCATCACCCGCTTCATGCGGGTGATCCATGCCTCTTTTAGTTCCGCAACGCGGATGCGTTGCGATGTTCCGCGAACCCCCGCCTAAGCGGGGGCAGGCAGTCGCGGGCGCGCGTTCGCGCTTTTCAGGCCGCTACGCGGCCTGTCTGATATCCCGCTTGCCTTTTCCACCGGGTCCCCGGCCTCCGAGCCGGGGTCCATGGCGTCTCACCCAATCCGAATTTGCGTTTCACCGGCGAAAGCCGGTGCCCAGTCCTTCTGGATCCCGGCTTGCGCCGGGAAAACGCCTGGATTGTGCATCTGTCTCGAGACTTCCCATGGGTCCCCGATCAAGCCGGGGACCCCGGTCGAGAGGGCATCGGAAGAGCGTTGCCAGTCCGGGGATGGGCTGAGCATCAACAATATCCCCGCCTTCACCTCGTCACATCGCTCCTATATGTAGAGGCTGTACGCGAAGGAGTGGCATGTCATGGCGGTCGAGGATCACACCAAGGTCAGGCCCTGGCGGGCGATTGACCGGCGGGTCTCGCGCAAGATCCGCGTCGGCAATGTCGAGGTGGGCGGCGATGCGCCCATCTCCGTCCAGTCCATGACCAACACGCCCACATCCGATGCCCGCGCGACGATCGACCAGATACGCGGCCTCGAAGAGGCGGGCGCGGACATTGTGCGCGTCTCCTGCCCCGATGAAGACTCAACGGCCGCCTTCCGCACCATCGCGCGCGAGGCACGCGTGCCGCTCGTGGCCGACATTCACTTCCACTACAAGCGCGGCATTGAAGCGGCAGAGGCCGGCGCGGCCTGCCTGCGCATCAATCCGGGCAATATAGGCTCCATGGACCGCGTGAAAGACGTGGTGTCGGCGGCGCGCAATAATGGCTGCTCGATCCGTATCGGGGTGAATGCCGGTTCGCTGGAGCGTGAACTGCTGGAAAAGTATGGCGAGCCCTGCCCCGACGCGATGGTGGAAAGCGCCCTGAACCACGCCCGCATTCTCGATGATCTGGGCTTTCACGAATACAAGATTTCGGTGAAGGCCTCCGACCTCTTCCTCACCGTTGCCGCCTACCAGATGCTGGCCGAGGCCACCGACGCGCCCTTGCATCTGGGCGTCACTGAAGCGGGCGGGCTTCGCTCCGGCACCATCAAGTCGGCCATAGGCATGGGCTCGCTATTGTGGGCGGGGATTGGCGACACGATCCGCGTCTCGCTCTCGGCCGAACCTGTGGAGGAAATCCGCGCCGGCTATGACATGCTCAAAGCCCTGGGGCTGCGCACGCGCGGGGTGAACATCATTGCCTGCCCGTCCTGTGCCCGGCAGGGGTTTGACGTGATCCGCACGGTGGAAGCGCTGGAGGCGCGCCTCGCCCATATCTCCGAGCCGATTTCGCTTTCCATCATTGGCTGCGTGGTCAACGGCCCCGGCGAGGCGGCCTATACTGATCTCGGCTTCACCGGCGGCGGCAAGGGCGCGGGCATGCTCTATTTTGCCGGCCAGCAGACGGAAAAAGTCTCCAACGAGACCATGATCGAACGCATCGTTGCCGCGGTGGAAGACAAGGCCGCGAAAATGCGCGCGGATCGCGAAGCGCTGGCGGCGGCGGAATAGACGGGCTTGTTCTTTAGTTCCGCAACGCATCCGCGTTGCGATGTTCCGCCGGGATCCAAGGACAACTGGTTGTGCGTTTCACCGGCGGAAGCCGGTGCCCAGTCCTTTCTGGGTCCCGGCCTGCGCCGGTGAAACGCAATATGACGGATCAAGGCTTCGTTCTTCGTCCTTCCGGGCGGAGCAAAGCGCAGACCCGGAACCCAGCTTTTTCTATGAAGGACTGGTTTCCAGATAGCGGCTGACGCCGCTTCTGGAATGACGAATGGGGGGTGTCAGAGCAGATTTTCTGGGTCCCCCGTCGGGGCGGGGGACCCCGGTGGAGAGGTCAAGGCGCCCCCGGCGCGTAGCGCCGCAAGCGCGACCGCGCGCCGGGCACTTTTGCCCGCAGCGACGCGCGGATGCGCGGAGCATCGCTAAGGACACCCCCTACCCCTCCTGTTCCGCAATCCAGGCTTCCATCTTCGCCTCCAGATAGGAGAGCGGCAGCGGGCCTTCTTCAAGGATGGTGTCGTGGAAGTCGGCAAGGTCAAAATCCTCGCCCAGCCTCGCCTCGCCATCGGCGCGCAGGCGGCGGATGAGGATTTCCCCGGTCTTGTAGGCCAGCGCCTGACCCGGCCATGAGATATAGCGCGACACCTCATTGGTCACGTTCAAGGGCGCGAGGGCGGAATTGTCGAGGAAGCAGCTTTCCGCCTCTTCGCGTGTCCAGCCGAAATAATGGATGCCGGTATCGACCACGAGGCGGCAGGCGCGCCACATCTCGTAGGAGAGGCGGCCGAAATCCTCATAGGCGTCTTCATAGAAGCCCATATCGATGCCCAGAAACTCCGAATAGAGCCCCCAGCCTTCGGTGAAGGCGGTGATGGAGGCGCGCCGCCGGAAAGCGGGCATGTCCTCGATCTCCTGCGCCAGCGCGATCTGGTGGTGATGGCCGGGCACCGCCTCATGCAGGGTGAGGGCAGGCAGCTCGTAGAGCGGGCGCTGGTCGAGCGCATAGGTGTTGACCATATAGCCGCCGGCCCGGCCCGTTTCGGCATCGCCTGGCCAGTAGCGGCCCGTCGTGTAGTTCGGCGCGATGGCGGGCGGCACGGCCCGCACGCCATAGGGCAGGCGCGGCAGGCGGTTGAACACGCGCGGCATCGCGTCATCGGCCAGCTTGGAGAGATAGGAGGCGCGCATCATCAGCTCCATCTCGCTCTGGGCGTAAAAGCGCGGATCGGTGCGCAGATAGTGCGTGAACGCGTCAAAACTGCCCTCAAACCCGGTGCGGGCGATGACCTCGTCCATCTCCGCGCGGATGCGCGCCACTTCATCAAGCCCGGTCTGGTGCACCTCTTCAGGGCTGAGGTCCAGCGAGGTGTGATAGCGAACAAGGGCGCGGTAATATTCCCGCCCGCCGGGGATTTCCGAAATGCCAATGCTGTCGCGCGCGGCGGGCAGATAAGTGTTTTCAAAATAGTCCCGCAGTCCCGCAATCGCGGGCATCACCGTGCCGGCAATCACTGCCGCGCCGCGATCCTGCAGCGCCTCGCGCGTCTCGGCCGGAATGCTCGCAGGCAGATTGGCGAGCGGCATGTAGAGCGCGCTCTCGCGCGGATCTTCCACGATCTGGGCGGCGATCTGGTCGATCACGCCGGGGATGATCTCGCGCGGCTGGGTCCAGCCTGCCGCAATCGCCTCGTCCAGCCAGCCCGTCCAGGCATCCAGATGCGCCGGATAGGCTTCCAGCCGGTCGATCCAGGCTTCGGCTTCATCCGCATTGCGAAGGCGCGCGCTCATCGCGGCAAAATCGGCCGAGGTGTGAAAACCGGAATCATTGGTGAAAGGAAAATACATGCCTTGCGCCTGCGGCAGGGCGACGCCATGGCGCAGCATGTGCTCCAGCACGGCGTAGGAGGCGGTGCCGCTGCCCTCCAGAGCCGCCGGATCAATGGCACGCACCCGCTCATAAAACGCCGCCATCTGAGCGTCGCGCGCCTCCATGGCCTCACGCGAAATATCGCGCCATTCACGCATCGCATCGAGATCACCGGCACGGATGCGCGCCTGCACATTCTGTTCTTCGCTCCAGGCCTCGTAGTCGGCCACCAGGCTGGCGAAATCCTCGGCCGGATCGGCATGGACGGCGCTGGCGATCAGCACGCTGGCGGCAATACCGCAGATCAGATGGCGCATGGTGTGTTCCCCGTTCGTGTATGGTCCAAGGGCTTACCGCCCGCGTGTGTTGAGCGCCTCCGGCGTCAGGCCGAGACGCTTGGTGATGATCCTGTCTGCCATCCGGCGCGGCATGACGCCCAGTAACCACTGCGTGAACGGTTCGGGCGTGACGATGGTGTTGAGCTTCGGTTTGGGCGATGTCACCGCCGCCCACACCGCATCGGCCACGCGTGAGGGCGGCAGCCCGTTACGCCCCCGCTCGAGCATGTAATTGACCAGCCGCCTGATGGGCTTGATGTAATCGGTGTGGGCATACTGTTCAGGATCGACCGTCTCGGCCTTGTCCCAGATCGGCGTGGCGATGGGGCCCGGATTGATGGCGACGACATCAATACCATAGGGGGTGAGCTCGCGGCGAAGCCCTTGGGTAAACGCTTCCAGCGCAAATTTCGAGCAGGCATAGGGCACCACAAAGGGCGCGGCGCTAAAACCGGCGACGGACGAGATATTCACGATCCGCCCCGGCGCGCCGGAAAGGCTGCGGTCTGCGCCCAGCAGCGGCGCAAACGCCTGCACCACGCGCAGCTGGCCGGTCACGTTCACATCCATCTGCTTTTCCATCTCCGCGACGGGCAGATGAAGCAGCGGTCCGGCGACCGCGATGCCGGCATTATTGACCAGAGCGCCCAGCGTCGCGCCCATCAGCGCCTCGCGCACCTCATCGCTGGCCCGGGCAATGGCAGGTCCGTCCGTGACATCAAAGAGAAGCGGCACGACCGCCTCGCCAATCCCGGCTTTCAGCCGCTCGCCGTCTTCGGCCTTCCTCACGCTGGCAAAGACCTGCCAGCCCTCGGCCACGAATTTCTCCACGCAGGCCCGGCCAATGCCGGTTGATGCACCCGTCACCAGCGCGCTGCGCACCAGATCATTCATTTGCTTGGCCTCCCGCCCCTTGTCAGTACACACGGTGGCAAGCGGGGCGGGCGGGGTCAATTGCGGTGCGCCGCAGGCCGCGCGGCAAAACTACACGCAAAACGCGAGTTTTTTAATCAAAGTTACACTTTTGGGTTGCTCCCCCTACATTGCAGGGCTACTCTTTGCGAGCCTTGCAAGGTGCCTTTTCAGCAAATCAACTGAAGGAACCTGACATGAAACGCATTTTTGCGGCCTCGGCGGCCGCCATGATGGCTTTGGCCCTCGGCGGATTGGCTATAGCCTGTCCTCCGGACTATTGCGCCACCTATTGCTCAAACGCTTTTGGCGATGATGCTGGCGCCTATGCTTCCTGCATGGGCAGCTGCGGAGCTGCTTGCAGCCAATACCAGCAATAATCCAAGGCCGGTTCCCCGCTGGTGCCTGCATTGGCCGGGAACCGGCCACCATAACAGGTTACCGACCCATGATGACATTGGTCCTCGCCATGCTGAGCGGCGCAGTCGCGGCCTCTGACACCTGCCCCGCGTTCAGCCTTGATGAATTGCAACCCGAACTAGGAGAGGTGTTCGTTTACGACACATGGCTGGACGGAGTGCGGCAACCAGCCCGCCTGAAGTTCGAAGTCCGTCAATCGCAACCTGGCGAGATCCGCGCCGACCTGTCGGTTCTGGCAGCAGGCGAATGGACACCCGGCTTTCCACGCCGTCTCGTTGCTGGCCTGGTGATGCACGACGAAGCGAAATTCGGCTCGAGCACGGAGCAGAACGTGCGTATCGCGCCGGTAGACAGCGAAACCCTGTCGCGTGACCTCTTTGAAGGTGACGAGATACGCATCGCCGTCGCCGAGACCGCTATCCAGCCTTCGGGCGAGACGGTGCGTCATTCCGGCGACTATGTGATCCGTCATGCCGGTTGCGGTCACTTGCTGCATGAAGGCACGCTCGTGCAGACCCGGCAGATCAGTGTACGCTCCTTCCAGTTCAGACGGCGGCCTGGCGAACCTTGGCAATTGGGCGAGGGAACCTGGGTGTACGACATACCTGTCGGCGCCACGTTCTGGTACTCTCAGTCGCGCGAGGGGGTCAGCCCCATGGAGCAGGGGACGTTGAGGGAAGGCTATACGGTGCCGTGAGAGGCCGCGTTCAGGTGAGGGGAAATTGATGAAAGCGGATTTGCGCGGCCTTTCGCTCCAAACGCTGGCGGTACTGGCAGCAGGGTGGCTTACGGCCTGCGATTTTCCGCATGGCGCAGGCGGGCCGGGCAACCCATCAGGTTATGCCACGGCGGCAGCCGAGATTGGCGATATCCGCGAGGTGATTCCCGCCGTCGGCCCGGTGCGCGCCGCCACCGAGGTGGAGATCGGCGCCGAAGTTACCGGCCGCATTCTCGAAATTCACGCCGACTTCAATGATCCGGTATCAGCGGGCGATTTGCTGGCGCAGATCGACCCGGCCCCGTTTGAGAGCGCCGTTGCACAAGCCCGGGCAACCCTTGCGGCACGCGAGGCTGCGGCCCGGTCCGCTGCCGCCAATCTGGACGATGCGCGCGCGCAGGCCGCACGGCTGGAGCGGTTGGCTGCCAGCTCCGCCGGGCGTCAGGCCGATCTGGAAACGGCGCAGTTCCGGGTCCGGGTACTGGAGGCCGACCTGCAAAGCGCGCAGGCCAATACCAATCTCTCCCGCGAGGCTCTGCGGCGCGCGGAAATCGATCTGGAGCGGACCGAAATCCGCTCCCCGGTTGATGGCTTTGTGCTGGACCGGCGTGTCGAACAAGGCCAGGCGGTCAACGCCCTTCAAAGCGCGCCGACCGTCTTTGTGGTTGCCAGCAGCCTTGACCGGATGCTGATCGAGGCCAACGTGCCGGAGGCCGATATCAACCGCATCGCGCCGGACATGAATGTGCGCGCGACGGTCGATGCCAATCCCGGTCGGCCTTTTCCCGGCACCATTCGCGCCATTCGGCGCGCGCCCGTCACACAAGGCCGCTTTGTCAGTTATGTTGTCATCATCGAAGCCGATAACCGTATGGGAACGCTCCTGCCGGGGATGACCGCCTCAGTGGAGTTCGTCCGCGCCGAGGCAAGATCGGTTCTGCGCATTCCGATCGAGGCGCTCTATTTCGAGCCGCCCGGATTTACGCCGGACCTGCCGGCTGACGCGATTGAGCGCTTCGAGCGTTCCACCGGGCAGGTACTGCCCAATGATCCCCATTTGCGCCGTGCCACCTTGCGCGGGCTCGACATGGGAATCCTTGCCAGCAATGGCCTGCGCCGCGTTTTTGTACCCGGCGACGATGGCAGCCCTGAAGCGCGTGAAATCCGGGTGGGTGGCGAGGACCAGACCCATATCGAAGTCGTTGAAGGGCTGGAAGAGGGCGAAGAAGTGATCACCGGCCATGGCGGGTGATCGCGCACCGGCAGAAATCCTCAAGGCCGAGAAAGCCGGACGGACCTACCGCTCCGGCAAGGAGGAGGTCGCGGCGCTAACCGGGACAGAGCTGTCCTTCCACGGCGGAGAGCTGACCGTGCTGCGCGGGCGCTCAGGCTCGGGCAAAACCACCTTGCTGAACCTTGCAGGCCTGCTCGACCGGCCGACAGAGGGCCGCATCATCTTTCTCGGCAAGGACACACGCCGGCTGAGCGATCGTAAGCTGGCCCTGATGCGCCGGGGCAATCTGGGTTATGTCCTGCAGGATTCCGGCGTGGTGGAGCGGATGACTGCGCTGGCCAATGCCGCCCTGCCTGGCTTTTATGCAGGCCTGTCGCCGGGAAGATCGCGCAAGCTGGCCCGCGCCGCGCTCGAAGCGGTGGAGCTGGGAGCCAAGCTGCATCGCCCGGTGGGCCAGCTCTCCGGCGGTGAGCGCATGCGTGTCGGACTTGCTCGCACGCTGGTCCTGTCGCCGCGCCTTGTGATCTGCGATGAACCGACAGCCTCGCTGGACGCCGAAACTGCCAATCTGGTCATCACCCGCCTGCGTGAGGCAGCCGTAGGGGGATCCTGTATTCTGTGCGCCAGCCACGACCCCATCGTGATCGAACGCGCCGACCGGCTGATCACGCTGACCGGCGGGAAGATCACCGGCGATGAGCGCGCCCGCGACGGGGGCGCGCCATGATGCGCCTCGTCGCCCTTGTCCATCTAGCCTTCTGGTCCGCCTTCAGCCGGCCCATGCGCACGGCCTTGATGATAGCCACGCTGGCGGGCGGGGCGGCCGGGGTGACGCTCACTGCCGGGGTGCTGCAGGGCTATGCGCGCGCCATGGAGGCACTGACCTTCGGTGCCTACTCGCGATCGTTGGTCATCACCGAGAACAGCTTTGTGGAGGACCGTTTCGGGCCGCCCCGCCTGTCCGATATCACCCACATCCGCGAGGCGCTCGGCGAGCGCGTCGAGGCACATGCCGCCTGGCGGCGTTCAGGCGGCGATGTGCGCGTGGGGCGCTATCAGGCCAGCCTGCAGGTCTATGGCGTGACCGGCGCCTTCCAGCATGAGGCCGACATGCCTGTCGCGCGCGGGCGCACCCTTACAGACGGAGAAACGCGCAGCGCCCTGCGCCTGTGCATGCTCGGTCCGGGCGCTTACCGCCTGCTCTTTCCGGATGGCGGGGATGCCGAAAGCATCCGCATCAATGGCGTGAATTGCGAGGTTGTGGGGGTGTTCGGTGAACCGCGCTCCCAGCTTGCCGAACGCTATCGTAACGCTGTCATCGCGCCCTTCACGGCAACCGCCCGCTATTTTGAGACGCCAGACCGTTTCGGATTCCAGCCCGGGGCGCATGAGGCCGAGCGGCTGACCATTGTGCTTCTGCGCGGCGTCAATCGCGATGCCGCACTTATAGATGCCGACCGGGCCTTGCGGCGCGCCCACGGTGCCTCACAGGCCAATGTTTCGCCGTTTTTATTTGCCGATCCTGCCGCCCCGGCAGAAGCGCTCGCGCGCCAGCGTGATCTCATCGCCCGCCTTCTTATCTCGATTGCGATTGTCTCCGTGTTGGTCGCCGTCACCGGCTATGCTGCAGCCTCCATGGCCGCAGTCGAGATGCAAAGGCGCGATATCGCGCTGATGATGATGAGCGGCGCCAGCGGGCGCAGCATTCTCGGCCAGGTCCTTGCCGAGGGCATTATTCTGGGCATTGCTGGCGGCGTGACAGGCATTATCATTGTCGGCGCAGCGGCAATTCTGGCCCGCACCGTATTCGACTTTCCCTTCCAGCTTGATGGCACAGTCATCGCGCTGGTTCTGGCAGGCGGCGCGCTGACCGGCCTTGTCGCCAGCCTTGGCCCGGCCCGCCGGGCGGCGGCGGGGTCACCGGCGCTCAACGCGCGGGCGTGATCTTAGCCCCTTAGCACCCGCCGCATTGACCTTGCGGCTTGCCGGATTATTGTCTGGCCGCGAGCAGGCAAGGGGCGGCCTCAGCTGGCATGACTGACACCGGGATCGCCCGGTTAAGGCACTGTCAAGGAAAGCACCGTCCTTTCCCGTTTCAGAGACTTCTGACACGGTTCTATCGAAGGCGGAAAGCTACGCCCATGGCGACCAATTCAACACGGCCCCTCTCGCCCCATCTGCAAAACTGGCGCTGGCACGCCACCATGGCCTCTTCCATCCTGCACCGCGCGACAGGCGTCGCGAACTATATCGGCGCGGTACTGGTCTCGGTCTGGCTGGTCCTGCTGGCCGCCGGGCCGGAAACCTATGCGGTCTGGGAAGAGCTTAACGCCGGACCCGTCGGCATTCTCATCACGCTCGCCCTTGTCGGCTTCACCTTTTCGGTGAGCTTCCACCTGCTCAACGGCATCCGCCACCTCGTCTGGGATGCGGGGATCGGGTTTGACGCGAAGGGCTCGAACCTGCGCTCCATCCTCATCATGGCCGGCGCGGTGATCATCACGGCCGGTATCTGGATCGCGGGAGGGCTTCTGTAATGAGTGATTTCCGCACCCCTCTGGCGCGCGTGCGCGGCCTCGGCTCGGCCAAATCCGGCACCGGCCATTTCATTGCCCAGCGCGTCAGCGCGATTGCGCTGGTCGTGCTGATGCCGCTCTTCCTCATTAAGCTCGCGAAGAATGCAGGCGCAGGTTACGCGGAGGCCGCCGCCTGGGTGGGCTCACCGCTCGGCGCCATTCTCACCCTGCTGGCCATGACTGCGGCGCTTTACCACATGCGCCTGGGTCTCCAGGTCGTGATCGAGGACTACATCTATCGTCCGGCAACCAAGGCGGCCCTCCTGATCCTCAACACCTTCGTGGCGGCTGGGCTGTGGATCGCTGTCCTCTATTCCGTACTTGCGCTGGCGCGCTAGGAGCAGGTTTCGATGTCTGAATACAAATGGATCGACCACTCGTTTGACGTTGTCGTTGTGGGCGCGGGCGGTTCGGGCCTGCGCGCAGCGCTCGGCGCGGCGCAAGCCGGTCTGAAAACGGCCTGCATCACCAAGGTCTTCCCCACGCGCTCCCACACGGTTGCAGCCCAGGGCGGTATCTCGGCCAGCCTCGGCAATATGGGCGAGGATGACTGGCGCTGGCACATGTATGACACCGTCAAGGGGTCTGACTGGCTGGGCGATCAGGACGCGATCGAATATCTCTGCCGTGAGGCCCCGGCCGCCGTGTACGAGCTGGAGCACTGGGGCGTGCCCTTCTCGCGCACCGAAGAGGGCAAGATCTACCAGCGCGCCTTTGGCGGCATGACACGCAATTACGGCGAAGGCCCGGTGCAGCGCACCTGCGCGGCGGCTGACCGTACCGGGCACGCCATCCTTCACACGCTCTATGGCCAGTCGCTTCGCCACTCGACCGAGTTCTTCATCGAGTATTTCGCGCTCGACCTCATCATGGATGAGGACGGCGCCTGCCGGGGCGTCACCGCCTGGAAGCTCGATGACGGCACGCTGCACCGCTTCCGTGCGCAGAAAGTCATTCTGGCAACCGGCGGCTATGGCCGGGCCTATTTCTCCGCCACCAGCGCCCACACCTGCACCGGCGATGGCAATGCCATGGTGCTGCGCGCAGGGCTTCCCTTGCAGGATATGGAGTTTGTCCAGTTCCACCCGACCGGCATTTATGGCGCGGGCTGCCTCATCACCGAGGGCGCGCGCGGCGAAGGCGGGTATCTGACCAATTCCGAAGGCGAGCGCTTCATGGAGCGCTATGCCCCGTCGGCAAAAGACCTCGCCAGCCGCGATGTGGTCTCACGTTCGATGACGATCGAGATCCGTGAAGGGCGCGGCGTCGGCCCGAACAAGGACCATATCTTCCTGCACCTCGATCACCTTGATCCCAAAGTGCTGCACGAGCGCCTGCCGGGCATTTCGGAAAGCGCGAAAATCTTCGCCGGTGTCGATGTGACGCGCGAGCCGATCCCGGTC
The DNA here is from genome assembly GCF_014639075.1 of Glycocaulis albus. Lineage (GTDB taxonomy): Bacteria > Pseudomonadota > Alphaproteobacteria > Caulobacterales > Maricaulaceae > Glycocaulis > Glycocaulis albus. The sequence goes on from NZ_BMFS01000011.1 coordinate 96,425, forward strand.
CTGCCGACCGTCCACTATAATATGGGCGGCATCCCGACCAATTATCACGGCGAAGTCCTCACCAAAGTCGGCGGCGATCCGGACCATGTCGTGCCCGGCCTGATGGCCGTCGGCGAAGCGGCGTGCGTGTCGGTACACGGCGCGAACCGGCTCGGTTCCAACTCGCTGATCGATCTGGTGGTGTTCGGCCGGGCGGCCGGCCTGCGCTGCGCGGAAACCACTCAGAGCGGCGCCAACCAGCCCGAACTGCCAAAAGATGCAGGCGATGCGACGCTTGCCCGCCTCGACCGCTTCCGCAACGCCAATGGCGGCACGCCGACGGCGAAGCTGCGCCTCGACATGCAGCGGGCCATGCAGGAAAACTGCGCCGTCTTCCGCACGCAGGACGTGCTGGATGAGGGCGTGGAGCGTATCGCCAAGGTTGTCTCCGGCTCTGGCGACATTGCGATCAAAGACCGCTCCATGATCTGGAATACGGATCTGGTTGAAGCCCTCGAGTTCGACAATCTCATCGCGCAGGCTGCCGTCACCGTGAACTCGGCAGCGGCCCGCACCGAGAGCCGCGGCGCCCATGCGCGCGAGGACTTCCCCGAGCGCGATGACAAGCAATGGATGAAGCACACGCTTGCCTGGTATGAGGAAAAGACCGGCAAGGTCACGCTTGGCGACCGCCCGGTGCACGAATACACGCTCTCCAACGACATCGCCTATATCGAGCCCAAGGCTCGGGTCTACTAGACCGCTCGCAAACGGGACACGAAACGCATGGTCCAGCTGACGCTGCCGAAAAACTCGCAAGTCAAAAAAGGCAAGGCCTGGCCGAAGCCGGAGGGCGCGGAAAACACCCGCACCTTCAAGGTCTACCGCTATGACCCCGATACGGGCGAGAACCCGCGTTGGGACACCTATCAGGTGGACATGGACCGGTGCGGCCCGATGGTGCTGGACGCGCTCTTCTTCATCAAGAACGAGATCGACTCAACGCTGGCCTTCCGCCGTTCCTGCCGCGAGGGGATTTGCGGTTCATGCTCGATGAATATTGGCGGGCGCAACACCATCGCCTGTACCGCCGCCATCGATGACTATAAGGGCAGCGTCACCATTTCGCCCCTGCCCCACCAGCCGGTCATCAAGGACCTCATTCCCGACCTGACCAATTTCTACGCCCAGCTGACGAGCATCAAACCCTATCTCCAGACCACGACCCCGACCCCGCAAGGGGAATGGCGCCAGTCTATCGAGGACCGGGAAAAGCTGGACGGGCTCTACGAGTGCATTTTGTGCGCCTCATGTTCGACCGCCTGCCCGTCCTACTGGTGGAATTCCGACAAGTATCTGGGACCGGCCGCGCTCCTGCAGGCCTATCGCTGGATCGCCGACAGCCGCGATGAGGCCACCGGCGAGCGCCTCGATGATCTGGAAGACCCGTTCAAGCTCTATCGCTGCCACACCATTATGAATTGCACCAATGTGTGCCCGAAGGGGCTGAACCCCGCCAAGGCCATCGGCCATATCAAGGAATTGCTGGTGGAGAGGCAGGGTTAGTTTCCTCTCCCCGCGTTTCCACTGTCCCACCTTGCGTTTTCCCGACGAAAGTCGGGATCCAGAGGATCCGTTCGACTGGGCACCGGCTTTCGCCGGTGAAACGCATTAGATGGGCAAGAGGGATGCGTTGCAGACCCAAAAAGAGACTGGGCACCGGCTTTCGCCGGTGAAACGCGTAATAGGGAAACGCAAATAGGGAAGATCAAAACCAGTCCTGATACAGATCCCGCCAGTCAGGATTGCCCGCCTCGATCAGTTCCAGCTTCCAGCGGCGCTTCCATTCCTTGATCTGCAGTTCACGCTTGATGGCGGCAGCCATGAGATCATGGAACTCGTACCAGACCAGCAGTGTCACCCCATACTTGCGGGTGAAGACAGAGCCGGCACCCTCCTTATGGTCCCAGATGCGCTTGATCGGCGAGGACGTGGAGCCGCAATAGAGCGTCCCATTGCGCTGACTCGCCATCAGGTACACGCACGGCTGAAACGGCTCATCGCGCATGACTTTGAGCTTATGCGCGCAAGGTTAGCATGAAAACCACTAGCTCGCGTTTCCCTCTCTCCTGCGTTTTCCCGACGAAAGTCGGGACCCAGAGGAACCGTTCGACTGGGCACCGGCTTTCGCCGGTGAAACGCATGAGATGGCCAAAAGGGGATGCGTTGCGGACCTAAAAGAGACTGGACCCCGACTTGCGTCGGCGAAACGCAAAGAGAGGTGAACCCCGGTGGAGAAGGCCAATCCCCCTTCCCCGAATCTCCGCCTGCCGCTACACACCTGCCCATGAAATCGATCTGTGTGTATTGCGGGGCGAGCCCGGGCGGTCATCCCGCCTATGCCGAAACGGCGCAGGCTGTGGGCTTTCATCTCGCCAGTGAAGGCTACCGCCTCGTCTATGGCGGCGGGCAGGTAGGCCTGATGGGCGTGCTAGCCGATGCGGCCGTGGATGCCGGCGGCGGCGTCACCGGCGTGATCCCCGATTTTCTCCATCATCGCGAGATCGCCCATCCGCGCGTGGCCGACATGCGCATCGTGTCGTCCATGCATGAGCGCAAGCATGTGATGGCCGAGGAGTCTGACGCCTTCATCGCCCTGCCCGGTGGCATCGGCACGATGGAAGAGCTGTTCGAAATCTGGACCTGGAGCGCGCTCGGCCGTCACACAAAGCCGGTCGGGCTTATCAATGTGAACGGCTATTATGATGGCCTGCTGGCCTTTCTCGACCGGATGCAGGCCGATGGTTTTGTACAAGCCCGCCACCGCGCCATGCTGTTTTCAGGCGATGATATCGCCGCTCTGCTCGCGAGCATGGCCGATTACAATCATCCCGGCATGATTCCCTCGCTTGAACGCGCGCGCATGTAGGGTGTATCGCCAGTCCCATGCGCTTGCCCGACCAGAAACTTGAACAGATTCTCGACCGCTTCGACCAGATCGAGGCGCGCCTTGGCGCGGCCAGTGATGGCGAGGAGATCGTGCGCCTGTCGCGCGAGCACTCCGAACTGAAAGAGGTGACCGAAAAGGCCCGTGAGCTGAAAGCCGCGCGCGTCAGCCTTGCCGAAGCCGAAACCATCATCGCCGAGGGCGGTGACAAGGACATGGCCGAGCTGGCTCAGGAAGAGCGAGCGGAGCTCAAAGAGCGCATCCCGGCGCTGGAGCGCGCTCTGCAGCTCCTCCTGCTGCCCAAAGACAAGGATGACGAGGCGAGCGTGATCCTTGAAATCCGCGCCGGCACGGGCGGAGACGAGGCCGCGCTCTTTGCCGGCGATCTTTTCCGCATGTATGAGCGCCACGCCTCCAAGCAGGGCTGGAAAGTGGAGGTGCTGTCGGCCAGTGACTCCGAGGTCGGCGGCTACAAGGAAATTATCGCCTCGGTCAATGGGCGCGGCGTGTTCGGCAAGCTGAAGTTTGAATCCGGCGTGCACCGCGTGCAGCGCGTGCCGGAAACCGAAGCCGGCGGGCGTATTCACACCTCTGCTGCCACGGTCGCAGTGCTGCCCGAACCGGAAGATGTCGACATCCAGATCCGCGACGAGGATATCCGCATCGACACGATGCGCGCCTCCGGCGCAGGCGGCCAGCACGTCAACAAGACGGACTCGGCGGTGCGAATGACCCACTTGCCAACCGGCATTGTGGTCATCAGCCAGGAAAAATCCCAGCACCAGAACCGTGCCATCGCCATGCAGGTGCTCAAGACCAAGCTTTACGAGAAAGAGCGCGCCGAGAAGGACGCGGCGCGTGCGGCAGAGCGTAAAGGCCAGGTCGGCTCCGGCGACCGGTCAGAGCGCATCCGCACCTATAATTATCCGCAAGGCCGGGTGACCGATCACCGCATCAATCTGACGCTCTACAAGCTGCCCGAGATCGTGTCGGGCGAGGCGCTGGGCGAGGTGATCGATGCGCTGCTGGCCGAAGATCAGGCCGCGCGCCTTGCCGCCATGGATGAGGGATAGGGGTTTTTCTCTCTCACGGTGTTTCCGGTGTCTCCCCCCGTTTACGGGGGGAGTGGCCCGAAGGGCCGAGGGGGGGAAGGATTATCGAAACAAGCTCCCCCCTACGTCAGCTTCGCTGCCGTTCGTCGCTTCGCGTCTCACCCCGCCGTAAACGGGGGAGGACAGGGCCTGACCAATCGCGTTTCACCGGCGTAAGCCGGTGCCCAGTCTTATTTCTGGATCCCGGCTTGCGCCGGGAAAACGAAAAAGAGAAAACGGTTCATGATCCCCACCCCGCTCAACGCTGCCACACAGCGCCTCGCTGCCGCCGGCATAGAGGATGCGCGCGAGGATGCGCGCGCGCTTCTGCGCCATGCGCTCGGGCTGGATGCGGCCGGTATGATCGCGCGGGGACAGGCAATCTTGAGCGAGGAGGAGACTGCCCGCTTCGAGGCATTGATCGCCCGGCGCGCCGCCCGCGAACCCCTCTCCCAGATCATCGGTTCGGTGGGTTTCTGGACGCTGGACCTCATCGTCACCCGCGATGTCCTCTCCCCGCGCAGCGACACAGAAACACTGGTGCGCGCGGCGCTGGCGCGAATCACGGACCGCAGCGAACAGCTGAAAATCCTCGACATCGCCACCGGCTCCGGCGCGATTGCGCTGGCGCTGCTATCGGAATTGCCGGACGCCGGCGCCATCGCCACCGATATTTCGGCCGCCGCACTGGAAATCGCAGAAGCCAATGCGGCACGCAGCGGGCTTTCCGGGCGCATCAGCTTCTGCCAGACCAGCTGGGCGGACGGGGTGAACGGCCCGTTCGATCTTCTGGTCTGCAATCCGCCCTATATCGACCCTGAGGTGATCGCCACGCTGGAGCCGGAAGTGCGTGATTTTGAACCTGTTCTGGCGCTCGATGGCGGGCCGGGCGGGCTGGCCCCCTACCCGCACCTGCTACGCGAGGCCCGCCGCCTGCTCAATCCCGGCGGCCATGCCCTGTTCGAGATCGGCCATGATCAGGGCGCGCCGGTGCTGGAACTGGCACGCGCAGCCGGGTTTGAAAACGCCCTTATACTTGCCGACCTTGGCGGCAATGACCGGGTACTGGCCGTTCGCAACTGAAAAAGACTTGGAATTGATGCGCAGATGAGTCTAGGTTGCCCTTGATACAGCGATTGTGGCGCGCCGGAACGGGGCTGTTACAACTGAAAAGTGGCATGCGCCTCCCGCTGTAATACCGGCTCTCATCTTGCAGAGACATGTGGCACCGCCAGTCTGGTGCGTCATGGCTTGGCGCAACGCGACCCCCGGCACGGGCCCGCAGGATAAGGCCAGATACGGACAGGTATCCGACAAGATGACGGTCACCAGATGAGGACCCAGCACGACATGAAGCGTCAACGCGGCCGCGGGCGTAAGCCCAATCATAATCAGGGCAATCGCAATTTCGAAAGCAATGGGCCGGACGTGAAGATCCGGGGCAATGCTGCCCATATCTACGAAAAATACCTCCAGCTCGCGCGCGACGCCTCCTCCTCCGGCGACCGGGTCATGGCGGAGAATTACTACCAGCACGCCGAGCATTATCTGCGCATTCTACAGGTCATCCAGCCGCGCCGCGAAGAACGCGACAACAGCCATAATGATGATGACAGCGATGACGGGGATGATGGCGACAGCCGCAACACCCATCAGTCGCGGAACAATTCCGGCGACGGCGATCATGCAGACCGCAATGACGGCCAGAACAATCAGCGCCAGGGCGGCAACCAGCAGGGTGGTGAGCGCCAGCCGCGCGGCCGCCGGCCCAGCCGGCGCAACGAGAATGCCGGCCAGCAGGCCGCCTCTGACGGTCAGAGCCGCAAGGATGACGGCGACGGCCAGCCCGATCCGCTGCGCATGGTCGATCCCGGTTCTGCGGAGAACGCGCCCGTGACCTCCAACGGCGAGGAGCAGTCTGGCGGCGACGCCCCGCGCCCCGCCCGCACACGGCGTCCGCGCCGTTCGCGCGCCGATGCCGAGGCCGAAGCGGCCCTGAAATCCGCCTCCGGCGATGATGCCGACGCGGCGGCTTAGACCTGACGTCAGCCCGCCCGGGTTTCATCCCATCGCGTTTCACCGGCGTAAGCCGGTGCCCAGCCTTGTTCTGGATCCCGGCGTCCGCCGGGAAAACGCGGGTGGTTGGTGAGAACCGCCGGTTCACGGCCTGGCTGGACCCACCCCCCACGATTTTATCTCCCTCCAGCTTGTGTGGTCTCGATGCCACACCTACATGCATGTCATCAGGGATGGCGGGCTGTGCCTCGAAGAGGGCGGTTCCACCCAACCCCTTGTCTCGCTGCCCTTTTTCAGGAGACCTGAAGGCATGAATTTCGACACCTATACCGACCGTGCGCGCACTGTGATCCAGACCGCACAGGGCCTCGCCATGAAGGCGAAGAACCAGCAATTCTCCCCCGAGCACGTCTTTCGCGCGCTGATGGAGGAGGAAGGCGGGCTCGCCCCCAATCTCATCAATGCCGCGGGCGGGCGCGCAGAGCTGGCGGCCGATCTCGCCAAACGCGCCGTCGATGCCCTGCCCAAGGTGGAAGGCGGGTCCGGCCAGCTTTATCTCGCACCGAAGGCCGCCGAAATCCTCTCCGCTGCCGAAGAGGCCGCGAAGAAGGCTGGAGACCAGTATGTGACGGCCGAGCGCCTTCTGCTGGCCATGGCGATCACACCCGGCACCGCGCCGTTCGATATATTGAAGCAGGCGGGCGTTACCCCGCAGACGCTCAACACCGCGATCAATGCGCTGCGTCAGGGCCGCACTGCCGACAGCGCCTCGTCTGAAGACAGCTATGAGGCGCTGAAGAAATACGCGCGCGATCTCACCGAAGTCGCCCGCAAGGGCAAGCTCGACCCGGTCATTGGCCGGGATGAGGAGATCCGGCGCACCATTCAGGTGCTCTCCCGGCGCACCAAGAACAATCCGGTCCTCATTGGCGAACCCGGCGTCGGCAAGACGGCGATCGCAGAGGGCCTGGCGCTGCGCATCGTCAATGGCGATGTGCCCGAAAGCCTTAAAGACAAGCGCCTGCTCGCCCTCGACATGGGCGCGCTGATCGCGGGCGCGAAATATCGCGGCGAGTTCGAGGAGCGGCTCAAAGCCGTTCTCTCTGAGGTCACCAGCGCGGATGGGAAAATCATCCTTTTCATCGACGAGATGCACACCCTTGTCGGCGCCGGCAAGACCGATGGCGCGATGGATGCGTCAAACCTCCTCAAACCCGCCCTGGCGCGCGGTGAGTTGCACTGCGTCGGCGCCACCACGCTCGATGAATACCGCAAGCATGTGGAGAAGGACGCGGCACTCGCCCGCCGCTTCCAGCCTGTCTTCGTCGACGAGCCGAGCGTGGAGGACACGATCTCCATCCTGCGCGGCCTCAAGGAGAAGTATGAGGTGCATCACGGTGTGCGCATCGCCGATGGCGCCATCGTGGCGGCTGCCACTCTCTCCAACCGCTACATCACCGACCGCTTCCTGCCCGACAAGGCCATCGATCTGATGGACGAGGCCTCGGCGCGCCTGCGCATGCAGGTGGATTCCAAGCCCGAAGAGCTCGACGAGCTCGACCGGCGCATCATCCAGCTCAAGATCGAGGGCGAGGCGCTCAAAAAGGAATCCGATGCTGCCTCGAAAGCGCGCCTTGAAGCGCTCACGAAAGAACTCTCAGACCTCGAACAGCGCTCTGCCGAGATGACGGCGGCCTGGCGCGCGGAGAAAGACAAGCTCGCCTCCTCCACCCAGCTGAAGGAACAGCTCGACCAGCTTCGCGCCGAGCTCGCCAATGCCGAGCGGCGGGGCGATCTGGGGCGGGCCTCCGAGATCAAATATGGCCGCATCCCCGATCTTGAGCGCCAGCTCGCCGAGGCCGAAAAGGCGGGCGAGGCCAATGGCAAGGGCGCTCTGGTGCAGGAAGTCGTCGACGAGGAGCAGATTGCCGCGGTCGTCTCGCGCTGGACCGGCGTGCCGGTCGACAAGATGCTCGAAGGCGAACGGGCAAAACTCCTGAAGATGGAAGAGGGCCTGCATGCCCGCGTGGTCGGTCAGGACGAGGCGGTCGCCGCCGTGTCCGACGCGGTGCGCCGCGCGCGGGCGGGCCTGAAAGACCCAAGCCGCCCTATCGGCAGCTTCCTCTTCCTCGGGCCCACCGGGGTCGGCAAGACCGAACTGACCAAAGCCTTGGCCGAGTTTCTCTTCGATGACGAAAGCGCCATCACCCGGCTCGACATGAGCGAATACATGGAGAAGCACTCGGTTGCCCGCATGATCGGCGCGCCTCCGGGTTATGTCGGCTATGATGAGGGCGGGGCGCTGACCGAAGCCGTTCGCCGCCGCCCCTATCAGGTGATCCTGTTTGACGAGGTGGAAAAGGCCCACCCGGACGTGTTCAACGTGCTCCTGCAGGTGCTTGATGATGGCCGCCTCACCGATGGCCAGGGCCGTACGGTCGATTTCCGTAACACGCTCATCATCATGACCTCCAATCTCGGTTCGGAATATCTCCTCTCCGGCTCGGTGGAGGCCGCAAGGCCGCAGGTGATGGAGGCGGTACGGGCGAGCTTCCGGCCTGAATTCATCAACCGGATCGACGAGACGATATTGTTCCAGCGGCTGGAGCCGCAGCACATGGGGGCGATTGTCTCGATCCAGCTGAAACGGCTTGAAAATCTCCTGAAAGACCGCCGCATGACGGTTTCTCTGGATGAGCAGGCAAGGCAATGGCTCGCCGAGAAGGGCTATGACCCGGCCTATGGCGCAAGGCCCTTGAAGCGCGTGATCCAGAAGGAGCTGCAGGACCCGCTCGCCCGCCTGATCCTGGAAGGCACAATCAATGATGGCGACGAGGTGAAGGTCTCTGCCGAGGCCGGATCGCTGACCATCAATGGCCGCGCGGTTAGCCGCTCTGCCCTGCCGCCGGCAGAGGCCGTGATCCAGTAGGGGTTCCCCGAAACCCCCGTGCTTCGAGACGGCTTCTGACGAAGCCCCTCAGCATGAGGGCGTGTGCTGCTTTTCCCTCATCCTGAGGGTGAGCGAAGTGAGCGTCTCGAAGGACGAGGGAAAAGCACCCACCTCAAATCCCTTCCCGTTTGCGCAGAGTCGCGCTTATCTCTCCTGACCAGAGGGCGCCAGACGCCCCGGACGGGAGGAGACGAGACCATGTATCAATCCATGATGGTGCCCTTGCTGGCCCTTGTGTGCTGGACGCTGGTGATGTGGCTGTGGATGTATGCCACGCGCATTCCGGCCATGCAGAAAGCCAAAATCAACCCGGCGCGCATGAAGGAAAAGTCCGAAATGGACGTGCTGCCGCGCAGCGTCCGTCAGATTGCGGACAACCATAACCATCTGCACGAACAGCCGGTCATTTTCTACGCGCTTGTCACCTACAGTCATCTCGTCGGCGTTGGTGATGCGATCAATATCGGCTTTGCCTGGACCTATGTGATCCTGCGCGTCATCCACTCGCTGGTGCAGGGCACGATCAACTTCATTCCGTTGCGCTTTGGCATCTACGCGCTCGCCACGATCTGCCTGTTTGTGATCGCCATCCGCAATCTGATAGCATTGCCGGTATGAGCATAACCGTATACGGACTGAAAAACTGCGAGACCTGCCGCAAGGCCATGACCGCACTTGAAGAAGGCGGGCGCAGGCCCGCCTTCGTGGATATTCGCGCCGAACCGTCTGTGAGCGGACTCATCCCCGGCTGGATCAAGGCGGTGGGCGAGGCAAAAATCATCAACCGCGCTTCCATGACCTGGCGCAAGCTCTCCGATGCCGACAAGGCGCGGGCCGATGATGCGGGCAAGCTCGCTGCCCTGCTCGACGAACACCGCACACTGATCAAGCGCCCGGTCATCGCGACGGCTGATACCGTCCATGTCGGCTGGACCAAGGATGTGAAAGAGGTGTTGGGGGGCTGATCTCAAGGCGCTGGAAATCCGGCCAACACCCCCTCCACCGGGGTCGCGGCCCCGACGGCGGACCCAGATTCCAGGTATCAGGCGGGGCTTTCTGGGCCCCGGCTCGGGGACCGGGGCCCCGGCTTGGTTGCCGTGTCGAAATATCTGCCAGTTTGCCGCTGCCCTCTCCACCGGGGCCCCGGTCCCCGAGCCGGG
>NZ_BMFS01000012.1 GCF_014639075.1 Glycocaulis albus
TCCTCCTCGCGAAGGTTGAATCAGGCTTCGGCCAAAAACGGAATCCCGTTTATGAGTTTATGACCTAGCTCTCCGCGAACTTCAACAGCTTGATGGCGTTGAAATCCTGCACGCCGCCGCCGACGCGCTTGGTGGTGTAGAAGAGCACATAGGGCTTGGCCGAATAGGGATCGCGCAGCACTTCGATACCCTGACGGTCGACAACCAGATAGCCCCGCTCAAAATCACCAAAGGCAATCGCGAAGGCATTGGCGCCAATGTCCGGCATGTCCTCGGCCTCGGTCAGCGGATAACCCATCAGGCTCGCCTCCTGACCGGCATTCAGGCCCGGCTGCCAGATATAATGGCCGTCCTGGTCTTTGAGCTTGCGCAGGCGCGACACGCTCTGCCGGTTCATCACAAAGCGCGCATTCGCGCGGTAGCCGGTGGCGGGCGCGTAGATCAGATCGATCAGCGCGTCGACCGGGTCCTCATCGAAATCGCCTGCCGCGCCGGTGGCGACATAGCCGATCTCGCCCCAGCCTTGCGTGCCTTCCGGCTCCTTGTCGTAGGAGAGGAAGCCGCGCGGCTGGTTATTGCCAGAGCCGGAAACGAAGGCCTTGCCCTCTTCGGCGGCGAACACATCGCGCACCTCTTCAGCCAGCCACTGGTCCACATCGGCCAGCGCATCATCGAGGATGACCGGTGTTGCAGCCGGCATGGCGTAGAGCTCGGCGGTGGGGAACTCGACCAGCGTGATGTCGGGCGTCGCCGTCTCATTGCGTGCACCGGTCTCGGCAGACCAGCCCGCCACCGCGCCGCCAAGGCTGACCGGCTTGCGGAACGTGTGGCTGGTGGTCTGGCGCACGGATGAAATCGCGCGGATCGGCGAGACGCTGGCGAGCAACCGGTTGATCATCGCCTCGGTTTCGGGCGGGGCGACATAGCCGCCATCGCCCGGCGAGCCGGCGGAGAGGGCCTTGGCCTCGATCAGGGCAGAGGCATCACCCCGGCGTACATAGGCGTTCCAGCCGGGATGGGCGGCGGATTTGCGCCCGATAGAGGGCCGCGTGGCGTCAACGCTCATACGGTCCAGCGCCGCCTTCTGGCGGGTCAGGGCCGCATCAATGCGCGCCACTTTCTCCTCCAGCAGCACATCCGCGTTTCGGCGCTTTTCAATCTCGGAAAGGCGCTGGTCATTGGCGCTCTTGAAGCGCTCGAAGGCGGAGAGAAAATCGTGCAGCGCGGCGCGGGTCTGCGCATTGGGCGCACTCATCTTGGTTTCACGGGACATGGGGTTTCCTTCGTGTCGGTCAGGGATGTGAAAAAGGGGTGGGGATCAGGCCAGAACCGTGTCGAGAAAGGCCTCGACAGTCTCAGGCACGGGCGCGGCACCCGGCACGATGTCGAGACGCGCGCCTTCGGCCATCGGGAAGGTGACGATGGAGATTTCCCAGAGGTCCACTTCCGTCAGGATGCGGCCGCCACCCGATGGGCGGACGGTTTCCGACACAGCCCTGAAACCGATGGACAGGCCATCGACCGCCCCTTCACGGATCAGGGCCGCTGTTGCTGCGCTGCGCGGGGTGGTGCCGGTCAGATGGCCGCGCACGTAAAGCCCGCGCTCATCCTCGTAAATCTCGTCCCACACGCCGACGGGTTCCTCCGCATCGTGCTGGAACAGCATGCGGATGCCGCCCGCCCCGCGCGTGGCCAGGCTGTCGGCGAACGCGCCGCGGCGGATGATGTCGCCGGAATAGTCCTCGATATCGAACACGCTGGCATAGCCGGCGATCTCGAGCCTTTCGCCCGAGCCGTCATCTGCTGTCATCTGACAGCCTCCTTCTTGTTGTTGGGTGTGGTGAGCTGGAAAGCGGAAAATCGCTGTCATGGCCCGGCTTGTCCGGGCCACCCATGCCGGAGAGTTTCCGCCTGATCTGAGCTTTCAGGCATGGGTCCCCCGGACCGCTACGCGGCCGGAGGATGACACGTGTTGATTATTGCTGGCCGGGCTGGCTCTCCGGCGCGCAGCGCCGAAAAGCGCGAACGCGCGCCCGAGCTAATGCGAGGAGCGATGGGGCGTAGGCCCCGGAGCACAAAGAAAAGGGAAACTATTCCCCCGCCAGCCGCCTTTCGATGCGCTCCAGCGCGAGGCGGGTATAGGCGGAGTTTTCTTCCAGCCGGGCGATGCGCTCATAGACCGGAGCGGTCGCCTCCACGCGCAATTCCAGATGGCGGATGCGTTCAGAGGTCGCGCCCGCCCAGATCAGCCCGCCTGCGGTCTGCAGGGCGAGCGTGACAAGAACACCGAGGGTTATCTGCCGGTCCACGCGCCAGTGGGAAGGGCGTTCAGTCATCATCATCCTCCGTCTCGGTGGCAGGTTTCAGGCCCAGCAAAGCGCGCTTTTCAGCGTCACTCAGGAAGTCCGCCCCGCCAATGCGCTGCCAGCGGGCCAGACGTTCTTCGGAAAGGGCCGGCAGCGCGTCCTCGTCGGGCCGGATGTGAAATCCCTCGCCCAGCCAGGGCGCCAGCCAGCCATTGAGAGACGCGCACGTCTTCCTCGCCAGCGGCAGAACCGTCTGGCGGTAAAAGGCGAGGTTCGCCTCGCGGTAATTGGCGTAAGTGTTATCGCCCGGCAGACCCAGCATCATGGGCGGCACACCGAAGGCCAGCGCGATCTCGCGCGCGGCCTCGCGCCGTGCGGCGATGAAGTCCATCTCGGCTGGCGAATGCCCCATCGGCTTCCAGTCCAGCCCGCCTTCCAGCAATAAGGGCCGCCCGGCATTGGCCGGACCGGAATGCAGCGTCTCCAGCTCGTCTTTCAGGCGCTGGTATTGCTGGTCTGTCAGGCGCGCCTCAGAGCCGTCTTTCGAAGTCACCACCAGCGCGCCGGAGGGGCGCGCCGCATTGTCCAGCAAGGCTTTCGCCCACGCCCCGCCGGCATTGTGGACATCGACCGCCCGCGCCGCCGCCTCCAGCGGGGGCAGGCCGTAATGATCGTCGGACGGGTGAAAGAGTTTCAGGTGCAGGACCGGGCTTTTGCCGCTGGCCCGGTCGCGCTCGATCATGCGGCGGTCAGAGCCATTGCGGTATTCGAAAGCATCGGCCCAGCCCTTCGGCCCCGGCATCACGCGCACCCGGTCCGGGCGCAGCACGAAGAGGGCAGACGGGCCATCATAACCTTCGGCGATCTCCAGATAGGCATTACCCGCCACCTGCAGATGACCGTGGAAGGTCTCCATCAGCTCAACCCCGGTCTGGTCCGGGTTGGGCTGGGTCAGCAGCGTTCTCACCGCATCGGCCGCCCGGCCCTTGCCTTCGATGCGCAAGGGCACAGCGGCGGCAGCCTCCGCGATCAGACGCACACAGCGATTGGCCACGGCGTTGCGGCCATAGCCCTCACGCGCCAGGCCCGCATAGTCACGCGGGCTCCACGCAGGACGGGGAGAGAGCGACAGCGCCACCAGCCTGCCCGCGCTCTTGCGCTGCAGTCCAAACCATTGTCGTAGCATGGGTTTTCTCTTTTTTGGTTCGTGCTTGGAACACATCAGTCTCGTCGCCCCCGCGCAGGCGGGGGGAGGAAACCGGACCGTCTGGACGTCATCCCAACTGTTGAAACCCCGGACGCGAAGCGATCCGGGGCCTGATGTCAGTTCTGCCAGAAGTCCCGGCTCTCGCTATCGCTCGGCCGGGATTTCAGGAATGGGTATCGGTCAACACCTCGTCATTCCGGCGAAAGCCGGAACCCAGACCTTTTTTAAAGATCACTGGGTTCCAGATAGCGGCTGACGCCGCTTCTGGAATGACGATAGTGAGGGATCATCCCCCGCATGAAGTGGGGGATGACAAGCTGGTCGGCTGTATACGCTCCTCGTCCTTCGAGACGTTCGCTACGCTCACCCTCAGGATGAGGGGCGAAGGACGCTCTTGTCCCTCATCCTGAGGAGGCCGAAGGCCGTCTCGAAGGACGAGGGACAAAACTCAAATCCATCTCAGCCTCGGCTCTGCGCCGCCCCCTTTCAGCGCGGCAATCGCCCAGACGAGGGCGTCCACGCGGTCGGGGGAGCCGGTAAAGCCCGGCGCGCCAAAGGCGCACATCTGGTCTTCCAGCCCCGGCATTCTTGCCCCGTGCGCCACCCGGCCCGCCGCATAGAGCGCGGCAACCGGCTCGGCCCGCGCGCGCTTTGCCCGGCTGGCATGAACGAGACGGACGGGCAGGCCCGGCAGCGCCGCGGCCAGCACCGCACGCACCATCTCCCCGCCCTGATTGCTCTCGGCGACCACGCTGTCGGCCTCATGCGCGGTGAAGGCTTTGGCGACCTGTTTGGCCCAGCCTTCAGGCCGGGCACGCAAGCTGTAATCGGCTAGCACAGTGAAAATCTGGGCCGCGCCCTGTCCCGCAGCCCCGGCGACAATGATCCCGCATTCATCGCCGGTGGACCCGGCGGGCGGATCAACCGCCACCACAATTCTTTCAGCTTCCACGGCCTGCCGCGCGAGCGCGGCATCGATCATCTCGCGCGTCCACAGCGCGCCCTCAGGGTCATCGACAACCCGGCCCTCCAGCTCCTGCAGGGCCAGGCGCGAAACGCCATAATGCTCGCGCAGCGCCGTGATGAAGCCCGGTGCCAGATGGGCGGCATTCTCCTCGCTGGTGGCATGGGTCACCACCGTGCCTTGCGCCGCAATCAGGCGTTTGAGCGCAGGTAAAGGCCGGGGCGTCGTCGTCACCATCAGGCGCGGATCATCTCCGAGGCGCAAGCCAAAGCGCAGCATGTCCAGCACGCCCTGCGGATAGCGCCAGGCGGCAAATTCATCGGCCCAGGCGGTATCAAACTGCGGACCTCTCAACGCATCCGGGTCTTCGCCCGAAAACGTGTAGGCGACCGCGCCGGAGGGCCAGACGAGGCGGCGGCGGGTCGCTTCCCAGACCGGGCGTTGGCCCCGAGGCCCAAGGCTGCGCAGGCCCGACGGCCCGGCAATCATCACCTCGCGCACATCGCCATGCGTCGGGCCGACCAGCGCAATGCGCCCGGCCCCGCCCGCGATGCGCGCGCGTATCCATTCGGCGCCGGCGCGGGTCTTGCCCGCACCGCGCCCGCCCAGAAACAGCCAGGCCTGCCAGTCTCCTTGCGGCGGGAGCTGGGCGGGGTGCGCCCAGCTTTGCCAGTCATCGAGAATGCGTTCGGCCTCATTCGCGTCGATCGAGTCGATCAGCCGTTCAGTCCCGGCGCGTGCGCGCATCAAGGCGCGAAAGCCGCCGGCGAAGCTCTTCAAGCAGAGCCTCACGGGTGTGTGCATGTGCCTGCGCCTCGCTTGTCTCGGTTTTGCGGGCGATCTCGGCGAGCCGCGCCCAGTCATCCACGCTCATTGCGGCTTTGAGGAGGGCGCTGACCGCCCTTGCCCGCTTTTCCGCGTCCGCCGTCTCGCCGCGTGCCAGAGCGGCCTCGGCCGCTTCCAGATGCGCTTCCAGGCGCACTTTGAGGCTCGCCGTCTTGCTGGCCGGCGAAACCCGTTCCACCCACCCCAGCCCGTCCTTGAGATATTGCAGGGTGATGCCTTCACGCAGGGCCAACCCTTCAAGGCTCATCCCTGCCCGGTGCGCCTCGCGGATCGCCAGCCAGTCGCGCCGGGGCGGCGGGGCTCGTTTCTCACATGTCTCGACCATGCCTGAAGTATGCCTCACAACCGGCCCTGCCGGAGTGATTGGCGAGGGTTTCCGGCAAGGGTTTGAGGGGGATGGGGAATTATTTCGGAGGGTTGGGGATTGGGGGGGAACTGTCCCCGCTTTTGTTCACTTGGAAGGGCGCATCATTTTTGAAACGCTGAAACCCCGGAACCGCGAAGCGGTATCCGGGGCCTTGCTCCGCTTCTCCTGCACAAGGTCCCGGCTCGCGCCACGCTTGGCCGGAATGACGAGAACAGAGAAACGCCCCCTCACTTCGTCATTCCAGAAAGCGCGTCAGCGCTTATCTGGAACCCAGATTTTTTTAACAGAAGCGGCATTCCGCTCACAGCAGGGTCTCATACAGATCGCGCCAGTCGGGATTGGCCGCTTCGATCAGCTCCAGCTTCCACGCCCGCTTCCAGCTCTTGAGGCGTGTTTCACGGATAATGGCGTGCTCCATCGTGGCATGCATCTCGAACCAGACGAGCCGCTTCACGCCGTATTTCCGGGTGAAGCCGGGCACCAGCCCTTCGCGGTGCTCATACACCCGCCGCACCAGATCGCTGGTCACGCCGGTATAGAGCGTGCCATTGCGCTGGCTCGCCAGAATGTAGACGGCAGGCTGGAAGAGCCGGTCCCGCATGCTTCCAATTTTGCCGTGCAGGCGGACGCAAGGGAAGACATTTCTGGCTTACGGCTCATCCCGGAATGACGAGGGTGGAGGGTGCCGGACCCCTCTGGCGCGCAGCGCCGAAAAGCGCGAACGCGCGCCTGGCACTTTTGCCCGCAGCGACGCACGGATGTGCGGAGCATCAAAAAAAACTGGGTTCCAGATAGCGGCTGCGCCGCTTCTGGAATGACGAGGGGAAAGGGACGCGCCTCTTACCTCGTCATTCCGGGGGAGCGCAGCGACACCCGGAACCCAGCGTTTTTTTAAAAAAATACAAACTGGGTTCCAGATAGCGGCTCACGCCGCTTCTGGAATGACGATTTGGAGGGCGCATGACAGACTTCTTAACGCCAAAGAATCCCCTCACCCCCTCACATAATCCTCGAAATCCGCCTCATCGACATCGCGTTCAGAGACCAGCGTTCCTTTGAGCGACACACCCGCCTCCACCACGCTGTCCGCGCGGCCCGAGATCAGCGGGTGCCAGTCAAACAGCGGCTTGCCTTCCGCGATCAGCCGGTAGGCGCAGGTTTGCGGCATCCAGCCAAGCTCGCTCACATTGCCTGGGGTGAGTTTCACGCAAGACGGCACGCGCTCATGGCGGCTCGCGTAGTCGGTGCAGCGCACGGTCTCAAGATCGAGCAGTTCGCAGCCGATACAGGTGCGCAGCACCGCGCCATCGGGGTCATCCTCATCAATCAGCGAGACCGTGCAGCACTGGCCGCACCCGTCGCACAGCGACTCCCACTCCGCCTCGCTCATCTGATCAAGGCGTTTGGTCTTGTAAAAAGGGGCTTGGCCATCCATCGCCCATAATTTAGCCGTGTTCATCAGGCTTTGAGAACGCTCCTGCCCAGTATCTGCCCCTGTGCACCGCCCGATGGAGGCCCGCCATCACCTTCCGCGCCGACCAGCCGACAAGTTTCAAGGAACGCGTGGCCGCGTTCAATGGGTGGCTGCGCACGCGCAAGCTGATGGTGCTGGCGGGTGTCGCCTCGCTGTTCCTGGCTGCCGGAGCGATTGTCGCCCACGCGGCCTGGGAATGGGCTTTCCACGATCTGCCGCCCGTGCCGGAAAGCGCCGAGGACCTCTGGCGGGTACGCATGGAGCCGACGGTCACGCTGCTGGACTCTGAAGGCGCGGTGCTGGCCATTCGCGGACCGCTATACGGCATGCCCGCCAGGCTTGAGGATCTGCCGCCGCACGTGGCGCAGGCCTTCCTCTCCATCGAGGACCGGCGCTATTACGAACATGACGGGGTGGACTGGCGCGGCACGATCCGCGCCGTGCTGGCCAATATCCGCGCCGGGCGCACCGTGCAGGGCGGCTCCACCATCACCATGCAGCTGGTGAAGAACCTCATCCTCACGCCGGAACGGACAATCCGGCGCAAGGTGCAGGAAATGCGCCTGGCCATGGCGCTGGAGCGGGTACTCTCCAAGGAGGAAATACTCGAGCTCTATCTGAACCGCATCTATTTCGGTGAGCAGGCCTACGGCATCGAGGCCGCCGCCCGGCGCTATTTCAACAAATCGGCCAGTGAGCTGACCGTGCAGGAGGCCGCGCTTCTGGCCGCGCTGCCCGCGGCGCCGACCCGCCTTGCGCCGACCGACAATCTGGCGGAAGCCCAGGCGCGCGCCACCAACGTGCTCGCCGCCATGCGCGAGGCGGGCTTCCTGAGCCCGATGGACTACATCGTCGCCAACGCCACCCAGGCCGAGCCAGTGGAGAGCGCCTTCCGCCCCGGCGGCATGCAGCAATACGGCCATCTGTTCGACTATGCCGTCACCGAGGCCCGGCGCCTGCTCGGCCCGGACAATGAGGTGCCGGACCTCGTTATCGCCACCACGCTGGACACGGCGCTGCAGAACGCCGCGCAGGAAGTGGTGACCCGCCGGCTGGAAGCCGATGGCGAGGCGGTACGCGCGGGCGAAGCGGCTGCGGTGGTCCTGGCCAGCGATGGCGCTGTGCGCGCCATGATTGGCGGGCGTGATTATGTATCCAGCCAGTTCAACCGCGCCGTCCAGGCCCAGCGCCAGCCGGGCTCTGCCTTCAAGCCCTTCGTCTATCTGGCGGCTCTGGAAGCGGATTATGCGCCGTCGAGCGTGTTCAACGACACGCCCGTTTCCTACGGTAACTGGTCGCCGGTGAATTTCGGCGGCGGCCATCGCGGCCGCATGACGATGGAGGATTCGCTCAAACGCTCGGTCAACACGATCGCGGCGCAGATCGGCATGCTGGTCGGGATTTCCGAAGTTGCCGAGATGGCAAGGCGGCTGGGCATCACTACGCCGCTGAACGAGGTGCCCTCGCTCTCGCTCGGCTCCAGCGAGGTACGCGTGATCGACATGGCGGCAAGCTACCTCGTCATCGCCAATGACGGGCGCCGGCTCGACCCGTATTTCATCAGTGATATCCGCACTACGCGCGGCGACGTTCTCTACGAGCGCGAAGAGGAAACCCGCACCCAGCAGGTCATCGCGCGCGGCCATGCGCGGGCCATGTCCACCATGCTGCAGGGCGTGGTGCTGGACGGTACCGGACGGCGCGCCGCCGTGCCCGGCCACCGCGTTGCCGGCAAGACCGGCACCAGCCAGAACAGCCGCGATGCCTGGTTTGTCGGCTACTCGGCCCAGTTCGCAACGGCCGTCTGGACCGGCAATGATGATGACAGCGCGATGGCCAATGTAACGGGGGGCGGCCTGCCGGCCGATATCTGGCGCGAGATCATGGTGGCTGCCCATGACGGCCTGCCCGCTGAAGCCCTGAACGCCCCCGCACCGCGCGTGCGTTCCGAACGCGAGGAACGCCTCGTCGCCTTCTATTCGGGCCTGTCTGCCGAGTTTGACCGTGTGCTGTCTGGCGGGCGCTTCAATTGACGTGATCGCGGAATGCGCCTGGCAGCGCGTCGATGAACAGGCGCACCGCCGGGATAAGCCCCCTCCGCGAGGGAAAGACCACATGGGCCAGCCCGCCCGGCGGCTCATAGTCCGGCAATAGCGGAACCAGCCGTCCGGCCTCGATATCATCACAGACCAGAAGCCGCGGCAGCGCCGCCACCCCGCCGCCCGCGATGACTGCCTGACGCAGGGCCTCCAGATCGTCGGTGACAAGGCGCGGGTCGTGGCTGATCCGGTGCACCTGCCCGTCCGGGCCGGTCAGCGTGATGACATGCTCGCCGGTCCGGCTGGTCTGGCTCAAGCTTTCAAAGCGCGACAGGTCTTCGGGTGTTTCCGGCCGGCCAAACCGCGCGATCAGGTCCGGGCTCGCCACCAGCGCGCCGCGATGGGTACCCAGCTGGCGCAGGATCAGGCCGGAATCCTCCAGAGGCGGCGGGCGCACCCGGATCGCCATGTCAAACCCCTCCTCAATGACATCCACCCGCCGATTAGTGGATTCCAGACGCACCCGCACCTTGGGGTAGCGCGTCATGAAATCCGCTATCATCGGCGCCAGCACCTTCTCCACCACCAGGACCGGGCAGCTAACCCGGATCGTGCCCTGCGGTTCTGACCGGGTCGCGGCCATCGCCTCCTCGGCCGCCTGCGCCTGCGCAATCATCGCCGCGCAATGGCGATAGAAGAGCTGGCCGGCATCGGTCACCGAGAAATGGCGCGTCGAGCGGTGGATCAGCGTGACGCCAAGGCGCTCCTCCAGCTGCGCGAGCTTGCGGCTGAGGCGCGATTTCGGCACCGCAATGGCCCGGCCCGCAGCGGCAAACCCGCCATGCTCCACCACCTGCGCGAACAGGTAGAGCTCGTTGAGATCGGGCAGGTTTATTGTTCCACTCATGGAACGGAGAGTGGCGGTATTCAGCCCTACTGGCAATAGCGTTCCATGCCTAGGTTTCTGTCAACGCCGGATCATCCGGCCAGACGGAGGCAGACATGACACTTCTTCGCATCGACTCTTCCATCCTGGGCGAGGCATCGGCGTCGCGCCGGATCGGCGCCGATCTCGTGGCCGCGCTTGCACGCGTGAACCCCGGCCTGGACACCGTCTACCGTGATCTGGCCAGCGCTCCGCCCGCCCATCTCGACGGCGCGGTGCTGCAGGCCGTCCGCAGCGACATCACCCAGCTGAATGACACCCAGCGCGCCGAGCGCACATATAACGACACGCTGGTCGATGAATTCCTCGCCGCTGACATCGTGGTCATCGGCGCACCCATGTACAATTTCTCGATCCCGACCCAGCTTAAGGCCTGGCTCGACCGGCTGGCGGTTCCGGGCAAGACGTTCCGGTATACTGAAGCCGGACCGGAAGGGCTGGCCGGCGGCAAGACGGTCTATATCGTCTCCTCGCGCGGCGGGAAGCTGGCCGGCAGCGCGGCCGAAACCGCGATGGACCATCAGGAATCCTACCTGAAAACCATGCTGGGCTTTTTTGGCATCACAGATGTGCGCATCGTCCGGGCCGAAGGCCTTGCCATGGGCGAGACGGCCCGTACCGAAGGCTTGGCAGCCGCTGCCAGCGAGATCGTGAAAATCGGCGGGCGCAAGGCCGCGTAGCCAGTCTACCCGGCGCTCCCCTGGGGCATGTCCCTATCCTTGCCGGGCGATGTCCGGGCGGGCTGTGCCTGCCCGGACATCATCAATGTCTTGAGCTCGGCGATCTCGCCGCGCAGGGCGGTCACTTCCTCGCGCAGCAGAGCGCGTTCATCAGTCGCCTTGGCCTGACGCTCGGTCTCCTCGTCGAAATGTTTGGCCTGCAGCGAATCCACGATGACGGCGATGAACATGTTCAGCACCGCAAAGCTCGTCAGCACGATGAAGGGCACGAAGAAGGCCCAGGCGAGCGGATGGTCGGCAATCACCGGCCGCGCCACACCCATCGACCAGCTCTCCAGCGTCATCACCTGGAACAGGGTGAAGGCCGCCGCCCCCAGATCACCGAAAAATTGCGGATGGGTGCCGCCGAAGAGCTTTGAGCTCATCACCGCGCCCACATAGAAGATCAGCCCCAGCACCATCATGATGGAGCCCATGCCGGGTATCGCCTTGCCCAGCGCTACGACGACGCGGCGCATCTCCGGCACGACCGAGAACAGGCGGAACAGCCGCAAGACCCGCAGCGCGCGCAAGACCGCGAACGGCCCGGCCGCCGGGATGAGCGAGATCGTCACCACGATGAGATCGAACCAGTTCCAGCCCGAGCGGAAGAAGCTGAGTCGATAGACGAACAGCTTGAGCAGTATCTCGGCGGCGAAGGTGTAAACGATAACCTTGTCGGCGATCAGAAACGCTCCGGCCAGCTCGGCCGGCAGGGCATAGGTCTCCAGCCCCAGCAGAACCGCATTCACCAGGATCAGCGCGGTAATGCCGTTACGGAACAAGGCGCTCTCGACAAAGCTCTCCAGCCGTGATTGCAGACCGGCCTTTTCGCCACTCATCGCGCGCGCTCCCTTCATGCCTGGCAGGCTGTCTGGTTAGCCGGTAGCGGGGCATCTGTGCAATGGGGGTGGTGTTGGCTTACCTGACACGCGTCATTCCGGCGAAAGCCGGAACCCAGAACTTTTCTGGTTCCGCAACGCATCCCCCGGTCGTAGCCGGGGGCAGGCCGCGTTGCCATGTTCCGCGAAAAGTCGCGGGCGCGCGTTCGCGCTTGCGGCGGCCGTTGGCCGCCGGCAAGGTTTCGCAAAGCACCACAGAAACCCTTCCTTCATCGCTGTCGTGCCAGATCAGCGCCATGATGCTCGCGCTCCTTATCGCCAGCCTGTCCCTGCCCCATGGATTGCCCGCGGGCGCCATCCTGCATGGCGAGGAAAGGCGCGGCGCGGTGCTGGTGCGCCTTGAGGGCGCGCCTGCCCTGAGCTGGCAGGCCTGCGCAGCGGCGTGCGGTTATCATGAAGCCTGTCAGGCCTGGACGCACAGTGCGTATCAGAACCGCTGCACACTGCATGCAGCGCCGCTCACCCCGCGCCCCTTTCCCGGCGCGGTAACAGGCCTCTCGCCTTCGCTTGCGGCGCGAATTGAACGCTCCAGCGAAAGACCGCCGAGTGCGCGCGAGCGCGAGGCGCTTCAAGGCCATGCGCCCGCGCAGCCAACATTCTCGCGCGCGCTCTCCGAGACCGCACAGGACCAGCTTTTTCCGGAACGTTAAGCCTGATCGCCGATTAACCATCTCCCGCGATGCAAAAAGCGGCATAGGAACCGGGTGTTTACCCTCAAGCCCTAGCCTGCCGGGTGAACCTGATCGGGGGTGGCGGGAAACCCATGGATATCGAAAGCAAGCTTCACCACCTCACCGGACTGGCGCGGGAAAAATCCTCCGAGCGCCGCCGCACGCTTCTGCGTGAGGTCACAGATCTTTTCTTCGAGGAAACACCGAAGGACGGTTCGGGCGTTCAAAAACAGTTCGATGCCGTGCTGTCCACGCTCGCTGCGCAGACGGCGCAGGATGCGCGCGCGGAACTGGCGCGCCGCTTTGCGGACGCACCCATGGCCCCGCGCGGCCTTGTCATGCAGCTGGCCCGCGACGCGATCGAGGTGGCCGCCCCCATTCTCACACAGTCCGGCGTGCTGACCGAGGACGATCTTGTCGCCATCGCCGCGGAAGCTGGTGAGGAACACCGCCGGGCCATGGCGGCACGCGAGACGGTTCCCGAACGCCTCAGCGACGCGATCGTGGCCAATGGTGATGACGAAACGCTGGCCCGGCTGGTCGCCAATGACGGCGCGCGCCTCTCGCGCGGCGCCTTCGAGACCGTTACCCGCCGCGCCGAAACCAGCCCGGTCCTGCAGGCGCCCATCGTCAACCGGGCCGACACGCCCGCCGACCTTCTGGGCGATCTGATGAGCGTGGTGGAAACCTCGCTGCGCGAGCGGATCATGAAACGCTTCGAGACACTGGACCCGGCGATTGCCGAGGCGGCCCTGGCCGCCTCACATGCGCGGCTGGAAGCGCGCATTGCCAGTGACAAGGCCATTGCCGAGGCCCGCAAATTCGTGACCACACGGCGCATGCGCAAGGAGCTGGACGGCTCGCTGCTGGTGCGCCTGCTGCGCGAGGGCGAGCGTATCAAGTGCTGCGTGGCGCTGGCCGAGCTCGCCGGTGTGGATCACAGCGCGGCCCAGCGCGCGCTCGACCACCGGACCCCAGACGGGCTGGCACTCATCTGCAAGGCGGCTGGGTTCGACAAGGCATTATTCGTCACGCTGGCCATATTGCGGGGCAGGACGACATCGAACCTGTCGGCCGACGCGCAAGGCCTCGGCGCGCTCTACACCAGCCTGTCGCGCGAAGACGCCGAGCGCGCCATGCGCTTCTGGCGCATGCGCAAGGACATGCAGGCGGCCTAGAATTCTCCTGTTGATGCTTCGAGACCTCTAACTAATGTCATCACCCGCTTCATGCGGGTGACCCATGCCTGCAACGATCCCGCTAGCTCTCACCTCTCAGGCATGGGTGGCCCGGACAAGCCGGGCCATGACAGCGGAGAAGACTACCTCTACTCCTCATCGTCCCGGTGCTTTGGATGGCGTTTGTAGATCGAGCCCTTGCCCTTCTTCGTGGGCATGGCACCCGCCTTTCGCGCGCGCCGCGCAAGGCCGCGTGCGACCGGGTTGGGCTTCGATGTGCGCGCCTTCAGGCTCAATCGCTATCGCCTTCCTCTCCGCGCGCGACCCGCTCGGGCATCTCTTCGGCCTCGGGGTTGGCATCAGGGTCCACCTTGCGTCCGTGAGCGGCCACCCTGGGTGGCACGAACACCTCCACCCCGTCATCCATGTACACGCTGGTCGACGGGAAGGCGAAGGCGGTGCCTGCGCCCTCGACAATATCCTTCAGGGCCAGCGCCAGCTCTTCCTTGAGCTCCAGCCACTCGCCCCAGTTCGTGGTGTGGGTGAAGCAGTAGAGCAGGTAGTCGATCGAGGACGGCCCGAAACTATCCACCCGCATGAAGGTCGCGACCTCTGGCGGCTTGGCGAAGCCGGGATGATTGTCCAGCCATTCCAGCGTCTTGTCGCGGATGTACTGAAGCTGCTCCTTGGTCGTCTTGTACTCCACGCCGATCATCCAGCGGATACGGCGATGGGTCATGCGCGAGAAGTTCGTGACCGCTTCATCGGAGAGATAGGAGTTCGGCACATAAACCGGGCTCTTGTCGAAGCGCCGCACCAGCGTGGAGCGGAAATTGATCTGCTCCACCGTGCCCTCGACCACGCCGTCGACATGGATCCACTCGCCCGGCAGGAAGCGCTTTTCGGTCAGCACGAGCAGGCCCGAAATGAGGTTCTTGAACAGATCCTGCGCGCCAAGGCCCACGGCCACACCGAACAGGCCGAGCCCGGCTACGATCGGCGCGACCGGAATACCCCAGAGCTGCAGCACGGCGCCCACACCGACAATGATGAAAAGGATGCGCAGCGTCTTGGCCAGCCAGTCCACCAGCACCGGTCCCAGCGCGCGCTGCAAGGGGCGGAGCAGGTAGGAGACCGGCGTCACGACATTGTGTAGCGCCCAGAAGATCGCGATCACGATCAGCGTGCGGACCACATTGATACCCGGGCCTTCGCCATCGGGCTGGTCCAGCCCGACAATAAGCACAGCGATATAGACCCCGATGATTACCGGGATCAGACGGATCGGGCCGGACAGCGCCCTGACGATCTTGTCATCCAGCTGGGTCGTGGTCTTGCTGGCATAGGCCATCAGGAATTTCGTGATCATCCAGCCGACAAGGCCGCGCACCGCAAATGCCAGCGCGACGACGATAAGGCCGACCAGCGCCTGGCCGACATTCAGGCCCAGAAAGCTGGTATTCCAGACATCGACCACAATGGCCCACAGATCGGTCATGGTTTCCATCATGCGCGGCGCTCCTTTGCCCGGTGGAACTCGATATCGGGCCATTTCTCCTGCGTGTAGGACACTTCCCAGGCGTTCTTGGCCATGAAGACCAGCGCGCCATCAATGTCCTCGGCAATGGCGGATTTGTGCCGGTCGATCAGGGCTTCCAGCTTGTCTCGCGGTCCGGTTATCCAGCGGGCGGTTTCGTAAGGGCTGGGTTCGAAGGTGACTTCCAGATTGTATTCGGCCGCCACACGCTCGGCCATCACATCGATCTGCAGCGCGCCCACCGCGCCGACCACGAAATCCCCGCCCACCTGCAGGCGGAAAAGCTGGGTAACGCCTTCCTCGGCGAGGCTTTCGAGAGCCTTTTTCAGGTGCTTGGCTTTCAGCGGATCTTTCAGGCGCGCCCGGCGCAGCAGTTCAGGCGCAAAGTTGGGAATGCCCGCCACGCGCCATTTGCCGCTTTCAGAGAGCGTGTCGCCGACGCGCAGCGCGCCATGGTTCGGCACGCCGATCACGTCACCGGCATAGGCCTCGTCAGCCAGTTCCCGGTCCTGGGCAAAGAACATGATCGGGCTGGAAACGGTCAGCAGCTTGCCGCTATCGGTCTTCAGCTTCATGCCGCGTTTGAACGTGCCCGAGCACAGGCGCATGAAGGCCACCCGGTCGCGATGGTTCGGGTCCATATTGGCCTGCACCTTGAACACAAAGCCGGCGACCTCCTTGCCATCGGGTGTCAGCTCCGGCGCCGGACCGCCCGTAGCGGGCTGGGCCTCGGGGCCCGGTGCGACCTGCTTGAGCGCCTCCAGGAGCTCGAACACGCCGAACTGGCGCAGGGCCGAGCCGAAATAGACAGGCGTCATATGCCCTTCGCGATAGCTTTGCGGATTGAAGGCAGGGCAGACCTCGCGCGCCAGCTCCGCACCCTCGCGCAGCTCGGCCAGCTCCTCCGTGCTGAGGATCGAGCTGATCTCGTTGCCGGAAAGGGAGACGCGCTGGCTCCTGACGGGGTCGGCATCGTCTGCTGACGGGCGGCGATAGACCACAAACTCATCGCGTTCCAGATCGGCCACGCCCTTGAAGCGCGTGCCGGAGCCGGACGGCCATTGCATGGGCGCGGCGTCCAGAGCCAGCTTGTCCTGTATGTCATCGAGCAGCTCGGACGGGTCCATCGCCTCACGGTCCATCTTGTTGATGAAGGTGAGGATGGGGATGTCACGCAGCCGGCACACCTCGACCAGTTTGAGCGTGCGCGGCTCCACGCCCTTGGCGGCGTCCAGAACCATGATCGCGCTGTCGGCGGCGGTGAGCGTGCGGTAGGTGTCCTCGGAGAAGTCCTCGTGGCCCGGCGTATCAAGCAGGTTGAAGAGAAGCCCGCCATATTCATACGTCATCACCGAGGCCGAGACTGAAATCCCGCGCTCGCGCTCGATCTTCATCCAGTCAGACTGGGTCCGGCGGTTCTCCCCGCGCGCCTTCACCTGCCCGGCCAGCCGGATCGCGCCGGCGGAGAGCAGGATGTTTTCCGTCAGCGTGGTCTTGCCGGCGTCGGGGTGGGAGATGATGGCAAAGGTGCGCCGGCGCGCCCATTCGGGCAGCGCACTTGTGGGGGAGGTCATGGCCGGTCCTGGCTAACGAAACAGTGTCGTGCCCGGACCTAGCAATCGCTCATCATGCGCGCAAGCGCTGGGGCGCGTGCAGCCACACTGCATCATTGGCCGCGCGGGCGCTGAGCATGTCCATCTCCTGCAAGCCTTTCAGCTGCGTCAGGACCACCAGGCCGACAGAGGCGACACGCACCTGCACATCCTCCGGCCCGCGCGAGGCGTTCGGCCTGACCGCCAGCAGGGCATTGGCCTCATCGCTTTTCCAGCCGACCAGCGCTGCCAGAAAACGCGCCCTTTCGGGATGATTGCGCGCCAGATGCGGATCGGTATGGATCGCCTCGCGCACCAGCTTGACCGCCTTGCCGAGCGTCATCGCGCGCAGCTCGCGTTCAGGTATCGGGCAACCCGACGACAACGCGGCACGTTCAGGATCACCCAGAGAAAAGACCACATCATTGAACAGGAACAACACGCGACCTGACCCCACTGCAGACACGGTATGCCAGCGCCACCCGGCTGCGCTGTCTGATGCAGCGCCCGCACTGGCCGGCAGCCCGTGTGAAAATCCTCGATGGGCGCAGTGTGGCCGTCCCGCGTTAAAACTGCGTCACCGGCGCGTTGGGAAATCAGCAGTGTTACCGGAAGATTAACGCCTACTCCTCAACCCGCTCCATAAGGAAGTGGCGTCCGTCGCGGTCCATGATCTCAACCGCCCAGATGTCCGGGTCATCCTCGCGGCGGCGGGCGATATAGGCATCAGCGCGCGCCTCCTCCATCGGCAAACTGCCCAGAGGCTGTGACCAGACACGCTCCCCCTCCATGTCGCGCACCGGCACAAACAGCCTTGCCAGCCTGTCGGCACCGACCAGCTTGACCAGAACCACGCCGGCGTCGGCGTCCCCCTTGTGCAGGACGTAAAAGGACGCGCCCTCGCGTTCCGCGCGCCATTTGAGGGCATCCACCCAGATCCATGTGCTGAGTTCAGGCATGATTCGCCCTTGCTGGCCGGACAATTGCTTAATAATGTGTAAATCGAGGGGAGCGTTTCATGACGATACAGGCACGCTGGTGGAGTGTCATGTGTATGGCCGTCGCGATAGCGGTGGCTATGCCTTGTAAGTTCAGCCCGTCTGCTGCGGCGATTCCGGATGCCGGGGCCAGCGCCGCCTCCAGTGCTCCGGCCACGCCTGGCAGAATTGCCCGCTCCGAGGAGCGAACCCTTGCCAGCCTGACACGGGACAACCGGTCCACTCACAGGCTCGACGCCAGCACCCGCGAACTTCGCATTCCCTTTACACTGGCGCCCGGCTCCGTTCCTGAAGGTGTGGAGCTCGTCCTGTCGGCCCGCCCCGCCTCGCCGCGCTCCGGCGGGCGCATAGAGGCGATGCTGGCCGGGTCACGCACCATCGCCTTCACCCCCCAGCCAGACAGTTTCGAAGCGCGCTTTTCGCTCTATTCCGACAATTTGCGGGCCGGCGAAAACACGCTCATCGTGCGCCTTGATGCCGGTAGCGCCGATGGCTGGCGCATCGACCTGCGCGCCAGCCGGCTACGGGTCACAGCTCTGCCATCGGCCGGCTACGAAACGCTGGAAGCACTGGAAACCGCGCTGTCAGCCCATTTTGCCGCGCCGCGCCGTGTCTTCATCCAGGCCGATGGCTCGGGCCGCGAGCAGCTGGCGGTTGAAGCCCTCATAGCGCAGGGCCTGGCCCTGCGCATGGGCCAGGCGCCGGTCCTGGTCGAGCGGCCAGACGCGGCGGAGCTGGTTGTGCGCGCTGCCATGGACCCGCTTTCGCCAAACGCATCCATTGCCCTGGCCGACCCTTACACCATCCGGCTCGCGGGCGCAGAGACCACCACGGTGGCCGCCGCGGCGCGCCTGTTTGCCGCGCGCAGCTTTGCCGGCACACAGACCCGCATGACGCCGGCTGACGCGCTATCCGCGCCGCGCCTTGCACACACCTCTTCCGACAGCGCCTCCAGGGTGGACAATCTGCAGGCGCTCGCTGAATCCGGCGTGCCCTTCGCGCGGGAAAACGGCGGACGCGCCGCGATCGTCCTCGTGGGCGCCAGCACCGCCGAACGCCTCGGCGCGCTCAGCCTGCTGTCGCGTGCGTCCCTGGTCTCCGGATCGGCCTGGCTTTATGCCTGGTATGGCAATGACGCCGGCCTGGCGCCTGCCGATCATGACCTGTTCCTGATGGGGCCGATCGGCGCCCTGGACCCGCGCCTGGTCAGCGCTGCGCCCGCCGAAGTGCGCGCCGCCACCGAAGCGGCCAGCCGGCGGGTACCGCGCGAGCGCCGTTCCTACGGCTCGACCGCCTTCGCAGACGAAGGCAGCCCCGTTTCAGGCGCCGTCACCGGGATAGCCGCGCTGTACCGGGACGCGGGCGGGCGCACCATCGTGCTGCTCACGGCGCCCGAAGGAGCCGATTTCTCCCGCGCTGCGCGCCGGCTCGCCCATTCCGATCTGTGGCGGGAATTGCACGGCCGTGCGGTGCTCTGGGACGCGGGCAGCGTAACCGGGTTCGGACCAACCGCACGCACCGACTACGCCTTGAACGAACAGCTCATGGACCTGTTCCGCCGTCACGACCGGCTGCTGGCCCTGATCGCGTTTGCGCTGGCTGTGCTTTTGCTGTTCGCAGGCAACGCCGTAAACCGGAGATCAACCCGGAGCGTGTAATCTCCGCTCCCATGATCGTTCTCGCCCTCGCCTCCGGCCTTGCCCTGACCGCTTCGCATGATGACACGCGCGTTGAAACGGCTGCGCGCCTGGCCCGGCTGGTCGAGGTGGCGGCCATTGACGAGGCCTGCGCCATTCTGCCCGCCGGAGAGCGCGCCATTCTTGAACGGGAAATCGCCACCGCGCGTCACCATGCCGAGGCCGGCGGCATGTCATCGGCCACCTGGTCGTCCGGCTCGGAGCGCATCCGGCGCCGCTGGGCCAGCCCTGATTGCAACGCACCGGGCACACAGCAGACCGTCCTGCGCTACCGGCAGGCCCTGAATGGCTGGCTGATGGGCGGCGAGCGCAATTTCGAGGGGCATCAGCGCAGCTGGACGGCGCGTGCCGCCGGAGACGAGCACAGCCAGTGGTCCCTGGCCCAGGACGCGGTCCATGGCGGCATTTCCGCCCGCTTCGGCTCGGTCATCATCGGGGAGGACGCGGTCGTCCTGCTGTCTCTGCGCGCGCCGCGTCAGCCGGCAAGTGCCGTTCTCGTCCTGCGTGATGTGGAGCTGGCCCCGCGCCCTGTCGACTTCACGTCCGGCGGACGCCGTCAGCCGCCGGGCGGCGAACCGCTGGCCGCTCTGGGGGCCCTGGCCTCCGGTCAGCAGCGGATATGGACCAGCGGCGTTCTGCGCGATGGCGGACGCTTCGCTCCCGATGGCAACGGTGTAACCGCGAGCTTCACCTTCCCCGACGGCACGCTGGAACAGATGATGGCACTGGAAACGGCCGAAGCGGCACGTGTGGACCTCTATGATGCGTCGGGTGCGCGCATGGGGCGTATCTGGATAGAGACCGGCGCCTTGCGTCAGGCCCGCGATTACGCGCTGGCCGCCAACGCAGTCCGTCAGGACTAGGAAGCCACTCTAGCTCGCCGCCGCCTGCTGGACGATCGCTTCCCCGGCAGCCTGCGCCAGGCGGATCTGTTCGTGGACGGCTGGCATTTCCGGTTCGCTTTTCAGAACACCGTCATTCCCGGCCCTGACCACCGGCAGTGATACCGTGACCGTAGTGCCCTCACCCTGCCGGCTTTGCAGGCTCATCGTACCGCCATGCAGGCCAGCCAGCGCATGCACCAGCGCCAGGCCGAGGCCGGACCCGCGTTCATCGCTCTGATGCGCGTTTGCCGCTTGCGCATAAGCCTTGCCCAGCCGGCTGACCTCGGCCTCGCTCATGCCGGGCCCGCTATCGCCGACCGCGAGCACCAGCTCAGCGCCGCTGGCACGCAGCATCACCACTACCGCCCCGCCATCAGGGGTGAACTTGATGGCATTGGACAGGAGGTTCAGCACGATCTGCCGCAGGGCCTTGCGGTCGGCGTGCACCGTCATCGCACGCTCGCGCAGATCACAGCTCAGGCGGATATTCTTGTCCTCGGCCCGCAGGCGCATCATGCGCACACAGGTCTCAACCACCTCGCCTGCATCGAACGTCTCGCGCACCAGCTCATAGCGGTCAGCCTCGATCTTCGACATGTCCAGAACATCCCCGATCAGATCGAGCAGATGCACGCCGCTTTCATGGATGAGGTCGGCATATTCCGCATAACGCGCCGGCATGGGGCCGAACAGGCGCTGCTTCATCAGGTCTGAAAAACCGATAATGGCATTGAGCGGCGTGCGCAGCTCATGGCTGATGGCTGCGAGAAACTCCGACTTGGCCTTGCTGGCCGCAACCGCCTCGTCACGCTCGCGCGCCAGCCTGTCCAGCACCTTGTCCTCGCGCCGCGGCACGGACAGGGCCACAACGAAGCCATCCCCGGCCCGGTGCGCGCGCGCTTCGAGCGATACCGGGCGCCCCCCGGCTCCGCGCATCTGTGTGACGATAGACCCGCTGGCCTTGCGCAGCTGGCGCTCCAGCATGTCACGGCCCTCGTCTTCATAGGCGAGATGGGAGACTGGCAGCCCGGCCACGTCACGCGGCAGGCCCGGCAGCATGCACCGCGCCGCCAGCGACATTGCCTGCATCCGGCCATCGGAATCGCACACGATCAGCGCGGACGGGGCATGTGCAAACCCATCTGCCAGCGGCTGAAGGACCGCGTTCTCGCCCCTGATGTCAGCTAGCCGCGGCAACAGCCCGGCAAGCGCCACAAGCCCCGTCAGCGCCAGATAGGCCGCCACGGCAAGCGCAACGGGAAAAGCCAGACCGAAAGCAGCCAGCTGCGCCGCGCCGGCGTAAATCATGATGGAAAGGGCGGCCGTATTGACCATGAGGCTGACCAGTGCCGCCCCATATTGCCGGCTGGCACACAGGGCCGCGCCACCGGCGAGCGCCACGAACACCGTCAGGCCCGCCAGCGCGCCCGGCAGGGCCGCCAGCGTCAGCACCGGCACGGCCCAGCTGACAACAATGAAGGCGCGGGCAGTGTCACTCCAGCCTTCCGCGCGCGCCAGGCGCAGGCCAACCAGCCCAGGGAGGGCTGCGGCCATCATCAGCGCAACGTCTGCCAGGGCGGTCCCAAGTACCAGAGCCATCACGCCGGCACCCAGCCAGAGCACCGCCCAGAGCGCGTGAATCCAGCGGGCCCGGGTGCGGGCTATCCAGCTGCCAAGCCTTGTTGCCAGGGTGATCATGCGGCCTTTGAGGTTCCGACTCACTAACATTGCCTATGACTGCAAGCTCTGCCTGCGGCGTTAACAATTATTGAATCGCGCCCGGAGGCTTTCCAATCGCTGCGCGCAGGCTTGGACATCGGCAAATTTCACGGCAATGTAGGGCAATTCAAGCTGTCTGGAGCGTTACCGGCCATGATCACACCTTTGCTGGCCATACTGTCTGTGTCCCTGCTGCACACCGGCGTTCAGGAGGCGGCTGAAAACGCAGATGAAAGCGGAACTTCCGAGCCCGTGCTGGTGCTCGAGCCAGCCCCGGAAACCTCCACCCTCCGCCTTCATGCCGATACCTATGCCGCCTATCACTCCGATGTGAATGAAGCGGGCAGCCGCGAGCTGACCTCGGTATCGGCACTCGACGCGACGATGGACTCCCTGGCGGCCTACTATACCGACGACCGCCTCGTGGACGCGCAGATTGCCTATGCCGCCCTCGTCGCCGCGCAGCACCCCGAATTTATCGACTCCGTGCGCGCCATTTCTGACTATTACGGGGCCGGCGTGACGGCAGCCAGCCTGATGAACGATCCGGTTTTTGTCACCGGCTTCATGGGCGCGGACACGGCCTCTGACAATGTGGTTGGCGCGCTGACGACCGACACACGCACGATGAACACCGTCGCGGACCGCTACCGCGAGGCAGCCTACGATCTGCAGAGCCAGACCTGGGCCCGCACACGCGCCAATGACAGGCGCACCCGGCTGGAGCAGATTGAAAGCGGCTCGGTGCGCCTGCAGACACCCTTCCGCATGGCCGAGCCGGACAATGGCCGGCGCCTTGGCGCAGCCTCTGACCTCTTCGGCGCCTCGGCCAATGCGCCGCGCCCGGAAGCCCCCACACCCGGCCTCGCCCTGACCGTGGGCGAGACCCAGCTTCAGCCCGATGAGCGCCGCGTCGGCCGTATCCTTGCCGTAGCTGCCCTCCAGTCGATCGAGTCCGGAGACATGCGGGCCATGGATGCCCTGCTGGCCGATCCCGCCGTGGGCCGCTGCATTGTCTCGGCGCGGCTGAACCTCGCCCAGTGCGTCGCCGCCGGCCACTTCAAGTATGAAGACGCTTTCTGCATCGCGGAACACGCGCTGGAGGAAGTGGCGGTCTGCCTGACAACCACGCGCGAGCCGGTAGCGGAATAGGCGGCGTTAACGCCCTGATAACTATTACTAACTGGCGTTAACAGGGCATTTACCCCAGCCCCGGCTTTAGCTGGAAATGGCCGTCAGCCTCGCCTAGCCTTCAAAGTGCGGGAGAGAATTTCCCGTGAAGCAGAGGCTGAGGCGAGCCGATGATGTTCATATTGCGCGCTGCGTTCTGGATTGCGGTAGTCGCGGCTTTCGTGCCGCCAGGCTTCTCCGCAGCCGGAGGCCTGTTTGCCAGCGATATGGAGCGCCTGCTGGCCGAACCGGCGGCGCGGGCGGCGCAATCCCTGCAGCAACAGCCGCAACCGGCCCCTGGCGCACAAATGACCAGCCATGCAACCGGCATTTGCGCCGAATACGGCGAGCTTTGCGACATCTGGGATCACGTGACCGGGTTTGGCGGCTATGTCGGCACCGTGGCCCTGTCACAGGCCGATGCCATGATTGAAGCGTCGCGTGAAACCGGCAGCGCAAAGCCCGCCGCACAGACACGCTAGACACAAGCCCGCCTTGCCCTTCGCCGCTTCTGCGCCTAGGTCAGGCGCATGCAGACCGGCGATCCCGTCATTGAATCCCTCGTGGATGAGTTCGACTTTCTGGGCGACTGGGAAGAGCGCTACCGCTATCTCATCGAGATGGGCCGCGCGCTCGAGCCGCTCAAGCCCGACGAACACTGCGATGCCAACAAGGTCCAGGGCTGTGTCAGCCAGGTCTGGCTGGTCCTTGGCAAGGATGGTGAGGGAAAGCTGCTCATTCGCGGCGATTCCGACGCCCATATCGTCAAGGGCCTGGTAGCGCTTCTGATCCGGCTCTATGCGGGCCGGTCACCAGCCGAGGCCACCGCCATAGATGCCCGCGAAGTGCTGGCCCGTATCGGGCTGGGCGAGCATCTCTCGCCGCAACGCTCCAACGGGCTTGCCTCCATGGTGGCACGTATTCGGTCCTGGGCCGGCGAAGGCTAGTCAGCGAACGGATCGGCGGTTCGCGCCGCCCGCTTCAAACCGTAGTGGATGGCCAGGCGGTCAAGGGCGAGGTGCAACGCGGTCGCGCCGGCCTTGTCCGGCCAGTCCAGATCACGTAACGCCCGCTCCATCCCCGTTTCCCGGATCACGATATTGACGAGCAACCGGTCGAGCCCCGGCCCGGCCGCCTCCAGCGCGTTCATCACACGTTCGCGCGCATCCAGCGCACGTGCAGGTGCATCGGCAGGGTCGTGCCCGCCGCGCAAGCCCGAACGCGGCACGCCAGACCAGTCAGACGTCACGCGCGAGCGCAGCGTCGAGGCATCATAATCAGCGCGCAGCCGGTCCGCCGCCGTGACATGGACACGGCTCAGCAAGGCTGGCCGTCCGGGACGGTCCACAGCATACCGCGCCACCGGCGAGATATCGGCATTGGCCAGCGCCAGCGCAATCCGGCCATCAGCCTGCATGACGGGCCTGGGCTGAAGCCTGCGGTGCTGGGCCGCAAACCGGTCATCCTCGTTTCCGGCAGCGGCGTGTTCCCGCCTCAGCCGGGCCAGCCCTGCCTGCGTAACGGCCCAGCTCACCCCGTCATCACGGGCTGTCAGCGTGCCGTCACTCACCGCCTGCGAGAGTTCCCGCGCGTTCAGCACTGCGAGAGGGCGCCGGCGGCGGTCGGTCCCCGCAAACACCCCATAGCCGCGTCCGCCGGGCAGCAGCGCGATGCGCCTGCCGGGGCGTGCCAGGCGGATCAGCCAGGAGGGCGCGCTCACCAGCACAGCTCCGCACCGCGCCGGCTGCCCGCACTCAACGGGGCCAGAACCGGGTGCCCCGGCGACGGCATCGCCCGCAGCGAGGTTTCCAGATCGTCCAGCCGCGCATCGAACGCGGCATCATCGCGCATGTCCTCAATCTTGTGGCAGGCATAGGCCACCGTGCTGCGGTCCCGCCCGAACGCCAGCGCCACGCGTGCCAGCGACATCTCGAACGCGACATGCGCCAGATACATCGCCACCTGCCGCGCCTGGGCAGCCTCGGCCGTGCCACGCCCTGAAGCCTGCACAGCCTCGACGGGCACACCCAGGCTGAACGCGGCGGCCTGCCGGGCGAGCTGGGCGCGTGCCCGGTCCTCTCTGGCCCGGTCTTGCGCATCACGGTCCTGTACGCCGCGTGCGTGCTTGATATCCATCTCCTCAACTCCCTGCTCTTGAACGTGTCGGCCCCTATCGTAGGCACACACGCAGGAAGCGAGGATAATTTTCCTACTTCGATTGTAAAACCCCCTCTCTACTCACAAAATCGCACGAGGATAAACCTTATCAACGCCTTCCCAGATCATTGAAATCAACTAATGATTGAATTTAAGGCGCGGGACAACCCGTCCTGCCCTGTGGAGGGGTGGCTGGGGACAGAGTGGGGGATAAGGGGCGCCGCCCCTACGCCACCGGGCGGGTGAGCGACCAGTTCCAGTAGCGCAGGACTGTCTGGGCCTTGTCGACCGACAGCGTATCGAACACATAGCGCGCCTGTTCGGGAGCCGGCTCAGCCCGGCCAGCAGCCTGCAAGAGTGTCATGAGGTGGCCACGCGAAAGGCCCGTCGCCTTGGTCAGGACGGCCAGTGGCTCACCCCCGAAATCAGCCAGCATCCGGTCCAGCAGCGAACGCTGCACATTGGCCAGCCTTGCCATCTCGTCAACGAGCTCGGGGCCGAGCCCCGTCCGGGCCGCTTCCTCAATCGCCCCTTCCAGAGATCCGTAACGGGACTGGTCTGCGGCAGCCCGGTTGCGCTGGCGGCGCTCGATATAGCTCAGCGCGCGCCCGATCAGCTCGTCGCGAGGCGTTTCGCTTGCCGCCAGCGGAAACACATCCTCGGCAGCATCCTGCAATATCGTCCGGCCAACGGCGAAACGTTCCAGCAGGGTACGCCGCTGCGCATGGCCGCACTCCCAGAACAGGGCCATGGCCTGCGCCGGACGCAGTTCGGGACGCTTGATGAGGCTATGGGTGAGCGCAAGTTCGTCCGCCGCCATCTGCAATAGCCGGTCGACCGTCTGACTGGCCAGCCGGGCGCCCGGATTGGCCAGCAGCGCCAGTATTTCGGACGGATCACCGGCGGAAACCAGAGCCGCCGACACCACTTCGCTGACATGCTCGCGCCTGGCGATGGCAGTACGGTGCCGGGGCTCGCCCTTGGAGGCAATTTCCATCAGGTCGAAATCGGTCAGCGCGCGCGCCGACTGCAAAATGGGTTCGGCAACCTCATAGGTGTCCAGCGCCAGGCGCCGCAGCAGGCCGGGCGGAGCCTCTGCCTGTTCGGCCAACCGCCGGGCAATGCGGGCACGCAATTCCGGCGCCGCATGCCGCATGATCTCTTCCAGTACATCGGCAACGACCCAGCGCTCCTGCGGACTGACCTGACTGGACGGCAGACAGACGATATCGGCCAGCCTGCGCGTCAGCCGCGAGCGGGCCGTTACGCTCGGCGCAGTAGCAGGATCGGCGCGGTCCATCGCGGCTGGCTTCCCTCAAGGGTGGATCATCACGCTGCCAAGCTTGCCGCCAGCCTGTTAAGGAAACGTGGCGAAACCTGTTCAATCGGCTTATTAGCCTGAATACTGACCGCACCTGAGGACCTGCGAAGACACCGCCATGCCCGAGCCCCGCCCCGATCTTCCCGCTGTGGAGCGGCGCGCATTCCGGCCCGGCCCTTTCTGGGCCTATATGGCGGTGGTGGCGGCCTGGTTTGCCAGCTTCGGCCTGCAAACCACCCTGTTTCCCGGCGTCATCAACTTCACCCTCGCTGAAAGCCCCGCGCGGCTCGGCATCGCGCAAGCCGCCCTCACCGCGCCGATGCTGTTCCTGCTGCCACTTACCGGCGTGCTGGCCGAACGCGCAGACCGGCGCACGCTTCTTCTCGTCTTCCACTGTGTGGCGGGGTGCTCGGCCGGGGTCATGTCCGCCCTGCTGTTTGCCGGCATGCTCAGCTATGAGGCTCTGGTCGTCTACGCTCTGGTCGTGGGCTCGGCGGGCGCCTTCGTCATGCCTGCGCGCGATTCCGCCATTAACGGGGTAACCCGCGTAACCCAGCGGCTGGGTAATCCGCTCAGCCTGCAGCGCGCCATCGTCTTTGCCTCTCTGGTCCAGTTCGGCGCGCAGATAACCGGCATGGGCGCAGGCTTCCTCGCCAGCTATACCGGCCCGGCGCCCCTGTTCGCCGTTCAGGCCCTCATCCTGATCGCTGGCGGCGCCATGGCCCTGTCCATGCCCCGCCTGCCGCGCCCGCGCGAACATGCCGAGCCGGTGCTGACCGCCCTTCTGACCGGATTGCGCACCGTTATCAGCTCCCCCGTCATCTGGCCGATGACCCTCATCATGATCGCCGTTGGCGCTCTGGTTGTCGGCGGCGGGTTCTTCGTGATCATCCCGGTCCTGGTGCGTGACATCTATCTGGCCGGCTATGACGTGCTGGCCGGGATGATGGTGACCTTCTGGGTCGGCGCGCTGTTTTCCAATATCATTCTGGCCCGTCTGCCGCTCATCGAGCGTCCGGGCAGAACATTGATGGTCGTGCAGGCCGCAGCAGCCCTCGCGCTGGGCTGCATCGCGCTGCCCTTGCCGCTGCCCGTCCTCTTCCTGACGATTTTCGTCTGGGGCCTGGCGGGCGGTGTGGCGATGTCGCTGTCGCGCGCGCTGGTGCAGGAGAACGCGCCCAGACGCCAGATCGCCCGGGTGATGAGCGTCTATCAGCTCGGCCTTTTTGGCGGCATGCCCGCTGGCGCGGTCATCATGGGCTATGTCGTTGAATGGATGGGCCCGCGCGATGCCGCGCTGATCCCGGCTGGCGGCATACTGGCTGTTCTCATTGTCATCGTGCTGACAACACCCATCTTGTCTGTCAGACGCGCTGATCCTTCATAAACGGCGCACCGCTTCCGGAGATTGCCCATGCCGCGCCTGTCAGACGACGAAATCCGCAAGCTTCGGACAAAACTCACACCCGAGCAGGACCGGATCGCCTTCCATGAAGGCACCGAACCGCCCGGCTGCTCGCTTCTGAACGCAGAAAAGCGCGCTGGAACCTATCACTGCGTGGTATGCGGCGAGGCGTTGTTTTCCTCAGCGGCCAAGTATGAGTCCCGCTCCGGCTGGCCGAGCTTCTTCGAGCCCGTCAGTGCCGATGCGGTCGGAACACGGTCTGATTTCAAGCTCCTGATGCCGCGTACCGAGTTCCACTGCGCCAATTGCGGTGCCCATGGCGGACACGTCTTCAATGACGGCCCACCGCCGACCGGCCAGCGCTGGTGTGCTAATGGCGAAGTGCTGGACTTCCGTCCGGACGCGAATGAGGGCTAGAGTGCATCACACACCGCGCTGCGGTATGCCCATTCACCGTCCGGAGCTTTATTGATGTCCGCTTTCCGCTTACGCGCGAGCCTGCTCGCTGGCGTCGCCGGTCTGGCCCTTGTTGGCCTGACGGCATGCGAGCCCGCCCCTTCCTCTGACAATTCCAGTGCCACGAGCCAGTCTGAAATGAACGAGAATGCACCGCAATCTGCCCTGATCGACCGGGCGCTTGCCTTCACGCCCCCCAGCGTGGAAGCCCGCCCCGTAACCATCGAGCAGCTCGGCCGGACCCGGACGGACAACTATGCCTGGCTGCGCGACGAGAACTGGCAGCAGGTCATGCGTGACCCGTCGGTCCTCAAACCGGAGATCCGCGCCTTTCTGGAGGCGGAAAACGCCTATTACGAAGAGGTGATGAGCCCGCTCTCCGAGCTTCAGGAGACAATCTATCAGGAGATGCGCGGCCGCATCCGTGAGGATGACAGCTCGGTCCCCAGCCGCGACGGCGAGTGGTTCTACTATTCGCGCTACCGCGAAGGCGGGCAGTATCCGGTCTTTGCCCGCCGCCCCGCCGACGAAAACGGCGAGATTTCCGGCGAGGAACAGGTCATCCTGGATGGCGATGCCGAAGCCGAAGGCGTTGAGTACTTCTCGCTGGGCGCGCTCGAGCACAGCCCCGACCAGCGCTATGTCGCGTGGGCAGTCGATACCAACGGTTCGGAATACTACGAAATCCGCATTCGCGACCTCGAAACGGGCGAAGATATCGCCACCCTGACCGATGAGGGCTACGGATCGCTGGAATGGGCCAATGACTCGCGCACCATCTACTGGGTCTGGCGCGACGAGAACGCCCGTCCCAAGCGCGTCTACCGGCAGGCTATCGACTCAACCGAGCGCGAGCTGGTCTATGAGGAGACCGATGACGGCTACTTCATCGGTGTGAGCCGCACCGACGGTAACAGCTGGATCAGCATCTATACCGGCGATCACACCACCAGCGAAATCCGTCTCTACGACGCCAACGACCCTGCCGCAGAGGCTCTTCTGGTCTCTGAACGCGAAGAGGGCGTGGAATATTCGCTCACCGAGACCGGCAACGGCATGTTCATCCGCACCAACCAGGACGGCGCGGTGGACTTCCAGATCATGCGTGCGCCGGTCGATAATCCCCGCCGCGAGAACTGGGAACCGTTCATCGAGCATCGTTCCGGCACCTATGTGAACGGGCTGATGGGCTTTGAGAACTGGCTGGTCCGCTCGGAGCGCGAAAATGCCCTGCCGCGCATCGTCGTGCGCAATGTCGAGAGCGGCGAGGAGTTTGCCATTGCCTTCGAGGAAGAGGCTTTCTCGCTGGGTATGAGCGGCGGCTATGAATTTGCCACAGACGAGATGCGCTTCACCTATGAAAGCCCGTCGACGCCGCGCCAGACCTGGGACTTCAACATGGCCACGCGCGAGCGAACGCTGCGCAAGGAGCAGGAAATCCCGTCCGGCCACAACCCGGAAGACTATACCGTCCGGCGCATCAACATCACGGCGCGCGATGGCACGCCCGTGCCTGTTACGATCCTTCACCGGGCCGACACGCCGATAGATGGCTCGGCCCCGCTCCTGCTCTACGGGTACGGGTCTTACGGCTATTCGATGCCGGCCAGCTTCTCGATCAGCAATCTGTCGCTGGTCGACCGCGGCATGGTCTACGCCATCGCCCACATCCGCGGCGGCACCGACAACGGATATCAATGGTATCTGGACGGCAAGCTCGACCGGAAGATGAACACATTCAACGACTTTGTTGATGCGGGCCGTGCACTCGCTGCCGAGGGGTATACCAGCGAAGGCAATATCGTCGCCTTCGGCGGCTCGGCCGGCGGCCTGCTGGTCGGCGCGGCCATGAACCAGGCACCTGAGCTCTTCTCCGGCGTTATCGGCGCCGTGCCGTTTGTTGACGTGATCAACACGATCTCTGATCCCACCCTGCCGCTGACCCCGCCGGAGTGGAATGAGTGGGGCAATCCGATCACGGATGAAGCCGCCTATGACTACATGCTGTCCTACAGCCCGTACGACCAGGTCAGTGCCCAGGACTACCCGCACCTACTGGCGACAGCCGGTCTTACCGACCCGCGCGTCACCTACTGGGAACCGGCCAAATGGGTCGCGCGCGTACGCGAGATGCGCACCGATAACGGGCTGACGCTGCTGCGCACCAATATGGGCGCAGGCCATGGCGGAGCGTCAGGCCGCTTCGACAGCCTGCGGGAGCGGGCACAGGACTGGGCGTTTGCCCTGATGGTCTCCGGCCTCGCCGACAGCGAAGCCAGCGTGGACACGCAAGACGCGCCCGCAGAGGATGCCGCCGAATAGGCGTCCAGGGAACTGAAGTGGAATTGGGCCGGGCAGTTCGCTGCCCGGCTTTTTTCTTGCCGGTCATCGCCGCCTGAAGCTGTTGGCGGCAACGAAAAAGGCCCCGGACAAATCCGGGGCCTTGATCGATCAGAACCGTCAGGCTGGCTATGGACTAGCCGGCAGCCGCTTCGCGTGCAGCACGTTCGAGAGCTTCGCGGCGTTCCGCCGCCTGCTCGTCATTCATGCCGACTTCACGGAACTGCTCGCCATACTGGTTGAAATAGGCCTGGCAGCGCTGCGGGATATCGATCCGCACGCGGCCATCCTCGTCCGCCTCGCCGATAACGGTGGCGATACGGCGTTCGGCTTCGACCGTCAGGCGGCACTCGTCAATCTGGACCTGTTCGCGCTGGCGGGCGCGGCGCGCCACGCCTTCAATCTGGCCGTTGACGAACTGGATCCAGCCATTGGCTTGGCTGCGCGACGATGCAAAGCGTGCACCCTCGCGGAACGCGGCCAGAGCGCCCTGATTGTCATCAAGATTGAACCGCGCCGTCCCCAGCAGCACCCAAGCCTCGCCCGGCTGGCGCAAACCGCCCCGGTTAAGCGCCGTCTGGAATGCCTGCGCAGCCGGTTCCCACTGATTCAGCTGGTAGTGCGCCTCAGCCAGCACGAGTGCCGTCTGGCCGTCCTGGTTCATCTCTGACAGCTGACGCAGAACCGGCAATGCCCGTTCGAACTCGGCTGCCTGCCGCCACATATTGGCCAGCAATTCCACATTCCGCGCATTGCGCTCGATGCGCCCGGCGTTCATTTCCCGCTCGAGTATCGTCGCACCGCGGTAGGGATTGTCATAAAAGCTGTAATACTGGACCAGCCGGAGCAGCTCCTCGCCCTCAGTGAACAGCCCGTTCAGATACATCAGCTTGTTGGCTTCGAACGCCTGCTCTTCCTGCTCGGTGCGGGCAAGGAGACTAACCAGGTTCTGCCAGGCGGTGCGTTCCTGCGGGAACCGGTTGACCTGCTCGCGCACCACCCGAAGCTCGTCCATCGGGCGGTTGAGCTGCTGGTAATAGACCAGCATGATCGGATACTCGTTGAGCGATTTGTTCGGTGTCGCTTCGTACCATTGCTCGGCATAGCGAAGCCCGTCGCTGTAACGTTCGCCTTGAGCGTATGCGATCGCCAGCAGACGCGCGAGGCCAGCATTGACCGTCGCGCCGGCCGCGATTGCGGCCTCAAGCTCACGGATGCCGGCATCAACCTGCTCCATGCTGATCAGAATCTGGCCGAGATTGACGCGAATATCACGCACCTCGGCGGCGTTCAGACCGCCCGCATTGATTGCCGCCCGGAAGTCGGACACCGTCTGGCTCATATTATCGAGCATGAAGTGCACGCGGGCGCGCTGGGCATACATGACGCTCGACTCATAGGCACTCGGGCTCATCCCGAGACCCCGGGTAAAGGTATCGAGCGCAGCCTGATACTGCTCGGCTTCGATCTGCTCCTGAGCCTGAAGCACCAGCGTACCAATCTGGGTCGAGAACGTGCGGTTCTCGTTATTCTGCTCCCGCTCCTGCTCCCGGTCGCGGCGCTGAGCCTCGGCATTCGTGCCAATGGTAGTCATGCCAATGCTGCCAGCTACCAGCACTGCTGCAAGGACACGCCCAATTCCGGTCATGCTCTGGCTCTCGCGGATCATCTTGTCACTCCTGTAGAACGCCTTGTGAGCGGCGTGTCGACGCGCATCGGTCTGTTAGTCGTCGAGGGTGAAGTCGAATTGCGTCTGCACACCGCGCCGCCACTGAGGCGTGCCGTCCTGCACACGCGGCTCGTAGCGCCAGCGTTCAACCGCCCGGATGGTCTCCCGCTCGAACACCGAGTTGGTGCAGCTGAGGATACGCACATTCGTCGGGCTGCCCTCTGGCGTCACGTCGAACTCGACCGAGCAACGTCCCTCAATGCCTCGCTCGTTAGCACGCGGGGGGTATTGCGGCGGGATACGCACCAGCGGCTGCGCGTCGCGGTCCGATACGTCAAAGCTGATATCCCCGCCTGCCAGCGAAGGCCGGTCAAATTCGGGAAGTCCGCCCACGATGGTCGACATGCTCTCGGTCGGCTGGTCCGCCCGCGCCCGTTCGATCGCCGGTGGTGGCGGCGGAGGCGTCACATCCTCGACCTGGTCGATATTGGCGTCACGCACGCGAGCCTGGATTTCCTCCGGCGCCTCGGCAATCGAGATCCGGACATCGTCACCGGCTTCTTCCAGAGGCGTACCATCCTCGAAAATGAGGATTTGCATCAGGGTGAAAAGGAGGAAGGTGACAATTGCCGCGAGCGGCGCACCTACCAGAAGACGGACAATACTGGCCATCGTTAATTATCCTTCCTGCCCTAGCGCGGACGCGTGGAAATGGTCACCGGAACGTCCAGCTGCTGGAGCAGCTCCTGGACATCCAGAACCGTC
Organism: Glycocaulis albus; assembly: GCF_014639075.1. Lineage (GTDB taxonomy): Bacteria > Pseudomonadota > Alphaproteobacteria > Caulobacterales > Maricaulaceae > Glycocaulis > Glycocaulis albus. Next base: position 33,330 of record NZ_BMFS01000012.1, read on the forward strand.
CCCACCGGCGCATCAGCATCTCCCTGGATCATCGCTTCTGCACGGGGGTTTTCCTGCAGGAGCTGCTCCAGAACGTTTCTGAGCTGGTTCATCTGATAAACCTGACGGTTCACCCATATTTCGTCATCCGCCGTAACGGCGACGAGAATGGTCGGACGAACACGCTCTTCAGTCTCGGTAAGCGGACGCTGCACGTCCACACCCGGCTCTTTGACGAATACCGCCGTCACGATGAAGAAGATCAGCAGGATGAACACGACGTCCAGCATCGGGGTCATGTTCAGCTCGGTATCTTCTTCCTCGGTCATCACCCGGCTTTGTCGGCGCGCCATGTTGAATACTCCTCGCTACGACTGACCGCCGGAACGGTCTCGGTTAATCGACACCGGAATGCCGTTCGCCATCATCTCGTCCCAGATCTGCACCGTGATGCCGTGGAAGGCTTCGTCGTCAGGCTGGATCAGCACTGCCGAGTTCGGCGCTTCGGCCCGAAGGCGCGACACCGCAGCCATCACCCTGTCGGCCGATGTCTGGTCCTGGTTCACAAACACCCGGTTCTGATCGGTAATCTGGACCAGAATGACGGGGTTTGAGTCCTCAGGCGGCGTCTCCGACGGAGGCGGCGGGCGCATGTCGATGCCCTCTTCCTGGAGGAAGGTCGCCGTCACGATGAAGAAGATCAGCAGGATGAACACGATATCCAGCATGGGCGTCATGTTGACGTCAGCTGAGTCGTTCGCGCGGTTCTTACGTCTGCGCATGGGCTACCCCACTTCCAGTTCGTCGGCCAGCTCGTGCACACGGCGCTTGGCCATGCGTTCGATCTGGCTGGAGAAAATAAGCCCCGAAAGCGCGGAGACCATGCCAGCCATCGTGGGGATGGTGGCGCGGGCAACACCCGCAGACATCGCACGGGCGTCCGATGAGCCAGAAATGGCCATCACATCGAACACCGCCACCATGCCGGTCACCGTACCCAGAAGACCGAAGAGAGGCGCAAGAGCCACGAGGGTCTTGATCAACTCCACATTCTGGTCGGCCTTCAGCTTGACCTCGGAAATGAGCTGGTCGCGGATGGCATGGGCGTGCCAGGAGCTGTGGTCGCTGCGCGCGCCCCACTCCCGGATCGCCCGGCCGGCCACTCCCTTGTGGGCTAGCCCGAAATAGGCCAGCCGCTCAAGGATGAACGCCCACATCACGAAGGTCAGAGCCATGATCCAGGTCAGGATCGGGCCACCGCGCTCCAGGAATTCCTGCAGGCCGGAAAAGGCACCTTGGAAATCCATGATTGCCGGTCCTTCTAGCCAGCACGCTCTTCAGCGTGACGTGCGACGATGCCAGCGGCCTGCTCTTCCAGCGTTTGCTGAGCCCCGCGCGCGAAGCTGGCGGCAAACGAGTGGATGAAGAGCAGCGGAATGGCGGCGATAAGGCCCATAACCGTGGTCACGAGGGCCTCGGAGATACCACCCGCCATGATGCGGGGGTCGCCGGTGCCGAACAGCGTGATCTGCGTAAAGGTGCGGATCATACCCGTAACCGTACCCAGAAGACCCAGCAGCGGCGCGACGGCGGCAGCGAGCTTCAGGAAGTTCAAGCCGAACTCCAGCTTCGGCGTTTCACGCAGAATGGCTTCGTCCAGCTTGAGCTCGATGGTCTCGATCGGACGGTCCTTGACCTCTTCATAGGCCAGCATGATGCGGCCGAGCGGGTTGCCCTTGGACGCCGTGGAGCGGCGCTTCTGGCCATTGATCGCGGAGTTCGTGGTGAACAGCGAGAACAGGCGGAACAGACCGAAGGCAGCCGAGAAGATCAGCAGGCCGAGAATGATCTGCGCAACGATACCACCCTGGTTGAAGCGCTCGACCGTGTTGGGAACATCCTTGTAGATGTTCAGCAGCTGGCCACGCGACGGGTCGATCGGACCGGAGACGATCTCGCCCTCGGAAGCGCGCGCAAGCGTGCTGGCCGCATCAAGCAGACGGCCCGGGGGCTGACGCTCCAGCGGCACCAAGCGATAGCCGGCGGCCGGGTTGGACTCTTCGGTCTGCCACAGCACGTAGCGCGTGCCGCCCTGCGTGATGAAGGCGTTGAACACGCCGACACGGGTCACGGAAACCGGCTGGCCATCGTTAACACCCGAAACACGGGCATCAAACGTGACGACATCGCCCTGAAGCTCCATTTCGGAGATCATGGCCTGCCAGATACGGTCGAGCTCAGCGCGGTCCGGCAGGGTGCGGCTCTGCGAAAGCTCGCGCAGCGGCTGGTGACGGCCCGGGGCCTGAGCCGAGGCGATCGACGCCTCGATCGTCGAAGCGAACTCGCCAGACTTCTGGCGGGCGGCACCGAACAGCTCGCCGAACGCGCCCTGTTCACGGCGGAGCTGGGCATCCAGCTCCTGGATCTGCGCCTGGTTGGCTTCGAACTGGGCCTGATTGGCAGCGCCAGTCGCTTCCAGTGCGTTGAGCTGGCCGCGGGCCTGGGCAACCAGGGCCGCCTGACGGTCACGGTTGGCACGGAATTCCTGCAGGCGGCGCTGGTTTTCAGCAGCCGCGTCACGGGCATCTGCGCGAACGCGGTCAAGCAGTTGCGAAATGGAAGTCACCGGCTGGCGCTGGCTTTCCTGGGCCATCGCGGTGCCGGCAAGAAGGCTGGCGCTAAGCGAGACAGCCGCGGCAATTTTAAAAAGCGTTTTCATCGCCTTGTTTCTCCGTCTCTACAGCGCTAGCGGGTAGCCGGGCCCGGGAGGGGCGCGACGAACACGTCAGGCGTGGTCACTTCCTGCGCAATCCGCAGAGCACGCTGGACGTTGTTGGCATGGGACCCGGACAGCTGACGCCATTCAGGGTTCGACTGGGTCATGATTTCCATCGAGCCGTTCTGGAAGATACGCACCATCGCGACACGGCCGAACTGGAGGACATTCACCTCGTTGGGCACGCCATCAATGGCCACTTCCTCGCTGTACGTGCGAAGGCTGCGCCCGTAGGCCGCCTCGATCTCGTAGGCGTTCAGGATGACACGGTATTTCTCGGCCGGCGGGACAGCCGCATCGCCGAGCAGTTGCTCGATATTGTCGAGACGGGCGCGGCGCACATCGGTCTGGAACGGCAGATCGCCGGTCACAAACTCTTCAAGCGCCACATACATCTCAAGAAGCATCGGCGTCAGATCGCGCTCGATCGTGCCGACCCGCTCGAGCTGAAACTGGAGCGCCTCAAGCTCGTTGGCTTGCGAACGCAGGAAGACCTCCTGCTGCTCCACATAGACGCGCTGATCCTCGATCTGCTGACGCAGAGCCAGATACTCACGCTCGAGATCGCCGGCGCGGTCCGCGACGTCATTGATCTCTTGCTGAGCCCGGGCGCCCTCCTGGGTGGACTGACGGGCCACCTGAAGCGCTTGATCGAGCTGGGCATGGGCTGCGCCCGCAACCAGCATGGAACCCAATCCGACGGCAATTGCCGTGCGGAGACGTGTTTTCAATTGTGACATGTCTCGCCTCACAGAAGCCGGCCAGCAAACAGGGAATGTTGCTCGTCCGGATACCCTCTAAAAAAAACCCGCCAGGCCAAAAGCCTCAACCTGACGCCCCCGACAACCTATTGGCGCAAGAACCTTGCGCCAGAGCCCATCAGGGCCCGCGAATCGTCTGCAGGGAATAACCGTGTAATCAATTATCCCCTTTCAAACGCGGCGTTTCCCGCCGTCTTTTTGAATGAGCAGATGCCATGCATTCCACTCCATAACGTTGACGCTAGCGCTCAAACCGTCAGCAATCAACCGTGCAAGCGCTGCAAAAGCTGTGCCGCTCGCAGTTAACGCTTCCTAGTGCGAAACGGTTTCGAAATTGCGACAGAAACCGCATTGTTGCGCTGCGGCACGCCCCGCCAGTCCCGGCTGCAACACCGGATATGGGAGTGGAAAGAATGCCAGCCGAAATGGGCGAAGAGATGACGGGAAAATGGCTGGGGTGCCAGGATTCGAACCTGGGAATGGCGGTACCAAAAACCGCTGCCTTACCGCTTGGCCACACCCCAGCAGAACACCCGGAGGTGTTTGCGGAGAGGCTAGATAGCCCGCACCGGAACGCGATGCAACGCCCTCCTGCAACTGTCTGACACAATCTTCTGCACAAAAGCCAGCCGAGCGTGATTGCCATGCCGCCGGTGACTGGATATACAGCCCGCCTCGGTTCGGAGTATAGCTCAGCCTGGTAGAGCACCGTCTTCGGGAGGCGGGGGTCGCAAGTTCGAATCTTGCTACTCCGACCAGTTCCATCCCGCCCCCTCATCAAACATTGCGGATAATACACAAGCGGCGGCCTCGACCGTGCGCGCCGCGCTCTATATCCTCCTCCGGGAGGGGCCCGTATTGCGGCCAAGTCTGCGGATGATCGGGAGTGCTGCGATGCGCCAGTTCTGGATAACCTTTTTCGGGTCGGTAGCCGGCGTCATCGCCGGTGCGTTGCTGACCATGCTTCTGCTTGGCTTCATGCTGGCGGCACTGATCGCGTCTGCCGCGCAACAGGCGAGCGAAGGCCGCAGTGCGCGCGCCTCGGGCGGGGACCTTGTCCTCCAGCTCGATCTTCGCCGTGACCGGCTTGACCAGCCCTCGCGATCACCGTTCGCGTTTTCAGAGCCGCTGTCGGTGGTCGACATCGTGACCACGCTTCAGCGCGCTCAGTCGGATGACAGGGTTCGCGGCGTCTTCATCCGCGCAAACGAGTTCGGCATGTCGCCCGCACAGGCCGAGGAGATCCGCAGCGCCCTCGCCCGCTTCTCCGGCAGCGGCCGCTTTGTAATCGCGCACGCGCAAGGCTTTGAAGGCACCGGAATTACCAATTATTTCGCAGTCAGCGGCGCCGACGAGATCTGGATGCAGGACACATCGGCATTCTCCGCTGTCGGCCTTGCCAGCGAATCGCTCTTCCTCGGCGGCCTGTTCGAGCAGTTCGGTGCCCAGGCCGAATTCCTTCAGTTCCACGAGTACAAGAACGCGGCCAACACCTTCACCGAGGACGGGTTTACCGAAGCCCATCTGGAGGCCACCACCTCCTTCCTCAATGCCATTTTGAATTCCGCTATGACAGCCTCCTCTGAGGATCGCGGCATGGATGCTTCCACCTTCCGCCAGCGCATCGTATCCGGCCCGCACAGTGCCGAGGCCGCACTGCAGGCCGGCCTTGTTGACCAGCTCGGTCATCCGGCGGCTGCGCGCGAAGCGGCCCTGGAGCGGGCTGGCGGGAATGCAACTGTCCAGGATATTGAAACCTATGCCCGCAATCTCGCGGCAACACCGCCTGCAACGCGCGGTCCGGTAATCGCCATGGTCAGCGGACAAGGTTCGATCATCACCGGATCGGGCGAGACCGGATTTGGCGGCGGTAACGTCATAGGCGGTGACGCAATGGCAGACGCGATTGATGCCGCCGCGGCAGCAGAGGATGTGCGGGCCATTATCGTGCGCGTCGATAGTGGCGGCGGCTCGGCGATTGCGTCCGACCAGATATGGGACGCCGTTGTCAGGGCCCGTGAAGCCGGCAAGCCTGTCATCGTGTCGATGGCGTCTCTCGCAGCATCGGGCGGCTACTATCTGGCCGCTCCGGCGGACATGATCATCGCCAACGCCACCACGCTGACCGGCTCTATCGGCGTTGTCTTCGGCAAGGTGGTTGTCGAAGGCGCGCTGGACCGTATCGGGGTCAATATCGAGCCGGTATCGGTCGGCGGCGAGTTCGCCACCGCCTACTCTGCCCAGACCCCGTTCAGCGAAAGCCAGCGCGCAGCCATCGAGGCCATGGCCTCGGAAATCTACGACGATTTCACCGGCCGGGTCGCCGAGGGGCGCGACCTGCCCATTACCCGCGTGCGCGAGATCGCGCGCGGACGGGTCTGGACGGGCGCACAGGCTCTCGAACTGGGGCTGGTTGACCGTATCGGCGGGCTGCACGAGGCCCTGGAAGCGGCACGCGAACTCGCCGGTATCGATGCGGACGAGACGCTGCGCATTCGCCGCTATCCGCGCCAGCCCACGCCGATGGAAGCACTCCAGCAGCTCTTCGGCCTGACCGCCGAAGGCGCCCAGTCGGCATCACGCCTGCAGGCCCTGCTGGAATTGCCCGAAGTCCGCGCAGCGCTTGAGGCGCGTGAGCTTGCGGGCGTTCGCGGCGTGCAGATGCGCACGGATGAGCGCGTCCCGCGCTGACAGCTTTCCAGTCAGTGCCGACAATAAAAAAAAAGCCCGCCGGGATGCTCCGGCGGGCTTTTTTGATGCGCCGCGCCTCAATCAACTGGCCAGCGACATGGCACCGAAGATGACGGCCATGAGCAGACCCGTCATCAGGAAGAAGAAATACAGGCCGTCCAGCACCAGCGTGCGCACCACCGAACTGAACCGGCCCCGCTCATAGACGACGCGGTTTATCCGGTAGAGATAGGCGTTGGCGTAGATCAAGAGGCCCAGCGTCGCCCAGCCCCAGCCGATCACCATCGATGCCAGCACGGTCACGGTCATCGCCAGGAACAGCGCGGCATGGAAATGCAGCGATACGATCAGGTGATCGAAATAGAGAAAGCGCCGCCGCCAAAGATACACCAGGGCCAGCAGGGCCGCGTAAACGGGCAGAAGGACGAACATGATACGCGGCACCCAACGGCGGGTCTCGGCCCACAGACGGGACGCGTTGTCGCGCACAAAGGCCAGCCCTGTCGCGTCCAGATCGCCCGTCCGGCCCGCCTCCTGCAAGGCTTCAAGGGCCTCGGGCGGCATGCCGGCTGCCGGAGGCGGGCTGCCGGTACGGTCCGGCACATCCTGCGGCGTTTCCGGATCGCGTCCGCGCAAGATGCTGTCTGCCAGCCCGAGGCCTTCGAGCGCGTCCCGGTATTCCTCCTCGGTCATCTCTCCGCTGTCGCGCGCCTGCTCCAGCTGTTCACGGGCGGTATCGATCCCGCCCATGGACGGATCGAAGCCGATCCCCTGCCCCAGCGTCAGCGGCAGCAGAACGAAAAAGATGAGGGATGCAAAAACGTAGAGGCGGAAGGGTGGAATGAACCGGGCCCGGCGGCCATCGAGATAGTCTCGCGATACGCGGCCCGGATACAGCATCAGTGCCGGCAGGGTTTGCGCGATGCGCCCGTCCATCACAAACAGGGTCTCGACGCTTTCCTTTACCAGCGTCCAGAAGGGGCGCCGCAGGCTGCGGGCGCTCTGCCCGCACTGATGGCAGTACTCGCCAGCCAGTTCGGCGCCGCAATTGCGGCACATGCCATCGCTGGCGCCATCACCGCGGCCGGAGCCGAGCCCGCCCAGCGCATCTGCCTGGACGTGCTCGACAACCGTATCTGCGGCATCTCCCAGCGGGTCGTTCAATAGCCTCAGCCTTCAGCCGAACCGTCCTCAAGATCGGAGAAACACATCCAGCGGGTGCGGTGAATGTGGACGATATTGTCCTCCCACCCGGTCACCCGCGGGTTCACGAGTGATTTGTTCACATAGTAGACAATCGGGATGTAGGGCATCTCGTCGAGCATGATCTGCTCGGCCTCGGCCAGCATGCGGCCGCGCTCCTCGGCATCGATCGTGCGGTTGGCCTGTGCCACCAGGGTGTCATACGCCTCGTTTGACCAGCGCGTATAGTTCATCGGCACGGACTCGGTCTCGGCCAGGAACAGGAAGTTGTAGGCGTCGTTGTAATCGCCAATCCAGCCGCCATCGCCCAGCTCGTAGTCGGCCGAACGCATGTTGGAATAGTGGATTTGCGTCTCGACGACCTGGATATCCACCTGCACCCAGTCGGCGATCAGCTGCCAGTCCTGCTGGACGACAGGCGCTATGCGCGGATTGTCGCCCGTGGCACGGAATGTGTAGGTGAAACGCAAGGGATTGTTTGGCCCGTAGCCGGCTTCCTCCAGAAGTTCACGCGCGAGGCGGCGGCGCTCTTCCACCGGAGCATCAAACCAGCCGATCCGGGCCGTGCCGGGATAGTTGTCTACGCCCGGCGGAATGAACGAGTAGGCCGGAATCTGGCCGGCGCGCAGGATATTCTCCGCGATGAAGTCCCGGTCGATCGCCATGCCCAGCGCGTTACGCACGCGCGGATCGGCGAACTGTTCCAGGGTCGTGTTGAACGAGAAGTACACAATCCCGAGATAGGGATGCACCCGTACATAGTCGGGCACCTGCTGGCGCAGGAAGGGCAGGCTCTGGCCGGCAAAATCGGTGATCAGGTCCAGCTCGCCATTGCGCACGCGGCGCTCGGCCGCCGCATTGTCCACGGTCGGGTAGTAGAACACCTCGTCAATGCAGACATTTTCGTTATCCCAGAACAGCTCGTTGCGGGTCACGTGCACGAAATTGCTGGCCCGCCAGTCGACCAGCCTGTAGGGGCCATTCGTCTGAATGTTCTGCGGTTGCACCCAGGCATCGCCATAACGCTCCACGACGTGGCGGGGAACAGGGAACGTCGTGTAGTGCGTCAGAAGGCCCGGCAGGTAGGGTGCCGGAAACTCCAGCTCGATGACCAGAGTGCGCTCATCCACCGCACGGACGCCGAGTTCCTCCGGCGCCATGTCCCCGACATTCACCGGGCGCGCATTGCGGATGGGATAGAGAACGGAGGCGTAGTTCGCCAGCGTCTCCGGCGTCAGGATACGGCGAAGCGCATACTCGAAATCATAGGCGGTAACCGGCTCGCCATCGCTCCATTGCGCTTCACGCAGGATGAAGGTCCAGCTCAAGCCGTCCTCCGACATTTCCCAGCTTTCGGCCATGCCCGGCACGGTCTCTCCGGCTGCGTCCTCGGTGAACAGGCCGATGAACATGTCCCCGATAATATTGTTTTCCCAGGTTCCCGAAGCCTTGTGGGGATCCAGCGTCAGGGGCTCTGCCATATTGCCCCGGTGAAGCACGACCGAGTCACTGTCGACATTGCTGCGGCCGCATGCATTCAGCGCCAGAGCGGCAATACCGGCCAGCGCAAGACCGCCCGCCTGTCTCATTATCCCCATGGATTGTCTCCTTGTTGTTGATAGCGCGGCGCGTTTCCCCTCGCCGCCACGCAAGCCTTCCGGTTTGTGGTTTGGACCAGACCATATCCGTTATCGCTTGGCGAGACTATGGCAGCAAGCGCCAGCTTTTCATCTGTTTGCTGCAGGCAATTGCACCGGGCCGGGCCATATCCGGGCACACATGTCACGCCCGCATTGACACACCCCGGCGCACAGGGCCTCAATCTGGCAAAACCGAGTGTCTGGAGGAAGCCGTCATGTCTCGCACCCCTATCCGCACCGCCTCACGCCTCGCCCTCGCTGTCAGCGCGCTCGCCCTGGCGGGAACCAGCGTGTCGGCGCAGGAGCTGCAAGGCTCCCCGCTGATGGATGAATTGCTCGCCTGCCGCGCCCTTGCCTCCGATAGCGAGCGCCTGGCCTGTATGGACCAGGCGGCATCAGCGCTCGATAGCGCCATAAGCGCAGGGGAGCTGACAGTAGTCGAGCGCCAGCGGGCTGTGGCCGCCGAACGCAACACTTTCGGCAGGGCTGTTGCCGGCACCGGCCGGATTTTCGGCTCGCTATTCAGCAGTGGCGGCACCGAACTTTCCGTCGAGCACGCCTATGAGGATGGTGCAATAGCCGAGCGGACAGAAGACGGTGACATACAGGCGCTGCGAGGCGTTCCCGTGCGCGCCATTCGGGCCGATCCGTTCGGGAAACTCGTGATCACGCTCGCCGACGGCCAGGTATGGCGTCAGACAGATTCGCGGCGGATTGCTGTCCCACGCGACACCGAAGGGCTCACCGTAGAAATTGAACGTGGCGCGTTAACGTCGTTCTTCATGCGGCTGAGCTCTCACCCGACACGATTCCGCGCAGCTCGCGACTAGCGATCCTTCGGATCGATAGCGTCTCGCAGGCCATCCCCGATGAAGTTGAAGCAGAACAGGGTCAGCATCATCGTGAGCGCGGGCACGATCAGCGTCCATGGCGCGACTTCCATGTCGCGCGCGCCATTGGAGATCAGATTGCCGAGCGAGGTGAGCGGTTCCTGCACACCGAGGCCGAGGAAGCTCAGGAAGCTCTCCGCCAGAATGACCGCCGGAATGGTCAGCGTGACATAGACTACGACCGGACCGAGCACGTTCGGCACGATATGCCGGCGGATAATGGAGAACTGGCTGACGCCCGCCGCTCTCGCCGCCTCGACGAATTCCATGCCTTTCAGGGCGATGGTCTGCCCGCGCACGATGCGCGCCATCGTCAGCCACTCCACCGCACCGATGGCCACAAAGATCAGGATAATATTGCGCCCGAACACGACCATCAGGATGATGACGAAGAAGATGAAGGGCAGCGAATAGAGCACATCCACGATGCGCATCATCAACTGGTCCACGCGTCCGCCGATAAAGCCGGCGGTCGCGCCCCAGATCACGCCGATAACCAGCGACACGGCGGTTGCAACCACGCCAACCATAAGCGACATGCGAAGACCGACCAGCGTGCGCGCCAGCAGGTCCCGGCCCTGCGCGTCGGTGCCGAACAGATGCCAGTTCTCCAGCCCCGGCGGAATCTGCACCCGGTCGCGATAGATGAAGCTGGAATCGTGCACCCACAGCAGAGGCCCGATAAAGGCCAGGAAAGTCAGAATGCCCAGCAGCACAAGGCTGGCGACGGCTGCACGGTTACGCAGAAGGCGCGCGCGTGCATCGTCCCACAAGGACCGGCCGCGCACCGCTGCGCGTTCCATCATTTCGGTCTTTTCTGCCGGAGGAGATGTAAACGCCATCAGTCGTACTTCACTTTCGGATTGAGTGCCGCATAGAGCAGATCCGCGATCAGGTTCAGAATGATGATAAGGCTGGCATAGAGGATGACGACGCCCATCACGACCGTGTAGTCGCGCTGCAGCGCCGCCTGCACGAACTGACGTCCGATGCCCGGCAGCTGGAAGACCTGTTCAATCACGATGGAGCCGGTCAGCAGGGCTGCGGCAGCCGGTCCGAGATAGCTGACCAGGGGCAGGACGGCGCTGCGCAGGGCGTGGCGTACAATCACGCTGGCGGCAGGCAGGCCCTTGGCCTTCGCGGTGCGTACATAGTTGGAGCGCAGGACCTCGATCATGGACGCGCGCATCAGACGCGAGATGATCGCGATCTGCGGCAGGGCCAGCGTGATTACGGGCAGGATCAGCCGCTCCACCGTCATGCCGTACCGGGGATCAAGGCCGCCGGTTGGCAGCAAACCCCAGTGCAAGCCGACAAGAAGGGCCAGAATCGGCCCCATCACAAAGGGCGGAATGACAATCCCGATCGTCGATATCCCCACGACCGTGTAGTCCGCCGCGCTGTTTTGCCTTAGCGCGGCTATGGACCCCATTATCGTGCCCACAAATACCGCCAGCGATATCGACAGCGCGCCAATCGTGGCGGAAACGGGAAAGCCTTCGGCGATGATGTCGGCAACCGTCTTGTCGCGGAATTTCAGGGACGGGCCGAGATCGAACCGGGCAATGCCCGCCATGTAGTCGACATACTGCTTCCAGATCGGCTGATCCATGCCGTAGGCCGCCATGACATTCTGGCGGATCTCTTCGGGCATCGGGCGCTCAAGGTCGAACGGCCCGCCGGGAGCGGCGCGCATCATGAAGAAGGCAACAGTGATGATCACCAGTATCGTCGGGATAGCGACGAGCAGGCGCCGGGCGAGATAACTGAGCATGAAGCCTTGCGCATTGACTAATCGAGGGCGCGAAGTCTTGGCCGGTTAGCCGCGCGCGATCAAGCCAGCCCCGCAGTCATATCTGCGTTACGTTACAGGCCCGGCTGTTCCAGTGCGATCCGCGCGCTGCCGCCCGGTGCAGACTCCTCATTGCCGGAAGGCATGGCCGCATGGCTGCCCAGCTTGATGGCTGCGACGGCCATCATTGCCATCAAAACAACACGAATCCGCGCTGATAGTCCTGCCAGCAATTTCCTCGCCAGATTCATCACCCTGTGCCAACCTGCTTCAGCTTTTCCGGTCGTCCCCAGCGCAGCAAAAAGCAGGCCGGACAGCCTAGTGTGCAAAGCACAGCATTTGCGTTGCCAAGCCTCACCGAGGCGCTAAAGTGCGCCCGAAACCTGTCTGGGAGCCTTGCCTGATGGCCTCTTCTGCATGGTGGAATGATTTCCGCTACGCCAAAGGGACGATGCATGTGAAGAAGACCGGCGCGGCGGTGCCTATCGAACCGGCCATCGTGCGGGACTTTCTGAACTGGTGCGTGTTCCACGGCTGGGTCGAGTGCGCCCGTCACAGCGTGGTCTCCGACGGTCCGCGCATCTGGTTTGCGCCTGACCAGCCGCGTCCATGGTATCTGATATGGCCGGTGATGGCGCTCAGCCGCGCGCGGTTTGCCCGGCACGCCGGCGAAGCCGACCTGATTTTCACATTCGACGATTCCACCTGGGTGCCCGAACGGCCTCTGCCAGCGCATATCCCGGCCGTGAACGGCCGCTGCACAGACATATCGAAGACACATGTGGCCGAGGTGTTCGAGCAGGTTACCGGCCGCGCGCTTCTGTGTGATCCGATGAAACCGGGCGGCCCCTATGTGGAGAAGTCCGAGCAGAACGCAGCACATGACGGCCGCGTCCTGCACGAGCCTCAGGCGCCGCGCGATGGCTACACCTACCAGCGGCTCATCAACAATCTGGACAATGACGGCAATGTGCTGGACCTGCGGTGCTCCACCATTGGCGGAGAAATCGTGCAGGTCTATCTCAAGCGCCGGCCGGTGGCGCGCCGGTTTGCCAACTGCAATACGGGTGTGACACTTGCAGACCCTTCCGCGGTCTTCACCGCCGTGGAGCGCGCCATGATTGCCCGTTTCTGTTCGGCGATGGCACTTGACTGGGGCGGAATAGACGTCTTGCGTGACCGCGATACCGGCGAATTGTGGATCGTTGACGTGAACAAGACAGATATGGGACCGACCATAGCGCTCGGGCTGAAGGACAAGATCACTGCCGTGCGAAGACTGGCCACGCGGCTTGATAGCTATCTGGAGGCGCGCCTGCGTCAGGACCAGTCCGCGATTGCCGCGTGACCCGGCAAGCCCCCACACCCCCGCCGCCCATACCCTTCGTCCGCGAGATGAACTTCGAGCCGGGACGCGCTGATCAGGTTTCTCCGGCAATCAGACGCGTTGTGGCGGGAAACTCTGGGGCCTTTACCTATACCGGAACCGGCACCTATCTGGTCGGGCGCGGCAAGGTTGCCGTCATCGACCCCGGCCCTGCTGAAGACGCGCATTTTGACGCCCTGAACGCGGCTCTTGATGGCGAAACCGTGAGCCATGTCATCGTCACCCACCACCATCTCGACCATTCCGCCCTTGCCCGCCGCTTTGCCGATCATCACGGCGCGAAAATCTATGGCCGCTCGGCCGCTGGCGGACGCCCCATGGACCCCGATGCACCTGTCATGGAGGAAGGCGCGGACTTCAGTTTTGCGCCCGATCACACGCTGGAAGATGGCGATGCCATTGCCGGGCCGGGCTGGACGCTTGAAGTCCTGCACACGCCCGGCCACACGGCAAACCATATCTGCCTCGCGCTGATGGAGGAAAACGCCCTTCTGTGCGGGGATCACATCATGGGCTGGGCGACCTCCGTGGTCCTGCCGCCGGACGGGGATATGGGCGACTATCTGCAGCAGCTGGAACGCGTGCGCCGGCGCGGCTTTTCAACGCTCTGGCCAAGCCACGGCCCGCCCGTGACCGATCCTGAACCCTTCATCACCGCCTATATCGCCCACCGTCACTATCGCGAGGCGCAAATTCTTTACGCGCTGGAGGCCGGACCGGCGCACATTACCGACCTTCTGCCGGTCATGTATGCCGGACTGGACGAGCGGCTTTACCCGGCCGCAGCCATGTCGGTCTGGTCCCACATGGTCGATCTGCACCGGCGCGGCCGCGTGACGGCGAGCGGCGAAGCGGCGCTGGACAGCACTTACGCGCTAGTGCGCTAGTCCTCGCCCAGCCGGTCGCGCAGGCGCTCCGTAAAGGCGCGCAGGCGCGCAGCATTGGCACCCAGGTCTGAGACTCCCACCCGCGAGACCGAGCGGGCGTCCACCACCGCACCGCCATCAGTGAGGGCGGTGACACGCACCACGATATCGTCACGGAAGCCGTACCAGAACGTCGTGGCGGTCGCCTCGAACATCAGCTCACGTTCTGATTCCGTCGACACCGTCCACCCGAGCTCACGGGCAACCGCGAGCGCAGCCCTGTACGCTGCAAGAGGCTCCGCAGAGACAGAAACCGGCTGGATGTCTGGATAGGCCTCAGCCTGTACCTCGGGCAAGGGGCGGCCCGAACGCGGATCGGTCTTACTCTCGTAATCCACGCTATTGGCATCCTCGCCGCGCCGCGCGACCAGCGAAGCGGTGAATTGCGGCGGGTTGGCGGTATCGGTCGAAATGTCGTGAATGGGCGGAATCTCGCCCGCGCGCGCGGCAACCGACGCCGCATACCACAGGCCGCCCGCCCCGATGGCAATCGCCGCAACAGCCGCAACCCATGACCCCGCACCGGCCCGGCGGCCCTTGATGAAAATCGCGGTGGCGATAAGCAGGACAAGCGCAAGCGCGCCAAGCCCCAGCGCCGCAAACAGCAGGTTGGGGCCGATCTCGCGCGTCATCGTGCCAAGACCGAAGCGCCAGTCCCAGAGGCCGAAACGCGATCCCAGCCCGGCTGCCGCGAACCATACCGGCGCGATCACCGCTGCCAGGCCCGCCAGCCAGATGATGATTGCCCTGATGGTCAGCAAAATGCCCATAACGCTTCCCCGCCCCGCTTCTTCATGCCGCCTAAGGATAGAGCCTTGTCTGCGTAAAGGGCGAGTCCAAATCGCCCCGTTCGAAAACCAGCCGGTCGTGCAGGCGGAACGGGCGGTCACGCCAGAACTCGATGCGCAACGGCCTTACCCGGTATCCGCTCCAGAATTCAGGGCGCGGAATCTCGCCGAGGCCAAACTTCGCGGCAAATTTCGCGACATTCTTTTCCAGTGCATGGCGGCTTTCCAGCGGGCGCGACTGGGATGATGCCCAGGCACCGATCCGGCTGTCGCGCGCCCGGCTCGCAAAATAGGCATCGGCCTCCGCATCGCTCACCGGCTCGACAATGCCCCGCACCCGGATCTGACGGCGCAATGATTTCCAGTGGAAGCAGAGGGCAGCTTTGGAGACGGCCGCCAGCTGGTTGCCCTTGGCGCTTTCCAGATTCGTGTAGAAGACGAAGCCGCGCGCATCGGCATCCTTCAGGAGCACCATGCGCACATCGGGAAGCCCGTCCGCATCGACGGTCGCCAGCGCCATCGCATTGGGGTCATTGGGCTCTTTTTCCCTCGCCTGCGCCAGCCATTCGGCAAACAGCGCAAACGGGTCATTGCCATGTGTGAGGGGCACATCGCCCTGGCCGGCTTCACGCTGGTAGTCGGCCTCGCTGGGGCTCGGCGGAATGATATCGCGTGAGGCCATGGGGAAGGCTCCTTAACAAAATGACAGTCATGGGCGCAGAAATGACGCAGCGCGCCATATCGTCAACCTTTCGCCAACCGGCATGCGGCTAGTTTGCGCCGATGAGCAGTGCGAGCGAAGCCATTTGTGCGGCGTACCGCGTGTTGGGGCTGGAACCCGACAGCGATTACGCATCGGTGAAATCCGCCTTCCGGGCGAAGGTCAAAGCGGTCCATCCCGACCATGTGGAGGCGACCGCCGACACGCTGTCACGCCTGCAGATATTGCTCAAGGCCCACGAAATCCTGAAAGTCTGCGCGCCGCGCCAGCTCGATCTGGTGCTGACGCCGGACGAGGCGCGCGTGGGCGGGCTGCGCACGGTCGAGCTGGATGGCCGCAGCGCCATGATGCGGGTACCTCCGGTGACGAAGACTGGCGCGATTGTCGTCCCGATCGGCGAACCGGTCTGGCGGGTGCGCATACTGGTACGCGACCCCATGGCCGATTGCGGCGCCGATGAAGGCCCGGCCGAGCGCGCCGCGCGCGAAGAGAAGGCCCGGCAGCTTGCCGAGGCAGATGCCAGACGCCAGGCGGAGGAGAATGCAGGCCTGCTGAGCGCCTTCTATGAACGCTTTGTAAAGTCCTCCCCGGCTGCGCGCTTTGCCCGCTGGGTGCGTAAAAGCGCGGCGTGATCCACTGTGGAGATGACGTGACCGGGAAGGCGCCCTAGGATCGCGATTCACTCCCATCGCGTCCGGCGGCTTACCTCATGTCCCATAACAGTTTCGGCCATCTGTTCCGCTTCACCACATGGGGCGAAAGCCACGGACCCGCGCTTGGCTGCGTGGTCGATGGCTGCCCGCCGGGCATCGCACTCATCGAGGCTGACATCCAGCCCTTTCTCGACCGGCGCAAGCCCGGCCAGTCGCGCCATGTCACGCAGCGCCGCGAGGATGATGCCGTGCGCATTCTGTCAGGCGTATTTGAAGACGAGCGCACGGGCGGGCAAGTGACCACGGGCGCGCCGATCAGCCTGATGATCGAGAATATCGACCAGCGTTCAAAAGATTACAGCGATATCCGCGATAGCTGGCGGCCCGGCCATGCCGACTATACCTATGACGTCAAGTATGGCGTGCGCGACTATCGCGGCGGCGGGCGCTCCAGCGCGCGCGAGACCGCGGCGCGGGTCGCTGCTGGCGCCATTGCCCGCAAAGTGCTGGGGCCCGGCATCACCATCCGCGCCGCCCTCATCCAGATCGGCCCGCGCGCCATCGACCGCTCACGCTGGGACTGGGACGAGGTCAGCCGTAATGATTTCTTCTGCCCGGACGCCGGGACCGCAAAGCTGTGGGAGGCGGATATGGACGCTGTCCGCAAGGCGGGTTCGTCTGTCGGCGCTCTGGTGGAAATTGTGGCCTCCGGCGTACCGGCAGGCTGGGGCGCGCCCGTCTACGGAAAGCTTGATGCCGATCTGGCAAGCGCGATGATGAGCATTAATGCCGCCAAATCCGTCGAGATCGGCGCGGGGCGGGAAGCCGCTTCGCTTCGCGGCGAGGGCGCCGCTGACGAGATGTATCTTGATGAAAACGGCCAGCCGGCGTTTCGCGCCAACCATAATGGCGGCGTGCTCGGCGGCATCTCGACCGGGCAGGATGTGGTGGTGCGCATGGCGATCAAGCCCACCTCCTCCATCCGCATTCCCCGCCAGAGCCTCAATCGCGATCTGGAGCCGGTGGAAGTCGTTACCCGGGGCCGCCATGATCCGTGCGTCGGCATCCGCGCGGTGCCGGTCGCCGAAGCGATGATGGCCATTGTGCTCGCCGACCATATGCTGCGCCATCGCGCGCAGACCGGCCGATGAGCGCTCAGCCGGGGCCAAAGCTTGCCGTAGGCGGTGTCGTCTGGCGCGGCGGCGAGGTGCTGCTGATACGCCGGGGCAAGGAGCCGTGGAAAGGCCAGTGGTCCATTCCCGGCGGCAAGGTGGATTTCGGCGAGACGCTGGAAACCGCCCTATTACGCGAAATCCGCGAGGAAACAGGGATAGAGGCGAGCCTGAAAGGTCTTGTCGGCGCGTTTGAATCCATCGCCACTCACGGTCATTACGTGATGATCGACTATGTCTGTGAGTGGGTGGCAGGCGAACCGGAGGCCGCCGACGATGCGCTGGATGCGGCCTTCTTCCCCTTTGCCGAGGCCGTTGAGAAGGTGAGCTGGGACGAGACCCGCAACGTGATCTCGCTTTCAAAATCCTACATCACGCCATGAACATGCCGCTTTTCCGGACCAATAGACCTCACATGATCGCGCGCCTCGCCCTCCTCGCCCTTGTCGTGCCGGCCCTTGCGGCCTTTGCGCCCAAGCCGGGCGCTGCGCCCCTGCAAATGAACACACAGGCCGCGCAGCAGTCGGACGCCACCTACCCGCTCGAACAGCTTGCCGGTGTGCTGGGAGAGCTGCATGCGCTGGCCTTCCTGTGTCAGGGATCAGGCGCACAGCAATGGCGCCGCCGCATGGAGGAAATGCTCAATCTGGAGGCACCCGGCGGCGCCATGCGCCAGCGCATGATTGCCCGCTTCAATGAAGGCTTCCGCCAGCACCAGCAGCGCCGCACGCGCTGCGGCGCGGAAAGCGAGATGGAGGCCCAGCGCCTTGCGCTTCAGGGCCAGGCCCTGTCCGAAACGCTAAGGCGCAATTACGCGGATTAGAGGCTTATCGCCCTTCCCTTCCATCGTCATTCCGGGCGAGCCATCGGCGAGACCCGGAACCCAGAAGTTTTAAAAAATGGCTGGTTCCCGGACCCCACCCGCTTCGCGTTTCCCCGACGAACGCCGGGGTCCAGCACAACAGACTGGGCACCGGCTTTCGCCGGTGAAACGCATCTAAGATGTCCCCCCTCGTCATGCCCGCTCATCCGGGCCCTTGCAAATTTGTACAGAACTCTGTACAAATTTGACATGGATACGATCCTCACCTTCAGCCAAGCGCGCGCCAGCCTGAAAGCGCTGATGGAGCGCGTCACCGGCAACAAGGCTCCGGCCATCATCACCCGCCAGGGCGGTGAGCCGGTGGTCATGGTGCCGCTGTCTGAATGGGAAGCCATTCAGGAGACGAATTATCTGCTGAAAAGCCCGGCCAATGCCGCGCGCCTTGCAGCCTCCATCGCCGCTGCGGACAAGGGCGAAGCCGTGCGCCATAGCGCCGAGAAACTTGCCGCGCTGCTGGACCGGTGAATGTAGAGCTGACGCCTCAGGCCCTTCAGGACATTGGCTGGCTGGCCGCCCGGCAGCCCAAACTCCTGAAACGCTGCCTGAAACTCATCGAGGATATTCGCCGCGCGCCATTTGACGGCCTCGGCAAGCCTGAACCGCTAAAGGGTTCGCTGTCGGGCTGGTGGTCGCGCCGCATTGATGGCGAACACCGCCTCGTCTACCGCGTCACCGGAACGGGCGATGATGCCCGCATCCAGATCGTGCAGTGCCGGTATCATTATTGAGGGGGGCTTCCTGCTAGCCCGCCGGGGTCCCGGTCCCCGAGCCGGGACCCCGAAAGAGATTAGGCGCCGGCCTATCGCCGGTGAAACGCATTTGAGAAGCCCAAGCCCTCGTCATTCCAGAAAGCGCGAAGCGCTTATCTGGAACCCAGCCGTCATACGCAAAAACTCTGGGTTCCGGGTCTCGCCGCAGGCTCGCCCGGAATGACGAAAAGAGCGGCGAACGCAGGAACGGCGGCGAAGAACTACAACGGAATATTGTCGTGCTTCTTCCACGGGTTGGTGAGCTTCTTGTCGCGAAGGGTGCGCAGGGCCTTGATGAGGCGAACACGCGTATTCCTCGGCTGGATCACGTCATCGAGATAGCCGCGTGAGGCCGCCACGAACGGGTTGGCAAAGCGCGTCTCATAATCCTTCACGTGCCCGGCCATTTTTTCGGGATCATCCATATCCTTGCGGAAGATGATCTCGGCCGCGCCCTTGGGCCCCATCACGGCGATTTCCGCCGTCGGCCAGGCATAGTTCACATCGCCGCGAAGGTGTTTCGACGCCATCACGTCATACGCCCCGCCATAAGCCTTGCGGGTGATGACGGTGAGTTTGGGGACCGTGGCTTCCGCATAGGCAAAGAGCAGCTTGGCGCCGTGCTTGATGAGGCCGCCATATTCCTGGCGCGTGCCGGGCAGGAAGCCTGGCACATCAACAAAGGTGATGATCGGTATTTCAAACGCATCGCAAAAACGCACAAAGCGCGCGGCCTTCTTCGAGGCATCGATATCGAGCACGCCGGCAAGCGAAAGCGGCTGGTTGGCGACAAAGCCCACCGTCTGGCCTTCAAGCCGGCCAAAGCCGACCACGATATTCTTGGCGTAGTCCGGCGCGAGCTCGAAGAAATCGCCCTCATCGGCCGTCTTCACGATCAGCTCGCGGATATCATAGGGCTTGTTGGGGTTGGGCGGGACGAGCGTATCAAGGCTCGGCTCCACACGGGCCGGGTCGTCATAGACCTCGCGCACGGGCGGCTTGTTGCGGTTGTTCAGGGGCAGGAAATCGATCAGGCGGCGCATCTGCGCCAGCGCCTCGATATCGTTTGAGAAGGCGCCGTCGGCGACGCCCGACTTCTTGGCGTGGACACTCGCTCCGCCCAGCTCCTCATGGGTGACGATCTCGTTGGTGACGGTTTTGACCACGTCCGGCCCCGTCACATACATGTAGCTGGTGTCCTTCACCATGAAGATGAAGTCGGTCATGGCGGGCGAATAGACATCGCCGCCCGCGCACGGCCCCATGATCACGCTGATCTGCGGGATCACGCCGCTGGCCAGCACATTGTTCTGGAAAATCTCGGCATAGCCGCCCAGCGCGTCGACGCCCTCCTGGATGCGCGCACCGCCCGCATCGAAAAGGCCGATGATGGGCGCGCCGTTTTTCAGCGCGGTTTCCTGCAGGCGGGTGATCTTGCGCGCATGGGCCAGCGAGAGCGAACCGCCAAACACGGTGAAATCCTTGGCGAACACATAGACGAGGCGGCCATTCACGGTGCCAGAGCCCGTCACCACGCCGTCGCCGGGGATTTTCGATTCGCCCATGCCAAAATCGGTGCACTGGTGCTCGACGAACATGCCGGTCTCTTCGAACGAGCCCGGATCCAGCAGCACCTCAAGGCGCTCGCGCGCAGTCAGCTTGCCTTTTTCATGCTGGGCGGCGATGCGCTTTTCACCACCGCCAAGGCGCGCCGCAGCGCGCTTGTCATCAAGCTGTTCGAGAATGGGTTTCATCGGTTTGGCCGTCCGCCCTGAACTGGAGTTGTGTTGTTCGCCGTGCTGGTTAGCACGCAGACGCCCAAGGGCAAATCCCGGCAGCGCTTCCGGCAGGCGCAAACGCCCCGCGACAAGCAGGCCAAACCCTTGCTAGAACGCTGTTCATGAACAAGACCAACACGCCAGAACACACCGAAACGTTCGAGGAAATGGATGAGGCTGCCGCCTCGCGGGAGGTCGCACCGACCGATCCCGGCGCCGCCCATGGCCGTTTCCGTCCCGGTATCGCCTCACGCCTTGGCATGGCGATAGGCCGTGCCCTGCCGCCCGGACGCACCGGGCTGAAACTCGCCGGCATCGCCAGACCTCTGGCCATGAGCGCACTAAAAGACGGCGTGGCGGATATTGAGGCGCTGGGCCTGAAACTGCGCCTCCACCCGATGGACAATCTGTCGGAAAAGCGCGCCTTCCTGACCCCGCAATGCTTTGATGTGGTGGAGCTGGAGGCGCTGCGCGCCGCCATGGGGCCGGGCAAGACCTTTATCGATATCGGCGCCAATGCCGGGCTTTACAGCCTGGTTGCCGCCAAGGCGGGTGGGCGGACCGCACGTGTGATCGCGGTGGAGCCGCAGGACGAGATGCGCCGCCGCCTCGCCTATAACGCACGCGCCAACGGGCTGGAGAATATCGAGATTTCCGGCGTGGCGCTGGCCGATTATGAAGGCGAGAGCGTGATGCGCCTGATCGGTCATAATCGCGGCGGCACGCAGCTCGCCGTCACCGATGACGGCGCGGCTGGCCGCACCACAGCGGTGCGCGTGGCCATGCTGACCACGCTGCTGAGCGAGATGCGTGTTACGCGGCTGGACGTGATGAAGATTGATGTCGAGGGCGGGGAGCTGGCGATTCTGGCGCCCTTCTTTGCCAACGCTCCGCGCGAGGTATGGCCGGACATGATCATCATGGAGCGTCCGGCCATCAACAAGGTGGAGGCCGCCCGCGATGCACTCTCGCTTGCCTGCTCACGCGGCTACAGGGTGGAGACCGAAACCCACGCCAACGCCATTTTGAAACTCGCCCGCACCGAGGGCTGACGGAAAGGCGCGGGGGGCAGGCAGGGCATGGTTTTCAGCACGCCGATATTCCTGTTCGTCTTCCTGCCCCTGACGGTGCTGGGATTCTACGCCGTGAACCGGCGGCTGGGCCATGAGGCCGGGCTGATCTTCCTGCTCCTGGCCTCGCTGGTCTTCTATGGCTGGTGGGATGTGCGCTTCATGCCGCTCATCCTCGGCTCGATAGTGGTCAACTACCTGATTGCCCGTGCCATCAGGCCGGGCAGTGGCGGCTGGCTTCTGACCTTTGGCGTGGCGCTCAATCTCGGCGCGCTGGGCGTCTTCAAATATGCCGATTTCTTCGTGCGCAATGTGAACGCGCTGACCGGGCTGGAGCTGGCCGAGCCGGGTTTACCCCTGCCGCTGGCCATTTCGTTCTTCACCTTCCAGCAGATCGCGTTTCTGGTCGATTGTTCGCGGCGGATCACCAGCCCGGATGCGAAACCGCGCCGCTATGGCATGTTTGTCGCCTTCTTCCCCCAGCTCATCGCCGGGCCGATCGTGCATCACCGCCTGATGTCACCGCAGCTGGGCGAGAAAGACCGCCAGCGCGATATCAGCGCCAATCTGGGTATCGGGCTTTCCATCTTCGCGGTCGGCCTCGCCAAGAAAGTACTGCTGGCCGACAATCTGGCCGGATATGCGAATGCAGCCTTCGATACGGCGGCGGCCGGGGAGCCGGTGGGGCTGTGGCTCGCCTGGACCGGCGCGCTCGCCTACACGCTGCAGATCTATTTCGACTTTTCGGGCTATTCGGACATGGCGATGGGTATTGCCCGCATGTTCGGCTTCCAGCTGCCGGTCAATTTCAATGCGCCCTACAAGGCGCGCAACATCACCGATTTCTGGCGGCGCTGGCACATCACCCTGTCGCAGTTTTTGCGTGACTATCTCTATGTGTCGCTGGGCGGCAACCGCAAGGGCTATGCCCGCACCCTCGCCAATCTGATGATCGTCATGCTGCTGGGGGGGCTGTGGCATGGCGCGGCCTGGACCTTCGTGGTCTGGGGCGGGCTGCATGGCGCAGCGCTGATCTGGTGCCGGGTGCTGGACCGGTGGCTGCCGAATGGACTCTTCGGGCGCTTCTGGATCGCGTCCAGCGCCTGCACCTTCCTCTTTGTCATCATCACCTGGGTGTTTTTCCGGGCAACCAGCTTCGAGGCGGCATCAATCATGCTGCAGGGCATGGCCGGCCTGAACGGGCTGGGGGTCAATCCGGGCGACGGGCCGTTCATCGCCGCGATTATCGGCCTTATCCTTGTCTGGTCTCTGCCCGAGACCGCGCAGATATTCTACCGCCAGATTGAAGACGATGTGCTGAAAACCGCGAACGTCTCACCGCCGCGCAAGGAGCGCTGGAAGCCAAATGCGCGCTGGGGCGTCGGCCTCGCCGTCCTGTTGTTCGCGTGCATGATCGCCAGCTGGTCCTATTCCGAATTCATCTATTACAACTTTTAAGGCTCATGCAGCGCTATACCCGCCTCTTCCTCATCATTCTCGGCAGCGCGCTCGCCCTCTTTGTGGCGTTCAACGCAGCCGTGGATCCATATGATACCGGCACCGGCATACGCGTTGCGGGCCTGACCGCAGAGAAGACCCGCGCACACGAAGACGGGCGGCGCGTACAGGTTGGCCACCAGATCGGTCAGGTAGAGGCCGGCACGCTGATTACCGGCTCCTCGCGCACGGTCGACGGCTTTCCCATGACTGTCGAGGACTGGCCGGGCGGATTGTGGAATGCCGGCATAAGGGGCTCCAACGCGTTTGAGCTGGCACATCTGGCCGCCATTGCCGGGCATGAGGAGGACTTGCGCTGCTTCATTGTCGGCCTCGACATGGCCGAGTTTGCCAGCGGCGAGAAATACAAGCCGGCCTTTCCTATCAGCCGCCTGGCCGATGGCCTGCGCTGGGTGGCCACCGCGAGGGTGACGCTCTCGCCCAACACGTTTGCGCGGGCTGTTCAGACCGTTCACGAGAACATGACCGGCACCGCGCCGCAGCCGCCCTTCCGTGAGGTCTATGAACCCGGAGAGCAATACCGGCGTTTCATGAACACGCCGGTGCCCACCTTCCGCTATTACAGGGCGATGCGGGTATCGCCAGAACGGATGGATTTCCTGTTTCGCTCTCTTGAGGCGCTCGCGCGGGAGGGCGTGCAGGTCATTGGTTATATCCACCCCGTCCATGCGTGGAACGAGGAAGCGATTTTCGCGGCAGGGCGCGGGCAGGACTATTTCGATTTCCGCAGCGAGATGGCCGAACGCTTCGCGGCTCTGGAGCAGGCGGGCGAGCCGGTTCAGTCATGCGTGCCCGGCGGCGCGGCCGTCTTGTGGGATTTTTCCGGCTATCAGCCTCCATCCACAACACCCCTGCCAGAGCCGGACCAGACGATCAGCCATGATGTCTATCACGAGCCTGCGCACTACCTGCCCGCGCTGGGGCGGGACATGCTGTCCGTCATGCAGGCCGGTGAGCCGGTTGACGGTTTTGGCATCAATCTCAGCCAGACCGATCCGCGTGACAGCGAGGCCGCCATCCTTCAGCGGCGCGAGGCGTATCTTGCCACACCGGACGGCGAGGCGCTTCAGGCCATGCTGGCCCCGGCCATGGCGGAGCAAGGCGCGCGCGGCTGGCAGAGCGTGGCCATCAGCCATGCCGAATGGCGCAGCCTGATCGCCCTTAACCGCGCAGTCGCAAGCCGCGAACATCGCCAGGCGGCCCTTGCAGACTAGTTGCGCTGGCGCAGCAGCTTTTTCAGGAAGTATTGCAGGCCGCCACGGTTTTCCTTCCGGTCCAGCTCGTCCTGGCTGGTCAGGAAGGTCACCTGGATCACGTAGCGCTCGCCCTCGAAGGGCAAATGACCGTGCCAGGAATTGTCCGAGCGCAGGAAGGCAAAGACCTGCCCGGCGAGCGGCGGCACCTGGGCGGCATAGTCGGCAAAATCATCCGGACCGTTGAGCACACGGATGCAGCCCGCATCGCTCTCATCCCAGTGCTCATTGAGATAGAGCAGCATGGTGAGGATTTTCGATTTTGAATCGTTATGGATCGGCCCGTCAGAGAGCTTGGAGATGCGCCGCACGGTAATCATGCGCGGCTTGTCGGACAGGTCGATACCGAGCTTTTGCCCGAGGATTTCGGCAAGACGCGGGCTCATCAGATCGTCTGTGACCTTCGCGAACGCACCCTTGCGCTCCAGCTTGGACAGCGGCAGATAGCCCGGCTCGTTAATGGCCGGGTAATCGGCACGGATCTGCGCAGCTTGCTCCGCCGTCACCACATCCTCTGCCATGAGGTAGGTATAGGGCTGGTGCTGCACCGGACCGGCGGCAAGAGCGTCGAAATTCATCAGGGTGGAGCCGCTCATTGGCTATCCTTTGAAACCATCTAGTCTGTTAGAACGCTTGTCTACTATCAGCAGGGTGTCCGTTCAATCAGCCTGCGCTGCCAAGCCGCAATCCAGGGAAGGGAGATACCTATGGCCAAGCCGGATATCATCATTGACGGACGCAAGAAGGATCTGGGCGGATTTCAGGTGGCGCGGGTACTGCCCTTTGCCAAAAAACGCATGGTCGGCCCGTTCGTGTTCTTCGACGAGATGGGCCCGGCACAGTTCGCGCCCGGTAATGGTATTGATGTCCGCCCGCACCCGCATATCGGGCTTGCTACCGTCACCTATCTGTTCGAAGGCGCGATGCACCACGCCGATAGCCTTGGTGTGTCACAGGAAATCCTGCCGGGCGCAGTGAACCTGATGATCGCGGGCAGCGGCATCACGCATTCTGAGCGCACCGACCCTGAAGTCCGCGCGCGCGGCTTCTCCCTGCACGGCATCCAGACCTGGATTGCCCTGCCCGAAGCGCGCGAGGAGGATATGGCAAGCTTTGAGCACCACGCCGCCGACACCCTGCCGGTATTTGTCGAAGGCGGCGCGACCATCCGGCTGATACTCGGCAGCGCCTTCGGCCACACGGCTCCGGCCACCACCCTGTCCCCGATTATCTATTTCCATGCGGAGATGGCGCCCGGCGCCGAGCTCTTGCTGCCCGAAGGCCATGACGAGCTGGCAGCCTATCTCGTTTCAGGCGATGCCGGGCTGGGCGGGGTGGCCCTTCAGCCCGGACAGATGGCGGCGATCGATGGCGGCACGGCCACGCTGACCACCCGCAAGGGCGCACGCGTCATGGTTCTCGGCGGCGCAGTAATCGGCAAACGCTTCATCGAGTGGAACTTTGTCTCCTCCTCCAAGGAGCGCCTCGAAAAAGCCAAGGAAGACTGGCGCGCCAGCGCGGCCGGCGGCTGGACCGGCACACCCTTCACCCTGCCGCCGGGCGAGAACGAATACATTCCGCTGCCTGGCGACGATCTGCCAGAGCCCCCTGCCCCGTCAAAGGACTGCCCGACGACCTAGGGCTCTGTTGCCAGCGCTTCGAGGCGGGCTGCCAGGTCGCTGCGGACATGAAGGAGGTCGAGTATGGCGACTTCATTCTCGCGCCGCCGGAACACGACGAAATGCATACCGGCGCGGATATAGGAGATATCATCAGTTGCCGACGGCAGTAGCCCCTTGCAATGGCGTTCGATAGCGGACGGCGCGACAAGGCTATTGCAGCCTTCGATGAGGTCCGTTCTGTAACGTTCGGCCTGCGCTGCGCCAAAACGGGCATAGGTCCACTGTGCAATTTCAGTGAGCGCCGCGAGAGCTTGCGGCGTGAACCGGATACGCGTCATTCACTGTGGGCTCGGGAATGCCGATACTGTGCATCGGCAAATACGCGCGTAATGACATCATCCACGCTGCCATCCACGAATTCGCCCGCGTCTGCTTCTGCAACCGCCCGGCCTAGCCGCTCACGCAGCGCATCCAGAGCCGCTTCCTCGCGCTCCAGCAAGCGCAATCCCGCGCGCATGGCTTCGCTCACATTCTGATAACGGCCCGACTTCACAAGCCCATCCAGTAGATCAGCCTGCTTGTCTGTGAGAACCACGTTGCGCGTAACCATTATCGCCTCCTCAAACCATTGGCATAATATGCCAACAAGCACAGCAATACTACTCCGGCAGCACCGTCTCCAGCGCCTTGCCGGTCACCAGATAGGTGGCAAAGCTGGCCAGCCAGTGGCTGCCCTCATAGTGCTCATCCGAAACCGACTCGACACCCGCCTCGCGGTGTTCGGCAGCGGCGGCCATCAATGATGGAATGCGTGCATCGCCCTCCGGCAGGCGGGCGGCAATAGCCTCCAGATTCCACGCCCGCGACAGGTTGAACCCGTCCAGATGGACCAGCTTGCCGTCCGTGGGATCAAGCACCACGCCCGGGCGGACCCAGTCGGCGCTGCCATCTTGCGGGATTTGCGGCATGAAGGCGGTCAGCCACCCGGAGAACTCGTTTCGCGTCATCACCCGGCGCATCAGATCGGCCTGCATCAGGCAGGGCGACAGGAAATCCTCGCCAGACGGTTCATAGGCGAGCGGACAGTTCACGTCATTGAGATGGAACTCCCGCGTCTTTTCCACCAGCAGCGCTTCCAGCTCGTCATGTCCGGTCTCGCGCGCCCAGTCGAGGGCCAGCGCGAAGCCGAACGCGGTCTGGTTGTGCGTGCCTGAACGCACCGGGTAGACGAGATTGGGCAACCATTGGAGATAGCGGCCAACGGCTACATCTTCCATCGGGCGCAAGGTCTCCGCCCAGCGCTGCGCGTCGGCATCGTCAAAGGCGCGCAGTTCAGCCGTCAGCTGGAGCAGCCAGGCAAGTCCATAAGGGCGCTCGAACGAGGCACGGCCGTCACCGGACATGTAGGCAGCTTCTGCTGCAGCCGCCTCCCCGGTGAAGCTCTGGTCCAGAGCGGCGCGCGCCTCATCCGCGAAAGGTGCATCCGGGTAAAGCCGCATCAGGCGCGCCAGCAGCCAGTGACCATGCACGGCCGAGTGCCAGTCATAGCAGCCATAGAAGATCGGGGTGAGCTGGCTGGGCGGCAACGCATCGGCGTCCGAGTGCAACACGTGGGCAATCTTGTTGGGATACTCACGATGCACGCAATCAAGCGCCAGCCGGGCGAAGCGCTCCACCTGAGTAACATCCAGCATGGCATCACCCTCCTGCGCATTCGCGGCTCCCGCCCCGGCCACCATGAACCCGCCAAGTGTCCAGGCCAGCAGCCATTCTCTCAAGCCCGTCATCGCCAACACTCCCTGTGCTTTCAGACCGGCAAGCCTAGGCGTCATCACGCACCAGGGAAAGCGTCGCACTTTGCGCACTTGGCGCGCCGGTCATTTCGGGGCTAGAAGGAAGGCATGCACGACAAGGCCCCGGCAAGCGGGCCAGTCTGAGGGAGAGATCATGTCTGACGTTGCAACGCCGATCCGCGATCTGCGGGATCTGGGTATTACCCGTCCAGGCAAGCTGAACATCAACTGGCTTGAACCGGCCCTTTACGAAGAGGCTATCCGCCGCGGCGAAGGCCGTGTGGCAAAGGGCGGCGCGCTGCTGGTCGAGACCGGCCAGCACACCGGCCGTTCGGCGCGCGACAAGTTCACCGTGCGCGACCCGAACACCGAAGGCCGCATCTGGTGGGACTTCAATGCCTCGATGACACCGCAGCATTTCGACGCGCTCTGGACCGACATGCGCGCCCATATGGAAGGGCGCGAGCTCTTCGTGCAGGAATTGTTTGCCGGTGCCGACAGGGCGCACCGTCTGAATGTGCGCGTGGTGTCGGAGCTGGCCTGGCACTCGCTCTTCATCCGCCATCTGCTGCGCCGGCCGGAAAACGCAGAGCTGGAGGACTTCGCACCCGAATTCACGATCGTGAACCTGCCAAGCTTCCGTGCCGATGAAACCCGTCACGGCACGCGCCATGGCTCGGAAACCGTCATCGCGATCAATTTCACCGAAAAGCTCGTTCTGATCGGTGGCACCTCCTACGCAGGCGAGACCAAGAAGGCGGTCTTCACCATCCTGAACTACCTCCTGCCCGAAAAGCACATCATGCCGATGCATTGCTCGGTCAATGTCGGCGAGAAGGGCGATAGCGCCGTCTTCTTCGGCCTGTCAGGAACGGGCAAGACCACGCTGTCGGCGGACCCGAAACGCAAGCTGATCGGCGATGACGAGCATGGCTGGTCGGAAAATGGCCTGTTCAATTTCGAAGGTGGCTGCTACGCCAAGATGATCCGCCTGTCTAAGGAGGCCGAGCCGGATATCTACGCCACCACCGCGATGTGGGGCACCGTTCTGGAAAACGTGGTGATGGATCCCGCAACCCGCGAGCTGGATCTCGACAGTGCGGAGCTGGCCGAAAATTCGCGCGGCGCCTATCCGCTCCACTACATTCCCAATGCCTGTGACCGGAATGTCTGCGATCATCCGTCCACCCTGGTCATGCTGACCTGCGATGCGTTCGGCGTGATGCCGCCCATCGCGCGCCTGACCCCGGCCCAGGCCATGTATCACTTCCTGTCGGGCTATACGGCCAAGGTTGCCGGCACCGAAAAAGGCGTTGACGAGCCGTCCGCCACCTTCTCCACCTGCTTCGGCGCGCCCTTCATGCCGCGCCACCCGGCCGAGTACGGCAATCTTCTACGCGAGCTGATCGCGCGTCACGGTGTGCAGTGCTGGCTGGTCAATACCGGCTGGACGGGCGGCGCCTATGGTATCGGTCATCGCATGCCGATCCGCGCTACGCGCACGCTTCTCAATGCTGCCATTGACGGTTCGCTGTCAGCCGCCCAGTTCCGCAAGGACCCGGTGTTCGGCTTTGATGTGCCGGTCTCGGTGCCCGGCATTGATCCGGCCATCCTTGATCCACGCCAGACATGGAGCGATGCATCCGCGTATGACGCACAGGCGCTGAAACTGGCAGACATGTTCGTGGCGAATTTTGAAAAGTTCGAAACCCATGTCGATCCGGCCGTGCGTAGCGCCGCGCCCAGCCCCGACGCAATCCGGGCAGCAGCGGAGTAGGTCTGGAAAAGCGCTGTGCAGATCATCCGGCTATCACCCGGTGATGACACCCGCTTTGCCGAATGGCTGACTCTGTTCGGGCGGGTGTTTGACGAGCCGGACACCTACACGGCTGCGATGCCTTCGGCGGGCTATCGGGACAGGCTGCTGGCCGACCCCAACTTCATCGCGCTCGCAGCGCTGGAAGATGGCAAGCTGGTCGGCGCCCTCGCCGCTTACGTACTGGTGAAGTACGAGCAGGAACGCAGCGAAATCTATATCTATGACCTCGCCGTGGACGAGGCCCGCCGCCGCGAGGGGCTAGGTGAGGCACTCGTCAACGAAACACGCCGCATCGCGCACGATATGGGCGCGTGGGTGGTCTATGTGCAGGCCGATTACGTCGATCCGCCCGCGGTCGCGCTCTATACGAAGCTTGGCGCGCGTGAAGAGGTGCTCCATTTCGACATGGCGCCGCTGAAGCGGGGATAATAGTCCGCCGTCGATCCGTTTTTCGTCACCCCCACGCAGGTGGGGGTCCAGAGATCGAAGGGCGAAGGCCGTTGCCCATCAGCACCGGGTTCACGCCTCAAGCGGGAACGACGAAAGGAGCGCTGGAACCATTTTCCCTCATCCTGAGGGGCTTCGTCAGAAGCCGTCTCGAAGGAGGAGGGAAAATTGTTACGCACTCTGGCGCTGGCCGCCCTGCCCGCCACCGGGCTTGCGCCGCCGGTTGCGCGAGCGTTGCTGGCCGCCACCGGCGTTGTTTTGCTGGCCACGCTGGCCGCCCTGACGATTGGCGCCCTGCCCGCCACCCTGCCCGCCACCGCGGCGCTGGCCGCGCTGGGGCTGGACGGGCCGCGTCGGGCCGGAGATTGGCGGAGCGTCATTCAGGCCCCTGATCCGCAGCCCCGTCAGCTTTTCGATGTCTTGCAACAGGCCGCGCTCATCGGGAGCAACGAGCGCGACAGCCCGTCCTTGCGCGCCTGCACGCGCCGTACGGCCGATGCGGTGAACATAGGATTCGGGCACGTTGGGCAGTTCGAAATTCACCACCAGCTCGACGCCATCGATATCCAGCCCGCGCGCGGCAATGTCGGTGGCGACCAGCACGCGCATCTCACCGGTCTTGAACGCCGCCAGCGCTTTTTCGCGCTGGTTCTGGCTCTTGTTTCCGTGAATGGCTGCGGCCTTGTGGCCGTACTCGGCCAGAAACCTCGCCACCTTGTCGGCCCCGCGCTTGGTCCGGGTGAAGATAATGGTGCGCTTTTGCGCCTCCGGCGCCATCAGGTCGATAAGCGCCTGACGCTTTTCCGCCGTGCCGACATAGAGCACCGCCTGTTCGATGCGCTCCACCGGACGCGATTGCGGGGTTACCGCCACCGTCACCGGATCACGCAGGAGATCGTCCGCCAGCGCGCGGATGGGCGGCGGCATGGTCGCCGAGAACATCACGGTCTGGCGCGGCTTGCCGACCATGTGCAGGATTTTGCGAAGCGCCGGCATGAAGCCGAGATCGAGCATCTGGTCCGCCTCATCGAGCACGACCAGTGATGTCAGATCGAGGCGCGCCTTGCGGTCGGCCACATGGTCCAGCAGCCGGCCCGGTGTCGCCACCAGAATATCGAGGCCGCGCGCAAGGGCGCGCACCTGCGGCCCGTGCTTCACACCGCCGAACACCACAGCGTGGGTCAGCCCGGTGTGGTGGCCGTAAACGGCGATCGAATCGCCAATCTGGGCGGCCAGCTCGCGCGTTGGCGCCAGGATCAGGCAGCGGCAGGACAGGCCCGGTGCCTGCTTCTTTTCCGCCAGCAGACGGGTCAGGATCGGCAGCACGAAGGCAGCGGTCTTGCCGGTGCCAGTCTGGGCGATGCCGACCACGTCCTTGCCCTGCAGAAGCGGCGGGATGGCGCGCACCTGGATCGGTGTCGGCGTCTCATAGCCTTCATCTACCACTGCACGTTCGACCGGGGCCGCAAGGCCCAGTTCAGTAAATTTGGTCATATCAATGCCTTTCATCGGGCGTGCGCCAAGCGCAACAGCCCGTGGGGAGTTTTGTTTTTTGACAACTGCGCAGATCAGCCGCCGGTTAGGGGATGGGCCTGCCACCCTGGCAGATCATGCATCCCACGCCCGGACTGAAGGTTTGCGGAATGTCCGCTACCGGTCCGATCAGGCCGCGCTTGAAACCCTTTGAAAGGTCTTTCTACGCGCGCGGCTCCTATGCGCTATGCGGGTGTATGCGCATGCTTTGCGGCGAATGCAAGGCGTATTGCGGTCAGATCACGAGATCGGGATCAAGGAAGATGGCCATCTGGCTCGCGCCGCCAACATCCTCGCGTACTCCCGCTATGTCACGCACCAGCCAGCGGCGGCGATGACGGGCGGCGACGCCTTCCGCCCATTGCCGGAAGCGCGGGCGGTCCCATTCAAACATGTGTTCGGGATGCCGGAACCGGTGAGCGGGCACGCCCAGCACCGCGTTATACTCGGCGTTCGGCGTAGTGATGATGACGGCTTTCGGCCTGATGACACTGAACACGGCCTGTTCCCAGCGCGACAACTGGTCTGGCGGCAGGTGCTCAATGGTTTCCACCATTGTCACTGCGTCCATCCCCGCCAGCTCGCGGCGCGGCTCCAGCATGGAGCCTTCAACAAGCGTCACGCGGTCACGCACATCCACATCTAACACCGCCAGGGCAGCGCGCAACGCGCCAAGCGCCATCACCGACTGTTCGACGCCGGCAAGGCGCACAAAGGTTGTGTCCTTCACCAGACGCAGCAGAAGCGCCCCGTCACCGCATCCCAGATCTACCACAGAGCGGGCGCCCGCTATGCGCAGCGCATCCATGACCGCTTGCAGCCGTTCCTCATGCAGGGGTGTGCTCACGGCTTTCTCATCAAGGCGATATCCTTGGCGGGTATTTCGCATTGCCAGCCGAACCGGTTTGCCAGCCAGCGCATGGTTTCCTCGCGGTAGAATACCACATGGGTGGGGTCCTTGCGGTAATGCCAGCCTTCGAACCGGGTATCGTCGGTGTGAAAGCATGTCATGATCCCCAGCCAGCCGCCAGGCTTCAGCAAACCGTCAAGGCGCGCGAACTCGGCAAAGGGGTCGTGAAAATGTTCGGCCACTTCGGTGCAGGTGACAAAGTCATACTGACGTTTCAGAACGCTCATGTCGGGCGCGTAGAACGGGTCGTAAAGCGCCACACAATGGCCTGCCTCTTCCATCATGGCCGCCAAGGCTGGCCCTGGTCCGCACCCGTAGTCCAGCCCCAGGCTGCCCGGCATCAGCTTTTCCAGCAGGGGCCATGAAAGGCGTGACAAAAAACGCCGGTAGCCGGGATCAGCGACGTCATTCTCGTGCAGATCATAATGTGCACGCTCGGCGGCGGCGCGAAGCCGGAACCGCGGTGCAAGATAACGCGCGCCGCAATCCAGGCAGCGATTGTATATTTTGGGGCCGTCAGCAAGGAAGGCCTCGGTATGGCTGCCCTTGCACACCGGACAGGATATTGCGGTCATGCTGCCTTTCCGCCTCCTGTTTTTGGTTGCCATACGGGCCCACCTGTCACACAGAGTTTGTCGCTGGCGCAATAGAGTATTACCCTGCCCTTCACACTTGAGGCGCTTGAATATAGGGGTGTCGGCCAGACAGGCTGCTCCGTGATGCGGACCGGGAAAAGCATTGTTGGCAATCTGGGCGGACAGCGCCATGTGCTGGCTTTGCAGGACAGGCCGGCTGGGCACAGAAAAGGCAAATATCGGTGATTTCCGGCGGTCTTGATCAGATTTTCAACTGGCCCCGCCCGGTCAAGCGGATAATCCTGACCGTTGTGGACGCCATTTTCATCACCGCCAGCTTCCTCGCGGCCATGGTGCTGCGGCTCGACAGCCTGCACTGGGTAAGCGCGCCACAGATATGGGTTGCGCTGGCGGTAACGCTTCCCGTGACCTTGCTGGTTTTCGACCGCCTGGGGATTTACCGCACGGTCGTCCGCTTTATCGGGATCGACGCGTTGAAGGCGATTGGCCTGGGCGTGGTCCTGTCTGTCCTCTTCGTGCTTACGGCCAGCCAGTTCTTCCAGCTGCTGGTACCCCGCTCCGTGCCGTTCATATACGGTCTGCTCCTGTTCATCCTGGCCGGCGGCGCGCGTTTCATGGTGCGCTCACTCTTCCTGCAGCGCCGTTCATTGCAGAAATCCCGAGTGATCATTTACGGAGCCGGCATGTGCGGGCGCCAGGTTCTGGTATCTCTCCAACAGGCCTCCGACTATCTGCCTGTCGCCTTTGTGGATGACTCTCCGGAACTCCATGGCGCCCATATTGGCGGCCTCGAAGTATACCCGTCCGAGGCCATCCCGCGCCTGATGGCATCCACCGGCGCCAAGACAGTGCTTCTGGCCATTCCCACCGCCACGCTTGCCCAGCGCAAGCGTATCATCGCCCGGATGGAGGGCCTCCCGGTCCGGGTACAGACCATTCCCGACATGACCGATATCGTGTCCGGCCGGGCCAGTGTCAGCGAGATCAGGCAGGTTGCCCCCGAGGACGTACTCGGCCGTGATCCTGTGCCGCCGGACCCGGCACTTATCGGTGCGAATATTACCGGGAAGGTCGTTCTGGTGACCGGGGCCGGCGGTTCAATCGGTTCAGAGCTGTGCCGGCAGATCCTGAGGCAAAGGCCGAGCCAGCTTGCGCTGCTAGAACAGTCCGAGATCGCGCTCTACATGATTGAACGCGAGCTTGACGCGATGGCTGCCAAGGAAGGCATCGACGTCGCGATCACCCCGCTGCTGGGTTCGGTACAGCACGAAGGGCGGATGGGCACGGTGCTGAACCGTCTTGGTGTGAACACGATATTCCATGCCGCAGCCTACAAGCACGTGCATCTGGTGGAAGAGAATGTCGTCGAGGGTTTGCGCAACAACACGTTCGGCACGCTGACCATGGCGCGCGCCGCAATCCAGGCAGGCGTGGACATGTTCGTGCTGGTATCGACCGACAAGGCCGTGCGGCCAACCAACATCATGGGTGCCAGCAAACGCATGGCAGAGCTCATTTGCCAGTCTCTGGCCTCCGAACAGTCCCGTACCCGCTTTTGCATGGTCCGGTTCGGCAATGTGCTCGAATCATCAGGGTCGGTCGTCCCGCTATTCCGCCGCCAGATCGCTGCTGGCGGCCCGGTAACGGTCACTCACCGCGAAGTGACCCGCTACTTCATGACCATCCCCGAGGCTTCACAACTGGTCATCCAGGCCAGCGCCCTCGCCCGTGGCGGTGATGTATTCGTTCTGGACATGGGTGAGCCGATCAAGGTCTATGATCTGGCACGGCGCATTGTAAGACTGTCGGGCCTGAAACCCTTCGTCGCAGGTGAGCGCGGAGCTGAAACCGGCGATATCGAAATAGTGTTCGGCAAGCTGCGCCCCGGAGAAAAGCTGCATGAGGAATTGCTTGTGTCTGACCATGCGCGCCCGACCCGGCATCCGCGCATACTGACCGAACCTGTTACATCCATGGCATGGAGCGAGCTGGAACCTGTGCTGCGCCGTTTGCGCGACGCCTGTGACGCCTATGACATAACCAATATCCGCAACATTCTGGTTAGCGCGCCAGTGGAATACAAACCCGCCCCGCGTATCGCCGACCTGGTATGGCGGCTGGGAGCGCGTAGCGCTGCAGCGGAATAGGCATGGCGGCGGCGCGTGCGGTGATCCGGGGCAAGCGTTGACTATGATGACCGAATGGTCTGTACACCCCTCTGACATCGGCAAGGAACTACAGGCAGATCATGTCGGATATCGCCACAGACCTCAAAAACTACGCGGGACGGTTCCTGGCCGGAGCAAATCCGCGCTCACGGCCCCTGTCGCCCCACCTGAAGGCGCTGGAAGCTGAGTCCATCCACATCATGCGCGAGGTCGCCGCGGAGTTTTCCAACCCGGTAATGCTATATTCCATCGGCAAGGATTCAGCGGTCATGCTGCATCTGGCACTGAAGGCGTTTTACCCTTCCAGGCCGCCCTTCCCGCTGCAGCATGTCGATACCGGCTGGAAATTCCGCGACATGATCACCTATCGCGACACTCTGGCCAGTGCACTGGGCCTGGAGCTGCGCGTGGAGATGAACCAGGAAGGCATCGCACGTGGCATCAACCCGTTCGACAGCGGTTCAAACCTGCATACCCAGGTCATGAAGACCGAGGCGCTGCGCAACGCGATGAACAGCCACCGCTACGATGCGGCCTTTGGCGGCGCCCGGCGCGATGAAGAGAAGTCACGCGCCAAGGAGCGGATATTCTCTTTCCGCGACGATCACCACGCCTGGGATCCGCGCAATCAGCGCCCTGAGCTGTGGCGCACCTTCAACACGCGTATCCGGCAGGGCGAGTCAATCCGCGTATTCCCGCTGTCAAACTGGACCGAGCTGGATATCTGGCAGTACATACTCGAAGAAGACATTCCGATTGTACCACTCTACCTGGCCGCTGACCGGCCGGTTGTGGAGCGCAGCGGCACCCTTCTGATGGTCGACGATGACCGCTTCCCGCTGCAGCCGGGCGAAACGCCTCAAATGCGCCGGATCCGGTTCCGCACGCTGGGCTGCTATCCGCTTACCGGTGCCATCGAATCTGACGCGGCCTCGCTGGAAGACATTGTGCTGGAAATGCTGACAGCACGCACATCTGAGCGCTCCGGGCGCCTGATCGACCATGACGAATCCGGTTCCATGGAAAAGAAAAAGCGTGAGGGATATTTCTGATATGGCCGAGGGGGATGCACGCAGCACCATGCTGAGCCGGCTCACGCGAGCGGGCGAAAAAGGGGTATTGCGCTTCATCACCTGCGGCTCGGTTGATGACGGCAAGTCGACGCTGATCGGACGGCTGCTTTACGATTCCAAGCTATTGTTCGAGGACCAGATTGCCACGCTGGAGCGTGACTCGAAAAAGCACGGCACGACCGGCGAGAACACGATGGACTTCGCGCTTCTGCTCGACGGGCTGGAGGCCGAGCGCGAGCAGGGCATCACGATCGATGTCGCCTACCGCTTCTTCAACACGGAAAAGCGCAAATTCGTCGTCGCCGACACACCCGGCCACGAGCAATACACCCGCAATATGGCCACCGGCGCGTCTACGGCGGACCTCGCAATCATCCTGGTCGATGCCCGCAAAGGCGTGCTGACCCAGACCCGCCGTCACACCTATATCGCCAACATGATGGGCATCCGCCATGCGGTGCTGGCGGTCAACAAGATGGATGTGGCCGATTATTCGAGATCCCGCTTCCACGAAATCGTCTCTGACTATCTGCGCGTAGCGGAGACACTTGGATTTGACACCATCACGCCGATACCGATCTCGGCCCTGCACGGAGATAATATCTTTTCCCCGTCCAGGGCGATGAGCTGGCATG
Organism: Glycocaulis albus; assembly: GCF_014639075.1. Classification (GTDB taxonomy): domain Bacteria; phylum Pseudomonadota; class Alphaproteobacteria; order Caulobacterales; family Maricaulaceae; genus Glycocaulis; species Glycocaulis albus. Next base: position 70,556 of record NZ_BMFS01000012.1, read on the forward strand.
ACGGGCCTACCCTTCTGGCGCATCTGGAGAACGTCGAGACCGCTGCCGAGGAAGTGGCAAACCGCCCCTTCCGCATGCCGGTGCAGTGGGTCAACCGGCCCAATCTCGATTTCCGGGGTTTCTCCGGGGCTGTCACCTCCGGGCGCGTCGCGCCCGGCGACGAGATCGTTGCGGCATTAAGCGGCAAGACAGCCAATATCGCGCGTATCGTGACCGCCGATGGCGACCAGCCCGAAGCGGTGGCCGGTGACGCGGTGACCATCGTGCTTGATCGGGATATCGATGTGTCGCGCGGTGATATTCTGGCCGATCCCAAGGCACGCCCGGAGGTTTCCGGCCAGTTTGCCGCCGAGCTGTTGTGGATGGCCGAGGAGGAGATGCTGCCGGGCCGTTCCTACCTCCTGAAGGCCGGCGGGCAACTGACCCCAGCCTCGGTTACCACGCTGAAACACAAGCTGAATGTGAACACGTTCGAAAAGGAGCCCGGCAAGAGCCTGAAGCTCAACGAGATTGGCGTGTGCACGCTGGCCACGTCGCGCGCCATCGCCTTCGACCCCTATTCCGACCAGCGCGACACAGGCTCCTTCATCCTGGTGGACCGTTTCACCAACCAGACCGTTGCCGCCGGCATGATCGAGTTCGGCCTGCGCCGGGCCAGCAATGTCCACACCCACGCGATGGATGTCGACATGTCCCGCCGCGCCGCCATGAAGGGCCAGAAGCCCGGCGTGCTCTGGTTCACCGGCCTGTCGGGCGCGGGCAAATCCACCATCGCCAACCTGGTGGAGCGCAAGCTGGCCGAAGGCGGACGCCACACCTACTCCCTCGATGGCGACAATGTACGCCATGGGTTGAACCGCGATCTCGGCTTCACTGATGCAGACCGGGTGGAAAACATTCGCCGCATTGGCGAGGTGGCGCGCCTGTTTGTGGATGCGGGCCTGATAGTAACCTGCTCCTTCATCTCGCCCTTTCGCGCGGAGCGCCAGATGGTTCGCGAGATGCTGGAAGAAGGCCGTTTCATCGAGGTGTTTGTCGACGCCCCGCTGGAGCTTTGCATGCAGCGCGACCCCAAGGGCCTTTACAAGAAGGCCAAGGCAGGCGAGATCAGGAACTTCACAGGCTTTGACAGCCCCTATGAGGCACCTGAGACGCCTGAGCTACACTTGCGCACCGGCGAAATGTCAGCCGACGAAGCCGCCGAACAGGTCATCGAACAGCTGATCAAAAACGGACTGATCGGGTAGGGATGGGGTGCCTGGGCAGGCAAAGCCCCCCTCAACCCGAGGCCAATACCGTGTCCTTTTCCTTCCCGGGAAGGAACGCCTGACCCGAAGGGCGGGACAGAGGAGCCCCTACCGGAATCACGGTGAAACCGGCAGCACTCAGTGCACACCGGTCAACAAGGTTGCGCCCATCGGCGATCAGCTTGCCTGACATGCCCGCAAAGGCTTCCGGGCCCAGACCACGATAGGCAGAGTGGTCTGTCATGATGATCGCGGCATCGGCGCCATCGAGTGTTTGCGCCAGATCAGTATTAACCGGCACTTCCTGCCCGCAGTGCAGCCGGAATTTCGAGACGTGCGGATCGTGCACTGCATAGCCAACGCCATCGGCTTTCAGTGCATGGATAAGATGCTCGGCCGGCGTGTCACGGGCATCATCCAGATTGCCGCGATACGCCGCGCCGAGAATCGCAACTTTCCCGATCGCACCACTGACGCGCTTTACGCGTGCCCACAAATGGTGTGGTTGGCCGTCGTTAATGAGTCGGGATTGGAGCAGCAAGCCGGTTTGTTCCGGAAAACCATCAATGAGGAACCAGGGGTCCACCGGGATGCAATGACCGCCAACGCCCGGGCCGGGCTTATGCACATTCACCCGCGGGTGCCGGTTGGCCAGCGTAATGGCATCATTTACGTCAATCCCCGACGCCTCCGCAATGTGTCCAAAAACGTTGGCCAGCGCGATATTCACGTCCCGATACGTGTTCTCCATAAGCTTGGAGAATTCCGCGGTTGCCGATGCCGTCTCAAGCAGCCCGCCAGTGCAGAAGCGTGCGTAGAGCGCGCTTGCTCGCGCTGCTGCACGCGGGGTCAGGCCGCCGATAATCCGGTCGTTCTCCACGATTTCCGAAATGGTTGATCCTGGAAACACGCGCTCGGGGCAATAGCAAAGGTCCAGATCTTCGCGGATATCAAACCCTTGCGCCGCCAGTTCTTCGCCGACCGTGTGCTCGGTTGTACCAACGGGACTGGTAGACTCCAGAATGATCAGATCGCCCTTCTTCACATATTTGGCCAATGTCCTCGTCGCAGCGCGGACTATGGAGACATCAGCCCGCTTTTCGTCGGTTATGGGCGTCGGCACGCAGATGATGAAGACATCGCTGGTAACGGGTGTGTCACTGGCTTTGAGGCGTCCTGACGCTAGCGCGCCCGTCACGAGCTTGACGACCTCCGGCTCGCCAATAGGGCAACCGCCAGCGTTAAGAACCTGAAGCGTCGCCGGATTTACGTCGACCCCGTGCACTTCAATGCCTGCATTGGCCATAATGGCCGCAGTCGGGAGTCCGACATAACCCAAACCAATTACAACAACTTTATTATCCCTCATGCCCAGCTCCAAAATTCAACAATTAGTAAAAGCGTAAATTATTGCGACCGGAAAGATATATAATCGCGCGCCGTCAGTACATCGCAGATGCGCTTTGACGCAAGGCCGTCTCCGAACGGATTGGGGGTATCGCGCGCCGTAAACCGCTCCGGATAGGCCAGCAGCTCGTGGGCCCGCTCGACCATACGCTCCGGATTGTTGCCGACGAGCTCACACACACCGGCATCCACCGCCTCCTGCCGCTCGGTCGTCTGGCGCATCACCAGCACCGGCACGCCGAAGCTCGGTGCCTCCTCCTGGATACCGCCAGAATCCGTGCAGATGACGGCAGCGCCCAGCATGAGGCGCACGATCTCCGGATAGCTTACAGGCTCGGTCAGTTGAATGTTTTCCTTGCCGCCGAGGTGTGCCCGGGCGGCCTTCTGAACATTCGGGTTCAGGTGTACGGGGTAGATGAAGTCCACATCGGGATTCATTTCCGCAAGGCGGGCAAGCGCCCCGAAAAGCGCGTCAAAAGCCGCCCCGTGATTCTCGCGCCGATGGCCTGTTATCAGAACATAGCGCCGGTCACGCGCCGCGCCTGCCGTCTTCTTTACCCGTTCAGCAGTGCTAAGCAGCGCATCCACGACCGTATTGCCGACGATGTGCACGATACCCTGCCCCTTCTCATCACGAACGGCCGTCGCGGCGCGCTCCGTGGGGCAGAAATGCCAGCGCGTGATCCGGCTCACCAGCTGGCGGTAGCCTTCCTCCGGAAAAGGGTGTTCCAGATCATAGGTCCGCAATCCCGCCTCGACATGCCCGAAGGGAATCTGGCGGTGAAAGGCCGACAAAGCGGCTGCAAAGACGGTCGCCGTATCGCCCTGTGCCACCACGGCGTCCGGCTTGCGCTCGAGGATGAGCGCATCCAGCCCCTTCATCGACTGCGTGACAACATCGGTCAGCGTCTGGTTGGGCGTCATGATCGCAAGGTCATGGTCCGGCGTAATTCCGAACCAATCCAGCGCGGTAGCCACCATCTCGCGATGCTGGCCCGTAGAAACGAGTACCGGCTCGATCTCGGGATCGGCACGCATGGCCTCTATCACCGGGGCTAGCTTGATTGCCTCGGGCCGCGTACCCAGAACTACCAGAACCCTCATGCGCACACCGCTCCCCCTGACCCGACACCGGTTTGATCCCCCAATTGAACGGAAAGTCTGTCACAAGCTTGCTCTGAGTCCCAACATTGGATCGCCGGAGAGCAGAGTTTTCCGGCTATGATCACTGCGGCGGGCTGGCCATGCCGCGGTGATTATGCAGGTCGGCCGGGACATTGTACCCGATCGCGCTGTGAGGTCTGACCTCGTTGTAGTCTCTGCGCCAAGCCTCCAACTTTTCGCGGGCGTCGGCAAGGCTCATGAACCAGTGGGTGTTCAGATGGCGTAATCGGGGCTTCGTCCTCGGATCGCCGGTAGTCTTCTTGCCGGTGTAACCAGAACCGGGAGAGCGACCATGACAAGAGTATTGTACGCAGGCCTAGACGTTTCGCTTGAGATGACCAGCATCTGCGTAGTCGACGCAGAGGGCAGGATGGTCCTTGAGGCGCAAGCGGCCTCCGACCCTGCCGACATCGGTGACCTGCTGGCGGGTATTGACGGCTCCTTCGAGCGGGTTGGCTTCGAGGCCGGGCCTTTGTCGCAGTGGCTCAATAATGGCCTCACGAGCGCCGGCCTGCCTGCCGTTTGCATAGAAGCGCGGCACGTCAAGGCAGCGATGGTGGCCATGAATCGCAACAAGAATGACCGGAACGACGCCCGCTCCTTGGCCCAACTCATCCGGTCGGGCTGGTACAAGTCGGTTCACGTGAAGTCGACGGAGAGCCAGGAGATGCGCACGCTGCTGATGTCGCGTGAGTTCTTCGTCAACAAACTGCGCGACCACGAGAACGAGATCCGCGGCTTGTTGCGTCCATTCGGGCTGAAGGTCGGTCGCGTTGCGGTGAGGGACTTCGAGGCCCGTGTGCGCTCGCTCAAGCACATTCGGTGCGATGATCGAGCGCATGCCCATATCCTTGGGAAGCTGGCGTCGGC
>NZ_BMFS01000013.1 GCF_014639075.1 Glycocaulis albus
TCCCTTCAAGGAGCTTGAATCACGACCCAGCTGATTTGGGAATCCCGTTTATGGGTACAGAACCTAGCGCGCCGCAAGCCCCAGCGTCTCGAACAATTGCGCATCGCGCGTCAAAGACGGGTTGGGCGTGGTCAGCAATTCCTCGCCAACAAAGATCGATCCCGCACCGGCCAGGATGCACAGCGCCTGCAACTCCCGGCTCATGCCTTCGCGGCCCGCCGACAGGCGTACCACTGAGAGCGGCATGATGATCCGGGCCGTGGCGATGGCGCGTACAAAATCGAGACCGTCCAGCGGGGCCGAACCCGAGAGCGGCGTGCCGGATACCTGCACCAGATGGTTGATCGGCACGCTTTCGGGATGCGGGTCCAGCCGGGCCAGCTCAGTCAGAAGACCGATCCGGTCCTCCTTGCCTTCACCCATGCCGATAATGCCGCCGCAGCACACCTTGATGCCGGCGCGGCGTACCCGGTCCAGCGTCTCTATCCGGTCCTCCCAGGTGCGGGTGGTGATGATCTTTTCGTAGTATTCCGGCGAGGTATCGAGATTATGGTTGTAATAGTCGAGCCCCGCCTCTTTGAGCCGTTCGGCCTGCCCCTCTTCCAGCATGCCTAGCGTCATGCAGGTCTCAAGGCCGAGGGCCTTCACGCCTTCGATCATCGCGCAAATCTGCGGCTCATCGCGCGTCTTTAGCGAGCGCCAGGCCGCGCCCATGCAAAAGCGCGTGGCACCGCCCGCCTTGGCCGCGCGGGCCTTTTCCAGCACGGTTTGCGTATCCATGAGTTTCGAGGCCTTCAGTCCGGTATCGAACTTGGCCGACTGGTTGCAATAGCCGCAATCCTCCGGGCAGCCACCAGTCTTGATGGACAGAAGCTGGCTTTTTTGCACCTCGCCTGCGCGATGGTGGATGCGGTGGATCTCCCCCGCCGCATGCATCAGGTCGGCGAACGGCGCATCATGGATCGCCTTGACCTCTTCGCGGGACCAGTCAGAACGGGGCGTGCCCGGAGCGCGAATCGTGTCGAGCAGTGAAAGCGTCATGACGTTGTACAAATCCTCAAATGATCAGGGCAGCACACTAGGAGAGGGCGGCAGGCGGCCTCAAGCGCGCTGGGCGGCCAGGCTGGCAGTTTTTTTCACTCCCTGGTGGGGCTGGCTATTCCTGGCGGCGTTCACAGGGACGACCATACTGGCCCTGTGGCCGGGCGATTCCAGCCTGCCCGCCCTGTTCGGCTGGCACGTGCTCAATCATCTGATGGCCTTCATCGTGCTGACCATGCTGGCCCGTGCTGCCTGGCCACAGCTGAAGCGGGTCTGGCTGTTTGCCGTCCTCATGGCCTATGGCGGGCTGATAGAGCTTATGCAATCGCTGCCGGTCATCAACCGGTCCATGTCCCTCTATGACTGGGCGGTGGACGCTGTGGGTATCGCGCTGGGCCTCGTTCTGGTCTGGATCGCGGGCCGCCTTGCCGGTGAGCCATGGTAGGGCTTGCGCGCCCGCCTTACACGCCATGGCGCGATGGCCCGCCACGCTTTGCGGTCAGCCTGAAACCCATTGATCCCGGAGCGTGGCTGATCCCCGATACTGAGGCCGCCAGCCTGCCAGAGCGCCGCCGCCTGCTGGCAAACCGGACGCTCGCCAGTTTTGAATCGGCGGGCGCCGTTGCGGCTACCGGTGAAGCAGTGGGTCTGGCGGCCACGCATCTGCGTGACACCGGATTTGACGTGCCTGAGCCGGAGGCGGGGGCGCCAGCCCTCTGGCAGCTTGCCCATCATGTCAGCGACGATCTGGTGCTGATGATGCCCGATGATGATGGCTGGCGTGTCGGGGCCGCCGTGCTGACCTCACCCACCTTCTTCTCCCTGCCGCACGCCGCTGGAAAGACGCTTGCAGAGCTGCATGCGCCGGTGCCCGGCGGGGACCGTCTGGCCGCGCGCATTGCCCGCGTCTTTGATCATGTACGGCCTGGACAGGTGCTGGAGCGCTTCAACTGGACCCTGCAGGCGGGCAATGAGCGATTCACACCCGACGGGGCGCCCTTGCGCGCACGGGCGCTTGCCGCCGCCCCCGAAGAGGCCGCCAACCTTCTGCATGTGCGCGTGGAGCGCCAGACGATTGCCAAGCTGCCGGACAGCGGTGCGGTCCTGTTCACCATCCGCATCTGTCTGGATCCGCTGGCGGCGCTTGACCCCAAAGAAAAGGCCGCTCTGGGAGCGGCCTGGCATGCGGCAGATGGGGTCGCACGCGGGTACAAGAAATGGGCAGTGCTGGACCATCTGGTGGCCGCAGCACTGCCCACGCCCTGAATTTACCCGGCAGGCTTCTCGCCCTTCACGCTCTCCGATTTGGGAGAGTTGACCGGCTTGCCGTCCGCATCGCGCGGCGTATCGCCGTGCCAGGCCGGCGGCACAATGCCCTTGCGGTCATATTCCTGCGTATACCGCACCACGACCCCGGTCAGCAGCAGAATGGCAATGACGTTTGGCAACAGCATCATGGAGTTGGCGACATCGCCAACCCGCCATAGCCCGTCTACATTGACGATCAGCGTGCCGAGGAAGGCCACAGCCACCCAGACAAAGCGGAAGGGACGTGCGGCCCAGTCACCGATAATGTAGGTGGCAGAGGTCTCGGCATAATAGGACCAGCCGATAATCGTGGTGAAGGCAAAGAGCGCCTGTGCGGCCAGGATGATCCAGCCGCCCGCGTAAATGCCTTCAGCAAACGCGGCAGTGGTGATCGCCGAGGCCTGGAGGGCGTCGGACTGCCAGGCAAATTCCACGATGGAGCCGTCCAGGTTGGCGTAGCTGCCCGACACGACGAGGATGACGAGCGCGGTCATCGTGCAGATGATCATCGTGTCGATGAACACGCCCAGCATGGCGATCTCGCCCTGCTTGACCGGATTGCTGGTCTGGGCAGCGGCGTGCGCGATCGGAGCAGACCCTTGCCCGGCCTCGTTGGAGAACAGGCCGCGCGCCACACCGGCACGTATGGCCGCCAGGATGACATAGCCGGCAAATCCGCCTGCGGCTTCCCTGAAGCCGAAGGCCTCGGTGAAGATCAGTACGAAGGCATCCGGGATCTCATTGGCGTGCGTTATGAGGATGATCAGGGCCACCAGTATGTAGGCTGCGGCCATGAACGGCACCACGCGTCCGGCAACCGTGCCGATGGACTTGATGCCGCCGATAATCACAACAAACACGAGGAAGGCGAGTAGAGCGCCGACCACCCAGCGCGGCAGGTCGATACCCAGCGAGGTGCTGGCTTCGACAGCCGACTGCGTTACCGAATTGGCCTGGATCGCGCCGCCGGTTGCGAGCGCCGACAGGATGGTGCCGATGCAGAACAGCACCGCCAGCCATTTCCAGTTTTTGCCCAGCCCGTTCTGGATGTAGTACATCGGGCCGCCATGATAATGGCCGTCAGGGTGCTTCTCACGGAAGCGCACGGCGAGCGAGGACTCGGCATAGGCGAGCGCCATGCCGAAAATGGCTGTCACCCACATCCAGAAAATGGCGCCCGGACCGCCCAGCGTGATGGCGGTGGCCACACCGGCAAGGTTACCGGTGCCGACCTGGCCGGAGAGTGCGGTCGAGAGGGCCTGCCAGGGCGTGATCTCGCCCTCGCCGGCTTTTTTGCGACCGGCCCACAGCTCGGCAAATGCCGGGAAAAGCCGTTTGAGCGGACGCCCGCCCAGCACGATCATGGTGAAGACACCTGTGCCCAGAAGGGCGATGGTGATGGGACCTACCTCAAGGATGCGCCGGTCGCCCCACGTGCCTCCCCAAAGGAAGTCACTGAAAATCGTGACATTGTCGAAGAAAGTGTCCATTCCCGCTCCCCGGAATTAACTGATTTTGGCAAGACCCTAGGCAGGCGCATGCAAGACGGGAAGCCCCCGCGTGCAAATGGCGCTGAATTTCTATTGCGCTCTGGCTGGCTGATAGGGGGTTATGGCAAACACGCCCCAGGGCCACAGATCATCATTCATGTCAGCCAGATCGCTCTGGGTGAGGCGCGGCCAGACAAGCATGACAGGTCCCAGCCCGCCAATACCCAGCGGGTCACCATCAGCGCGAAGTGCCAGAATGGGTTCATGGCGGGCAATGAGCTCTGCCGGCACCTCGGCTTCATAGCCGTCAAATGCGGTGAGGCGGACACTGGCCCCTTCCAGGCCAGCGCTGCGCAAGACGTCAGAAAGGCGCGGCCCGTCAAAGACGCGCGGCGCGCTGCCTGCGGGGAAATCAGCCCGGATCTGGCGCCAGCTCATGGCCATCAGTTCCGGCCGCGTAAAGCCACGCGCGGTTTGAACCTCGATGCCGTAAATCGCGTACAGGCCGTCATAGGGAACCGCCCGGCTGCCCCTGTTGGCCTCATCAACGCCCGTGATCACCAATACGACCGGGCCGGTCCGGGCGATCGCATCGGGATCTACCGTCCCTCTGCCGCAGCCTGTCATTGCCAGGCCGGAGGCGAGTATCATGAGGCCCGCAAATCCCGCCACGGTAATACGCCTGGCGCGTGCCGCAAACTGCCATCCCATCCGGTCTTCCCCTGTCGTGTCTGTCCCGGTCTCTCCACCATGCGCGAGAGTGCCTTCAAACGCTAGTGCGTTGCGTCCAGCAGGTCTTCAGCCAGCCGCCCGGCAAACCAGCCATGGGCGTAGGCAGTCCCCTCCTCATCGTGACGAATGCGTGGGTCAAAAGGCTCCTCGGGCGCATCAAATGCATGTGTCACGCCATCCAGAACCTGCCAGTCAACCCGGGCTCCTGCTGCGTTCTGTTCGGCGAACAGATTGCCACATGCCTCGGGCGAGGCAATCACGTCATCACCGGCCAGCAACGCGAAGACGGGCGGCTCGCCGGGCAGGTCATGGCCGTGCGCCCGGCTCAGAAACCCGCACCAGGGATAGACCAGTATCACCGAGCGCACGCCCGCCAGCGCATCACCGGGCATCCTGTCCAGTCCCTCAGGCGGTGTGCCGTCAGCGGCAAAGGTAAGGGCATCCAGCAGCGACCAACCGCCATGGCTCCAGCCGATCAGGGCGAGCCGCGAGGCATCTATGCCGGGCAATGACCGGGCGTGAGCGAGGGCCGCGACAACGTCGCCCGCCCGCGCATCCCCACGCATGCGTGCTGCCGTGCACACGGTCAGGCGTGCGCCCATGCGGCCAATCCCGCGCGCAGCGTGAGAATCCACGATCACTGCCGCCACACCCATCTCATTGGCTATGGCCGCATAGTCGTTCTGGACAGAAATCACGCCCCCGCAGCCGGAAAACATCAGCACGGCCGGTACCGGCCCATCGGCGCCTTCGGGCATCAGCACGTCAATGTGCGGCGCCAGCATGGCGGCGCGCTCATCGGGCGTGTCAGGACGATTGCTGCAGGCCGCCAGAAGCAGCGCGGCTGCAAGAACGGCAAGGGTGCCCCGCCAGGACATCAGTGCCGGAAATGGCGCATGCCGGTGAAGACCATGGCGAGGCCCGCCTCGTTCGCGGCCTTGATCACTTCCTCGTCACGGATTGATCCGCCCGGCTGGATGATCGCGGTAGCACCGGCCTCGATGGCGGCGTTCAGCCCATCGGCAAACGGGAAGAAGGCGTCCGAGGCGCATACCGAGCCACGCGTGCGCGGTTCGTCCCAGCCATTCTCCTGTGCCGCCAGCTCGGCCTTGCGCGCCGCGAGGACGGCGGCATCCAGCCGGCTGGTCTGGCCCATGCCGATGCCGGACGTGGTGCCGCCCTTGGCATAGACAATGGCGTTGGATTTCACATGCTTGACCACACGCCATGCGAAAAGAAGGTCGGCCAGCTCGGACTCGCTCGGCGCGCGCTCGGTTACGGTTTTCAGGTCCCTGGCCAGCACATGGCCGGTGTCGCGCGACTGGACAAGCAGACCACCCGCCACCGATTTCACGTTCCAGCCAGGCTGCATCGGGTCGGCCATGGCACCGGTCACCAGCACGCGGACATTCTTCTTCGCGGCGAGGATTTCCATTGCCGCATCATCGGCCTCCGGCGCGATCACCACTTCGGTGAAGTGCGAGGCGATAAGGTCCGCCGTGTCCGCGTCCAGCTTGCGGTTCAGAGCGACAATGCCGCCAAACGCGCTCACCGGATCGGCAGCAAACGCGCGATCATAGGCCGTCGCGAGGTTGTCAGCAGCACTGACCCCGCACGGATTGGCGTGTTTGACGATGACGCAGGCTGCCTGTTCCTCCGCGTCAAACTCGCTGACCAGCTCAAAGGCGGCATCGGCATCGGCCAGATTGTTGTAGGACAATTCCTTGCCCTGCAATTGCTTCGCCGAGACAATGCCCGGCCGCGGTGCCGCGCTGGCATAGAGGGTTGCGCTCTGGTGGGGGTTCTCCCCGTAGCGCAAACCTTGCGACAGCGTCCCGCCAATCGCGAAAAAGCGATTGTCGGCATTTTCAGTTTCAGCCGCCAGCCGCTCGGCAATCGCGCTGTCATAGGCAGCGGTGCGGGCAAACGCCTTCGCGGCCAGATGACGGCGCAGGGCAAGGCTGGTCTGACCCTCCTGCTTCTCCATCTCCGCGATGACGCTCTCCAGATCATCACCGTCCACGCATACGGCCACATGGGCGTGGTTCTTGGCAGCAGCGCGGATCATGGCCGGTCCGCCAACATCTATTTTGGCGATGCATCCATCGATATCCGCGCCGGAGGCCACAGCCTCCTCGAACGGGTAGAGATTGACCATGAGAAGGTCGATGGCCGGAATACCGTGCTCTTCCATCGCAGCCAGATCATCCTCGCGGTCGCGGCGGGCCAGCAGGCCACCATGAATGCGCGGATGCAGGGTCTTCACCCGCCCGTCCATCATTTCAGGATATCCGGTGACATCGGCTGCATCGCGCGCCTCCAGCCCGGATTCGCGCAATGTTGCCAGGGTGCCGCCGGTGGAGACCAGCTCCACCCCCATCTCAGAGAGTTTGCGGGCGCGGGCTACAAGGCCCGTCTTGTCCGATACCGAGATCAGCGCGCGGCGCACCGGCGCAAGGAATTCATCCGACATGAGGGGAATGCTCCATACAAATCTGGCGTCTGGCTATCACGCCCCGCCGACGCGACCAAGGCGCTGGAACGCCCATCTTACACGGTTTGGCGGCCGCTCGCCTCCCCCGTAGGATTCTGCTTCCCCGGAGATTACAAGCTGGGTGGAGCGTACCGGGGCTGTCCCGCTGGCCAGATAGACCGATCTCTCCAGCCGGACAGGCCCGCCATCGGTACGGAACCGCCAGCCATCGCCATTGGGCAGAACCAGAAGCGCGCTTAAGGAATCGCGTGATAGCGAGGCTTTCACACCCGGATGCAGGTGGAAGCGGATCGCGAAGCTCAAAAGCTTTTCGGGATCGTCTGGCGGGCCGTCCTCCACGGGGCGGTAAATGCCGTCCTCCCCGCGCAGATCGCCGCCATCGACGGCCAGGAACAGCCGCCGGCGAATGCCGTCCCCGAACTGGGCCCGGTACCCGTCATGGCTGGATTCCAGCCATACCCCGACATCTTCCTCATTGCGCCGCGCCCGCACCGGGTCTGGGCCGGTTTCAAAGCGTTCGCCCAGAAGATTACGCTTCCAGCCCGCCCTGATCAGGCGCGCCGAGGAGGTTTCCTCCAGCGTCAGTGTGGAATGGGCAGCCGTTGCCCGCACAGCCTCGCGCCAGCCGGGCGGCTGGTCATCATTCCAGCCGCAATTGACGATCAGGCGTCCGCCCGGAGGCGCAAACTCGAACGACAGCGCGCTGGCATGGGCGTTGACACCATGCACGCCCTTCGCCGGACCCGCGGCGTCAAGGATAACGACCGATCCGCCTGCTTCTGCGCGGTGATAGCCCGAATGCGGCGCGACATTGAAGGGTTTCACCTTTTCGCGCCCGCGCATCGCGGTCTCGATCAGCCGGGTCGATCCTTCGCCGCCGCCATGAAAGCACGCCAGCCCCTTGGGGCCCATGCGGAAGAAGCGCACCGCGCCCGCCAGCCGGTCCATCGCCCGGTGTATCTCGGTGTCCAGCGTCAGCCCCTGCCCGTGCGCCAGCGCATCCAGCTGCACCAGGGCGGCCAGTATGCGGGCGCTTGTCAGCGGTGCGCGGCTGACATGCCCGCCATCGGACAGGATTTGCGATTTCAGATCGCTGACCAGCTGACGTTCGCCTGCCTGCCTTGCGCGCGGCCCCAGCTCAAGGCTGATGGCAGCAGCCGTGAGCGTGATGGCGGCGTCTATCCGGTCGGCGCTGGCGGGCAGAAGTTTGAGTGCGCGCCGCAGCCTCGCCGTTTGCCGCACGAGGCTTTTAAGCCGGGCGTCGCGGGCGCGCCGGTCCTCTCCGCTCTCGAGCAATGGCAGGATCTGCAGCCAGATGTGCACCCGGCGGGCGAGAATGGCCGGGCTCCAGGCAAAGCTGTTCCACCGGCCGAACCATGACAGCCAGTCATCGATAAGGGTGAGGGCGGCCTCGTTCGGCTCATCCCCGCGTACGGCCAGAAGGTCGGGCAGCCACTCGAAGCTGTGAAGGCGCGCAGCAAAACCGCGGGACGGTGTGGGCAGGGCCCACACGCTCTCGCCGGCAGGCACGCCCAGCGTCTCGCCGCCCAGCGTAAACCGGCCGGCCAGCAGGGCGCCGCCGCGCGCAGCATCGCCGCCGGGAAGCGGCTCCAGTGGATGCAGGGCGCGCCTGCCCCCTCCTGCTGACAGCGACAGCATGCGGTAAGGCGGCAGGAAATTGGCGAAATCGGAGAACTCGCGCCGCATCGCGCCAAGGGCGGCCTGACCGATATCCCGGCTGGTGACGAGAGAGCCCATGGGCGCCGTGTCAGCCTCCGCGCAAGGCTTCGATATTGGCCCGGTAACGCTCCGGCCCGCCGGCAAAGACCGCAGAGCCGGCCACCAGCGCATCCGCGCCCGCCTCTACGCACTGGCGTGCCGTTTGCGGGTTCACGCCGCCATCGACCTCGATCAGCGTGTCTGAGCCTGCTGCATCAATCATGCTGCGCAGATTTTCGATCTTTTTGAGCTGGCTGGCGATGAAGCTCTGCCCGCCAAAGCCCGGATTGACGCTCATCACCAGCACCAGATCCAGCTCCTCGATCACAGGCGCCAGCACATCGGCAGGCGTGGCCGGGTTCAGGGCCGCACCGGCCTTCACGCCATGGGACCTGATGGTCTGGATGGTGCGGTGGAAATGCGGGCCCGCTTCCGGGTGCGCAGTGATCATGTCGGCCCCGGCATCGACAAACTGCGCGATGTAAGGGTCGACCGGCGAGATCATCAGATGCACGTCGAACGGCTTTTCCGACCAGCTGCGCAGCGCCTTCACGACGGCCGGGCCAATGGTGAGGTTCGGCACGAAATGCCCATCCATCACATCGACATGAATCCAGTCGGCCCCGGCCTCGTCGATAGCCTTCACTTCTTCGCCCAGCCGGGCGAAGTCTGCTGACAGGATGGAAGGTGAAATCTTGACCGTGCGCGCCATGGTAACGGGCATATCAGCGCCCCCCGCCAAGGGCAAGCTGGCCCTGCCAGTCAGGATTAATCAGGCTTCACCAGGCGTGCGATGAAGAAGCCGTCCAGCCCGCCTTCATTCTCCCACATATCCGGCCGCGTGCGTACATCGCCCTCCGGCGTGAGGGCATCGGCCAGCCCTGGCAGTTCCGCCGCCGTGACTGGCAGCCGGCTGGCACCGGGCGTGCGCATGAGGAAGGCCGCGATCTGGTTTTCGCCCTCTTCGGGCTCCAGCGAGCAGGTGCAATAGACCAGCCGCCCGCCGGGCCTCAGCATGGCAAAGGCGTTGTCGAGCAGCTTTGCCTGCAGGGCGGCGAGGCTGGCGATATCAGTCTCGCTCTTGCTCCAGGCCACATCCGGGCGGCGGCGCAGCGTGCCGGTCGCGCTGCACGGCGCGTCCAGCAGGACCGCATCCAGTGGCTCCGGCGGCTGCCAGCTTGTGGCATCGGCAGCGGTGATGTCGGCTTTCAGGCCCGTACGGGCGAGGTTCTGGCTCACGCGCTTCAGGCGCTTTTCGGAACGGTCGACCCCGATGACATCGGCCCCCGCTGCGGCCAGTTGCAGCGTCTTGCCGCCCGGTGCCGCACAGATATCGGCGATGCGCTCGCCGGCCTTGGGTGCCAGCAGCTTTACCGGCAGCGCCGCTGCTGCATCCTGCGCCCACCAGTTTCCGGCCTCGAAGCCGGGCAGGGCGGTGACATCGCCAATACCGTCCTTGCGCACCGTGCCGGTGGGAAGAAGGGTGCCGCCGATTTCGCTGGCAAAGCTTGCAGCATCGAAACCGGGCTTGCAGGACAGGTCCAGAGGTGGTGCCCCTGCGCGCGCCAGCGCCATCGCGCGCGCCGTCTCCTCGCCGTAAATCTCGCACCAGCGCGCGCGCAGCCAGTCTGGCAGGTCGGTCAGCGGATCAGCGGCGAGGAACGCCTCCGCTCCCCGTTCCGACACCCGGCGCAGCACGGCATTGGTCAGGCCTTTGAGGCGCCGCCCGTCTTCCGATGCGCCCATGATGCGCACCCAGCCATCCACCACGGCGTGGGGCGGTGTGTGCAGGACCAGAAGCTCGGCAGAGCCGAGGGTCAGCACCGTCCGGCCCATCAGTTCGCGCGGACGCAAGGGCTTGTCGAGAAAGGCGTTGAACGCGGTTTCAAGCGTGCCCCGGCGGCGGATCGCGGCGGAGAGAATCGCGCGGGCAAAGGCCCGGTCGCGTGCCTCCATGGCCTTGTAGCCGGGTTGACCGGCAAGCGCGCTATCGAGCGCCGTGCCATCAGCCTCCATGGTGAGAAACGCGTTCAGCGCCGCCTCGCGGGCGGAGAGCGGACGGGGTCTGGGGCGAGTGGCAGGCTTAATTGTCACGCCGCCCAGTAAAAACACGAGCCATAATAGTTGCTGCTGGAAGCCCGCCCACACCGAGGACGGCGATGGCGACAGGAACAGCCCAGCCCGTATCGATGCCATAAAAAGCCGGAACAGCCTTCATCAACGCGGCGATTGCCAACGCAAAAAAGCCCAGACCAAACTGGGATATTTGCCCCCATCTGCGAAGACTGCGGGACTGAGCGGCTTCTGCTCGTTCGATTTCCAATCGGTGGTCGCGTTGGGCCACGGCCCCCCGAACGATTTCTCTGAACAGCTCTTCGTCCAGTGCTTTGTAGTCTCTCAACATCGAAGGCGGTGGATAGGCACCCGTCGTCATTTCCATCATGCTCATAAGAGCCGGGTTTTGCGCAAGTTGTTCAGCTGTAATGATTTCTCCCGTCTCAGCCGAAAGCTCTTCACTCAATTTCTCTAAGCCGCGCTTGTCTGCGTCGGCAATATGATCTTCATTCATTCAGCTTGCTCCAATGGAAGCGAAAGCTGTTCAGAGGCGTCTGAGTGCCGACTGTAATTTTTTATCATTACAGACAATATTTTTTTGAAATCCGAGGCGCCGCTGTCAATGGAATTGACAGAATTGTATAGTGAGGCGTAAAAGTCACTAGCAAAACTTTGCCAGTCGGACTTGCAGGATTTGAATTCATCCAATTCTACGTATAAATTCAACTGAACATAGTTGGCATCCCAACTGTTCATCCCAACTAGCAGGTTGTGGAGGTAGTCCGGACGGCGTCGGCTGGCATGCGATGCCGTCCTTAAAATTCGCAAAGCAGCACGAAGCTCAATATCTTTCGTGTTTACAGCGGTTGACATGGCAGGCTCCAAACCTCTCGACGGCGACAAGATTACGCAATTCGATCCCTGAGTATATGGGTAAGCGCGCTAGGGTTGGGTAGCCTCTCTCTCCAGACGGCGCTTTTCGCTGGCGCGCTGTTTCACGCTTTCAGAGCGCAGCTGCCCGCAGGCGGCGAGGATATCGCGGCCTCTGGGCGTGCGGATGGGGCTGGCATAGCCCGCCTTGTTCACGATGTCGGCAAAGCGCTCGATCGTCGCCCAGTCGGAACACTCGTAAGGCGAGCCCGGCCACGGGTTGAACGGGATGAGGTTGATCTTGGACGGGATGCCCTGCAGCAGGCGCACCAGCGCCTTGGCTTCGCCGGGCGAGTCATTCACGCCCTTGAGCATCACATATTCAAACGTTACCCGCTTGGAGTTGGAAAGCTCAGGATAGGCGCGGATCGCGTCCATCAGCTCGGCAATCGGGTATTTCCTGTTCAGCGGCACCAGCTCGTCGCGCAAGCCGTCATTGGTAGCGTGCAGGGAGATCGCCAGCATGGTGTTGGTGCGTGCACCCAG
Organism: Glycocaulis albus; assembly: GCF_014639075.1. Taxonomy (GTDB): domain Bacteria; phylum Pseudomonadota; class Alphaproteobacteria; order Caulobacterales; family Maricaulaceae; genus Glycocaulis; species Glycocaulis albus. Next base: position 12,256 of record NZ_BMFS01000013.1, read on the forward strand.
CTCCTCGATTTTCGGCACCACGCCGGAGGTGGAAACCGTGATGCGGCGGCGGCCAATGCCGATGCCTTCACCGTCCGAGATCACGTCAATCGCATCAGAGACATGATCGAGATTGTAGAGCGGCTCGCCCATGCCCATGAACACCACATTGGTGATCTGGCGGTCTTCCAGCCGGCTCGGCCATTCGGCCAGATCATCCTTGGCGATGAGCACCTGCTGGACGATCTCTGCGGCGGTCAGATTGCGCACCAGCGCCTGCGTGCCGGTATGGCAGAAAGTGCAGTTGAGCGTGCAGCCCACCTGGCTGGACACGCACAGAGCGCCGGACCGGCCCACACCGGGAATGAACACGGTCTCGCATTCCACGCCCGGTGACAGCTCGATCAGGTATTTGCGCGTGCCATCGACACTCACCTGACGATCAGTGATGCGCGGACGGGCGAGGGTGAAATGCTCAGGCAGACGCTCTCGCAGCTCCTTGGAGATGTCCGTCATCGCGGCAAAATCAGTGATGCCGTACTGATAGACCCAGCGCCAGATCTGGCCTGAACGCATCTTCGCCTTTGCCTCGTCGACCAGCCCCGTGGCGATGAGGGAATCGCGAATCTGGTTGCGCGTCATCCCGGCAAGGGACGGCGTCACGGCGGGCCGCCTGGCGGCCGATAGATCAAGGGTCGTGCTCATGGCCGCGCGATATACGCCAATCGGGGCGAAAATGCGAGGGCGTAGGGTGCGGGATACGCCTTCCCGCTCTCCGGAGGCCGCGCTAGGCTGCGCTCTTTCGCAGCTTCGTGATTTGATCGTTCCATGAAACTCCTCTGCCATCCCCTCGCCGCGCAGGCGCCCACCATCCGCGCCGCTTCCGGCCGCCGCCAGTGGATGGATGATACGCCCGAAAGCTTTGCCTATCGCTGCCTGCCGCTGGCGGTCGCCAACCAGCATGGCTGGGAGGTGTTCACGCCGACAGGGCTGACCGCGCGCTGGAATGGCGGGGTGCGGGTGGAGGATGTCGAGGTTATCCTCGATGATCCGCTGACCATGCACCAGCCGGGCAGCGCGATGACCAATTTCGGCTCCGGCATCCTCACCTTCGAGATGAGTTTCCTGCTGCGCACGCCGCCCGGCTGGAACACATGGGTCACCGGCCCGGTCAATGGCGTGAAGGACGGGATTGCGCCGCTCTCCGGCGTGATCGAGACCGACTGGAGCCCCTATTCCTTCACCATGAACTGGCGCTTTACCAGGCCCGGCGAGGTGCGCTTCGAGGCTGGCGAGGCGGTGGCCCATTTCTTCCCCGTGCGCCGTGATCTGTTTGACCGGATCACGCCGGAACTGCGCGCCATTCACTCCGATCCGAAAACGCTGGAACAGCTCAATAACTGGCGGGAAAGCCGCGAGGATTTTGCCGGCCGCCTGAAAACCGGCGACAAGGAAGCGGCAGAGGAAAAATGGCAGAAAGGCTATTATCGCGGCCTGATGCCGGACGGAAAGAAAGGCCCCGCCGATCACAAGACGAAAGTGCGGGTGGCCGAGTTCAAACCATCAGAGCCCAAGCCGGGGAAGGGGCTGTAGGCCTACTTCCGCACCAGCGGCCAGGCGAGTTCGCGCGCGGCGGTGACCGGCTCCAGCCCTTCAATGCCATAGGTTTCGGGATAGCGCCGGGTGATCTTGGCGGTGCCGAACAGCACATCCCAGAAGAAGAGCAGATTGCCGTAATTGCCCTTGTAGTGGGTAACCCCATCCTCCTTGTGCAGGCCGTGATGGGCGGCATGGGTGGCGGGCGTGGAGATCGTGCGTTCGATCACCCACATCAGCGGCGAGAGCGCCTTGATCCGGTAGAGCGGCTCATCCCAGCGCCATGAGGAATGGGCGCCGAAAATCACACTCATCTTGACGATCAGATAGGCGATATAGACCGGGCCGAACCCCAGATGGACCAGCACCGCTGACACCCAAATTCCCGGCATGAATAAATAGTAGAAAAGATTGTTCCGGTAGGCGATGCGCACGCTCATATACCCGCCCGAATGGTGCGCGCGGTGGAGGTTGTAGAGCCAGGGGAAGGTGTGGCTCGCCCGGTGCCACCAGTATTGGGTCATGTCGTCGCCGACCAGCAAAATGGCGAGCATTACCCACCAGGGCAGAGTGCTGAGAGCGCCTTCAGAGCCGGGCCGCACCCACTCCACCAGTATCGGCGCAATCGCGAAGATCGCCGGTACGGTCAACAAGATGATGGTCAGCGTCGAGACCCCCTCGATCACGGCATCGCGGCGGGACACGCGGCCCTTCGGGCTGAACCGCCCTACCAGGATTTCCAGACACGCAAAGCCGATGAAAATGGCCGGAATGACAAGCTTTTCGTCGAACATGGATGGGGCTCCTTTGAAGCCACCATCTGTGAGCCAATTCATAACTTCCAATACAATTAATTGATTGAAGTATAACCAGATGGCATGATGCGCTCATGCTCACCCTGCGTAATGCCCGCCTGTTCATCGCTTGCGCCGATTCCGGCACGCTCACGGCGGCCGCTGGGGTGCTCAATGTTTCCCAGCCCGCGGCGACGAAGTCTCTGGCGCAGCTTGAAGGTGCGCTTGGCGGAACGCTCTTTGAGCGGTCTGGCCGCCGCCTTACCCTGACCGCGCTGGGAGAAGCCCTGCTGCCGCGGGCCCGGGCACTGGTGCAGCAGGCGCGCGATATGGAGGCGGAGGCCAGGCGCTGGCGCTCGGGCGACGATGGCCTGATCCGGCTTGGCGCCGGTCCGGCTGTGGCGTTCAGCCTGCTGCCTGACGCTGTGAAGCGGTTTTATGGCTCTGGCAACGCTGCGCGCCTGACCGTGCGCTCTGGCGCCGCAGGAGAGCTGATCGAGCGTCTGCGGCGCGGCGAACTGGACCTTGTGGTAGCCGACCGGGGTGATGATGAAGCCGATCCGGGCCTTGCCACGCGCGCTCTGCCAGACCAGAGCCTTGCCGCCGCCGTCCGCCCCGGCCACCCGGCGCTCGCCGGTGCGCCGCTGGAGGATTTCCGCATCGCGACGGCCACGCCGCCAGAGCGCCTGCGCCAGTTTCCGCTAGGCTGGAATGCGGGCGCGCCGGGTATTGTCTGCGATGATTATGGCGTGCTGGCGCGCGCCTGCGCGGTGTCTGACCATATCCTCATCGCGCCTGCGCCCGTCATGGCGCGCATTCTCGCCGAGCACGCTCTGGTGCCATTATCGGGAGAGGTCTCCGCGCTCGTCGTGCGCCCGGCCCTGATCTGGCGCGCCGACGCCCCGGCCAGCGCCGCGCGCGAGGCCCTGTGTGCGTGCTTTGAGGGGGTGACCTAACGCAAGCGCGTCTTTTTCTTCTTCTTGCCTGCCCCTTGCGCCGTCATCACCAGCACGCCGGTAAAGCCAAGGGCAAACAGAAGGCCGACAATTGCGCCCGCTACCCAGCTCTCCATGAGCAGGGTGAACAGGAGCGCCAGCAGCACCCCTGTCCCTATGGGCAATACCATCACCCGTAAGGGCGGCAGCTTGCGGCTATTGCGTGAGGCCGGTGATGTCACGATAGAAGGTCCAGATCATTCGCTCGGTGGTGATGAAACCCCAGTTCCACGCATCATGGAAGTCGCTTAGCGGATTTTGTTCCTGAATCGCTGCCAGATCATGGCCCTCTTCCACCAGCGCGGCGACGCGCGCGCGCCCCTCGATCAGCATGTCACGGCTGGCGATCAGGTCATCACGGGTGGATAGCGGGCCGTGACCGGCGATAAAGCGGGTCTCGTCATCGCTAAAGCCGATGATTTCGTCCAGCGCGGCGATGAACCCTTCCACCGAGCCACCGGCATCCAGATCGATGAAGGGGTAGCGCCCGGAAAACAGCAGATCGCCCATATGGATGATATTGGCGTCAGCGATATTGACGATGATATCGCCATCGGTGTGCGCATTGGCAAAGTGCAGCACCTCGCCTGTCACACCAAAGCGGCTGAGCATCATCGCCTCGCTGACGAGGATATCGGGCAGGAAGGCCTCGTCCAGCGCCGCCGGCGTGCGGCCTGTCAGCTGGCTGGTGACCGGGTTGGCGAGCCGCTCGGCCACATTGCGGTGGGCGAGGATCCCGGCCCCCAGCGCCGCGAAATGCGCATTACCGAGCACATGATCGCCATGGAAATGCGTGTTGATGACCAGCGTCGGCGTGCGTCCGCCGCTCGCCCCGCGCACCGCCGCTTCCAGATCATCGAGGAAAGGCGGCATCTGCGTGTCGATCAGGATCAGATGATCGCCCGCCTCGATAAGCCCCACATTGCCCGCCCGGTCATTGGCGATCATGTAGATGCCGTCTTCCAGCTCGGTCGTCTGAAAGCCGTTTTCCTGGGCGATAGCCCCGGCAGTCAGGGCAAGGCTGGCGGCAAGCGTGGTGGTGAGTGTGCGCAGCATGGGGTTCTCCGTTTTTCAATGTCCGTCAGCATACATGGGCCAGCAAGTACCGGCGCCAAGCTTAACCTCGAATTCACCACAGCGCGCCAGTTTCATCTGCCTGATGATCCGCTCCGTTTTCGCCCCGTTCCTGATTGCCGGAATCGCCGCGCTCGCGGCGGCTGCGCCTGTGTTCGCGCAAGCGTGCGACACGCCATCGGGCCAGCCTGTGCCACGCTTCGTGACCTTGAAATTCACCGAAGTACGCGGGCGTATCGGCCCGTCGACCAGCCATCCGGTGCGCTGGGACTACCGCCGTCAGGGATTGCCGGTGCAGATCGTCGCCGAGACGGAAAACTGGCGCCGCGTGCGGGACCCGCACGGCGAGGAAAGCTGGATGCACCGGCGCACGCTCTCTGGCCGCCGGGCGGTGCATGTCATCGAGGAAACCGGGCTGCACACGCGCCCCGATGTCGAATCGCCTGAAACGGCGCGGGCAGAGCCCGGCGCGATTTTATGGCTGGAGCGGTGCCGTTCTGGCTGGTGCCGCCTTGAGTCCGACGGCGTGCGCGGCTGGGTGATCGCGAGCCATCTGTGGGGCACCTACGCACATGAGCAGGCCGCTACGCCGGACCCTGAGTCTGCTGCTGGCCCGCCCTGCAATGGCGCGCGCAGCGCGGTGCAGGAGACGGCAGCCGCGCAAGGCGGTGCAGGCCTCTAGCGCGCCCGGCTGCATCAGGGGGAGACACAGGGACTTTGCCCGGTCTAGATTGCCGCCAATCAACCGGTGCCGGTTCATTGCGCGCCGCCCGTCAAACCCCTTGGCCGCTCTGGCGTGCATGCATGCCCGCCTCGCAAATGGCCCATCAGGCAGAAACTCTCATGTCCCAATACCCTTCCAGCTTCAATTATGATGGTCTGATCGAGTGCGGAAAGGGCCGGCTTTTCGGCCCCGGCAACGCCCAGCTTCCGCTTCCCCCCATGCTTATGGTGGACCGCATCACCCACATCTCCGGCGAAGGCGGAAAGTATGGCAAGGGCCAGGTCGTCGCCGAACTCGATATCAATCCCGATCTCTGGTTCTTCGCCTGCCATTTCGAGGGCGATCCGGTAATGCCGGGCTGCCTGGGCCTTGATGCGATGTGGCAGCTGGTCGGCTTCTTCCTTGGCTGGTCGGGCGCGCCCGGCAAGGGCCGTGCGCTGGGCGTGGGCGAGGTGAAATTCACCGGCCAGGTGACCCCGGACGTCAAGAATGTGCGTTACGTGATTGATCTCAAGCGCGTCATCATGCGCAAGCTTGTGCTCGGGCTTGCCGATGGCCATGTCGAGGCGGACGGGAAGGTGATCTACACCGCAACCGACCTGCGCGTGGGCCTGTTCAAGCCCGAGGAGATGAACCAGTCAGGAGCGTCTGCATGAGACGTGTCGTCGTAACCGGTATAGGCATCGTGTCTTCCATCGGGGAAGACAAGGAAAAGGTCGCTGCAGCGCTGAAAGCCGGCAAGTCCGGTGTGATAGCCGCGCCCGAATACGCCGAGCTGAACTTCAAGTGCCAGGTGCATGCCCGCCCGCCGGTGAAGGCGGCCGACCATGTCGACAAGCGCGCCATGCGCTTCATGGGCGAAGGGGCAGGCTGGGCCTATATGTCGATGGAGCAGGCCATCGCCGATGCGGGCCTTGAGCCGGGCGATGTCTCCAATCCGCGCACCGGCCTGATCGTCGGCACGGGCGGCCCCTCGACAGAGGCCATTGTCACCGCTGCCGATATCACGCGCGACAAGGGTCCGCGCCGCATCGGCCCGTTCGCGGTGCCAAAGGCGATGGCTTCGACGGGTTCTGCAACGCTCGCCACCCCCTTCCAGATCAAGGGGATCAATTATTCGATCAGCTCGGCCTGCACCACCTCGCTGCATTGCATTGGCGCGGCGGCCGAGCAGATCCAGTGGGGCAAGCAGGATGTGATGTTCGCCGGCGGCGGCGAGGAGCTGCACTGGTCGCTTTCCAACCTGTTTGACGCCATGGGCGCGATGAGCTCGGGCTATAACGACACGCCTGAGCGCGCGAGCCGCGCCTTCGACAAGGACCGTGATGGCTTCGTCATCGCGGGCGGGGCGGGCATTCTGGTGCTGGAAGAATATGAGCGGGCGAAAGCACGCGGCGCGAAAATCCATGCCGAGATTGTCGGCTATGGCGCGACGTCCGATGGCCATGACATGGTCCAGCCCTCGGGCGAGGGCGCGATCCGCTGCATGCAGAACGCCATTGCCGAGGCGGGCGGGCGCACAATCGACTATATCAACCCGCACGCCACCTCCACGCCCGTGGGCGACATCAAGGAGATGGGCGCGCTGCGCGAGCTGTTCGGTGACAATGTTCCCGCGCTCTCGGCCACCAAGTCGATGACCGGCCATTCGCTGGGCGCCGCCGGTGTGCAGGAAGCGATCTACTGCCTCCTGATGATGCGCGACGGGTTCATCGCGCCGTCGATCAATATCGACAATCTCGACCCCGAATTCGATGGCCTTCCCATCGTGACGGAGACCACGAAGGCCGAGATCACCACGGCCCTCTCCAACTCGTTCGGCTTTGGCGGCACCAATGGCACGGTGATCTTCTCGAAGGTTTGAGCGGGCGCTTAAACCGGGTTCCCGGCCTCCGAGCCGGGACCCACACCCCTTGAACCGGCCAATATTTGCGTTTCACCGGCGCATGCCGGTGCCCCATCTTTTTCTGGGCCCCGACTTTCGTCGGGGAAACGCGTAGTTCCACTCGCGTCTATTGTTGTCATGGCCCGGCTTGCCTGTCCCCGCGCAGGCGGGTGATGGGCGGAGCACCAGCAAAAATCCCACTTTTCCACCGTCATGCTCATCACATTTTCACGCCCGGCGCACACTAGGGGTGGACGTTAGTATTCGCTTAACCACAATATCTAGATGTTGAGGGAGGGGCGCGATGTGATTCACGCTGACGGCGCGGCAAACACGCGCCTTGCCTGAATCAGCATCTCGCCCAACCATCGCCCGGCACGCGCCAGACAAGAGGATCCGCATTCGCCATGAGCACCGGCCACATCATTTCCAGCGACCGCCCCGGCCTGTTGACGCCCAGCTTTGCCTACAAGCCGTTCCGCTATCCGTGGGCCTATGAGTACTGGAAACGCCAGCAGCAGGTGCACTGGCTGCCCGAAGAAGTGCCGCTGGGCGAGGACTGCAAGGACTGGGCGACTAAGCTCACCGATGGCGAGCGCAATCTGCTCACCCAGATTTTCCGCTTCTTCACGCAGTCTGATGTGGAGGTGGGCGCGAACTACATGGAAAACTACATGCCGCTCTTCAAGCCGGTTGAAGTGCGCATGATGCTGGCTTCCTTCTCCAACATGGAGACGGTCCATATCGCGGCCTATGCGCTGCTGCTTGAGACCATTGGTATGCCCGACACCGAATTCTCCGCCTTCATGGAGTATCAGGAGATGTCGGCCAAGCACGATTATCTCGGCAAGTTCGGGGTTGAGACCGACCGCGACATCCTCACCTCCATGGCGGTGTTTGGCGGCTTTACCGAGGGTCTGCAGCTCTTTGCCAGCTTTGCCATGCTGATGAACTTCCCGCGCTTCAACAAGATGAAGGGGATGGGCCAGATCGTGTCCTGGTCGGTGCGCGATGAATCGCTGCACTGCGAGGGCATGATGAAAATGTTCCACACCTTCGCCGAGGAAACCGGCGCTTACACGCAATCCGTCAAGGACGACATCATCGATTGCTGCAAGACGGTGGTGAGCCTTGAAGACAAGTTCATCGAGCTGGCGTTTGAAGCCGGCGAGGTGGAAGGCATGACGCCGGACGATATCAAGCAGTATATCCGCTATATCGCCGACTGGCGCCTGCAACAGCTCAAACTCCCGCCCGTTTATGGCGCCAAGGAGCACCCGCTGCCCTGGCTGACCGAGATCCTCAACGGGGTGGAGCACGCCAACTTCTTCGAGGCGCGCGCCACCGAATACTCCAAGGGCGCGACCAAGGGCGACTGGCACGGCGATGACGGCGTGTGGTCGAACTTCGACAACTGGGTCTCGAAAAAGCGTACTTTGCCGACACAGGCCGAACTGGCCGAGTAGGGGCTACGGCCTATCCAGTACTGAAAAGGGGCGGGCAACCCGCCCTTTTTTGCTGGCCGGGTTATAGTCCCACCTCGTCGTTCCCGCGGGCCGGAACCCAGAGCTGATTGGCAACTGACTGAGCCTTATGATCTCCGGCTCCCGGCTCTGCGCTTCGCTTGGCCGGGAACCTGGCAAGTTTTTCCAATAGCCAACCATACCGGGTCCCCGGCCTGTGAGCCGGGGACCATTCTTTTGTTCTTCCGGATCTCAAACCCTTGTCCACCACCCTTCGTTTTCCCGGCCCCCGAGCCGGGATCAGAAAAGACTGGGCACCGGCTTACGCCGGTGAAACGCATCTGGGACATCCAACCTCTCGTCGTTCGCGCGAAGGCGGGAACCCAGAGCTGTATCCACTGTCTCTGCGCTATGATCTCTGGACCCCGGCTCAGGGGCCGGGGACCCGGTGTTTATCACCGCACCTCTCAACCGGGTTCCCGGGCTTGACCCGGGATACATTCTTCACCCCCCCCACCACGCTATCACCCGCATTGCCCTCCCCCTTCGTCATTCCGGGCGAGCCTGCGGCGAGACCCGGAACCCAGAGTTTTTTAGTTTCGCAACGCATTCCCCGCCTGCGTGTTTCGTCCCGTTTGATTGTCTGGATACCGCTTCGGTGTCTGCGGGTGTAGAGTATGCGCGGTCCAGACTGGGAGGCCGGCGGGGATGGGGGTGTTGGTCCATTCGAGCGAGAACCACCCCTCCCCCTCACCCGCTCACAGTGCTAATCCTTCCGTATCGGGAATAAGCGGAAGGCCGCCAACGCACGATGACAAGCATTCTCGCGCCATTGCTCGGTGGCCTCGGTCTCTTTCTTCTCGGCATGGCGCTGATGACGGACGGACTCAAAACCGCTGCCGGCGATGCGCTCAAATCCATTCTGGGCGCGTGGACGCGCACTCGCGCGCGCGGCCTCGTGGCGGGCGCGTTCATCACCGCTGCGGTGCAGTCTTCCAGCGCGGTAACCGTGGCCACGATAGGGTTTGTGAACGCCGGCCTGTTGACGCTGGGTCAGGCGATCTGGGTCGTGTTCGGCGCCAATGTCGGCACCACGATGACGGGCTGGCTGGTCTCGCAAGTGGGCCTGAAGCTTGACTGGGGCGCGCTCGCCCTGCCGCTGATCGGGCTGGGGATGATAGCCGGGCTAGCGCTCAAATCCCGCCCCAGGCTTGGCGGCGCGGCGCAGGCGGTTGCGGGCTTCGGCCTGTTTTTCCTCGGCGTCGGCCTGCTGCAGCAGGCCTTTTCCGGCCTTGCCCCGCAAATCGCGGCCCTCAACCTGGAGGAGGCCGGGATATTCGCCATCCCTGTGTTTGTTCTCGTTGGCGCGCTGCTGACCACGCTCACCCAGTCCTCCAGCGCCGCCATCGCCATCACCCTGTCGGCGAGCGCGGGCGGCGCTGTGCCGCTGCCGCTGGCGGCGGCGGCCGTGATCGGCGCCAATATCGGCACCACCTCCACCGCGCTGCTGGCGACCATCGGCGCGACACCGGCCGCGCGGCGCGTGGCGATGGCCCATGTCGCGTTCAATGCGGTGACGGCGCTCGCGGCGCTGGCCCTGTTGCCACTGCTTCTGTGGGCCTCCGAAGGCGTGCTGGACGGCGCGCATCTGGTGGATGACACGCCGGGCCGGCTCGCCGCTTTCCACACCCTGTTCAACGTGCTGGGCGTGCTGCTCATCCTGCCGCTCGCCCCGCGCCTCACGCGCTGGCTGGCAGGTCTGTTCGGTACGCCGGACGAAGCGCTCTCCCGCCCGGAATTTCTCGATTCCAACTTGTTGCAGACACCGGCCCTGGCGGTGCGCTCCCTCGCACTGGAGTGCTGGCGTCTGCATGCCTTGGCGCTTGATCTTGCCGCCGCGCGCCTTGCCGCGCCGGGCAGGCGCAGCGCGGGGCCGGACCACCGCCACGACGCCTTGTCCGATCTGGCAGACGCCATCCGCGACTTCATAGACAGGTTGACGCAAACCACGTTGGCCCCGCAAAGCGGCAAGGTGCTGGCAGACCTTGTGCGCGTGATCCAGCATGCCGAGGAGGTGTTGCAGGCGAGCGCGCAGTTGCAGGCCCTGCCTGCGCCGCGCACGGGACCGGCCCTGAAACCCGCCTGGCAGGCGATAGACGACCAGGTGCGCGCCAGCCTTGCAGCGGCCGCAGACCGCGAAACCTTCGCCGACACCGCAGCGGATACCGAGAAGGCCTTCCAGACGCTGAAGAGCGCGCTTCTGGCAGCGCTGGCCGATGGCTCGGCCGGGCTGGGACCGGTGGATACCGGCCTTGTCCGTGCACAGGTCTTGCGGCGTATCGCCCTCTCGGCCCGCGACGGGCGGCAACGGCTGGGCGACTGGCTGAACGGAGACAATGGGCAATCTTGATCCGCGCCACAGCACAGCTGCGCAGCCCCTTCAGGGCAGCTAAACGCGAACGCCGATGGTCATGCCGGGCAGGGCGCCCTAACTTGCAGGAGAGAAAAGGGCATGAAAGGAACGGTTATGCGTCTTGCCGCCACTTGTGTTTCACTGATGATGCTGGGTGTCGCCGCCTGCTCGCCCGAGCCTGAGGAAACGGATTTGTCCAGTCTTGAGATAACCGCCATTGATGCGCCTTACAGCGCCGAGGCCGACGCCCATGGCGAGCTGGATGCGGCCTATGAGCGTGCCGCGGAACGCGGCACGCGGGTGCTGGTAAAGTTCGGCGGAAACTGGTGCCCGGACTGCCGGATATTTGCCGGCATGCTTGAGCTGGAACCGGTGCGTGAATACGCCGATGCGCATTACGAGATCGTCGCGGTCGATGTCGGCCGGTATGAGCGCAATATGGATGTAGTGGCCCGTTTTGGCATGGACGGGCTGGAAGGTGTGCCGACCGTGATCATCACCACAGCCGATGGCGAGATCATCAATACCGGCACCTCGGCTGAATGGCGCACCGCGCGTGAGCGCAATGCGCAGGACGTGCTCGACTATCTCACCCGTTATGCCGAAGCGCCCGTGCCCGCCAACGCGGACCGGGCAATCATATCGCGTCCATGACGACAAAGCTGCCCTTTGCAGAGCTGCATGCCTTTTGTGACGGTGATGCCCCGCATACCGGAAATCCGGCTGCTGTAGTTGCGCTGGAGGACGAGCTTGATGACGAAACCCTGGCCGGGATAGCGCGCTCCAACAATCTGTCGGAGACCGCCTATCTGCTGGCCGACGGCGCGGATCACTGGCGCTTGCGCTGGTTCACTCCGGGTGCCGAGGTGGATTTCTGCGGGCACGCAACGCTCGCAGCAGGGGCATGGCTTCTTGGCAATGGCAGCGTGGCAGGGGACGTGGCAAGCTTTTCGACCCGCTCCGGACCCATGAGTGTGACGCGCACTGCCACGCCGGGTCTTTACGCCATGGATTTTCCCGCTATTGCCGTAAAGCGCTTGGAGAACCGGCCCGACGGCATTGACGGCCTCGGCGTGGGTGCTGTGGAGGTCTTCGAGCTGGTGCGGGCGGAGCCCTGGCCGTGGTATCTCGCAGTGTTTGACAGCGCCAGGACCGTCGCCGCCCTGTCGCCGGACATGCGCCGTCTGAAGGAAAGCGGCGCACTCTGGAGCGTCACGGCAGCGGGCGGCACGGGCAGCGATTTCGTCTCCCGCCTGTTTGCTCAGGCGATCGGCATTGACGAGGATCCCGTTACCGGCTCGGCCCATTGCGCGCTGGCTCCTTTCTGGGCGGAAAGGCTGGGCAAGGATGTCCTTAGTGCCCGCCAGACCGGACCGCGCCCCGGACATCTGATCGTGAAAGCCGGATCTGCAGCTCCGGCAGACGGCCGTGTGGGCCTTGAAGGCCGCGCGCGGCTCTTTGTCGAGGGCCGGCTATACCTGTAGGCATTTAACCCCCCAATACAATGCTTGCCTTTGCCCTGTCGGTCATGGTCAGGTGGCTATGATTTGCGGGTGTGCGATGCAAGGGGCGAGGCCGGCATCGCGCCGTATTGAGGGGATTGCAGAATATGCGGGCTTTTCTGGGCGCTGTGGCGCTGGCGGCGGGAATCGCCATTTCGGCTTTTGCGGCGTATCAGGATCGCGCTGAAACAGGTGCGAACGGGCCCGGGGCGCCCGAAGCCACGCTCTCCGATCCGACCATCCTGACCTCGCGTGACTACACCCGCATACTTCAGCAATTCCAGAAACCCGCGCCGCAGCGGCCGGGCGGGGCGGGACCAGCTGGCTATACGGGCGACGACTCCTGCCGCCACGCCAATGATGGCGAGTGTGATGATCCCGGTATCGGGACGGGCGCGTGCACCGCGGGCACGGATTATTCCGATTGCTGGCGTATCGTTTCCGGCCAGGAAGACGATAGCTGCCGCTGGGCCAATGACGGGGAGTGTGACGAGCCGGGCTTCGGCACCGGAGCGTGCACGCAAGGCACGGACGTGACCGATTGCGGTGATGTCACCCACTTGCGCTTCCGCAATGATTCCTGCGAGTTCGCCTTTGACGGCGTCTGCGATGAACCCGGGACGGGCACGGGCCGTTGCCCCGCGCGCACCGACCGTTCGGATTGCGGAGGCCGTCACCGGCCCCTGACGATCAACGACCATTTCTTCGGCAATGATGACCGTGTGATGATGGATACGGCGCAGTTTCCGTGGAGCGTTATCGGCACGATCCAGGCTGACCGGGGCGGCACCTGCACGGCCACGCTCGTGGCGCCCAATGTCATTGCCACGGCTGCCCACTGTATCCATAGCGAGGGTCAGCTCTATGCCGGCGGCGTGTTCACCACAGGGTTCGCCCTTCCCGGCGGCCCGCGCACGGCCCGTGTCGTCGATCATCTGATCGATGAAGAATGGGACAGCCAGCGCTTCAGCCAGACCGACGAGATCGATGGTACGGACTGGGCCCTGTTACGCCTCGACCAGCCGCTGGGTGACGAACTCGGCCATGTGGGCGTTCTCGACATAGTTGCAGACCGCAGCGAGCGTGAGGTCCAGAGTGCGCGCATCTGGCAGGCCGGATACTCCTGGGATACCGGCAGCAATCTGTCAGGCAATGAGGATTGCCGCATCCTGATCGCCTATCCCGATGACACGATTTCCCATGATTGCGACACGACACGCGGCGATTCCGGCTCACCTTTCATGGTATATGAGAATGGCGAGTGGCAGATCATTGCCACGGACTCCAATTTCCGCAGCAATCCGGACGGCCCGTTCATCTATATTTCGTCGCGCTCCAGCCGCTGGGCGCATCTGCTCGATGATTTCGCGGCAGGGCGAATTGGCGCAGGCGGCGTACGCCCGCAAGGCCCCGGAAAGCCGGGCGCGCCTGTCGCAATCAAGTCTGGCGGGTAAACCCGGCGTGTCAGAACTCCCGCACGATCGAGATGTCGGTGCGGCTATCACCCTTCTCAAATCCGGGATTGGGTTCGAATTCGTACCGGTACCGGTATTGCAGCCGCACTGACCACAGCTCGTTGAGATCGGTGGTGAGGCCGAACAGCTGATCGATACGGCTGGTATCGGCGACCAGCACGCTCGTTTCCGATGTGAAGTTGAGCGATTCAGTCAGCTGCAGCGCGACATCCGAGCCGATATCCAGCGCGCCTACCGTCTGCGTGCCATTGCCCGGCTCTGCCAGCATCCGGATGCCGGGACCGGCCCGCAATATCCACGTCCGGCCAGGTCTTGTGAGCACGCGGTAACCTGCGCCAACGCCCGCGAAGGCTGTCCAGTCAAAGCTGGCGATACGGTCGCGTTCGTAGTCGGCGGCAGCAAAATAGGTGAAGCGCTCGCCAGCCTCGCGCTCGCCGCGCAGCCGGGTGCGGAAATTGTCACGCCCTATTGTGCCGTTCACCTCCGAGTATGCGTAGTCTATATCGCCCTGAAACCCCCAGCCGGAGAGCTCGCGGCGGACCTGCAGCGCAAAGGTGTAGTCCTCGCGCGCCGTATTGCCGGAATCAAAGCGTATGCCGAGGCTCGCGCGCCCTTCCCACAGCTCGAACCGGCCATTGGCAAGTGTACGCGCGATCGACATGGGCGCAGCGACGACCGTACTGCCGAGGCCGGAAGAGTCGTCCTCAAGACCGTCATCCTTGCCGTCCTCTTCATCCTCTTCCATCTCCACGGCGGCTGCGCGCGCCGCCTCCTCGGCTAGCAGGACGGGCTCCAGGCCGAGTGCGCGGCGGGCCGCATTGCCGCGTCCCAGCGCTTCGGCGGCGCGTACTATCTCGTCTGCCGGACGCGTGAGCGCGATCAGCTGGACCGCGCGCGTGAAGTCTGCCGCTCCCTGTTCGTTGGCGGCTTGCAGCAACTCGGCCAGAGCGCCGGGAAGCTCTGCATCCTGCGCGGCGGCTATTCCTCCCGACAGGGCCAGCGCGACGGCGAGAGCCTGCAGGACGGGTCGAGCGCTGGCGCGAGGCGACATGGGGGTGTCTCCCTTGGAGGACATGCGGGCCGGGTTAACGGGCCTTGCGCCGAAGGGGGGTTCTGGCGCAGGCGAAGCTGTTCTAGCCTGATCGCGTGGCCGAGGCCAAACACCCTATGGAGTTGATCTGCATGTCCGAGCAAGGTGACGAGTTTTCATCCGCCAACCGCTATCGCGAAACCGGTCCGCTGATCCCTGAATGGACAGGTCCGGCCTATCTCGGTGTGGCGGTGTTTGCCGCCCTGGTATTCCTGGTGCTCGACCAGGTGACGGCGGGCGGCGGCCAGATCGCCCTGGTGAAGGTCAGCGGGATCATCCTGCTTGCCATGTACGCCGCCTTCCGCAAGGCGTTCGTGCTGGCCCTTGCTCTCCTCCTCTCGGCAGGCGGCGATTTCGCCCTTGCCCTGAACCCGCCTGCCATGCAGGCCGGCATAGGGTTTTTCGGTGTGGCCCATCTGGTCTATCTGGCGATTTTTACGGGGTTCATCATCAAGAATGGCTGGCGCAGGGACGGGCTGGTGCTGGCCGCGGCCCTGCTGGCCTTTGGCATCGCCATGTTTGTATGGCTGCGCCCGGGCATGGGCGAGCTTTTTGTCCCCGCCAGCGCCTATCTTGGCATCATTCTTCTCATGGTGATTGCCGCAGGCCTGGTGCGCGGCCCCCGGCTGATAGTCGCCGGTGCCTTGCTTTTCCTGATCTCCGACAGCCTGATTGCCGCCCGGCTGTTCCGCGAGGTGCTTGTCTTTGACGGGCTGGACTGGGGCGGCGTGGCCGTGTGGATCACCTATTTCGCGGCGCAGTTCTGCCTTGCGGTGGGTATCGTCAGGCGCAAGCAGGAGGCGGCCGGGTAGGGTCAGTTTCCGGCGCGATTTACATGTGATGCACATGCAAGTATGTTTATCACATGACGGTGATGGTCCAGATACGCAATGTGCCCGATGCGCTGCACCGCACGCTTAAAGCGCGCGCGGCACTCGCTGGCATGTCGCTTTCCGACTACCTGCTTGCTGAGCTGCGTCAGCTGGCCGAGCGGCCAAGCCTTGAGGAATTGCGCGCCCGGCTTCACGCGAGGCCTCCTCTCGCAGCCGATGCTGACATTGCCGCTGCGGTGAGGGCAGAGCGCGACCGCGCGGGATGATTGTTGATGCGTCGGCGCTGCTGGAAGTACTGCTGAGGTCTCCTGCGGCTTCGCAGCTTGAGGCGCTAATGTTCGAGTCGGGCACCAGCCTCCATGCGCCCCACCTGATCGATGTGGAAGCCGCGCAGGTGATCCGTAAGTTTGCGCTGAGCGGAAAGATTTCCGCCAGTGTCGGCGCAGACGCCCTTGCCGATCTCGCGGGCTTCCCCCTGCGGCGGTATCCGCACGATTTTCTGCTGCCCCGGATATGGGAGCTGAGACACGCGATTTCCGCCTATGGCGCTTCCTACGTTGCTCTGGCAGAGGTGTTGGACATGCCATTGCTGACGCGCGATGCCCGCCTCGCGGCGTCCGCCAGCGATCTCGTAGCGGTGATAAGCTAGGCCGCCACCAGTCCACGTTCTTCGGCGAGGCGCTTCATCTCGGTCTGCAATTTCTCAAAGGCGCGCACCTCGATCTGGCGGATGCGTTCGCGGCTGACATTGTAGACTTCCGCAAGCTCTTCCAGCGTCTTGGGCTCCTCCGCCAGGCGCCGCTCCTCGATAATGTGGCGCTCACGCTCATTGAGCCCGCCCATGGCTTCCTGCAGAAGCGTCATCCGGGCAGAAAACTCGTCGCTTTCCACAAGGCTGTCTTCTGCGCCCTCGGCCTCATCGTCGGAGAGCCAGTCTTGCCACTCTGCGTCGCCATCGACGCGCATCGGCGCGTTCAGGGACGCATCCGGGCCTGACAGGCGCCGGTTCATCGAGATCACATCATCATTGGTCACGCCGAGCTTGGTGGCGATCGTCTCCACCTGGTCGGGGTGCAGATCGCCTTCTTCAAGGGCCTGCATCTGGCTCTTCATGCGGCGCAGGTTGAAGAACAGCTTCTTCTGCGCGGCCGTTGTGCCCATTTTCACGAGGCTCCAGGAGCGCAGGATATATTCCTGTATGCTCGCGCGGATCCACCACATCGCATAGGTGGCAAGCCGGAAACCCTTGTCGGGGTCGAATTTCTTGACGGCCTGCATCAGGCCCACATTGCCTTCGGAAATCACCTCGGCAATCGGCAGGCCATAGCCGCGATAGCCCATGGCGATCTTGGCCACGAGGCGCAAGTGGGAGGTGACGAGCTTGTGGGCGGCTTCGGAGTCCTCATGCTCGACCCAGCGCTTGGCCAGCATGAATTCCTCATCCTTTTCCAGCATCGGAAATTTGCGTATCTCGGTGAGATAGCGCGACAGCCCGCCTTCGGGCGACAGTGATGCCAGACGCATGGCGTTCATGTTCAAACTCCTCCCTTGGCGCGCAGCGCGTACAGGTCTTCAAACCAACGCACGGGCTGCCGCCCCCGTTTCGCCGCGCCACCATCCGGCGGCGCAGCAACAGTCCATTTAGGGTGGCAGCAGGCCCGATGCGAGAGGCAGCCGGTGAAGAAATCCTCACCTCTCACGTCAAGAATATGAAACCGGCCCGGATTTGTCCCGTGACGTTTCAGAAAGGCTGGCTTGCCAGATGTGCGATTCTGCCGGTATCGCTGGCCCCATGAACGCGCCATCTATTGCCATCCGCCGGGCGGTCCCGGGCGATGAGGCTGCGCTGGCCCTGGTCGGGGCGGCAAGCTTCCTGGAATCCTACGCAGGCATTGTCGACGGGCAGGGCATCGTGCGTCACTGTCAGGAACGCCACACGCCGCAAGTTTATGCGCGGGCCCTTGCAGACAGCGCGCAGGCTCTCTGGCTTGCCGAGATGGCGCCCGGTGCTGCGCCGGTCGGCTACCTCCATCTGGCATCGCCCGACCTGCCGGTCCCGACCGGTCCGAAGGATATCGAGATCAAGCGCATCTATGTGCTGTCGCGCCTGCACGGATCGGGCCTTGGCCGCAGGCTGATCGGCACGGCGCTCGAACATGCGCGCGAGAGCGGCCGCACAAACGTGGTGCTTGGCGTCTACAAGGGCAATGAGCGGGCGCTGGCCTTCTACGGCCGTGCCGGCTTCGAGGCGCTGGGCGAGCGAAGCTTTGACGTTGGCGGCAATGTTTACTGCGACTGGGTCATGGGCAGGGCTGTCTGAGACCGGCTTTCAACGGAACCGGATTTCTGGTTGCGCGTTATCAGGGTATGCAACCGCTGGACGGCCCGCGAGGCCTGCCCAGCACTTGCTGTCCGCAATAGAGGAGACGCGCCATGATCGAGAAGAAGAAAACCGAAGCCCGTCAGGGCGAACCGGCTCCCAATCACATGACGCGCCACGCTCTGGTCGGCGGGGTCGTGCTGGCAGTCATAGGCATCGTGATCGCCTATATCGTGATCTTCTAGCCGCGAAAGCCTTCAGGCAGCCTCAGGCTGCCTTGATGCCTGACACGAAGCGGGTCATCTGACCTTTCAGCTCTTCAGACCGCGAGTTGAGCGTCTTGCAGGCTTCCAGCAGCGCGCCGGAGGCTTGCGCATTTCCGTCGGAAATCTGGTTGAGCGCCTCGATGGTCGACGCGATCTGGCTGGCACCAGCCGCTGCTTCCTGAATGGCCCGGGCAATGTCGCCGGTTGCGGCACCTTGCTGCTCGGCTGATGCTGCTACCCCGCCCGCCAGCGTGTTGAGATCGCCGATGCGCTTGACGATGTCGGCAATGCGTTCCACCGCATGGCCGGTGGCCGCCTCGATGGCCGTCATCTGTGCCTCGATATCGCCGGTCGCCTTGGCCGTCTGTGTTGCCAGCGCTTTCACCTCATTGGCCACCACGGCGAACCCTTTGCCAGCCTCTCCGGCCCGTGCCGCCTCGATAGTGGCGTTGAGCGCCAGAAGATTGGTCTGCTCGGCAATGCCCTGGATGAGCGTGACGACTTCTCCGACCTTGCTGGCATTGTCCGCCAGCGTACGTACATCGGCGTCGGTCGCGCGGGCCTGGCCCACTGCTTCGCCGATAAGGGCTGACGCCTCTGAAATCTGGCGCGAGATCTCCTGGATGGATGCGGACAGCTCTTCCGATGCCGACGCTACAGATTGCACATTGGCGGAGGTTTCCTCCGACGCGGCTGCCGCCGAACTGGACTCCTCGGTAGTGCGCGTAGCATTCGTGTCAACGATGCCGGCAGAGGAATAAACCTGGGAGGCGGCCTGGATCACATCGGTCAGCAGGCTGCCCACCTCGGCTTCGAACCGGTCAGCGGTCTCGATCATCATCTGGCGCTGCATCTCGCGCTGACGCGCCTCGGTCTGTTCCTGCTCGGCTTTCAGCGCCTCGGCATCGGCCAGTGCCGTGCGCAGCACACCCACTGTCGACCAGAGCTGGCCGATTTCGTCACGCGTCTTGACCGCCGGCACCTCGACCGTGAGATCGCCGCCTGCCACCTGTTCAAGAACATCCGTTACCCTGGTGAGCGGGCGGCTGACCTGGAAGATGGCGACATAAAGCGCAAAGCCCAGAGCTCCAAGGACCCCCAGAATAGCAATGCCTGTCAGCATGATGAAACGCGTACGGTAGAAGCTGGCAAGCTCCGCCTCGATGGCGTCGAGCTGCGCGCGGTCCCGGTCCACAACGGCATCGATTTCCTGTTGATAGGCCCGCCGGTTCGAACGGTTAGCATCATTATTGCCCTGGATATTGGCTTGCGCCGGATCGACATCGGTGCCAAGGCGCGCCGTTTCCGCACGGAAGGCACGGAACTCGGCGGTGCGGGAACGGACCGCTTCGAACAGCACCCGGTCCTCGCCGGATCCCGGGATGGCCGCACTCCATTGATCAAGGAGGGCGTCAATATCGTCCAGCTGCCGCATGAGGCCTTGCGCGAAGGGTGTGGCCTGCTCGGTGGTCCGCGACGCGTAGATGCCGCGCGCTTCCATCACCACGCCGGTTACCAGCCGGTTGAGATGTTCGCCATAATAGGCGCGCGTAGCGGCGTTCTCATAGGCGGCAACGCGGGTATTGTAGGCCTGCATGCTCTGGATGCCGAGACCGGCCAGAATGACCGATACAATGCCCAGCACGCCCACAGCGGCCATGATCTTGACGCGAATGCTCATGTGAAATTCTCCTGCTTTGCATACTGCTATGCGCAGCTTCGAGTGAACCGCTGGTAAACCATATTGTCCCGGCACGGGGTGCTATCTGTTCTGTGTGAGGATTGGCAGGTGACGAATCTGTGCGGCGGCGGCTAACGTCCCCGCATGGACAGCTTTATCGGACAGATTCTCCTCCCGCTCGCCCTGGCCTTCATCATGCTGGCATTGGGCGTCGGACTGACGCCGGCTGATTTCCGGCGCATATTCACGAAGCCCAAAGCGCTGCTGGTGGGCGCGGTGCTGCAGTATATTTCGCTGCCCTTGCTCGCGATGGCGATCGTTGCCTTCCTGCCGGCCCCGCCGGTTCTGAAGGTGGGCATCGTCCTGCTGGCGGCGTGCCCTGGCGGCACGACATCGAATCTGCTCACCCACATGGCGCGTGGTGATGTGGCGTTGTCGATCTCGCTGACGGCGCTGACCAGCCTGACCTCCATGTTCACCGTGCCGGTTGTGCTGATGATTGCGCTCGCCCTGTTCATGGGGCCGGAGGCGCCATCGGTGGGCCTCGTCACGACAGGGCTGGTGATTTTCCTGCTGACCGTGGTGCCGGTCGGTATCGGGATGGCCATCCGCCAGTTCGCGCCGAATATCGCCAACGCTCTGGACCGCCATTCACGGCTGCTGTCCGGGATTGTTTTCACCGCTGTCGTGCTGGCGACGCTCATCGCCGACCGGGATGAAATGGCCAGCCGCTTCGCGGAAGCAGGCTTTATTGCGCTCAGCCTGAATGTGGCGGCCATGGGTGTCGCCTTTGCGGTGGCGAGCCTTGTCATGCTGAAGATGAAGCAGCGCATAGCGCTGACGCTCGAATGCGGCCTGCAGAATGCGACGCTCGCCATCGTGGTGGCGGTCGGCATGCTGGGCGATGTCGCCTATGCGGTGCCAGCGGCGATCTATGGCCTTCTCATGTTTGTAACGGCGGGCGGGTTTATTCTCTGGGCGCGGCGATGGTCAGGTGTCGCGTCGAGGGCGCGGCGGCGGGTGAGGGAAACCTAAACCCGCTTCAGTGCTGCATGCAGCGTTTTGAGATCATCGGGCAAGGGCGTCTCGAACACCATTTCCTCGCGCGTTGACGGGTGGACAAAGCCCAGAACCGAGGCGTGCAGGGCCTGCCGGCCCAGCGTCTTGATCTCCGGCAGGTCTGGAATGCCTTTCAGCTGACTGGCCTTTTGCGGGCCATACACCCGGTCACCGATCAGCGCATGGCCCAGATGCTCCATATGCACCCGGATCTGGTGTGTACGCCCCGTTTCCAGCCGGCATTCGACAAGGGCGGCGAGCGGCGTGCCGATAGGGGCCTTGGCTTCCTGTCCGAAAATTTCCAGCACCTGGTAATGCGTAATCGCTTCCTTGCCGTTTGCGCTTTCCCACTTCAGCACCGCCATTTTCAGCCGGTCACGCGTGGAGCGGGCAAGCCGGGTGGCCACCGTGCCGGAGCGCGGACGGGGCGCGCCGCGCGTGAAGGCCAGATAGGCGCGCTCAACCGTGTGTTTCGCGAACTGTTTGGAGAGATAGCGATGGGCGATATCGTTCTTGGCAACAACCAGAACGCCGGACGTATCCTTGTCGATCCGGTGGACAATGCCGGGCCGCTCCACCCCGCCAATACCTGAGAGGCTGTCCTTGCAGTGATAAAGCAGTGCATGGACCAGCGTGCCCGTCCACGCGCCGGCACCGGGATGGACGGTCAGGCCTGCCGGTTTGTTGATGACGATCAGATCGTCATCCTCGTGCAATATGTCGAGCGGGATATTCTCCGGCTTGGGCGCGGCCGGTTCCAGCGGCGGCATGGTCAGCGTGTAGACATGCCCTTCACGCAGCTTTGCTGCAGGGTCGGTCATCACCTCGCCATTGACGCGGAGGGCGCCTGCCTCCACCAGCGCCTTGCAGCGCGAGCGTGAGAGCTCCGGCCATTGCGCCGCCATCCAGCGGTCCAGCCGCTCACCGGCATCTTCTCCGGTGGCTGTTATGCTGCGGCTATCATCTTGTTGCATATCTCTAATTTTACCCGGCTAACCGCTCGGCGTGCGTGCTTTTTGTGCAACGCGCCAGTGGCCTGCTGCAGCGCATCAAAAATCTGTAACCCGTTTGCAGCAGCCACGTCACATTTGCGGCGTAGCAGCCGTTCCCTGACGCGGCAAGCCTGCCGCACGCTTTGGGCGAGGGAGCCAGTATCATGATCCGTAAATCTGTCCTCATGTCGGCGGTTGCGCTGGGCGCGGTATCCGCTCCGGCCTTTGCTGAGTCGAGCGAGACCGCACAGCCGGTCGAGGTCATCCGTGTCACCACCCAGTTCCGGGAGCAATCCCTTGCCGAGGTGCCGGTCAACGTCACCGCGTTCGATGCGGAGCTGATCGACCGGCTCGACATCCGCAATCTGGAAGACATGGCCGCCTTCACGCCCGGCCTTGTCGTACAGGAGCAGAGCCCCAACAATACCGGCTACTCGCTGCGCGGCATCACCACCGATAGCGGTGACACCTATGCGGAATCGCGCGTGGCGATCTTCCAGGACGGCATCTCCATCACCCGCTCGCGCGGCTCCTATGTCGAACTGTTCGACGTGGAACGCATCGAAGTAGCCAAAGGTCCGCAGCCGACCCTGTTCGGCCGTGGCGCGCTCATTGGTGGCATCAACCTGATCCAGAACAAGGCCGAGGATGAGTTTTCGGCGTCCGCCTATGGCGCGATCGGCAATTACGAGCAGCGCGAGATTGGCGGACACGTCAATTACGGGCTCGGCGAAGGTCTGGGCCTGCGCCTGGCCGGTGTGCACCGCAGCCGCGACGGCCATATCGACAATCTGCTGGGCGGCACTCTGCAGGGCCGTGATGTGAGCGCGGTGCGCGCTGTTTTCTCCGCCCGGCTCGATAACGGGTTCAGCTTTGACCTGATCGGCAACTATCAGGAAGACAATGGACCCGGCACCTCATTCAAATCCGGCATTATTGCCCCTCCGGGCGGTGACACCAGCCCGTATACGCCGGCCGCGCTATTCACCTTCCCGGGCTTTGAAAACGATCAGGGCCTTGGTCTGGACCGTACGGTCTGGGGTGTGACGGCTCTGGCCGAATATCCGCTTGGCGATGCGTGGACCCTAAGCTCGATCACCGGCTATCGCGAGTTTGATTCAGTCGAGGTTTTCGATCCGATCGGCGCCGGCCTTGGCTTCATCAATATCGCTGAAGATGCACGCGGCCGGCAGACCAGCCAGGAATTCCGCCTGACCTATGATGCCGGTGCCCGGGTAGCCGCTGTCCTGGGAGGCACCTGGTTCTATGAGTCCGGTACGCAGCGTATTCCCCTGATCGTCAACGAAGGGGTGGCGCAGGCCTTCTTTGTCTCCACCGGCGCGTTCGGTGATCCTGCCCTTGTGGCCGGTGCGCTTGGCGTTCCCGTTTCGGCCATCACCGATCTTGCCAGCCCGTTCGGCTTTTCCATCGCAGCGCTCTCCGGCGGGATGGGTTTCGTGCCGCTTGGCACCTATCGCGAGGAGGCGAGCAATTCGGGCCGCACGGAAGCCGTTGACCTGTTTGGCGAGATCACGCTGCGGGCAACAGACCGGCTCAGCTTCACAGCCGGTCTGCGCTATACCGATGAGGACAAGCGTACCTCTGGCTACGGCAATAATATTGGCGGCGCCAACCGCGTGACCTTCGCGCCCTTCCTCATTCTGCCGGGCACGCCGAACGGAACCACACAAAGCGCCGATGCGAGCTTTGGTGATTTCACCTGGCGTCTCGTGGCCTCCTATCAGCTCAGCGACAGCCTGAACACCTGGGTCTCCTATGCGCGTGGCCGCCGCCCGGACGTTCTGGCACTCGACACAGGCTCGCCCACCTTCTTCTCTACGGCTCCGGCAGAGATTGTAGACTCCTACGAGGCAGGCGCCTTCCTCACGCTTGATCGCGGTACGGTTTCCGGTTCGGTCTTCTATTCCGAATACGAGAACTTCCAGTCAAGCGTGTTCGACCCGTTCACCGGGCAGTTTGGCCCGTCCAATGCCGGTGAGGCTACCCAGTATGGCCTGGAGCTGCAGGGCAATTATGCCGTCACCGATGCGGTTCAGGTTTTCGCCACCTATGCCTACAACATGGCGACTTTCAACGACACGTCCGGTGGCCAGCCCCAGGCTCTGGCGGGCAACCGCTTCCGCTATGCGCCCGAGCATGCTGCCTCCATTGGCGTGCGTGCCGAGCTGTTCTCGAACAATGCCGGCACGCTGAGCTTCCTGCCGGCCTATAGCTGGCAGTCCCACATCTTCTTCGACAACAACAACCAGGAGTTCGCCGGCGTGCGTCAGGATGCCTATGGTCTCTTGCGGGCGCGTCTTCGCTTCGATGCGGCGAGCGACCGCTGGTATGGCGAGGTGTTCGGTTCCAACCTCACCGATGAGGACTACCTCATCGATGCGGGCAATACCGGAGCGGCGTTCGGTCTGCCGACCTTCATTGCCGGTTCGCCACGCACCTATGGCGTCCGTCTGGGCGTGAACTTCTAGATCAGCACACGGCCGGGGGCAGTGCGCAGAGGGCCGGGCTACTGCTTGAGGGAGCAGCGGGCCCGGCCCTTCTTCTTGTGCCTGTCACAAACGGCAGGCAAGCTTCGCTGACAGACAAATCAGGGGAAGGGCAGGATCATGGTCAAACGTCTCGATCTGACACGCCGGGGCGCGCTTCTGGCGGCGGCAGGCGTCGGCGCAGGCCTGGCGGGCTGTTCGCAGGAAGCGCCGCGCTTTGACCCGCTGCCGGCCCCCGATGGCCCATTCAAGCATGGTGTGGCCTCCGGTGACCCTGATCAGACGAGCCTTGTGGTGTGGACCGCTGTGACAGCCGATGGCGATGTGCGCCTCACGCTGGAAGTGGCCACCGACGAAAGCTTCAACACGATTGTGGAACGCCGCGAGCTTGGTCCGCGCGAGGGTGTGATTGCCATTGATGGCGCACGGCCGGTGAAGGCGCTGGTCGAGGGGCTGGAGCCGGGCCGGGAATATGTCTACCGCTTCCGTCAGGGTGATGAGGTGTCGCCGGTTGGCCGCACGCGTACCTTGCCGGACGGGTCTGTCGACCGCTTCCGCATCGCGGCGTTTTCCTGCTCGAACTACCCGTTCGGCTTCTTCAACGCCTACCGGGATGCCGCCGATCAGGGCGATTTCGATCTGGTCGTCCATCTGGGTGACTACATCTACGAGTACGGTTATGGGGGGTACGGCACATCTGATGCCGACAGGCTCTCCCGCATGCCCGATCCCATGCATGAAATCCTCTCGGAAGAGGATTATGCCCGCCGCCACGCGCTTTACTGCTCGGATCCCGACCTGCAGGCCTTGAAGGCCAGCGCGCCCTGGATACTGATCTGGGACGACCACGAGACGGCCAATGATGCCTGGCGCCATGGCGCGGAGAACCATGACCCAGAGACAGAGGGCGATTGGGCAGACCGACGCGACAATGCGCTGCGTGCCTGGCATGACTGGCTGCCCGTGCGCGAGGCGGAGCCTCTGAAAGCGCGCTATGGCGCGGTGGAGATCGGTGATCTGGCAACACTCGTCTTTGTCGAGACGCGCCTGACAGCGCGGTCGGAGGAACTCACGCTCGATACTTTCCCGATCCCGGTGGAAGCCGATCCTGAAGACCCGGAAAACCGTGCCGCCGTGCAGCGCTGGCGCGAGGAAGTGATCGGTGATCCCGAACGACGGCTCATTGATGACGGTCAGCGCGCGATGATCGGCGGGGCACTGGCTGCGTCTGTCGAGGCAGGCAAGCCCTGGCGCATCATTGCCAATCAGGTGTTGATGGGGCGGCTGGAAGCGCCCAATTACCTCACCCAGACACCGCTCTGGCTGCGCACCTATATGCGCCTGCAGGGCGGGTTCAACTGGCATTTCGCCCAGCGCACCGCCCACGGCGTGCCGATGAATCTCGATAGTTGGGACGGGTTTCCGGCCGACCGCGAGCGTCTTTACCAGACGGTCCGGGATGCCGGCGCGGATATCGTCGTCCTTACCGGGGACACCCACAACACCTGGGTCTGCGATCTGCATGATGCGTCTGGAAACCGTATCGGCACCGAGTTCGGTGTCACGTCGGTGACCAGTCCGTCACCCTTTGAGACCGTCAATGCGCCGGGCGTGGACTTCGGCCAGATGGCCGAGGACCGTAACCCGGAAATCCTGCGTAACAATGCCTGGGACAAGGGCTATACCCGGCTGACACTGACCCGCGAAGAGCTGGTCGCCGAGCAGATGGTCCTGTCGACGGTCAAGGACCGTGATTTCACCATCCGTGCCGATGGGGTCTGGCGGGTGCGTCCGGCCCAAGGCGGGCCGGTGCCGCAGGTGGAACGGATTGGCTAGCGCTCAGGCGGCTGGCATTACACGAAATTACATCGACATGGCGGATGAAGACGGCCAAACCTTGTCGTCAGTTGCTCCAAGGGGGCACTGGCGGGGTTGAAACAATAGGGGAATATGAAATGGGCTTTGTAGCGAAGGCGTGGAGCGGGCTTGGCGCCGTCCAGCGCGGGATCGTGCGGATCATCGGGCTGATCCTGATGATCGTGGTGGTTTTCTGGCTTGTCGGATCGCTGTTTTCCAGCGACACGGTGCGGGTCGGCCAATCGGGCGCACTGTCGCTGCAGCTCGACGGCCGGATCGTCGAGGAACGCACCATCGTGTCCCCTGGCGGGGCTTTGCAGGCCGCATTGTTCGGCGGCGGGGCTGGCGAGGAAGTCCTGCTGGATGATCTGGTCGAAGGGCTGCGTCTGGCGGCCCGTGATGACAGTGTTTCAACGCTCGTCTTGCATCTGTCCGATTTCACGGGCGGCATGCCCTCCAGTCTGCACACCTTGGCGGCAGAGATGCGCGCATTCCGGGAGGCTGGCAAAACCATCATCGCCCATGCCGACATGTATGGCGATGCGTCCTGGTTCGTCGCGGCGCACGCTGATGAGGTCTACCTGCACCCGCAAGGCGTGGCGATTGTTGAAGGGTATTCAAGCTTCCGGACCTATTTCCGCGGGCTTCTCGACCGGCTCGGCGTAACGGTGAACATCTTCCGTGTGGGAGAGTTCAAGTCCGCCATAGAGCCCTATGAGCGCGCCGACATGTCCGAGGCCGACTATGAGGCCCGCGCCTATCTGTTTGGTGATCTGTGGAGCGCCTATACGCGTGAGGCAGAGGCGGCGCGCGGCCTGAGGGCGGGCACGTTGCAGCGTGTGGCTGACAATGCCGACACGCTGGTCCTTGAAGCGGGCGGCAATATCTCCCGGATCGCGCTGAACGAAGGCCTTGTTGACCAGCTGATCGGCCGCACGGCGTTCAACGCACTGCTTGATGAGCGTTTCGGCACCGTGGAAGACGGGGGCCGCCCCGACACGACAGACTTTTTCGAATGGTTCAATGCCAATCGTGAAGCGCCCCGCACTGGCCGGCGCGATACGATTGCGGTCATCAACGCTGTCGGCACCATTCTCGACGGCGAGGCCGATGGCGGTACGGTGGGCGGTGATATTCACGCCCGCCTGATCCGTCAGGCCCGGCTCGATCCGAATGTGAAGGCCATAGTGCTGCGTATCGATAGCGGCGGCGGCGGTGTGTTCGCCTCGGAGCTCATCCGCGAGGAGCTGGCACAGGCGCGTGAAGACGGGCTGACCGTCATCGCCTCCATGGGCGGCGTTGCCGCCTCGGGGGGCTATTGGATTGCCACGCCCGCACACGAGATATGGGCCCATCCGACCACGATCACCGGGTCGATCGGCATATTCGGCCTGTTCCCGACATTCGAGGGTGCGCTCGAGCAGGTCGGCGTAACGTCCGACGGCTATGCCAGCACCCGGCTCGGCGGTGCGATCTCGCTCGAACGCGGTATCGACGAGTTTGCCGCCACCATTTTGCAGGCCAACATCAATGCCGGGTACGAGCAGTTTCTCTCTGTGGTCGGCACTGCCCGCGGCATGAGCCGCGATGAAGTTGATGCCGTGGCGCAGGGCCGTGTCTGGACGGGGTCACAGGCTCTGGAGCGTGGCCTCGTTGACCGGCTCGGGACGTTTGATGAAGCGGTCCTGCGTGCGGCAGAACTGGCCGGACTGGAAGAGGGCCGCTATCAGCTGAAAGTCTTTTCAGAAGAACGCTCCCAGCTTGACGCCATTCTGGCCCTGCTCGGGATGGAGCCGTCCGGCTCGGCAGGTCTTCTCGGCGACGGCGTTCTGGCCCGGCTTCTGGGCGATGTCGCGCGCGAGGCGCAGGCGGTCGATCTCATGAATGATCCGACGGGCCGCTATGCCATCTGCCTGGAGTGTCCGGCACTGGCAGTGCGTTAGGCATGAAAAACCCCGGATGATCCAGATCATCCGGGGCTTTTCTGTTGCGCGGGATTTGTACCTAGCGCTTGGACTGTTCGCACAGGCGCATGAAGCGCTCGCGCAGTTCCGGGTTGGCCTTGAACTCACCGGTAAACGTGGTGGTGATGGTGGAGACGTGCGGGTGGTGCACGCCGCGCGTCGTCATGCACTGGTGCTTGGCATCGACGAAGACGGCCACGCCGCGCGGCGCCATGGCGTCGTTGATCGCATCGGCGATCTGGGCGGTCATGGTCTCTTGCGTCTGCAGTCGCTTGGAGAAAGCCTCGACCACCTTGGCGATCTTGGAAATGCCGACCACCGCCCTGTCAGGCAGATAGGCGACGCAGGCCGTACCAAGGATCGGGGCCATGTGGTGTTCGCAATGGCTCTCCACATCAATATGGGTGAGCATCACCATGTCGTCATAGCCCTGCACATCCTCGAAGCGCTTGCCGAGAATCTTGCCGGGATCTTCGTGATAGCCGCGGAACCATTCCTCATAGGCCTTGACCACGCGCTTGGGCGTTTCGATCAGTCCTTCTCGGCGGGGGTCGTCTCCGGCCCAGCGCAGCAGCGTACGCACGGCCTCTTCGGCCTCCTCGCGGCTAGGGCGTTGAACAGGTTCAAGCATTTCGGCGGCAGAGCCGAGGTCGGTTTTTTTCACAATCGCGTCCATGAAGGGCGGATCCTTTCGTTGTCGGGTCCCGGCCAGTGCCTTGCGGCATGGCCGGTATAGTGCCGGTTTCCGGATCCAGCGGCGGGGCGGGCGGTTGGAAGGCCCTTGTCACATGCTCCAGCGCCGGGTTTCGCAGTCCGGTGGAAAAGACACTCTCTTCCATGGGCTGCGGTGCATATATGGCGTCAGCTTGCAGTTTCCACTGCGTCAGATCGCCTTTTATATGTAGCGTGGCACCTGCGCCGTCACAAGCAGGTGAAGCCAGTGTGCGCGTGACGCTGCTTTGGGGCTGCGTAATGCGCACGGTTAAGCTAGATAGCCGCCCATGACCGATATCTTTCTTCATGACACTGCCAGCCGGAGCCGCCGCCGCTTCGTTCCCGCCAATCCTGAGCGGGTGACAATGTATGTGTGCGGCCCGACCGTGTACGGCCCGGCCCATATCGGCAATTTCCGCCCGGCTGTCGTGTTTGACGTATTGTTCCGCCTGTTGCGCGAGGTCTACGGGGCAGACCATGTCGCCTATGCGCGCAATTTCACCGATGTCGACGACAAGATTAACGCCGCTGCGGCCAGCGAAGGTGTCGATATTTCGGTGATCACGCAGCGATTCACGAAGATCTATCAATCCGACAGCGCGGCGCTGGGCATGCTGCGCCCCACCTATGAGCCGGCGGCAACGGCCCATATGGCCGAGATGATCGCCATGATCTCCGGCCTGATCGAGACCGGCCACGCTTATGAGGCTGAAGGCCATGTCCTCTTCGCGGTGAAGAGCTATGAGGCCTATGGAAAGCTCTCCGGGCGCTCGCTCGACGAGATGATTGCCGGTGCGCGTGTTGAAGTGGCGCCCTACAAGAAGGATGCAGCAGACTTCGTGCTGTGGAAGCCGTCAAAGCCGGGCGAACCGGTCTGGGACGCGCCCTTCGGGCCAGGCCGCCCCGGCTGGCATATCGAATGCTCGGCCATGATTGCGAGGACGCTGGGCGAGACCATCGACATTCATGGCGGCGGCATCGATCTGGTCTTCCCGCACCACGAGAACGAGGTGGCCCAGTCGGTCTGCGCCCACGGCAAGCCGCTGGCCAATTACTGGCTGCATAACGGCTTTCTTTCCATGGACACCGAGAAG
This sequence comes from Glycocaulis albus, assembly GCF_014639075.1. Classification (GTDB taxonomy): domain Bacteria; phylum Pseudomonadota; class Alphaproteobacteria; order Caulobacterales; family Maricaulaceae; genus Glycocaulis; species Glycocaulis albus. The sequence continues at coordinate 42,533 of NZ_BMFS01000013.1, forward strand.
ATGTCCAAATCGCTCGGCAATGTGATCCGCCCGAGCGAGCTGATCGCGCGCGGCATCAAGGGCGAGGTGATCCGCTATGGCCTTCTCACGGGCCATTATCGCGCCCCGCTGGACTGGAATGACAAGCTGATCGAACAGAGCCGCAAGGCGCTGGACCGGCTTTATGGCGTGCTGCGCCGGTTAGGCGATGTGGCTGCGGCGGAGGTGCCGGTGCCGGCGGCTGTACTCGAAGCGCTCGGTGATGATCTCAACACACCCAAGGCCTTTGCCGCCCTGTTCGAGATGCTCGCCCGGGCCAACAAGGCCGCTTCGCCTGAAGAGAAAGCCACGGCCAAGGGAGAACTGCTGGCAGCCGGCCGGGTGCTGGGCTTCCTGCAGGACAGTCCCGACAGCTGGTTCGGCGTGGACGCGCTGGACAGCGCCACGCGTGCGCGCATCGACTCCCTTCTCAATGAACGCCATGCCGCCCGGCAGGCCAAGGATTTCGCGAAGGCAGACGCCCTGCGCGCCGAGATCGATGCGTTGGGCGTACTCGTGGATGATACGCCCGAAGGCCCTGTCTGGCGCATGAAGGCGGTAGAGGAGGCATAGGCGCCACCATGGCGACCGATCCCTATTCACGCGACGTTATCGCCCTGGCGGCGTCCATTCCGCACCTGAAACGCCTGGACGCGCCGCAGGCGAGCGTGCGCAAGGTCTCGCGCCTGTGCGGGTCGGAAGTGACGCTGGACATGAATCTGGCCGATGGCCGCGTCAGTGAGATCGGATGGGATGTGTCGGCCTGCGCGCTGGGGCAGAGCTCGGCCAGCATACTGGGCGGCGTCATCATCGGCGCCGACCGCAAACTGCTTGCTGAAGGGCTGGTGACGCTGAACGCGCTTCTGAAAGGCACGCCGGTACCGGACAATAGTCCGTTCCAGGCCCTGCGCGTGCTGGAACCGGCCGCGCAATACCCCGCCCGGCATGGCTCCATCCGCCTGGCCTTCGAGGCGGCTCTGGAGGCTTACGATCAGGCCTCTGTACACGGCAGATAACCGGCACCTGTCATGTGTTGTCAGAAAAAAACGCCCCATTCCCCGGAAAAGTGGATTGGAATCGCGGCCATCAAAGCCTACAGGTGGACCCTGTCGCCGGTGTTTTACGCCTTGGGCGTCCGGTGCCGTCACGAGCCGAGCTGTTCGCTCTATGCCATGGACGCGATCCTGGCACAGGGGCTGTGGCGGGGCTCATGGCTGGCACTGGGCCGTATCGGCCGGTGCAGGCCGGGCGGATCGCACGGGTACGATCCGGCACCTCAGGTGCGCACGGATGTGCCCTGGTGGAAAGTATGGGCCTTCCGGGGAACGCCTGGGCAGGCTCTGGAGTAGATGCGCTGCAAAGGCAGCCGATGAGGGGCAGTGATGAGTTCGGGGGCGCGCATAAGCGCGGTGATGGTCAGCTACCGGACCGGACCGGTCCTGTTTGACTCGATCCGCTCGGTCCTGAGCGATCCCGATATCCACGAGCTTGTGCTCGTTAATCACGACAACCCCACCAATGTCACTGTCAGGCTGGACACAATGGCGGCGGCGCAGCCGCGGCTCAACATTATCCATACAGGCGCTAATCTGGGTTTCGGCCGCGGATGCAATATCGGTGCGCGCGCGTCGTCGGGTGATTACATATTACTGCTCAACCCGGACACGCTGATCGCCCGCGGCGCAGCGCGGATCATGGTCTCGACAGCAAATGCACTGCCTCCGGTCTCGATCGTGGGTGCCCGCATTCTGAACACGGACGGCACCGAACAGCGTGGCGGCCGCCGCGGCGGCCTCACCTTGCTGTCGGCCATGCTCAGCTTCACCGGGCTTGCCCGCATTCTGCCCGGTGTCCGTGACTTCCACCGCGAGCACGAGCCGCTGCCATCAGGCCCGGTGGAGGCACCATCCGTATCGGGCGCCGCCATGCTGATGAGCCGGGAGACCTTCCAGCTTCTCAATGGTTTTGACGAGCGTTATTTCCTCCATGTGGAGGACATTGATATCTGTGAACGCGCGCGCCGGATGGGCGGCCGGGTCATGTTCGAGCCACGGGCCGCCTTTGTGCATGTCGGGTCCACAAGTTCGGCCAATATTCTCCTTGTGGAGTGGCACAAGGCAAAGGGGCTGAACCTGTTCTTCCGTACCTATTCCGGTCCGGCTGGCCAGCTGGTCCTGCTTGTCGCGGGCCCGCTCATGACAATGGCAATTATCGGGCGTGCCCTGCTGATCCGGGCCAATGTACGCGTTTCACAGGCCCGCAACCGCCTGCAGGCGCGGCTGCGCCTGGCCCAGCGCCGCCGTAATGCAGGTGATTAGGCGGCAGGTCCGCCTTTCGCCGGAAATCCACCGGCCTTAGCCAGCGCAGACTGTACGGGGTGCCTGAGGGCCGTCTGTTCCAGCCAGTGCGCGACAGAGATCATCGCGTCAAGGTCAATACCGGTGTCGAACCCGGCCCGCTCCAGCATGTACACAACGTCTTCCGTCGCCACATTGCCGGTTGCGCGCGGCGCGAACGGACAGCCGCCAATTCCGCCTGCCGAGGCGTCGATAACGCTCACCCCGTTCTGTACGGCGGCATGGATATTCGCCAGCGCCGTGTTGCGCGTGTTGTGGAAGTGCAGGCGCAGTTTTAGCCCGGGTGCCGCATCACGGACAATCGAGATGGCACGTTCAACATCCCACGGGGTTGCCACGCCGATCGTGTCGCCCAGCGCAAATTCGACAGCGCCTGCTGCCGCAGCGCGCTCGGCCAGCATGCCCAGAATGCCGGGATCGACCTCGCCGTCGAACGGATCACCAAACGCAACCGAAACCGTGGCCGAGAGCGGGATTTGCGCATCATGGGCCAGCACGGCGATCCGGTCGAGCAGGTCTGCGGTGTCCCGGGGCGTGGCATTCTGGTTGGCCTTGCCGAAGCCCTCTGACGCTACAAGGACATAATTGATCTCGTCACAGCGCGCCTCGATGGCCCGGCGCATGCCGCGCTCATTCAGGGCAAGGCCGATATACGAAACGCCCCTGTCACGGGGCACTGCGTCCATGATGTCGGCGGAATCGGCCATGGCCGGAACCAGTTTGGGATTGACGAAGCTGGCGGCCTCCATGCGTTTTACGCCGGTCTCTATGAGCCGGTTGATGAACTCCAGTTTCACTGGCGTCGCCAGCAATGCCGGGTCGTTCTGCAGGCCGTCGCGAGGTCCGACCTCGACAATTTCAATGGTTCGGCTCATGGCGTGTCCGGCTCCTGAATAGCAGCACAATCGCCGGTGCGGGCGATCAGCAGGGATGTGGCGCGTCCGCGCGAATAGTTGAAGCCCTCAATTTCATCAAGGGCACAGGCGCCTGCGCGCAGCGTGTCCAGGAATGCCGCCTCAGGCGCATCTGCCGCCACCCGTGACAGGTCGATGACCAGTAGCTGTTCGCTGGCCAGGTCCACCGACGCGGCTGCCAGTGCAGGAAAATCCATCAGCATGATGTCGCTGCGCAAGGCGAAGGCCAGGCTGGGCTCTGTGTAGCTGGAGCGGATCGTCACGTCCGGTGTCATCCACCCCTCTGCCTGAATCAGAGCGGCCGCTTCGCGCGACGGGAACAAGTCTGTCGCCGGAATGATAACCCCGCGCGCCGCCGCGTGCCAGGCAAGGCTCGCCAGTAACGCGCACATCACGGCCGCCCGCTCGCGGTGCAGCGCTGACAGGATGACCGCAGCGCTGACAGCTGCAAGAAAGCCTGCCGCGAGCGCGCCTGCCAGAACGCTCTGCCCGCCAAATCGCGTGGCCGGCAGAAAGATCACTGCTGCGAGAAACAGGCCCGCTGCCATCATCAGGCCTGCACCCAGCCAGCGCCAGAGCGCCGGTGTGCTGCGCCATTGCAGCAGGCCCCACGCAGCGAAAATCGCCAGCGCCGGATAGGCGGGAAGCACATAATGGGGAAGCTTTGTCGGCAACAGCTCGAAGGCGAGCCAGAAGGGCAGGCTCATCACGGCCAGCAGGCGCGCCGGCCGCGCCAGTTGCGGGTTTGCGCCGCGGATGGCCGTTATTGCGGCGTGAAGCCCGGCCGGCAGGAACAGGGTTGCAGGAAACAGCAAGGCCGGCAGGGCCAGCAAATGATAGCCGGGCGGGCCACCATGGCTTTCATGGCCGCTCACCAGCTTGGGCCCGACATCCTGGCCCAGCATCTCCCGCAGGAACCCGCCATCAGTCGCAATCTGGACCGAGACCAGCCAGGGAAGAAGAATGATTGCGGCCAGCAAGGGGCCGGGCCAGAAAGCCAGCGGGCGCAGCCAGTTCATGCGCCGCTCCCAGATGACCAGTGTTGTCACCGCAAGCCCCGCCGCCATCGGCGTGACCGGCCCCTTGACCAGCGCCCCCAGCGCGATCAGGGCCCAGAGCCATACTGCCCAGACCCGCGCGCCGGTCCGATTGTCCGCCTCGTGCAGCCGGGCGAGGGCATAAAGAGCCCAGACGGTGATGCCTGCCAGCATGGCATCGGTCTTGGCGATGCCGCTTTCCACGCCGAGCAGCACGCTGGCACCCAGCAGCACGCCGGCATAAAGGCCCGCAGGAGGGCCCAGCAGCCGGTTGGCAAGCGCCATCGCACCAAGAGCGGCCAGCACGGCGCCCAGCGTGGACGCGAGCCGCCAGGCCCAGATCTGCCGGTCCGTCAGGGCCCCGCTGACCGCCTCGCCCGCCGTAACGGTAAGCAGCTGTGTCCAGTGGATGCCGACGGGCTTTTTGTGGCGGTCCTCATCCAGAAACCGGATGCGCACCAGATCGCCCGATTCCATCATCTGGGCGGTGGCTTGAGCAAAACGGGCTTCGTCGCGGTCAAGCACGGGAAGGGTAAATACACCGGCCAGCGATGCCGCGAGGGTGACCGCCAGGACCAGGATCCATGCCCGGCCAGGCTCTTGCAGAAACGGGATCAAACGGGCCATGGCCGTCCATTCCTTCCGATGCCCGATCATCCCTCTTGCATATTCAAGCTGGCGCGGGCCTCACTATTGGGTATGTAACGGCCCGCGTGCCCCTGCAAGCGGGCGGCTGAAAGAAGGTAAGAATTTATGGCGTCTCCTGCCCCGGCCATATCGGTGGTCCTGCCCATGCACAATGAGGAGGGCAATGCCGGTGCGCTCGTGCGCGAAATTGCAGACGCGCTCGCCGGGCAGGACTTCGAGATTATCGCCGTAAATGATGCCAGCCGTGATGGCACATTGGCCGAGCTGCAGGGCGCGCGGGCCGAACTGGCGCAGCTGCGTGTGGTCAGTCACCGCAATAATGCCGGGCAGTCGCGGGCCATCCGTACCGGTTTCCTGGCGGCCCGCGCTCCGATTGTATGCACGCTGGACGGTGACGGGCAAAATCCGCCAGCTGACCTGCCCGCGCTCATCACGCAGCTGACGCGGGCTGGTGCGCCCGAGGCGCTGGGTATGGTGGGCGGCGAACGCGTGGGCCGGCAGGACAGCGCGTGGAAGAAATTCGCCTCGCGCCTCGGCAATGGCGTGCGCAAGCGGCTTCTCAACGATGATGCGAAGGACACAGGCTGCGGTATCAAGGCGATACGGCGCGAAGCCTATCTCTCCCTGCCCTATTTCGATCACCAGCACCGCTTCCTGCCAGCGCTTATGAAACGCGAGGGCTATATCGTCGAGTTTCATCCGGTCAGCCACCGGCCGCGCATGGCCGGGAAATCCAAATATACAAATATTGGACGTCTTTTCGCCTCGATCAGTGACATAATGGGGGTGATGTGGCTCAATAGCCGTTCCAGGCAGACCGGCGGCTGGGAAGAATCCTGAAAGCTCGGAATGCCGAAGGTGAGGAGTATCGCCATGGCAACTGGCGCAGGTAGCGGAGTGTTCATGGGCGTCGAGGCGGCCAGGCGCCGCGGTCGAGGTGGCCCGGCAAGGAGGGGAATTTCCATGTTTAGCATATTTCCAAAGCTGATTATTCCGATGGCAGTCTATGCTATCGTCGCGTTTATCGGCGGTGCGGACACGGTGGCGGCGCGGCTCGCAGACCCGCTTTTCGAGATAGGCATGATGTCAGGGGCCACCTGGGGCCTGACCCCCGGTGACCTGATACTGATACTTGCCCTGTTCCTGCTGTTTATCGAAATCGTGAAATCGTCTGACACCGGGACGGCGTCGATCATCAATCACGGCATGTCCATGCTGGTCTTTGTGATCGGGCTGGTGCTGTTCCTGCTCGTCGGACAGTTTGCGACCTCGGTCTTCTTCCTGCTGACGGTTATGGCGCTTCTCGACACGGTGGCTGGCTTTGTTGTCACCATTGTTGCAGCCCGCCGCGACCTCGCAGTGGGCGGCGACGCCTGATAGCGTCCAGCTCGCTGACGTCAAAAAAGGGCCGTTCCTGCAATCAGGGGCGGCCCTTGTTTTTTGGCGCTAGAGGAAGAGAAAGAAGACGCTGACCGCCAGCATGCCGTCCGCAACCCGCAGCAATGCCGGCTGTGCGCGGCTCATGCCCGCCGCTCCACACGTGCAGCTTGCGGAGCCGGCGTGCTGCCGGCGCTGGCATAGCTCGCCCGGTAACGGCGTCTTTCGGTTTCATCCGCGCGCAGCCCCCGGCGCTGGGTAGTGTGCAGCACCGGCACCCAGCCGCTCCCGGCCAGGGCAACCGTCTGGGACGGCATCATCCGGGCCGCCGTGCCGGCGGCTGCCACGCTTGCCGGCTGGACGGCCTGCTGGCGCGTCTGGGCCGGGGTATCATTGCGGACAATGATGGCCGGGGGCGGGTAGGCGCCGGAAATGGGAGTGACTGCTTCGCTCATGCGCAATGCCTGCGCAAGAACGGGGCCAGCCTTTACTCTTCGTAAAGCTTTGTAAAACGCAGATTAACCGTCATTCCGGAGCCGGTTTGGCGCACGTGGTGGCCTGTGTCTCCCGCGCGGTGTTCCCTAATGAAACACTAACGCCTCGCCGCCCGGACCATCACTAGCTCCCCGCCAGCTTGTCCAGCTTGGCGCGCATCGCCTCCAGCTCGTCGCGTAGCGCCTTCACGTCATCTGACCTGTCTTTAGGCGCAGCTGCGGACGCACCGGCATCCTGCTGCCCCGCCGCATTGAAGGGGCTGAACACTTTCATGGCCTGTTCGAACATCGCCATGTTGCGGCGGGTCTGTTCTTCCAGCAATGCCATCGAGCCTGCAGGCGAGCTCATGGCGCCGGCCATCTTCTCGCGCAGCTCGTCCTGCTGGCGCATCAGGCCTTCCATCGACATTTTCAGATAGCCAGGCACGAAAGCCTGCATGGAGTCGCCGTAGAATCCGATCAGCTGGCGCAGGAACTCAACCGGCAGCAGGTTGGCGCCCTTGGCCTCTTCCTCGAAAATGATCTGGGCCAGAACGCCGCGCGTCAGATCCTCGCCGGTTTTCGCATCCACGACTTCGAACTCGGCATTGTCCTTCACCAGCTCACGCAGATGGTCGAGCGTCACATACCGGCTCGCCGACGTGTCATACAGACGCCGGTTTGCATATTTCTTGATGGTGATCTTGCCGGATTTTGCATTTGTACTCACGCTGTGTCTCCCCCTGGCTTGTTGCACCGCATCGTTTGCCGTGCGGTGTCAGATTCTCGCGCGGACGCCCTCGACAACAGGCGGATTCGCGTTAAGAAAGACCATTGCGCGGTCCGCTTCATGCTGCAAGCGTGCTGCGCTTTTGCTGCGCACAATAAACGGCTCCGGTCAAGAGGGCTACAGGGAGGGTATTCATGGCACGCACCGCTTTGGTGACAGGAGGAACGCGCGGCATAGGCAGGGCCATTTGCCTGGCGCTGAAGGAGGCCGGGTATACGGTCGCCGCCAACTACGCGGGCAATGATGCTGCGGCCGAAGCATTCAGCAAGGAAACCGGCATTCCCGCCTACAAGTGGTCGGTGGCTGAGTATGAGGCCTGTGTAGCCGGGATCGGCCGGGTCGAGCTGGCGCATGGTCCGGTGGACATTCTGGTCAATAATGCCGGCATCACGCGCGACGCGCCCTTTCACAAGATGACGCCCCAGCAATGGCGCGAAGTGATCGAAACCAATCTCTCCGGCGTGTTCAACATGACCCACCCTGTCTGGAACGGTATGCGCGAGCGCGGTTTTGGCCGCATCATCACCATCTCCTCAATCAACGGTCAGAAGGGGCAGTTTGCGCAAGCGAACTACTCGGCCGCCAAAGCCGGTGATATCGGCTTTACCAAGGCGCTGGCCCAGGAAGGCGCGCGCAAGGGCATTACGGTGAACGCCATCTGCCCGGGCTATATCGCCACCGACATGGTGATGGCGGTGCCTGAAAAAGTGCGCGAGCAGATCGTAGAGACCATCCCGGTCGGCCGGCTGGGCGAACCCGAAGAGATCGCGCGCTGCGTGGCTTTCCTTGCCTCTGATGATGCCGGCTTCATTACCGGCGCCACACTGACCGCCAATGGCGGGCAGTATCTGACCTGATCTGTTTTCGCAGCGAAAAAACCAGGCCGTAATGCCGGTGCGGGGCATTTCGCCGCGAAACCGCCCCTTTTTGCGGAGAGATTGTCCGCCATGAGCAGGGGAATCATCGCCCTGATGCTTGCCGCCGCCGGGGCTTGGGCGGTTCTGGCAAGTGACGGGCTTGGCCAGCAAAATCCGTTCTCGCGCCTGACCGGCCGGGAGCAGCCGGTTGAAGCATCCGCAGTCTGGTACGAGCGGGCAGACCGCCGTGGCCGGCTGGTGCTGGACCGCTCCTCTGTGCCTGCCCTGCTATGGCAGGAAGGTTCAGCCGAAGTCCTTGCTGTCTATGCCAACCGGGCCTCGGGCGGCGGCGAGGTATTGCTGACCGATACGGACCGCGCAATCTTGCGCCTGTCCAATCTGGGCGGGGCGACCTTCTTCCCGCCCGACGCGCCGGACGGCGTTATCGTCGAACTGATTGGCCCAGCTCACACCCTGGTGGCGCCGCCCGTCAGCGCGTCCGAATTGCAACGCGCCGCCCGCGATCTGGCTGACGCCGCAACGCGCATCAACCGCAATCAGGTAATGGTCGAGGTTCCCTCGCTCGGCCCGTCCGACAATGCCTATCTTGCAGACACGCTGCGTCTGGCCCAGCTGGGTATTGACCGTGCAAACCGCCGCGCCTTGCGCGATCTTCAGTCCATCCGGGTGCAGACTGGCGCCCGGCCGGACGCAGTCTATTCCGGCGGAACGCTGGACATTACCATTTCGGCAGGACGCGGGTATGCGGGCCGGCCCTCATCGGAGTTCATCCGCCGCGCCCTCGACCGCGGCCGCTAGGCTTCAAGCCGCCGCTAACGCGCGTTATGCGGGCCGGGGCGCCAGTGCGCTGGCGCGAGCTCGAACCCGGAAAACTCAAAGCCTGGCGCCACCACACAGCTTACCAGCGTCCACGCGCCGAGGCTTTCCGCAGTTTGCCAATGCCCTGCCGGGACGACGGCCTGTGGCCGTTCGCCTGCCCGCAGATCGGCGCCCAGACGCAAGCTCCGGGCGTCCACGCCATCTGCTGACAGGGTCATCACCAGCGGTGCTCCGGCATGCCAGAGCCAGACCTCGCTGGCATCAACCCGGTGCCAGGCCGACACCTCGTCTGCTGCAAGCAGGAAATAGATGGCTGTCGCGTGCGCCCGACCTTCGGAGTTGGCATGATCGCGGAAGGTTTCCGCATACCAGCCGCCCTCTGGATGTTTTTCCATCGCAAGCATGCGAATGATTTCGCTCGCGCCGAGATCCCCGCTGATAGACGCCATCAGAACTGATCCTTCGCGCTGCGTACTGCCGCATAGACATCCGCGTCGCTGGCGGCTTCAAGACCCAGCCGGCGGCGCAAACCCGCATCGTCCCAGCGCAGGAAGGGATTGGTCTGCTTGTCCCGCCTGAGCGGAAACGGCACCGTGGGCTGCCCGGCCTTGCGGGCGCTCTCCACCTCGGCGGCACAGGCTTTGAGCGAAACATTTTCAGGATCGATGCTTAGCGCGAAGCGGGCATTGGCCGCCGTGTATTCGTGCGCACAATAGACAATCGTGTCATCGGGAAGGGCGCGCAGCCGGGCAAGGCCGGCCTGTGCCTGCTCTGGCGTGCCTTCAAACAGGCGCCCGCAGCCCAGTGCGAACAGCGCATCACCGCTGAACAGGATGTTTTCGCTTTCAAACCAGTAGGCGATGTGCCCGAGCGTGTGGCCGCCCGTATCGATCACCTTGGCTTCCAGCGCGCCAAGGCGGATCGTCTCTCCCGGTGAAACGGGCGTATCGACATGACCGATCTTGTCTGCTTCGGCAGCAGGCGCGGTAATACGCGCGCCAAAATGCTGCGCAATAAAATCGTTGCCGCCGGCATGGTCCCAGTGATGGTGGGTGTTCCAAATTTCATGGATATGCCAGCCGGCCCGCCCGGCCTCTGCGGCTAGCGCCTTGCCATCGGGCGTATCGATACTGGCGGTCTGCCCCGTCTCGGTGCATCGGACAAGAAAGCCGTAATTGTCATCGAGACAGGCAATCTGGCGGATCTCGAGCATGGTCTGCCCCCTTTGGCTGCGCGGCGCATGTACGCTGGCTTACACAAATGCCCTCATCAACCTATCATCCCTGCCTTGAGAGGCGAGCCCGCCACAGCATCTGGAGCGCCATGCGTACCGAAGCCATCGAGATTGACCGGTTCTACCGATCGCCGCGCGGTGAGGCCGCCCGCACCATGGTGCACAGGCGCCTGCAGGCGCTCTGGCCCGAGGTCAAGGGCCTCGACATGCTCGGCTACGGCTTTGCTGCGCCCTATCTGGAGCCGTTCCGCGAGCATGCACGCCGCGCGGTGGCCTTCATGCCGTCAACCCAAGGGGCTGTCGCCTGGCCTGACCGCCATGGCGAGCGCTGTGCGTCGGCGCTGGGCGAGGAAACGCGCCTCCCGTTTGCCGAGGCCATGTTCGACCGGATTGTGGCCGTTCACGCGCTGGAGGAAGCTGATGACCTGCAGCGTCTGCTGCGCGAGCTCTGGCGTGTGCTGGCGCCGGAAGGACGCCTTGTCATCGTCGCGGCTCACCGTGCCGGGGCGTGGGCGCGTGTTGACTCGACACCGTTTGGTCACGGACGCCCCTTTTCGCGTGGTCAGCTCACCCGTCTTCTGACAGGCGCGCTCTTCGAGCCGGTTGCGTGGGCACGCGCCCTCTACGCGCCGCCATGGACCATGTTCTGCGGGCCCCGCCTGTCTGGCCTGTTTGAGTCAGCGGGCGAACGCTTCTGGCCGGGATTTGGCGGCCTTATACTGGTTGAGGCGGTCAAGCATGTTGGCGCGATTCGCCCGTCGGCCGCGGCAGTTCCGGTGCGGCGCAAGGCACTTGATGCAGCGCCCGGTGCCGCGCTATCCCCGCCCGAAGCCAGCCGCACCCTGACCGCGAAGGACGAGAGCCAATGATCCCTGATCCCCGCCCGGGCATTCTCGATATCAATCCTTACAAGCCCGGACTTCCGGCGCCGGCCGGGGCGGTGAAACTGTCCTCGAACGAGAACCCGCTCGGCTGCAGCGAAAACGCCGCGCGTGCCTTCACGCAATCCGCTGCAAAACTGCATGTCTACCCGGACGGCAGCGTCACACGGCTGCGTGAGGCGATCGGCAAGGCAGAAGGCATAGACCCGGCACGCATAGTCTGCGGTGCGGGCTCAGATGAAATCCTGCAGCTGATCGGGCGGGCCTGGCTCGGCGCAGACGACGTAGTTCTGCAAAGCCAGTACGGGTTTCTGGTCTATCGCCTCGTCGCCATGCAGAGCGGGGCGAACATTGTCAGCGCGCCGGAGACCGGCCATCGCACCGATGTCGATGCCATGCTGGAGGCCGCCGCAGAGCACAAGCCGCGTATTGTTTTTCTCGCCAACCCGAACAACCCGACCGGCACCTGGGTGCCGCGTGATGATATCATCCGGCTGCGCGAAGGGCTGGCTGATGACTGTCTTCTGGTACTCGACGCCGCCTATGGCGAATTTGTCGACGATCCCGAGTTTGAATCCGGCATGGGTCTGGTTGACCGCTATGACAATATCATCGTCACGCGCACCTTCTCCAAGATACACGGGCTTGCCGGCCTGCGCCTGGGCTGGGCCTATGCGCGCGAAGAGGTCATCGGCATTCTCAATCGCGTGCGCGGGCCCTTCAATGTCAGCGTACCCGCCGTTGAAGCCGGCATAGAAGCCATCGCCGATACCGGCTTCATCACCCGCTCGAAAGAGCATAATGCGCGCTGGGTGGATTTCCTGACCCAGCATTTGCGCGGCGCGGGCCTGGAGGTCACGCCGTCGGTGTGCAATTTCGTGCTGGTCCACTTCCCCTCAACGCCCGGAAAGACCGCGGACGAGGCCAACAGCTTCCTGACCGCCAAGGGGCTTATCGTTCGCGATGTAAAGCCCTATGGCCTGCCGGACGCGCTGCGCATTTCCATCGGCCTTGACGACGAGAACCGCCGCGTCGCTGACGCGCTGGCCGAGTTTATGGGTTAGCTGCCGGGAGCTCGTCCGTACCAGGCAATTCCGGCGCGGAGGGAAGGTGACCGGTCAGAGGTCCGGCCTCGCCTATGCGCACCGGACCGAGAAAAATGCCCCCCTGCTGGAAACGGAAAGGCAGGGCGACGCCTTGGTCGCGGCGCGGCGCCATCATCAGGGCAAGGCGTAGGGCCTCGCCGTCGCTGGTGCTCACCACGCCGCCGGTCACAAGGGCAGCCACAAGGCTTTCCGGTTCCGTGACCATGACCGACAGCCGCCCTTCAGGGCGCAGCAGGGCATCGACGCCCATCGCCCCTTCGCCGCCCAGCCGGGCATTGCCCCATTGCAGCTCCGCCATCGCGATCTCTGCCCGGCCTCCACTCTCGCTCCAGCTTGCCAGATTCGCGTCGGCCGCAAGCGCACTCCATTGCGACAGTGTGGTGTCGGTGCGCATCAGTTCGATGCGCCGGCCGAAGGCACCGACCGTTCGCTCATCGAGCTGGTCAGGGCCGAACTCGAACCCGCGGATTTCGAGGCGGATGCGCATCAGGTCTTCAGCCGCCACCTCGCTGGAGAGGACCAGCTGGTCGAGGGTTTCAACCAGGACCTCGCCGCTTTCGCGTGCGGTCAGGCGGAACTCTTCCAGCTCGGCCCCCGCCCTCACGGTTCCAGCCCGCCCTGATGCCAGGCTGATGCGCGCGCGTGCAGCCGTGGCCAGCAATGCCTGTGTCTCGTCCTCGCCCTCGAAGTCTATCTCGGCGGGGCTGGCGAAAGCGACGATCCAGTGAGAGAGATTATAGGGCAGGGCACTCGCGGACAGTTCGGGCATTGCCATGCGCCAGCCGCCATCCTCCGGCGGAGCGATGATTTCCGGATTTCGCGCTGTTACCGTGAACCGGAACGGAAACCCCCCGACGGACAGACGGTCATGGGCAATCGCATAGCCTTCGCTCTCGCGTTGCTCGATCCAGTTTAGCGCCGTAGCGCGGATTTCAGCCGACATCCACAGCCAGTAACCGCCATACGCGGCGGCAAGAACACCAAACGCCGCAAAGGGCACGATCAGGCCAAGGCGTGAACGGCGGTCAGGAGCTGGTGTGCTGAAATCCCGGATCATGCGGACGCGTTTCCTTGCGGTGGTTCTAGCAAAGCCATGGAGGCTGTCTCGATGCGCGTTTCCAGCTCCCCCATGAACCGGGCGCGCGGCAGGCCCGCCGGTATGGGCGGCAGAAACTCGATGATGATGGTACCCGGCTTGCGTACAAAGCCTGAAGGCGGCCAGTAAAGCCCCGAATTGAGCGCTACCGGAACGCAGGGCACGTCCATGGCGCCGTACAGCCCGGCAACGCCCGGCTTGTAGCTTTCGGCCTCGCCGGGCTTCACGCGCGTACCTTGCGGGAAGATGACGACCTGCCGGCCTTCATGGGCGCGCTCGCGTGCCGCTCGCAGCATGGCCTTGAGCGCGCTTGCACCAGCAGAGCGGTCGACAGCCACATTCTTGAGCTTCATCGCATACCAGCCGAAGAAGGGCAGGTATTTGAGTTCCTTTTTCAGGATGATCGCCGGATCGGGCAATATGTGCCAGAAGGCCAGCGTCTCGAACATGGACTGGTGCTTGGAGGCAACCAGAGCCGGGCCCTGCGGTATGTGCTCTGCTCCGCGCACCTCGAAGCGTATCCCGCACAGCGCGCGCAATCCGCCAAAGACCAGCCGGCGATAAACTGCAAAACAACCGCGCGCCCAGGTGCGCGGACCCAGTAGCAGGGGCGAGCACAACAACCCCATCACCGCCATCAGGCCGTACATCCAGACGACGAAAACTGCAGAACCGATGACGTGCACGCTGACCTGTCCTGAAAAACCTGCCTGCGGGTTTCTAGAGGCAGTTATGCCGCGCCGCCAAGGGGGGCGCGCACCGTTTCGCGGGCATAGACGGCGGAATACTTCAGATACTCCTGCAGCCAGCGCCGTGCCGCGCGCGTGCTTGTCCACGGCGGCGGCGTGGCGACGCCATGCGGTATCAGCTCGCGCTCCGGCATCGCCGCCTTCAGTTCGAGAAGAGCGCGCGGCATGTGGAAGTCCGATGTAACGATAAGCAGCCGCTGATAGCCGTTCGTGCTGGCCCAGCGTGCCGTTTCCTCCGCATTGCCTATGGTGTTGGCGGCTTCGACCCCGATATCGACACAGCAATCGAAAAGCTCGGGCGGCGCGCCGGCGGCGGCGCGGATGGCATTCATGGTCACTTCCGGATTGCCCCCGGAAATGAGCAGTCGCTCGCCATGCCCCTGCGCGAGCACCGACACGCCTGTTGCCACCCTGCCCTCACCACCGGTCAGCGCAACGATGGCGTCGGCGCTGCCGGGCACATCGCTAACGTGGGACATGCCGGCGCGGACAAACAGGGCGAAGCCGGCGGCCGCCGCGATAACCAGGGCAAACGCCGCAAAGCGGATAAAGGAGAAGGCGGCTTTCATCGTCGGCGTCTCTCCTGCTCATCCCGGCGCGGTCCGTGCAGCGCCGGTAATAGACTATGGCCCCCGCAAGGCCCCCTGCCAATTGGGTCCGTTCACGGCCAGCGCGCCTTTAGTCCCGAAGCTACCGTAAGCCGCGCCGCAATGGCGGATATAAGCCCGGACGCAAAAGCGGCCACCGGCACGATGAGCACGACGCCCCAGCCCGGCGCAAGGCTGGGCAGGAAGAACAGCGATGCAGCGCTGCCGCCCGCAAGGTTCAGGGCCGCCGCGGCCAGAAGCGCCAGCACCGACCCTGCCGTCCCGGCCTTCAGGCCGAGCATGAAAAAGCGTTCCTGGAAAAGGGCGGTGATAAACCGGTCAGGTGCGCCCACAAGGTGAAGCGCCTCGGCCACGTCCC
The DNA here is from genome assembly GCF_014639075.1 of Glycocaulis albus. Lineage (GTDB taxonomy): Bacteria > Pseudomonadota > Alphaproteobacteria > Caulobacterales > Maricaulaceae > Glycocaulis > Glycocaulis albus. Next base: position 57,876 of record NZ_BMFS01000013.1, read on the forward strand.
GGCGCATCGACAGCGCGGCGCGCGCCGCGAACACAATGACGGCTGCGGCTGCCCCGCACACAAGCACCACCAGGGCGATGGCGAAATAGCGCACCGTGGCAGAGGCGCGGGCAATCGCTCCGGCCCATAGCCGGTTATCATCAACCACCACCCGGTAGGGGGCGTCCGCAAACAGCGCATCCACCGCGCCGGGCGCGGGCCGGTTTTCAGGGTCAATCTGAAGTGTGACAAGGCGTGGCAGCGGGAAATCATCCGGCAATGACGTATTGCCCAGCCATGGACGAAGCAGGGCCATGGAAGCGCTGCGCGAACGAACCTCGGCACTGATGACCCCTGGAAGGCCCGATGCCAGCGTGCCGGCCTGCTGAGCGGCTGCATCACCATCGCCATCCTCGCCGGGCAGCACCTGCAATGTCATCTCCGAGGCCAGCTGGTCGGACCATCCGCCCGCCGCCTGCCAGGCGCCGGCTGCGCCTATCACCGACAGACAGGCCAGGAAGACAAGAATCGCGCACACCGCCAGCAGTGGCAGGTCGCGCCCGGCCTCGGGCGGCAATAGCGGGGCAGATCGGCGCGATTTCGTCATGCGCTCCTCGCCCGGCGGTTGAGTTTTCCATCGGCCAGTTCGAGCACGGGCGCGTTCACCGAGCGTATAAGTCCGATATCATGGCTGGCGATCAACACGGTCGTGCCCAGACGGTTCAGTTCGACGAACAGGCGCAGAAGCCGCCTTGCCATCTCCGGATCGACATTGCCCGTCGGCTCGTCGGCGATGAGGATTTCGGGCCGGCTGACAACAGCCCGGGCAATGGCCGCCCGCTGCTGCTCACCGCCTGAAAGGGTAGGGGGCAGGGCATCGACCCTGTGACCCAGCCCCACCCAGTTGAGCAATTCCACAATGTCTTCGCCATACTGGCGCATATTCTGCCCGGCGACGCGCAAGGGCAGGGCCACATTGTCAAATACGCTCAAATGCTGGAGCAGGCGGAAATCCTGGAACACGACACCGATACGCCGCCGGAAGGCGGGCAAGGCACTGCGCTCCATCGCCGTGGTATCCTCGCCGAACAGAGAGACCAGGCCGCGCGAGGGCCGTTCGGCCAGATATATCAGCCGTAACAGGGAGGTTTTGCCCGCCCCGGACGGTCCGGTCAGAAACTGGAAACTTCCACGCGGTAAATCAAAGGAAATGTCACTTAACACTTCCGGCCCGCGCCCGTAGCGCATGCCGACATTGTCAAAGCGGACAGCGGCAGCCGTTCCGGTCTCGTCTGTCAGGCTACTGGCTTTGGACGGCTGATCCATAAGGCTGGCGTGTCCGGAGTGTCGCGGTTTGGAAGGCTGGAGCGAACAGGTGTTACTCCCGCATACGGGAGGCAAGCGAATCTGACTATGCAGGAGATGAGAGGTCGGCGTCCATGATCGTTACCTGCCCAAGCTGCGAGACCCGTTACCGGGTTGATCCCGAAGCTATCGCCCTGAGAAAGGGGCGGGTGCGGTGTGCTGCCTGCGGCCATGGATGGAAAGCAGACGAGGAAGCGCTCACGCTTGAGGAACCGGCCCGCCCGACCTTGCGCAAGGAAGCGCCTGCCGCAGATGCTGCGCCAAAACCTGTGGGCGGTATCGAAGCGGTAAAGCCCCACGAAGTGGTACGCAAGCGCGCAGAGACCCGCCGCCAGCGCAGCCGGCAGACCGTGGAAGGGGCCGGCTGGGCCGTGGTCGCGGCTTGCTGTATTGTGCTGCTGGGCTCGGCCTGGCTGTTCCGGGTGGATATTGTCGACACCTTCCCGCGCGCCGCGAGCGCCTATGCCGCCATTGGCGTGCCCGTCAACCCGCACGGGCTGGAAGTGCGTGATTTGCGGGCCGGGCCGTCCGGTGACGAAGAGGGCGCACTCGTCATTGAAGGCGTTGTCGTGAACACAACAGGTCGTGACCGGCCGACCTTGCCGTTGCGCGCCGTGATCACAGGTGAAGACGGCGCGGTTCTTGTCGAATGGGTGGTCATGCTCGATTCGCTGAGCCTGCCCGCGCGCGGCGAGGAGAGTTTCCGCTCTGTGCTCAGCGATCCGCCTGAAGGCGCCGCGGAGCTTGAAGTCCTGTTCGCAGCTGACGACTAGAACCGGTCCAGCAGACGCTCGATATAGGCGCGTTCTTCAGGCGTAAGTGACCCGTCGCCGGCCCGGCGGCGCAGTTCTTCAAGTATGTCGCGCGCCCGCTGGCGCTCCATCTCGGACGGCACCTCGGTGTCCCCGCCCGTGCCGCCGCCATCAGCTTCCCGGCCCAGCGGATCGCGGTCAGCCTGGCCGCGCCCGTTTGCCTCGTTTTCTGCCTGCAGCCGCTCGGCTGTGTCGGCAGCGCCTTCACGCAGCGCGCTCAACGCCTCATCCTGTGCAGCCAGTGCGCCCTCTCCGTCGCCGCGCTGCAGGGCGCGGCTGGCTTCGTCCATCTGGCGGGCAGCCTCGTCAAACGCGCGCTCGCCCTCCTCGCTCATCCCGTCAGGCATGTTGTCCAGCAGTTGGCCGAGCCGCTCGCGCAGCCCGTCCTGCCGTTCGGCCAGCGCGCGGCCCTCCTCACCCTCGCGCCCTTCGGCAAGGTCGCCGGAGCGTGACTGCTCGTATGTCTCGTCGGTCAGCCCGCGCTGCTCGCCAATTACCTCGCCCAGCTCTTCGAGAGCCTCGCGCAGGGCCCGGCCCAGCGCACTCTCGGCCTGACCCTGCCCGGAGCCACCGGCCATGATCTGCATGTTGCGCAAGAGTTCGGCCAGCTGTGCCAGTGCCCGGCGCGCGCCTTCGGTGTCGCCCAGCTCGGTCGCCTCGCGCAGGGCATCGAGCAATTCCTGCAGCATGTCCGCGCTCAGATTCATGCCCTGCCCACCCCCGCTGGCGAGCTGGTCCGATTGCAGAGCTTCACGCATCAGCGCCGCGATGTAATTACGTGTGGCTTCCTCGAACTGCTCGAAGAGCGCGGCCAGTTCCATCTCGTCGGCGCCGCGCGCCAGCGCATCGGACAGCGCGCGTTCGGCTGCCCTCAGCGCAGCTTCCGCGTCAGCCAGCGTGCCCAGCTCCGCGCGCAGGGCGATCTGCCAGAGATCTTCCTCCATGTGGTCAAGGTCGCCGATCTCGCGGGCCCGCCGCACCTGATGCATGGCCGTACGCAGCCCCAGAAAGACGATCCGGTCCGGAAAATGCGCCGATGGCGCATCGCCCAGCGCATCGAGTGCCCGCGCCAGGCGCTGAACGCCTTGCGGTGCCCGTTCCAGACGCAATTCAGGCTCGTCATCCAGCCACGGCCAGAAAGCGTCTTCCTCATGCCGCTCGGGCGGTCCTGGATGGGGTGCGTATTCACCGGCCCCTTCAAGGAAAAGGCGGCGTTCATAGGCGACGGCGCGTGCCAGGCCGTCAAGGAAGAGGCGCTGGGGCAGGCGAAGGTCAATCGGTCCGGTCACGCCGGACTGGCCGGCACCATCGATACCTTCCATCCGGACCAGAACCCGTTCACCGGCAAGGACATGGCGCGCCGTTTCCACTGTTGCACGATAGCGGGTGTCCGCGCGGGCAGGCACGACAGCGCCGGGCGGAATGTCGATGACATCCCAGTCATCGTCTGCCGGGTTTGTCCCGTCTCCCGGATCACGCGCGACTTGCAGCCTGTAGGTTTCCACGCCGTAATCGTCCGTCGCCGTGAACTCCAGTATCAGCCGGCCCTGCCCGTCGCTTTCGGGCTCCGCCACCAGGGCCAGCCGCGGCGGTGTGTCCTCGGTCACCTGAAGCTCGAGGCGCTCGCGGAACGCGCCGCTGCGTACAAGAATGGTGCTGTCTGCATCCAGCGTCATACGGAGCTGGTGGACGCCGGGGCCGATTTCCTCAAGGTCCGCCTCGCCGCCTGAAACGCGCGGCGGACGGGCAAGCCCGGTAATGCGGGCGGCCAGCACGGAACCTTGCGGAATTTGCGCTTCACGGCGCTCGCGCAGGAACAGTACCGGCCGGCCCGTATAGTCAGGGGGCTCAACCCAGAACTCCGCTACGGCGCGCTCGCCCCCACCGGCAAGAGGCATCGGTGAAAATGCGTCAGACAATCTTACCGCTGCCAGGTCACCGGCATAAAAAAAGGCTGTGGCGAGTACGATCACCGCGCTGACCCGAGCGCCATGCTTGTCAAAGCCTGCCCAGGCGGCGCGCGGGCGGCGTGCCCGCGCCGTGCCCAGCGCCTCGCGCATACGGCCTCTGTGCGCCAGCCAGAGTATGCTCTCGCCGGTCGCCGGCTCGTCTTCCAGGGCTTCGAACGGGCGCCCGTGAAGGCCGCTATCGGCTTCTACCCGCCGCTGGGCGTCAGCGCGGTCCGGCCAGCGAAAGGCCCGCACCGCAGGTGTGGCGAAGGCCGCGCCCAGTACCAGCAGCCCCAGCGCCAGCAGGGCGCGCCAGGGATCGCCCATTTGCTCGATGAGCCCGGCGAGCGACAGCGTCGCGTACACGGCCAGCATGGCCAGCGGGCCGGCAAGGACCGGCGCGGCGCGCTCCCACAAAAGGGCGAGGCGGGCAAGGAAGACGGGCAAGGGTTTCATCGCGTTGGCGAGCCTAACGCGCCAGCCTGCCACGCGCATCCGTGACATGCATCAGAACACACGCGGGTGAACGGTGCTGCCTACTCGTCGTCGAACGGGTCATCACCGGGCATGCGGGGCAGGCGTTGCTCCGGGCGTTCCTCGTCCAGCACGCTGTCATCCTCGCCGGGCGCGCCGTCCTGAACGGGTATGTCCTCGGGATTGCCCCAAAGCGGACCGGGACGCTCCAGCGCGCCGCGATTGCCACAGGCTGCAAGCCCGGTGGCCGCAATACACGCTGCAAGGGTCAGGGTTTTCGAAATCATGTGACTACTCCTGTGCCAGCCGCTCGCGCCAGAGCGCGCACTGTTCGCGCACCCGCACCGGCGCGGTGCCTCCATAGCTGGTCCGGCTTTCCATGGATGCCCGGGCAGTGAGCACGGTGAAAACCGTCTCGTCAATGCGTGGCTCGACCGACTGGAACACCTCAAGGGGCAGCTGTGACAGTGTTACGCCGCGCGCCTCTGCCGCCTTCACCACACTGCCGGCAATGTGATGGGCGTCGCGGAAGGGCAGGCCCAGCTCGCGCACCACATAGTCTGCCAGATCGGTGGCATCGGAATAGGCTTCGCCGGCGGCTTCTTCCATCGCCTTGCGGTTGAAGGACAGGTCGGCGGCCATCCCGGCCATGGCGGCAATCGCCAGTTCGAGATCGTCAAAGGCGGTGAACACTAGCGCCTTGTCCTCCTGCAGATCCTTCGAATAGGCGAGCGGCAGCCCCTTGCACACGATGATCAGGCCTTGTAGCGCGCCCGAAATCCGGCCCGGCTTGGCGCGGACCAGCTCGGCGGCATCGGGATTGCGCTTTTGCGGCATGATGGACGAGCCGGTGGAAAAGGCGTCAGTGAGCTTTGCGAACCCGAAACGGCGTGAGGTCCACAAGACGATCTCTTCAGCAAAGCGCGACAGGTTCACGGCTGCAATTGTAGCCGCGCTCAGGGCTTCCAGCGCGAAATCGCGTGAAGATACCGCATCCAGCGAATTGGCCATGGGCCTGTCAAAGCCGAGCGCCTTTGCCGTCATCTCCCGGTCTATGGGGAAGGCGGTGCCGGCCAGCGCGGCGGCGCCCAGCGGGCTTTCATTGAGGCGTTTGCGGCAGTCTTCGAACCGGCCGATATCGCGCTCTGCCGCCTCGACCCAGCATAGAAGGTGATGGCCAAGGCTGACGGGCTGGGCGGTCTGCAGATGGGTGAAGCCCGGCATCACCCAGTCTGCATGTGCCTCGGCCTGCGCCACCAGCGCGCGCTGATAGGCGCGAAGCCCGTCCTCCATGCGCGCGCAGGTTTCGCGCAGCCAGAGCCGGAAGTCTGTGGCCACCTGATCATTGCGCGATCGCGCCGTGTGCAACCGGCCTGCGGGCGCGCCAATGCGTTCCTTCAGCGCCGCTTCTACATTCATGTGCACATCTTCCAGCGCAGCCGACCAGCTGAACTTGCCGGCGCGGATATCGGTCCGGATGGCTTCCAGCCCGGCGGAGATGTCGCGGGCATCCTGACTTGAAATAATACCGCATGCCGCCAACATCGCGGCGTGGGCGAGGCTTCCGTCAATATCCTGCTCTGCCAGTCGCTGGTCTATATCCACCGAGGCATTGATGGCTTGCAGTACGGCAGACGGACCGCCAGAGAAGCGCCCGCCCCACATATCGGTGCCAGACCCGGGCCGGTTGCTGGGGATATCGGACGTGCTCATGGGCGAAACGGACCTTCTGGAAGGAATGACATGATCGAACGTTTGGTGGCTTTTTTCAAAGCCCGCGGCCTTGCTAGCGCGATTATCGCCGTCGCGATACTCGGGCTTGCCGGGGTTCTATACGTGATTTCCACCGCGCTTGTCAGTTCCGCGCCGGGCCCGCTCGACAGCTATGCCCGAGGCGCCATGAGCGGCTTCATGTCCGTGAATGAACCACCCGCCCAGCCGCTTGGGCGTATTGTGACCGGCGAAGGTGAGGAGATCACGCTGGCCGACAGGCGCGGCAAGCTGGTGCTGGTCAATTTCTGGGCCACGTGGTGTGCGCCCTGCGTGGTGGAAATGCCCGAGCTCGACGCCTTGCAGGCAAGGCTCGGCTCCGATCAGTTCGAGGTCATGGCAATCTCCATGGACCGGACCATGGACGAGGCCCGCCGCTTCTATGAGGAGAACGGGCTGGAGCATCTGGCGCTCTATCACGATCCGGCCTTGCGCCTTGCCATCAGTGCCGGGTCGCGCGGCCTGCCCACCACCATTCTCTATGACCGCCATGGCGGCGAGATTGGCCGTCTGAGCGGCGAAGCAGCCTGGGCCAGCGAGGACGCCATCGCCCTCATCGAAGCCGCGCTGGAGCGGTATTAGGGGGCAAGCCAGTTGGCGTTTCACCGGCGCACGCCGGTGCCCAGTCCCTTTTTCGTTATGCTCCGCACATCCGTGCGTCGCTCCTCGCTAAAGCTGCGGGCGCAAGGCCTGTCCCCGGCTTGATCGGGGATCGCGCTTGCGGCGCTGCGCTCCGGGGAGCCAAACAAGGCCCGACATAGTCTGCCAGGCAGACAGGCCACCCGCGCGGAAACGATAGAGGGATATAGCCTCCTACCGGTCCTTCTTCGCCTGCGCCTTCTTGATCTGCTGGCTCACCCGGCCGACCTCGCGCGGATCGGTGATCTGCTCGGTCTTCTTGCTGGGCTTGGCTTTCATGCCCTTGTCAGCGGTCTTGCTTTTCGGGCGCTTGGGGGCGGGCGCAGCGGCTTTAAGCTCCATGGCGCGCTTCATGCCCGACGCAGTCGCATTGCGCGCCGAGAGCTGCTGGCGGCGCGTCTGTTCGGAATTCAACCGTTTCAGCGCCTGTGCCAGGACCGCCATTTTCTGCTTCGTCCCGGCATTGTCACCAGCCGCCTTGGCCCCTTGCGGCTTCGCCTTGCCGCGCATTTCCCGGCGCTGGCGCTGGCCTATCTCGCGTGCCCGGTCCCGGCGCTCGCGGATCAGCTTGATCGTGCTGGACAGTTCCTTGTCATCAAGGCTGCCGATCTCGGGATGGTGGGACTTTTCAACCAGCGCGGTTTCGTCCTTGTCGAGAAAACGGGCTTCATCCTTGCGGCTGATCGCCATGGCAGTGCTCCTCCGGTCTGACTTTGCTTCGAGTATGGGCCAGATAACGCATGCAAGGCAAAGGAAGCTGCGAAGAGGGCTGCAATTTGAGTGAGCGGGCTTCGCCACCTTGCCGCCTTGCCAATCGGTAAGTTGCCTTCGCCAATGAAAGGCGCGTTGATGGCCCGCAAACAGTCTGTGGGAGGGCGGCGATGAAGAAGCTGGCAGTCTCAATCGCCATGTTGATAACACTTGGCAGCGCCGCGCAGGCACAGGAAACGCCCGGTGAGACGCTGGACGCGCTCTACGACGTCATCTCCGGCCCTGTGGGCGAGGCGCGCGACTGGGAGCGCTTCCGTTCGCTATTCCTGCCCGGTGCGCAGATGAGCGTGGTGGTTGCCGGCGCAGATGGTGCGGAGCGGGTCGTCGTACTCACGCTGGACGATTATGTGGAGCGGAATGGCGAGCGGCTGGCCGAGATCGGCTTTACCGAGACTGAAACCCGGCGCGAAACATATCTCTATGGCGGCATGGCCACCATATTGTCGGCCTATGAGGCGGTTCGCGCCGATACCGGCGAGCAGATTGCGGTGGGCGTCAACAGCCTGACCATTCTCAATGATGCTGGCACATGGAAGATTGCTTCCATCGCCTGGCGGGCAGCGGATGAGGAATGGCCGGTGGAGCGCGCGTTTGAGGCGGCGGAGTAGGCCATAGGCGGACTGGTTGATCGCGTGGCGACTCAGGCGTTGATGCGATCACTCGAACTCGATGTGGACGTCGAACGGGCCGGGCGCACTGGCTGCGACCCAGAACCGCCAAGTCCCGAATGGCCGGTCAAGCAGCGTCTGGTAGCCGCCGACCGGCGTACCGTCCGCAACCGGTTCACCGCCTCCGGCCAGACATGTCACACGCCCGCTGGGATCTTCAAAAACCAGACGGCTGAACCCCTCTCCCATCGTGATGATGATGCCGTTCAGGGTTGCCTGCTCGCCGGAAATTACAAGCTCTGCACCGGGCGGCGCGTCGCCGATGATCTCTTCACAATCCTCGCCATGCCGGGGCGAGAGGCTGCGCTGAACCGCAAAGCGCAATGCTGTGCCACCTTCGAAAACGTACGGAGCGGCGGCTTGCGCTGAGGTTACGGTTTCGACGGCCCCCGGGTCCGAGCCAGCGATTGCAAGAGGCGCTGATAGCAGCCCGGTTGCGGCAAAAAGCACCGAAAAGCTCATCATCCGTCTGACCCTCCATACCAGCACCGGCAACGTCCCACACGCGGATGCCGATTGCCAGAAAAAAGCCCCGGAGCGTGCTCCGGGGCTTTTCATGTGAGAGGTGTCAAAAGCCTAGTAGCCGATTTTGGAGAGCTCTTCTTCAAATTCCGGCACGGCCTTGAACAGGTCCGCGACGAGGCCGTAATCGGCCACGGAGAAGATCGGCGCTTCCTCATCCTTGTTGATCGCGACGATCACCTTGGAATCCTTCATGCCCGCCAGGTGCTGGATCGCGCCGGAAATGCCAACCGCGATGTAAAGCTGCGGGGCGACGACCTTGCCGGTCTGGCCGACCTGATAGTCGTTGGGCACGAAGCCCGCATCGACCGCCGCGCGCGACGCGCCGACGGCAGCGCCCAGCTTGTCGGCGACCTTTTCCAGAATGGCGAAATTCTCGCCATTGCCCATACCACGACCGCCGGAAATGACGATCTTGGCCGCGCCCAGCTCCGGGCGGTCGGACTTGGAGAGCTCTTCGGAGACGAAGGCCGACTTGGCAGCGGCGTCCGGTGCGGACACCGTCTCCACACTCGCAGAGCCGCCATCGCCCGCTTTTTCAAACGTGGTCGGGCGCACGGTGATCACTTTCACCTTGTCGCTCGACTTTACCGTCATCAGCGCGTTGCCGGCATAGATCGGACGGATGAAGGTGTCCGCGCTTTCGACCGATGTAATGTCCGATATAAGCATCACGTCGAGCTTGGCCGCAACGCGGGGCATGAAATTCTTGCCCACGGTCGAGGCCGGCGCGAGGATGGCGTCATAGCCTTCCGCGATGGAGAGAACGAGGCTTTCCAGAGCTTCGGCCATCTTGTGGCCGAGAGCGTCTGATTCCGCCAGCATCACCTTGGCAACGCCCTCCACCTTGGCGGCCTCGTCAGCAACGCTTTTCGCGCCCTGACCAGCGACCAGAATGTGGATGTCTCCGCCCATCTTCTTCGCGGCCGTCACGGCTGCGCGCGTGGCTTCGTTCAGGGACTTGTTGTCGTGTTCAGCAATAACGAGCGTGGCCATGATTACAGCACTCCTGCTTCGTTCTTCAGCTTGGAAACCAGCTCGGCGACCGTCTCCACCTTCACACCGCCCTGGCGCTTGGGCGGTTCGGCTACCTTGAGCACTTCCAGGCGAGGGGTGAGGTCAACACCATAGTCTTCCGGCGCCTTGGCATCGATCGGCTTGCGCTTGGCCTTCATGATGTTGGGCAGGGAGGCATAGCGCGGCTCGTTGAGGCGCAGATCGGTCGTCACAATGGCCGGAAGGCCGAACGACACGGTCTGCAGACCGCCATCAATCTCACGGGTGACTTTGAGCGTATCGCCGTCTTTTTCCACTTTCGAAGCGAACGTGCCCTGCGGCCAGCCGAGGAGCGCGCCCAGCATCTGCCCGGTAGCGTTCGCATCATCATCAATGGCCTGTTTGCCGAGGATGATAAGCTCCGGGCTTTCCTCACCGGCGATTTTCGCCAGGATCTTGGCCACGGCCAGCGGCTCGACAATTGCGTCCGTGGTGACGTGAATGCCACGGTCCGCGCCCATGGCAAGGGCCGTGCGGATCGTCTCCTGAGCGCCTGCCGGACCGATCGAGACCACGACGATCTCTTCAGCCAGTCCTTTTTCCTTCATGCGGATCGCCTCTTCGACGGCAATCTCGCAGAACGGGTTCATGGACATTTTCACGTTGGCAAGGTCGACGCCGGTCTGGTCGGGCTTGACCCGGACCTTCACGTTGTAATCGACCACCCGCTTGACGGGGACGAGGATTTTCATCGGCCGCTCCGGTTGTCTCTGGTTGCGATTGATACGAACGGCAAAGCCAGCGCTGTACTGATTCTTGCCGCCCATGGTGCAGGGCAAAATAGGCGCGGAAACTGCCTTCGCCCACGCGTCGTGTCAACGCAGGTGCAAAAAGTGTACGGGGGTACAGGCAGGTGAGGTGCGTAACGGCCAGCCAAAAACTGAAACCCCGGATACGCGCCAGGCGCGTATCCGGGGCCAGTGCAGGCCAGTCCGCCTTTGATATCCCGGCTCGCTGGCGTGGCCGGGATTTCGGGAACCGCGGACTATTCGGCTGCGACGCTCAGCTCGGTCTCGATGGACAGCTCGATCTCGTCGGAGACGAAGGGCGCGGCATAGCCAAGCCCCCATTCTGAACGCACAAGCGTGCCGGAGGCAGAGAAGCCTGCCGTCTGACGCTCGCTCATCGGGTGCGGCCCGGAAAAGTTCAGTGTGACATTCAGTGATACCGGGCGGGTTTCGCCAAGAAGCGTGAGATCGCCGGTCATCACTCCGGTCTCGCCATCTTCGGTCTCGAAGCTGGTGGCGACGAAGCGGGCGGTCGGATACTCGGCGGTGTTGAACAGGTCACCGGACTCCAGATGGTCTTCAAAGTCTTGCTGGTTGGCGCCCACCCAGAAGCCGTCTGACAGGTTGAACGTTACATCGACGGTGGAGTTCTCGGGCTCTTCCAGATCAAGCAGCAGTACGCCCTCATAGTCGGTGAAATAGATGGACTGGCGCGACAAGCCCAGATGGTCCCAGCTTGCGCGGATGGCGGTGTGGGTCCGGTCGAACTCATAGGCAACGGGCTCGGCAAGGGCCGTGCCTGACATGATCGGGGCGGCAAGGAAGGCCGCCAGCGAGGCGGCAGCAAAAACGGTTTTCATCGGGCCTGTCTCCGGTTGTTGAACCCTGGCGTGCGGCCACACGCCGCAGCGCAAGACATAGGGAGCGGGCCGGGTCAATTTCCAGTGCGGTGGATGAAATACCGCGTTGCCGTGATGGAAACAGCGCGGCCAGCACGTTTCGGCTTGACAATAATTCGATAATTAGCGAAATATCAATTCATGAATACGGTTTTCAAAGCTCTCGCTGACCCCACACGCCGCAAGGTGCTGGAATTACTGCGCCGCCATCCGATGACGGCGGGAGAGCTGAGCGCCCACTTCACCGTGTCGAAGCCTACCATGTCGGCACATTTCAATGTCCTGAAGGAAGCTGATCTCATCGAGGCGGACAAGCAGGGCGTGACCATCACCTACCGGCTGAAAATGTCGGTGCTGGAGGATGCGTTGCTGGGTTTCGCCCAGACATTCGGTATCGGCCATCCGGCCGCTCCCGCGGCCAGCAACGCACCTCAGGAAGGAACTGAATCATGACCCGTCTGATGCCTGCCATTACACTTGCCATCACCTTTCTGGCCGCCGCGGCCGGTTTGAGATACGCCGAATCGGCAGGTCTGATTGGCCCGGACGTCGCTCAGCGCGTCGTTCAGGCCATGATCGGCATCATGTTGGCGGGCTTTGCCAATATGATGCCCAAACGGCTGGGAAGCCGCCGGTATTCACCGGAGGCCGAAGCCCGCCTGCAGCTTGCCCGTCGGGTGGGCGGCTGGTCTCTTACGCTGGCGGGCCTGGCCCATGCCGCTATCTGGGCATTCGCGCCGATAGATGCAGCGTCGCTTGCCGCGATGGCGGTGGTTGGCAGCGCATTGGGCCTTACCGTCGGCTTTGCCGTGTGGGCGTGCACCCGGCTTGGCAAGGGCTCCCCGGCCGGGACGGCGTCCGGCTCCTGAGGCGCACTGCGCTCATTTGCCGGCCGGACGCGTGATGCCCGCTAGCGCGTCTTTCCCGGCACCCAGAGCACGTCGGCCCGGCCTTCATCATTGGCGATGCGCGCGGCGACAAAGAGAAAATCGGAGAGACGGTTGAGATAGATGATGACAGCCTCGCTAACGGGCTCGCCAAGGTCTTTCAACTCTACCGCCTTGCGTTCGGCACGCCGTGCAATGGTGCGGGCCAGATGCAGGCGGGCGGCGGCTTCAGTGCCGCCCGGCAGGATGAAGCTTTCCAGCGGCGACAGGCGCGCATTGAACGTGTCGATATCGGTTTCCAGACGCGATGCTTGCTCCGGCGTGACGCGCAAGGGTTGCCATTCGAGCTTTTGCCCCCTGTCCGGCACGCATAAATCTGCGCCGAGATCGAAAAGTTCGTTCTGGATGCGCAACAGCGCTTCTTTAAGGGGGCCGTCCCCCAGTGCGGCTGCAGCCAGCCCTATCGACGCATTGGCCTCGTCGACCGTGCCATAGGCTTCCACGCGCGGATCATGCTTTGCCGCCTCGCTCATATCGCCCAGCCGCGTCGTGCCCTTGTCGCCGGTGCGGGTGTAAATTTTTGTCAGGCGGACCATGGACAAGTTTCCTTTACATTTTTTAAGCTGACCCAGACTGGCCCGTGTGGCATGAGGATTTCAACTCACATCGGCTTGCCCTCACAGGAAAGGCTTCACCATGCTTACTCTGATTGCCGCAGCCATTGCGCTGGCGCTCGCCTCGCCAGGCGTTGATGATGCCGCACAGAGCCTGCTGGACAGTTCAGGCGCACCCGGGGCGGTGGTGGCAATCCATAATGGGCCAGGCACGCGTATCGGTGTTGCCGGAACCCGCATCCACGGCGCCGAGGCTCCGGTGGAGGCCGATGATCTCTGGCACATGGGCTCCAACACAAAGGCGATGACGGCCACACTCATTGCCCGGCTTGCCGAACAGGGCGTGGTGCGCTGGGACATGAGCGCGGGCGAGGTACTGGACGGTCTCGGTCTCGATATTCACGCTGATCTGGCCAGGGCGGACTTTGTTGCGCTGCTGACGCACCGCTCCGGTCTGGCTGCCAATGCAGGCCCCATCACGTCCATAAGGCTCGCCGGAACCGATTCCGGCCGCGACGCGGCAGCTGACCGGCTGGTGTATGCCCGGGCCGTGCTGGGCGCTCCGGGTGGCCCTGCAGGTGAATTTCTCTACTCGAATGCGGGCTATGTCATCGCCGCTCTCATGGTCGAACAACTGACAGGTGAGACATACGAAACGCTGATGGAGCGCGAGGTGTTCGAACCGCTCGGCATGGACAGTGCGGGCTGGGGACCTCCGGGCGTTTCAGGCGCAGCTGACCAGCCACGCGGTCACCGGCCCGGCCTGTTCGGGTTTTCTGCCATCGAGCCGGGTGCCAGCGCCGACAACCCGCCCGCCATGAACCCGGCAGGGCGTGCCCATATGACCATGGCTGACCTCATGCGCTTTCTCGATATTCACCGGCGCGGCGCGGCGGGCGAAGAGACGGGCTATCTGTCGGCCGAGAGTTTTGAGCGCCTGCACACCCCCGTTGGCAATTACGCGATGGGCTGGGGCGTGCGCGGGGACGGCACGCTAAGCCATTCCGGGTCCAACACGATGTGGCTCGTGACCATGCGGGTCGACCCTGCGAGCGGCCTTGTCGCGGCTGCGGGGGTGAATGATGGCCGTCTGGATGCCGTGGCCGGCCCAGTCAACGCTGCGCTCGGCGCGGTGATGGCACAAGCGGACTAGGGCGTGGACTCATAAGCTCTGACCCAGAGTCTTGCTGATGCGAGTGCGATGGCGGCCAGGAAGTT
>NZ_BMFS01000014.1 GCF_014639075.1 Glycocaulis albus
AACACCCGGGGATCCATCGGCCTCCGTCCCGCAGCCAACATCGCACAATCGCAATACACAGGGATCCAGTCCTTTCGTCTCGTCTGAAACGCCGGACTGCGGAAGCTCGGGTTCCGGGTCTGCGCTACGCTTCGCCCGGAATGACGAAGAAATAATGTTAGGCCGAAGCATGATAGTGGCTGGCCTTCTGAGCAAAAACCCTAGCCAAATGCGCGCTCACACGACATTAGATGAACCCGTTGCCAACCTGCCAGCAAACGAGACTCGCCATGCCGCTTGATGATGCCACATACCGCTACACCCTTCCCGGCGCGACCGGCGAATGGGAGATTGTGATCGGTCTGGAAGTCCATGCGCAGGTGCAATCGAACGCCAAGCTGTTTTCGGGCGCTTCGACCGAGTTCGGGGCAGCTCCGAATACCCATGTCAGCCTGGTCGACGCAGCGATGCCCGGCATGCTGCCAGTGATCAATAAGCACTGCGTGGAGCAGGCGGTGAAGACCGGCCTGGGCCTGAACGCGCAGATCAACAGCTTCTCGCGCTTTGACCGCAAGAATTACTTCTACCCCGACCTGCCGCAGGGCTATCAGATCAGCCAGTTCCAGTTCCCCATCGTGGGCGAGGGCGAGATTGTGTGCGAGCGCGATGACGGCTCGCGCTTCACGGTCGGCATTGAGCGGCTGCACCTCGAACAGGATGCCGGCAAATCGATCCACGACCTCGATCCGAACGCGACCTATGTGGACCTCAACCGTTCCGGCGTGGCGCTGATGGAGATTGTCTCCAAACCACATGTGCGTTCACCGCAGGAGGCGGCAGCCTATGTGCGTACGCTGCGCACAATCGTGCGCTATCTCGATACCTGCGGCGGCGACATGGAAAAGGGCCAGATGCGCGCGGATGTGAACGTCTCAGTCTGCCGTCCCGGTCAGTACGAGAAATTCCGTGAAACCGGCGATTTCAAACATCTGGGCACGCGCTGCGAGATCAAGAACGTCAACTCTCTGCGCTTCATCATGCAGGCCATCGAGTATGAGGCCCGCCGCCAGATCGATATCATCGAGGAAGGCGGCAAGATCGACCAGGAGACCCGCCTGTTTGATGCCAATACCGGCGTCACGCGGGCCATGCGCTCCAAGGAAGAAGCCCATGATTACCGCTACTTCCCCGATCCGGACCTTCTGCCGCTGGAGCTGGAAGAAAGCTTCATCGAAAACATCCGCGTGAACCTGCCCGAACTCCCTGAAGCCAAGCGAAAGCGCTTTGTCGAGGTGCTGGGCCTGTCCGAGTACGACGCCTCTGTGCTGACCGCCGACAAGGACCGCGCGGACTATTTCGAGGCCGTGATCGCGGGCGCGGATGCGAAGCTGTCGGCCAACTGGGTCAATAACGAGCTCTTCGGCCGGCTGAACAAGGAAGGGTTTTCCATTACCGAGAGCCCAGTCAGCCCGGTGCAGCTGGCAAAGCTCGTCAGCCTGATCACCTCCAACGTGATCTCCGGCAAGATCGCCAAGGATGTGTTCGAAATCGTCTGGGCCGAAGGCGGAGATCCAGAACAAATCGTCGAATCGCGGGGGATGAAACAGGTCACCGATACCGGCGCGATTCAGAAAGTGGTGGACGAGCTGATCGCGGCCAATCCTGAGCAGGCCGAAAAGGTGAAAGTGAAGCCGCAAACGCTTGGCTGGTTCGTCGGTCAGGTGATGAAGGCGACGGGTGGCAAGGCCAACCCGCAGGCGGTGAACGAGATTTTGAGGAAGAAGCTGTTGGATGTTTAGCGCCGCCGATTTCTTGCTTGGAGTTTTGTCAAGTGCCGTGGCCACCGTGGTCCTTGCCGCGGTCGGTCGGGCCCGCGGAGTGCTTGTCTTACGGAGACCTCCCCCGCGCCTGCGCATCGGGAAAACGCTTGCAGTCAAAGAAGAGCTAAACCAAGTATTTGCTGGTCAGTTTGAAATGGTGGGCATACGTCATTTACTGCCCCAAATGGAACACGACGGCCCGCTAGAGCTTGCTTCCGATCTGATCGAAGAAGCTGAGGATATCCGCCGTCATTTGGCCCGCAACCAAATGCATGCGTTGTTAGAAAAAGAAGCAAGCAATTTAGATTCGGACCCACTTCACCTAGTCTACCGACATTGTGATTATGCGGCGATCCGCGCTCTTCGAAATCATGGCGGCAAGCCGCCCATAATTAGCGCTGGAGCAGTAGTGACGTGCTCCGAAAGCCGACAAGTAGTGCTCCATCAGCGGTCTCGGTTCAACGTAGATACTATGAAGGGGCGCCTTCATGTCTTCGGCGGCGCATATATGTATGAGACCTCCGGGCTTGGAAGCGACGCGGGAGACCTCAGCTTTACCGCCGCGCGTGAGATGTTCGAGGAGGCCGGTGTTTTCGGTGAGCCTCCGGCCAAATGGCCAGCTCTGATTTCGTGGGAAGTGCCGTCAGGATTTTTGCAGTATATCTACCTCGGAGTGGACGTGCCTTTGCATCAGATAGAGCGACAGCACGGCTATCCAGAGGGCAACGTTATACTTGTAGATTTCGACGAGCTTGAAGAATTGCTGGTCAAAGGAAAGTGGGTTGATTCTGGTCGGGCGGCCATTCTCTTGTGGTTGGCGTTAGGGGCGCCGACTGCGGGCCAGCAACGATTTGGCGCGGGAAAAGCCCGTGGAATTTATCGTCGTGTACTTAGGCAATTAGTATCAAACTGATTTGTCGGCGCGCGCTACTTGGACACACCGCCGGGCTTGAGATTTGCGGCACGGTATGCAGCCTCTCCCTATTTTTGCCACGCATGGTGTGCATGAATGGCAGGGCAGGGGAACGCATTGAAGCGGCCCGCGCCTTGCAAGGGGCGTGGGTAACGATACTCACCGAAGTCCCCGCCAGCCTAGCAGGGACTCGCGTTTGTGGAGACATCCATGGCTGCCACGCGGTCTTTCGTCATTGCTGCCGTCCTGCTTGTAGCTGCCGTCGCGGCAGCCGGCATCTATATCGCCACACGCCCGTCCGCCGACCCTGAGCCGGCGGTGCCTGAAGCGGCCGAGCAGACAGAGCGCGAGACGCCGCGCCCGCAGGCCTCCAGCCTTACCCCGCCCAGCTTTGACGTCGTACGCGTTGATGCGCGCGGCAATGCGGTCATCGCCGGTCGTGGCGCGCCGGGCGCCGAGGTGGCGCTTCTGGCCAACCAGAACGAGCTTACGCGCACGGCAATCACGAGCGCCGGCGAGTGGGTGATAATCCTGCAAAATCCACTGCCCACCGGCACGGTGGAGCTCAGCCTTCTCATGCGCACACCAGATGGTCAGGAAGTGCGCTCTGATCAGGTGGTAGTGGTGTCTGTGCCTGCGTCCCGCGATGAAACGCCGCTGGTGGTGCTGGGCCGCCCCGGCGAAGCCAGCCGTGTGCTGCAGGGGCCGCAAGACGGTGTGGGCGTCGGACCGCTAGTGCTTGAAACGGTCGATTATGACGAGAATGGCGCCGTCATTTTCTCTGGGCGTGCCGAACCGAATGCGCGCGTGCGCATCCTTGCCAATGGTGAGCTGCTCGCCGAAACGCAGGCAGATGAGGCCGGACGGTGGAGCGTTGCGGCCAGCACGGGGCTTGAGCCGGGCGTGTATGACCTCCAGCTTGATCAGCTCGATGAGGAAGGCCGCGTGACCGCGGTGATTGCCCTGCCATTCGAACGGGCCACACGCGAGGCGCTCTCGATGGGCGGTGAACGCGTAGTCGTACAGCCGGGCAACTCGCTTTGGCGCATTGCCCGCCGGCTTTACGGTGATGGCTTTCAGTACACTGTCATCTATCAGGCCAACCGCGACCAGATACGCGATCCCGACCTGATCTATCCCGGTCAGGTGCTGGCTGCGCCAGACGAAAACTGAGTTGCGCCGTAATTGGTCAAAAGACGTTGTTGCCATTGGCTAATCAGCCTATGCATTACGCATGGCAACACCCAGTGACGTTGTAAAAACACCCGACAGCCAGCAGCCCGAAGGGCGGCTTGACGAGGCCATTGTCCGCGTAGCGGGGATTCTTGCTTCAAGGGACATGGCGCGCTGGCGGTTCCGCATGGTGCTGGCGTTCTTCCTGACGCTCATAGCCAAACTCTTCGCTGTCGCCGCGCCGGTCCTTTTCGGTAACGGCATCAATGCCCTGACCAACAGTATCGATACCGGCGCCACATTGGCGTTCTGGGCGTTTGGCGGTGCATTTGTCGCCAACGCGCTAGCGCGCTTTGCATCTACATCGGCGCCGCAATTGCGTGATTCGCTTTTCGCCCCCGTGTCCCAGGACGCCCAGCGCATCATGGCGCTCAAAGGGTTCCTGCATGTGCAGTCCCTGTCCCTGCGCTATCACCAGACGCGCCGGGCCGGCGCGGTGAACCGCATCATTGATCGCGGCGCGAACGCGGTGGACTTCCTGCTGCGCTTTCTGGTGTTCAATATTGTTCCCGCGGTGGTGGAGCTGATCCTGGCGGCCACTGTTGCGGCTTTGCTCTACGGGTGGATATTTGCCGTCATCATCGTCGTCGCGGTGATGGCCTATGCGCTCGTCACCTGGTTCCTCACCGAATGGCGGGTCAAGCTGCGCCGCCAGATGAACGAGGCTGATAGCGAGGTGAATGCCCGCGCGGTCGACATCCTGGCCAATTTCGAAACGGTGAAAGCCTTTGCCGCCGAGCGCCGCGAAGCCGAGCGCTATAACGATGCCAAGGGACGCTATGCCACGGCGGCGGCCAAGTCCGACCAGAGCCTGAATACACTCAATATCGTGCAAAGCGCGATCATGAATGGCGGCCTTCTGGCGGTCATGCTGATGGGCGCGCTGCTGGCGCTGCAAGGCCGCTTGCAGGTCGGCGATGTTGCGGCCCTGACCCTCATGCTGATGAGCGTCTATCAGCCGCTCAACATTCTCGGCTTTGCCTATCGCCAGATACGTCAGGCAGCGGTCGATCTGGAAAAGCTGTTCCAGACGCTGACACTGGTTCCCGATGTGCAGGACAAGCCGGGCGCGAAGGAGCTTGTGGTGACCGAAGGCGGTATGTCCTTCGAGAATGTATCCTTTGCGCACGAGGGCCGCTCGCGTTCCGTGGAGAATCTCAGCTTCGACGTAAAAGGCGGCACATTCGTGGGCATTGCCGGCCCGTCCGGTTCCGGCAAGTCGACTACGCTGCGTCTGCTCTTGCGTTTCTTCGACCCGGACAAGGGCCGGGTGCTGATCGACGGGCAGGACATCGCGCATGTGACCCAGGAGAGCCTTCGCAACGCCATGGGTCTCGTCCCGCAGGACGTGGTGCTGTTCAACGACACCCTGCGCCAGAACCTGCTCTATGGCCGTCCTGACGCTACCGAGGAGCAACTTTGGGACGCCATTGACCGCGCGCGCCTGCGCCAGTTCGTCGAAGACCTGGAAGACGGGCTGGAAACGCGCGTTGGCGAGCGCGGGCTGAAGCTCTCCGGCGGCGAGAAACAGCGCGTGGGCGTCGCGCGGGCGATATTGAAAGATCCGCCGATCCTGATCCTCGACGAGGCGACGTCCGCGCTTGATTCAGAAACCGAGAGCGATGTGCAGGAAGCCCTCAATGAAGTCATGAAGGGCCGCACGGTGATCTCCGTCGCGCACCGTCTCTCCACCATTGCCCGTGCCGACAAGATTTATGTCCTGCATGAGGGCGGTATCGCCGAACAGGGCACGCATGATGAACTGGTGAATATGGGTGGTAGATACGCCGCCATGTGGGACCGCCAGATTCAGGCCGTCGACGCGGCCCGCAAGGTGCGTGACGCCACCGCAGCGCGCGAACGCGCACTGTAATTGCCCGCCAGCCTCGGCGCGCCGGTTCAGTTCCTGTAAACGCCTCGCCCTTATGGTGCCTGCGCCTTGGATCGGTTGAGAGGAATGGCGTGGGACGCTCTGTTGAGACCCGGAACTGGCGGATTACGTCCGAACGCATCGGCAGCGTGGACTGGCAGGACGCGATGGAGTCATTCGCGCTCTACGCAGCTCTGGTGGAAGACGAAGGCGCGCGCGAAGTTCTCATGAACATGAGCGGTGCCGAGATCCTCATCTCCCATTCTGAAGCTCCCGAACTCGCCCGCATGTTCGCGCGCGAGACACCGGCAGCCCTCGCGATCGCGATCGTCAGACCCAGCCATAATAATGATGCGCGTTTTATCGAGGTCTTCACCGAGGAGCTCAAGCGCGCCGGACGCACGGTGGGCTTGTTTCAGACGCTTGAGGAAGCCGATGCGTTCTTGCTGGCCGAACGCCAGAACGGGGCCGGAGACGTGGTGCGCTCATCCAGCCCGCTGGACTGGCTGAAGAGGCTGATAGCCGGCTGAGTGTCACCGTCCGGTGGCGATCATGCCTTCAGGCCCTGCTTCAAACAGACCGAGCGTGTGCTCGCGGAAGCGCTTGCCGTCAAACCGATGGGCCGTAACCTCAATATCATTGCCTGACAGGACGATTTCGCTGAACGAGGGCTGGCCCTCCCGCAGGCGCGTGGACAGGGTTCCCGCCGTCAGCGACAGGTAGGAACCGTGGGAATAGCGGTGCAGGTCGGCTGATGCTCCATGGACATGGCCTGACAGCACGAGGCGCACCGGGCTTGGCGCAACCATTGAGCTGGCCTTGATCCCGCGCGCTGTACGCGTTCGCAAAGGTGCGGTGGCTGGCGGTTTGAGCGGATGGTGGCACACGAGTATGCCCGGCTGTTCGCCGATTTCATCCAGCGCAATTCTCAGCTGGGCGGTACTGATCGAACCTTCAGCCCAGTTCGAGCGCGCCTGCCAGCCACGTGCCGAATTCAGTCCGGCCGCGCGCCATGACCCGATATCCAGCGGCGCGCTCCGGTCGGCGAAATACCGTGCAAACCGGGAGAATGGACGCGAGACGCGCGAAACCGCATTCAGCAGCGGTGTGTCATGATTGCCCGGCACGACGAGCTGCGGCACGTCGAACTGGTCCAGCCAGGCGCGCGCAGCCTCGAATTCCGAGCGCTTGCCACGCTGGGTGAGATCGCCGCAGATCATCAGCGCAGCCGGCGCGCGGGCTGCGATAATGTCCCGGGCCGCATCCATGGCACGCGGATCCTCGGTGCCGAAATGCAGGTCTGCCAACTGGAATAGACGTATCATGCCTTGCGCGCTGTCAGCACTCTTGCTGCTTTCCTGACCAGCACAAACCGGGCGTTTCTGGGCAGGGTCACGGGTTCGCCGTCCAGTGTGGCCTCGATCCCTGTAGATTCAAGTGCCTCGACATCGATCCGGGATGCAAAGTCGCGCTCGACACCCCATGCATGACGCCAGTCCGCCAGCAGCCCGGTAAGGCCCGTATAGGCAAGGTCCAGCAATCCCTCCGGTGCCGTGGCAAGGACATCGAAGCCCGGCCGGTGCGGGTCTTCTGACAGAAATATGCCCAGCGCCTGTGCATCGTGCTGGTTGCCGGTATCCGCCACGCAGCGCATCGGGGTGTCGAGACCGAAGGCATTGGACTCGTTCAGTTCAGTGACCGCCTGGAGAAGGTCTGCCTGGCGAAGCGCCTCGCGCGGTGCAGCGAGCCGCGTCAGCCCGCCCAGCAGGGCGCCGACATAGAAGCGGCGCTCAAGCACTTCTCCGGCTGCGATGTCCATTTCCACCGGGTTTTCGAGCACGGCTTTCAGGCATGTGCCAGGATCGAGATCGCTGCCGTGCACGAATTTGTGCAGCATATTCATGGTGCCGCCCGGCAGAGGCAGTATGGGCGGGTCGTCCGGCCCCAGCGTGTTCAGGGCACAGGCGGCGGTACCATCACCGCCCCAGACCACTATCGTGTCCGCCTCCTGCTCCAGCGCGCGCTGACACGCCGCCTCGCAATCATGATCGATCATCTCAAAGCTGGCCGAGACGCCCATATCGTCCAGAAGCGCCTCCATGATCTGGCGCCCGTCGGCGGGGACGCTTCCGCCATTGGGGTTTATTATCACGCATGCACGCGTGATCTGTCTGACTTTCGCCGGGCGGGTCGCAGTCTGTGTGATTGGGGTCATGCCGGTCGATAACGCCGTGCCGCAATTGAGGTTCCCCACCCCTGTAAACCATTTTTCATCCGGTGCCCTGTATTTCCGTACTGGTGAAGGGATCTGATCACCATGACCGCAAGCGCAATCAGGGAAGTCACACAAGCCGACCTGCCGGACATCGTTCGCCTGGCGACCTTATGCGGTTTTCCGGCGCGCACCACAGAAGGGTGGCGCTGGGTCCTTTTCGGTAATCCGCAGCAGGGCGCGATTGCGCCCGGCTGGGTCCATGAAGGGCCGGACAGTATAACCGGCTTTCTGGGCAATTTCGTCAATCGCTACCGCTGTGGCCCGGCACAACACCTTGTCGCTACCGGCCACACGGTGGTCACGGACCGGTCTGTGAAGGGGCAACAGGCCGGTATCCGCCTCATCCGGCACGGCGTGGCCCAGCCGCATGTCGACGCTTTCGTAACCCTCAACAACAACGCGCTTTCCGCTCCGCTCCTGCCACGTGTGGGTGCCCGCCCGTGGCTGGGACACCAGGGGCGCGAATGGGTGGAGTGGATATTGCGGCCTTCGCGGGTGTTGCGCGCGCTGCTGCCCGCCGCCGGACCGGCAGAGCGCTTCGATTGCCATCCGGGCTTTTCCTTCGCAGTGGAGGCCAGGCGTGGCGGCATCACTTTCGCGACGTTGGAGAGTGTCTGTGATGACGAACTGGAGGCGATAACCCCGGAAGGCGTTCCCGTCCGCCAGATAGATGTGGCCTCCTTGCGATATCGGCTCGCTGATCCGGACAGACGTGCCGGTTCGAGCTATGTCGTTGCCAGAATGGGTGGCCGCGCTCTCGCACTGGCCTCAATCTTACTTACTAAGCCATCGCCTGAACGCCTCGACCATGCCGAAATTGCCGATTGGGTGGCGTCCCCGTGTGCCGGCGGGGTAAAGGCGCAAAAAGCGTTGCTGCGCCATCTGGCCGTGATCGCCCGGCGGGCGGGAGCGTCCCGCTTGCGGCTGCATTTTCCGTCAATCGTTCCAGCTGGCGTCCTGCAGGCAGCAGGACCACATTTGCGGCGGCGGCATCGGCACGACCCATGCCACGCCCTTGTGCGCAATGACGTGCTTGCCAGCTGGCAACCAGGTCCGGGTGACGCAGACTACTTCTTCGCTTTCAGGATTCCGCCCGCCCTGTTCGCGGCGCGGTCAGGAGCGCATGATCGGGTGGGCTGATATCTGGGAAATGTCGCTGCGATGGCTCCCCGGGCCGGGCTCGAACCAGCGACAGGCGGATTAACAGTCCGCTGCTCTACCAACTGAGCTACCGGGGAACACTCTCGCAAGCGAGGTGGGGTCTTTAGCAATACGGGTTCTGTCCCGCAAGGCGCTTTTGCCGTTAATTCCGGCAGAAGTTTCAGTCCCTGAAACCGGAACAAAAAAAAATCGGGAGCCGCGAGGCTCCCGAAAAGGCATGGGTGGATGGTGGGGTGTCTTCATGAAGAAGACGAGAGCACATTAACGATTCGATGGTTAATATCTCGCTAACGCCATTGGCCTGGTGAGATGAATGACTCACCGCTCTGACCAGGACCTTAACGGATGGCTCGCGGACAGGAGCGATGTGAGATAGGCTTTGGCTCCATCGCACAGCAGACAGGAGGCAGCGCCATGAGCAAGACGCAGGACGATATCGGGATGGTAGATGGCCGATATACCAGCTTTTCAGCCTTCTTTCCCTTCTATCTGCGCGAACACGCGATTCCCGCAACGCGCTACTGGCACTTTGTCGGCACGGTGCTCGCACCGCTGGTGCTTGTCTGGGCGCTTGTCACGCAGACCTGGTGGGCGCTCCTTCTGGTGCCCGTCACGGGGTATTTCTTTGCTTGGGTCAGCCACGCCTTCATCGAGCGCAACAAGCCCGCGACATTCACCTATCCGCTCTGGTCGCTGATCGGGGACTACAAGATGTTCTGGCTGTGGGTTACCGGCCGGCTGGACGCCGAGCTGGAAAAGGCCGGGGTGACGGATCACCCGCATGCGCGGCAAGGGGCATAGGCCCGTTCAGGGCGGGCAGCAGCATTTGGAGGCGCCACCCGGAATCGAACCGGGGTACAAGGATTTGCAGTCCTCTGCGTCACCACTCCGCCATGGCGCCTCTTGTGGTGGGCGTAGAGCTATAGCGAGGCGGCCCGCCGGCTGCAACGCGCTTTGCAGAAAGATGCGCATGAGTGCCGCCTTTGACGCTCAGCGGTGGCGTTGCACATTGCTGGCGGGCCACGATATAAGCGCCCTTCCTTGAATAATCGCGGACGGTCATCCCATGAGTGAGCTCGCCGAAGCCAGACGGCAAATGGTTGCCTCCCAGATTCGCCCTGCCGATGTCACCGACCGGCGCCTGCAGGATGCTATGCTGGCCATTCCGCGCGAACGTTTCCTGCCGCGCTCCATGGCCGGGTCGGCCTATGCGGACATGGAGATCGATCTGGGTGAGGGGCGCCGGTTCATGCGGCCGCGCGATTTTGCCAAGCTGGTACAAGCTGTCGGCGTGAAGCCCGGCGAACTCGTCCTCGACCTTGCCTGTGCCCGCGGCTATTCCACTGCGATCCTGTCACGGCTGTGCGAAACCGTGATTGGCCTTGAATCAAACGAGGCCTTTGCGTCCAAGGCGGAAGGCGCGCTTGCCGATATCGGCGCGGATAATGCCGTGATTGTGACCGGTGATATCAAAAAAGGCGCGCCGGAACAGGGACCGTTTGACGTTATACTTGTCAACAGCGCCGTCGAGATCGTTCCGGACGCGTGGTTGTCCCAGCTTGCCGAAGACGGCCGGTTGGGCGTGATCGTGCGCGAGAATGGTGTGGGCCGTGCAAGGGTTTACACGCGCAAAGGCGGAGTGGTGGGCAGCAGGACAGTCTTCGATTCGATGACAGCGCTCCTTCCGGGCTTCGGGCGCGAAGCGGAATTTTCGCTGTAGCAGAAAGTGAACACTGTTCACTTTTTTGTTGGCTTTAGCCGCGCGGGGATGGAATTTCAGGGCGTAGCGCCCATGTAGACGGGGCCGGGGTGGTCGTGAACCGTGAGAGGGACGCATGAAATTTCCAATAAGCTTTATGCTGGCCGCTGGGCTGGGGCTGAGCGGTCTGGCAGCCGGTGCGAGCGCCCAGACACTCAATGAGACACTCGAAGCGGCCTACCGCACTAGCCCGGTGCTGGCCGCGGAACGCGCGCGCTTGCGCCAGGCGAGTGAAGGTGTGGTGCAGGCCCGTGCGGCGCGCCTGCCCACCCTCTCTGCCAGCGCAGGCATCTCTGACGGCGATAGCTGGGGCGCACCTGCAGGGGCGGGCGGTGCCGGTGGCGGTGATGTCAGCTACTCGCTTAGCGCCAGCCAGAGCCTTTATGCAGGCGGTGGCATTGATGCCTCCGTCGATCAGGCCCTGAACCGGATCGAGGCCAGCCGCTGGAACGTTGTCAGCACCGAGCAGGAGGTCATCCTGTCCGCGATCGCCGCGCATCTCGATGTCGTGCGTGATACGGCCATCGTTGAGATTCGCCGCAACAATGTGGACGTGCTGGCCGAGCAGTTGCGTGCTGCGCGTGACCGTTTCGAGGTGGGTGAGATCACCCGCACCGATGTTGCGCAGGCTGAAGCCCGCGTCTCGGGCGCGCAGGCACAGCTCTCGGCGGCACAGGCCACGCTTGCGGCATCCCGCGCCGGCTATGAGCGGGTGACGGGGATTACGCCGCTGGATGTTGAACAGCCCGAAGGCCAGCCCGACGTCCCGGAATCGCTGGCGATTGCCGCCGATGTGGCACTTGAAAACAATCCGCTGCTGCTGTCGGCCCTGTTCAACGAGCAGGCAAGCCAGGCGGGCATCCGCCTTGCGCGCTCGGCCTTGCGGCCCGATCTGGCTCTTTCGGCATCGGCATCCGAATCACGTGAATCCGATTTCACGGGCCGTGGGCGCGGCTCGGTCACCGTTGGCGCGCGTGTGTCCATGCCGATATTCACTGGCGGTCTGAACGAATCGCGTGTCCGTCAGGCGGTCGCGGCGGCTGATGAATCACGCCTCCAGGTGCTCAATGTGCGCCGTGCGGTTGCTGAAGGCATTTCGAACGCATGGAATAGCTATCTGGCAGCCGAGGCGGTGATCATTTCCAGCCGGGAGGCCGTCCGGGCAAACGAAATTGCGTTTGAAGGCGTGCGTCAGGAGGCCTTTGTCGGTCTGCGTACCACGCTGGATGTGCTTAACGCGGAACAGGAATTGCTCAACTCCCGCCTGGAGCTGGTTCGCGCGGAGCGCGACTATCAGGTGGCAGCCTATGCCCTGTTGCAGGCCATGGGCCGGCTGACGGCCGAACAGGTGGGGCTGGAGCCGTTTGAAGAGGCTGATACGGCTGAAAATCGCCGGTTCTGGCCTAACTTCCCTTTAACGGGCGGCAATTAGGGTCTGAACCAGCACATGCAGTGCTGGACATCCAGGCAAGGGCATTCCAAGCTTGGCCCAGCGTCAAGCTAACCCCTCGCGACCATCCGAAGGACCTGTTTCATGGCCCAGAGCAACGCAGAACAAGAACCGACCATGGAGGAAATCCTGGCCTCCATCCGGCGTATCATCAACGAAGATGATGAGCCGCAAGCCGAGGCTGCGCCTGCCGCTCCGGAGCCCGCAGCAGAGGCGGAACCGGCAGCTGAACCGCAACCGGAGCCGGCTCTCGAGGCTGCGCCGGAGCCCGAGCCGGCGCCTGAGGCCGAGGACGCAAGCTTCGACGATGACGTTCTCGAACTGACAGACCGGATTGAGGACGAAGGCGAAGGCACCTCGCCCATGGCGATTGCCGACGACCTGATGATTGTTGATCGCGAGGACGAGCTGGCGGCCGAGCCGCAGGCTGAGCCCGAACCCGAACCCGAGCCGGAACCCGTCATGGCCGAAGCCCCCAAACCTGCCCCCGCCGAGGATGATGACAGCCTGCTCGCAGAGCCTGCTGCCAGCGCTGCGGCCGGGGCGTTCGCTGCCCTCACCGAGAATCTGCGTGTCAGCAGCGAAAATGGCCAGACGCTGGAAGGCATTGTGCGGGAGCTGATGCGTCCGATGCTCAAGCAGTGGCTTGATGAAAATCTGCCATCCATCGTCGAGGCGAAGGTACAGGAAGAGATTGAGCGCGTGGCCCGCCGCCGCCGCTAGGGCTTGTCCTCATAAAGGTTTCGGGCGTGACGCGTAGCGGATTTGGTGCCTGACAAGAAGAGACGGCCGCCGTGGAGCATCCCTCCACAAGGGCGGCTCGACGCCGTCAGGGGATAAATCCGCCGCGCTCCGCAGGAGTGTGACGAAAATCGTCCACTTTTGCGTCGCAGTCCCTCGAAAGGGGGATGCCCTTACGTCGGGCCTGCTCCTGATATTGAACGATTTTCACCCAAATCACGCTCCAAACCCCTTATGAGGACAGGCCCTGGCCTGACATTCGCTGACATGGCCTCGTTTGAGGCTGGCACCTGTTACAGACGCCCCCTAAAAAGGGCGTCTGTTTCGTTATGGGGTAGGTGATTTGCGCAATTTTGACGCAATCTGGGCCGAGCTGGAGCCCTGGCTGGAGGGCCTGGAAAGCCGCCGCAAGGCTGCGGCGCGCCGGCTGGTGCTCGGCAGCGTTGGCGGTATCGCGGCGGGCCTCGTCGTGATTGCTCTCGGCTTTGCGGTAGGTGTGCCGTTTCCGTTCACCATGATGGGCGGCGTCATCACCGCCTTTTCTATTGCCGCAATTGCCGGCGTCCCGTTTTACAAGCTGCGTGACGAGGTAAAGCACGGTCTCAACGATCGTCTGGCGGACGCCTTTTCCCTGCGTTATGCGCCAAAGCCGGACAGTCCTGCGCACTTTGACAGCTTCCGCAGTCATGGGCTCATCCCTCACTCGCACAAGCGGGCGTTTGAGGACCACTTTTCCGGTGAGGCCCACGGGGCGGAATTCGAGCTTTACGAGGCTGAACTCAAGCAGCGCCGCCGTAGCAAGAAGCGCACCTACTATGTCACCGTGTTCCGCGGCGTGCTGATCGGCATTGCTTTTCCGCGCACTATTGAAGGGGTGACGCTGATCACCCGCGATCAGGGGATATTCAACGCACTGGATGGCCTCACCCGGTCGGCCAGGGGGCGCAAGCTGGAACGCATTGGCCTGGTGGATCCGAAGTTCGAGCGCATTTTTCAGGTCTACGGCACCGATCAGGTCATGGCGCGCTATCTGATGACGCCCACCTTCATGGAACGTGTGCTCGCTCTGGAGACAGCGCTGAAGGGCAAGAATGTGCGCGGCGTGTTTGATGAGGGCCTGGCCGAAGGGTTTGGCAAGGGCGAGTTGCTGCTGGCCGCCGAGACCGGCAACCTCTTCGAACCGGGGTCATTGTTCAAACCCCTGAACGTGCGTGACCGGGTTGAGCGCCTCTACCGTGATTTCGAGCTTGTCGAGCAGATCATCGCGCTCGTCCTCGAGCCGGATGAAAAGCCTGAATGGATGGCCTGACGGCAGTTTCTTTGCCGGTCCTGCAGCTTGAAAAACGCAATAAAATCAGCTGAACACGACATAATGTCAGGTTCAGTTGACAATTGTGCGTCATGGAGTAATGTGTGCCTTACAAAATGACTATCGTCCATGACAAGCAAGGAGGTCATCATGTGGGGACGTTTGAAGGACGCAGCGATTGCCGGCGTAACCGGTGCATTTGTTGTGGCGGGCCTGGCGAGTGCCGAGGACCGGTTCATTGTGGAGCGTGAAGGCGACAGCTCGGCGCAGACGGTTGTGTTTGTGCCCGGCCTTGCCTCGTCAGGCGAAACCTGGCGCGCGGCAGTGGATGCGCTGGGCGATACCGTTGACGCCCATGTCATCACACTCGCCGGTTTCGCGGGTGTTCCGGCCGTGGAGACCGGCGGCAGCTTCGTGGAAAGTGCGGCGAGTGCCATCGCGGACTATATCGTGGCGGGCGATTACACGGATGTTGCCGTGGTCGGCCATTCACTGGGCGGGCAGGTTGCGTTGCAGGTCGCCGCCCGGGCGCCGGAGCGCGTTGGCGGTGTCGTTGTTGTGGATTCGGTGCCGTTTTATGCGCGTCTGTTCAATACACTGACCACGCCCGAGCAAGCCGCAGCCAATGCATCGGGGATTTCGGCCCAGTTCCGGGCCATGACGCAGGAGCAGTATCTGGCCATGATGGAGCAGGGCCTGCCGGTGCAAAGCCTCGACACCGGTTTTCATCCGGTTCTGATGGAGTGGGTTGCCGCATCCGACAGGGGCGCGGTGGCAGATGCTTTCGCCGAAGTGGCGGGGCGTGATTTCTCACCGGTTCTGGACGATGTGTCGGCGCCAGTTTTGGTGCTGACGGCATGGGCGCCGGGTTCGCCAATGGATAGCGAGGCTGTGCAAAGGCTTTACGCGGGGCAATATGCGCCGCTGGAAAACGCCAGCGTCGAAGTAATCGAGGGCGCGCGCCACTTCCTGATGATTGACCAGCCGGACGCCTTCAATGCGCGCCTTGCGCGCTTCCTTTCCGAACGCCGCTAGACAGGGGAGAGTTCACATGACATCGGCAAGCAATCCTCACGCCCGCCGCTATATGCTGCACATGCTACTCGCCATGGTAGGCTACACGGCCTTGCTGTTCGCATCGATCACAGTACTGCGCGGCGAGACAATCACCAATGACTGGCTGCGTATCATCATCGCTATCTCGCCTGTGTTTCCAGCACTGTACGGGCTACACGCGTTCATCACTTTTTTCCGTTCCATGGATGAGTTCAATCGTGCGGTGATTTCCGAGGCCAACCTCATTTCTGCCGGCGCCGTTGCATTCCTCAGCTTTGCCTACGCCTTCGCCCAGCAGGCGAGTGACCTGCTGCCGGAAATTGGTCTTATCTGGGTTCTGCCTGCCATCGTGGGTGGCCAGGGCCTTGCCGCGTGCATCGTGCGCGCACGATACCGCTAGGGGGTTCAGGCAGATGAAGAACCGGCTGAAGGTTCTGCGCGCTGAGCGCAACTGGAGCCAGGCTGATCTGGCGGATCGGGCAGGGGTGTCACGGCAGGCGATCAATGCGGTGGAGACGGGCAAGTTCGATCCGTCTCTGCCGCTCGCTTTCACGCTCGCTGAGGTGTTCGGCCTGAAAATCGAGGATATCTTCGATCCAAAGGGGTGAGGTGGATCAGACCCACTTTGCCCCTTTGGCCAGGCCGCCCGCCTTCGCGTATTCCTGCGTGCCCCGGGTGTAGACGTGGTCGCTTTCGACAATGTCGCTGGCCTTGAAGTCCGGCAGACCTTTCAGGCGGCTATAGATGGGATCGAAATCCTGTCCGGCGGTCGCCTCCATCAGTTCCTCATAGGAATTGATGACGAAATAGGTCTGCTGGAAATCGTCATAGCGGTAATCGGTACGCATCACGCGTTCGAGATCGAAATGGACCCGGTTGGGCGAGCGCCCCTCCAGCGCAAAAACGGATTCAGACTGGCTCGAAACGATGCCTGCGCCGTAGATGCGCTGGCCTTCGGGCGTATTGATGAGACCGAACTCCACCGTGTACCAGTACAGCCGGGTCAGGTTCTCGATCATGTCGTGCCGGGCCGCTTTTGCGCCACCTTCACCATAGGCCTGCATATAGTCGGCAAAGACAGGCTGGGTCAGAAGCGGGACATGGCCGAACACATCATGGAAAATGTCGGGCTCGGGCAGATAGTCCAGCTTGTCCGCATCGCGGATGAACCGTCCGGCGACGAAGCGCCGGTTGGCCAGATGGTCAAAAAACACGTCATTGGGGATGAGTCCGTGGACGGCAACGACCGTCCAGCCGGTGAGCTTTTCCAGCTTCTCGTTCATGCGGCGGAAATCGGGGATGCCGCCATCATTGAGGTTCAAGAGTTCCAGCCCCTTGAAGTGCTCCGGTGCCGCGCGGCCCTGAAGCACCTTCATCTGGCGCTTGTAGAGCGTGTCCCAGACACCGTGCTCCTCAGACGTGTAGCGGTCCCAGCACTGGTCAATCGTGTGGTCAGCGGCGGGGGTCTGTTCGGCGACGACGGGATCCTGGACAGGCATGGCTCGCTCCGGATTCGGTAAACTTCTCCGGCAGGATAAAGCACGGCCCCCCGCTTGCGCGAGAGGCCGAACTGCAAGGCATATGTTTTTATGCGCTTACCGGATGCAGAGCACGTCGGAGAGCGCACCGTTCGAGGGCGCAGTGCGGCCCTGACCGATGAAGTAGTGATTGCCGCGTCCCTGATCGGTGATGGCGAAATAGGCCGCGGCCCGGAAGCCTTCACCCCTGCAGAGCGCGTCTGCTGTCACCTGATCGCAGGCCCGCTGGTCAAAACTGCTCATGCAGCGGGCCACCGGAGCGCCGCTGATGCGCGGGTTCGCGTAGTAGGTGCTTTGTGCGCCGCGCGTGCCCCCGAAAACCGAACCCGGACGCAGGTTCGAACCCGGATTATACCCTGGATTGGGCGCAGGATTATAGCCCGGATTGCCAGTGCCGGGCGGCGTGTACTGGGAGGTCGGCGAGGCCGAGCTGATTTCCCGGTCCAGTCCCAGCCTGCGCAAATCGGACGCCTCGTTGCGCAGCGTCTCGCAACGCCCGCCAAAACTGGCATGCTGGCAGACAATCCATTCACCGCTCAGCACGCGTAAAGAGCGCGCCCGGTCGTTGAACTGGATCGAGTTGAAATTGTCGGTATTGGCCACGATCAGGCGCGCCTCGCCGCCGAAATTCGGCTCGGAGAACATCATCAGGGCCTCGCGCCCGCCACGGCGGAAGTCAATCGGCCGGGCCGAACTGATCTGGCGGTTCCAGCCGCCGGTCAGCTGGGGCGCATCCTCCCAGAAAATCTGGCAGCGGCTGCGGTAATTGATGTCGAAGCAGATTTCCCAGTAACCGCGTTCGATGCGGAAGGAGCTGGGCATGTCGTTGAAGTTCATGCGGCGGAAATCTGGCGCATCGCCGTCCACGCGGATGGAGCGGCCCGTATAATTCGGCCCTTCGAAGAACTCGATGACGGGCGGTCCACCGCCGCCCGGACGCCCGCGCTGTGCCTCGGCGTCAAGCGGAATGAAAACAAACGCAAGCGCAGCCGCTCCCAGAGCGGCAATGCCTTTGGGCAGGTTCATGACAGATACTCCCTTTCCAGCCTGTTCATGGCGGAAAGGATGGTCGTTCCGCCGTGAACCCCCGATGAAAGCCCTGCCGGACTTCCGTTCATCATCAATAGCCTTGTGCGGCCCCGTCGGTGCGCATTTCCGAGGCGGCGGAAAGAACCCCGGTGACGGGATCGCGCCGGATGGCCTGATAGCCCCCGAACCCGCCATCGCTGTCGCCCAGAACATGGCCGCGCCGCTCCAGCTCCTCGCGCACGTCTTGCGGGACGCCGCTTTCCAGATGGACAACGCCCAGGCCGGCAGGAGTGCCCAGCCCGTCTGTCGGCTCGGTCGAACCTTCATGGCGCCAGCGGGCGCCATCGCCAGCCTGTTGGATGTTCAGGCCGAAATCGATCATGTTGGTGAGCACCTGCACATGGCCTTGGGGCTGCATGGCCCCGCCCATTACGCCGAAGCTGAGATAGCCCTGACCGTCATAGGTCACCATGCCGGGAATGATGGTGTGGAAGGGGCGTTTGCCGGGCTCGTAGACATTCGGGTGGCCGTCATCGAGCGAGAAGGCCTCGCCGCGGTTCTGGAACATGAAGCCGAGCCCGTCAGGCACAATGCCGGCACCCATGCCGCGATAGTTCGACTGGATCAGCGACACCATCATGCCGCTGGAATCGGCGGTCGTCAGATAGGTCGTGTCATTGTGCTCTATCTGGGGCGGGTCACCCGGCCCCGCCTGTTCCATTGCGCGGTCCATCGAGATGAGGGCGCGCCGCTCTCCGGCATATTCGTCCGAGAGCAGCCATTCGACCGGTGCGGGCTGATAGGCGGGGTCAGCATAGAAGCGCGCGCGGTCCTCGAAGGCGAGGCGCTTGGCCTCGATCATCACGTGCAGCGTGTCCGCGCTCATATAGCCCATCGAGGCGAGGTCATAGCCTTCCAGGATATTGAGCATTTGCAGGACGCTCATGCCCTGGCCCTGCGGCGGGATCTGCCAGACATCATAGCCGCGGTAATTGACGGTTACGGGGTCCACCCATTCCGAGCTGTGGGCCGCAAAATCCTCATAGCGCAGCCAGCCGCCGATCCGTCGCATATAGGCGTCGATCGTGCGGGCGATTTCGCCCTCGTAATAGGCATCGCGCCCCTGCTCGGCGAGCAGGCGGTAGGTGCGGGCGAGGTCCGGATTGCGGAATATCTCGCCCTCTGCCGGCGCGCGCCCGTCCGCGTTCAGATAGGTTGCGCGGGCATTGTCGAACTCGTTGAAGGCGCCCGCATCGTAGCGCGCCTGCAGGATGCGCATATTGCGCTCCCAGTAATAGGCAATCGTCTGGCTGACGGGGAAGCCTTCCTCGGCATAGCGGATAGCCGGGGCCAGAACCTGCTCCATCGGCAGCCGGCCGAAGCGTTCATGGAGGGTGAACCAGCCATCTACCGCGCCGGGAACCGAAACGGGCAAAGGCCCGACGGGCGGTATCGTGCCTTCCGGCGTCAGATTGGCACGCACGGTCTCGATATCGAGGCCCATGGGCGAACGGCCCGCCCCGTTCAGTCCGTAAACCTGCCCGGTTTCGGGATCATAGACGAGGACGAAAATGTCACCCCCAATGCCGTTGCCGACCGGCTCCATCAGACCCAGAACCGCGTTCATGGCGATGGCGGCATCGACCGCATTGCCGCCCGCTTTCAGGATGTCGATGCCGACCATGCTGGCGAGCGGTTGCGCAGACGCTGTTGCCCCATTCACCGCCTGTATCGGCGAGCGGCCTGCATAATGGTCGCCCGTGATCCGGTCGCCGGGATAGAAGGTCTGCGCGGCGCTTGCCGGCACGAGATGGGTAAAGGCCATGACGGCTCCTGCGGCCAGAAGTGCGTTCAGCGATTTCATGATGCTCCCCTTCGCCCCGTCAGCTTGGTTCAGGGCTGTGTCTTGAATGACATCATGGCGCTGGCCCGGCTGGAAGCAAGCAAAACTCCGTTCTGATCACGCGCGCGTGACGTCAATTGCCTCCATCTCCGCCGCCCCGGCGCTGCCGGTCCAGCAGGCCGCGCAAGAGGTCAGCGGGAGTAGGCTGAGCCTGTTCCTCGCCCTCCTCATCCTCACCCTGCCGTTGACCGGGCAAAAGACGGTCCAGCAGGCCGCGCGCCTGACCGGTAGCCAGCTCGCGGGCCACGGCCTCGAAGTCGATACTGAAGGACGGGTCTGCAAACCCGCCGCGTATGCGCACCGGCACCGCGATGCCGTTCAGCTCCGGCGTGCCGCCCTGGCCGGCCAGCGAGGCAACGGCGCGCGGCGAGACCCGATAGTCCATGGACTGTTCAGCGAGGTTGAATTCACCCGCGCCGGTGACGCGCAGAAGCGGGCTGAGCATGGAGAGGTCGTTGTTGGACAGAACGCCATTACGGATGGTGAAACTGCCGCCCAGTTCGCTGAAATCGGTTTCTTCCTCCGGCCCGAAGCCTTGTGGCAGCTGGCGCGTGGTGATCGCGGTCTGCACGCCGCGCAGTATCTGCGCCAGGTTGAAGCCTTCGATGGCCCCGTCACTGAGGCGCAGATTTCCGTTGCCGGAGAGAGAGCGCATGATAGCCGCCGTGCTGGCGCCGGAACTGTTCAGATCAATCGCGAAATTGCCAAGGCCGCGCAGCGCCGAGAAATCTGCTGCTGCGCCAAGGAAGGGCTGGGTCTGAAGACCCTGCAACCGGGCGGTAAGCGCATAGCTGGGGGTTGCGCCGCGGGCATTCACGACCAGCTGGCCGGAGCCATTACCGCCATACAGCGTGAAGCGCGACAGGTCCGCGACGAGCCGTCCATTGGTCAGCCGGGCGCGCACATCGGCCTCGCTGACCTCGATATCGCCGAAGATCAACCGGCCGGCGCTGAGGCGCAGATCGGCGTCGACCAGGCGCAGGGCCGCCAGATCAATCTCCTCGGTGCTCCACTCGGTCCGGCCTCCGGACGCCGTTCCGGACTGCTCTTCCGGCATGTACGGGTTGAGGTCGAGTACCGGAATGGCGAGCTGGCCGTTCAGCAGCGGGCGCTCACCTTCGGTCAGGACCGTCAGCGCACCGGTGGCGGTGATCTCGTCGAGGCGCAGCCGCGCATTCTCGAAACTCAACTCACCGGGCACGCTCGTGAAGCGGCCGGAGGCCGAGGCGCTGCGCAGCGCTGACCCTGGCGGTAAAGGCTCGCCTGCCAGCCGTGCCAGGCCGGGAATGTCGGCCTCGACGCTGGCCTCCCCGGACAGGTCGAACGTGCTGCTTTCCAGCGCGCTGCCATCAAAACTCATGGTCAGCGGGGTTGAGCGGACGTCCAGCGTCAGCGGCGTTTCTCGGCCCTCCATGAAGGGGCGCAAGCCTCCCAGTCCGGCATTGAGGGATATCGACTCGCCGCGCAAAATGAAATCGGCACTCAGGCTCGCATCCCGGTCGAGGTCTTGGGCCTGGAGATGCACATTGAGCTGTGAAACCTCCCAGGTCTCTGATCCGTCGGAAAAGCTCAAGGCGCCGTTTTCAATGCGGATATTGGAAAACGTCCCGTCAATCGGCAGGGCGCCCGGCTGGCGGAAACCGCCATTATCGTCTGACGGCGGCGGGGCGGCGGAATCGGCGGTGGCAAACGTCCAGTTATTGCCGCTGGCGCTCTGGCGCAGGCGGATAACCGGCTCGACCATGACAAATTCGCTCACCTCCACCCGGTTGGAAAACAGCGGCCACAGGGCGAGGCCAAGGCGCAGCTCGGATAGCTCGGCAAAGGCCTCCTCGCCGAACCCCTCCGCATTGCCGATGGAGACATCGCCTGCCGTTATCTGGATCGCGGGCAGGATAGACAGGCCGATATCGCCGCCAATGCTCACTTCGCGGCCGAGCTGTTCGCCCGCGCGCCGTTCAATCTCCCCGCGCCAGTTTTCCGGCGTCAGCAGCATGGGGATGAGAAGAGCGGCGGCAATCGCGATCCCGCCAAGGATCAGAAGGATGACAAGCAGGCGGCGCATGGTATCGGCTCCGGATTTGCTGCAGGGCAGCGGCAACGGAAACAGTTCCGCCGCTGACCGGCTTATGTTTAACTTCTCAAGGCAACAGTTTCCATCACCCGGGGGCGAAGTTTAACGCAGCCGGGCAGGGGAGTGGATATCTTGAAGGGAGATACCGGAATGTCTGACATGGTTGATACGCCTGCCGGCCGGCTGCCGGTGGTAAAGATGGACCGGCGCGAATTGCTGATGGGGCTGGCCGCGGGCACCGTAGTCCCGCTGGTGGCCGGCTGCACCGCGCACAATGAGGCGCTCGGCCGCAGCCAGCTGATGATCGTGTCTGATGCGCAGATCGCGCAGCTCTCCCAGCAGACCTGGCAGCAATCACTGCAGCAGGAGCGCGTCAGCCGGGATGCGGGCAAACGCCGCCAGGTGGAGCGTGTGGGAACACGCATCGCGCAAGGCTCCGGCCTCACCCAGTATGACTGGGAATTCGTGGTGTTCGAGAACGACCAGATCAATGCCTGGGTGCTGCCCAACGGCAAGGTGGCCATCTATTCGGGCCTTCTCGATGTGGTCGGCAATGACGACCAGCTGGCCACCGTCATCGGCCACGAGGCCGGACATGTGGCGGGCCGCCACGCGCAGGAGCGCGCCTCCCAGCAAATGGCAGCCGGCATGGGTGCCAGCCTTGCTGCCGTGGCGCTCGATCAGGGCGGAGTGGACAATGCCGGCATGTGGGCTGGTGTGCTCGGCGCGGGGCTCACCTTTGGTGTGCTGCTGCCCTATTCACGCCGTCACGAATACGAGGCCGACCGGCTGGGCGCCGACTACATGACCCGTTCCAGTTACCGGGCCAGCGAGGCGCTGACTTTCTGGAACGGGATGATGGCGCGCAGCTCGCGCGGATCGCAGCCCGCCTTCCTGTCCACCCACCCCTCCGATGCCCAGCGCATGCAGGCGCTGGACGCGCATATCCGCGCTTCCGGCTACGCCTGATTGACGTGACAGACGACATGGCCGCCGGTCTTGCATCGCAACTCCGGCGGCGCTATGTCAGCGCTCCCGCCGCCTTGAGGCCTTGCCCTCGCGCCGGGTTTGCGTGCCGCCTTAGCTCAGTTGGTTAGAGCGCTAGATTGTGGATCTAGAGGTCCCCCGTTCGAGCCGGGGAGGCGGTACCATTTTTCCAAACCCCACCCTTATTTTCCACAGGAAAGTGCTGACCCTCTGCGCGTTGCAGGGCGCGGCTTGCTTAACGATAGGTTAATCTGTCACAGAGGGCAGGCGTTAGGACACCTATGCCGGTTGAGGGCCCGGCGGCCAGGGAGCAGGCATGGCGAGACTTAGCAGCACGACCGGCACCAGCTTCATCATCCTTGATGATGGCGAACTTTATGACGAGTCCGAGATTGACCGGATTTGCGAACGTCACGCCATTGCCGATGCAGATCAGAAAATGGCGCTGTGGCGCCTGCTGGAGGAGTGCGGGCGCGCGCTGATCGACCAGAAGCGCCTCCAGACCCGGCGCACCCAGATCGCCCGCCTGCGTCAGGATCTGCAGATGGGATTACGTCTCACCGGCCAGCTGGCCGGGCTTGTGCCCGACGCGGCGCAGCTGCGCGACGATACGCCCACCATGACGCTGACCCGCCGCCACCTTGCCGCACTGCGCGAAGCTGAACGCCGGCTTGATGCCGGCCGTGATGGCAGCGTCCGCACCCGTCTGGAGGATGCCGCCCCGGCGCTGGAATGCCTTCAACGCGTGTTCGAGATGGCGTTGGAAGCCTGCGGTGAACGCGAGGACGAGAGCGGGCCGGACGATGCGTGGCGCGCTGCCGTAACGGCCTTTTATTCGCGCACTCTGTCGCGCCCCTGGTCCCGCCAGGGCGACAATGCCGGGGAACGTTTCCTTGCCGATTGCCGCATCGCGCTGGAGCGTGCCACTGAAGACGGTGAGGGGGCCGAACGCGTCAGCCCGGTGCGTCTGGCAAGCCAGACGGCGGGCTAGCGTTCTCAGCCCTCGTTCGCGTTGCGCTCGCGTTCTTCCACCAGAGCGCGGGCCGCGTCTTCGTCTTCGACTTCCTCTATGGATGCGATCCGGCAACGCCAGCCATCGTCAGGTATGACGAACTCGCTCATGGGCTGGCAGATGCGCTGATTGCCCCTGATGGAGGTGGCAATTTCCACCCCGAAATTCAGCCCCGCGCACCGCGTGGCCGTTGTAACCAGGAAAAAGCTGCTGGCGCCCGAACGCAGGATGAGGTGCCGGTCGTCAATGACCGAATAGCCGCTGATATTGCCGACATAGACGCATCGGTCCGATTGCGCGCTTCCGCCGGCCATCGCTGTGCCGGACAGGGTGATTGCCGCGCCGGCAGCCGCTATAGCTGCGCCAATGCGGGAGATGGCTCCGAGTTTCACCGTCATGGTAACGCGAACCTTTCCTGTCTGCCTTGTTCCCGCCTCGAACCAGAGGTTCGTCAAGCGAGGGTGATATGCGTAACGACGCTCCACGCGTGTGCATCATCGGTGCCGGGGCAGCCGGGCTAGCACTGGCGTATGCGCTGTCATTGCGCGGAATTAATACCGTTATTTGTGACGCTGGTAAGGCAGGACAAGGCGCTTTGTCGGCATCTGCGGGCATGATCGCTCCGGGGGCCGAGCTCTGGGAGGGGCGCCAGCGGGCGCATCCTCTATCGGGAGCGTTTGGGGTTCTGGCGCGCCGGAGCGCTTCGCTCTGGCCCGGCTGGGCGCGCCAGCTACAGGCTGAAACGGGCGTGGATATCGGCTATCGCCGGTGCGGAGCGCTGCTGCCCGGCTCGCCTGGCATCGTGGACTGGCTGGCCGGGCACGGTGTGCAAGCGCGCCTTCTCCGCGCGGAGCAGGCCAGCGCACATATTCCCGGCCTTGTCATGCCGCAGGGTGCTGCCTTTCTGCCCGGCGAGGCGCAAGTATCCGCGCCCTTGCTTGCCTCGGCGCTGATCGCGGCGATCACTGCGCGCGGCGGCATCATGCGTGAGCAGTCGCGTGTGGTAGCGCTGCATCGCCAGGGCGATGCCTGGCATGTCCGGCTGGCATCCGGCGATGTGATTGAGGCCGATTTCGTGGCGCTGGCTGCCGGTTGGGCCGCCACAGAGCTGCATCCCGCCGCGGCGGACATCTACCCGGTCAAGGGGCAGGCACTCATCGTGGATGCAGGCGCGCCGCTGGACTGGCCAATTCTGCGCGGCGGCGACGTATATCTGGCCGCCAAGCCCGGCGGACGCCTGCTGATCGGTGCCAGTGTGGAGCCGGGCAGAAGCGATGCCGGCACGGAACCGGACATGGCCAGAGAGCTGATCGCACGCGCGGCGCGTCATGTGCCGCAGATTGCCTCCATGGCACCGCTATCACATTGGGCGGGTGTGCGGCCTGCCTTGCCGGGCCTGATGCCGCGGGCGGGTCTGGCTGAGCCCGGCCTCGTGGTGTCGCTCGGAGCTTACCGGCATGGAGTCATGCTGGCCCCCGTGCTGGCCGAAGGCCTTGCCGCGCTGATCGCCGGGGGCAGGCTGGACGACGACATCGTCCCCTTCGCGCCGGATTACGGTTAACGAAGGCTTATCCTCCGGCAGGTGAGATAGGGTGCAAGCGATTCTTTTTCGGAGCGTCCCGTTCTCATGCCCGACCGCATTGGTAATGTCCTCGCAGGCCAGTTGCAGAACACGTTCTCGCCCTCGCGTCTGATTTCGGACGCGGCCAGCGCCACGGGTGCGAATTTCGACTTTCTGATGCGCACGGCGGCCAGGGAAAGCAATTTCGACGCAGGCGCGCGCGCCAGCACGTCCAGCGCATCAGGCATGTTCCAGTTTATCGAGCAGACCTGGCTTGCCATGGTGGCCCGCCATGGCGAGCGGCATGGCTATGGCGACATGGCATCGTCGGTCCGCCAGGACGGCAACCGGTTTGTGGTCGATGACCCTGCGCGCCGCCAGGAAATTCTCGACATGCGCTTTGACCCGCGCGCAGCCAGCCTGATGGCTGGTGAGCTGACGGCGGAAAACGCTGCTATCCTGCGTTCCGCCACTGGCCGCGAGCCGACAACCGGCGAGCTTTACGCCGCCCACTTCCTCGGTGCATCGCGCGCCGCGCGCCTGATCGAGACGGCTCACACAAATCCCGACATGCGTGCCGATGCGCTGTTTCCCGATGCGGCATCAGCCAACCGGCGCGTGTTCTTTGACGGCGCGCGGCCGCGCAGCGCGTCTGAGCTCCTGTCATTCCTCACCCGCGAGCGTCCGGTCGCCAATGTGCCCGATACGGTCGCGGCGCCTCGCATGGTGGCCGAGGCCCAGCCGGGTGCCAGCTTGCAGAGGGTGCGGGAAAACCTGCGGGCGGGCGTGTCCGGATACGCGACAGGCGGTGCGCCGGGTGCCGTATTGTCGCCGGCGGTAATGGAAATCCTGAACACGCTGGATATGCCGCTGCGCAGCCGCGGGCGGCGCTCCTGACGGCTGGCTGGTGTGCAGCAATAACCCGTTAAGATTTCGGGCGCACGCTTGTGTGTGCCGGGTGTGCGTGTTGTCTGGGAGTTTGAGGCCATGAGTGTACAGGCTTTGAGAGCGCGGCTCACCCGCGAGGATGTCGCCCGGCTTGCCAGCGCGCAGGACGATGAGGGCAGGGCGCTAGCCGCACGCAAGATCTGCGCGCGCATATCCATGCCCGGCCTCACACAAAGCGAGCGTCAGGCAGCCAACGCCATCCTTGAAGTTCTCGCCGGCGATGCCGCCGAGATTGTGCGGCGGGCCTTGTCGGTTACGTTGGCCCGCTCCCCGAACCTTCCGCGCGATGTCGCCCGCAAGCTCGCCGCCGATATCGATTCCATTGCCGTTCCCGTTATCGCCGGATCTCCCTCGCTGACCGAGGACGACCTCACCGAAATTGTCCGCTCCGGCACGGTCATACGGCAGCTCGCGATTGCCGGGCGCGCCGAAGTGCCCGGAAAGGTCGTGCGGGAGCTGGTCATGCGCGGTGCTGACCCGGCGGTGCAACGTGTAATCGCCAATGACGGCGCGCATTTCGATGCCGGTTGCTACGCACTGACTTTCGAGCGCTACCGGGATCAGCCTGCCATGCTCGAGCACTTCGTAGAGCGTGCCAGCTTGCCGATGGAAGTCACTGAAAAACTTATCAATGTGATTTCCGAGGCAGCTGTGGAACGCCTGGTGTCGCGCCATGCGCTCCCGCCGCAACTGGCCGTGGAGCTGGCGGAGGCGACACGCGAACGGGCGACAGTCGATCTGGTCGAGCAGGCAGGCCTGAGTCCGGACCCGCGCCGGTTCGTCCAGCAATTGCAGATGAATGGGCGGCTCACGCCCTCACTGATCCTGCGGGCGCTGTTCCGCGGTCATATGAGCTTTTTCGAACATTGCATGGCCGAGCTGGCTGGTATTCCGCACGCCAAGGCCTGGCTGCTGATACACGATGCCGGGCCTCTGGGGCTGGATGCTGTCTTTGAACGCTCAGGCCTGCCACGCCGGATTCTGCCGGCGGTCCGGGCATCGGTCGCCGCCTATCACTCGCTGGAAATGGGCGGGCAGGGGCCAGCTGATGTGATGAAGTTCCGCGCGGCGCTGACCCAGCGCATCTTCACCCAGTTTCAGGGCGCGCCGGAGGCGGATCTGGAATACTGCATGTCGCGGCTTGAGGCCGATATGCACGCTATCAACGAGGATGTGCCCGCCGGCGCGGCGCGCCAGGCAGGCTGATCGCGATAGCCGGGATGCGGCGCCGGCTCAGGCCGGCGCGCCGACCAGCGCGATAACCCGCGTTTCCAGCTCTTCGGCCAGTGTACGGCCAACCGCATGTTCGTCCGTGCGGATATTCTGACGCAGGGCTGCGCGGATGGCGCCGACATGGGCTTCCACAAGCTGTACCGGCACAAGCTCGCGCTTCTCGCCGGTTTCCACCAGGCGTGAGAGGGATGCTGCCATGCGGGTGACCAGCGGAAACTCGTAGGTCGCGCCAAGGCCGCGCAGATCATGCGCGACGGTGAACAGCTCGTCGCCGGCCTCGCTGGTCAGGCCTTGCGCCTGCACCTTGGCCAGCGCGGCTTCCAGCTTGTCGACCTCTTCGGCCAGCCAGTCGGAGAACTCTTCCTTCATTTCGGCGAGTGCCGCCTCGGCGCGCGCAATGGCGGCCGGGTCGGCTGGCGCAATGCGCCCGCCCACTTTGACTTTCAGCATGTTGGGCGGATTGATGATCTCTATGGGTCGCTCGCGTTGCGTCATGGCCTTGTCCCTTCCCCTTATATCCTAGAGTGCCGCGTCTTCGCGACGTTCCGGCCCTTCATACTCATTGTTCAGACGCCGCCTGTCGGGTCCGAAAAATACCTTGGTGCGCACGAACGGGCGCGGGCGGTTCACGATGACCTGCAGGCGCTTGTAGAGCTGCTCGGCCGAAAACGGCTTGACGAGGAACTCGGTAACTCCGGCGTCCCGCGCTTCGCGGACCCGCGAGGGTTCGGCATAAGCGGTCAGCATTACGATGGGGATGAAGGGATTGCTGCTCTTTTCAGGGTTGCGCAAATGCCGGACCAGAGCCAGCCCGTCCACCGGCGCCATCTTCCAGTCCGTGATGATTACGTCGATCTGTTCGACAGACAAGATACTCAGCGCGCGCTTGGCGTCGGCCGCCTCGAATACATTGTCGCAGCCAAACGCACCCAGAACGGCGCGAACCAGCCCGCGCATGGCCGCGTTGTCATCGACCAGCAGCACGCGCAGTTTGGTAAAGGCGATGTCGGC
Organism: Glycocaulis albus; assembly: GCF_014639075.1. GTDB lineage: Bacteria > Pseudomonadota > Alphaproteobacteria > Caulobacterales > Maricaulaceae > Glycocaulis > Glycocaulis albus. Next base: position 28,863 of record NZ_BMFS01000014.1, read on the forward strand.
AGGAAGTTCGCCAGCCAAAACGCAACCTCGTTTGCAGTGTCCCCCAGTTTGGAGGCAAACACTACGCGGCACTTGCTTAATATCCGGCTAAGCTGCGGTTTAAGACGTGAATTGCTCGAGAATGATGCGCTCATCCAGTGCCCGGCCGGCATCGAACAGCATGGTCAGCGTCACATCGCCCGCCTCGGCTATTGTGACAGAACTGACATCGCGAAACTCGCGATTGTCTGCCACCGCTGCGACCGGACGGCGAACCGGCTCTATCACGTCGAATTTCACGGTGCTGGAATGGCTCAGCAGCGCGCCGCGCCAGCGGCGTGGCCGGAACGCGCTGATAGGGGTCAGCGCCAGCAGGCTCGCATCGATCGGCAGGATCGGCCCGTGCGCAGAGAAATTATAGGCTGTTGAACCGGCAGGGGTGGAGACGAGCACGCCATCGGCCGCCAGCTCTTCCATGCGCTCCACCCCGTCGATGAATATGCGGACCTTGGCCGTCTGCCGTGTCTGGCGCAGCAGCGAAACCTCGTTGATCGCCAGGGATTCGAAGGACTCGCCGGACACGCTCGTGCCCATGGCCCGCAAGGGGTGAATGATCGCCTTCTCGGCGGCCTGAAGATGCGCTGGCAGGTCGTCGTGAACAGGATCGTTCATCAGGAAGCCGACAGAGCCGAAATTCATCCCGTAAACCGGGATGTTGTGGCCCATGACCGCATGCAGCGCGTCCAGCATGCAGCCATCTCCGCCCAGCGCGACAACACAGTCGGCCTCCACAAGCGGGCAATCGCCATAGCGTTTGACCAGCGCATTGCGCGCGCTGAGCGCATCGGGCCGGTCGGCGGCGTGAAAGGCCAGGCGCATGGGGAAAATCCGTAAACGAGGCAAGCGGAGATTCCCATTCAAGCGGTGCCCGTGAAGCCGTGCAAGGGGCGAAAGCGCCGATGGAACGTCCGGCGCACCTTTCCGTAACCCTTCCGGGTATGCCAGACTTGATTCAGACAGCAGACGAAAAGCGGACCCGCTATGGCTACTGAAACCGCAATCATGGTGCCTGACGATCCGGGGCATGCGATGCGCGCCCGTCTCGTCGAGCGGTTTCACCGGCTGCGTTCGCGGTCCACCGCCCTGACATCGCGCCTGTCGGATGAGGATATGGGCGCCCAGACCATGGAGGACGTGTCCCCGTCCAAATGGCATCTGGCTCACACCAGCTGGTTTTGGGAAACCTTCCTGCTGGAGCCGTACCTGCCCGGGTATGAGGCCTTCGACCCGCGTTTCGGCTATCTGTTCAATTCCTATTACGAGGCGTTGGGCGAGCGTCAGCCGCGCGCAGCGCGTGGCCACATCACGCGTCCGGGCGTTGCCCATGTCATGGCTTACCGCGCACACGTCGATGGCGCGATGGAGCGTCTGATCGCGGCCTGTGACGACGCCGTGCTGGGCCAGATCGCGGCTCTGATTGAAACCGGCATCGCCCATGAGGAGCAACATCAGGAACTGATCCTGACCGACATCAAGCATGTCCTGAGCGTCAATCCTTTCGGGGAGGCTTATGGCAAGGCGGAGCCGCCGTCCGTCCAGCCAGGCCCGGTTGCGGGCTGGATCGAATGTACAGGCGGGCTGGACGAATTTGGCGCCGATGGCGGCGGCTTTTTCTTCGACAATGAAGGCCCGCGCCACAAGGCCTGGCTGGGTCCGTTTGCGCTGTCCACCCATTGCGTCACGAACGCACAATACGCCGAATTTATCGCAGATGGCGGATATGAGGCCGCCGGCCTGTGGCTGTCCGATGGCTGGGCGCGTATTCAGGCACAAGGCAGGCTCTGCCCGCTCTACTGGCGCGGCGCCCCGGGCGAATGGCGTGAATTCACCCTGCACGGCGAACGCGAACTGGATCCTTCGGCGCCGGTCAGTCATCTCGACTATTTCGAGGCCAGTGCCTTTGCCGAGTGGACGGGCTACCGCCTGCCGGAGGAGCGTGAATGGGAGCTGGCCGCGCGCCAGCATGACCCGCAGGCAACCCGCGCCATGGCGCCTGATGGATGGCTGCATCCGTCTGCTGCTGATCAGGGCAGCCTGTTTGGCGGCGTATGGCAATGGACGCGCTCTGCCTACGCCCCCTATCCGGGCTATCGCGCACAAGGCGGCGCGCTGGGCGAATACAATGGCAAGTTCATGTGCGGCCAGTTCGTGCTGAAGGGCGGGTCTGCCCTCACCCCGCCCGGTCATGTGCGCGCCAGCTACCGCAACTTCTTCCCGCCCCAGGCACAGTGGCAGATGACGGGGCTGCGGCTGGCGAAGGATGTGTGAGCATGCCGGTCCGCGCGATGATTGCCGACGCCGCGGACTACTTCGCCAAGGGGTGCGGGCGCTGCGAGCGGTTTGCCACGCCGGAGTGTTCCACCCGCCAGTGGATTGACGGGCTGGAGGCTTTGCGCCGGCTGTGCCTTGAAGCTGGACTGACCGAAACCGCCAAATGGGGCCATCCCTGCTATATGCACGCTGGCCGCAATATCGCGATCATCGGTGCCTTTCGTGGCGATTTCCGGCTCAGTTTCTTCAACGCGGCCCTGATGAAGGATCCCGAAGGCGTGTTGCGCAAAAGCGGGCCCAACTGCCGGCATGCTGACATGATTGGCTTCACCAGCACCGCCGGGGTGACCCGGCTGGAGCCGGTGCTCCGGGCCTATCTCGCCGAAGCGATGGCGTATGCCGATGCTGGCATCAAGCCGGTCCATGAGGAGGCGGAAATCGAATCGCCCGATGAACTTGCCGAGGCGCTCGACCACGACCCTGTGCTTGCAGAGGCGTTTCACGCGCTGACACCGGGGCGGCAGAAAAGCTATGTGATCAATATCGGTTCGGCCAAGGCCCCGGCCACCCGGCAGGCGCGTATTGAGAAGTTCCGCCCGAAAATACTGGCGGGCAAGGGCGCGATGGAGCGCTGAACGGGGCGGGCGCGGCGGACTTGATTTGACGTGCGCCGGTCTGCGCGCAATTCTTGACCAGACGATCAGCGAAAGGCCCGCCGGGCGGGTCCGCACGGGAGACATGTCATGGATGACCGCGCCCAGCTTTCCATAAAGGATCAGGTTTCAGCCGAGGAATGGAAGGCGCGCTGCGACCTCGCCGCGCTCTACCGTCTGATCTTCATGCATGGCTGGGATGATCTTTTCTTCACCCACATTTCCATGCGCGTGCCGGGGCCGGAGGAGTATTTCCTCTTGAACCCGTTCGGCCTGCTGTTTGAGGACGTCACCGCCTCCAACCTCGTCAAGGTGGACCTTGAGGGCAATGTCCTGCCGCCCAGCCAATACGGCATCAATCCGGCAGGTTTCACCATCCATTCGGCAATCCATCATGCCCGGCCCGATGTGAAGGTGATCATGCACCTGCATACCGATCAGGGCGTTGCCGTATCGGCGCAGAAGCGCGGCCTTCTGCCGATCTCGCAAAGCGCGATGACGGTGATGAAGGATGTCGCCTATCACGGTTATGAGGGCATCGCGCTGGAAGAGGACGAGAAAGAACGTCTGGTAGCCGACCTTGGCGCGAAGAATCTGATGATCCTCAATAATCACGGCACGCTGACTTGCGGCGATCATCCCTTCTCCTGCTATGTGCGCATGTACATGCTGGAGCGCGCCTGCAAGATGCAGACGCTGGCACAGGGCGCTGAACTGGTCGAATGGGGCAAGGACATGCAGGACCGGGTCTATGCCCAGGGCGAGCAGGCCTTCACCAACGAATTCTTCAAGGAAATTGCGTGGGCCGCGCTGCGCGGCCGGGTCGACAGGCAGTCCCCGGGGTATGACGCGTAGGTCTGGCTGATGAGAGGCGGCGCATGGGCGTTGGCCGCCTGCGCGCCCGTGCTGCTGGCGGCCCTGCCGTCTGAAGCGCGCGCCGGTGCCTGGACCCAGAAGCGCGGCGAGGGCATCCTGCTGACCGGCTATTCCTCGCACTGGTTGACTGCTCCGGGCGGCACCGAACTGCGTAAATCCGAAGTCAGCTTTTATGCCGAATATGGCGTGCTCGACCGGCTGACGCTGGTCGGACGCATTGCTGTGCAGTCGCTCGGAGAGACGCGGGCCGCCCCCGATGAAGTGGCGGACAGCGCCTTCAGCAATGCGCTGATAGCCGTTGGCGGCACCGAGGCCGGCGTGCGGCTGAAACTTCTGGAAAGGGGCGCCTGGGTCGTCTCCGCGCAGCTTTCGCGTACGTTTGAAGCCAGTGGTGAAAACCGGAACAATCAGCGCTTTGGCACAGGCGGCGGCGATGTCGAGACGCGCCTGCTCGCCGGACGCGCATTTGGCCGGGACGGATTTGCCGATATCCAGATCGCCCGCCGGTCCCTGTCCGAAAGAGGCGGCGAAGAGTGGCGTTTCGATACCGCGCTGGGTGTGCCGGTGTCACCGCGCTGGCGTATTCTCACGGAAACATTTTCGGTGCACGCCGGGCGCCAGCCGGGTGCGCTTGCCTATTCCGGCCATCGCGCCCAGATCAGCGCCGTGTATGACGCGCCGGCCGGGTTTTCGGTCTCGGCGGGTCTTCTAGGAACGCTTCACACCGACAATTCGGCACGCGAGCGGGCGGCCTTTGTCCGCCTGTGGCGGCGGTTCTAGCGTCCGCCAGGGCCGCTGCCGCGCGAGCGGCCATGTGCTCATCACGGCGAATTCATTTTGCTTTTTGTGACCGGCGACGCATATCGCTACGCAAAAGAAAATAGTGAGACCGCCATGCGCCGCGCCATGTTTTTGATCATTGTTGCCATCGTATTTGCCGGCATGGCCGCGGCTGTGGTCGTGCGGGCCGTATCGCAGAACACGGGCGGCGCCGGTCAGATGCGCGGCATGGCGACGCCGGTTGCCCTGTACGAGGTCGAGACGCGCAGCTTTGCCGACATTGTCGAGGCGTTGGGTACCGCCAATGCCAATGAGTCGGTGCTTGTCACCGCCAAAATCTCCGACACCATCTCGCGCATCCACTTTGACTCTGGTCAGCAGGTGGCCGCTGGCGACATTCTCGTCGAGTTGCGTGATGCCGAGGAGGTGGCTGGCCTGTCCGAGGCGCGCGCCTCGCTGCGCGAAGCGCAGCAGGAGCTGGAGCGTATCCGGGATCTTACCGAACGTGGTGTCGCGCCGCGTTCGCGCCTTGATGAAATCCAGGCAAATGCGGAGCGCGCCCGCGCCCGCGTAGCAGCGCTGGAGGCCCGCGTGGCTGACCGGCTCATCCGCGCCCCGTTTGACGGTGTCGTGGGGCTGAGGGCCGTGAGCCTGGGCCAGCTTGTGCGCCCCGGAGACACGATTGCGCAGCTTGATGATACGAGCATCATCAAGCTGGACTTCACCTTGCCGGAGCGTTTCCTCGCCACGGTATCGGCCGGTATGGAAATTGTCGCCCTCACATCGGCCTTTCCCGGTGAAGAGTTCACAGGTCAGATCACCCAGATCGACAGCCGCATTGATCCGGCCACACGCGCCGTGACCGTGCGTGCGGAAATCGACAATGCGGACGGGCGGTTGCGGCCAGGTCTTCTGATGACGGTGCAGGTCCGGCGTGATCCGCGCACACGGCCTTCCGTGCCGGAAACCGCCATTACACGGCTTCGTGACCAGGTGTTCGTCTATACCGTGGCACAGGACGAGGCAGGCCAGTATGCCGTACAGCGCGAAATTCGCGTCGGCGCCCGTTCGGACGGCTTTCTGGAAGTGCTGGACGGCCTTGAAGCCGGCACGGTCATCGTGCGTCAGGGCGTTCACCGCATACGCGATGGCGCGCGCATTTCGCCGCGTGACGCCGTCCAGGGCCCCCGGACGGCGGACAACGCGGTCGCCGCCGCGGCCGCTGGCACCTCTGCCGGGAGCGCAAATCCATGACTCTGTCTGATATCGCCGTCCGCCGCCCGGTTATCGCCTTTGTAGCCAGCGCGCTGATTGTGGTTTTCGGGGTTCTGGGCATACGCGACCTGCCGCTTCGCGAACTGCCCGATGTCGACCAGCCGGTCGTGTCGGTTCGGGCAGACTTTCCTGGTGCCAATGCCGAGGTGATGGAAAATCAGGTCACGCAGCCCATTGAAGGCGCGCTGGGCGGAATTGAGGGGGTCGATACGATCCGCTCCAGTTCCGAAGATGGCGAGTCGCGGATATCGATCACCTTCCGCCTCGGCCGTGATCTTGAAGCGGCCGCCAACGATGTGCGTGAGGCGGTATCGCGCGCCCGCCGGCAACTGCCGCCGGATGTCGAGGAGGTGATTGTCACCAAGCAGGATTCCGACGCCCGTCCCTTCCTCTGGTACAACCTCCTGTCGGAATCGATGACGGCAGAAGAGCTGACCGACTATGCCGACCGCTTCCTGGTTGACCGGTTCTCTGTCATTGACGGCATTTCCCAGGTGCAGATCGGCGGCCAGCGCCGCTATGCGATGCGCATCTGGCTGGACCCGCAGGCCATGGCCGCCCGCCAGCTTACCGTGGCAGATATCGAAAACGCGCTGCGTGCAGAGAATGTGGAACTGCCCGGCGGGTCCCTTGAAACAACCTCCAGCCAGCTGGTTGTCCGCGTCGAGCGCCTGTTTGCCACCGAAGACAGCTTCCGCCGCCTGCCGATCACGCGCGGTGACGGCCACATTGTCCGGCTTGGCGAGATCGCCGATGTAGAGCTTGCAGCCGAACAGGAACGCGCCCTGTTCCGGGGCAATGGCCAGAACATGATCGGCATCGGCTTCATCCGGCAGAGCCGGTCGAACGCTGTCGCGGTGGCCGACGCGATACGCGCCGAAGCGGACCGTGTGAGCCCGCAACTGCCCGAAGGCATGCAGCTGCTCAACGCGTCCGATGATACCGTTTTCATCCGGGAATCGATCAACGAGGTCTGGCGCACGCTGGCGGTTGCCGCCACGCTTGTGGTGCTGGTGATCTACCTGTTCCTCGGCAGCTTCCGTGCTGCGGTTATCCCGGCTGCGGTGGTGCCGGTCTGCCTGATCGGCGTGTTTGCCGTACTGGCGGCTTTCGGCTTCTCCATCAACATTCTGACCCTTCTCGCGCTGGTGCTCGCCATCGGGCTGGTGGTCGACGATTCCATCGTGGTTATGGAGAATATCCAGCGCCGGGTCGATCTGGGCGAGCCGCCGAAGCTGGCTTCGCTTCAGGGCGCCCGCCAGGTATTCTTTGCCGTCATCGCTACCACGGCAACGCTGGTGGCCGTGTTCGTGCCGCTGGTGGTATTGCCCGGCCTGATCGGACGGATCTTTACCGAGCTCGCCGTCGCGATTACCGGCGCTGTGGTGCTGTCCAGCTTTGTGGCGCTGACCCTGTCGCCGATGATGAGCTCGAAGCTGGTCCGGCCAAGCGAGGGCGTGCGCGGGCCGGCGCGCTGGGTGGACAAGGGCGTCACAAGGCTGCGCAACGCCTACAAGGAGTCGCTCGACGTCGTCCTGTCGCTTCCCTGGCTGATCATTCCCTTTGTTGTGGCAGCCGTAGGCGGGTCGGTGTTCCTGTTCAGCCAGTTGCCCAGCGAACTGACACCGCCCGAGGACCGCGGCAATTTCTTCAGCCGGTTCAGCGCCGCGGACGGGGCGAGCTTTGAATACACCGCCGAACAGGCCGACATCATCGAAGACATTCTCATGGAGTATGTCGAAGCGGGCGAGCTGCGCCGCGTGCTGGTGGTCGTGCCCGGCTTTGGCGGCGGCTCGGATTTCTCCAGCGGGATCGTGGTCGGCACGATGACCCCATGGGGCGAACGCCGCCCGGGCATGGAGATCGTCAACGAGGTCAATCAGCGCCTTGGCCAGCTGACCGGCGTGCGGGCCTTTGCCTCCATGCGGTCGTCGCTGGGCGGTGGCGGTGGCGGCGGGGATGATATCCAGATCGTCCTGCAAGGCTCGGACTACGACCTCATCGACCGTGAGGCCGACCGGCTGATCGCGACGCTCGAGGAAACCAATCCCAATCTTCTGCGGGCCCGCAAGGACTATGAGCCTACCTCGCCGCGCCTGGTGGTGGATATCGACCGGGAACGGGCCGCAGCGCTTGGTGTGTCGGTGTCGGACATTGGCCGCACCCTGCAGACCCATCTGGGGTCACGGCGCATGGGCCAGTTCATCGACCGGGGTGAAGCCTATAACGTGATCGCGGAAAACCGCCGCGAACAGCGCTCCAGCCAGTCTGATCTGGAAATGCTCTATGTGCGCGGTGGCGCAGGCGAGCTGATCCCGCTGTCAAACCTGATATCCCTGCGCGAGACCGGCGAAGCGCAGGAACGCAACCGCTTTAACCGGCAGCGCTCCATCACCGTGTCGGCGACGCTGGCCGATGGCTACACGCTGGGTGAGGCGATCGACTGGCTGGACAGTTACTCCACCTCGCAACTGCCCGCCGACATGGCCACCGAGTACGTCGGCAGCGCGCGCGAATTTCTCGAATCCAACAATGCAATGCTGTTCGCATTCGCCATGGCATTGCTGATCGTGTTCCTGGTTCTGGCAGCGCAGTTTGAAAGCTTCATCCAGCCGCTGGTCATCATGCTGACCGTCCCGCTCGCGGTCGCCGGCGGCCTGTTCGGCCTCTACATGGCGGGCTCCTCACTGAACATCTATTCCCAGATCGGATTGATCATTCTGGTGGGGCTGGCCGCCAAGAACGGCATTCTCATCGTGGAATTTGCCAATCAGCTGCGCGAGGAAGGCATGAGCGTCGCAGAGGCGACACTCGAGGCCGCAGCCACACGATTCCGCCCCATCCTGATGACCGGCATCTCGACGGCCATTGGCGCCTTCCCGCTGGTCATGGCCTACGGTCCGGGCTCTGAGAGCCGTATCACCATCGGTGTGGTCATCTTCACCGGTGTGATGGTTGCAACCCTGTTCACGCTCTTCGTGGTGCCCACCGCCTATGCCGTATTCGGCAAGTACACCAAGACACCCAACTGGGTATCGCGTCAGCTGGAGAAAGAGGCCCGCCAGGCCGGCCAGAGCCTTGGGGGCACCGATACGATCCAGCAACCGGCGGAGTAGGCAGCGGCGCTAGCGCGCCGTTTCCACGGCCAGAAAGGCGATCAGGTCGTTGCGGTCGCTCTCGTCGCGCAGGCCCGCAAAGCTCATGCGATTGCCGGGAAGGTAGGTGCGGGGGTTGGCCAGCCACTGGTCCAGCTCGGCCTTGGTCCACACAAAGTCGGCCTGTTCGAGCGCGCGCGAGAACCGGAAGCCCTCTGCCTCGCCAACCTGCCGCCCGAACATGCCATGCAGGTTCGGGCCTACCAGATGACGGTCATCCGCACCCAGCGTGTGGCACGAGGCACAGCGCCGGAACAGCCGGCGGCCATTATCGAGATTTGCCGATGCGTAAGGCTCGCCAAGGCCGGACAGGATCGCTTGGGCCTCATCGGCCGTGGCCGTTGTTTCGGGCGCGCCGCCGTGGGTTTGCGGTTGCGGCGACGGGGTTGCGCTGTCGCTCTCCCCGCACGCCGCGAGAATCAGGGTCAACACCACAGAGGTCAGAACTGCCTTACGGGTCATGGTCGGCCATCTCCTGCGTCACTGTCACCGCCCAGACCTAGCGCCGGTTTCGAGCGCTATCAATCGGCAGCGGGGGCGGATGGCTGCGTCACGTTTTCACGCCGCGCTGTCAGAATGAACAGGAACTCGCCTTCCAGCGTTATGCCGCCCTGCCGGTTGGTGATGCGGGCGTGGGTGGTTGCCTTGCGGCCTGTCCGCCCGGTGACTTCAGCGTATGCGAGCGCAGGCCCGTCTTCAGGCGCAAAAGGGCGCCGGTACTGCAGGCTTGCAGTCGCTGTCACAAAGACCTCGCCGGGTCCGCACAGCGTATTGGTGGCCAGCCCTGCCACCTGATCAAGCCAGCCGGCGCTGGCCCCGCCATGCACCGCGTTATTCAGGTTCAGCCAGTGTTTCGCGACGGGAATTTCCAGCCTCGCCCGGCCGTCACCCAGCTCGATCACGCGTGCGTTCAGCAGCCCCCAGAAGCGTGCCTGGGCCTCGTGGCTGCCAAAATGATCCATCAGGCGGTCAGGCAAAGTCATTGGCTGTTGCTGCGCTCGTCGGTCTGCGGCGGGTACACGACACTGCGTACGCTGGAGCGTGTGACCTTGCCAACAGGATTGCGGGGCAGGCGCGCCAGAAGGTGGATGGCCTTGGGCGTCTTTACAGGCCCCAGAAGCTCTCGCGCCAGCAGTACAAGCTGGCTGGTATCGAGGCTATGTCCCCTCAAGGGTGTAACGGCCGCCTCCAGGCGCTCCCCCCACTGAGGATCAGGCACGGCAAACGCGCATGCCTCATCGACGCCCGGCAAGGTCAGCAGCGCAGCCTCAACTTCTGCAGGGTGGATGTTGTAACCGCCCGAGATCAGCATGTCGCTCGCCCGGCCGGTGATGAACAGATAGCCCTCACGATCAAGATGCCCCAGATCTCCGGTATGCAGCCAGCCGCCGCGCAGCGTGTCTCTGGTGCGCGAGACATCGTCGAGATAGCCGTCCATCAGGAGCGGTCCCTTCACGGTAATCTCGCCTGTCTGGCCTGGGCGAAGTGCCTCCCCCTCGCTTCCGGTGATCGCGATTTCGCATAACCGCCCCGCCTTGCCGACCGAGTTGGAGAGCCGTGGATCTGCCAGTTCGGATTCGGTGATCGCGGCGATGGTCATGGGCGCTTCGGTCTGCCCGTAAAGACCGGCAATGCGCGCTCCGAAAGACCGCTGGGCCCTCAGCAGCTGGTCTGCGGGCATGGGCGCGGCGCCATAGATGATGCGCCGGAGCGCTGGCGCTTCAATCGGCCTGTCCACCAGCGCACACAGCCGCATGATCAGCGTCGGGGCCATGAAGCTCTCCGTCACGGCTTCGTCGCGCAGCAGCCGCAGGATGAGGTTGGGCTCGGCCTTGTGCAGCAATACCAGCCTGCCGCCACGCGCCAGCGTGGGCAGCACAAAGTGTGACGCGCCATGCGTAAGGGGCGAGCAGGCCAGAAAGACCGGCTTGGTCTGCGCTCCGAAACGCTCTTCCATATTGATGATGTTGGCCATTACTGACCGGTTGGACTGGATCACGCCCTTGGGCTCGCCCGTCGAGCCGCCAGTGAACTTGACAGCCATTGTGTCTTCGGGCTTGCGCACCAGCGGTTCGAAACCGGGCGCCGGCGCCAGGTTTTCCGGTATGGTTTCCACGCCCTCCGCCAGCGGAGCGAGTATCCGTGCCTCGTCGGGCCCGGCAAGGATTAGGTCGGGTTTCGCCTTCCCAATGGCTGCAGCATTGAGCTGCGGCCCGTTGCTGGGGTTCAGCGGCACCCAGACCAGTCCTGCTGACTGGATCGCCAGATACGCCGCGACGTGGTCGATCGTGTTGGGGGCAGATAGCGCAATGCGTGCGCCAGGCGCAAAGCGGCTCGCCAGATGCGCAGCCAGGCTGCGCACACGCTGGGAAAGCGCATAAAAGCCGATCCGCCCGATCAGGCGTCCTTCGGCATCATACTCGCAGGCTGCGCCGTGATCGGGGAATCGGCGCGCAGCCTCCCAGAACAGGCTGACCGGATGGGTGGAAAGCGTTGGCTGTATCATCGCGTCAGCACCGTCACCAAGGTCACGGCCTCCTCGACGCCGAGAAACCCGCCCCCATTCTCACACACGCCGGCGCGGGCGTTTTCGACCTGCATGTTGCCGGCTTCCCCCCGTAGCTGCGCGCACATTTCCGCGATCTGGACAATGCCGGTTGCCCCCACCGGATGGCCCTTGGCGACAAGCCCTCCGCCGGCATTGACCGGAATGCGGCCGCCGCGCGCCGTCGCGCCCGAGGCGGTAAAGGCGCCACCTTGTCCGCGCGGGCACAGGCCAAGATTTTCGATCTGCAGGATTTCGGCAAAGCTTGTCGCGTCATGCACCTCAGCGATGTGCATATCGGCAGGGCCAAGCCCGGATGCCTCCCACGCCATGTCCGCCGCCCGCTTGCCCAGATGGCGGTCCCAGTCAGTGATGAGCCGCCCGCGGGCTGTCGTCCAGCCTGTTCCGGCCAGTTTTACCGCGCGGGCATTACCCTTCGCGGCGCAGGCCGATTGCAGCACGATGGCCGCTGCCCCGTCGCTGACCGGCGCGCACATGGCGCGGGTGAGGGGCCAGATTACCGCCTTGTCGGCCAGCACGTCCTCCGGCGTGAAGGGTGTGCGGTATTGCGCATTCGGGTTTGAGGCAGCGTGGGTGTGGTTCTTGGCAGCGGCGATCGCCAATTGCTGGCGCGTCGTGCCGAAAGCCTCCATATGGGCGCGCGCGATCCCGGCATAGATGTCCATGAAGAAGCTGCGCGGTGCTTCCGGGGCGTCTGGCGGTATCAGCTCGGCCCCAAGGGCTGCCATCGTGCTCGCTGTTTCATCTATGCGTTCGATATCGGTGCCGCCCCGGAAGGCCGCCATCACCTGATCGGTCCGGTCAGGGAAAACCATCTTCTCCGCGCCAACGGCGAGAACTGTCTCAGCCTCGCCTGCGCGGATCATGGACGCACCCAGCGCCACGGCAGACGAGCCGGATGCACAGGCGTTTTCCACGTTGACGATCCTGATCCCTTCAATGCCAAGGGGGCTAAGCGCAATCTCGCCGCGTACGGCATTCTGGCCTTCCAGCATGGGCTGGCGGGTGTTCGAAAACAGGGCCGCCTCGATACGGTCCGGCGAGAGCCCGGCATCGGCAAGTGCTGCCATAACCGCCTCCCGGGTCAGATCCTTCACTGAACGTGCCGGATGCTTGCCGAGCGGGGTCATGGCTGCGCCGGTGATGTAAACACTGTCCATCAAACCACTGCCTTGAAGCGGGCGGTTGCCGGGTTGCCCTGTAACTTCGATAAAGATACTTTCTGCTCCGACGATACCGGCGCGTGCCGGTTATGCAATCATCTTGGTAAAAGAAATGTCCGCTCCGGAGGGATTTTCATGAGCGTTGCAGCCCGGCTCTACGATCAGCACCGCGAAACGCTGGACACGGCATTGAAGGCCGTCAGGATCCGCGACCACTGGAGCCCGTTCAGGGAATCGCCCAGCGCGAAACTGCATGGCGAGGAGGCACCCCGCCTTGGCAAGTCCCGCTTCGAGGCGCAGCTGGGCAAGCCGTTCGATCTCGAGCAGCCCGGAACCATCGGAACGGTCGGAGCTGAAGTGTCGCCCTATACCCGGGAGCCGCTGGGGATCACCTATCCCAAATCCGATCCGGCAGCCTTGTTTGCTGCGTCGCGCAAGGCGATGAGTGGCTGGACGAAGGCGAGCGTGGAGGAGCGCGCAGGCATCATCACCGAGATGCTGTTTGCGATGGAGCGCAACGCATTCGAGAACGCGCACGCTACCATGCATACGGCCGGGCAGGGCTATGTGATGGCATTTTCCGGCTCCGGCGCGAATGCGCTGGACCGCGGGCTGGAAGCGCTTGTCTACGCCATGAAAGCCATGCAGGACGTGCCTGAGACCGCCAGCTGGACCAAGCGCTTCCTTGAGCCGGAGCCCGTCAGCCTGAAAAAGCGTTATGTGCGTGTGCCGCTGGGTCCGGCGGTCGTCATTTGCTGTGCCACCTTCCCTTTGTGGAACGCCTACCCGGCGATGACCGCCAATCTGATGACCGGTAATCCCGTTATAGTGAAACCGCACCCTACCGGCGTGCTGCCGGTCGCCATGGCCGTGCGCACCTGCCGCGAGGTGCTGGAGAAGGCAGGCTACGATCCAAACCTTGTCCTGCTGGCGGCGGACGAGCCGATGGACCAGATCACGATCCGGCTGCTCGAGCAGCCTGATTGCCGGATCGTCGATTATACCGGTTCGCAGCGCTTCGGCACCTGGATCGAGAATAACTGCCCCGGGCGGCTGGTCTTCACCGAGACCGCGGGCTGCAACTCGGTCGTGATCCATTCGGCGAACGATTTTGGCCGCGTCGCCCACACGGTCGCGCGCGCCATGGTGACGTTTGCCGCCCAGATGTGCACCGCGCCGCAGAATGTCTTCATCCCGCGTTCCGGCGTGCAGACCCCGGACGGAATTATTGCCTATGACGACGCGGTGGAAACGCTGGTGTCTGCGATGGACAAAATCGCGGGCGACAACACGCTGGGGCCGGCCATCGCGGCTGCCGTGCAAGCCGATGCGACCATCGAGAATGTCGAGGCCATGACCCGCAAGGGCGAAGCGGAGGGCAATATCTTGCGCCGCTCCGGCCCGGTTTCGAACCCGGACTACCCGCAAGCCCGCACCGCCAGCCCCGTCCTGATCGAGTGCGATCCGGCCAATGAGGATTTCTATGGCGAGGAGCGCTTCGGCCCGGTCAGCTTCGTGATTCCCGTCGACAGCGCGCAGGAGGGTGTGCGTCTGGCCACCTCGCAGGCGCGAACGCGCGGTGCCATCGCCTCCTATCTCTATTCCACCGACGAGAGCTTCATCGACGCCGCCGAGCCAGACTATCTGGGCGCCGGGGCCTCGGTCAGCATCAATATAGACCGGGGCATGCCGATGAATTTCATGGGCGCCTATTCGGATTATCACGTCACCGGGCTCAATCCGGCGGGCAATGCCAGCCTGACCGACCTTGCCTTCGTCGCGCCGCGCTTCCGTGTCGTGCAGATGCGCAGGCCCGGCTGAGGCAAGCCGCGTTCTTTGCGCCACACTCCGGGCCAACATGACGGTTTCTTTAAAAAAGTGACCTTGAGTTAGTTCGTTTATTGAAGTTATGGTGTGCCTGATACGGTGAGGCGGGCGATTCCACCTGTCTTTACCGGAATCCAAGAGAAGTTCAGGGGAGGTTCGAATGAACAGATCAAAAGCGTGGCTGCGCCTGTCTGTCGGTGCGATGGCACTGACGGGCGCGCTGGCCTCGGCCGGCACCGCGATTGCGCAGTCCGCCGAAATCATCACCGTGACGGCCCAGCGCCGCGAACAGTCCGTGCAGGACGTGCCGGTCGCCGTGACCGCCTTCAGCGCTGCGGATTTGCGCGATTCGTCGATTGCCGGTGTCGAGGGCATTGCCGAGCGCACGCCCGGCTTCACCATGACGCGGTTCAATATCGGTGAGCCGCAGCTCTATATCCGGGGCATCGGTTCCACGTCCGACTCGGCAGCGGGTGATCCCTCTGTCGCGGTATCCATCGACGAGGTCTATATCGGCCGGGCCGGTGGCGGCGCCCTCAGCTTCTTCGACATCGAGCGTGTCGAGGTGCTGCGCGGTCCGCAAGGCACGCTCTATGGCCGCAACGCGGCTGGCGGCGCGGTGAACATCATCTCGGCCCGCCCGGATGCCACGCAATCCTTTGGCGAGTTCACCTTCGGCTATGGCGACTATAATGACCGTCTGGTCAGCGCCGTGCTGAACGGCCCGCTCGGTGATCAGGGCGCCGCCGGACGCCTGGCTTTCCTCTACCAGGCCAATGACGGCTACTCTGAAAGCGTGCCGTCGGGTGCTGACCTGGGCGGTTCCAGCACCTGGGGCGTGCGCGGTTCGATCAGCTGGGATGCCGGCAATTGGAGCTTCCTGGCTCAGGCCGACTATGCCTCGGACGAAACCGACGGGCAGGCCCGCGTTCCGGTGCTCGGCCCGAACACCAACCCGGCCTTTGTGGGCCTGATCGGCGCCATCCGGGCCGGGCTCGACGAGCGTCAGAGCTTCTCCGATCCGGATACCTTCCAGGAGCGTGACAGCTGGGGCGTGCTTTTCCGCGCCGACACCACTCTGGGCGACATGGATTTCACCTCGCTGACCTCCTATCGGGGCCTCGAATTTTCCTGGTTTGATGATCTGGGCGGCCTTCCGGTTCCGCCGTATGTATTGCGCGTGGAAGACGTCAACCAGGACGAGGCCTGGCAGTTCACGCAGGAATTCCGCCTGTCACGCACGCTCGATAATGGCGCGTTCTGGGTGGCCGGGCTCTACCTCTTCCACGAGGAAGTGGACCGCAACGAAAATTTCGTCGTGGATGCCCGCGCACCGCTGCCCGCCATTGCGTCGGGTGACGTGACCTTCTTCCAGGAAGCCACGAACCAGTCTGCCGCCGTGTTTGCCCAGCTCACCATGCCGCTGGCCGATACGCTGAATCTGACTGTAGGTGGCCGGCTTACCTACGACTCCAAGGAGATATTCGCCCGCGGCGTCGACAATGCGACACCGGGCGGACCTTTCCCGGGTATCCCGCTTGGCCCGCCTCCGGGTGTCGCCTATCCCAATGGCGCTTCGGGCAGCGAAAGCTGGACCGAGCCGACCTGGCGGCTGGCGCTGGACTGGCAGGCATCGGACAATGTGATGCTCTATGCGTCCTATGACCGCGGCTACAAGTCCGGCCTCTATCCCAGCCAGGCACAAAGCGCCGCGCAGGCAACCACTGCGCTTGATCCGGAAATTCTCGACAATTTCGAGATCGGGATGAAATCGACCTTCGCCGAAGGCCGGGGCATCTTCAATCTGGCGGCGTTCTACACCGACTATCAAAGCCTGCAGGTTTATGAGCTGTTGGGCCTTGCCCTGTCGACCTCGAACGCGGATGCGGAAATCCGTGGCGTGGAGGCGGAATTCGCCTTCCAGGCCAATGAGTATTTCGAGTTCGGCGGCTCCTACGCCTATCTCGATGCCCAGTACACCTCCGATGCGGTCTCCAATCTCGGCGTGCTGCCCTATAACGGCAACCAGCTGACCCGTTCACCGGAGCATCAGTACAATGTCTATGCGGCACTGGAGCTTCCCATAGCGTCCGGTACGGCGCGTGCGCGCGTCGACTATAACTGGACGGGTGACTACTATTTCGACCCGTCCAACGCGCCGGAAACGCTGGTGGAATCCTATGGCACGGTCGATGCCCGGCTGAGCTGGGGACCGGACGATGCCAACTGGGATATCTCGCTGTGGGGCCGCAACCTCACCGACGAGCTCTATCCCAGCCATATCATCAAGAACCTCGATATCGGGTTCACGGTGTTCGCGCCGCCGCGCACCTTCGGCGCGCAGTTCCGTATGCGTCTGGGCGGATAGTCTTTCGGGGACAGACGTAAGACGGGAAGGGCGGTGCCTCACGGTGCCGCCCTTTTTTTCAGACCAGCCGCTCCAGCCTGCCCTTGCGCCTGATCAGATTGCGGTAGTCCCATTGCACGGTACGTGCTTCGGCCAGCCAGCGGCGCAGGAGATCTTCGTCGATCTGCTCGGGCGCCGTGTAGCGCGCCTCCGCGGCCTTGAATGTGCCTTCGGGCTTCAGACCCGGCGTTTCAAAGGACTGCCCGCTCCAGAACAGCAGGCGCACGCAAGACTTCAGCTTGCTATAGCCGGTGACCGGATTGCCATCGAGGAACCAGACCGGGTGGGCATGCCAGATCTTGCTTTCCGCTTCCGGCAGCGCGTCGTCGATCACATGCCGGAGCGTGTCGCATATCGTCCGGTCAGCCTTGGACTGTGCGCCGTGATAGGCCTCTATGCTTTCAAATCGCGGGGCTTTCATGGGCGCCTCCTTGCCGTGTTCTACTGCGCGGCGCTGATAGCGGCGCGTTCGCTGGCCGAGAGGGCCGGCACCGGCCGCACGCTGCGCGCATCAATCTCCTCGCCGGTCACGGCGTTACGCAGAACCGGCAGCACGGTCTTTCCGGTCGTCTGGGAAACCAGTTCGACAGGCAGCTTGCCCGGCTCGCACAGCCAGCGTGCGCCCCAGGCGAAGAAGGCCAGCACAGTCGGGTAGAGGGCCAGTCCGCGCTGGGTGAGCACATATTCGAAGCGTTCAGGGCGTATCTGGTAGCGTTTGCGCGCAAGGATTCCGTGGGAAACCAGACTTTCGAGCCGGTCTGCCAGCACGCTGGTCGACACATCCAGCGTTTTCAGGAAATCGTCATAGCGCCGCACCCGGTAGAAGCACGCGGCCAGCACCAGATTGGTCCAGTAATCTCCGAACAGCTCTATCCCCAGCTCGATAGGCTTGCCGCTGGCGCGCATGGCGGGCTGGACTTTCCGGCGGCGCATCTCTTTCAGGGCGGGCGCCTTTCCGGGCACCGGCCCGGGCCTGGGCATGACGTCTCCCGGCAGGATGGGGGCCCCGCTGTCTTCACCGGCCATGATCGGTTCCACCGCGCCGCTGCCATCGCGCGCGACAAGCCTGATCGCGCGGGCCGGGTCAGAGCGCGGTGACCAGTCCTGCTCCCAGAGGATAAGCATGATCGCGACGCCATAAAGGTCGCGTCCCATTGCGGTCAGAACGTACTCGTAGCGGTCTGGCCGCGTCTGATACTGGCGGCGGGAAAGCAACCCGGCATCGGTCAACGTCTTCAACCGCCGGGCCAGTACCGAGCGGGCGATGGCCAGCCGTTCCATCCAGTCATCAAACCGGCGCGCACCCCGGAACGCCTCACGCAGGATCAGCATGGTCCACGCCTCTCCCACCACGTCCATGGCGTGGGAGACGGGGTTGTTCTGAATCATCTGCTTGAGACGGGAGTCCATGCGCCCACTAGAGCCGATGGATTTACAATACGCAAACACCCTTGCGGGGGTTGAGGCAGTCCGCGAAACCCGCTAGAGTTAGTTTCGCTAACAAAGTGACCATGTCCGCTCAGACCGCAACATCAACCAGAAAAGGCCGACGCTTGAACCGCTTGCCCGATACGATCACACGCCGCTTGCGCCTGCCACTGGTAGCTGCGCCGATGTTTCTGGTGTCCGGGCCGGACATGGTGCTCGCGGCGTGCCGCGCGGGAGTCATTGGGTCGTTTCCCGGCCCGAATTGCCGCACGATCGAGGATGTTGAAGTCTGGATGAAGACGATCAGCGAGGCGCTGACCGATGAGGATGCGCCCTGGGCCTACAACATGGTCTGCCATTCCTCTTATCCGCGCTTTGATGCGGAGCTGGAGCTGGTCCGGAAATATCAGCCGCCGATTGTCATCACGGCGCTTGGCGGCCCGCACCGCGTCGTCGAGGCGGTGCATGCCTATGGCGGGCTGGTGTTTGCCGATGTGAACTCGGTGGAATTTGCCGCAAAGGCGGCAGCGACGGGCGTGGACGGGCTCGTGCTGGTCTGCGCGGGGGCGGGCGGCCACACAGGCGCCGTCGCCAACGTGGCCTTCATCGAGGCGGTCCGCCAGTTTTTCGACGGCATCATTGCCGTTGCTGGCGGCATCTCCACAGGACGCGGCATCCGCGCCGCCGAGGCGATGGGGGCGGACCTTGCCTATATCGGCACCGCCTTCATCCCGGCTGAAGAGAGCCTCGCGCACCCCGACTACAAGGACATGGTGGTGCGCTCGGGCGCGTCCGACATTGTGGTGTCGGCCTCGGTTACAGGCGTCCCGGCAAGCTGGCTGAAAGAGAGCCTGAAACGCTCCGGGCTGGACCCGGAAAACCTGCCCGGAAAGGGCAGGGTGCAGTTTGATGATCCCTCCAGGATCCTGAAAGGCTGGAAGGATGTCTGGTCTGCCGGTCAGGGGGTCGGAGCGGTGAATGCCGTCGAGCCGCTGGGCGCAATCGTAGCCCGGCTGGCCCGCGAATACGGTTTGCATGAACAAGGGCCGTCCATGGCCCGTCCTCATCTGGAAAGGAGTGCTCGTGATGAACGCCCCGGTGCATGAGTCCGATAACGGTATGGAGCGCGACGCGCCTTCATGGCTGGCCAATATAGATAACGCCTATTTGCGCGGCCTGTACGCGCCGGTCGCCCATGAAACGACAGCCGAGGCGCTGAAGGTCATTGGCGAGATCCCGGCCGATCTGTGCGGCGCCTACATGCGCAATGGCCCCAACCAGGTCTATCAGCCCAAGTCCAAGCATCACTGGTTTGACGGTGACGGCATGGTCCACACCATCGCCTTCAAGGACGGCAAGGCGAGCTATCGCTCGCGCTTCGTGCGCACCGCGCATTTCAATGCCAATGCCGCCAGGGGGCAGGAGCAATGGCCGGGCTATATGGGCCATCCTGACCCCAACGCGCCTCCGGGGGCGGGTTCGGACGGCTGGCTGAAGGACTCCGGCAATACCGATCTCATCCTGCACAATGGCGAGGTGCTGGCGCTCTGGTATCAGGCGGGCGTGCCGGTACGCCTCGATCCGGCGACCGGCGAGACGCTCGGCGAGCAAACCTGGGGCGGGGCGCTGACCCGTCAGGTGTCGGCCCACGCCAAGACCGACCCGGTGACCGGCGAGCTCTTCTTCTTCGATTACAACACCAAGCCGCCCTACATGACCTATCATGTGGTGTCGCGTGAGGGTCAGATGATCCGTAACGTCCCCATCGATGTGCCGGGTCCGCGCCTGCCGCACGACATGGCGATGACGGAAAACTACGCGATCCTGCATGACCTGCCGTTGTTCTGGGATCCCGAGCTTCTGCCGCGCGGCATCCACAAGGTGACCTTCTACCCCGACATCCCGTCACGCTTCGGCGTCATCCCGAAATACGGGAAGGAAGGCGATGTGCGCTGGTTCGAGGCCGAGCCGTGCTACATCTACCATGTCACCAATTCCTGGGAGGAAGGCGACTGGATCATCATGGAGGGATGCCGGGTGACCGAGCCGTGCCCGGAATCCAAGCCCGGCCAGGGCATGTATTCGCGCATGATGGCCTTCCTCCTCCTGAAGGCACGCTTCCACCGCTGGAAGTTCAACCTGAAAACCGGTGAAACGCGCGAGGAATGGCTGGATGACCGCAATGCGGAATTCCCGACCGTGAACATGGATGTGACGGGCCGCAAGTCGCGCTATTCCTACCATGTCTCCATTCCGACAAACCGCGAGACGATGGTGTTTGACGGGCTGATCAAGTTCGACACGCAAACCGGCTCTTCACAAAGCCTGAAATTCAAGGATGGCTGGTACGGGTCCGAAAGCCCGTTCGCGCCCCGCCTGAACCCGAATGGCGACGAGGATGACGGCTATCTCATCACCTTCATCACCAACGAGGTAGACGGCCAGTCGGAGTGTCATATCATCGATGCAAAGGACATTGCGGCGGGGCCGGTGGCACGGGTCGTTCTGCCCTCGCGCGTGCCGGCAGGATTCCACTCGACATGGGTGCCGGGAAAAGAGATGGGCTGGGCCTGACAGGCCCGGGCCGGACACAAGACCATTGCCGTGCCTGAACGCGCCCGATGCCACGAGGCGCGGGGCAGGGCATCTTCGACTCTGACAATACAGGCCTGGGGAGGCAGACAGGATGAAACTCGCACCGCCAAAGAAGATTGCCGCCTATCGCAAGCAGGGCTGGTGGGGCGATGACACATTCTACGATGTCTTCCTGCAGGCGGCTGCCAAACGCCCGCAGGCCCTGGCGGCGATCGATCCGCCAGACCGTGAAGCGCTGACCGGGCGCAAGCCCCGCCGCCTTGTATGGGCCGATCTCGCTGACGAGGTTGAACGCACGGCAGCGGCGCTTGTCGGGCAGGGGCTGGTCAAGGGTGACCGCGTGGTCATGCAGATGCCCAACGTGGTCGACACGCTTTCCATCTATCTGGCCTGCGCCAAGCTCGGCATCATCCTCAGCCCTGTGCCGGTTCAGTATGCTGGCCACGAATTGCGCCACGCGATGGACTCGGTTCGTCCGCGCGCCTTCGTTGCGTCAAAAATGTTCAAGGACCGGGAACTGGCGCGCGGCTGCAAGGCGGTGGCTGGAGACCGGGCCAAAGTCCTCTCCATGGACGGGGGCGGCGATGGGCTCGTCGATTTTTCTGCCGAGATCAGCCGCGCCAACACCCGCAAAGGCCCGTTCGGTCTTGGCGGTGCTGTCGCCAGGCAGAAGGGCGAGGCCGACGATTGCTTCACCATCTGCTGGACGTCGGGCACAACGGGTGTGCCCAAGGGCGTGCCGCGCTCTCACAATCACTGGATGGCCATTGGTCCGGCGACCTGGCACGGCATGGCGATCCAGCCCCATGACGTGCTGCTCAATCCATTCCCGATGACGAATATGGCCGCGATTGGCGGCATGTTTGTCTCCTGGCTTCTCAGCGAAGGCACGCTTGTCCTTCACCATCCGTTTGATCTGCCGGTCTTCCTCAAACAGCTGGTCACCGAGAAGGTGACGGCAACCATCGCGCCGCCGGCGGTGCTCACTATGCTGCTCAAGCAGGAGGGCATGCTGGACCAGTTTGACCTGTCCCGTTTGCGGGTAGTCGGTTCCGGTTCTGCGCCGCTATCCGAGTTCATGGTCAAGGGCTGGCAGGACAGAGGTGTCGAGATCGTCAACCTGTTCGGGTCCAACGAAGGTATTTCATTGTGTTCAGGCCCGGAGGACGTGCCAGACCCCGCCTTGCGCGCGACCGCCTTCCCGCGCTTCGGGCACAAGGGCGCAAGCTTTTCCAATCCCATGCATGAGCGTATCGAGACCCGGCTGGTCTCCATCGAGACCGGCACGGAAGTCACCGCGCCCGGCGAGGATGGCGAGTTGCTGGTACGTGGCCCATCGGTTTTCGAGGGCTATTGGGGAGCGACGGCCGCCGAACAAAAGGAGGTGTTTGACGCGGACGGCTATTTCCGGACCGGTGATCTCTTCCAGATTTCCGCAGCAGACGACGCCTTTCTCGTGTTTCGCGGGCGCGCCAAGGACATCATCATCCGTGGTGGTGTGAATATCTCTGCCGCCGAGCTCGACACACTGCTTGAAGGCCATCCCAAGCTTGCCGAGGCGGCCGTGTTCGGCATGCCTGACGAGGTGATGGGCGAGCGCATCTGGGTCGCCGCCGTGCCAGCCGCGGGTGAAAC
Organism: Glycocaulis albus; assembly: GCF_014639075.1. Lineage (GTDB taxonomy): Bacteria > Pseudomonadota > Alphaproteobacteria > Caulobacterales > Maricaulaceae > Glycocaulis > Glycocaulis albus. The sequence continues at coordinate 51,533 of NZ_BMFS01000014.1, forward strand.
GGTAACGCTGGAGGAGGTCGTGGACTTTCTGAAGGCCAAGGAAATCGCCAACTTCAAACTGCCCGAGCAGATGATCATCGTGGAAGCGCTGCCGCGCAATCCGCTCAACAAGGTGCTCCGCTGGCGCCTTGTCGAGATGGCAAGGGAACAAAAGTCATGACCGCTCCCGTCTTCATTCTCGGCGGCTCGCAGAGCGATTTCTCTGCCAACTGGACGCGGGGCGGCAAGTCGCTTTTCGACCTGATCGAAGAGACGACCCGCGCCGCGCTCGACGATGTGCGCATGGATGCCGCCGAGATCGATGCGGTGCATGTCGGCAATTTTGCCGGCGAGCTGTTCTGCGGTCAGGGCATGCTGGGCGGCTTCATGGGTCACATCGACCCCGGCTTTGAAGGCAAGCCCACAAGCCGCCACGAGGCCGCCTGTGCGTCTGGCTCGATGGCGATCCTTGCCGCCATGAGTGACATACTGGCCGGCCATTACGGCACCATCGCCGTCGTCGGTGTGGAGATGATGCGCAACGTGCCCGGCGAAACGGCGGCCCAGCATCTGGGCAGTGCCGCGTGGGCGGGACGCGAGGCACTAGGCGCGCGCTATCTCTGGCCAGCCATGTTTTCCGATCTGGCCGAAGAATATGACCGCCGCTACGGGCTGAAATACGAACACCTCGCCGCCATCTCCAAAATCAATTTCGACAACGCCAAGCGCAATCCGCATGCCCAGACACGGGCCTGGCAGTTTGGCGAGGGCAGTTTCACGCAGGATGCTGAGGCCAACCCGGTCATCGAGGGCTGGATGCGACGCTCCGATTGCGGGCAGGTGACCGATGGCTCTGCCGTCATCGTCCTGGCCGGGGAGACGGCCGCGCGGGCGTATGCTGCGAAGCGCGGCCTGGACCTCGCCGCGATCCCGCGCCTGAAGGGCTGGGGGCACACCACCGCGCCGCTTCTGATGGAAACCAAGCTCGAAAAATCACGCAAAGAGGGCGGCTACGCCCTGCCGTGGACGCGCAAGGCCATCACTGATGCCTATGCCCGCGCCGGGATATCCGGCCCTGATGACGTGGACGGGATCGAGACTCACGACTGCTTCTCCGTCACCGAATACATGGCGATCGAACATTTCGGCCTGACCGCGCCGGGCGAGGGGTGGAAGGCCGTCGAGAACGGCATGATCGCCTTCGACGGCAAGCTGCCGGTCAACCCGTCTGGCGGGCTGATCGGGCTGGGCCATCCGGTCGGCGCAACAGGCGTGCGCATGGCGCTCGACGCCGCGCGCCAGACCTCCGGCAAGGCGGGTGACATGCAGGTCGAGGCTGCGAAAACCTTCGCCACCTTCAATGTCGGCGGCTCCGGCACGGCCAATGTCTCTTTCGTGATCGGCGTTTAAGCGCCTCCTTCTCTCTTCGTCATTCCGGGGGAGCGTAGCGACACCCGGAACCCAGTTTTTTCGAAGCTATCTGGGTTCCGGCTCTGCAGCTTCGCTGCGGCCGGAATGACGAGTGAAATTGAACTTTGAAGAGAAAATCTCCCATGACCCACACCTATATCTATGACGCCGTGCGTTCGCCGCGCGGCAAGGCCAAGGAAGATGGCGGGCTGGCGGCCCTGAAGCCGCACGCGCTGACCGGCCAGCTCATCACGGCGCTGGCGGCGCGCAATGGCGAGGCAGCAGTCAACGATGCGGCGAGCCTGACATTGGGCTGCGTGGGGCAGGTGGGTGCGCAAGGCGGTCATCTCGCTCTCGTCACGCGCCTGCATGCGGGACTGCCGGACAGCCTGCGGGCCCTGACCATCAATAATTACTGCGTATCGGGCCTGACGGCGGTCGGCATGGCGGCTAGCGAGGCACAGGCAATCGGTGATGACCGGCTGCGCCTTGCCGGCGGCGTGGAGATGATGAGCGCAGTGCCCTTCATGGGCGACAAGGCGCATTACTATGCCGACCGGGAAACGGCGGCCGCGCTGCGCTATGTGCCGGTGGCCCTCTCTGCTGACCTGATGGCCACGATGGAGGGCTTTTCAAGGGACGACCTCAATGCCGTCACCGCCCGCTCGCACCAGCGTGCGGCCGCCGCATGGGAACGGGGCGGGCTGGACGAGATCATCCCCATCACCGGTCCAGACGGATCGGTGGCGCTGGAGCGCGATGAAAGCGTGCGCGCTGGCACCACGGCGGAAGGGCTTGGCCGCTTTCCGCCCGCCTTCGCCGAGATGGGCGCAGCCGGTTTCGACGCCGTAATGCTGAAGGCCCGGCCCGAGCTGAAAGAGATCAGCCATGTCCACTCTGTCGCCAACTGCCCGCCTGTGTGCGACGGCGCGGCGCTGGCGCTTGTGGGTTCCAGGGATGCGGGTAAGGCCGCCGGGCTGGCCCCCAAAGCCCGCATCCGCGCCTTCACCGAGGCCACCGGCGACCCCGTGCTGCAACTCACGGCCGGTTTCGCGGCCATGGACCAGTTGCTCGCACGCACGGGTCTGAAACTCTCGGACTTTGACCGGATCGAGTTCATGGAGGCCTTCGCCGCCACGCCGGTGAAGTTCGAGCGTGATTATGCGCCCGATATGGACAAGGTGAACCCGGAGGGCGGGCATCTCGCCATGGGCCACCCGATGGGCGCGTCCGGCGCGATCCTTCTGGCCACCATGGTGGCGGGGCTGGAGCGCTCCGGGGGCACGCTCGGCCTGATCGTCGCCCATGGCGGCTCCGGCGTCGGCAGCGCAATGATCGTGGAGCGGGTCTGATCGTTCGTGCCGCTTGCGGGCCGTCTTCCTTGCGCTAGTGTGATGATTGGTTAACGCCGGTCAGTGAGGGCGCGGCGCACGAAGGGGGTTGCGATGGTTCGGGACTGGCAGGGGGCGCTGGCGGCGCTGACACTGGCGTTTGGCGTATCGGCGGCTGGCTGGACCGTGCAGGAGGACGCCGCGCCGCCTGTAGAACCTGAGAGCACGGCTGAAGACGCCGGACCGGAAGACGCGCCGGACCTGTTGAACCCCGAAGAGGCATTGCCGTCTGAAGCGGCTGCATCCTCCTTCATGGACGCTCCTCCGCGAGCGTCCACTTCGCTTGCCGAAGGCGATACTGTCCCGGTCATCTGCCCGTTTCGCGATACCATCGACTATGAACCGGGCGATATAAGCTGCGGCCTGCTGGCGGTTCGCGAAAACCGCGAGGCAGAGACCAGCCGCATCATCCAGCTTCTCTATGTGAAAATTCACGCGCGCGGACCGGAGGATGAAGACAGCGAGGACGGGGAGGATGACGGCGAGGCGCAGGCCTTTCAGCCGCTGGCCGATCCCATCGCCTATCTGACGGGCGGGCCGGGTGTGGGTGTGCCCAGCTATGTCGAACGCTTCAAGGATCACGCCGCTACGCAAACCCGCGACCTCTATATCCTCCAGCAGCGTGGCATTACCCAGTCGGGCGATTTCTGTCCGCTATTCTCGCTGGAAGAACCCGCGCTCAATACCGGCCAGACCGTGGCCGAGCAGGAAGAGTTCGAGCGCCGCCGGCTTGCGCGCTGTTTTGAACGGGCTCTGGCAGAGGGCGTGGACCTCTCGGCCTACAACACGGTGGAGAATGCCCGCGATGTGCGCGTGCTGCGCGAGGCGCTTGGCTATGACAGCTGGAATGTTTGGGGCATTTCCTACGGTTCTCATCTCGGGCAGATGCTGACGCGGGTCGATCCGGAAGGCATCCGGGCGCTCGTGCTGGACGCCATTGTGCCCAACGATCTTGAGAACCTGATGCGCATCCACCGCTGGGCGGGCCGGGTGCTCGATCATATTGTCACGACCTGCGAGGCCGATGCGGCCTGCGCGCGTGCCTATCCCGATCTGGAAGAGCGCACCTATGCCGCGATTGCTGCCCTGCAGGAAAATCCGGTCATGGTGACGGTATCCGACACCGAGGTATTCCCCGGCGGTCAGGTAGCGGTCGGCGGTGCGGCGATTGCCTTTGCGCCTTTTTCCATGATGTACGAGCAAAGCACCTATGCAGGACTGGCAGGTGTACTGAATGCGCTGGTGCGCGCTGCCGAGCGGCGTGACGAGACGGTCTTTACCGCTATTGCGCTAGGCGGTGGCGGTGACCTCACAGGCGGTGATTTTTCACCCGGCATGAACGCCGCGATTTCCTGCAATGACGGTTACACCTGGCAAAGCGCACGGGTGATCGCCGAGGACATGAGCGAAGTGCCGGGCCTTGCGGGGCTCATCGGCTCGGTCGAGGGCGCCGAGGCGAGCCAGGCGCTGTGTGAGCAATACGGGATGGGGCTGCGTGACCGGACCGACTACATGCCGGTCAGTTTTGACGGACCGGCACTGGTCGTGAACGGTGCCTGGGATCCGATCACACCGCCCGACCTTGCCCGCCAGATCATGCCGGGCTTTTCCAATGGCCGGTATCTTGAAGTGCCCTTCGCCGGCCATGGGCCTACCCGGTCTGACGAATGCACGGCCGATATCATGGTAGCATTCTTTGATGATCCGGCAGGTGAGCTCGATACAGAGTGCGCCGAGACGGCCAATGCCGAGCCCTCCTTTGTTATTCCCATGACATCGCGCTTCGTTGCGAGAGCCATCGTGAATATGGAGGAAGACCGCCCCGCACTGATCGGCCTGCTGGCCTGGGGCGGTATCTCGGCGCTCATCCTTGCCATTGCGCTGCTCGTTTTCCCGGTGGCCTTCGTTCTGCGCCGTATTGACGGTACGGCTTCGGCCAATACTGGCGGCGCGCGTGCGGCCAGCGTGGCGGCTGCCGCGCTCGGCATTGGCGGTCTCGCCGTGCTGGGCTATGCCGCCTGGTATACCAGCGAGATATCGCCGATCGTGCTGATTGCAGGGTTTGCCGGTCCTGCGCGTATAGGTGCCTGGGCCATATTGCTGGGCGGGCTTGCCGGGCTCGCAGCGCTCTTTCTCGTGGCAGGCGCACGCCTCTCCTCGGGGCGCATGGCTATTGGCACGCTGGGCGGCATCATCCTGACGGCACTGGCCGCCCTTTCGCTCGCCGTGTTCGCGGCGGTATCGGATCTGACACCTTTCTAGGGTGTGGGCCCCTTGCAGGCGCGCGCGCTTAAGTCCATGACGTCATGGACTTAAGCGCGCATCCTTTTCCGGGCACCTCCTCCATGTCTCTGCCAGTCATACTTCTTGGAATGGTCATGGTAGCCACCATGGCGCTCTTTCTGTGGGGCAGGCTGCGCCATGACGCGGTCGCACTGGCGGCACTTGTGGCGTGTGTGCTGCTCGGGCTGGTCCCGGCCGGCGAGGCCTTTTCGGGCTTCGGCCATCCGGCCGTCATCACGGTGGCATGCGTCCTGATTCTGTCCGGCGCGCTGCAATCCGCCGGTACGGTGGATGTGATTGCGCGCATCGTGCTTCCGAAGAAGGCGCATCCCACCGTGATGCTGATATCGCTGTCGGTGCTGGCGGCGTTCCTGTCGGCCTTCATGAACAATGTCGGCGCCCTTGCGCTGCTCATGCCGATAGCATTGCAGATCGCCCGCAAGCAGGGGCTGGCGCCCGGCCGCCTGCTGATGCCGTTATCTTTCGCCTCCATTCTCGGCGGGATGACAACGCTTATCGGTACACCGCCCAACCTGATCGTATCGGGCTTCCGGGCAGAGGCGGGCCCCGGCCCGTTCGCCATGTTTGATTTCACGCCGGTCGGACTGGCCGTGGCCGGCGCCGGTATCGTTTTCGTACTGGCGCTTTCCTGGCTTCTGGTTCCCCGCCGCCAGTCCCAGGGCGCGGAAGGTTTCGAGACCGGCAACTATCTGACCGAGGCCCGCGTGCTTGATGACAGCGCGGCCAACGGCAAGACGCTGCGCGAGCTTCAGTCGAAACTGGACGAGGCCAGCGCAGATGTGCTCGCCCTGATACGCGACGAGAAGCGCTACCCGTCCCCACACGCCAACCGGAAGGTGAAGGCTGGCGATCTGCTGGTCATCGAGGCGGACCCCGAAGGGCTGACATCGGCTCTGTCCGCGCTGGGACTGCAGCTGGAAGAGGAAGCCTCGACCATCCCGGACGGCGAGGACGCACAGGAGATGGCCGGCAAGGAGGATGAAGCCACGGCCGGAAGCCGCCGCCGCATCGTCCATGCCGACGAGGTGCACCTGGCCGAATATGCCGTTTCTCCGGGCTCGGGCCTTTCCGGGCGCTCGGCCAGCGATATCCGCCTGCGCACACGCTTTCAGGTCAATCTCCTGGCGATCTCCCGTAACGCGACGCACTCACGCGCACGGCTGCGCACGATGAAGCTTAAAGAAGGGGATGTGTTGCTGCTGCAGGGCAGCGAGGAGGCGATGGCGGAATTTGCCGCGCACATGGGCTGTGTGCCGCTCGCCGAACGCACGCTGCGCATTCCCGATGCGAGGAAGGCGGTCACGGCTGCCGTGATCATGGGCGGTGCGGTTGCCCTGGCTGCCACGGGCACTTTGCCGGCGGCGATGGCGTTTGCAGTCGGCGTGCTGGCCGTGATGGTGCTGCGCATCATTCCGCTGCGCAATATATATGACAATGTCGACTGGCCGGTAATCGTGCTCCTCGGCGCGCTATTACCTGTGGCGGAAGCGCTTGAAACGACAGGCGCCGCCAGCTTCCTGTCTGGCCAGCTGCTCGCGCTGACAGGTCAGGCAGGACCGGTTCTGGTGCTCGCGATAATCCTGGTGGCGACCATGACGCTGTCCGACTTCATGAACAATGCGGCCACCGCCGCGGTCATGTGCCCTGTCGCGATCAGCCTTGCTGCGGGCATGAATGTCAGCCCTGATCCCTTGCTGATGGCTGTGGCGGTAGGCGCCTCTTGCGCCTTCCTGACGCCGATCGGGCACCAGAACAATACGCTGATCCTAGGGCCCGGCGGCTTCAGGTTCAGCGATTACTGGCGCCTGGGCCTGCCACTGGAGATTGTGGTTGTGGCTGTCGGTGTGCCGGTGATCCTGCTGGTCTGGCCTCTCTAGAACAAGGAAAGAAAACCGATATGGCAGATGGTGCGTTGTCCCACATCAAGGTTCTCGATCTTTCGCGCGTCCTCGCCGGGCCCTGGTGCGCACAGATACTGGGCGATCTGGGCGCTGACGTGATCAAGGTGGAGAACCCCGATGGCGGAGATGATACGCGCGGCTGGGGACCGCCCTTCATGCCGGACGAGGCCGGCGGCGAGGGGGACGCGGCCTATTATCTGTGCGCCAACCGGAACAAGCGCTCGATTGCCGTCAATCTGCGCGAGGCAGAGGGTCAGGCAATCATTTGCCAGCTGGCGGCGCAAAGCGACGTGGTGATCGAAAACTACAAGACCGGTGGCCTGAAACGCTTCGGTCTGGATTATGAGTCCTTGAAACAGGACAACCCCTCTATTGTGTATTGCTCAGTAACCGGCTTCGGGCAGACCGGGCCGAGCGCTCACCTGCCGGGCTATGATTTTCTGATTCAGGCCATGGGTGGCCTGATGAGCGTCACTGGTGAGGATGAGCCGGTAAAGGTGGGGGTTCCCATCGTTGACCTGTTTACCGGCGTTTACGCGGCCGGCGCGATACTGGCCGCGCTTGTGGCTCGCGATCAGGGCAGGGGCGGGCAGTATATCGACATGGCCCTTTTCGATGTGCAGGCGGCCATGCTGGCCAATCAGGCCTGCAACTACCTCGTCGGTGGCAAGGTGCCCGGCCGCATGGGGAACCGACATCCCAACATCGTTCCGTATCAGGACTTTCCGACCGCCGACGGGCGCATTGCGGTCGCGGTCGGGGCAGACCGCCAGTTCCGCGCTTTCGCAGCGGTACTGGGACGTCCCGAATGGGCGGACGATCCGCGTTATGCGCGCAATGCTGCTCGAGTTGAATACCGTGAAGAACTGTGTGGCGAGATCGCCAGCATAATGCGCCGCAAGACCAGCGATGAGTGGCGTGCTGGCCTTGACGCGGCGGGTATACCGTGCGGACCGATCCAGGGGCTCGATGGTGTGTTTTCAGAACCACAGGCCCGGGCGCGGGAGCTTGCATTTCAGATGAATGTCACCGGGTCGGGTGCGGCCACGCTGGTGGCCAACCCGATGCGCCTGTCGCAAACGCCGCCGCAATACACAAAGGCACCGCCACGATTCGCCGAACACACAGCGGAAGTGTTGCAAGAACGCCTCGGAGTGTCACAAAACGATGTTGCCAGGCTCAGAGAGCTGGGAATACTGGCCTGACGAATATTCTTTTTGGAACCGAAGCACTGGCTTCCGCGTAAGAAATCCGCTACTCCAATAGCAGAAGCGCCGGGCTCCGGCTGTTTCGTGCGTCCAAACGGCGCTTTGTACATCACACTCAACGAAGGACGTAGTTCCGCGTCCGGAGGGGGAATTATGAAAAAACGGCTTCTTACAGCTGCTGCTGTCGGTGCCTTTCTTGCTCTGCCGTCCGTAGCGGCGGCACAGGAAGGTTGGTACGTCCGCGGCGCTCTTGGTTATGGTGCTCCCGGCGATGCCGACGTCACCAGCCCGGCATTCACTGCCAATCCGTCTCGCGAAATCAGTGGCAAGAGCAATCTTCGTGAAGCGCTCGCCATCGGTTATCAGTTGGACAGCAACTGGCGCGTTGAAGGTGAACTTGCTCACCGTTTCAACCAGACCGGTGCGATGGGCAACTTTGAAGAGAGCACCAGCTCTGTTCATGCTTGGTCGCTGATGGCGTCTGCTATCTACGATTTCGCCGGCTCTGACTGGTACCGCCCCTATGTTGGTGCGGGTATCGGCTATGTCAGCTCGCACTTCTCAGGCACCGGTGCCAGCACGGGCACCGCGACTGCGGCTTCGGTTCCCGTTACCATCCGCGGCGATGACGGTGCTCTGGGCTACCACCTTCTGGCCGGTATTGGCTGGGTTCTGTCCGAAAACCTGATGCTTGACACCGAGTATCGTTATTTCGGCTACGGCTCCACCTCCTACAATAACGGCAGCGTGAGTGCTCTGCGTGGGCATGAGGCTTGGATCGGCCTGCGTTACCTGTTTGCCGCTCCGGCTCCGGTAGCCCCGCCGCCCCCGCCGCCTCCGCCCCCGCCGCCCCCGCCG
>NZ_BMFS01000015.1 GCF_014639075.1 Glycocaulis albus
AGGCGCCGCCGGCCGGGCGGCAGCCGGCGACGGCGCGGCGCTGGCCGGGGCCGCTGCCGGAGTGGGCTGTGGGGCTGTGGTGCGCTTGCCGAACATGCCTCGCGTGCGTCCCCTAGCCTTTGCGTCCGAAGAGGGATTTCAGGCCGGAGCGCTGCTGGCGCACCGGCGCCGAGCTGCGGCCCGTCAACTGACTGGCCACATGGGCAAATCCGTCAGCGGCCTTCGATTTGGCATCGACCTCAGCGATCATCTGGCCGTTATTGGCGGCAGATCCGAAGAGCGCAGGCTCAAACGGCAGTACCAGAATGGGGGCCGTACCGAGCGCATCAGAGAAGTCCTTGAGCGGAATATCCGGCTTTTTCGGGCAGCCGGCCATGTTGACGATAACCTTTGGCGGTTCGTCATTGGGCCGGTTCTGGCGCACCAGATCGAACAAATTCTTGGCGTTGCGCAGGCACGCCAGATCAGGCGTGACCGTGACGACCACCTGCTCGGCGGACAGGAGTGTCCGGCGCACCCAGGGCGACCAGGCGTGCGGCAGGTCCAGTGCGACATAGGGCGCCTGACGGCGGACCTTTTCAAGCACGATTTCAAAGGCTTCCGGGCCAAAATCCCAGTCGCTTTCGAGTGTGGCCGGCGCGGAAAACAGGCTTAAGCGGTCACCACATTTGACCAGCAGCCGGTCAAGAAGGGCATCGTCCAGCCGGTCGGGATCGGCCAGGGCGTGACCAATGGTCTGGGCCGGGTCCTGGTTGAAGTCGAGACCAGCGGTACCAAAGCTGAGATCGAGATCGACCAGCACCGTGTCCATGTGCTGCAGCTCGCCCATGCACCACGCGATATTGTGCGCGATTGTGGACGACCCGACGCCGCCCTTGGCGCCGATAAAGGCTATCGAACGCCCGGCAAAGGGCGCATCGGGATCGACGAACAGGCCGGAAATGGTGCGGATCAGATGCAGCGGCGTCATGGGCGGAACGAGATATTCGCTCACGCCTCTGCGCATCAGCTCGCGGTAAAGCGCGATATCATTGGCCGCGCCGATAATGATGATGCGGGTATCGCTGTCACACACCGAGGCCAGCTCGTCCAGCTGGGCGAAAAGCTGCGCCCCGCGCATGCCGGTCTCGATAATCAGCAGGTTGGGCGTGGACTCATCGTGGAAACGTTCGATGGCGCCGGCGAGCCCGCCCAGCTCGACATTCACGTGAGCGCGTGCCAGCCGCCGGTCGGCACCGGCATTATGGATCAGCGCGCCGGTTTCCGGCCGCTCGCAGAACGCCTCGATGGAGATGCGCGGTACCGGCTGGATTACGTCGCCGGAGCTGGTGTCAACTTCACCATAAAGACCCGCCGGCACGGCCGACAGTTCGTGGTTGCGCGCATCCGCACGCGCCCGGCCAGGGGCAGGGGCAGGATCGGCCTCGCTGATGAATTCGGGCGCAGCTTTGTTGGCCGCGGCCAGCCTGGCGCCAAAACCTGCCGGCCCGGAGGGCTGGGGCGCCGGTTGCACCGGCTCGTCAAACCCGTCATCAGCACCGCCGACCTCACCGCGCAGGCGCGCTTCTACCGTCGCGGCATCCAGAAACGGGTCAGAGGGCGTGGAAAAATCGTCCTCAAGGAACTCGTCCCCGGCATCAAACCCGTCATCTTCGTATGGTCTGGGCTGTGTCATCTTGTGTGTGGTTCCAGCTGGGCGTTCGGACTATTCGACGGCGCGGCTAACAGTACCGCTTTCGCCTGCACTGCGTTCGCTTGTGGTGGACTGTCCCTGACGCCAGCGATCCAGAACCGTCTGGCGGCGGGCGGCATCAGGATCGTCGAAGGTGCGCGGCGTCACCAGGTCACGCGGATCGGCGACCATGGCAGCGAGATTGTGTTCCGTGGCGCAGCCAAATCCGCCCCAGCGGCTGCCCGGACGGGCGTTGCGCACATCGCGCCAGCGGTTCTCGCACTCCGGCGCCACCGCGCGGTAGCGTGTAAAGGAGAAGATAACAGGCGCCTGTGCATAGCCGCCGGCCTCATAGGCCCCGCCGCCGATCTCGCGCCAGTCCAGCCCGTGGCCGTAGAGCGCGTTGCGAACATCGGCGATGGCCCCCAGTGCCGCATCGGCATTACCCGCGTTCTGGGGGTAGGAGATCACAAAGGGGCCATGGCCGCGGGCCTTGTATTCCCCGGCCAGCGCCTCGATCAGCTCCAGCTGGGCCCAGGTCAGTCCGTTGTCACGCGGATCAACCGGCATCTCGACACGTACCGTTTCGGCGATGGCGCTGGCGCGCGGCATGGCTTCCGGCGCAGAGGCGCAGGCGGTCATCACAAAAGCCGCAGCGAAGGTCAGGCAAAGGGCTCTGATCATCATGGCGCTACTCCACGCTGAAACCGACAGGGCCGGTCCAGCCCTGTCCTTCGACCTGCGCTCCGGGCGCGGCGTAGACACGGTTCAGACGGCCGAGAAAGACATGTGCCGCCGTCGAGGCGGGCTCGAACCCGTCTCCGGGCGAGGCCAGCGCATTCGGGTTCGCCGGATCGACCAGATAGGGCGTGACGACAATAACCAGCTCGGTCTCGCTATTGGCAAAGTCGCGTGAGCGGAAAAGCGCGCCGAGGACCGGCAGGCGCTCCACACCGGGCACACCGTCCATCGCCTGACGGGTCTCTTCCTTGATGAGGCCGGCAATGACCAGACTGCCGCCCGAAGGCAGCTCCACCGTTGTCTCTGCGCGGTTCACGGTCAGTGACGGGATGGTCAGGGCCGGAACACCGCCCACGACATTGCCATCGGCATCCGTCTGGGTACTGCCACCGAGCGTGATCGCTCCCTGATTGGACAGCTCTGAAACCTCGGTGGAAATGCGAAGCGAGATCCGCCCTTCCGAAAGCACCGCCGGTGTGAAGCCAAGGCCAACACCGAACGGCTTGTATTCAATAGTGATATTACCATCCCTGTCGCGCCCGACCGGGACAGGAAACTCTCCGCCCGCCAGGAAGTTTGCCGACTCGCCGGAGATCGCGCTGAGGTTCGGCTCGGCCAGCGTGCGCACCAGGCCGACGCGCTCCAGTGCGGCGAAAGTGGCGCCGAGACGCGTGTCAGGACCCAGCGCATTGAGAAGGTCCAGCCGTCCCGTCAACCCGCCCAGCGCCGCGCCGGCAAGACCGAACGCATTGTCGGTGTCGATACGGTTCACGGTCGGACTGGCCGTATTCAGATTGGCGCTGAGATTGATACCCAGCTGGCGCACCAGCGTGCGCTGCATTTCCACGATCCGCACCCGCAAGAGCACCTGATCGCGCCCCTCGATAGTGAGAAAGCTGATCACCTGATCGGGATCATCTGCCCAGCGGCGCGCGACCTGCAATGCGGTGTCGGCAGCGCTCGCCGACGGCACTGTTCCCGACAGCACGATATTCGCATTCATGGATTCCGCCATGATCCGGCCCTCAGGCACAAAGCGGCGCAACGCATCGCTCAAGCCGTCCATGTCGCGCTCGACACGCACTGCGAGGTCGAGGATAAGCGCGCCGTCTGCGTCAAAGAAAAAGACGTTCGTACGGCCCACACCCTGCCCCAGCAGGACGGCGCGGGTGGGCGTGCGGACAACGGCATCGGCGACAGCAGGACTGGCCACCATCACATCGGCGGCATCCACAGGCAGATGGATCACAGCGGCCTGCCCGAGCGGCAGCGTTATGCGCTCGGAAACCGGACCGTCACCCGGCTCGCGGATCGTCACCTGAAGCGTATTGGTGCGCTCTACGCCCGCACCTTGCGAATACGCCGGGGCACACAGCAATAGCGGCGCAAGGGCCGCCAGCGTGGCAAGAAATCTCGCCGCCATCATTCCCCTCCCCGCGCGCCGAGCGCGACACGCTCCTCGCGCCCGTAGCGGAACACACGCACGACGCGCTCTCCGCTCTCGGTTACTTCGCCCGTTTCGGCAGACGGCTCGTCTGCATCGGAAAGACTGCGCAGCGAGAGCGTGAGTGTGCCGCCCGCTATTGCCTGCGCGGCAACACGTGCCTGCGAGGGCGTCACCTCCAGCGTGGCGGTAGAGCCAACCACCGCGCCCGAGCCGTCCTCGGAGAAGGACTGGTCGATCGCCAGAACGCGGACATTCTCCAGGAGCGTCTGCGCCGAGAAGGTGTTGCGTTCGCCTTGTGTGGTGACAATGAGGTCAACCCGGTCATTGGGCAGGATGAAGCCGCCCGCGCCTGCGCGCGCCGATGTTGGCACCGCGATGGCGCGCATACCCGGCGAAATCACCGCCGCCATGAAGCCGCTTGACCCCGGCGCCACCAGGCGGCGCTCGGTTATCGGCTCACCTTGCGCAATGGCGGCCCGCACAACCGAGCCGGCTAGCCTGCTTACCGCATCGCGGTCCGCTGATTCGCGGATATAGCTGGGCGAGACCGCCTCTTCCGGCCAAGGCTGCCAGTAGAGATCGCCGGGCGCTACACGCTGGCCCATGGCAAGATCGGAGCGGGCGGCGAGCACGCGGACCGAGGGCGCCTCTACAGGCGCTTCGGTTACCGTGCGTTCGATCACGCGCGGCTGCATGGCATTGCGCACAAAGAAGGCCGCAACGATAGCGGCCAGACCGGCAGCGACGAGAATGGCTATACGGGTAGCGTTCATGGCAGCTCGCGGATCCCTCGGCGCGAAAAGGCAGTTGTGCCTGATTTCACCGGCAAAACCTCAAGGCCGCGTTAATAATCGGTGATGCGATGTGTCCCGCGCAGGGAATGTGCCAAATGGGTCACCAGGACGTTAACCGCCCAATGCCGCCATCAGGGGAGAATGGGGAAGCGCCCAGAGCATGCCGCCGGCAATCGCCACGCCGTAAGGCACTGGCGCGCCGTGGGCGAGCGGACTTGCGGCCAGGCGTTCCGGCGGCACGGGCAGGGCAGGTGCAAAGCGGCGTGCCGCAAGCAGGACGGCAGCGAGCGCGCCGCCGCAGATCATCGCCAGCAGGAGGAAGGTGAGCACGGAAGGCCAGCCGAACCAGAGAGCCAGCGCGGCAATCAGCTTGGCATCACCACCGCCGAGCCAGCCGGGCATCCACAGCGCCATCATCAGCGCCAGCACTCCAAGTCCCGTCAGCAGGCTGAGGCCTGTTGCCTGCCAGCCCAGGCCCGACAGAGGAGCATACACCAGCCAGAGGGCGATCAGCGCACCGGGTATCCAGTTGGAAATGGTGAACCGGCGCACATCTTCCAGCGCCGCCAGGAGTGTCAGCAGAACCGCTGCACTTGCACATAGATAGACCAGCATGATGCCCGGCAAACCTCCCGCGTATCGAGGCCGCAGTCGAGCACATCAGGTTTAACATTAGGTGCACGGCCGTCGCCGGAGCGTCACCCCCCCAGAGCGGCACTACCGGCAGAGCAGAAGGGCGAGGACGCCTTTGAAGCGGCAGTTATTCCCGTTACCGTTACCGTTACCGCTGCCATTCCCATTCCCGTTCCCGTTCCCGTTCCCGTTGCCGTTCCCGTTACCAGAGTCATCCCCAGAGGCATCCGAAGAGCCTCCATCATCGCCTGCATCGCTGCCTGAGCCACCGGAACCCGAACCGGGTCCGTTACCCGGTTCATTGCCCGCTTCCTCGCCTTCTGCAGGATTGACGGGTTGGTCTTCCTGCCACTCGCCACTCACGAACCCGACGCGGCGGGGGCGCATGTAGACGGTTTCGTTCAGATTGAACTCGCCAATGCCGCTTCCCGTGATCGGGCTGCTGTAGACATAGCTCGCCTCGACGACGATGACGCCGCCATTGGGTAGGATCACACCGGCAGGCAATGGCGGTAAATCCCCGGCGGCGCGTGGCTCGGTCCCGCTGCCCTGACTCCATTCAAGCGACGGGTTGCCGTTTTCATCGGCACTGAGCGATGTCACGCGAACCACCAGGCTGTTTGCAGAGTATGGCTGCATCACAGCCTGCCCGGCAGCCAGAATGTCGCCCAGCGCCACATCATCCACGACATCGGACCGGGCTACCAGATCGGCGATTGTGCTCGCCGCCGCTGTCAGCTTGCGGTCGGCGGACAGGCCGAGGGTCAGCTGCACGATCCCCACATAAAGGCTGATCAGCAGTGGAGCCAACAGCGCGAACTCCACCGCCGAAACGCCCCGGCGATCGGACGCCAGCCTGGCTAGGGATTTGAAATGGCTCATTGCAACGCCTCCTGGAACGGTTCGTTGCGGAACGCGGCTGTCGCTGTCAGCAAGCGGCGATTGCCCGCCATGTTGGCCAGGCCAAGGCCGAGATTGGGCATTATGAGGGGCCAGTCATAATAGGCGCGCACGAGGACGATCTCGCCCGGATCGCCGGGCAGGAAGCTGATCGCGCCGGCATCCACCATCCCGTTCTCGTCAACCGGCAGCGAGGTCGCACCGCCAAAGCTTTCCAGCGTCCGGACATCGATACGCAGACGTTCGCAGCGCAACAGGCCCGCAGACCGGCTGCAGACGGAATCCCTGAAAGCCTCTGACGAACCGCCCGCCAGCTGAAGCTGACCCGTGCGGATCTCCCGCGCGGACTGGGACAGGCCGTGCTCCATCATGATGCCGGCAAAGAAGACAAGCGCAGTTTCAAGTATGGCGCCAAGGAGCACCACGAAAGGCAGTGCCACGAGGGCGAACTCGACAGCCGTCGCACCTTTCTTGTCATCTGCCATGCGCCTGGCGAGGCGCTTTACCGGGCTCTTCAGCAACACGGCGTGATCTCCCCGCGAGAATTACCTGCGGGCAGTATCGCGCGGCGCGCTTAATTCGCCGTGAAAAAAACTGGTTAAGAGGGCGTATATTTGCCTAACGTCCGCCACCGGCTGACGTGCGGTTGGCCTGCTGGCCGGACACCCCGGAGAACCAGTCCGACGCATCCCCGATCAGGGGCACACTCTGGCACTCGGGCGCACAGACATAGCTGTGGCGTTCGGTGTTGCGGAACACCTGGACGGTGCCCCGCCCTGACTGCGTCACAACCAGATCGGACGTGTAGAGCACCCGTCCATTGTCATCGAGCGCGATCATGTTGGTACGCCCGTACACCCTTCCGGTGACGAATATCGTGCGCGCATCGTAAAGCGTCGCATCGGCTATGTTCGGATTACCGATAATGATGGCAGCGGCATCGCCGGGAAGCCGGATCAGGGCCGCATGGTCGGCTGGCACCTCAAATCCGCGCGACTGGCCTTGTGCCACGGCAGTGCACGCCAGTGCGAGAAGGCCCGCAAGAAAGAGCTGAACAGGCTTCATGGCCATTATCCCGGTGCAAATCTGGGCCAAGCATCGTTGCGGGCGATGAAGGAAGTCTAAACGCCGGCCTCATCGAGCAGGCGGAATACCTGCTCGCAGGCCAGAAGATCGCGCCGGAGACTGGCCGCTGCCGCGGCGGCCTCGCCATCTTCGCCCCAACGCTCCGCCTGGTAGTCTTCATCGAGCCGGGAGAGGGTGAAAGCCGTTTCGCCATCAATCTCCGCTTCCAGCAGAGCAAAGCCCAGCACGGCCGAGCCCAGTAGCGGTACAGCGCTGGTAAGTGCGGTCAGCCGCCAATTGTCCAGCGCGCCCGCACGGGCCCGCAGGGCCTCCAGAGAGGCCTCCGGCTGCTCCAGAGCCAGCACCGTCGCCGCGCTCTTCAGCGGGGCATCCAGCGCCGCCCCGGACCATTCCAGCAACGGGTCCCAACGCCCGGCCTGACGCGCTGCCAGCGCCGGATCGTCGCTGCGATGAGACAAGAGATCAGTGCCCGCGAACCGGACGATCTCGTCCGCTGCTGCTTCCCGCGCCCCTTCAATCCTGTCGATGGCGACATGGGCCAGCCGGGTCAACGGCATGGTGAATGGGTCGATTTGCTTTACCTGCGCATCCCATTCGGCCGCCATCGCCGCGGCTAGCGCCTCGCACGGGGCGGCCAGCACATGGCGTTCCGGCGTCTTTACCGGGCGGCCATCGAGGAACACGCCCCAGCCGCCGTCTGCCGGGGCCGCACTGGCCTCTGAATAGAAGCGCTTGGGCAAGGGCCGGTTCTCCGCCCTCGCCTTCGACATGCTCATCGTGACACCTCCTGCGCGCCGGGCACAAACCGGCTCAATGCGGTATTGAGCGTGTCGTAGCTGTCGTGAATCTCATGGGCACCGCCAGAGGCAATCTCATCTGCAGTGTGAAAGCCCCAGCTTACACCATAGGCACGCGTGCCTGCCGAGCGGGCCATCAACATGTCAAAGCTGGTATCGCCGATAACCACCGTCTCCTCGGGTCGGACGCCGGTCTCAGCCATGGCATCGAGCACCATGCGCGGATGGGGTTTGCCGACACCGTGATCGACGGTCTGCAGGGTCTGGAAATAGCGATGCAAGCCATGATGGCCGAAGACGATATCCAGCCCTCTGCGGGCCTTGCCGGTGGCCACGCCGAGAAGCCAGCCTTCGTCACTCAGCCGGACCAGTGTATCGAGGGCGCCCTCGTAGAGCGGCTCCTCGAAGGCGGGGTCGGCGCGCTGTTCTACGAAGGCTTCCTTGTAGTAATTGCACAGCAGCATGAGCCTCTCGCCGCCGATATCGGGCGGAGCGAGGCGGGCAATGGCTTCAGACAGTTCCAGGCCGACAATAGTGCGCACCCGGTCATAGGGCATTTCGCCGAGACCTGCCCGCATGAAGGCGCGGTCCATCGCCCGGTGGATGATCTCCCGGCTGTCGATGAGCGTGCCATCGACATCGAACACGGCCAGCTTCAAGCCGCTCATTCGGGCACGACATCGAACGGCGCGGTCAACCGATGCTCGCCTTCAAGAATTGGTTCGGTTCCATGCCACATATAGGATGGGAACAATACCACCAGTCCGGGCGAAGGCCGCACCCAGTGTTCAGCTGGCGCCGGCTGTGCGGTCTTGAAGGACGGCTCCCCGAACTTGATGCATCCCTCCGTGCGATCACCGCGGACCGTCTCGTGCGGAACGTCAACGTAGTAGGCTGAACTGATCCAGCCCGCCGGGTGAAAGTGATTCACGTGGCGGCCACCACCGGACAGCCGCACAGACCAACATCCTGACAAACGGAAATTTCCTGTATTGCGGCAGGTTAATTCGTGGTCACTGTCACGCCCGATCTCTTCCAAGTATCGCGAGATCGGCCCTTGTAGTGCCTTGAGATAGGCTCGAACTGCTGGCGAGGGATCGCACAGAAGGCTTCGTGGTGTCTGGATACCGTTGCGAAGTGACTGGTTAAAGGGGCTGCCTGCGAGAACATGGCGCTCCTCAAGCACTTTTTTCAAAGCTGAATTAAGACTTTCACCGTCCGGGTAATCGTCAGAGCCTGGCAGGCGGTAAGCTTTCACGAACCGGTCATAGTCGTAGAGTTCGCGATAACGTGGATCACCAGTCAGACGCCACAGGGTTGCCTGATAGGCCAGCCAGCCCTGGTCCAGCGGATAGCGCGAGCGGAATTTCGAAATCAGCTTGTCCGCTTCTTCGTAGCTGCCGGTCATCAGGAGTGATATGACAAGGTTCGTGGCGCAACCGCTGTCATGGGGCCGGGCAGCAAAATCGATCCGGGCAAACTCCAGCGACTTCTCGCCCTCGCCGATGGCCTGAAGCACGATGGCCCGCAGCCCGGCAATCTGGGGACTCTCCAACGCCGCTTGCGGGAGCTGCTCCAGCAGTGCAAGTGCATCCGCGTGACGATCGATCTGATATAGACAGTCTGCAGCAACAGCCACAAATGCCGGATTACCCTGGCCCGCCACGGAGTCAATCAGAGCGTCAAATGCCTGCGCCTGACCGGCTGTCCACAATGCCTGTGCTAGGTCTCGAAAAGCGGTGGTACTGGCCTGACGCGACCAGAGATCCTGAAACAGCTGAACAGCATCACCGGGCTTGCCCGAAAGAAAAGTAGCGCGAGCGTAAGCTGATTGCACCAAAACATGGCCGCGCAGTGATACAGGCTGCCGGTCAAGCAGCGTGTCAAGCTCGTCCGCCCGGTCCATTAGCGCCAGCGCATCAATCCGTCCTGCCAGGCATGATGCAGGATCGCCGCCAAGATCAGCTGCCCTCTCGAATGCCGATGCTGCTTGCGCGTGCATGCCGGCCGCATTGTACGCCCTAGCCGCCACAATCCAGCTACTGGAACGGGACGCGCCGGCTCCCCCGGTCAGCGCCTTGGCGGTACGCTCTGCCGCATTATGGTCTCCGCTCGCACTGAGCGCGCGAACGAGCCCCTCCGTATATACCGGCTCGGCGGGACGTGCCTTGGCGGCCTCTTTCCAAGCATCAGCAGCTTCTGCTGATCGCCCTGCAGCAAGCAGGCAACCCGCGTAATTATTGAGATACTCGTGATTGCCCGGATCAAGGCGCAGCGAGTGACGCATCCAGCCCAGAGCGCCGTCAATATCACCGAGGCGCCGCGAGATGAGTCCCTGCAAATGAGCGGAGTGGGCAGTTTCAGGGTTCGCCGCCCGATAGTTGTTCATCATGCTTTGGGCGGCCGCATAGTTGCGGGCCGTATATGCAGCAAAAATGGTCTGCAGCGTTACGCTCATCCCAGCTGCGCCTCTATCGCGCGCATCTCCATGTCTGGGTCAAAGCCCAGCGCCTCGAACGTGTCGGCCATGTGTTTTGACAATGGCGCTTCCAGCACCAGCGGCTTCTTGCCTTCCCGGGGAATAACCAGCTTGCGGGCATGCAGGTGCAGCTTTTGTGACACGCCGCCCAGCGGCGGCACGTCGCAAGTGTATTTGCCATCGCCCTGAATCGCGTGCCCGGCGGCCGCCAGGTGCACCCGCAGCTGGTGGGTGCGTCCTGTCTCGGGGCGCAGCACGACCCAGCTCGCCCGCCGGCCAGCCTCGTCTGCCGTGGCATAACGGGTCAGCGCGTATTGCGCGCCCTCCTCGCCATGGCGCGCGGCCACCATCAGTTCGCGATCGCCTTGCGTGGACACCGTCTTCTTCATGTAGCCGGTTATCTCGCCCGCGCGCGGCACCATGATGCCCAGCGCAATCGCCCAGTAGGTCTTTTCCAGATCCCGTCCCTTGAAAAGAGATGCGAGCCAGGCCGCATTCGATGCACCTTTTGCCACCACGATGACACCGGACGTGTCCTTGTCGAGACGGTGGACAAGACGCGGGCGCTTCTCGCCCGTGCCGAACGCATCCAGCAGTCCGTCGAGATGACGCGTCACTTTCGAGCCGCCTTGAACAGGCAGGCCGGGCGGCTTGTTGAGCGCGATCAGCGTATCATCCTCGTAAAGCACCATGGAACGGGCGAACGCCTTGTCCTCGGCGCTGATGGTCTTGGGCGGCGGTGCCTCGCCCGGCTCCGGCAAGGGAGGAATTCGGATTTCCTGACCGGGCTCCAGCCGGTGATTGCCCTTTACCCGTCCGCCATCGACACGCACCTGCCCGGTACGCAGCAGTTTTTCCAGCGCGCCATGGGTGACATGCGGGAAGTGACGCCTGAACCAGCGATCGAGCCGGATGTCGGCCTCGTCCGGGGCCACGGTGCGGGTTTCTACCTTGCTCATGCCATCACCGTACGTATCAGGAACAGCCCGGCGAACACCGCCAGAACGGACACAATCACCGTGCCCCCGCCATAAGCCAGGGCGGTGAGAAACTCGCGCCTCTCGATCATCAGGACAATATCGAGGGCAAACGCGCTCATCGTCGTGAAGGCGCCCAGAAAGCCGATACCAACGGCGAACCGTATCTCTGTCGCCTCAGGCCGCCCGGCAAGCGCCAGCCAGCCGACGAGCAGGCCAATGGCAAATGAGCCGAGCACGTTGACCGCCAATATGCCCCAAGGAAGCTCAGGGCCGATCCAGCGCAAGGAAGCCTGGTTGACGCCATGGCGCGCCACCGCGCCCAGCGCTCCGCCAATCGCTATCAGGAAGAGGTGCTGCATGGCTGCATGGGTTAGGCCTGCAGCCTCGCGCTGGCAAGGCCGCGCGACACGGCCCTGCCCTTTTTGCGGCTTGCTGTACGCGGATCAGGCCGGTTCAGCAGGTTTGACGCCGCGGATCACAAACCACAGCATGAGCACCATGCCTGCCACCACTAGCGCGCTGGCAATGCCGAGGATCGGGCCGATCTGGTCTTCGGGCATCATCGCGCCGTAGAGCATGTAGAGGCCGATCACCATGATGATAGTGCCGATATGGTGCACGCCGAACTGGATCAGCGCCAGCAGTCCCTGTTTCAGCTCCCAGAGCCGATAAAAGACCGCATAGAGCGCCGACACCACAAAGCCGACAAGCATCGCATGAGCATGCGTGACGTGCTGTGTGTGATCACCTGATTCGGCCATGACCATGCCGAGCGCCATGCCCGCCAATGCATAGAAAAGACCAATAACGATATGGAGTTTTTCGACTTTCATTTCCCTGTCCTCCCCAATGAAATTGAAAGCGGACGCAGGATTACATAAGGGAAATGTACTGCAAGGGCCTTCGCCTTTGCGAACACCTCCTAGCCCCGCCGTTTGTCCCGCAAGGCCCGCCAGCGCTCGAGCCGTTCGGCTATCGCCGCTTCACGCCCTGAATCCTTCGGCTCATAGAGGCGTGGCCGGTCTTTCATCGCGTCGGGAAAATAGTCCTGGCCTGACATCCCGCCCGGAGCATCATGATCGTATTCATACCCCTTGCCATAGCCCTGCTCCTTCATCAGGCGGGTCGGCGCATTGAGGATATGGGCGGGAGGCATGAGCGATCCGGTCTGACCCGCCAGACGCTGGGCGGCCTTCCACGCGGTGTAGACCGCATTGGATTTGGGCGCGCAGGCGAGATGGACGACAGCCTGGGCAAGGGCCAGCTCGCCTTCGGGGCTGCCCAGGAAGTCATAGGTTTCCTTGGCAGCGAGCGCGGCGTGGATCGCCGTCGGATCAGCAAGGCCGATATCCTCATTAGCCATGCGCACGATGCGCCGGGCCAGAAAGAGCGGGTCCTCGCCGGCGCCCAGCATGCGCGCCAGCCAGTAGAGCGCAGCATCCGGATCAGACCCGCGCACCGATTTGTGAAGCGCGGAAATGAGATTGTAATGCTCCTCGCGGTCCTTGTCATAGACCGGCGCGCGGCGCTGCAGGAACCGGCCGAGCTCTGCTGTTGAAAGCGGTGTTTCGGCCTCCAGCCGCAGCACTTCCTCGGCGAGGTTCAAAAGATAACGCCCGTCCCCGTCCGCCATCGCGATCAGCGCGTCGCGTGCTTCGGGCGTGAGCGGCAGCTTGCGCCCCTCCGCTGTCTCAGCCCGCTCCAGCAGTAATTCCAGTGCGGCCGCGTCGAGGCGTTTGAGCACCAGAACCTGACAGCGCGAGAGCAGCGCCGCATTCAGCTCGAAGCTCGGGTTCTCCGTGGTAGCGCCGACAAGGGTGATAACCCCTTCCTCCACTACCGGCAGAAAGCCATCCTGCTGGGCGCGGTTAAAGCGGTGTATCTCGTCCACGAACAGCAAGGTGCCCTTGCCCGCCGCGCGGCGGCCGCGTGCCTGTTCGAAGGCCTTCTTCAGGTCGGCAACGCCGGAGAAGACCGCCGAGAGCGGATGAAACTCCAGCCCGGAGGCATCGGCCAGCAGGCGGGCGATCGTTGTCTTGCCGACGCCCGGCGGCCCCCAGAGGATGATGGAGGACAGCCTGCCCTGCGCCAGCATCCGGCCCAGCGGGCTGTCCGCGCCCAGCACATGACCCTGCCCGACCACTTCATCCAGCGTTTGCGGGCGCAAACGGTCGGCAAGAGGACGCGGGGCGTCACTCTCCAGTCCGGCACTCTGGAACAGGTCTGTCATGCCGGGCACCATGCCCGCTGCGGGCCCGGTCTTCTAGAGCCGGAGTGTACGTGCAAACCGCTCGCCGCGCCGCTCGATCTCGACTGGCCATTCGCGGGCATCATCGTTGCGTGCGAGTTCACGCTCGATCTCGCGCAGGCTGCGTACGGCGCGCTGATTGACGCTGAGAATCCGATCACCGGGGCGGAAGCCGAAATACTCTGCTGCGGAACGCCGCTGGATACGCGTGACAATCAGCCCGTCCGTAAACGGGTCCAGCCCGTTGGCTTCGTTGAAAGCGGGTGACAGCTCCACCAGCTCGGCGCCCTGGAACGGATTGCGGCCATTCAAGACAACCCGCTCGCCTTCCCGGTCGCCGGGCGGGGCGGCTGCCGTCACGGTCAGGTTACGCTCCTCGCCATTGCGCATGATGCGCAGCGCCGCCTCGTCACCAATGGCCCGCGTGGCAAACCGGAAGCGAACAGCCGCCTCGTTGTTCACCTCCGTACCGTCCACAGACAGGATCACATCACCCTGCCGCAGCCGGGCCTGATCGGCGGGCCCGCCCGGATATACCTCTGCCACCAACGCCCCGCGCGGACGGTCAAAACCCATTGAAAGCGCTATGTCGCTGGTGACCGGCTGCAGGCGCGCGCCCAGCCAGGGCCGCACCAGCTCACCGCCTTCTGTGGCGGCCTGAACCACACTCCTGACCATCTCGGCCGGAATGGCAAAACCAATGCCCTGCGAACCGCCCGAACGCGAGAAGATCGCCGTGTTAATGCCCAAAAGCTCGCCATTCATGTTGACGAGAGCACCCCCGGAATTGCCCGGATTGATGGCCGCGTCCGTCTGGATGAAGAAGGCATAGTCGGTAATGCCGACATCGGTGCGCGCCAGCGCCGACACAATGCCGGATGTCACGGTCTGGCCCACGCCGAACGGATTGCCGATGGCCAGCACCAGATCGCCCACCTCCGCCGAGCCGGAGAGATCAAAGGGCAGGACAGGCAGAGGTTCATCGGCAACCACACGCAGAACCGCCAGGTCCGTGCGCTCGTCGGCGAGCAGGATTTCTGCCTCCAGCTCTCGCCGGTCATAAAGCACCACGCGCAATTCCTGCGCGCCGGCCACGACGTGATTATTGGTGACTATCAGACCGGCGCCGTCCACGATCACGCCAGAGCCCAGCGACTGGACCTCGCGCTGACGCGGGCCCTGCCGGCCGAAGAAGCGTTCGAACATGGGGTCGCCCGCAAACGGGTTCCGGTCGGCCACCACCCGGCGGGAATATACATTGACCACCGCAGGCGCCGCATCGCGCACGACCGGAGCGAAGGAGAGCTGCATGTCGCTCCGGGACCGGGGCAGTCCGCGTTCCGGGCTGCCGGCACCGGCCAGCGTCTCTTCCTGGCCATTGGCTGAATTGACGGCCATGGCCGACAGGCCAAGCCCTGCGATCAGCGCCACACAAATGGCTGGCAGTTTCCAGTTCATCAATGTGTGCTCCCTCATATCGTTACAGCTGTCCGATTTAAGGTGCTGGAAGCCGTCTGAACAGAGGCTGAAGGTTACAAGTGCGGTAAGGGGAAGCTTCAAGGGCTTGAATGGCCCG
The DNA here is from genome assembly GCF_014639075.1 of Glycocaulis albus. Taxonomy (GTDB): domain Bacteria; phylum Pseudomonadota; class Alphaproteobacteria; order Caulobacterales; family Maricaulaceae; genus Glycocaulis; species Glycocaulis albus. Next base: position 15,354 of record NZ_BMFS01000015.1, read on the forward strand.
GCGCGCAGCGCCGCAAGCGCGAACGCCCGCCCGAGCTTATGCGAGGAGCGACGCACGGATGTGCGGAGCATCAGAAAAGGATCCCGACTATCGTCGGGAACACGCGGGGTGAATACTGGCCCGGAACAGAAAAACCCCGGTGTTTCCACCGGGGCTTTTCACGGTCTGGTATGGCGCGGAGCCTATTCCTCGCCAGCAAACTCTTCGGCGCGGGCGCGGTCGACAGCGCCCTTGGCGTCCACGTCCCGGTCAACCAGCTCGATAACGGCCATCGGCGCGTTGTCGCCGTGACGGAAGCCGGCCTTGAGCACGCGGGTGTAGCCGCCATTGCGCTCGCCATAGCGCGGACCGAGCGTCGCAAACAGCTTGGACACCTGGTCCTTGTTGCGGATCTGCGCGATCGCCTGACGGCGGGCGTGCAGATCGCCCTTTTTGGCCAGCGTGATGAGCTTGTCCATGATCGGCTTCAGCTCTTTGGCCTTGGGCAGTGTTGTAACAATCTGCTCGTGCTCGATCAGCGAGGCCGCCATATTGGCGAACATGGCGCGCCGGTGGGACGCGGTGCGGTTGAGCTTGCGATATCCATTCCCGTGACGCATGGGATGTCTCCTTCACTCCGGGCAAGGCGCCTCGCGGCGGCCTGCCTAGATCTGATCCTCGAATTTCTTAGCCAGGTCCTCGATATTCTCGGGCGGCCAGTTGGGCGCCTCCATACCGAGGTGCAGCCCCATCTGGGCGAGCACTTCCTTGATCTCATTGAGCGACTTGCGGCCAAAGTTCGGAGTGCGGAGCATTTCCGATTCCGACTTCTGGATAAGGTCGCCAATGTAGACGATATTGTCGTTCTTCAGGCAGTTTGCCGAACGCACAGACAGTTCCAGCTCATCCACCTTCTTAAGCAGGGCCGGGTTGAAGTCGAGCGAGGGCGCATCGTCTTCCGGGCCGCGAGCCTCTGAAGGCTCTTCGAAGTTCACGAAGATCTGGAACTGGTCCTGCAGGATGCGCGCGGCATAGGCCACTGCATCCTCCGGCGTCACAGCGCCATTGGTCTCGATGTCGAGAATGAGCTTGTCATAATCCAGCACCTGGCCTTCGCGCGTGTTTTCCACGCGGTAGGCCACGCGCTTGACCGGGCTGTAGAGCGCATCGATGGCGATATAGCCGATGGGCGCATCTTCGGGACGGTTACGCTCGGCCGGGACATAGCCCTTGCCGGTGTTGACCGTCAGCACGAAGCGAAGGCTCGCGCCTTCGTCCAGCGTGCAGATGACGTGATCGCGGTTAATGACCTCGATATCAGCCGTTTCCTCAATATCGCCAGCCGTAACCTCGCCGGGGCCGCTCTTGCGCAGCACCACGCGGCGCGGACCTTCACCGTGCATGCGCAGCGCAACCTGTTTCAGGTTGAGCACGATGTCGGTAACGTCTTCACGCACGCCGGGGATGGACGAGAATTCGTGCAGCACGCCGTCGATCTGGACAGCGGTCACCGCCGCGCCCTGGAGCGAGGACAGCAACACGCGGCGCAGCGCATTGCCGAGCGTCATCCCGAAACCGCGCTCGAGCGGTTCGGCAACGATCTTGGCGTTGCGTGCAGCATCATGACCCGCCTGAACGACGGGCTTCATCGGACGGATTAGTTCCTGCCAGTTCTTCTCGATCACGGAACGTCCCTTCAAGCGAAAGGCGCGCCCGGTATCAGACCGATTGCCTGATGCCAGCGCGCGACACATAAAACTGTACCGGAGCCGCGGCGAATGACGCGCGGCTCCGGGATAAACTAGACGCGGCGGCGCTTCGGCGGGCGGCAGCCATTGTGCGGGATCGGCGTCACGTCGTGGATCGTCGTGATGGTGAACCCGACAGACTGCAGCGCACGCAGAGCCGACTCGCGGCCCGAACCGGGGCCCGACACCTTGACCTCAAGGGTCTTCACGCCGTGCTCCTGGGCCTTGCGGCCCGCATCTTCAGCGGCCATCTGGGCAGCATAAGGGGTCGATTTACGCGACCCTTTGAAGCCCATCGTGCCGGCCGACGACCAGGAAATCGCGTTGCCCTGGGCATCGGCGATGGTGATCATCGTGTTGTTGAAGCTGGCATTCACGTGCGCCACGCCGGAGGTGATATTCTTGCGTTCGCGGCGGCGTACGCGTGTCGGTTCCTTGGCCATTGCGCCTGGTCCTTACTTCTTCTTGCCGGCAATCGGCTTGGCCGGACCTTTGCGGGTCCGGGCATTGGTGTGGGTGCGCTGGCCGCGAACGGGCAGACCGCGGCGATGGCGAAGGCCGCGATAGCAGCCAAGGTCCATCAGACGCTTGACGTTCACGGCCGTTTCGCGGCGCAGGTCGCCTTCGACCATGTAGCCAGCATCGATTGTTTCACGAATTTGAAGCACTTCAGCATCGGTAAGCTGGTTAACCCGTTTTTCAGACGGAATGCCTACCTTGTCACAGATCTCCCGCGCCATGGCCGGGCCGATACCGTGAATATAGCGAAGCGCAATCTCTACGCGCTTGTTCGTCGGAATGTTGACGCCTGCTATGCGGGCCACAACGCTACTCCCTGTTCAATATGCCGCGCGCAAAAGAAACCGGCACGTACAGGGCGCGACACACATTGCGCGCGCCTTGCCTCGTGGCCGGCCCCTCAGAGCGAAGGGCGCTTCTTATAGTGCCGATGCCATGCCCGTCAACCGGGCTTTAGCGCCGCCACTCCACAAAACTCACTCTCCCGCACACATGCCTGACGGCGCGTGTGTGGGCCTTATGCATCCAGCGCCGCGTTGATACGGGCGGAAACCTCATCCATCGAGCCCATCCCGTCGACATCTACCAGCTTGTTCTGGCCGGTGTAGAACGGAATCAACGGGGCTGTCTGGTCGTTATATGCCTTCAGGCGAACCTTGAAGGCCTCTACGGTGTCGTCGGCGCGGCCTTCCTCTGCCGCCCGCTTTTCCACCCGCGCGACCAGCTCGTCCTGGTCAACCACGAGGCGGATAACCTTCGCAATCGGGCTGCTGCGTTCGGCCAGCAGCCTGTCAAGCGCTTCGGCCTGGGGAACCGTGCGCGGAAAGCCATCAAAAATGGCGCCGCCAGCGGCTTCGGCGTCGGGCAGACGCTCGGCGATCAGCGCAATCACAATCTCGTCGGACACCAGCTCGCCGCGATCCATGATCCCGGCAACCCGGTTGCCCAGCTCGGTCCCGGCCTTGCGCGCATCGCGCAGCATGTCGCCAGTGGAAAGCTGGACCCAGCCGCGTGACTGCACCAGGCGCTTGGACTGGGTGCCCTTGCCGGCGCCGGGCGGTCCGAACAGGATTATGTTCATCTCTTGCGGCCCCTCAGCTTCGTCTTCTTGATCAGGCCCTCATACTGATGGGCCAGCAGGTGGGACTGGATCTGGGAGACGGTGTCGAGTGTGACCGACACCACGATGAGAAGGGCCGTGCCGCCTATATAGAAGGGAATATCCAGCTCGGCGCGCAGTACTTCAGGCAGTACACAGACGAACGTCAGATAGGCAGCGCCGATCACGGTCAGGCGCGTCAGCACGAAATCGATATACTCGGCGGTGCGCTTGCCGGGACGGATGCCGGGCAGAAAGCCGCCATACTTCTTCAGATTGTCCGCCGTGTCCTCAGGATTGAAGACGATGGAGGTGTAGAAGAAGGTGAAGAAGATGATCATCGACGCATAGAAGATGATGAAGAGCGGCTGGCCCGGGCCGAGCAGCGCCGTCACCGTACGCAGCCAGTCCGGCCCGGTATCAGCCGAGAAGCCCGCAATCGTCGCCGGCAGCAGCAGGAGCGAGGAGGCGAAGATCGCCGGGATCACACCCGCGGTGTTCAGCTTGAGCGGCAGGAAGCTGGATTCCCCGCCCATCATGCGGTTACCGACCTGGCGCTTGGGATACTGCACCAGCAATCGCCGCTGCGAGCGCTCCATGAAGACGACAAACACAAGTACCGCGATAATGCCGAGGATCATCGCAATGATCAGGCCCGCCGAGAGATTGCCGGTACGGCCCTGCTCCAGCGTCTGGAAGAGAGCCCGCGGCATCTCCGCGATAATGCCCGCAAAGATTATCAGCGAGATACCATTGCCCACGCCGCGCGCAGTAATCTGTTCGCCCAGCCAGAGCAGCATCATCGTGCCGCCGACGAGCGAGACCACAGCCGTAATGCGGAAGAACCAGCCCGGATCGATCGCAATGGTGGCGCCGGTGGTGGGATCGGGGTTTTCCATCGAGACCGCGATGGCAAAGGCCTGCAGCATCGCCAGAACGACCGTCAGGTAGCGGGAATACTGGTTGATCTGCTTGCGGCCCTGCTCGCCGCCTTCCTTCTTCATGCGCTCCAGGCTCGGCACGGTGGCGGCCATGAGCTGCATGATGATCGAAGCAGAAATATACGGCATCACGTTGAGGGCGAAGATCGCCATACGCTCGACGGCGCCGCCGGAAAACATGTTGAAGACGCCCAGAATGCCCTGCTGCTGCTGCTGGAAGGCTCCGGCGAATACGTCCGGGTCAATGCCCGGCATGGGGATATAGGTGCCAACCCGGTAGATGATCAGCACGAACAACGTAAAGAGGAGCCGCTTTTGCAGCTCCTTGGCGCGGGCAAACGCGCCGAAATTCATGTTTGCGGCAAGTTGTTCTGCGGCAGATGCCATGGGCTGGTCTCGCTCCCTTGCGGTCCCGGTTAGGCCAGGACGGAATTGGACGGCTCAACCCATTTGGGGAGCCGTCCAGTAAACCGCATCAGGCTTCGCTGTCTTTGGGCGCAGTCAGGGTGATGGACCCGCCTGCCTTCTCCACTGCAGCAATGGCGGGCTTGGAGGCGCCGGCTGCCGTGATCGACAGCTTGGCCTTGAACTCGCCGCCGCCGATCACGCGAACGCCGTCCTTGGCGCGGCGGATAACACCGGCCTTGACCAGCGCCTCAGCATCGACAGCTGCCTTGGCGTCCAGCTTGCCGGCATCAACAGCCTTTTGCAGGCGGCCGAGCGTGACTTCGGTAAATCTGGAACGGTTCGGCTTGGTGAAGCCGCGCTTGGGCAGGCGCTGGTGAAGCGGCATCTGGCCGCCCTCGAAGCCCTTGATGGCCACGCCAGAGCGCGATTTCTGACCCTTGACACCACGGCCACCGGTCTTGCCCTTGCCCGAGCCGATGCCGCGACCCACGCGGGTGCGTTCTTTCACCGCGCCGGGATTGTCCCGCAGTTCGTTCAGACGCATGACTATTCTCCTTATCAAGGACGCCCCGGCCGCTAGCCGCGCTCCTCGACGATTTCTACAAGGTGGGCGACCTTGGCGATCATGCCGCGCACAGACGGCGTATCCTCAAGCTCGCGCTGTTTGCCGATACGCCCCAGGCCCAGCCCGGTCAGCGTTTGCAGCTGGTCTTTGGGGCGGCGGATATGGCTGCCCGTCTGACGCACGATGACTGTTTTCTTGGCCATGGCCGGTATTCCTAGCTCTGGCTGTCGACGGCTTCAGGTGCGCTGGCACCATCATTCCGGCGGTTGACGATGTCAGCCACTTTCAGGCCGCGCTTGGACGCAACCGTGCGCGGGCTGTTCTGGCCCTTGAGCGCGTCGAACGTGGCGCGGATCATGTTGTAGGGGTTGGACGAGCCGACCGACTTGGCCACCACGTCCTGGACACCCAGGCTTTCCAGCACCGCACGCATCGGACCGCCAGCAATGATGCCGGTGCCCGGAGGCGCCGCACGCAGCGTAACCTTGCCCGCGCCCCAACGGCCATTGGCATCATGATGCAGGGTCCGGCCTTCGCGCAGCGGGATGCGCACCATGGTCTTCTTGGCTTCCTCGGTCGCCTTGCGGATGGCTTCCGGCACTTCGCGCGCCTTGCCCTGACCGAAGCCGACACGGCCCTTCTGGTCGCCGACAACTGCGAGCGCGGCGAACTGGAAGTTCCGGCCACCCTTCACGGTCTTGGCGACGCGGTTGATGTGGACGAGCTTGTCGACGAGTTCGCTTTCCGGCTCCTCGTCGCGGCGGCGGCGGTCGCGTCCGCCCCGGCCTTCGCGTTGGTCTTCCCGAGCCATGGCGCTCTCCTAGAAGTTCAGGCCGCCCTCACGGGCAGCATCTGCGAGCGCCTTGATGCGCCCATGATAAATGTAACCGCCGCGATCAAACACGACATCGGTAAGGCCCTTGGCCTTGGCGCGCTCGGCGACGAGCTTGCCGACAGCGGCAGCCGCCTCGACATTCGCGCCAGCGGGCTTGCCGCCGCGCACATCGGCTTCGAGGGTCGAAGCCGCCGCGAGCGTGGCACCATTCTGGTCGTCGATGATCTGGGCGTAGATATGCTTGGACGAGCGGAAGACCGACAGGCGCGGACGGCCGCCCGAGAACTTGGCAAGCCGCGAGCGCGTACGCTGCGCGCGGCGTTGCATCTTTTCGCGAGACGATTTCATGACCTGACGGTTCCCTACTTCTTCTTGCCTTCTTTCCGGCGGACGTGTTCGCCGGCAAGACGGATGCCCTTGCCCTTGTAGGGCTCCGGCGGACGATACTTGCGGATCTCGGCGGCGGTCTGGCCGACTTCCTGCTTGTTGGCCCCCTCGATCTTGATCTCGGTGGGTTTGGGAGCAGTAATCGTGATGCCGGGACGCGGCGTGTAGATCACTTCGTGGCTGAAGCCAAGCGACAGCTTGAGATCGCGGCCCTGCGCAGCAGCGCGGTAACCGACGCCGACCAGCTCGAGATTCTCCTCGAAACCTTCCGAAACGCCTTTCACCATGCTGGCGATATTGGCGCGCGTCGTGCCCCACATGGCGCGGGCGCGTGTGGACTCGTCGGCAGGCCTGACGACCAGCGACTTGTCTTCGGCTTCACTGATGGTGACCAGGCTGGATACCACGAGCGACAACTCGCCCTTGGGACCCTTCACCTTCACCGTATCGTTGGCAACGGTCGCGCTCACTCCGTTAGGAAGGCCGACCGGCAATTTGCCCAGACGTGACATGGATCATGCCTCCCTTAGCTGATGTGGCAGAGAATCTCGCCGCCGACATTCTGGGCGCGGGCAGATGCGTCGCTCATCACGCCGCGCGGCGTGGAAACGATGGCAATCCCGAGCCCGTTCTGAACGAGCGGAAGATCCCTGGCCTTGGAGTATTCCCGGCGGCCCGGCTTGGAAACGCGCTTGATCTCGGAGATCACCGGCGCGCCTTCATAGTATTTCAGTTCGATTTCAAACTGCTTGAAGCCGTCTGCATCCACCGACTCTGAGTAGCCGCGGATATAGCCTTCTTCCAGCAGGACATCGAGAACGCGCTGACGCAGCTTCGATGCGGGCGTCACCACATTGGTGCGCCGGCGCATGAGCGCGTTGCGGATGCGGGTGAGCATGTCACCGAGCGGATCGATCATCGACATTGACTTGCCCTCCCTACCAGCTCGACTTGACCAGGCCTGGGATCAGGCCATGGCTACCCAGCTCGCGAAGCGCGATACGGGACATTTTCAGCTTGCGGTAATACCCGCGCGGACGGCCCGATACCTTGCACCGGTTACGGATGCGGGTGGGGGCCGAGTTGCGCGGCAGGGCAGCCAGCTTCAGCTGGGCCGCAAACCGCTCCTCAACGGGCAGCGACGTGTCGCGCGCTATCGCCTTCAGCGCCTGACGCTTGGCCAGATACTGCTTGGCCAGACGCTCGACGCGGGCATTACGCTCGGTTGCGCTCTTCTTTGCCATTCAATTCATCTCCTGCGTGCGGACCCGGGATGGGTCTGCGTTCCTGCTGCGTCAGTTCGCGAACGGAAAGTCGAACTCGGCCAGCAGGGCCTTCGCTTCTTCATTGTTACGCGCGGTGGTGCATACGACGATGTCCATGCCACGCACTTTCTCGACCTTGTCGTAGTCGATCTCCGGGAACACGATGTGCTCTTTCATGCCCATCGCGTAATTGCCGTTGCCATCAAAGCTCTTGCCGTTGAGGCCGCGGAAGTCGCGGACGCGCGGCAGGGCGATGGTGACCAGACGGTCCAGAAATTCGTACATGCGGTCCTGGCGCAAGGTCACCTTGGCACCAATCAGCTGGCCTTCACGCAGCTTGAAGCCCGCGATGGACTTCGTCGCACGCGTGGCGACCGGCTTCTGACCGGCGATCGCTTCCAGATCAGCCAGCGCGCCCTGGAGCTTCTTGGAGTCCTGGGCAGCCTCACCAACGCCCATATTGATGACAATCTTGTCAATACGGGGAATCTGCATCTCGTTCTTGTAGCCGAACTTCTCCTTCAGACGCGCGCGGATCTCCTCGCGATAACGCGTCTTCAGGCGCGGCTCATATGTCGCGGTCTCAGCCATTGAGGACCTCACCAGATTTTTTCGCGACCCGGACCTTCTTGCCGTCACGCACCTCGAAGCCGACACGCGTCGCTTCGCCGGATTTGGGATCGGCAAGAGCCACGTTGGAAACGTGGATCGGGGCTTCCTTTTCCTCGATACCGCCAGGCGTGGTCTGGGTCGGGCGGTTATGGCGCTTGACCATATTCACACCGGACACAAACACGCGGTTCTCTGACGGGACCACTTTCGTCACTTCCCCGGTCTTGCCCTTGTCGCGGCCCGCCAGGATGACGACCTTGTCGCCCTTCTTGATCTTTGCAGCCATGACTACAGCACCTCCGGCGCCAGCGAGATGATCTTCATGTGGTTCTTCGCCCGCAGCTCGCGCGGAACCGGGCCGAAGATACGCGTGCCGAGCGGCTCCATATTGTTGTTCAGGAGCACAGCGGCATTGGTGTCGAAACGGATGACGGAGCCGTCGCGGCGCTTGATGTCGCGCGCGGTGCGCACGACGACAGCCTTGCGCACGTCACCTTTTTTCACCCGTCCCTTGGGCGTGGCTTCCTTGACCGAGACGACAATGATGTCGCCTACGCCGGCATAACGGCGCTTGGCTCCGCCCAGCACCTTGATGCACTGCACGCGGCGGGCCCCGGAATTGTCGGCCACGTCCAGATTGGATTGCATCTGGATCATCGTGATCCTCCGTTAGAACTAGGAAACGACCTTCTCCAGACCCGGCCTCAAGCCTGGTCGGAGACGACCTCCCACCGCTTCAGCTTCGATTTGGGCGCACATTCCTGGATCAGGACGGTGTCGCCGACTTTCTTGGCGTTGGCCTCGTCATGGGCATGATAGTTTTTCGAACGCCGGACCGTCTTGCGAAGGAGCGGGTGCAGGAATGTGCGCTCCACCTTCACAACAACGGTCTTGGCCTGCTTGTCGCTGACCACGACGCCTTGCAGTACGCGCTTCGGCATCGCCTAGCTCCCTTGCTTTTCGATCTGGCGCCGGCGCATGTCGGTCTTCAGGCGGGCAATGTCCTTGCGCACCTTGGAGAACCGCGCCGTGTTTTCCAGCTGGCCCGTGGCCTGCTGGAAGCGCAGGTTAAATTGCTCTTTTTTCAGCTTCAGGAGATTGTCCTGGAGCTGGTCATCGGTCATGGCGCGCACGTCTTGCATTTCCATCGCGCTACTCAGCTCCCTGCTCGCCCGGACGGGTTACGACACGGGTCTTGATCGGCAGCTTGGCGGCACCAAGGCGCAGCGCTTCGCGCGCGACTGCATCCGGTACACCGTCAATCTCGAACATGATGCGGCCAGGCTTCACCCGGGCCACCCAGTATTCGGGCGAGCCCTTGCCCTTACCCATCCGCACCTCGGTCGGCTTTTTCGACACCGGAACGTCCGGGAAAATGCGGATCCAGACGCGGCCGGCCCGTTTCATGTGGCGGGTGATCGCGCGGCGTGTTGCCTCGATCTGGCGCGCCGTGACGCGCTCAGGTTCGACCGCTTTCAGCCCGTACGAGCCGAAATTGAGCGTAAAGCCGCCCTTTGCGTTTCCGTGGATACGGCCCTTGTGGGCCTTCCGGAACTTTGTGCGCTTCGGCTGAAGCATCGTTCAAACTCCCTCTAGGGCCCTGGCCTTAGGCGTTCTGGCGGCCCGAACGGGTCCGCTGTTCGCCGGTTTCCTGAAGACGGCGCTCCTGGGCCATCGGATCGTGCTCCATGATCTCGCCTTTGTAGATCCAGACCTTGATCCCGATGATCCCCATCGCGGTTTTCGCCTCGGCGAAGCCGTAATCGATATCGGCGCGCAGCGTGTGCAGCGGCACCGAACCTTCATTGTACTGTTCCGAACGCGCGATCTCCGCGCCGCCCAGGCGGCCGGCACAGATGATCTTGCAGCCCAGAGCGCCCATGCGCATGGCAGACTGCATGGACCGCTTCATCGCGCGGCGGAACGCAACGCGGCGCTCCAGCTGCTGGGCAATGCTGTCGGCAACCAGGTTGGCGTCGGTCTCGGGCTTGCGCACTTCCACCAGATTGAGGAACACCTCGGCGTCCGTCATCTTGGCGACTTCGCGGCGCAGCTTCTCGATATCGGCACCCTTCTTGCCGATCACCACACCCGGACGGGCCGTGTAGATGGTGATACGGCACTTCTTGTGCGGACGCTCGATGATGATCTTCGAGATCGACGCAGCTTTCAGCTTTTCCTGGAGGAATTTGCGGATCTTCAGATCCTCATGGAGGAGCGTTGCATACTCTTCCCCACGCGCGAACCAGCGCGAATCCCAAGTGCGGTTGATGCCGAGGCGCAGGCCGATCGGATTAATCTTCTGTCCCATTACGCGGCCTCCTCGACTTCGCGAACGACGATCGTCAGCTCGGAGAACGGCTTGAGAATCTTCGCACCGCGGCCGCGTGCGCGGGCCCGGAAGCGCTTCATGACAAGGTTCTTGCCGACATAGGCTTCCGACACGACGAGGCTGTCGATATCGAGGCCGTGATTGTTCTCAGCGTTGGCGATGGCCGACTCCAGAACCTTCTTCACGTCAGCGGCAGCGCGCTTGCGCGAAAAGGCCAGATCATTCAGCGCACGCTCGACCTTCTTGCCGCGGATCATTGCGGCAACCAGGTTCAGCTTTTGCGGGCTGATGCGGATCATCCGCAGCTTGGCGCGCGCCTCGTTCTCAGCCACGCGGCGGGGATTGGTTTCCTTGCCCATCGCGCTACTTCCTCTTGGCTTTCTTGTCCGCCGCGTGACCGTAATAGGTCCGCGAAGGCGCAAACTCGCCCAGCTTGTGGCCGACCATGTCCTCGGACACCAGAACCGGAACGAACTTGTTCCCGTTGTGGACCTGGAAGGTCAGGCCGACAAATTGCGGCATGATGGTCGAGCGGCGCGACCAGGTTTTGATAGCCTGCTTGCGCCCGGCTTCGTGGGCGGCATCGGCTTTCTTCAGGAGGTATCCGTCTACAAACGGACCTTTCCATACAGAACGGGGCATGACGGTCGGTCGCTCCCTTAGCGTTTCTTGCGCTCGTGGCGCGAACGGATGATGAATTTGTCGGTCGCCTTGTTACGGCGGGTCTTGCGGCCTTTGGTGGGCTTGCCCCAGGGGGTCACCGGATGGCGGCCACCGGAGGTACGGCCTTCACCACCACCATGGGGGTGATCGACCGGGTTCATGGCCACGCCGCGCACGGACGGACGCTTGCCAAGATGGCGGTTGCGGCCGGCCTTGCCCAGATTGATGTTAAGGTGATCGGAGTTCGACACCGCACCAATCGTGGCCATGCAGTTCTCATTCACCTTGCGCAGCTCGCCGCTCATCAGGCGGACCTGGGCGTAGCCGGCTTCGCGGCCGACCAGCTGGGCATAGGCACCGGCAGAGCGGGCAATCTGGCCGCCCTTTTCCGGCTTCATCTCCACATTGTGGATGATGGTGCCCACCGGAATGGTCTTCAGCGGCATGGCATTGCCCGGCTTCACGTCCGCCTTGGCGCTGGCGATCACGCGATCACCTGCGGCCAGGCGCTGCGGCGCCAGGATATAGGCCAGCTCGCCGTCCTCATACTTGATGAGGGCGATGAATGCTGTGCGGTTGGGATCATATTCCAGCCGCTCGACCGTGGCAGGCACGTCGAACTTGCGGCGCTTGAAATCGATCAGCCGGTAGAGCTTCTTGGCTCCACCACCGCGGCGGCGGGCGGTGATGCGCCCGGTATTGTTACGCCCGCCCGTGCGGCGCAGGCCTTCGACCAGCGTCTTTTCCGGCTTGCCAGCGTGCAGCTCGGACCGGTCCACCAGCACAAGAGCGCGGCGGCCAGGCGAGGTCGGCTTGAATGTCTTCAGCGCCATGGTTCAAACTCCTTCAAGCGCGCGCCCTAAAGGCCCGTGCTCACGTCGATGGAATGGCCCTCTTCAAGGGTCACCACCGCTTTTTTCATATCGTCGCGACGGCCTTCAATGCCCCGGAAGCGCTTGGTCTTGCCCTTCTGACGCAGCGTGTTGACCGCTTTCACCTTGACCTTGAACAGCGCTTCAACGGCCTCGGTGATGTCCTTCTTCGTCGCGGTCAGCGGGACTTTAAACACAACCTTGTTCTCTTCAGAGAGCAGGGTCGCCTTCTCGGTGATCACCGGCGCGATAATCGTGTCGTAGTGCTTGGGCGAAGCCATTACGCACTCTCCTTGGCGGCAAAGCGCTCATTGATCTTCTCGACCGCCGACTTGGTGAGCACCAGCGTGTCGCGGCGCAGCACGTCGTAGACGTTCAGGCCTTGCGCGGGCAGCACATCCACATGCGGGATGTTGCGCGCGGCAAGGGCGAAGTTCTCGTCCAGCGTCTCACCGTCAATGATGAGCGCGCTGGTCAGGCCGAGCTTAGCAAACTGCGCCTTAAGGGCTGCCGTCTTCGGCGCGTCCAGACGTGCCTCGTCCAGAACGATCAGCGAGGACGAACCCGCTTTCGAGGACAGGGCATGCTTGAGCGCGAGAGCGCGGACCTTCTTGGGCAGCTCGGTAGCATGGCTGCGCACTTTCGGGCCGTGGGCCTTGCCGCCGCCGACGAAGATCGGGGCGCGCCGCGAACCGTGACGAGCCGAGCCGCCGCCCTTCTGGCGGCCGAACTTCTTGCCCGTGCGGGCAATCTCGGCGCGCTCCTTGGCGCGGTGCGTACCGGCCTGACGGCGCGAAAGCTGCCATTTCACGGCACGCTGCAGGAGATCGGCGCGCACTTCGCCAATGGCGAAGATGTCATCGCTGAGCTCAACCGAGCCTGCCTTGCCGGCATCCAAGGTGATTACATCGAGTTTCATGACTTGGCGTCCTCTTCACCCGCCGCATCGACGGCAGGCGCTTCTGCAACCGGCGCGCCTTCAGCCACCATTTCCGCCTCTTCCGAGCCGGGTGCAGGGCTGTCGACCACCTTGGGCTCGTCACCCAGGCGGAACTTGCCCGGGAAGGCCAGGCCTTCCACACCGGCGCCCTTTACAGCGTCGCGCACCTCAACCCAGCTATCGGCCGAACCCGGCACGGCGCCGCGAACGAGGATCAGGCCGCGCTCGGCGTCCACACGAACCACTTCCAGGTTCTGGGTGGTCACGCGCTCCTGGCCGAGATGACCGGCCATCTTCTTGCCTTTGAACACCTTGCCCGGATCCTGGCGCTGACCGGTCGAACCGTGCGAGCGGTGCGAGACCGACACGCCGTGCGTCGCGCGCAGACCGCCGAAATTCCACCGCTTCATGGCACCGGCAAAACCCTTACCGATGGTCAGGGCGGCAACATCCACCTTCTGGCCTTCGACAAAATGGTCAGCCGTGATCTCGGCACCGGCATCAATAAGATTGCTCTCGCTGACGCGGAACTCCACCAGCTTGCGCTTGGGCTCGACGGCTGCCTTGGCGAAGTGGCCGCGATCGGCTTTCGTCGCGCGCTTCACCTTGGCCTTGCCGGCGCCCAGTTGCAGCGCGGTGTAGCCGTCACGATCATTCGTGCGCTGGGCAACGACCTGGACACCCTCAAGGTGCAGCACCGTTACCGGAATGTGCGAGCCGTCCTCGGCGAAGATGCGGGTCATGCCCATCTTCTTCGCGATGACGCCCGTGCGCAGGTTTTGAGCCTGGCTCATTGGCTTAAGCTCCCAGCTTGATCTCGACATCCACGCCGGCCGACAGGTCGAGCTTCATCAGCGCGTCCACGGTCTGCGGGGTCGGGTCCACGATGTCGAGGACACGCTTGTGCGTGCGAATCTCGAACTGCTCGCGTGATTTCTTGTCGATGTGCGGGGACCGCAGCACCGTGAAACGCTCGATGCGCGTGGGCAGCGGGATAGGCCCGCGCACCTGTGCGCCTGTGCGTTTCGCCGTCGAGACGATCTCGCGCGTGGACGTATCCAGCACGCGGTGATCGAACGCCTTGAGGCGGATGCGGATGTTGGTTTGTGCCATCGCTCCGGTCCCGTTCCTGGTTCCTTGGGAAGTCTGGCCGGGTCAGCGTTTCACGCCGCCCGGCCTCTTCCATCTTCTCTTGTTCAGTTTCGTTTAGTCGATAATTTTGGAGACGACGCCTGCGCCGACGGTTCTGCCGCCTTCACGGATGGCGAAGCGCAGCTTTTCTTCCATCGCGATCGGCTGGATCAGGTCGACGGTCACTTCCACATTGTCGCCCGGCATCACCATCTCGGTACCCTCTTTCAGGGTCACGATCCCGGTCACGTCCGTCGTGCGGAAGTAGAACTGGGGACGGTAATTGGTGAAGAACGGCGTGTGACGCCCGCCCTCTTCCTTCGTCAGAATGTAGGCTTCGGCCTCAAACTTCTTGTGCGGCTTCACAGAGCCCGGCTTGGCCAGAACCTGGCCACGCTCGACACCGTCACGCTCAACACCGCGCAGCAGCGCGCCCACATTGTCGCCCGCCTGACCCTGGTCAAGCAGCTTGCGGAACATCTCAACGCCCGTGCACGTCGTCTTCGAGGTGTCGCGGATACCCACAATCTCGATCTCGTCGCCCACTTTCAGAATGCCGCGCTCGATACGGCCCGTCACAACCGTGCCGCGGCCCGAAATCGAGAACACGTCCTCGATCGGCATCAGGAACGGCATGTCAACCGGACGCTCCGGCGTCGGGATATACTCGTCCACAGCCGCCATCAGCTCGCGGATCTTGTTCTCGCCGATCTCAGGATCACGCCCCTCCATCGCCGCCAGAGCCGAGCCGGCAATGATCGGAATGTCGTCGCCCGGGAAGTCATACGAGCTCAAAAGCTCGCGGATCTCCATCTCCACAAGCTCGAGAAGCTCAGGGTCATCAACCTGGTCAACCTTGTTCATGAACACGACCAGAGCCGGAACACCCACCTGACGCGCCAGAAGAATGTGCTCGCGCGTCTGCGGCATCGGGCCGTCCGCCGCGTTCACAACCAGAATCGCGCCGTCCATCTGCGCCGCGCCCGTGATCATGTTCTTCACATAGTCAGCGTGGCCAGGGCAGTCCACGTGCGCATAGTGACGGTTCTCCGTCTCATACTCAACGTGAGCCGTCGAAATCGTGATCCCGCGAGCCTTCTCCTCAGGCGCGCCATCAATCTGGTCATACGCGCGAAACTCACCGAAATACTTCGTAATCGCCGCCGTCAGCGTCGTCTTGCCATGGTCAACGTGACCAATCGTGCCAACGTTCGCATGCGGCTTGTTACGCTCAAACTTTGCCTTGGCCATTTTCTCAACTCACTCTTTTTGTCGTTTCCAACCCGAAGGGCTAACTGTTCACGCCTCAGGCGATCTTGGAGATCACCTGATCGGCCACCGCTTGCGGCACCGGCTCATAGTGATCGAACTGCATGGTGAACTGGGCGCGGCCCTGAGTTGCCGAGCGCAGATTGTTCACATAGCCGAACATGTTCGCCAGCGGCACCATGGCGTTCACCACGGTGGCGTTGCCGCGCATCTCCTGGTCGCGGATCTGGCCGCGGCGGGAGTTCAGGTCGCCGATGACCGATCCGGTATACTCGTCCGGCGTCACCACTTCGACCTTCATGATCGGCTCAAGCAGTTTCACGCGCATCTTGCCCTTGGCTTCGCGCATGGCGGCACGGGCCGCGATTTCGAACGCCAGCACGCTGGAGTCCACGTCGTGATAGGCGCCGTCAACCAGCGTCGCCTTGAAGTCGATCAGCGGGAAGCCCGCCAGAAGGCCGGTCTCGCGCACCGAATTGATGCCCTTCTCGACGCCCGGAACGTATTCCTTGGGCACCGAACCACCAACGATCTTGGATTCAAAGCTGTAGCCCTCGCCCGGCTCGACCGGCTCGAAAAGCAGCTTGACGCGGGCGAACTGACCCGTGCCACCGGTCTGCTTCTTGTGCGTGTAGTCGATCTCGCAGGCTTCGCCAATGGTCTCGCGATAGGCGACCTGCGGCTGGCCGACATTGGCCTCAACCTTGAACTCGCGGCGCATACGGTCAACCAGGATGTCGAGGTGCAGCTCGCCCATGCCGGCAATAATCGTCTGGCCGGACTCTTCGTCCGTCGACATGCGGAAGGACGGATCCTCGGCCGCCAGGCGCTGCAGCGCAACACCGAGCTTCTCCTGGTCGCCCTTCGATTTCGGCTCGATGGCGAGCTCGATAACAGGCTCCGGGAATTCCATACGCTCCAGGATGACCGGTTTGGCCGGATCACACAGCGTGTCACCCGTGGTGGTGTCCTTCAGGCCAGCGATGGCAACGATATCGCCCGCAAACGCTTCCTTGATGTCCTCACGGCTGTTCGAATGCATCAGCAGCATGCGGCCGATACGCTCTTTCTTGTCCTTGACCGTGTTCATCAGGGACGTGCCGGTTTCGACATGGCCCGAATACACGCGGCAGAAGGTCAGCGAGCCCACGAACGGGTCGTTCATGATCTTGAAGGCCAGCAGCGAGGTCGGCTCATTGTCGTCCGCCTTGCGCAGGATCTCGCCATCGGTCTTGGGATCGATACCCTTGATGGCCAGAACGTCGACCGGCGACGGCAGGTAATCGACAACCGCGTCGAGCAGGGGCTGGACACCCTTGTTCTTGAAGGCCGTGCCGCACAGAATCGGGTTGAAGGCCAGCTCAATCGTACCCTTGCGGATGAGCTTCATCAGCTCTTCCTCGCTGGGCATGTCGCCTTCGAGATAGGCTTCCATCGCGGCCTCATCGACCTCGACAGCGCCCTCGATCAGCTTCTCGCGATACTCTTCGGCCTGCGCCTGCAGGTCAGCGGGGATATCCTCATAGTGGAAAGCCGCACCGAGGCTTTCCTCTTCCCAGATGATCGCGCGCATCTTGATGAGATCAATACAGCCCTTGTACTCGGTCTCCGCGCCGATCGGCAGCTGGAGAACGAGCGGGGTGGCGCCCAGGCGCGACTTGATCATCTCGACGCAACGGAAGAAGTCCGCGCCAAGCTTGTCCATCTTGTTGACGAAGATCATCCGCGGAACTTTGTACTTGTCCGCCTGGCGCCAGACCGTCTCGGTCTGGGGCTCGACGCCGGCATTAGCGTCCAGCAGCGCGATCGCGCCGTCCAGCACGCGAAGCGAGCGCTCAACTTCAATCGTGAAGTCGACGTGGCCGGGCGTGTCGATGATGTTCAGACGCTTCTCACGCCAGAAGCAGGTCGTCGCAGCAGACGTGATCGTGATGCCGCGCTCTTGCTCCTGCTCCATCCAGTCCATGGTGGCCGCGCCGTCATGGACCTCACCGATTTTGTGAGATTTGCCGGTGTAATAGAGGATCCGCTCGGTCGTCGTCGTTTTCCCGGCATCAATGTGGGCCATGATGCCGAAATTGCGGTAGTCCTCGATCTTGTGTGTGCGGGCCATGGGGAGAGGTCCTTAGTGTGATCGTTCGTTCGGCCGGATTTACCAGCGGTAATGCGAAAAGGCGCGGTTGGCTTCGGCCATGCGGTGCGTGTCTTCACGCTTCTTCACAGCCGTGCCGCGATTGGAGGCCGCATCGAGAAGCTCGCCAGCCAGGCGCTCGCGCATCGTGTTTTCGTTGCGGGCGCGAGCCGCAGCCGCCAGCCAGCGGATGGCCAGAGCCTTGCGGCGGTCCGGACGCACCTCGACGGGCACCTGGTAGGTCGCACCACCCACGCGGCGGGAGCGCACCTCGATCTCCGGAGCGATATTGCCCAGAGCGTCGTGGAACACGCGGACCGGCTCGCGCTTGGCCTTTTCCTCAAGGATTTCCAGCGCGCCATAGATGATGCGCTCGGCGACGGATTTCTTACCGTCTACCATGATGTAGTTCATGAACTTCGTGAGATCGCGATCACCGAATTTGGGATCAGGCAGAATCTCGCGTTTCTCTGCGCGGTGACGACGGGACATCCAGATCTCTCCTTATTTCGGACGCTTCGCGCCGTACTTCGAGCGGCGCTGACGGCGATCCTTGACGCCCTGGGTATCCAGAACGCCGCGCAGAATGTGGTAACGGACGCCGGGAAGGTCTTTCACGCGGCCACCGCGGATCAGGACCACGGAGTGCTCCTGAAGGTTATGGCCCTCACCGGGGATATAGCTCACGACTTCATAGCCATTGGTCAGACGCACCTTGGCCACTTTACGAAGCGCCGAGTTCGGCTTCTTCGGGGTCGTGGTGTACACGCGCGTGCACACACCGCGCCGCTGAGGGCACGACTGGAGCGCAGGCACCTTGTTGCGCTTCGGCTTGTCTTTCCGCGGCTTGCGGATGAGCTGGTTAATCGTAGGCATGCAGCTACGTCCGTTCCTGATCCCAATGCGCGTTGGAGCCCGTTCACGGACCCCGCAAGCGCGTAAACCCGGCCGCCGGACGGGAGCCTCACTGCTCACGCCCACGGACGGTGTTGAGTTATGTCGTTGTTTCAGGCGACGTCTAACCTGGCCTTGGCACTTGCCTCGGGCAGAGGTTACGGCTCACCCCTGAAAACGAGCGCGGAACCTACTGATCTGGCCTGCCCGCGTCAAGAGACGCATGAGGGGATTTTTACACCCCGTTCACACAGGCCAGACCGGCCCCGTCATTTAAGGCAAAGGGCCGCCGGAAATCCCGGCGGCCCTGAGCAATATTCCCAGTCTGTGAAGGCTATCAGCCTTCTTCGCTGGCCGCCGCCTCGGCGATTTCGGCCGGCAGGGCCTCAGCGCCTTGAGCAGCTTCCTTCTCCCGTTCGGCAAGGCGTTCACGATCACGCTTGTCGGCAACCGACTGGAATTCGCGCATCGTGCCACCCGTCCCGGCCGGAATCAGACGGCCGACGATGACGTTCTCTTTCAGCCCCTCAAGCATGTCGACCTTGCCCTGGACAGCAGCCTCGGTCAGCACGCGGGTCGTCTCCTGGAACGAGGCCGCGGAGATGAAGGAGCGGGTCTGCAGCGATGCCTTGGTGATGCCCAGCAGAACCGGCTCGCCCACCGCAGGACGCTTCTTCTCTTTTTCCAGACGCTCGTTCATCTCGAGGAAGTCGAGCTTCTCGACCTGTTCGCCCGCGAGATATCCGCTATCGCCCGGATCGAGAATTTCCATCTTCTGCAGCATCTGCCGGACAATCACCTCGATGTGCTTGTCGTTGATCGGCACGCCTTGCAGGCGATAGACTTCCTGGATCTCGTTGATCAGATACTTGGCCAGCGCCTCGACGCCCAGGATCCGCAGGATGTCATGCGGGGCCGGGTTGCCATCGAGCAGATACTCGCCGCGCTGGATGATATCGCCTTCCTGTACGGTCAGGTGCTTGCCGCGCGGAACGAGATATTCCACCGGCTCTGCCCCTTCGCCCTCAGGCGTGATGATGATCCGGCGCTTGTTCTTGTAGTCACGCCCGAACTCAACACGGCCGGTTGTCTCGGCGATGATGGCGTGATCCTTCGGCCGGCGGGCCTCGAACAGCTCGGCAACACGCGGCAGACCGCCGGTGATGTCGCGCGTCTTGGCGCCTTCGGTCGGGATACGGGCCATGACATCGCCCGGCTTGACCTCGTCACCATCGCTGATGGACAGGATCGCGCCCACCGACAGCATGTAGTTGGCCGGAGCACCGTTGGCGAGCTTGACCGGCTCGCCCTTCTCGTCGGTGATTACCATGGCCGGCTGGATGGAGCTCGACTTTGACGAGGTGCCACGCCAGTCGATGACGACTTTCGAGGCAATGCCCGTCGCATCATCGGTCTCGTCACGGACCGTCAGTCCCTCGATCGTGTCGATGAACTTCACGCGGCCGCCCACCTCGGTAACAATCGGCGCGGTGTACGGGTCCCACTCGGCGAGGCGGTCGCCCCGCTTGACCTTGTTGCCGGCATCCACGCGCAGCTTCGCGCCGTAGGGGAGCTTGTAGACTTCGCGCTCCTTGCCCTCGGCATCCATGACCACAACCTGCATGTTGCGGCTCATGACGATGAGAGCCCCTTCGGAGTTCTTCACCGTGGAGCGGTCGTTGAAGGCGATCTTGCCGTCATTGAGCGCTTCGATGAAGGACTGCTCGGAGACCTGGGCCGTACCACCGATGTGGAAGGTCCGCATGGTCAGCTGGGTGCCCGGTTCACCGATGGACTGGGCCGCGATAACGCCCACGGCCTCGCCCATATTCACCTTGGTGCCACGCGCAAGGTCGCGGCCATAGCAGGTAGCGCAAACGCCCCAGCGGGTTTCGCAGGTCAGCGGCGAACGGGTCTTGACCGAGATCACGCCCGCAGCCTCGATGGCTGCGCACAGATCCTCGTCCAGATAGGTGTCCGCAGGCGCGATGACATCGCCCGTGGACGGGTCCTTCACCGCTTCGGCCGTGGTACGGCCGAGAATGCGCGCGCCGACTGACACAACCACTTCACCGCCATCAACGACAGCCGAAAGCTCGATACCCTGCGAGGTGCCGCAATCATCTTCGGTGATGATGCAGTCCTGCGCGACATCGACCAGGCGGCGGGTCAGGTAACCCGAGTTCGCCGTTTTCAGCGCCGTATCGGCCAGACCCTTACGGGCACCGTGAGTCGAGTTGAAGTACTCAAGGACGGTCAGGCCTTCCTTGAAGTTCGAGATGATCGGCGTCTCGATGATCGAGCCGTCCGGACGGGCCATCAGGCCGCGCATGCCGGCGAGCTGTTTCATCTGGTTCTTCGAACCACGCGCGCCGGAGTGGGCCATCATGTAGACCGAGTTGATCTCGCCGGTACGGCCGTTTCCGGCATCGATCGGCTTGGAGATCTCGTCCATCATGGCGTCAGCGACCTTGTCGGTGCACTTGGCCCACGCATCAACGACCTTGTTGTACTTCTCGCCGCGCGTGATCAGCCCGTCGACATATTGCTGCTCGTAATCGGAGACCAGGGTACGCGTCTCGTTGACGAGCGTGGCCTTTGCATCCGGGATCAGCATGTCGTCCTTGCCGAAGGAAATGCCGGCGCGGGCCGCCTCGCGGAAGCCGAGCTGCATGATGCGGTCACAGAAGATGACCGTCGCCTTCTGCCCGGTATGGCGGTAGACCTCGTCGATCAGGTTTCCGACAGCTTTCTTGGTGAGGAGCTCGTCAAGAAGGCTCGGCGGCAGGAGCTTGTGACGCGGCAGGTGCTCAAGCAGCTTCATCCGGCCCGGCGTCGTATCGATGACGCTGACCTTCGGCTCACCCTCCTCGTCGACGCCCTCGTAACGCGCCTTGATCTTGGAGTGCAGGGTGACGATGCCGGAATCCAGCGCAGCATCAATCTCGGCCATCGAGCCGAAGACCATGCCTTCACCCGGCTCGCCGTCCTTGGCGATGGAGAGGTAGTACAGCCCCAGCACGATATCCTGCGACGGCACGATGATCGGCTTGCCGTTAGCCGGCGAGAGGATGTTGTTGGTCGACATCATCAGCACGCGCGCTTCCAGCTGGGCCTCAAGGCTCAGCGGAACGTGCACGGCCATCTGGTCGCCGTCGAAGTCGGCGTTGAACGCGGCGCAGACCAGCGGGTGAAGCTGGATCGCCTTGCCCTCGATGAGTTTCGGCTCGAACGCCTGAATGCCCAGACGGTGCAGGGTGGGCGCGCGGTTCAGCAGAACCGGGTGCTCGCGGATCACCTCGTCGAGCACGTCCCAGACTTCGGGGCGTTCTTTCTCGACCAGCTTTTTCGACTGCTTGACGGTGCCGGACAGACCCTTGGCGTCGAGACGCGCGTAGATGAACGGCTTGAACAGCTCCAGCGCCATTTTCTTGGGCAGGCCGCACTCGTGAAGCTTGAGGTCCGGGCCGACCACGATGACCGAACGGCCGGAATAGTCCACGCGCTTGCCGAGCAGGTTCTGGCGGAACCGGCCCTGCTTGCCTTTGAGCATGTCGGACAGTGATTTGAGCGGGCGCTTGTTGGTACCGGTGATGACACGGCCACGGCGGCCATTGTCAAACAGGGCATCGACCGCTTCCTGAAGCATGCGCTTCTCGTTGCGGATGATGATATCCGGCGCGCGCAGCTCGATCAGGCGCTTCAGGCGGTTATTGCGGTTGATGACCCGGCGATAGAGATCGTTCAGGTCAGAGGTTGCAAACCGGCCACCGTCCAGCGGCACGAGCGGGCGCAGTTCCGGCGGAATGACCGGAACGACCGTCATGATCATCCACTCGGGACGGTTCTTCGAGAAGATGAAGGATTCAAGGAGCTTGATCCGCTTGGAGAGCTTTTTCAGCTTCAGCTCCGAGCCGGTCTCCTTCATCTCTTCCTTCATGCGCTCGACTTGCGCAGGCAGGTCCATATTGGCCATCAGCTCGCGGATGGCCTCTGCGCCGATGCCGGCGGTGAAGGCGTCTTCACCGTACTCGTCAACCGCCTGGTAGTATTCTTCCTCGCTCAGGAGCTGGTGCTGCTGCAGCGGGGTCAGGCCCGGCTCCATGACGATATAGGCCTCGAAGTAGAGCACGCGCTCCACATCCTTCAGGGCCATGTCCATCATCAGGGCGATGCGGGAGGGAAGCGATTTCAGGAACCAGATATGGGCAACCGGAGCGGCCAGTTCGATATGGCCCATGCGCTCACGGCGAACGCGCGCCAGCGTGACTTCCACGCCGCACTTCTCGCAGACAATGCCCTTGTACTTGATGCGCTTGTACTTGCCGCACAGGCACTCATAGTCCTTGATCGGACCGAAGATGCGGGCACAGAACAGGCCATCACGCTCGGGCTTGAACGTGCGGTAATTGATCGTTTCGGGTTTCTTCACCTCGCCGTACGACCAGGAGAGAATCTTCTCCGGGCTTGCCAGCGAAATCCGGATCCGGTCGAAGGCGGGGCCTTCGGCGGACGGGTTGAAGATATTCATGACCTCTTGGTTCATGTCCGTCTCCTTGACGGTGGCGGCGGCAGACCCTTGAGGGCAAGGCCTGCCGCCTGATCACAGTTTGGCCGCTAGCGGCCTATTCGTTGACGAGCTCGACGTTCAGGCCAAGCGAACGCATTTCCTTGACCAGCACGTTGAAGCTTTCCGGGATACCCGCCTCGAAGGCGTCGTCACCGCGCACGATGGCCTCGTAGACCTTGGTACGGCCGGCCACGTCGTCCGACTTCACGGTGAGCATCTCCTGCAGGGTGTAGGCTGCGCCATATGCCTGCAGCGCCCACACTTCCATCTCGCCGAAGCGCTGACCGCCGAACTGCGCCTTGCCGCCCAGCGGTTGCTGGGTCACGAGGCTGTACGGACCGATGGAGCGTGCGTGGATCTTGTCGTCGACAAGGTGGTGCAGCTTCAACAGGTGCTTGATGCCGACAGTGACCTTGCGCTTGAAGGGCTCACCCGTCTGGCCGTCATACAGAGTCGACTGACCGCTTTCGTCAATGCCAGCACGCTTGAGATACTCGACGATGTCCGGTTCACGGGCGCCATCGAATACCGGCGTGGCAATCGGCACGCCAGCGGAGAGGTTACGCGCCAGCTCGGCGATATCAGCTTCGTCCTCGGGAAGCTCCTGATCCTCGCCATAAGCCCCATTGATCGCCTTCTTGAGCACGTTGGCATCGCCATCGCGGGTGTAGGCTTCATAGGCCTGACCGATCTGCTGGCCGAGACCTTTGCAGGCCCAGCCCAGATGGGTCTCGAGGATCTGACCCACATTCATGCGCGAGGGCACGCCCAGCGGGTTCAGCACGATGTCAACCGGCGTGCCGTCTGCCAGGAAGGGCATATCTTCGAGCGGGTTGATCTTGGAGATCACGCCCTTGTTGCCGTGACGGCCGGCCATCTTGTCGCCCGGCTGCAGCTTGCGCTTCACCGCGACGAACACCTTGACCATCTTCATCACGCCCGGGGGCATTTCGTCGCCGCGTTGCAGCTTCTCGACCTTGTCCTCGAAGCGGCGGTCCAGACGGGCCTTGGACTCGTCATACTGCTTCTTGAGGGCTTCGACCTCGGCCATAGCCTTCTCGTCTTCAAGGCCAATCTTCCACCACTGCGAAGCCGGCACGTCTTCCAGCGAGGCTTCGGTGACCTTGCCTTTGGCAAAGCCGCGCGGACCGGAGACCGCCTCGCGGCCGAGCAGGATCGTCTTCAGGCGCGAGAAGATGTCGCGCTCGAGAATCTCAAGCTCGTCATCACGGTCTTCGCCAAGACGCGCGATTTCGTCGCGTTCAATGGCAATGGCGCGCTCGTCCTTGTCGACCCCGTGGCGGTTGAATACACGCACTTCCACGATCGTGCCCGTGGTGCCCGGCGGCAGACGCAGCGATGTGTCACGCACGTCGGAGGCCTTTTCGCCGAAGATCGCGCGCAGGAGCTTCTCCTCCGGCGTCATCGGGCTTTCGCCCTTCGGCGTCACCTTGCCAACGAGAATGTCACCGGCCTCAACTTCGGCGCCGACGGCAACAATGCCGGCTTCGTCGAGATTGCGCAGTGCTTCCTCGCCCACGTTCGGGATATCCCGGGTGATCTCCTCCGGCCCAAGCTTGGTGTCGCGGGCCATGACCTCGAACTCCTCGATATGGATCGAGGTGAAGACGTCATCGCGCACGATACGCTCGGAGATGAGGATGGAGTCCTCGAAATTGTAGCCGTTCCAGGGCATGAACGCGACGATCACGTTGCGGCCAAGGGCCAGCTCGCCAAGGTCTGTGGACGGTCCGTCACCAATGATGTCACCGGCTTTCACCACATCGCCGACCTTCACGATCGGACGCTGGTTGATGCAGGTGGACTGGTTGGAACGCTGGAACTTGGACAGCCGGTAGATGTCGACGCCCGAGGCCGCCGCATCAATATCGCCGGTCGCACGTACCACGATACGCTGGGCGTCCACCTGTTCGACCACGCCGTCCCGGCGGGCGATGATGGCAGCACCGGAATCGCGGGCCACGACAGCTTCCATGCCGGTGCCGACCAGCGGCGCTTCATTGCGCAGCAGAGGCACGGCCTGACGTTGCATGTTCGAGCCCATCAGCGCGCGGTTGGCGTCGTCATTCTCAAGGAAGGGAATGAGCGCCGCGGCAACCGACACAACCTGTTTCGGCGACACGTCGATATAGTCGACGTCCTCGCGCGGGATCAGGGTCGCGTCGCGGTTCGGGCCAATCCGGCAGTTCACGAACTCGTTCGCCAGCTCGCCTTTCTCGCTCACGGTCGCATTGGCCTGGGCGATGTTGAACTTGGCTTCCTGCATCGCGCTCAGGTAATCGACCTGGTCGGTCAGCTTGCCGTTTTCCACCTTGCGGTACGGGCTTTCGATAAAGCCGTACTTGTTCACACGCGCAAACGTGGAAAGCGAGTTGATGAGACCGATATTCGGGCCTTCCGGCGTCTCGATCGGACAGATCCGGCCGTAATGGGTCGGGTGCACGTCGCGCACCTCGAAGCCTGCACGCTCACGCGTCAGACCACCCGGGCCAAGCGCGGACATGCGGCGCTTGTGGGTGACTTCGGAGAGCGGGTTGGTCTGGTCCATGAACTGCGAGAGCTGGGAGGAGCCGAAGAACTCGCGCACCGCGGCCGCTGCCGGCTTGGCGTTGACCAGGTCATGCGGCATCACAGTCTCGATATCGACCGAGCTCATGCGCTCCTTGATCGCACGTTCCATGCGCAGCAGGCCGACGCGGTACTGATTTTCCATCAGCTCGCCGACCGAACGCACACGACGGTTGCCGAGATTGTCGATATCGTCGATCTCGCCCTTGCCGTCGCGCAGGCCGTGGAGAACCTTGAGAACCTCCACAATGTCCTCGCGGCGCAGCACACGCACATCGTCCGGGCATTCCAGATCAAGGCGCATGTTCATCTTCACGCGGCCTACGGGCGAAAGGTCGTAGCGCTCGGCGTCAAAGAACAGGCCATTGAACAGCGCTTCGGCCGTCTCGGGCGTCGGCGGCTCGCCCGGGCGCATCACGCGATAGATATCGACCAGCGCCTGCTCGCGCGTGTCGTTCTTGTCGGCGGCCAGAGTGGTGCGGATATAGCCGCCCACATTCACGCCATCAATGTCGAGCACCTCGATCTCGTCATAGCCGGCATTGGTGATCTCTTCGAGAAGCTCCAGCGTGATCTCGTCGCCAGCCTCGGCGAAGATTTCGCCGGTTTCCGCGTTGACGATATCCTCGGCAAAGAAGCGCCCGACCAGATCATCGCCGGCCACCAGCAGATTCTTCACGCCGTCTTCGGCGAGCTTGTTGGCGATACGCGCGGCAATCTTCTTGCCAGCCGGCGCGATGACCTCGCCCGACTTGGCATCAACCAGATCGCGCAGCGGCTTCACGCCGCGCCAGTTTTCCTTGACGAAAGGCGTGGTCCAGCCCGCCTTGACCTTCTTGTAGCCAACGCGGCCATAGAAGATCGACAGGATGGCTTCCTTGTCGAGACCCAGCGCGTACAGCAGCGTCGTCGCCGGAAGTTTGCGGCGGCGGTCGATACGTACATGGATGATGTCCTTGGCGTCGAACTCGAAATCGAGCCAGGAGCCGCGATACGGGATGATCCGCGCCGCGAACAGATATTTGCCAGAGGCGTGGGTCTTGCCGCGGTCATGGTCGAAGAACACACCCGGGGAGCGATGCATCTGGGAGACGATAACCCGCTCGGTGCCGTTCACAACGAACGTGCCCTTGTCGGTCATGAGCGGAATATCGCCCATGAACACGTCCTGTTCCTTGATGTCCTTGACCGAGCGCGCGCCCGTTTCCTCGTCCACATCAAACACGATGAGACGCATTTTGACTTTCAGCGGCGCTGCGAACGTCATGTCGCGCTGCACGCATTCCTCAACGTCATACTTGGGCGGCTCGAACTCGTAGGACACGAATTCCAGAACGGCCCGTTCAGAGAAATCCTTGACGGGGAAAACAGACTTGAACACTGCCTGCAATCCTTCGTCCGGGCGCTCGCCCGTACGCAGATCCTTCATCAGGAACTGCTCGTAGGAATGCTTTTGCACCTCAATGAGGTTGGGCATCTCCAGCGCTTCGGGGATGCGACCAAACGACTTGCGAATGCGCTTCTTGCCGGTGAACGACAGACCCATTTCCGCTCCCTTTGCCAGGTTAAAGACCCGGCATCGTCCTACAGTGACGCGAATGCGTCCCGCCCGCCCCGGTGAAAGTGGCAACAAGCATGAGGGGGCTTGCCACCCTGACCTGGCACACCCGGGGCAGACCGGAATGCCAGGCGAAACTTGAAACGCCCGAACGGGCGCGTGGCTTTGCGCCACACGCCCGCCGGATCGCTGTGTCAGGAACCGCGAACGGCCCTGATCCTTACTTCAGCTCGACAGTAGCGCCTGCTTCTTCGAGCTGCTTCTTCATGGCCTCGGCCTCGGCTTTCGGCGCGCCTTCCTTGACGGCCTTGCCACCGGCTTCCACCAGGTCCTTGGCTTCTTTCAGACCAAGGCCGGTGATGGCGCGGACTTCCTTGATGACGTTAATTTTCTTGTCACCGGCGGTGACGAGGATCACGTCAAATTCAGTCTTCTCTTCCGCAGCAGCGGCTTCACCGCCAGCAGCGCCGCCTGCAGCGGCCACGGCCACCGGAGCAGCAGCGGAAACGCCCCACTTCTCTTCGAGAAGCTTGGCGAGGTCAGCAGCTTCCAGCACGGTCAGGCTGGAAAGGTCTTCCACGAGTTGTTCGATTTTCGACATCGGTTTTCAGTCCTGTTTGAATGCGTTGTCACTAGAGATGCGGAGACGGCGTCATGCAGCCTGTTTGTCTGCATAGGCCTGAAGCAGGCGGGCCAGCTGGCCGGCGGGGGCTTGAACAACCCCTGCGACCTTCGTGGCGGGCGCCTGGATGAGGCCGATCAGCTTGCCGCGCAGCTCGTCCAGAGACGGCATGGTGGCAAGAGCCTTGACCTGGCCTTCATCAAGAACCGTGACGTCCATGAACCCGCCGATCAGAACGAGCTTCTCGTTCTTCTTGGCGAAGTCCGCAGTGGCTTTCGGTGCCGCAACCGGGTCTTCGGCGTAGGCAATGGCGACAGGTCCGGTGAACATGTCGGCAGCGCCTTCAGCCGGAGAGCCCTTCAGGGCAATCTTGGCCAGACGGTTCTTCACAACCTTCAACTGCCCGCCGGACTTGCGAAGTTCGGCACGCAGAGACGTCATTTCCGCAACAGTGAGTCCGGAGTAGTGAGCAATCACTACCGAGCCGGCGCCGGCGAAAATGCCTTTATAGGCATCGACAGCTTCGACTTTCTGGGCTCGCTCCATTGCGGTCTCCCGTTACAGGATGACCGGACTACCCGGTCATCTTGCGGTGATGGGGACGCCGCTTCTCTCCGGGACCACCCCGGAGCGCGCTCACCCCCGCCATGTATCCTGTCCGGGGAACGAAATGACGCCGCTTGCCGCGCATGACACGCGATAAACAGGTATTTTCGTACTCCCGTCTGCGCAGGGCCGTCTTTGAGATTAAGCGGAAAGGCGGCAAGCCCCCTTCCCGCCCCTGCGGTCTCGGACAGGTGGCCGGCAGGCCGGGCAAGCCCGGCAAACCAGCCGCCAGAACCGGGCGAACCCGGCTCTGGAAACTTCAGTTATGCAGCCGCGGGCGCACCGCTGCTGGCTTCGGCCACGTCGATCTTAACGCCCGGCCCCATGGTCGAGCTGAGCGATATCTTGCGGATATACTGGCCCTTGGCACCGGCCGGCTTGGCCTTGTTGAGGGCGTCAAGCAGGGCTCGGATGTTTTCCGAAATCTGCTGGGCGGAGAAGCTCGCCTTGCCGACTCCGGCATGGACGATCCCGGCCTTCTCGACGCGGAATTCCACGGCGCCGCCCTTGGACTGCTCGATGGCCTTGGCGACGTCCATGGTCACCGTACCCACTTTCGGGTTCGGCATCATGCCGCGCGGGCCCAGCACCTTACCCAGACGGCCGACGAGCGGCATCATGTCAGGCGTGGCGATCACTTTGTCAAAGTCGATATTGCCGGCCTGGACGGTTTCCACCAGGTCCTCGGCGCCGACGATATCTGCCCCGGCCTTCTTGGCTTCTTCAGCCTTCGGGCCCTTGGCGAACACAGCCACGCGCGCGGTACGGCCCGTGCCGTTCGGCAAAGGGCACACGCCGCGGACCATCTGGTCGGCATGGCGGGGGTCGACGCCCAGATTGACGGCGATCTCGATCGTCTCGTCAAACTTTGCACTCGCCTTCGACTTCACGAAAGCCACGGCATCGTCGATCGTATGAAGCTTGTTGCGGTCAAGGCCTTCGCGGCAGGCGGCAACACGTTTTGCGATTTTAGCCATATCCGCTTACCCCGTCACTTCCAGGCCCATGGACCGGGCCGAGCCTTCGATAATGCTCGTCGCCTGATCCAGATCGTTGGCGTTGAGATCCTTCATCTTAAGTTCCGCGATCTCACGGCACTGGGCGCGCGAAATCTTGCCCACGGGGCCGGACTTGCCCGTCGTGGCGCTGCCCTTCTGGATCTTGGCGGCCTTCTTCAGAAGGAAGCTCGCCGGCGGCGTCTTCGTCTCGAAGGTGAACGACTTGTCCTGGTAGACGGTGATGATGGTGGGGATGGGCATCCCTTTTTCCATCTCTTGCGTCTTGGCGTTGAACGCCTTGCAGAACTCCATGATGTTCACGCCGCGCTGACCCAGCGCCGGGCCGATCGGCGGCGAGGGGTTAGCGGCTCCGGCGGGAACCTGCAGCTTGATGTAGCCGGTAATCTTCTTGGCCATATCCCTGTCACTCTTTGTCGGGGCGCACCCCGGTTAGAAGAAACTTCCATCACTGCCCGGTCAGGCCAGCAGCGGAAGCGCGGGCGGCGCGGTGAACGGAGCCGGAATGGACTTTCCCGGACCCTCCCGCACCGAAGTCACAGTCAGCTGGCTTTTTCCACCTGGCTGTATTCAAGCTCGACCGGCGTTGCCCGGCCGAAAATATTGATCGCGACCTTCAGCACCGAACGCCCCTCATCCACCTCTTCAACGATTCCGTTGAAGCTGGAGAAGTGGCCATCGGTGACGCGAACCGTCTCGCCGATTTCGTAGGAGACAGTCGGGCGCGGATTTTCCGCATCCTCTTCCATCTTGCCCATGATGCGCAGCACTTCGCTTTCCGGAACGGGAAGCGGACGCGCGCCGGAGCCGAGGAAGCCCGTCACTTTCGGCGTATTCTTGACGAGGTGATAGGCGTCATCGGTCATGTCCATTTTCACCAGCACGTAGCCGGGAAAATACTTGCGCTCGGTGTTGACCTTGCGGCCCTTGCGCACCTCGGTGACCTCCTCGGTCGGGACCACAATCTCCTCGAACTTGTCGGTCAGCCCCTTCAGCGCCGCTTCGGAGCGGATCGCATCAGCAACCTTCTTCTCGAAGTTGGAATAGGCGTGAACAATGTACCACTTGGCCGACATGCGTATCAGGCTCCCAGGCCGAGCAGGAAATTGACGATGAGGCCGATGAGGGAATCGACCCCGAAGAAGAAGACAGCCGCAATCACCGAGAGAATCAGGACGAAGATGGACGATACGATCGTCTCGTTACGGCTGGTCCAGGTGACCTTGCGGCCCTCCTGGCGAACCTCGCCGATGAAGCGGAACGGGTTGAACGGCTTCTTGCGCACGGGCGCAGTGGCGCCGGCGGCAGAAGCGCTGCCACTGCCCTGCCCGGATGCGCCTGCGCGCGCCGGCTGACGGGTTTTGCCTGCTTTTGCCATCGCCTCTTTCAAACTCTAATAATGGGTGCGCGGGATGATCGCGCACACCTTGCAACTGGCAGGGGCGGAGGGGCTCGAACCCCCGGCCTGCGGTTTTGGAGACCGCCGCTCTACCAGCTGAGCTACACCCCTATCAAAGTCCAACGCAAAACCGCCCGGTGCGCACCCTTGTCACGCGCCGGACGGCCAAACCCGTCCTTTGAGCCGCGCCTTGTAGCGGTTTGCGGCGCCGGTGAAAACCCTTATGAGCGGTTAAATCACATTTTTTATCCACACCCGGCGTGAGCCGTGCTGACAGGCGGGTTCTGCACCGGGGCCGCTGTGCCCCTGATGTGCCCCTGAAAGGCACGAAACACCCACAAAAGAAGAAAGGCGGGCACAAGGCCCGCCTTTCCCACTTTGCAGTCTGAAACCAGACCGTCTGATCGCCTAGAAGCGCGAGCGGACGGAGAGGCTCCACATACGTCCGAGGGCACGATAGACCTGCGGGTCTGTATTGCCCTGACCGCCGATGACACCGCCAGCTGTCTGCGTGGCGATCTCGTCGGTGAGGTTCTGAGCACCAACGGTGAGCGAGAGTGCATCGGTGACATCCCAACGGACCGAGAGGTCGATGTAGTTCACAGCCGGAGTGTCGTCGATGAACGCGTTGCCAATGCCGAACCAGCCATCGCTGAGGCTCGGAGTGTGAACCCACCGCAGCTGGGTGGCAACCGACGGCAGAGCGTAGGTCAGCGTCAGCGTGTTGGTGTACTCCGGATAGGCAGAACCGATCTGACCGTAGGTGATGCCACGCAGGTCAGTACCGTTCGAGTTCCACTCTTCGAGGTGGTTGTACAGGTTGTTCACACCCAGGGTACCGTCCATGCCGAAGAGCGGCAGGTCCATCTGGAAGTCAACCTGAACGTCCACACCCTTCGTCTGCAGGAAGCCAGAGTTCTGGCGGCCTGTGTTCACGAAGTCGATCTGGCCGTTGTCGGTCCGGCGCTGGATGCGTTGGCAGTCCGAGCTGGTCAGATCGCCCGAAGCGAAGCACGAACCGATGATGGTGCCCGCACCACGCGTCGAGATAACGTCTACGATCTCGATGTCATAGTAGTCGACAGCGAGGTTCAGCGTGCCGAACGGGATCGGCGGCGAAGACGTGAAGCCGATCGTGAACGTGTCGGCAGTCTCAGGGCCCAGATCCGGCTGGCCGAAGGCAAACGCCTGGACCTGCGTGTTGTTCTGGTTGAAGCCCGTGATGGCAGCTGCCGGCACACCTTGAGCGATACAGAAGGCCGCGGTGGCCGCCGTACGCGCAGGCGTGTCGTTACAGGGATCGGTGTAGGCCGGGAAGCCCTGGTCACCATTCTGGAACAGCTCGAAGGCCGACGGAGCGCGGGTAGCGCGGTTGAACATCGTCCGGAACCGGAACCAGTCAACCGGAGCCCACTCGCCACCAATCTTGAAGGTGTCTACAGTGCCAGCGGTGCTGTAGTCGGACACGCGGTAGCCCAGCTCAAGACCCAGATACTCGATGAACGGCTGATTGGCCACGAGCGGAACTGCAGCCTCAGCATAGAGTTCGGCGATACGCACCGAACCACCGAGTGACTGAACCGCATTGAAGCCGAAGATGTCACCATTACGCTGCGCATCATCAACAACACGGCCAGCGCTGTCTTCACGGTATTCGACACCGGCAGCAACACCGACCGGACCGGCTGGCAGTTGCATCAGGTCACCATTCACGAAGAACATGAAGTGGTTACGCTCGGAGAAGTCCAGCGAACGCGTATCGGTACGCAGGAAGCTCACCATGTCAGCGTCGAGGGTGTTCGGGCCGAAAATGTTCAGCTCGACACACCCCGGGAGAGCGCCCACGGCCGGGCAACCAGACAGACCTTGAGCCAGGGCGGTGCGGTTGATCGAGTTACGTGAGTCGTTGATCGCGTCCACTTTGGAGTAGATCGCAGCCGCCTGCCATGACCAGTTGGCATTGAAGTCGCCTTCAAAGCCGACTTGAGCCATCAGCGAACGGTTGGTGAAGTCCGAAACACGCGTACCAACGCTGTTGAAGCGATAGTTCATCACAAAGTCGGCGGTCGGGTTCGGACGGGTGGCAAGAGCCGCCGCCAGATCAGCCGGAATAAAGCTGTTCGAAGCGGAAACCGTGAGACCCGTAGCCGGCGTGGCTGCAAGCTCAACCGTGTTGGTGATCTCGCTGTACATGACGCTGGCGGTCATTTCGACGCCATTGCCCAGCTCATAGCTGCCGAACACAGCAAAGTTGTAACGCTCCGCCGGAATGACGATGTAATTGTCAGGAGCGAAATTGTAACGGCGGGACGTACCGGCAGGAATCGCACAAGCCGTACCGCTGGCACCGAAATACGGAACCAGATTACCGTTATCGTCGAACGCCAGGTTGCCCGAATTGTAAGGCTGGCCGGGCGTGGCCGGATTACAGTCGAGGTCCGCCGCTGCGAACTGCCCGGGAAGAACTGCTGCCAGACCCTGGAACGGGTTGGTGGCATTATTGTTCACCGAGCCCCAAGGCGGAGTAGCCGAACCACCGGAGAAAAGCTGGATGACAGAATTGCCTGCAGCAATCTCCGCGTCACGGCGCGCAATGAACGAGGCCGGATCATCTTCGATGAACGAACCCACAACAGCACCGCCCGAAACAATGCCGTAAATGGCCGCCGACGTCCGCGAATAGTCAAACGCAGACTGGAAGACACCGTCACGTGCATAGTAGCTGCCGTACATGGCGAGATTGCCGCGGCCATTGTCGAAGTTGCCGCCAAGCAGGAAGTCAACGCCATGGCGAGCCGAGGCCGGACCATCTTCCGCGAACGCATAGGTGTAAGAAACCTCTGCACCCTCGTAATCATCACGCAGGATGAAGTTGGCAACGCCGGAGATGGCGTCCGAACCGTAAACCGTCGACGCACCACCGGTAACGACTTCGATCCGCTCGATCAGGCCCGTCGGAATGTTGTCCAGCGAAACCGTACCGGTCGTGGACGACGGGGGCAGGCGGATGCCGTTCACCAGAAGCAGGTTGCGGTTCGTACCGAGACCACGAAGGTCAAGGGTTGCAAAACCGAAGCCGCCAGCATTGTTCGAAGACTGGTTGTTGCCCGGAATGACCTGCGGCAGTTCGTTGAGCAGCGATTCGAGCGTGAGCGTCTGGCTCAGCTGGATCGTCTCAATGCCAACCGTGGTAATCGGGCTAGCCGCCGTGAAGTCCTGACGCTGAATGCGCGAACCGGTGACCTGAATGGTTTCACGCTGCTGCGTGGCACCCTCTTCTTCAGCTTCCTGCGCAAGAGCAGGAGCCGCTGCGGCGCTGGCCGCAACGAAGCCCGCCAGGACCGAAGTCCGCAGGAGCGCTTCCTTGTTCCACTTTTTCACGATGTTTCCCCTTTGGTTTAAGGCAGTCGAATCATAACGAGGCCCATGGCCACGAACCCGCAAATGCGGATCAGCGGGCCTTTCACAGCCTCGCTTGGCCTTACCATTGCGGAAACTTCATAATGCGCCAAGCGCTTGGTGCTGCGCTGACACATGTTCGCCCTCTACCTGTTGCAAAAAGGTCATCAAAGCGGGCGCCAGCCGCCGCAATTTCGCATGCCGCACAAAAAGAACCGGCCCGGAGCGCTGCTCCGGGCCGGTCTGGCATTCGGCTTTGTGGGGATTTGCGATTCGCCGGAGCGAACGCCCAATTTCCGCTAGTCGATAATTTTGGAGACGACGCCTGCGCCGACGGTTCTGCCGCCTTCACGGATGGCGAAGCGCAGCTTTTCTTCCATCGCGATCGGCTGGATCAGGTCGACGGTCACTTCCACATTGTCGCCCGGCATCACCATCTCGGTACCCTCTTTCAGGGTCACGATCCCGGTCACGTCCGTCGTGCGGAAGTAGAACTGGGGACGGTAATTGGTGAAGAACGGCGTGTGACGCCCGCCCTCTTCCTTCGTCAGAATGTAGGCTTCCGCCTCAAACTTCTTGTGCGGCTTCACAGAGCCCGGCTTGGCCAGAACCTGGCCACGCTCGACACCGTCACGCTCAACACCGCGCAGCAGCGCGCCCACATTGTCGCCCGCCTGACCCTGGTCAAGCAGCTTGCGGAACATCTCAACGCCCGTGCACGTCGTCTTCGAGGTGTCGCGGATACCCACAATCTCGATCTCGTCGCCCACTTTCAGAATGCCGCGCTCGATACGGCCCGTCACAACCGTGCCGCGGCCCGAAATCGAGAACACGTCCTCGATCGGCATCAGGAACGGCATGTCAACCGGACGCTCCGGCGTCGGGATATACTCGTCCACAGCCGCCATCAGCTCGCGGATCTTGTTCTCGCCGATCTCAGGATCACGCCCCTCCATCGCCGCCAGAGCCGAGCCGGCAATGATCGGAATATCGTCGCCCGGGAAGTCATACGAGCTCAGAAGCTCGCGGATCTCCATCTCCACAAGCTCGAGAAGCTCAGGGTCATCAACCTGGTCAACCTTGTTCATGAACACGACCAGAGCCGGAACACCCACCTGGCGCGCCAGAAGAATGTGCTCGCGCGTCTGCGGCATCGGGCCATCCGCCGCGTTCACAACCAGAATCGCGCCGTCCATCTGCGCCGCGCCCGTGATCATGTTCTTCACATAGTCAGCGTGGCCAGGGCAGTCCACGTGCGCATAGTGACGGTTCTCCGTCTCATACTCAACGTGAGCCGTCGAAATCGTGATCCCGCGAGCCTTCTCCTCAGGCGCGCCATCAATCTGGTCATACGCGCGAAACTCACCGAAATACTTCGTAATCGCCGCCGTCAGCGTCGTCTTGCCATGGTCAACGTGACCAATCGTGCCAACGTTCGCATGCGGCTTGTTACGCTCAAACTTTGCCTTGGCCATCGCGCCTTGTCCTCGTCGCAACTTGCTGGAAAGGCAGCGCGTGCAGCGCTGCCCGGGTTAACTGACGGGGCGGGATAGCGCCCGCCACGGCCTATTGCAAGAGGTTTGCGCGCAAGTGACGGGCTCTGCCTGCAGCCCTCGCGCTGTTCCGCGGGACCGGTGCCGGGCGGAGGCGCCAGATCACGGTGCGGCGGATGGAGCGGGTGGACGGGATCGAACCGACATATTCAGCTTGGAAGGCTGACATTCTACCATTGAATTACACCCGCGCCGTGCGCGCCGCGCATCCGCAATCCTAGCGGCAGCCCTGACCGATGGCGAGACAATTCCCGCACTTTTCCGGTCATGGCCTGTCCAGCCGGAGCCCGCTTCGCGAACAATGGCTGGTGGAGGGGGCTGGATTCGAACCAGCGTACGCTTGCGCGGGCAGATTTACAGTCTGCTGGATTTAACCACTCTCCCACCCCTCCGGATCGCCAGCTGCCGGGCGGACCGGCCGGGCCTTGCGATTTGGCCTTGTCAGAAACGCTCTTGCGCCAATGCGCCGGGCGTCCTAACGAGGCTGCCTCGTAAAGCCGGGACGCGACTTATACTTATGGCCCCTGACCAGCGCAACACCTCCAAACGGGCTTTCGCACACACCCGTGCACAGGGCCGCGGACCTGCCCGCCAACGTGGTGACATGCTGCCACCCGGCGAGGGCTGGATATGGGGCCGGCACGCGGTACTCGCCGCTCTGGCCAACCCCAAACGCACGCCGCTATCGCTGCACGTCACGCGCAACGGCGCGAAGGATCTTGATGGGGCGATGCGCGCACGCATCGAACCGCAGGTCGAGGAGCCGGGCGATATCAGCGCCCGTCTGCCTGATACGGCCGTCCATCAAGGGTTCGCCCTGAAGGCAAAGGCGCTGACCCCCGAACCGGTGCAGGGAGTTCTGGACCCGACGCACGGTCTTCTTGTGGTGCTCGACCAGATCACCGATCCGCACAATGTCGGCGCGATCTTCCGCTCGGCGGCAGCCTTCGGCGCGCGTGCCATCGTCATGCAGGACCGCAAATCGCCACCGATCTTCGGCACGGTGTGCAAGAGCGCGGTCGGGTGCGCGGAAAAGATCGGCCATGTCGAGGTTACCAATATCGCCGACACGCTGAAAGGCTTCCGCGAGGAAGGCCGGTTCGTGATCGGGCTGGCAGGCGAGGCGGAAATCTCGCTGGACGCCGCCGTGCAGACCGGCGCAGACACGATGGGCCGCACGACAGGGCTCGTCATTGTCCTGGGGTCAGAGGACAAGGGCCTGCGCCCGCGCGTCGCCGATCATTGCGATGTGCTGGCACGCATACCCATGGGCCCGAAAGCAGAGAGCCTGAACGTCTCCAACGCCGCCGCAGTGGCTCTCTATGAAGCCTCCAGGCACGATCCGCGGATCAATCCGGAAAGCTAGCAAGGCACTCGGCTACTGCCCTGCCCTACCGCGCCAGCGCGCTGGCAAACGCCTCGGCAGCCTGCGAACCCGCCACCGCCTCAAGCGCAGCCAGCAATTCCTCCGTCGTGGCCCACCGCTCAGTCATGTAGCGGTGAATGAAGGCGTCAAAGCGCACCTCGCCAATCTGCGCCTCGAGCTCGGACAGCAGATAAGGTGCCTTGCGATACATCAGCCGATGCGATGGCCGCGAGTCCATCTCCGGTGACCAGACCGGACCGGCATCGCGCCCCGCAGCGTCAAACATGGACACCATCGCATCATAGGCCTCCTGGCCGTGATGCTCCCGCACGAACCGGGCGGTCACATATTCAGCGAACGCTTCCGACATCCAGTGATGGGGGGAGTTGAAATTCGCTGTCACGGCCCAGTGATGTGCCATCTCGTGGCACAAGAGGCCATGTGCATCGAGAAGGTCATCAAAACCTGCAGCGTCGAGGGAAATGAAATTGGGCCGGTAATAACCGGCTTCGTCGCGTGGAGCGATCACGATCCGGACGTTTTCCAGCCCGTCCTCCTGCCCGTAGCGCGCGTTGAGATAGGTTGCGCAGTCACTGGCTGCCGTGTCGATCAGCGCAAGCTGAGCCTCGGGCGCGCCCGTGTGGAAGACCGAGAATGCGTCCCGCTCAAGACGCGTGATGGCGGGTGCGGCGGCGAAATTCACGTCGATGTGCGGACGGGTAAACTCGATAATGTGGATACCTTCCTCATATACGGCAGGCGGACCAGCGATGACCGTCCAGTTGCCGCCAAGCTCCACCGACAGCGTGCCGGTCATCATCTGGTCAAAGCTGGCAGACACGGGAAACCAGTAGGCATCGAGCATTAGCTCGATCCATTCCGGCGACACCTGAGCCATTCCACTGTCATCAAGGTGGGGCGTGCCGGCATAGGAAAAGGCCAGCTCGACGGTATCCCCCGGTTCAATTCCGGTCAGATCAATCTGGTGGTTTGCGAAAGGCGAGGAATCATCAGCGCTGACAGAGTGACTGCGCACATGCGCGCCACTGACCGAACTGACGTCCAGACCATGCGCCAGCAGAAATCCGACGCTGTCAGTATTGTCTTCGCCGGCAATGAAGGACAGGTGCCACTCGGCGGAAAGCGAGCCTGTAAGCGGGTCGGGCCCGACATGGCCTTCGAAATTGGCCTGCCCGTGAACTGGCGGTACGGCGGCAAATGCCGACGGCACCAGAATGATAAATGCCAGTGATAATAACGATTTCATGCTCAACGCCCCCGAACCCAGCCTGAATATAATCAGCCGGGTTGTGATTGAGGCAGGCTTGCTCGCTCATGACTGAGGCGTGAACTTTTGTTCATGTTGGGCGTCCGTGATCATCTCCGCCAGCCAGATGCAATGCAGCCTCGCCTGCTCCCCCAGTGGTTCCGGGAGATCGACATTGCGGCGCGCTGCCTCGCGCGCAACGAACGCCTCTAGGTCAAGCGCCTCCAGTATGCCGGACTGATCACTGACCGAGTCCGGTCCCCCATCGCCGGACAGGCGGGCCACCCACCGGAAGAGCTGGTAGTAGGCGTCAGCAGCCTGCATGAACGGATCTGCGCCCTGTGTGGCGAGATACTCGCCAATCGTTCCATCGCTCCCGTAGATGCCTTCGGTCTGCGGATGTGGTGTGAGTTCGACAAACTTTTCGCCTTCACCGTCGACAATGCGCCCCAGCGGATACAGGCGGCAGACCAAAGGCCTGTCGGCATGCACGGTGCAGCCCTGCTCTCCGAGAAAGACACACGCTCCGTCAGCCTTCTGACGCAGATAGACATGATCGGTCACATAGCGCTCACGGAAGGCTGCCGCGTCGAGGTCTTGCGCGCGCGCCAGCCGGGCCAGCTCATAGGGATTGAGCTGAATTTTCTTGTGGTGGCAGCACCGGCTGCACGCGGCGCACCGATAGGAAAACGCCGCCTGGCGGTCCATGCCCTCGTCAGGCACCACGACTATTGCGGACGGCGCTGACGCCCGTCATCTCGCAGATCGGGCCGTTCAGCCTGCTCACCATCAACCCCGTCAATCTTGATCTGACGGGAGGGCTGGTCGGTGATCTTGATCTGCCGCGAGGGCGACTCGATCTTTAACTGGCGCGCCGGGACGTTCTCCAGCTTGTACTGGCGTGAGGGCACGGCATCGTCAGAATCAGTGGCACCATCACCCAGCTTGTACTGCCGTGAAGGCCGTTGCGGCGGTTCACCAATCTTCAGCTGGCGGGCGGCCGCCTCGCTGCCGCGCCTGTCGGAGTGCGCCTCTTCGCGCTCGCGCGGCGGATCACTGGCATGCGCGCCGGCCACACCAACCGAGGCGCCCAGAATGGCGGCGAGTGCTATGGGATTGAGTTTCGTAGACATGGTTCTGCTTTCGCATGGCTCTGCTACCCTTCAACCCTAACAGCATAACCGGCCCGGGGCCAAATCGGCGGCGGGCGGCGATTGCCAACGGACCCGCCCGACCGCTAAGACTCCGCCCCATGACCCAGCCCCACGCGCCGCGCAGCGAGTTGCGCACCCATAGCGTCTTCAACCAGTCCGAGCCATTGAGCGGGATCAATCTGTTCAGCGCCGACCGCGTGCTGGGAGATGCCGTCAGCCGCAATGGGGGTGAAGCCCACCGTGACCATCTCTCGGCCTTCGGCGCGCAAGTGGGCTCAGCCGAGGTGCAGGAATGGGGCCGGCAGGCGAATGAAAACCCGCCGAAATTCAAGCCCTTCGACCGCTATGGCCACCGCATTGACGAGGTGGAATTCCACCCCGCCTACCACCAGCTGATGCAAACCGGGCTGGAAGCGGGCGTCTCCGCAGCGGCCTGGAATACGGATACCGCCCCGCACACGCTCCATTCGGCCCTGCTCATGCTGATGGGTCATGCCGATGCCGGTGTGTGCTGCCCGATGTCGATGACCTATGCCTGTGTGCCGGCCCTGCGCCATGCCGCTTGGGCGGATGACTGGATCAAGGGCGCGACCGCGGGCGCCTATGATCCGGCCATGAAGCCGATGGACAAAAAATCCGGCCTGACCATCGGCATGGCGATGACCGAGAAGCAGGGCGGATCGGATGTGCGCGCCAACGAGACCCGGGCGGTCAGCATTGGCGGGGATGAGGTGGAGCTGACAGGCCATAAATGGTTCTGCTCTGCGCCCATGAGCGATGGCTTCCTCACCCTTGCCTATGAGGGCGACGGTGAGAACGCTGCCCTCTCCTGCTTTCTGGTGCCGCGCTGGCGGCCTGATGGCACACGCAATACAATCGAGATACAGCGTCTGAAGGACAAGCTCGGCGACCGCTCCAACGCCTCTTCCGAGATCGAATATCACGGCGCCTGGGCGTGGCGCGTGGGCGAACCGGGACGCGGTGTGCGCACCATTATCGACATGGTCAATCACACGCGCCTTGATTGCCTGGCAGGGTCAGCGGGCCTCATTCGTACGGCGAGCTTTCACGCCATCTGGCATGCTGACCGGCGCGCGGCCTTCCAGCGCCGCCTGATCGACCAGCCGCTGATGCGTGAGGTGCTGGCAGAGCTCGCCATGGAAGCCGAAGCGGCAATGGCGCTCGCTTTCCGCGTGGCCCACGCCTTCGACAGGATGACCACCGCTCCGGCTGAGGCGGCGCTGGCGCGCGTACTCACCCCCATCGCCAAATACTGGATCTGCAAGCGGGCGCCCTACCTCGTTTATGAGGCGATGGAGGCCCATGGCGGGGCAGGCTTTGTCGAGGAATCGCCTTTGCCCCGCATGTTCCGCCAGAGCCCGCTGAATGCGATCTGGGAAGGCTCTGGCAATGTGATCGCGCTCGATACGCTGCGCGCCCTCAGCCGTGACCCTGAAAGCCGTGAGGCGCTGCTGGCCCATCTCGCCCGCGGCAAGGGGCAGAACGCGGCGCTGGATGCCCTGATTGGCCGCATCGAGGCTTCACTGGCAGGGGGCATTGGCGAGGCCGATGCCCGCCGCTTCAGCGAGGAAGCGGCGCTGGCTCTGTCTGCCCTTGCCCTGATGGATGCGGGGCTCGATGCAGCTTCCGACGCATTTCTCGCCCGGCGCATTGCCGGCCAGTCGACGACGCTGGGCGCTGGCAATGGCCGGATCGACACCGAAAAACTGATTGAGCGCGGGCGATTGGCGGTCTAGGGCGTGGACTCATAAGCTCTGACCCAGAGTCTTGCTGATGCGAGTGCGATGGCGGCCAGG
>NZ_BMFS01000016.1 GCF_014639075.1 Glycocaulis albus
TTCAAGGAGCTTGAATCACGACCCAGCTGATTTGGGAATCCCGTTTATGGGTACAGAACCTAGCCGCCGAACGCCCCCTTGGCCCAGAAACCCGCGACGATGACCAGCACGGCCAGAAACTGGAACAGCACCCGTGCGCGCATCAGGCGGTTTGACCAGGATCGTCCGAAATCCCCGCCGCGCACCAGCGAGTAGATGCCCGCGCACAGGATGAGGAAAACAACGCCCATCAGGATGTAAAGAAGTATATCGAGAAATCCGCTCATGCTTCACAGATAGAGCGGAAGGCAGCACCGCTCAATCTCGCACTGCAAACGGCCAGTGAGGCAATTGCGCACGCCCCTTTTGCACGGCCCGCG
Organism: Glycocaulis albus; assembly: GCF_014639075.1. Taxonomy (GTDB): domain Bacteria; phylum Pseudomonadota; class Alphaproteobacteria; order Caulobacterales; family Maricaulaceae; genus Glycocaulis; species Glycocaulis albus. The sequence goes on from NZ_BMFS01000016.1 coordinate 360, forward strand.
TGCGAATTGCTTGCAGTCGCAGCATAAAGCTGCTCATTTAAAGAAACTTACCATGCGCTCAGTGAACCGGCCCGGTGAACTGGCGTCTTTTGTCTATTTGTAACAGGCAGTTTCAGGCTGGCGCGATGCGTGACGATTCCCGACGGCGGCTCACCCGCCGCGATGCCCGTAAGCAGGAAACACACAAGCAGGTGATCGAGGCGGCCCGCCGGGTCTTTCTTGATGACGGGTATGAGCGCGCCACGATCAAGACGATCGCCGACGCTGCGGGCGTCTCTGCAGGTACCGTACTGAACGTGGCGCCGACGAAGAGTGCGCTGCTCATCGTCATCCTCGGCGAGGAATATGAATCGATCCGTGATTCGGTCGACCGGCTGGAGGCCGCCTTGTCCGGCAACCTCATGGACCGGCTGAGCGCGCTGGTACAGGTCATTATGGAAGCCCAGCTGCGGCATGAGGAATTGTTTGCCGCTGCCATCGCGCACACCTGGCTGTGGACCGGCGACAGCTACACCGAAGCGGCCGGGCAGATGTCGCAGGCCTGGGGCGCGGTGGAGCGGCTGCTGGCCAAGGGTGTCGAAAAAGGCGATCTGCGCCGTGACCTTGTCCCTGTCGAGGCCGCGCGCCTGATCGAGGACTGCTATACAGGCGTTGTCCGGCGCGCGCGGGGGGAGGAGATGGACCGCTCGTCGGCGTCTGCCCTGATGCGCAGCCGTCTGGAACTGGTCATTCAGGGGCTGGCGGCACACTAGCCGCTGGCCTGGGCGCGGTGCGTTGCGCCAGATAAAGCCCGGCCAGGATGATGGCGGCGCCCAGAAGCTGAATTGCGCTCAGTGCTTCATCGAACAGCAGCCAGCCCGCGGCTGCGGCGACGATCGGCTGGACCAGCAATATGAGCGCCGCCAGTGGTGCCGGTACGCGCCCCAGCCCGAAGATGATCGCTCCCTGCCCGCCGGCATGAACGACCACGCCCAGCAGGATCAGCGGTATCCAGCCCTGCCAGTTTTCAGGAAACAGCGGCTCGGCAAAGGCTATGGCGATTGCCAGCGATATCGGCGCCGCGATCAGCGTGGCCAGGAAGATGACGCGCGGTGTGCTCGCGCCATCGCGTGCCTTGCGTACGGTGAGGATGAAGGCAGCGTACCAGAATGCGGTCAGTATACTGAATACGTCCCCGGTCAGCCGGTCAGGGTCGATCGTCAGGTTTCCTCCCGCCAGCAGCGCGGCACCGCTCACGGTGATCGCGCACACCAGTATGAAGCCGCGGGTGACGGTCTCGCGAAATAGCAGCCATGAAAACAGCGCCACCAGTATCGGTGTCAGATTGGCAAGCAGGGTCGCGTTGGCGGCGGTCGTGATCTTGATGCCGACATGCCAGAATGCCAGGTCCATGGCGAAGAACACGCCCGCCAGCACCATGAGCCGCATGTCGGGCCGGCCGGGCGGCGTATCCTTGCCGTGCCGGTGGAGAGCCAGCCATAGCGCCAGTGCAGGCAGGGCAAGCGTCAGGCGCCAGAACGCCGTGGCCTGCGGCCCAAGATCGGATGCCTTCACCAGAATGGCAGAAAATCCGATGATGCAGGCTCCTGCCAGAACGGCGGCCACACCGGCCAGCATGCTGGTTCCTGGGATGCCGGGCGGTGTTCCACCTGAAGACCCTGTTGCCGGTTCAGTCATTGGAATAATGCCCTTCAACAAGATCGCCGCGTTCGGCATGGGCCTGAATAAGGGCGCCGATATCGCCTGCCTGATGGCCGGCTCCGCGCAGATGGCCCAGCGTCACCGACTGGTCGCGCTTGGCATATCGCCTGCCATCGGCGCCAGTCAGCAGGCCGTGATGGCGGTAGACCGGTTCCCGATACCCCAGAAGTGCCTGTAACAGCCGGTGCAGACCCGCTGCCGGGCGCAGATCGGCTCCGCGAATCACATGGGTAATGCCTTGCAGGGCATCATCATGCACGGCGGCGAGGTGGTAGCTCGTGCCGGCATCCTTGCGGGCGACCACAACATCGCCAAACAGGTCCGGCCTCGCCCGATGACGGTGTTGTGTGTGCGGCGGCTGGAGGCTTTCCTCCCGCCAGCTCAGGGCATCAAACGCCGCGCCAAGCCGTTCCCGGCAGGCCGCCATGGAAAGGCGCCAGGCATAGGGGCGTCCCTCATCCACAAGCCGTCTCTCGCGTGAAACCGGCAACGGTGTGCCTGTAAAGGCCGGGCCTTCAGGCCCGTGCGGAGCGAGGTGCGGGGCGCTGGCGATCTCGGCCATGACTTCCTTGCGGGTCTTGAAGCAGCGATAGACCAGCCCGCCGTCCTGAAGCCTTTCCAGTGCGCGGTGGTAATCGTCCAGATGCTCGCTCTGCCGCCGGACCGGCTGCTCCCATTCCAGGCCCAGCCATTCCAGGTCGTCGTATATGGCGGTTTCGTATTCGGGTTTGCAGCGCGTGGTGTCGATATCCTCGATGCGCAACAAAAAGCGCCCGCCTGCCGCCCTTGCCGCCTCGAATGCGCACAGCGCCGCATAGGCGTGGCCCAGATGCAGGCGGCCGGTCGGTGAAGGGGCAAAGCGGGTGATAAAGCCAGTCATCGCGGCGCACTCTAGGATAGTGTGCGCAAATTCGAAGAGGGGGTTGTCAGCGATGGCTGGCTGCGCATGATCGCCAGCCTTTCCGCTACCCTGCATCTGGAGACCGGCCCCCGATGATCCTGCTTGATGGTCCGCGCATCCCGGCGCGTTCAGGACAGGCGAAAAAGCTTGTCATCCTGTTTCACGGCTATGGCTCCAACGGGGCTGATCTGGCTGGCCTTGCCCAGCACTGGGCAGCCGATTTTCCCGATACGGCCTGGGTGGCGCCGGACGCGCCCGAGCCAGTGCCGGGTGCGCCGGGCGGGTACCAATGGTTCCCGATCTCGCGGCTGGATCCGGCAGCGATGGAGTCCGGCGTGCGCATGGCCGGCCCGGTTGCTGACCAGTTCATCGCCTCGGAGCTACGCCGCCATAATCTGACCCATGCCGATCTCGCGCTGGTCGGCTTCAGCCAGGGCACGATGCTCGCCCTGCATCTGGGATTGCGCCAGCCCTCGGCCATTGGCGGGATACTTGGCTATTCCGGTGCGCTGGCGGGTGGCGAGAAGCTGAAAGACGAAATGGTCTCGAAACCGCCTGTCATGCTCATCCACGGCGATCGTGACGACGTGCTGCCGGTGGGTTTCACACTGCTGGCAGCCCAGCAGCTGGCTGCAGCCGGGCATGGCGCGGAGTTTCATATCAGCCAGGGCCTGCCGCACTCCATCGGGCCGGACGGGCTGGAGCTCGGCGCCCGTTTCCTCAAGGCTGCGCTGGCGGGCAGATACCGCTCCACGCTTGCCGCCTGAGCGCGTCCGCGCCATGTATGGCTGTGGCACGCGCACGCAACAAAGCTGTGGCTCTGCTGTCATAGGCCTGTTGCAAGAGTTGGAGTAAAGTCCCCCTGAGCGTGCCTGATTTGCTGATTCGTTTGATGAATCAGGAATTGAGCGAGGGAGGTGCGTCTTCAGGACGGATCCGAGCCATAGGCCTGGCGGCCAGAGATACCGGACCGGCAGCCACGCTGGCCCGCACCTCTCTTCCAGCCTGCTTTTGCCCTCTCGACGAGAGGTGCGGACATGATGCGCGTATCCAGAACGGCGCCGGAAGACCTGCGCTGCCTCGTCCTCAACGCCGATTACCAGCCGCTCTCCTATTATCCGCTGTCGACCTGGCCGTGGCAGGAAGCCATCAAGGCGGTCTTCCTGGAGCGTGTGGACGTGGTCTCCGAATACGAGACGGCCATCCGCTCGCCCTCCTTTGCCATGCGCGCGCCATCGGTTGTGGCCTTGCGCGATTTCATCAGCCAGGACCGCCCGCCGGCCTTTACCCGGTTCAACGTCTTCCTGCGTGACGGCTTCCAGTGCCAGTATTGCGGATCGAAGCAGCTCGACATGCTTACCTTCGATCATGTCGTGCCGCGTTCGCGTGGCGGCCGTACCACCTGGGAAAACATCGTGGCGGCCTGCGCTCCGTGCAACCTGAAAAAGGGCGGGCGCACGCCGGAACAGGCCCGCATGCCCGTGCGGCGTCCCGCCATGCGGCCCAGCGTCCACCAGCTGCAAGGGCAGGGGCGGCGCTTTCCGCCCAAATACCTGCATGAAAGCTGGCTGGATTATCTCTACTGGGACGTGGAGCTGGAGCCTTAGTGGGAAAAGGAATTATATGTATCAGGCGGAGAATTTTATATCCGGAACTTTATGGGTAGAATCTCTAATTTGTCCTGTAAACGGATGAAGAGAAGTAACTTTAAAATTTGCGTTGCCCTGTCCGATCCATGTGCCAATACATATAATTTCTTCCTTATTGATGTGAGCATGACTTTCAAATTGACCGGAAATACTCCAAAGCTTAGTTTTTCTTCCAAACCTTATGAACAACCCATATTGTATCCAAGGGCCTAGTTTGCTACCTCCGGAATTCTGGTAAGCGATGTGGAAAACTTGTGGGTGATTTTCTATAAATAAATTATTTGGATCTATGCATATGCTAATATAATGATTGGATTTATTGAAGTAATCATGGCGAAAATTTAATTCAAACCACGACCGTTGATAATATTTCTCTGCCAGAAAACTTGGGGGCCATATAGTTTTTTGGCCTATAAAATCTTTAACGAATGACAGAGCTGGTTGGGTCCAGTAGTCGGACCAAAAAGATTTTAATATGGTGGCATGTATTTTTTCAATGTCATCTTCATTGTTCAAAATTAGCGCGAATGGATCAATATCTAATACACCACAAAATTTCAGAAATCTTTCTGTGGTCCTGGGTATGTTACCGTTTATCCAATGGTAAATCGTTGAGCGGTCCGGTTGCGTATTCAACCCTATTGATTTGTTAGAAATTTCCCATTGGGAAAGCAAATTCGGTATGCTTCCACCATACTTTCTATCTATAGCTTCTAATATTATGTTTTTATCTAATTTAATTTTATATGTCATTTGTCGAAAATCCATGGGGCTGAGTTCGACATCAACCCCGAAGGGTTGTGGTAGAACCGACGTGCGGGCTGAGGATAGCTCTGATGTTGGAGGATTATCATGAGTTGGTACCCAGAATCTCCAGAAGACGCGTATGCGGCGGGTATGGATCATGCCCTTCGCGCCAAGCAAGGTGAAGGCGGGATCTTCGGGTCGGTTTATAATCCACCGGAGAAGTACCGGGAAGCATATGAGAGAGCTTGGAAAAAGCACTACAAATAGATGAAACCTCTTTCCGACCTGTGCACTACTCTTGAGCGAGTGCGCACAGGTCGGAATTTCAGGGAGAGTAAAATGGGAATTGAAGGACCTAGGGGCCGACCGGAAGGTCCGCAAAGCAAGCCCCGGTGTAGGCACTGTAGTGGTAAAGGGCGCATTGATGGGAGAACCTGCGCCAGATGCGGCGGAACAGGCACCCAATAGCGGAGGACAGGCCGCGCTGGCTTCAAGCCGCTAGAGCCGGGTTCCCGGGCTTGACCCGGGATCCAAGCCGACAGCCATCGACCGCTGTCATGGATCCCGGCTCGGGGGCCGGGACCCCGGTGGAAACGCCAATGAGCTAACTGCACGTTTTCCGGCTCGCAGCGCCGGAGAGCGAGGACGGCCTAGCCTGATACTAGTCTGGGTTCTCCACCCGCACCCGCAAGGCTTCGCGCATATCGATATGCACATCGCGCTGCGGGAAGGGGAACTGGATACCTTCGGCCTCGAACGCCTTCCAGATGGCCAGCAGCACATCAGACGAGACATTGTTCACGCCCTGCTGCGGGTCCGCGATCCAGAAGCGCACCTCCAGATCAATGGAATTGTCCCCAAACCCGCGCAGGAGGCAGCGTGTCTCGGGCTTCTCCAGTACCCGCTCCACCGAATTGGCAGCATCGACGATCACCTTCATGGCGTGGGGCACGTCCGTGCCATAGGCAACGCCTACAGGCTTCTTGATACGTACCGCCTCGTCGGAGAATGACCAGTTGATCACCTTGGTGGTGATGAATTCCTCATTCGGGATGAGATGTTCCAGCCCGTCACGGGTGACGACGCTGGCAAAGCGCATCCCAAGCGCATTCACCCGTCCGTAGGTTTCCTCCAGTGTGATCACATCACCGGGCTTCACCGAACGGTCCATCAGCAGGATCAGGCCGGAAATCAGGTTGGAGAATATCTTCTGAAGGCCGAACCCGATACCAAGGCCGACTGCCCCCGAGAAGATCGCCAGTGCCGACAGATCTACGCCAGCGATTGAGAGCGCGGCCGCTACCACAACGACGAGCAGCGATATCTGCACGCTCTTGGTGATGAGCAGGCGCGCGGACGGGGTAAGCGTTGGCACCTGCTCCACGCGCGCGGCGAGAAGTTTGGAGATGCGGCTGGCGACCCAGTAGAGCACGGCGAGCAGTATCGCCGCGCGCACCACGGTCAGCAGCGAGATGCGGCTCTCGCCTACATCGAAGCCCACCGATGCCAGAAGGCCCGTCAGCGGCCCCAGCAGGCCGACAATGTTCAACGCCGCCACGAACCAGATCAGCGTTGCCGCGGTGCGCGACCAGAACGGTTCGGCGATAAAGGCCGTGAGGATGCGGATCAGCACCCAGGCGCCGGTCAGGCTCGCCGCCAGGTTTATCGCGAAGCTGCCAAGACCGGCCTGATCAAATCCGATACGGGTCAGGGTAAGGACAAGGAAGGCGATGACCGGTAGTATCAGCGACAATACAAGGTCACGTGCCGTGGAATTGACCCTCGACATGAACTGCCAGCCGAATGCGCGTTCAAATGCCGTGCGCACGGGCGCACGCAGCAGCCAGCTTGCGCCGAAGGCCAGCGCGATCACCACGGCCTGAAGGCCGATCTCCGGTGTGATGAAGGCATTGCGCGCCTCGATCAGCACGCCTTGCGCGTGCTCTATCAGGGCAGATGTCCATTCGGTGGAGAAGGGAGCCGGTTCGTTTGCAGCCATATCAGGAGGTTAGGCGCGGGTTCGGACGGGGGCAAGCGGGATCGGAGCCTACGGTGCTACTTCCCCTCGCGCCACCAGCCCGCGCCGAGCAGCGCCAGAATGAGAGCTGCAAGCAGCAGGCCCGGCGCCAGCGGGGTGCGGCGCGATTCGGCAACCGTGTAGGCGCCATTGCGCTGAAGCCCGGCCCAGCCCGGTCCCGCCTGAAGCCCGTCCGGCCGCGTGCGGCGCAGGCCAGGCATTTGCGCGGTTTCAGTTCCGCCCAGCATGAAGCTGCCGCCGCTGGTGGCGCGCACGAGCGGGTTCAGCGCCTCCCGGGTGACCCGCAAGTCGAGATATTCGCGCGGGTTGAGGGGACCGGCAGAGATGACCGTTGTTGCATCGCCCGAACGCAGGCGAATGAGGCCCGCCTCATTGCCGGTCGCGGCGCTGGCGGTAAACCGCCCCGGCCCGTCTTCGCGCATCGGCGCGGTGTCCTCACGGCCGGATGGCCATGTGATCTCCAGATCGCCTGCTGTGTCCTCCAGCGTCGTGCGCGTCGCTGTCAGCAGGCCATCTGAGAGAGTCGCCGTGAGGCGCTCCTCGTCCAGCTCCGGCTCGTTCATCAGCCAGTGCGCGACGCGCCGGAACAGCTCGTCATGCGGCCCGCCGCCATCATGGCCGCGCGCCCACAGCCAGGACTGGTCCGACAGCAGGATTGCCGCACGGCCTTCACCCTGACGGGAAAGTACGAGAAGCGGCTCGCCCGACGGCGTGTCGAGCAAGGTCTCACCGGCCAGCGCCTGCCCGCCCACATAGCGGTACCAGCTGCCCCAGCCTTCTTCCTGTCCGGCCATTGGCGCGGTGACAGGATGGCGTTCGCCCGCCATGGATATGCGCGGGCGGAAGGCGCCTTCGCGCACCGCCCCGGTCGGGCGGGCAGGCAGAACACTCGCCAGCAGGGAACGGGCAATGGAGTCCTCTCCGGCATAGTCCGGCCCGGCGGTGATCAGGAGAGCGCCACCCTGATCCACATAGCGCGCGATATTCTGGAAATAATTGGCCGGCAGGATGCCGCGACGCCGGTAACGGTCGAAAATGATCAGGTCGAACTCGTGCAGGCGCAGCTCGAACAGCTCGAATACGGGAAAGGCGATCAGGGCCAGCTCTTCGGGCAGGGCGCCATCGCCCCGGTCCAGAGGACGCAGGATGGTGAAGTGCACAAGGTCCACGGACGGATCGGATTTCAAAAGGTTACGCCAGGCCCGTGCGCCATTATGCGGCTCGCCCGTGACCAGCAGCACGCGCAGCCGGTCGCGCACACCCGTCACGCTGACCGCTGCCCGGTTATTGATGAGCGAGAGCTCGCTTGCGCCGGGCTCGACCTCGATCTCGATGACGTTGGCGCCCCGGTTCTGGACCAGCGCCTCGACCGTGACCGTCTCGCCTATTGTCGCGCGCGCGCGGATCGGATCCCCGCCATCCAGGCGCAAGGTCAGCATGGCGGTGCCTGCAGGCGCGCCTTCATCTTCGACGCGCAGACGGAAGCGCACCGGCTCGCCGACAATGCCAAAGCGCGGGGCCTCCTCCACGATCAGGCGGCGGTCTGTTGCGCGGGGGTCACCGACCGCAAAATGATGCAGGGGCGCATCAAGCCCGAGAGCGGCCGGATCGGACGGCACATCATGCACCTGGCCGTCAGTCAGCATGATGATGCCGGCCAGCCGGTTCCTGGGAATATCGCCCAGTCCGCTGCGCAGGCTTTCAATCAGCCTTGTTCCGTCCGGCGTGGCGCCGCCTTCCACCTCAACGACCTCCAGCCCGTCATCGGCGTCGGCGAAGGCACGCAGGGCCTCGCTGGCGCTGGCGGCATTGGGGCTTCGATTGCCGATATCCATAGAGGATGAGTTATCGCGCACCACCAGCACGATATCGCTCAAGGGATCGCGGACTTCGCTTATCAGTGCCGGGTTCGCAAGTGCGGCCAGAACGGCCAGCCCCGCAAGCGTGCGCCAGATCCAGCCTTTAAGGCCGCGCCACGCAGCAAGTCCGGCCGCCAGCGCCAGCAAAATGAACAAGGCGGCGAGAACCCACTGGGATACCAGTGGAGCGAGAACGAGACTGGATGCGCTCATGGTTCCAGAGGCTGCGGTGCGCCGCGCTGCCCTCCCTGGCCAAGCCGTTCAAGTATGGCAGGCACATGCACCTGGTCTGTCTTGTAATTGCCGGTCAGGGCATACATGGCGAGGTTGACGCCTACCCTGTAGGCCATTTCGCGCTGGCGCTCACCGCCCTCGACCGGCAGTAGCGGCACACCATTATCGCCGCGCGCCCAGGCGCCTGCCCAGTCCGCTGATCCGATAATGACACCCGACACTCCATCGCGTGCCGTTCCGTCAGGGTTCGATTCAACCCAGACATCGCCGCCACCGAGCCGCCCGGGCAGTTCGCGCAGCAGATAGAAGGTGCGGCCCAGAACATGTTCGGAATCCACACGGGCGAGGGGCGGGATTTCCAGCCCTTGCATGACCTGCTCAAGGCCAGGATGGGCGCCGCCGCGTGTTCCCGCTCCGCCATCGCGCGTATCGAAAATGATCATCCCGCCCGAGCGCAGATAGGTGTTGATATTGGCGGCCGCTGCATCCGAGACCGGCCTGGCGTCGGCGCTGACGGGCCAGTAGATTAGCGGGAAGAAGATAAGCTCGTCCTCGTCCGGGTCTATGCCGCGCGGGGCTTCAGGCTCGATAGAGCTGCGCCGGGTCACCTCTGACGACAGTGAAGCCAGACCCGCCTCGCTGATCCGGTCAATTTCGGGATTGCCGGTGCGGACATAGCCGAACCGCACTACCAGGGCCCGGTCCAGCGCCTCCGCGGTATCGGCCGCTGACGCCTGCCCGCCCTGTGCCGATTGCTGCCATGCTTCCGCCTGCGGCTGTGCAGCAAGCATTAGCGCCATCAAGGCACTCAGCCCGGCCGCCGCCTGCGGCGCGCGCAGGGCAGGCAGGCGCCCGGCAAAGGCAAGCGCGATGATGATGTCGGCGATGAGCATGACAAGGCCGAGCGCCAGCAATGGCCCGGCCAGACGTTGTTCACGCAGCCCGTCGCGGAACTCGTAGAGGGCGCCGGGCAGGTTGCGGGCAACCGGATCAAGGCGCGTGTCTGGCCCTGTGGCATTCAGCGCCGCACTGGCGGCGCCCAGCTGCCAGATGCCCGGCGGCGTATCCGGTGACGGCCGGGCCGATCCGAATTCGCTGGCGGGAATGGCCTGCGGCTGGCCGGCAGGTGCGCCAAGCCGGCCGAACCCGTCCAGCGCCCGGTCGATCTGCCAGTTGCCCTCACTGCCGGCACCGCCTGCTCCGGCGCCTTCGGCCAGGGCGATAACCCGCCGCAACATGGCCGGGAAGGTGCCGGTCAGAGGCAGGTCGGACCAGTCGGGCCCTGCTGTCACATGAAACAGGATTACCCACCCCTCGCCCCGACGGTCTGCCGTGACAAGCGGTGTACCGTCCTCGAGCCGTGCCCAGACACGGCGGTCGAGATCGGCTTCGGGCTGGGCCAGAACCTGGCTGCGTATGCTGGCATCCTCACTGACGGAGAGGCCCGCGAACGGGCTGTCATCGGCGAACGGAGCGATGCGCTGGGGCTCTTCCCAGTTCAGCGCCCCGCCCAGAAGGCGCCCTCCGGCGCGCAACTGCACGGGCAGGAGGTCGTCGCTTCGTGCGGCCAGACGCGGGCCGGCAAAGCGGATCAGTACGCCGCCCGCTTCGACAAACTCCGCCACCGCCGGATCTTCGCTGCGTGCTGCATCCACCATGACAATGCCCGATGGCTCGTCCGCCAGGACCTGCTCCAGCGGCCCGCGCACCAGCTCCGCGTGGGAGGCCAGCGCCTGGCTGGCATAGTGCAGGTCGGACAATAAGGGCTGGCGGTTGTCACCGCCTTCGGGCTCAATCAGCGCTATGCGCGGGCGCTGCCAGCTATCATCGAGCAGATGGACAGCGCCAGCCGAGTTGACGCCGTCCAGCCTGACCGATCGCACGCGGTTGCGCAGGTCGAGCGGAAGGCGCGCCGAGGCGGCCGCATCGCTGGCACCGGATTCGAAGCGGGCGCTGGTACGGGCAATCACCTGCCCGTCCTGTCCGATGGCCGTGACATCAATCTCGCGGGCTGCGCCGCCGCCAGACCGGAGGAGGCGTGCCTCGAACCCGTCGGCTGCGGCGTTGACCGCGATCAGCGCCACCACCTCGTCCTGTGCGCCGGGCAGGCTGACGGTCAGCCGCCCGCGCTCCGAGAGGCTGCGGGCGAAGGCGGCATCATCATTGCCGGCAATGCCATCACTCAGCCAGCGCGTCTCGAAGCGTGCCGGCCCGCCACCGCTCTCCAGCGAAGCCTCGAGCGCGGCCCGTGCTGTAGTCCGGTCCGGCGCCCAGGCTTGCGGACGGGCCGCCTCCAGCCGGGACAGCATCTGGCTGGCATCGGTAAACCCGGAAACTTGTGCATCGGCAGTCAGAAGCAGCGCGGCCTGCCGCCCGTCAGCCGCTGCGCCTTCGGCATAGGCGCGTGCCTGGGCCAGCGTGCGCGGCCAGGACGCGGCGCTCTGCCAGCCATTATCGATGACCAGAAGCAGGGGGCCGCCGCCAGCCCGCGTATCGGCAGGCCGCCATACCGGTTGCGCCAGCGCCAGCACAATGATGGCGGCGGCGAGCAGGCGGAAAAGAATGAGCCACCAGGGCGCGCTCCGGGGTGTCTGCGGTGTCTGGGCAAGGCGCTGCAACAGGCGTAGCGGCGCAAACACGACGTGCCGCGGTGCAGGCGGTGTGGCGCGCAGAAGCAGCCACAGCAAGGGCAGGGCCACCAGGGCTGCCAGCGCCCAGGGTGCAGCAAAGCCTATCGGGCCAAGGCTGAACATCATCCCCGCTCCATGGCACTGGGCGCGAGCGCCTGATGGAGCGCCAGAACAGCTGTACCAGCGGGCCTGTCCGTGCGGTGGGTGAGAAGCGGCCAGCCCGCCTTGCGGGCAATCGCTGCGAGCCCCTCTCCATGCTCGCTCCAGATGCGCCGGTAATTGTCCCGCGCATCTTCGGCGCGCCCCAGCACGAGCGGTGTTCCACGCCCTGACGGCTCGGCAAAGCGTGTGCGCCCGGCAAAGGGGAAATCCTCCTCCGCCGGGTCGATGATGCGCAGCAGCACGCCGCTCGCGCCGCTGGCATTGAGCCGGGCAAGGCGCGAACCCCAGGTCTCGGGCGGGTCGAGGAAATCACTGGCCAGCACAATGCGCGCGTGACGCACAATATCGGCCTGCTCCACTGATTTGGCTGCGCCCGGTCCCTCGGCCAGCGCGCGCGCTGCGATATCCAGCCCGCTCCGCCCGGCACGCGCACGCCCGGTTTCGCCCAATGCCGCAATACGCTCCCCGCCGCGAACCAGAAGCGAGGCGAGCGCCATCAGGCAGACAGCGGCGCGATCTTTCTTGAGGGGGTGGCCACGCGATGCCACTTCCATTCCCGCCGATCCGTCGCGCCAGAGATAGACCGCATTGGCGGCTTCCCATTCTGTTTCCCGGACAAACAGGTGCTGGCCGCGTGCCGAACGCCGCCAGTCAACCGCCTGCGCGCCGTCTTCCGTCCGGTGCCGGCGATATTCCCAGAACGTCTCGCCATGACCCGGACGGCGGCGCCCGTGCGTGCCGAGCGCCACACTGGCCGCAATCCGCTCAGCCTCGGCGAGGAGTGCCGGAAACGGCGCTGCGGCCTGTTCGGCAGCACTGCGCAGGGTCTTGGTGTGTCGTGCAGTCATGGCTGGCTCTTTGCAGCGCAGGCTTCTTTCTCCCCCCGTTCACGGGGGGAGTGGCCCTTCAGGGCCGAGGGGCGGAGAGCTGCGAGAACCGCGTCCATGACACCATGCAGATTGTCGTAAATGTCCGGGTTCCAGAAGCGCAGGACTTGCCAGCCCTGGTTTTCAAGGTAAGTGGTCCTCTCCAGATCATGGGCTTGCTCTCGGAGACGGGAGTGCGTGGCACCATCCACTTCGACGATCAGCTTTGCCTTCACACACGCAAAATCGGCCACATAGGGACCAATCGGGTGCTGTCTGCGAAACAACCATCCATTGAGGTGGCGTCCCCGCAGTCTGGACCAGAGAATGGTCTCAGCATTCGTCAGCTTTCTGCAAAGAACCCGAGCCAGGGGACGTGAACGGGTTTCGTTTTCACGCATTCATCCCCCCTCCGTCAGCTGCGCTGACACCTCCCCCATGAACGGGGGAGGAAAGAGAATTCGTGAAGCTGCGCCCTGCAACATCGTGCCCAACTATCAGGCCGCCTCGGCGGCAAGGCGCGCGATCAGCCGGTCAACATTCAGGCCGTCTGCACGCGCCGCAAAGGTTAATGCCATGCGGTGCTTCAGCACGGGCCCGGCTAGCGCGGCCACATCCTCTGTGGACGGGGCAAGACGCCCCTGCAGAAGGGCTCTGGCACGTACTGCCAGCATCAGCGCCTGTCCGGCACGCGGCCCTGGCCCCCATGCGACGGCCTCGGCAACCTCGGCGTCTGCAGACCCGTCAGGCCGCGCGCGCGCCAGCAGGTCCAGAATGGCGCTGAGGGTCTGTTCGCCAACGGGCATAGCGCGCACGAGCGTCTGCAGGCTGGTCAGTTCCTGTGCATCAAGAACTGGCACGGCGCTGTCTTCTGCCGATCCCGTAGTGGCGATCAGGATGGCCCGTTCGGCTTCACGGGAGGGGTAGGGCACGTCGATCTGCATGGTGAAGCGGTCAAGCTGGGCTTCGGGCAGAGGGTAGGTGCCTTCCTGTTCAATCGGGTTTTGTGTCGCCAGTACGTGGAAAGGCCTGGGCAGGTCGTGACGCACGCCAGCGACGGTCACGAAGCCTTCCTGCATGGCCTGCAATAGCGCGGCCTGCGTGCGCGGGCTCGCCCGGTTGATCTCGTCAGCCATCAGGAGCCGGGTGAAGACGGGCCCCGGAATGAAGCGGAAGGAGCGCTTGCCGCTGGCATCCTCATCCAGAACCTCTGACCCGAGAATGTCAGCCGGCATCAGGTCGGGCGTGAATTGGACGCGCTTGTCATCAAGCCCGGTGACGACCGCCAGCGTGTGCACCAGCCGCGTCTTGGCAAGGCCCGGCGCGCCGACCAGCAGCCCGTGACCGCCGGACAGCAAAACGCACAAGGCTTGCTCCACCACCTCCTCAAGGCCGAAGATGGAGCGGGCTATCGAGGCGCGGACCTCCGCCAGGCGCGCTGTAGCGGCATCGGCGCTGGCGGCCAGCTGGGTGACATCTTCCTTCGGCGCGGTCATGAGCCTATGTCCTTGGTTCGCATTGCTGTTGCCCCCAGATATGCAGCATGCCCCGTTGAAGCTTGAGGTGTCCATGGGTTCACAGCGCACAGAGATGGATGGAATGCAGTCCCTGCTCAAGGCGGCGCGCGAGGCCGGCAAGGGCTTGCCTCCGGTTGATCGGTGGCATCCTGAATATTGCGGCGAGATGGACATGGTGATCCGCCGCGATGGCAGCTGGTGGCATGAGGGCACGCGCATAGGCCGGGAGGCGCTGGTGCGCCTGTTTGCCCGCATCCTGCGCAAGGATGAGGATGGCGAGACCTATCTGGTCACGCCGGCGGAGAAAATCCGTATCAAGGTGGAGGCTGGGCACTTTCTGGCCGTGCGCGTTGATGCGCTGGGTGAGGGGAGGGAACAGAAGCTTGTCTTCACGACCGATCATGACGAGCGCGTGCTTGCCGGGCGGGAGCACCCCTTGCGGGTGGAGTTCGGCGCTGACGGCGAGCCAGAGCCTTATGTCCACGTGCGCGGACGTCTGGAAGCCCTGCTGACGCGCCCGGTCTATTATGAACTTGCCAATCTGGCTGTGGAGGGCACTGACGCCAATGGCCGCAAGGCGCTTGGCGTGTGGAGCGACGGTGTGTTCGTGCCGCTGGATCAGGGATGATGCTGGACGATCCATTTGCGGTGAACAGCCTTGTCGAGCGTCTCGGCCGCGCGCTTGACCCGGTTGAGGGGCCGCCACCCGCTCCGGTGCGCGGCGACGGGGACCTGAACGGGGCGCCCTCGCCGACCGGGCGCGTTTTGCGTCCCGCGGCTGTGCTGGCGCCGCTTGTCGTACGCGAGACCGGTCTTAGCGTGGTGTTCACGCGCCGGGCAGACCACCTCTCGGCGCATGCCGGGCAGATCAGTTTTCCGGGCGGGCGCCTCAACGCAGGTGAAGATCCTGCAGAGGCAGCCTTGCGCGAAAGCGAGGAGGAGATCGGTCTGCCGCGCAGCCGGGTCAGGCTGATCGGCCGGTTTGATCCCTACGAAACGGTGACCGGTTTCCAGATCACGCCCTTTGTGGGACTGGTGGATTCTGCGGCCGAGTTGCGGGCAGATCCGGGTGAGGTTGCAGAAATCTTTGAAACGCCGTTCGACTTTCTGATGAATCCCGCCAACCATGTGCTCGAAGAGCGGATGTTTGGCGGACAGCTGCGCCGCTATTACGCGATGCCCCATGAAGGGCGCTATATCTGGGGGGCTACGGCCGGGCTGCTCAAGGCACTGGCCGACCGGTTCAACGCCTTCCGCTAGGGGATTGTCATCAGTCATGCGCTTCCTTCTGACGATTGCTGTTCTCTTCCTTTTGCCCTTCGCGGGTTATTACACCTGGCGCGGCATCAAGGCTGCGATGACGGTGCGCCGTTCAGCGGACGAGGAAGCTGGAAGCCCGTCCGACGGGCTTCCGCCGCCGCCGCTTCAGGTGCTCGCCCTCGTAGGCGCGGGGCTTGCCATCACCGGAATTCTCGCGCTGGCACTGGGCGGTGTGTTCGGCGGGTCTGGCCAGACTGGCCAGTTTCATCCGCCTACGCTGGAAGGCGGGCGCGTCGTGCCTGGCCGTATCGATCCGGTAGAGCAGCGCCGCGAAGCGCCGCCGGAGGAGGGACAGGAGCCAGCCGGGGATGGGGCGCGTGGCTGACCGGCTAAGGCCGGAAGATCATGCCTGGCTGAACGATCCGGCCGGGGTGGCCGTCATGGACGCGCTGCTGGCCGCAGCGGCCGATGGCGCGCGCTATGTCGGTGGCTGCGTCCGCAATGCCTTGCTTTCAGCGCCTGTGAGCGACACCGATATCGCGACGGTGCTGACCCCGCCCCAGACAATGGCCGCCCTTGAGGCGGCCGGTATCCGCGCTGTGCCGACAGGCTTCGAGCACGGCACGATCACAGCGGTTTCCGGCAAGCGGGGCTTTGAAGTCACCACCTTGCGCAAGGACGTGGCCACGGACGGACGCCGGGCGGTCGTAGCCTTCTCGACGGACTGGGAAGATGATGCCAGGCGGCGCGATTTCAGGCTTAACGCGATCTACGCTGATCCCAGCGGAGAGCTTTTCGATCCTGTTGGCGGGGTTGAAGACGCGCTGGCAGGGCGTATCCGCTTCATAGGCAAGCCGGCCGAGCGCATCGCGGAGGATTATCTGCGTATCCTGCGCTTTTACCGTTTCCAAGCCTGGTATGGACGCACCCCCCTCGACCCGGAGGGCCACGCGGCGTGTATCGCTTCCAAGGCAGGTCTTGGCCAGCTCTCGGCGGAGCGTGTCTGGCTGGAGCTGAAAAAACTGCTCGCGGCGCCGGATCCCGGCCCGGTGCTGGAGGCGATGCAGGAAGGCAACGTTCTTAACGAAGTGTTACCGTGGAGTATCGACTTAAAGCTTTTCTTAAGCTTACACTCTCTGCCAACGCAGGAATCCCGGCCAGCCGATCCGCTGATAAGGGTGGCGGCACTCCTGGCGGGGGGAGACGCTATGAGGGTAGACGCGCTCTGCGACACCATGAAGGTGTCAAACGCTGAACGGACGCGGCTTCATGCCGCCGTCCGGCGCGTGGGCGTTCACCCCGGCATGGACCGCGTGGCGCTGCGTGCGGCCCTCTACGAACAGGGACGCCAGGCTGTGGAGGATCAGCTATTGCTGGCCGCGGCGCGCGGCGAGGGCCGGCGCGATGTGCTGTCGCGTGATCTCGATGCCGTCAGCCGCTGGCAGCGTCCGGCATTTCCGTTGAAGGCAGCAGATCTTCTGGCTGCAGGGTATCAGCGCGGCCCTTCGCTCGGCCGCACGATGAAAGCTCTTGAGGCGCGCTGGGTGGAGAGTGATTTCATTCTCGGCCGGGCCGACCTTCTGGCTATCGCCGCCAACGGGGGAGAGTCCTGATGGACGTGTTCTCCCGGCGCTTCCAGTATCGTATCGGCTCCGGCCTCTATGACCGGCAGCTCTACCTGCATGATTACGACCAGGTCGCAGAGGACGCCCAGCACAGACGTGATCCTGATGCCGACCGGGAGCGCGAGCACGCCAGCCAGGAATTGTCGCTGCGCCATCAGGTGCGCGTGGCCATTACCCAGTCAGTGGGCGGTCGGGGCGCCGGCACCTTGCCCGAAGGCCCGCGCGCCGAGTTGGCAGACCTCTATGCCCAGGTGCGCAACCCGCTGGCACCACTCGTCCGGCAGGAGACGCTCAACTGGCTGATGCCTGTCATGCCGCTGGCGGGACAGTCGATCGTCGTACCCGAACCGCTGGCGGCGGGCATACGCCAGGACGAACCCAACGTATCCCGGCTGGCGATGTGGGCCTGCGTCGTGCTGATGGACTATGTCGAGGTTCACTACCAGACCCTGTCGGCAAGCGCGAAAACCGATTTTTCGCGTGATCTCAACACGCGCCTGTCCAATGGCGGCTCGCCCTGGTCGTTTGATCTTGGACGCTGGATGCGGCCGGGCTGGCCGCGCGAACGTGACACCGGCTTCGACCGGATCGTTCATGCGCTCTGGTCGGAGAGCGATACCGCGCTCGCCCGGCGCGTCAACGAGGTGCTGGGACCGGACTACCAGCCCGGGCAGAGCCACGGACCGGATGGCGAGCTGGCGCGTGTGGAGGCCTCCAACCGCGATATCAAGCCGGTCCTGAAGCAGGCGGCCGGGGATCTGGCACATGCCGAGCGCCTGCTGCTGACGGACCCCAAACTCGAACATGAGGGGCATACCAAGGCGATTGCCGCTGCCCGCAGCGCGTTCGACCAGTGCGCCACCAGCTATCCCGGTTCGGTTGGCCGGCCTTTCATGCGCTACAAGCCGCCGCCCGGCCGCCGTTCACGCTTTGCTGCGCCGCCGCGTACAGCGCGCTCGCGCATGGATGCGCAGGGCGGTCCGGGCACGCGGCGTGCGCCCCAGCAATTCATTTCGCCTAGTGAAGGTGCGCGGGCGGCCCACCGGCTGATGCGCCTTGCCGAATATGCTGCCGGTGACAGTCTTGTGCGGCCGGGCGGGGCCAGCGCGGCCACGCGCGAAACCATCCTCAAGCGTATGCCGTTCGCCGAATTTCTGGTGCGTCTGGTGGTGATGAGCCCGTCAGAGAATGAAGCGGAGGAATATGCCCGCGTCGTGCGCATGCCGTCCGGCTCCAAGCTTGAGATCAAGGTGGATGACGGGGTGCTGGCCCGTCTGGTCATAGATATGATGGCGCATCTGGGCATTTATGCCGCGCGCGCCGACACCATGGAGGTGAAGGAAAGCCCCGGCCTGCTGCCTGACGCGGCGGATATGCCTGACTGGCTCGTCAATTCGCTTGCGGTAGGGTGGATGGTGCTGAAAGCCGGGGTATTGCTCGGTATCGGCTTCGCGATCGGCGTACTGGCCGCGCGCATGGGGCTAATCTAGTGCCGGCAAGCCGCTACGGCCATTTGGCCTCCGGCGGCATGGATGACAGGATCGAGGTCACATTGCCGCCTGTCTCCAGCCCGAATTTCGTGCCCCGGTCATAGAGCAGGTTGAACTCGGCATAGCGGCCGCGCCGGACCAGCTGTTCCTCGCGGTCGGCTGCACTCCAGGCTGTGCCCATCCGCCGGGCGACGATCTCGGGGTAAATCTCGAGGAACGCCTCGCCGACATCGCGGGTAAACGCAAAATCCGCGTCATGATCGCCGCTGTCGAGATGGTCGTAGAAAATGCCGCCCACGCCGCGCGGTTCATTGCGGTGTTTCAGCCAGAAATACTCGTCGCACCAGGCCTTGAATTTCGTGAAATAGCCGGGATCGTGGGCATCACAGGCCTCTTTCGCCGCTGCGTGGAAGTCCTTCGCATCCTCAAACGTCTCGCTGCGCTGGTAATCCTGCGTGGGGTTGAGGTCCATGCCGCCGCCGAACCAGCTCACCGTTGTGGTGATGAAACGCGTATTCATGTGGACCGCTGGCACATGCGGGTTGCGCATATGGGCAATCAGCGAGATGCCGGTGGCAAAGAAGCGCGGATCTTCCGCCGCGCCGCGCACATGCCTGGCAAACTGCGGCGAAAAGCGGCCATAAACCGTGGAACAGTGCACGCCGACTTTCTCGAACAGGCGGCCATGCATCATGCCCATGACGCCGCCGCCGAGATCCTCCGATCCTTCACCCCTCTTCCAGGGCGTCAGCTCGAACCGGCCCGGCTCGCCCGGATACAGGTCGGCCGGTGCCTCCTCTTCCAGTGCCTCGAATGCGGCGCAAATCCGGTCACGCAAGCCCTCAAACCAGATGCGGGCCTCTTCGCGGCGGGTCTCCAGCGTGGCGGCGGCAATCGGAGAGGCAGCAGGTTGGCTGGACATGAATAACCCTTTTCCGGTCGTGGCTTTTCAGCCGGCACAAAAGACACTTAACGCCACAAGCGCAAGTGACGCAGTGCCGCAGGCTGGCCTTGCCCGTCAAGCTTGGCTAGGTTTGCGCAGCCGCAGCAGGGGGTTTGCGGTGTTTCATTGCCAGCACGGCACCAGCCCAACGGAGCTGACATGCTTCAGCCGCGACAGGATGATCCGCTTGCGGGCCTGTACAACGCCGCATCGCGTGAAGACTTGCTGGCGATGTCTGTAGAGGCGCGTGCGCTCGTCAATTCCGGTCCCGAGCTGGGTTCGCGATGGAGCGAAGTGGCCGGCATCATGAACGAGGCGGGCGATATCGCCTGCCTGCTGGGTGCTTGCCACAAGCTGATCGAACAGGTGCCCGATGACCCCCAGTCCCATATCTGGCTGGCGAGCGCATACACAGCTGGCGGCGATCATCGCTCGGCCCTGCAGACGCTTCAGCCTCTTCTGGCAGCCAATCCGCGTGATGCGGCGCTGAACCGGCGTGTCGGACGCATACTGCTTGATCTCGGCCTGACAAGCGAGGCGCAGGTCCTCTTCCGCTCGGCCCTGGCCTCGAACGGGCTCGACGCGCTTGCCTGGGAAGGGCTTTCGAAAGCCAAGACCTTCACGGCCGGTGAGGACGATCTGGCGCAGCTTGAGCAGGCCCGCATTTCTGCAGGCGAGGAGATGAGCCCGCGGGACAGGGGGATATTGTCCTACGCGCTGGCCAAAGCCTACGAGGACATTGGCGAATACGATATTGCCTCTCGCCGGGTCGCCGAGGCAGCCGCCTTCTACCGTGCATCGGCACCTTTTGACATGGACCAGCACGAGGAAGGCGTAAGGCGCATACTCGACGTCTACGATTCCAGCTTCACCGGCGCGAACGAGGAGGCGGGGCTGATCGACAGCCGTCCGGTCTTCATCATTGCGCCGCCATCGTGCGGCGCGAGCTGGCTGGCATCGGTGCTCTCAGCGCCGGCAGGCGTAGCTGCCTTGCCGCGTAGCAACTCGCTCTTCTGGATGAGCGCGGCGCCTCTGGGCGATCAGACGCGTGAGCACATCCGTGCAGCCCTCTCCGCTCCGGGCGAGGGCAATGCGCTGACGGGGGTGGGCAAGGCCTATCTGGAGTATGCCCACGAAATTCTCGGCGATGTGCGCCGCTGGATTGATCCGACATCGCTAGGCGAACTTGCTGCAGGCGCTATCGGGCTGTGTCTGCCTGCCGCACGCTTTGTGCGCATCCGGCGGGACCCGCTCGACCAGGCCTGGTCAATCCTGAAAACCCGTTACCAGCGCGCGCGCCACTGGACTTATCACGCTGACGACATTGCCCGCGCGCTGGCGGCTCACAACCGGCTGGTGGAGCACTGGGAAACCCTGTTCCCGGGCCGTTTCCTCACCGTGCGTTACGAGGACCTCGCCGAAGACACGGAGAACGAGGTCCGCCGTATCGCGTTCTTTACCGGTGTCGATGCCGACAGCGCTGCCGAGGCCGCCGCACGGCAAAAGCCGGCCCTTGAAACGGACCCTGCAGGCATTCATCAGCGGGCGGGCGCACGCATAGAGCCGGTACGCGAGGCGCTTGTGCGGGCCGGGTTCACGCTTCCCTAGCAAACAAGGCACCCAGCGTTCCGGCGACCTCCATCACCGGCGCTGCGCTGCGCTTTGCGCGGGCGAGGACAAGGGCTCCCTCGATGGCGCAAAGCGCAAGCAGTGCCAATTCCCCGCTGCGGTGCTCGCTGATCCCGTCCGCCTTCAACCTTGCTGCCAATGCGTCCTGCCAGCTGGAGAAAGCGGCGGACAGCGTGCTT
Organism: Glycocaulis albus; assembly: GCF_014639075.1. Lineage (GTDB taxonomy): Bacteria > Pseudomonadota > Alphaproteobacteria > Caulobacterales > Maricaulaceae > Glycocaulis > Glycocaulis albus. The sequence goes on from NZ_BMFS01000016.1 coordinate 21,790, forward strand.
GCAAGCCGGTCCGAAACGGCTGCCTGTTCCAGTGTCAGCGTTGCCACCGGACAGCCGAGCTTGAAACCTGACTGCTCCAACCACCCGGCCAGCCGGCTGGCAAACCGTGCAATCATCTGCGTGGCGTCGCCGCTGTCGGACGCATCCTTGCAGATGGTGGCCAGAAACCGTTCGCTGGCGAGCGCCGCGGCGGCTACCGCCAGGCCCTCCTTCCCGTCGGGGAAGTGGTGGTAGAGCGAGCCTTTCGGCGCCCGCGCGGCAGCCAGCACATCGTTCAGACCTGTGGAGGCATAGCCGCGCTCCTGAAACAGGCGTGCAGCCGCGCCAATCAGCCGCTCCCGGGTGGAATGCGTTTCGCTCGCCATGTTCCCTCCCTGATTCGTGCTGCAAGACACCCGCACTCTTTACACGCGTTGACGTCACGTCAATATATAGACCGGTCGGTCTATGTGGAGGGTGTGATGCAAGACGGTCAGGAACCGATGGACGTGCGCAGGCCGGGCAGGGCTGCGTCAGGTGAGCCCCCGATGCCTCTGGTTGACGCGGCAACGCTGAGGGAAATCGTCGCTATCCAGCCCTTTACCCGCTGGACCGGGCTGGAGGTGGTGCGTGTGGACCATGGTTATGTGGAGACCCGCATGACCTTGCGCCCCGAGGATATGGTCCAGCATCATGGCTTTCTGCACGGAGGCCTTGTCGCCTTTCTCGCGGACAATGTGAGCGCCTATGCGGCCGCAACGGCGATTGGCGATGTGCTCACCGCCCAGTTCTCCGTGAACTATTTGTCTCCCGGCATTGGTGAGGCGTTCGTGGCGCGCGGGTATGTGGTAAAGGCGGGCAAGCGCCAGGTGGTGACCCGCGCCGACATCTTTGCGGTCAGCGCCGGGGAGGAAAAGCTCGTCGCCATTGCCAGCGCAGTTATTCTGCCTGCCGGAGCGGCTTCGCTGGCAAGGGGGCCGGCGCCTTCGGCAGCCTGAGACGCTTTCACGCAGATAATCTGGTTGAAAAAATGCGGCTCTCATTCTAATCCCGCCGCACCAGTGAGCGTTGACGGGGCGGACGCTGCGGCGTTGGGACGCAAGGGCGGACCCGGCCTGTCACGCTAGATCAGAGGTAACGACGTGTCTGCGCGGGCCTTGCGGCTGCGTGCAGACTTACGCCATACAGGGGGCGTAGGCGAGCGTTGCCAGCCGCCGTGAGAGAGGTCTGCGCGTGACAGAAGCTGTTGAACACACCGGCGCCGACGGCCAGGAGCCAAGCCGCCGCGATTTCATCTACATTGCCACCGGCGGCGCCCTTGCCGTGGGTGGTGCGTTTACCATCTGGCCGTTCATCGACCAGATGAACCCGGCGGCCGATACGCTGGCGCTTGCCTCCACCGAGGTGAATATCGCCGAGCTGGAAGAGGGCCAGGAAATCACGGTGATCTATCGCGAGCGCCCGCATTTCGTGCGCCGCCGCACCGCTGCGGAAGTGGAAGCGGCCCGTGGCGTCAACATCGCCAGCCTGCCTGACCGCGACGCGCGTAACTTCAACCTGGGCGATGGCGCGCCGGCGACCGACGAGAACCGTTCCGCGATGACGGCGGCAGTGGCCGAAGGTGTCGAGATCGAGGATGCGCTGCGCGCGTCCCTGCTGGTCACCAGCGCCAACTGCACCCATCTGGGCTGCGTGCCGACCGAGGGCGCAGGCGATTACGGTGCGTGGTTCTGCCCGTGCCATGGCTCTCACTACGACACTTCGGGGCGTATCCGCCGCGGACCGGCGCCGGAGAATCTCTCCGTGCCCGTGATGACCTTCACCTCAGCCTCAGTGCTGCGTCTCGGCTAGGGGAAAGCAAAACAATGAGCGGACCTTCGACCTACGAACCGAAAACCGGCTTTACCAAATGGCTGGATGCGCGCCTGCCGGTTGTGCGTCTGGGCTGGGATTCCTTTGTGGACTTCCCCACACCCCGCAACCTCAATTACTGGTACACGTTCGGCGGCATTCTCACCGTCTGCCTGATGATCCAGATCATCACCGGCATCGTGCTCGCCATGCACTACGTGCCGCATATCGATCATGCCTTTGCCAGCGTGCAGCGCATTGACCGCGACGTGAACTATGGCTGGCTGGTCCGTTCCATCCACGCCGTCGGCGCGTCGATGTTCTTCCTTGCCGTCTACATGCACATTTTCCGGGGGCTGTATTACGGCTCCTACAAGGCTCCGCGCGAGCTATTGTGGATCCTCGGCGTAGTCATCTACCTGCTGATGATGGCGGCTGCCTTCCTCGGCTACGTGCTGCCCTGGGGCCAGATGTCCTACTGGGGTGCCATGGTGATCACCAACCTTCTGGGCGCCTTCCCGATCGTCGGCGGCCCCATCACCGAATGGCTGTGGGGCGGGTTCTCGGTGGGCAATGCCACGCTGAACCGCTTCTTCTCGCTGCACTATCTCATCCCGTTCCTGATCGCGGGCGTGGTTGGCCTGCATGTGTGGGCGCTGCACGTTCCGGGTAACAACAATCCGACCGGCATCGAGGTGAAGTCCAATCGGGACACGCTGCCCTTCCATCCCTACTATACCTCGAAGGACGGCTTCGCGATTGTGCTGTTCATGGTGATCTTTGCGTTCTTTGTCTTCTACTGGCCGGACGCGCTGGGTCACTCCGACAACTTCATCCCGGCTGACCCGCTGGTAACGCCCGCCCTGATCGTGCCGGAATGGTATCTCCTGCCCTTCTACGCCATCCTGCGGGCTGTGCCGGACAAGCTCGGCGGCGTGCTGCTGATGTTCGGCGCCATCGGCATCCTGTTTGTGCTGCCCTGGCTCGACACCTCCAAGGTGCGCTCCATGCGCTACCGCCCGCTCGCCCGCTGGTTCTTCGGCTTCTTTGTGCTGGCCTGTCTGGGGCTTGGCTGGGCCGGTGCGGAACTGCCCGATACGCCGGTGCCCGGACTGGGCGCGATCGGTGTGGACTTCCTGCTGATGGGCCGTGTCCTCACCGTTTATTACTTCGCCTACTTCCTCGTGATCCTGCCCATACTGGGTTTCGTGGAAAAACCGTCCGAGCGGCCTGCCTCCATCGAGGAATCGGTTCTGGGCAGCTCGTCGAAATCCGCGCCCGCCGCGGTTCCGGCTGAATAGGAGTGAATGGAACAATGCGTCTGATCCGCACCCTTTTCGTTGCCGCTACCGGCACTCTGGCCGCCGTCGGCCTGGCCTCAGCCGCAGGCGAGTACCGCACGCCGGAAGACTACCGCTTCTCGTTCGAAGGCCCTTTCAGCTCCTTCGACCGGGGCGCGGTGCAGCGTGGCTTCTACGTGTTCAATCAGGTCTGTGCGGCCTGCCACAGCCTTGACCATCTGGCGATCCGCCATCTGGGACAGCCCGGCGGTCCGTTCTACGACCCCGACTATCCCAACCCGAATGACAACCCCGTCGTGCGGGCCATTGCGGCGGAATACATTGTCGAGGATGGGCCGGACGAGTTCGGTGACATGTTCGAGCGCCCCGGCCGGCCGGCTGACCGTTTCCCGGCACCCTATGCCAACGAGGCGCAGGGCCGTGCGGCCAATAACGGTGCCTATCCGCCGGACCTGTCCATCATCACGCGTGCCCGCCATTACGGCGCGCCCTATGTCCGCTCGCTGATGATGGGGTATGGCGAGGAGCCGCCGGAAGGCCTCACCGTGGGCGCGGGCCTTTACTACAACCCGTACTTCCCGGGCGGGCTGATTGCCATGCCGCCGCAATTCCAGGACGGTCTGCTGACCTATAATGACGGCACCGAGGCCACCGTCGAGCAGATGGCAACCGATGTGACCGAGTTCCTTGCGTGGGCGTCTGATCCGCATATGGAGCAGCGCAAACGCCTGGGCCTGATGGTAATGGCCTATCTGGTCATCCTGTGCGGCCTGCTGTTCTTCACTTATCGGCAGGTCTGGTCGAAAGTGGCTCACTAGGCCACCGCGCAGTAATGCCGATACCTTGCTGAAACGGGCCGCTCCTGTCTGGGGCGGCCCGTTTTGTTTTTCTGCTTAAGACATTATCAGGACGGGCATGAAGAAAGATCCGATCGATGTCGTTGCCTACCAGTCACGCTGGGTGGAAGAAGGGCTGGGCCACGCCGAAACCGTCGCCGGCGCGCTGGGCCCGCTTGCCCTGCGGGTCGATCATGTCGGATCGACGGCCGTGCCGGGACTGGCCGCCAAGGATGTCATAGACATTCAGGCGCTTGTCCTGCGCCTGGAGGATGACGGCATTGTCCCGGCCATGACCGCCGCCGGTTACCGGTTTCGCGACGCCAATACCTACGACCCGCCTCATCCGGAAAGCCCGCCCGCACTGGGCGAGGATGACTGGCGCAAGCTCTATTTCCGCGAGCCGAAGGGTGGGCGCCGCGTGCATGTCCATATCCGGCGCAACGGCGCGGCCGCGGCGCGCAATGCGCTGCTCCTGCGCGATTTCCTGCGCGATGACGCGCCCTCGCGGCGTGATTACAGTGAATTCAAGACCGCGCTTGCGGCGAAGACCCGCAAGGATCGTGATGCCTATCAGGCGATCAAGCGCCCGTTCATATCCATTGCCTTGCGCAGTGCGGAAAGCTGGGCCGAACTGAGCCGCTGGGTGCCGGGTGCGCCGGATGCCTATTGGAGGAGTGCGGAGTAATGACGGGCTGGGTATTGGGGATTATCGGCGGGTCGGGCCTGTATCAGCTGTCCGGCCTTGAGAATGTGCGCCACCAGACGGTGGAAACGCCTTGGGGCTCGCCATCAGGCGCGCTGGTGCGTGGACAGCTCAACGGCATAGAGCTCGTGTTTCTCACCCGGCATGGCAAGGGCCATCACCTCTCGCCAAGCGCGATCAATTACCGCGCCAATATTCACGCCCTCAAACGGGCCGGCGTTACCGATATCCTGTCACTATCGGCCTGCGGTTCGATGAAAGAAGAGCTGCACCCGGGCAGTTTTGTGGTCGTGGATCAGTATGTGGACCGCACGTATGCCCGCGAGAAAAGCTTCTTCGGGCCGGGCTGTGTGGCGCACGTGCCGATGGCCGATCCGGTCTGCAAACGCCTGTCTGCGATGGCTGCACAGGCCGCGCGTGCCGCCGGCGTTGAAAACGTGGTTGAGGGGGGCACCTATCTCGCGATGGAGGGCCCGCAATTCTCCACCCGCGCCGAGAGTCTTCTCTACCGCAGCTGGGGCATGGACGTGATCGGCATGACAAACATGCCCGAAGCCAAGCTCGCGCGGGAAGCCGAGCTTCCCTATGCCAGCGTATGCATGGTCACCGATTACGATTGCTGGCGTGAGGCCGATTCCGATGTGGATATCAACGACATCCTCAAGGTAATGGGCGAGAATAGCGGCCGTGCCCATGCGCTCATTTCGGCCCTGACACAGACCATGGGCGCGCAAGAGCGGACACCGGATCCGGCCGGCATAGGTAGCGTCCTCGACCATGCCATCATTACCGCGCCCGAGCACCGTGACCCGGACCTCGTTGCCCGTCTGTCCACGATTGCAGGCCGGGTATTGTCGCGCGGCTGACCGGACTATACCGGCCCCAGCCGGGACAGTTATCCACAGGCTTGTGTCCAGTCAGGCCAAAAACTGCACAAAAAATTTGAGAATTTTTACCTTGTGCCAGGCGCGCAAGACCGGCGGCGCGTCAAGATAATTAATAAAAACAATAAGTTAAAGGTTGTTCGGCAGAGATCGTGCGCCCTCTTTTCATCCGCATCCGGATGTATTACAGTATTATGACTGATCCGAGACACTTATATGTCACGGACCGCATGTGGACGGCAGTTCCCGTCCGTCGCCAGGCGCGCTCCGGCCCTTATGGCACAGCGCCCGGCCAAGCCTCCCGGGAGGAAAGAATGAAACTTGAACAATTTGCCCTCGCCGCCGCCGCGACGCTTGCCATGGGAGCCGTGGCATCCGCGCAGCAGGCGCATAACGTGCCGGTCTTCGAGTTCGATGTGGAGCGGGTTGCGCTTCAGGACGAAAGCAATACGGCCAGCATCTATTTCCGGCTCGTCAGCGAGGCCGGTGATTATTGCGCCGGCATCGTCGCGCCGGAATCGGTGGAGTATCCGGTCTGTGTCCAGGCCATGGTGACGCATGTCGTTGAGGAACTCGCCCATGCGCCGCTCGATCGCTTTCATGAGTCGGCAATGGGGCCGCGCCGGCCGTATCAGCAGGCTGTTGCGTACAACGCAGGCTAACTTCACGCCCGCAGCTTGACGTCTCCCGCGCTGGACAGGATGGTCAGCCCTCCGTTCAGCGCAGGGGAAATCCATGAATGACATCAAGGCGGCGATCCGCACGATCCCCGATTACCCCAAGCCGGGTATCCTGTTCCGCGATGTCACCACGCTTCTGGGTGATGCGCGCGCGTTCCGGGCCGCGATTGACGCGATGATAGCGCCTCATGCCGGAGCCAAGATCGACAAGGTTGCCGGTATCGAGGCGCGCGGCTTCATCCTTGGCGGTGCCATAGCCCACCAGCTCTCCATCGGCTTTGTGCCCATCCGCAAGAAGGGCAAGCTGCCGTTTGACACGATCGGCCAGTCTTACGAGCTGGAATACGGCACGGACGAGGTGGAGATGCATACCGACGCTATAAAGCCCCGTGAGCGTGTCCTGCTGGTTGATGATCTCATTGCCACGGGCGGCACGGCAGAGGCGGCAGTAAAGCTGCTGCGCCGGGCGAAAGCACAGGTCGAGGGCGCCTCCTTCATCATCGATCTGCCCGATCTTGGCGGGGCCGGCCGCATCCGCGCCATGGACGTGCCGGTTGCGACGCTGGTGGCGTTCGAGGGGCATTAGACCCTAAGCTCTCCCGCAATCGGCATCAGGGGAGGGCTTATCCATGTTCATCGGACATTACGGACCGGCGCTGGCGGCGCCTGCGCTGGTGAAGACCGTGCCGCTCTGGGTGTTGTTCTTCGCGGTTCAGTTTCTCGATATCGTATGGGGGCCGTTGATACTGGCCGGCATCGAGCAGGTGCGCATCGTGCCGGGCTTTACCGCCATGAGTCCGCTCGACCTTCATCACATGCCCTATACGCATTCACTGCCCGGCGCGCTCGCGCTGTCGGTTCTGTTGGGCGCAGTCTATGGGCTGATTGCCCGCCAGCAGCGGTTTGCCGGCGGCCTGCTGGTGGCCGCAGCGTCCTTCTCGCACTGGCTTGGTGACCTGGTCGTCCACGCACCGGACCTTGCACTCTGGCCGGGCGGGCCAGTTGCGGGCTTCGGCCTCTGGAACAATCTGCCGCTGGCGCTCGGGCTGGAAGTGGCGCTGGTTCTGGCAGGATTGTTCTTCTATCTGCGGGTGACGCAGGCCAAAGGCCTGATCGGGCGTATATGGCCGTTCGTGCTGGTCGCCGTACTCCTCGCGCTGGAGGCGGTCCACCTGATGGGTGAACCGCCAGCCAGTGCGCAAGAGCTTGCCATGACCAGCATGGCCGTGTTCGTGATCCTCACCGGACTTGCCGCCGTCGCGGACCTTACCCGCCAGCCCAGACCCTAGCGGTTACCCGCTGCCACGAATTCGCGTACATCGCGCGCCAGCTGCTCGATGGACGGGTGGTGCAGATACATCATGTGCCCGGCCTCGTAATAGGTCAGCGTCACACGTGATGGATCATAGCCGCGCTGGTTGAATGTCATTTCGGTCCCGAAGAAGGGTGTGGCGAGGTCGTAAATGCCGTTCGTCGCCAGCACGCGCAGGTCTGAATTCTGGCGCATGGCGCGTTCCAGCCAGACCGAGGTGTTCAGGTACGAATTGTTTCCGCCCGCCTCGCCGGCATTCCAGTTCCAGTTGCGTACCCCGCCAAGCGTCACATAGGTGTCGGCGATATCGACGCCGAGATTGCGGGTATAGTGCTCGCGCATGGCGGCCGTGTAGCCCGCCGAGATGCCGTAGCCCGAAGGATCACCTTCCGGGTTCTCGCGCAACGAATCCGGTTCCTGTCCGGCAAAGCGGGAATCAAACCGGCCGACGCTAAGGCCCTGTTCGCGCAAGATCTCGGTGCGGAACCGGCTCAGCGGCACTCGTAGATTTGATGAGCGCAAATAGCTCTCCGACAGGCCCGTCAGTTCGGCCATCCGCACGGCCGCCGCGTTGAAGCGCGCCTCGTCCACATCATGACCGCGCAAGAGGACGGGTAGAAACTCGTCGGTGGCAAAGTCGCGCGCATCGCGCAGGAAGGCATTGAAGTCATTGCTCCATTCGGCCCGGTCCACCCTGTTGTGATACCAGGCGGTGGCAGCATAGCCCGGCAGCAGTCCGGTCAGGCCCAGCGGATTGTCGGGCCGCGCATTGGCCATCTCCATGACGACCGAGATCAGCACCACGCCGTTGAAGGCGACATTGTTCCAGCCGAGCTCCATCTCGTTCATCAGCGCGCCGATGCGCGTCGTGCCATAGCTCTCGCCCATCAGGTATTTGGGCGAGTTCCAGCGCCGGTTCTCGGTCAGCCAGATGCGGATGAACTGCCCGATGGAGCGGGCATCCTCATTGACGCCCCAGAACTGGGCCGGGTCAGCCTCGCCCAGCGCGCGGCTATAGCCGGTGCCGACCGGATCGATAAAGACGAGGTCGGCCTGGTCCAGCAGGGTGTGCGGGTTGGAGCGGATATCATAGGGCGCCGCGCCATCATCCTCTGCCTCCGATGGCAGGACGAGATGCACCGGGCCGAACACGCCCATATGCAGCCAGAGGGACGCTGAGCCGGGTCCGCCATTGAAGATGAACGCGACGGGCCGCGTGCGCGGGTCCGAAACCCCTTCGCGTATATAGCTGGTGGAGAAGATGGCGGCGGTGGCCTGTCCGTTCTCGTCACGCAGGAAGGTCTCGCCTGCAATGGCGCGGTAGCGCACGCGCTGGCCATTGGCGGTTACCTCGCCCCGGCTTTCAAACACGCGCGGCTCGCGCGGATCGTTTTCGGTGTCCGGTGCCTGTGCGGCTGCGCCCGAAACGCCAAGGACAAGGGCTGCAAGCCCCGCTGCGATGGATCTGATCATGATGCCTCCCCGGTACGGCTGTTCCGCCGCTGTTATCTGGCTTCAAGGCTAGCCGCGATGCCAGAAGCGTCAATGCGGATGCGCGTTCACAATTGCGTGCCCCAGCGCGTCCGCCTAGAAGCGCATGCATGAATTACCGCCACGCCTTTCATGCCGGAAACTTTGCCGATGTGCTCAAGCACGCCGTGCTGGCCCTGTGCCTTGAGCATTTCAAGCGCAAGGACAAACCGTTCGCCGTCATCGACACCCATGCCGGTATCGGCGCGTATGACCTGACCAGCGATGCCGCCCGGCGCAGCCCGGAATGGCAGGCTGGCATTGGCCGGGTGATGGCGAAGGATCGCCCTGCCGATGTGGAGCGCGTGCTGGCGCCCTTGCTGCGGGTCATCTGTGCGATGAATGCAGGCAAGGACCTCAACGCCTATCCCGGCTCGCCAGAAGTGTCGGCGCGGCTAATCCGGCCGCAGGACCGTATTCATCTATGTGAGTTGCACGAGGCGGACTCAAAGACGCTCGACAAGCGCTATGCGCTCAATGCGCGGGTGAAGGTGGAGCAGCGCGACGGCTACAGGGCACTAAAAGCCATGCTGCCGCCGCGCGAGAAGCGCGGGCTGGTCCTGATCGATCCGCCCTTTGAAAGCCGTGATGAATTTGTGCGCCTCGCCGAAGCCGCGATGAAAGGGCTGGAGCGCTGGCCCACAGGGACCTTCATTTTCTGGCGGCCGATGAAGGATCTGTGGTCGCTCGACCGGTTTGACGAGGGGCTGGCCGAGTGGCTGGTCACCGAGCGCGATGTGGAGCCTGCTGCCATATTGCGTGCAGACATGTGGGTGCGTGATCTGGAAAGCGAGGGCAAGCTCGCCGGTGCGGGCCTCGTCATCATAAACCCGCCCCATACGCTGGAGGCTGATCTTCTGGTCCTCATGCCCTGGCTGTGCGACGTGCTCAAACAGGGCGAGGGCGCAGGCTGGCGCCTCGATGGCATCGTCACCGAAGAAATGGCGGCGGGCTGGGCGGGCTAGCCGCTTGCGCGCACCGTAAACACGCTCTCATCGGGCTGTCTGGGCACGATCACTTCAATGAAATGCGTGGCATAGCGTTTCAGGAATTGTTCCCCGTCACCGGTCAGGCTGCGCAGCGGGATGAGGCCTGATCCCATGGCATCGCCGCGTTCGAAATAGCTGATCAGCTTGCCGGGCGCGGGCGCCGTGAGGCCTGCAGCCAGCAGGGGCAGGCGCGCAGGAGTCATTGCCGATTTCAGCCCGCCCTGCTTCATCAGCTCGCGCCGGTCGATATGGAATACACGCCGCGACGGATCGCGCCGGTTCACATGCACTTTTTTCAGCACATGGCGCAGCGCGTATTCCTCGGGCCGTGAGACCGATGCGCCAAGGCCCGAGCTAAGCTCATTTTCGGTAGGGGTAGTCAGCCAGACGAAATAGTCATTGACCGGCAGGCCGGTATCATCGCGCACCGAGAACACGATCTGATAGTGCTCATTGAAGGCGTCGGGCCCCAGCTCCTCCTCTGAATCAAGGCTGGCGCGGCGGGTTTCAGCGTCGGGCTGGACCAGGGTGCGGGTCGCGGCATTGAGCGCTTTCCAGTCCTCGCGGACCTGCCGGTAACCGGCCGCATCGTCGATGCGCAAAGCCTGCAGGATCATCCGTCCGAGGCGTCCTGCGCCGGTATCGCCGCGCTCTGAGGGTTCGGTGATGTTCAGATGATGCCGGTCCGGCAGGACGGCAAAGGGTGTGCTTTCCGGCCCGCGCCGTGTCCATAAGCGCCGCGACGGCAGGCCGTCGTCACCACGCTGGCTGAAATCAACGGTCACGCCCTGCGGGTCGATATGGGCGCTGGCGGCACGCACGGTCCCGTCCCACGCGCTCTCACCCAGAATGCCCATGGGCCGGAAAACATCCAGCCCGGTGAGGACATAGGGCCGCGTGCCCGCCTCGCTGAACACGCTTGTGCGTGTCCCGTCGCGCGAGAGCCGGTCAGAGAGAGCCAGGCGCTCCTGCAGCTCCGAGCCATGCTCCAGCGCGTGCAGGAATTCTGTGCCGGTCTGGAAGCTGTTCTTCCAGCCCTTGATCAGCCGTCCCAGCGCCGAACGGCCCATCACCGCCAGCGGCGAGCCGAAATTGGCAGGCGCCAGCATTACGAGATTATCGGCCGGCGCACCGCCGTGCGCATGTTCGAAGGCGAGCCATTGGCGCACCACCAGCGCGCCCGTGGAATGGGTGATGACGTGGAAGCGCGGTCCCAGCCGCCCGTCAGCCTGCATCTCCCTGATGAGCTCGCCCAGCCGCCGTGCGCTGTCGGCCAGATGCACCTCGTCGGCCATGGAGGGGTAACCGCCCAGCCAGACATGTTCCACGGCAAAGCCTTGTCCGCCGAGGAATGTGGCGAGCTTTCGCATCGAGGTGTCGCGGGCGCTCCAGCCGTGAACGGTCAGAACGTGACGGGTCGGCATGGCGGGTCTCCATCAGGTGAACCCGCCCATATTATGCCTGAAAACACGCCCTGCGGACAGATTGCCTAAGGCGAAGGCGCGTCCGCTTCGGCTTCGCCTGCGCTGAACATCTGCCCCCGCTCGGTGATCGCGACGATCACCAGGGCGGCAAGACCCAGCCCCGCCATGCCCGCCAGCAGGGGAAAGACCGAGCCATCGAAGGACTGGCCGATCAGCGAGCCGAGAATGGCCCCGCCAATCGCTGTCACCGACCCGTAAAGCGCAGACGTTGTGCCTGCGCGCTTACCGGCAGGCTCCATGACGAGCGCCGAGAAATTGGCCCCCATCATCCCGAACAGCATCATGCCCAGCGTCAGTAGCGGGTAGAACAGCCAGAAGGGCGGGTCGGCCATCAGCGCATAGAACGCGTGTCCGCCATTGATCAGGGTAAAGCCGATAATGGCGGTATGGGATATCTTGCGCATGCCGAAACGCTGGACGATACGCGCATTGATGATGTTGGATACCGCCAGCCCTGCCGCGATCCCGGCAAAGGCCAGCGCGAACCACACGTCCAGCCCGTACAGCTCGGCCATTATCTGCTCTGCCGTGGCGATGAAGGCGAAAAGTCCCCCGAAGATGAAGGCCGCCGCCATCATATAGCCAAGCGTGATGCGGTTGCTGGCGGCCAGCCAGTAATTCTTCAGGGCTGATCGGATGCGTATCGGAATGCGGTTTTCAACGCTGAGCGTTTCGGGCAGGCGCACCAGCATCCAGCCCCACAACAATCCGCCGCCAGCCAGCAAGGCACCAAAGATCCACTCCCAGCTCGCGACAAGCAGGATGGCCTGTCCAAGGCCGGGCGCCAGAATGGGCGCGGCCATGAAGAAGGTCATGGCGATGGAGATGATCTGCGCCATCTTGCGCCCCGAGACGAGGTCGCGCACCACAGCCGTGGCGATGACGCGCGTACCGGCCGCTGCCGCGCCCTGAAGCGCGCGGGCTGCCAGCATCCAGCCGAAATCCGGCGCGGCGAGGCACAGCAGCGTTGCGAGTGAGTATGCCCCCAGCGAGACCAGCAGCACGGTGCGCCGTCCCAGCGCATCGGCCAGCGGCCCGTAGAATATCTGCGCGATGCCAAAACCCAGCACATAGGAGGTGATGACCAGCTGGCGCTCATTGCCCAGGGCGTCGAAGGCCCGGCCTATATCGGGCAGGGCGGGCAGCATGATGTCTATCGACAGCGCGTTTAACGCCATCAGCGCGCTCGTCATCGCGATCAGCTCGGCCATGCCGAGCGTCGGGCGCTTCGGATCGGGGGAGGAGAGGGCCACGGCATTCGTCCACGAGATAAGGGACGCAAAACCAGCCACGCCCATCCCCTAGTTAGGCAGTGCGCAAGCCTGCGTCGAGGCGCTAGCTGCCAAGCGCGCCGAACACGTCGCGCGTCAGGCGCGGATCGAAATGCTGTCCGCCATCGACGCACACGATCTGCCCCGACACTGAAGGTGTGGCGAGGAACCAGCGCAGCGTGCGCACCAGATCATCCGGTGTCGGCCCGCAGCGGAGCGGGTTGTCATTGTGCAGGCGCTCGAATGTGGCCTCGTCATGATAGGGGCTGGGCAAGGTCAGGCCGGGCGCCACCGCATTGACACGGATGCGCGGAGCGAGCGCGCGCGCGAGCATCTCCGTCACCGCCTTCAGAGCCGCCTTGGAGATGGTGTAGGAGTAGAAATCCGCGTTGATGTTGAATAGCTTGTAGTCCAGCAGGTTGAAGATCATCGAGCCGTCCGGGGCCTGCGCAGCGAAGGCCTTTGACAGGAGTACAGGCGCGAGCGTGTTGGCCTCCATATGCGCCCGGAAGCTCTGCGCGCTGACGCTCTCCACGCTGTCATCCTCAAAGATCGAAGCAGAATTCACCAGCAGGCTGACAGGCCCCATGGCGCTGGCGGCGTCATTCATCAGCACTTCGGCATTGGCGCCATCGGAGAAGTCGGCGGTGAACACGCCGGCTTTAGCGCCTCTGGAGCGGAGCTCGTCTGCCAGCTCTTCGGCCGTCTCGCGTGAGCGGTTGCAATGGATGGCGATTGCATAGCCATCGTTCGCCAGTGCCTCACAGAATGCGCGTCCGATACGCTTGGCCCCGCCAGTTACCAGTGCCGTCCCTTTGCTCTGTGCCATGCCCTGCTCCTGCATCTGGCGGGAAACTATACCTTGCGGGTCCGGTTGAAAGCCCCGACCTGCGTGCAGGGCTTACCTTGCACCGCCCTTCGCAGTATAGAGCGCGCGCCATGATGCTGATTTCTGCCCAGGTGAATATCGAAGCCGCGCACTTCACCCCGTTCGGGGGTGAGGATGATGCGCGCCGCCAGATTCACGGTCATTCCTATCTGGTGCGCGCCTGGGTAGAGGCCGAGCCGGGCGTGGAAGACCTTGACCGGCTGCGCGAAGATCTCACCGCGGCGTCGCTGCCGCTCGACCATGCGCTTCTCAACGAGGTGGAGGGGCTCTCGGGCCCGTCCATGGAAGCGGTTGCGGATTTTGTGGCCCAGCGCCTGGCCCCGCTATGGCCCGGACTGAGAAAAGTCTCGGTGGCCCGGCCCACTCTCGGCTATGAAGTGATACGAGAACTCGCCTGAGCTTCAAGCCTCGCATTCCGCCGCCAAACAGGATTTCCGGCATGAAACTGACGCCTGCCAACGCTGATGCAGCCCTTGCTGCACGCGCAGAACCTGCCGCGAGCGGGGAGCGTCTGAGCGTGCGGGTGGAAGGCCTGCGTCTGGATGCGGAAGTGGGCGTCTATGCCAGCGAGCATGGCCGCAAGCAGCCGATTACCGTCAGCCTTGAGGCCGAAGTGGCCAGCGAGGCTGCGCATCCCGGCGCGGATCTGGGGCACGCGGTGAATTATGCCGCGCTGGCAGAAACCGTGCGCCAGGTGGTGGGCCGCCAGCATCACGAATTGCTCGAAGATCTGGCGCAGGCGCTCGCCGACACGATGTTCGCCGATCCGCGCATCGTGCGCATTGCCCTGACAATCGACAAGCTGACCGCGCTGGACGATGCTGCGTCCGTTGGCGTCAGCTATGAGCGCTGGCGCTGACGCCACGCGCAAGACGGCCTATCTTTCCCTCATGGCCCGCGCACAGAAGCCCCAGACACCGCCTGCAGACACGCCTGACGCGCCCGGCCGCGCCAGCGAGGCGTCTGCGCGCTCCGGGCCGGACGTGATCGCCGACTACGTCAAGCGCCTGCCGATGAAGCCCGGCGTCTACCGCATGTACGGGGCGGATGGCGAGGTACTGTATGTGGGCAAGGCCCGCCAGCTGAAATCGCGCGTGTCGAACTACGCCAAGTCCGGCGGGCACAATAACCGCATCGCGCTGATGATCGCGCTGACGGCTAGCATGGAATTTGTCGTCACCGCGACCGAGACCGAGGCCCTGCTGCTGGAAGCCAACCTGATCAAGCGGCTGAAACCCCGCTTCAACATCATATTGCGTGACGACAAGTCCTTCCCCTACATCCTCATCCGCACCGGCCATGCATCTGCGCAGCTGACCAAGCACCGCGGCGCACGCAAGATGAAGGGTGACTATTTCGGCCCCTTTGCCTCGGCCGGAGCCGTCAATCACACTCTTAACACGCTGCAGAAAGCCTTCCTGTTGCGCACATGCACGGACAGCGTGTTCGAGGCGCGCACCCGCCCCTGCATGCTCTACCAGATCAAGCGCTGTGCGGGCCCGTGCGTCGATCTGATCACGCAGGAGCGCTATGACGCGCTGGTGGGCGAGGCGCGCGAGTTCCTGCGCGGGCGTTCGGGTGCCTTGCGCGAACGCTTGCAGGGCGAGATGGAGGAGGCATCGCAGGCGCTGGACTTCGAACGCGCCGCGCGCCTGCGTGACCGGCTGCGGGCGATAGCCGCCGTCACCACCAGCCAGGGGATCAATCCTGAAGGCATCGAGGAGGCCGATGTCATCGCCGTCCATCAGGAAGGCGGCAAGAGCTGCGTTCAGGTCTTCTTCTTTCGGGCGGGCCAGAACTGGGGCAATCGTGCCTTCTATCCGCGCCATGAGGCCGATGCCGGGCCAGAGGATGTGCTGGGCGCCTTCATCGCGCAGTTCTACGAGGACAAGCCTGCACCGTCCTTGCTGCTGGTCTCACATGAACCCGATCAGGGCGAGCTGCTGGCTGAGGCGTTGTCCTTGAGGGCCGGACATGGCGTGGAAATCAGGAAGCCCCGGCGCGGCACCAAGACCCAGCTTGTCGATCAGGCGATGACGAATGCGCGCGAGGCGCTGGGCCGGACGCTCGCCGAGTCGAAAAGCCAGGCCCAGCTTCTTGACGGCGTGGCGCGAGTGTTCGCACTGGACGCCCGCCCGGACCGTATAGAGGTCTATGACAATTCCCACATACAAGGCTCGAACGCGCTCGGCGCGATGATCGTCGCTGGCCCGGAAGGGTTTGAAAAAAACCAGTACCGGCGCTTCAACATGAAGGGCGGTGATGCTGCCACCAACGATGATTTTGCCATGATGGCCGCCATGCTGCGCCGCCGCTTTGCGCGGCTGGCGAAAGAGCGTGGGGAGGGAGCGCCGGTGCCGGACCTGGTGCTCATTGATGGCGGCAAAGGCCAGCTGTCAGCGGCGATGGCAGTCATGGAAGAGCTCGGCATGAGCGATATCCCGCTGGCCGCTATTGCCAAGGGGCCGGACAGGAATGCGGGCCGGGAGGACTTCTATATGGAGGGCAAGGCGCCATTCCGCCTGCCGGCCAATGATCCTGTGCTCTACTATCTTCAGCGCCTGCGCGACGAGGCGCACCGCTTTGCCATTACCGGCCACCGCGCCGCGCGCAGCCGGGCGATCAAGGATAATCCGCTCAATGATATCGCCGGTATCGGGGCCTCGCGCCGTGCCGCGCTTCTGAGGCATTTCGGCTCGGCGCGGGCTGTGTCACGGGCAAACCTTGCGGATCTTGAGGCGGTCGAAGGCGTTTCAAAGGCGCTCGCCCGCAAGATCTACGACCATTTCCACGAGGGTTAGGAGAGGTAGTTGCTGCGCCATATCCCCAATCTCCTGACGGTACTGCGGGCTCTTGGCGGTGTTGCCGGTGCGTGGCTGTTACTGCAAAGCGCCGGTGCTGCACTCGAAGAGACGGCGCAATTCTACGCCATCCTCTCCGGCCTCATTTTCCTCTCTGCCGCCCTCACCGACTGGCTCGACGGATGGTTGGCACGGCGGCTCGACGCACAAAGCGCCCTTGGCGAACTGCTCGACCCGATTGCTGACAAGGTGCTGACCGGCGCCTATCTGGTCGCCTACACTGTGATTGCCGGCGGCAATCCGGCATTGGCTGTTCCGGTCGGCGTAATCCTGGTGCGCGATATCCTCATTACGGGTTTGCGGCTGTCGGGCCCGCCACGGGCCGCCGAAGCCTATGCGGTGACGAACGATGCCAAGGCCAAGACAGCCCTGACCATGATTGTCGCGGCCATACCCTTTGTGCTCGTCGCGGCCGGATTTACCGAGGTGCGGGACTGGTTCTACATCTGGGTTGGCGGGGTGTGGCTATGCGCGGCACTGACGGTGTGGAGTGCGATACCCTACATCCGGAAGGCGTTTCAGATAGGCAATCAGAAGTAGCATAATAGCCAGAACACATCTGAAACCTTTCATTAACCGCACCATGAGAACGGTTATAGGCATAACTTTATGCTTGCGGACGAGGAGCCGCCATCATGACCGTTTCACACCTTTCCGAGCGTTTTGATTTTCTGGCTTTCAATGACAGTGACCGGGCCCGTCTGCGCAGCCTGAGGCCGCTTGTTGCCGCTGAGCTGCCGGCCATTCTCGACCAGTTCTATCTCGACATCTCGAAACATCCGGAAGTCGATGTGATGTTCAAGAGCGCGGAGATGCGCGCCCATGCCCGCCAGAAACAGCTGGAACACTGGCTGCGGATTTGTGATGCGCAATACGGCGCCGATTATCTGCAGTCGGTCCAGCGCATCGGCGAGACCCACGCCCGGCTCGGCCTGAAGCCGGCCTGGTATTTTGGCGGTTATGCCAAGATTGTTGGCGGGATGGTCAAGGCGATCGTCCACAAGGCCAACGCAAGCCGGAATTTTCTGCAGCGTTTTGGCAATGATGAAGAGCTGGCTGTGGCCCTCGATACGCTGGTCAAGGCCGCCATGCTGGACATGGATCTTTGCATGTCCACCATCGAGGCGTGTGCCGCACGTGCCAAGGCCGAGGAGCGCAATGCGCTGGCCAGCGAGTTCGAAAAAACGGTTTCGGCGATTGTGTCTTCGGTGGCGGCCGCCTCCGAGGAGTTGTCGACCACCGCCAGAGCCATGGCCCAGACGGCAGAAGGCACGACCGAGCGATCCTCCAGCGTGGCTGCGGCATCCGAGCAGGCGAGCACCGCAGCGCGCACCGTGGCCCAGGCTGCCGGCGAGTTGACCCGCGCCATTGGCGAGATTTCCGAGCGGGCGGGCGAGGCGGCGAGCGCGTCGTCTCAGGCCAGAGATGAAGCCCGCCGCACCGCCGAGACCATGGCCGAGCTCTCTGCCGCTGCTGAACGCATCGGCACGATTGTCAGCCTGATAGAGACCGTGGCCGAGCAGACCAATCTT
Source organism: Glycocaulis albus (assembly GCF_014639075.1). GTDB lineage: Bacteria > Pseudomonadota > Alphaproteobacteria > Caulobacterales > Maricaulaceae > Glycocaulis > Glycocaulis albus. The sequence goes on from NZ_BMFS01000016.1 coordinate 39,895, forward strand.
CTGGCGCTGAACGCCACGATCGAGGCAGCCCGCGCCGGCGAGGCCGGCAAGGGATTTGCCGTGGTGGCTAGCGAGGTCAAGTCGTTGGCCGCGCAGACCGCCAAGGCCACTGAGGAGATATCCGGCCAGATCACCAATGTGCAGGACGTGGTCAACGCGGCGGTGAAGGCCATCGAGGCGGTTTCCGGCTCCATTGAGCAGGTGACGGGCGTGTCAGCCTCCATCTCGGCAGCGGTGGAAGAACAGAGTGCGGCCACTGCCGAAATCGAGCGCAATACCAGCCAGTCGGCGGAAAGCTCCGGCATGGTCTCGCAGACCATCACCGAGGTGCTCTCCGGTGCACAGGAGACCAGCAACTCGGCCAGCGCCGTGGTGGGCGCAGCGGGCGAGCTGGGCCGTCAGGCAGAACAGCTGCGTGGCGATGTCGCGCGCTTCCTGGAGCGTATCCGCGCAGCGTAAAGTTTCGGCTGAAATGCTGCGTAACATCCTGCCACTTTGTGGCGTGGCCAAACCGGTCCATCCTTGCTCCTGACTTTGCTGGCATAGCGGAGCAAGGATGACCGGCCTGCCACCTGAAACCCATATTCTCGTCGTCGATGATGATGACCGTATCCGGACGCTCTTGAGCCGCTTCCTGCGTGAGCGGGGCTTTCGCGTGTCGTCTGCGCCCAATGCCGACAAGGCGCTGTCCATGCTGCGCTCGCTTGCCTTTGACCTGCTCATTCTCGACGTGATGATGCCGGGCATGGACGGGTTTGAGCTAACGCGTGCCGTGCGGCAGGCGCATGACTGTCCGATCCTGCTTCTCACCGCACGCGGCGAGCCTGAAGACCGGATCAAGGGGCTGTCGCTCGGCGCTGATGACTATCTGGCCAAGCCCTTCGAACCGGAAGAGCTGATCTTGCGGGTGCAGGCCATATTGCGCCGGATGATCCCCAAGAAGCTGGGGGCAAAGCGCGTGCGTTTCGGCAGCTGGATATTCGAGCTGGAGACCGGCCAGCTCTTGCAGGGCGACGCGCGCGTGCGCCTGACCGGCGGCGAGGCGGCCCTGCTCACCGCCCTTGCCCAGTCACCGGGCGAGGCGGTTGACCGCTACCTCCTCTCCGAGCGCGCTGCCGGTGGTGCGGGCGAGCGGGCCATCGACGTGCAGATGACGCGCCTGCGCCGCAAGATCGAGGACGATCCCAAGAACCCGGTTTTCCTCCAGACGGTGCGTGGCGAAGGCTATAAGCTGGTAGCCGAGCCGGTCTTCGAGGCACCGGCGGGAAAGTGAGCGCGCGTCCATGAGGTTGGCTTTCAAACGCTATTTGCCGACGAGCCTGTTCGGCCGCTCCCTGCTCATCATCGTCCTTCCCGTGGCGATCATGCAGGTCGCGGTAACCTGGTCCTTCTTTGAGGAGCACTGGCAGACTGTGACGGCGCGCCTGTCTGAAAGCGTTGCCGGTGATGTGGCGATGGTGACGGCCCTTGTGGAGCGGTCAGGGCCGGAATCGGTGGATCCGATTGCCAATCTGGCCTTCGAGACGGTGGGCCTCTCGGTTGATCTGCGGGAAGGCGATGTGCTGCCCTCCAGCCGCCGGACGGCGTTTTTCCGCGCGCTGGACCGCTCCTTGCGGCGAGCGCTCACAGCCAGGCTCGACAACGAATTCTGGTTCGACACGACGCGCTACCCCGAATATGTCGATATCCGCGTGCAGACGGAGGCGGGCGTCTTGCGCTTCATCGCGTCGCGAGAGCGGGCTTTCGCCACAACCGGCCATATCTTCATCCTGTGGATTGTCGGCGCCTCCACGCTTCTCAGCGCCGTGTCGATCATCTTCATCCGCAATCAGGCCAAGCCGATCCAGCGTCTCGCCGCGGCAGCGGAGGCCTTCGGACGCGGGCAGGACACAGCCGGGTTCCGCCCGGCTGGCGCGCGCGAAGTGCGCCAGGCCGCAACCGCCTTTATCGACATGCGTGAAAGGCTGGTGCGCTATGTGGAACAACGCACCGCCCTGCTGGCGGGCGTCAGCCACGATCTTCGAACGCCGCTGACGCGCCTGCGCCTCCAGCTGGCGCTGATGCCGGCCGGACCGGAGCGCGATGCGGCGATCCAGGACATTGCCGAGATGGAGATGGCGCTGGATGAATACCTCGCCTTTGCCCGTGGCCAGAGCGGCGAGGAAAGCGCGCATACCGATCTGGCTGAATTATGCCGTGGGCTGGCAGCGAAGGCCGGGCGGTCAGGCCGCGAAATATCGCTGGATGTACCGGAAGTGCTCACCCGCGAGGTCCGCCCGGGCACACTGACTCGCGCCGTCTCCAACCTCGTCAGCAACGCCGCCTCGCACGGTCAGAGCGTCAGCCTGTCTCTGGTGGATACAGGCGGGCGGATCGAATTCCGCGTCGAGGACGACGGTCCGGGTATACCCCCTGAGCTCTATGAGGAAGCCTTCCGGCCCTTCAGCCGTCTCGACCCGGCGCGCAACAGCAACACGACCGGCGTCGGTCTCGGGCTGGCCATCGCGCGCGATGCGGCGCGGGCCCATGGCGGGGACGTGTTTCTGGATCGCAGTGATCTTGGCGGCTTGAAGGCCGTACTCTGGATTCCGGCTTAACGGCAGGGTCCTAAAGCGCGCTGCCGAGCTTGCGTGACTGGCGCTCGGCAGCGGCCACGGCATTACGCACCAGCATAGGCAGGCCGCCGCCTGCCATCATCACGTCAAGCGCGGCCTGCGTGGTGCCGCCCGGTGACGTGACCGCACGGCGCAGCGCTGCCGCATCCGCCGTCTTGCGCTTGTGACCATCTTCCAGCAGCGCACCGGCACCGGCAATGGTTGCCACCGCCAGCTTTTCGGCCAGTTCAGCAGGAAGCCCCTCGGCTTCCCCCGCCCGGGCGAGTGCTTCGCACATCAGGAATACATAAGCGGGGCCAGAGCCCGACACAGCGGTCACCGCGTCCATCATCCGTTCGTCCTCGACCCATTCAACGCTGCCGAGCACTTTCAGAAGCGCGTCGGCGGCGGCCCGGAAATGCGGCGGGTCGGCTTCGATATTGGAGATGGCGACCGTGATGCCCTTGCCGATCGAGCCGGGTGTGTTGGGCATGGCGCGGATGATCGGATGGCCAGGGAACAGGCGCCCGAGCCCGATCAGCCCGGCGCCCGCCAGAATGGATATGATCAGGGCATTGCGCGGCAGCTTGCCGCCGAGCTCTTCGCCCAGCGCCGGCAGGGCCTGTGGCTTGACGGCCAGCACCACGCGGTCGAGACCTGCCGCCGCGCTCTTGGTCAGCGTGGGCAGAACCTTGATGCCATGCTTGCCGGCAAGTTCGGCCAGCTCATCAGAACGGTTGGGCTCGACAATGACCAGCGTGTCGGAATCCAGCCCGCCGCGGCGCGCGCACAGCCAGCCGGCGGCCAAAGCCAGCCCCATCCGGCCTGCGCCGATAAGCGCGACCTTGCCTGTAGCTTCGTTGTTCGCTGGCATGAGTGAGCTCTTCAGGCCTCCCCGGCCGTATCGAACATGGCGGCGGCGACGGCCTCCTCCACGCTCTTGCCGCCCCAGACCAGGTAATGGAAAGCCGGATAGAGGCGTTCACCGGCCTCGCGGGCGGCCACGATCAGGGCCGCGGCCTGCGCCGGGCTTACGGTTTCGCCGCCTGCCAGCGACAGCGCATGGCGGAATACCACCGAGCCGTCTTCTGCCCAGACATCGAAATGACCGAGCCAGAGGCGTTCATTGAGGCGGGTGACCAGCTCGCACACTTCGCGGAAGCGCGCCTGCGGCGTTTTCAGCTCAAGGCTCGCACACACGTGCAGGGCGTCCAGCTCGGGGCGCCAGGCAAACCATATCTGATGGTCGCGCCATTCGCCGGGCACGGCCATGTGAAGCTCTGTGTCGTCGCGCTCATAGGCGTATTGCTCGGCGATAACCGCCTGCTCCACGCTTTCGAGCGGATCGATTGTCTGAATGTAGGTTTCGGTATGCAGATCCATCATTGCGCCTCCCTCAGAGCACATGCCGGCCTCGTCCCGTGAAACGACGGTAAGCCGCTCCGGGGACACTGCGCAACGGTGTGCAGGGGGTTTGAAATTAAGCCGTTCAGCTGGAAGCCTTTTTCGAAGCGGGCTTGCGCTTCGAAGCCGCCGCAGCGCGCGAGGGAGCAGGCTTTTTGCCCTCCAGCGCCGTCAGACGGGCTTTGAGTGATTCGATTTCCTCACCCTGCCGGGCGATGATTGCCTGCAAGGCCCGCACTTCCTCGCCGGAAGCCAGATCCATGTCAGCGGCTACACGTTCGGCCTGGGCCCGGAAAACCGAGCGTGCCTCGTCGCCGGCCGCCCGTGCCGCGCCGAAGGCATCGGTCATCAGGTCAGCCAGATCAGTGAAAACGGGGTTGCGCGTCTGCATGACAAGACGGTCCTTGCTGGTATAGAGGTCAGGATATAGGCCTTCCGGCCCGTCCAACGCAATGTCCGCCCCGCAGATTTCACCGTTAATGCCGCTCTGGAGACGATACGCCACATGGCCCCGTGCCCCGCGACTTTCGACCTGATCGATCCCGTCATCTTCGAGATCGGCCCGTTTGCGCTGCGCTGGTACGCGCTGGCCTATATTGCCGGTTTCTTCCTCGGCCTGTTCTACGTCCTCAAGCTGGTGGCCCGGCCGCACCTGTGGACAACACATCCCGGACCGAAGGCGGCGCCCATGGACCGCGCCTATGTCGAGGAGCTGATGCTGTGGGTGATGGTCGGCGTCATCGTCGGCGGACGTCTGGGGTATGTCCTGTTCTATCAGACAAGCGCGCTCTGGGAGCGGCCCCTTTGGGTCATCACCGGCATCACCGAAGGGGGGATGAGCTTTCATGGCGGACTGATCGGCGTGATGCTTGCCATGATCATCACGGCCCGCACGTGGAAAATTCCGCTTCTGAACGTCTCCGACGCAGTCGCGGCCGCCACACCCATCGGCCTGCTTCTGGGCCGTCTGGCCAATTTCATCAATGGTGAGCTGTGGGGCCGGCCCGCGCCCGACCTGCCCTGGGCGATGCGCTTTGCTGCTGATCCGCTGTGCGCGCTGCGCCATCCCAGCCAGCTGTATGAGGCCTTCCTTGAGGGCGCGGTACTGCTGGCCATCATCGCGTTTCTGATCTGGCGCTTCCGGGCGCTCTCCCGGCCCGGCCTTGTCACCGGCGTGTTCCTGGCGGGCTATGGCGTATTCCGCGCGTTCGTGGAGCTATTCCGCGAGCCCGACCGGCATATGCCCGAAGCGCTGCAGGGATATGTCACCATGGGCATGCTTTTGTGCGTGCCGATGATTGTCGCCGGTGCCTTCCTGATCTGGCGTTCGCTCAAGAGAGCACCTGTCTCCGTGCCGGGCGAGGTGCGTCCTGAGCGCAAGAAATCCCGGTCCAAAGCGGGTTAGGGCCTGTCCCCATAAAGGGTTTGGAGCGTGATATGCGCGAAAATGGTTCACTATCAGGAGCAGGCCCGATGGAAGGGCGTTCCCCTTTCGAGGGACTGCGACGCAAGAGTGGGCGATTTTCGCCATACCTCTTCGAGGCGCGGCGGATTTCGCCCCTGACCGCGTCGAGCCGTCCTTGTGGAGGGATTCTCCACGGTGGCCGTCTCTCCTTGTCAGGAACCAAATCCGCCACGCGTCACGCCCGAAACCTTTATGAGGACAGGCCCTAACGGTGACTGAAGCGCACGAGTTCAACCCGGCTGAACGGATCGCGGCCAATTTGCGCGCGCGCATTGCCTCGCAAGGCCCGCTGCCGGTCTCCGTATTTATGATGGAGGCGCTCTTTGACCCTATGGCCGGGTATTACGCCACGCGTGATCCCATTGGTGCGGGCAGTGATTTCATTACCGCTCCCGAGATCAGCCAGATGTTCGGCGAGCTTCTGGGCCTGTGGACCGCGCAATGCTGGCAGGACATGGGCGCGCCTGAGAGCCTTGTTGTGGCGGAGCTGGGGCCGGGCAAAGGCACGATGATGTCCGATATGCTGCGCGCCGCGCGGGCAGTACCGGGCTTTGCCAGTGCCCTCAAGGTCAGCCTCGTTGAGGCCAGCGCCGCGCTGAAAATGGTGCAGGGGCAGACACTCGCGCGTGCAGGTGTGCCTGTTGGCTGGGCCAGAAGCCTTGAAGCCATTCCGGCTGGTCCGGCCATTATTCTTGGCAATGAGTTTCTCGATTGCCTGCCCGTGCGCCAGGCGGTGCGGGTGGACGGCCAATGGCGCGAGCGCTGTGTGGGACTGCATCCTGATGACGACAGCCGCTTTGCCTTCGTGACCGGGCCGGCGATCGCCGGTGATGATCCGTTTCTTCCCGATGCCCTGCGGGACAGCCCTGACGGTACACTGGTGGAGTTGCGGCCCGGCGATGCGCAAGTGATTGACGCGCTGGCGGCGCGTTTCTCGAGCTATCCCGGACATGCCCTCTTTATCGACTACGGGCCATCTGCATCCGAGCCCGGCGACACGCTGCAGGCGATACGCGGGCACACGAAAGTGCACCCGCTGGATGCGCCCGGAACGGCGGACCTCACCGCACGGGTGGATTTCGGCACGCTGGCGCGGCGCGCCCGTTCCGCCGGGCTGGATGTGTACGGTCCGGCCGGGCAGGGCACGTTCCTGAAAGGGCTTGGCATGGAGCAGCGTGCCGCGGCGCTCGCCGCGTCCCGGCCAGACCAGCGCGGCGTGATCGCCCGCCAGCTTCACCGGCTCACTGCCCCTGAAGAGATGGGCGCGCTGTTCAAGGTCATCGCCCTGAGTGCGCCCGGCATGCCCGCGCCTCCGGGGCTGGAGCCATTGCCCGGATAATCCGTGTACGGGATATGGCGCGCGGTGTACAAACACGCGGGCATCCGCTTTCGATACCGCCCGGGGTCTGCTATGAGCGCGGCCATCAAGGCCAGCGCGAGGGGAAGCTTTCGATGAAACTGATGAGCGGCAACGCCAACCGGCCTCTGGCCAAAGCCATCGCCAGCTATCTCGATGCGCCGCTGTCCAATGTCGAGATCGAGACTTTCGCCGATGGCGAGCTGTTCGTGCGCATCGAGGAAAACATGCGCGGCGAGGATGTGTTCCTCATCCAGTCGACCTCAAAGCCTGCCAATGACCATCTGATGGAATTGCTGATCTGCATGGACGCGCTCTCGAGAGCCAGCGCCCGGCGGATCACCGCCGTCATCCCCTATTTCGGCTATGCCAGGCAGGACCGCAAAACCGGCGGGCGTACGCCGATCACCGCCAAGCTGGTCGCAAACCTGATTGCCAAGGCCGGGGCTGACCGCGTGCTGACCCTCGATCTTCACGCCGGCCAGATACAGGGCTTTTTCGATATCCCGACGGATAATCTGTTCACCACACCGGTGTTCGAACAGGATATCCGCAAGCACTATGACACATCAGACCTGATGATCGTCTCGCCGGATGTGGGGGGTGTGGTGCGCGCGCGTGCCCTGGCCCAGAGGCTGGGCGCCGATATCGCCATTGTCGACAAGCGCCGCCCCAAGGCTGGCGAGAGCGAGGTGATGAACATCATTGGCGATGTGGCGGGCCGCCGCTGCATCATCTTTGATGACATCATCGATAGCGGCGGCACGCTGTGCAACGCGGCGGCAGCTCTGAAGAATGAAGGGGCAGCCGAGGTGTCGGCCTATATCACGCACGGCGTGCTCTCGGGAAAGGCAGCCAGCCGGATAACGGACTCGGTACTCAAGGAACTGGTGGTGACCGATTCCATCGACGTAACCGACAAGGCGGCAGCCTGTTCCAAGCTGCGCGCGGTCTCCATTGCGCCGCTGCTGGCAGAAGCCATCCGGCGCATCGCCAACGAGGAAAGCGTCTCCAAGCTGTTTGACTAGGGATCGCGCGCGGCGAAGCGGAGTCGACAAGACTCACTGCCCCCTGTTGCGTGTGTGCAAAAAACCGGCTAATAGCCCGCGCTCGCTTGAGCGCCGCCCGCTTCCAGGCGGCGAACGCGTTTGAAACCAGAATTTACCACAGGGACCGGACCCCATGAGTGATATCGTTGTTTCCGTCGAGGTGCGTGAGCGCACCGGCACTGGTGGCGCCCGCGAAGCGCGCCGCTCCGGTCTGGTTCCGGGTGTTCTTTATGGTGGCCCGCGTGGTGCTGTCTCGATCAGCGTGAAGCGCAACGAGCTGGTGAAGGCGATCAATACCGGCAAGCTGATCGCCAACATGGTCGATATCGAACACAAGGGCGAGCGTCAGCCCGTGATCGCGCGCGACATCCAGTTCCACCCCGTCACGGACGAGCCGGTGCATATCGATTTCTACCGTGTGGAAGAAAACTCCGTCATCACGCTCAACGTGCCGGTGCACTTCATCAATGACGAGAAGGCTCCGGGCATCAAGCGCGGCGGTGTTCTCAATATCGTGCGTCACGATATCGAAGTACGCTGCAAGGCCGGTAACATCCCGACCGAGATCACGGTTGACCTTTCCGGCTATGACATTGGCGATTCCATCCACATCTCCAGCGTCACCCTCCCCGAAGGCGTGAAGCCGGTCATCACCAATCGTGACTTCACGATCGCCACGGTGCAGGGCTCGCGCGCTGTGATCGAGGATGAGGTGGAGACCGAGGACGCCGAGCGCGATGACGAGGACGAGGCTGAGGGCGACGAGGACTAGTCGCCTGATTACGCTGGCAGTCTTTGCTGCTGGCCGTTCCAAACCGGAAAAGGGCGGCGCGGGATGACCTGCAGCCGCCTTTTTCATGACCGGCCAGGGCCGGGCCGGCTCGCAAGGGGCATGACATGCTGATCATTGCCGGTCTGGGCAATCCCGAAAGCAAATATCTGAAGAACCGCCATAATGCGGGTTTCATGACGCTCGATGTGATCGCCGCCCTGCACGGCTTTGGTCCGTGGCGGGAGAAGTTCCAGTCCGCGATCAGCGAAGGCCTGGTCCAGACCATTTCCGGGCCGAAAAAGGCCCTGCTGATGAAGCCTCTGACTTATTATAATAATTCCGGCCTTGCCGTGCGGGCGGCGGCCGATTTCTACCGCGTCGGCCCGGAGGCCGTGACAGTCTTCCATGACGAGCTGGATCTGGCGCCCGGCAAGTTCCGCCTGAAGGCTGGCGGCGGGCATGGCGGTAATAATGGCATCCGCTCGATTGCCGCCCATATCGGCCCGGATTTCCGGCGTGGGCGCATCGGCATTGGTCATCCCGGCGACAAGAACATGGTCACCAGCTATGTGCTCTCCGATTTCCCCAAGGCCGATGCCGTCTGGTTCGAAACTCTGACCGATGCGATAGCGCGCAGCTTCCCCCTGCTGGCGGGTGGGGAGTTCGATGCCTTCCAGACCCGGGTCACCCATCTGGCGCCCGCACCCGGCGGACAGGAAGAGTAAGCGCTCAATAGCGGTGCCTTCGCGGCACTGGACTGGTCAGGCAACCTGATTTGCGATATAGGTTGCCCGATGTCGCTGAGCATCAAGGATCCAAAGACAGACGCGCTGGCCCGCAAGCTCGCCGAGCTTAAGGGGCAGAGCATCACCGATGCCGTGCGCGCCGCGCTGGAGGTCGAGATCGCCCGCGCCGAACGGGGTGAGACTGCCCGTCAGGACCGCATCAGGGCGTTGGTGGAGCGTGTCGCGGCCGGGATGGAGGGCAGTGGTCATTCCGCTGATCATGGTGACCTCTACTATGACGAGATCGGTCTGCCGAAATGATCGTGGACGCCTCTGCCGTCCTCGCCATTGTCCTGCGCGAGGCCGAGGGGCCCGACTTTCTCGACCAGATCATCGCTGACCCAAGTCCAAAAATGTCCGTTATCAACTGGATGGAGCTTGCTATCCGCGTGGAGCGGCAGGGCGCACCCGACAGTGTGGCGGCGTTCGATAGCCTCGTGGAGGAGCTGGGTCTTGCGCTGATCCCGATTGATGCCGAACACGGGGCGATTGCGCGGCGGACCTACCGGCTTTACGGAAAAGGGTCAGGTCATCCTGCCCAGCTCAATCTGGGTGACTGCTTTGCCTATGCGCTGGCGACAAGCACCGGCGAACCCCTATTGTTCAAGGGCGGGGATTTCGCGCACACAGACGTGATGCGTGCCTGACATCATCCGCTCCATTGACGCTTGCCCCTCACGCGTCTAACCCCACGCCAGCTTCGTGAAACCTTCCATCTGACAGGGGCCATCCATGGGCTTCAAATGCGGTATTGTCGGCCTGCCGAATGTGGGCAAATCGACGCTCTTCAACGCGCTCACCCAGACGGCGGCTGCCCAGGCGGCGAACTATCCGTTCTGCACGATTGAGCCGAATGTGGGCGATGTGGCAGTGCCCGAGCCGCGCCTTGAAAAGCTCGCCGGAATCGCCGGTTCGGCCAATATCATCCCGGCCCGCATGAGCTTTGTGGATATTGCCGGTCTCGTGAAGGGCGCCAGCCAGGGCGAGGGGCTGGGAAATCAATTTCTGGCCAATATCCGCGAGGTTGATGCCGTCGTTTACGTGCTGCGCTGCTTTGTCGATGATGACGTGACCCACGTGGCGGGCAAGGTCGATCCGCTGGCGGATTTCGAGACGGTCGAGACCGAGCTGATGCTCGCCGACATGGAGAGCCTCGAAAAACGCCGCGCCAATGTCGAGAAGAAGGCGAAATCCGGCGACAAGGACGCCAAGGCGCAAGTCGCGCTGATTGATCTGGCGCTGGACAAGCTGCGCGAGGGTCAGCCCGCCCGCTTTGCCGAAGTGCCCGAAGACCAGCGCCGCGAATGGCGCATGCTCCAGCTGCTTACCTCCAAGCCGGTCCTCTTCATCGCCAATGTCGATGAGGAGAGTGCGGCTACCGGCAATGAGATGAGCCGGGCGGTGGAAAAGCGCGCCGCGGAGGAAGGCGCCGTCTGCGTCACCATCTCGGCCAAGATCGAGGCCGAGCTTGCGCTTCTGGACGCGGATGAACGCGCTGAGTATCTGGAATCGCTGGGCCTTGCCGAGCCGGGCCTGAACCGTCTGATCCATGCCGGCTACCGGCTGCTGGACCTGCAGACCTATTTCACCGCCGGACCGAAAGAGGCACGTGCCTGGACCATCCGCAAGGGCTGGAAGGCTCCGCGTGCGGCCGGTGTGATCCATGGTGATTTTGAAAAGGGCTTCATCCGCGCCGAAACCATCGCGTTTGACGATTATGTCGCGCTGAACGGCGAGGCCGGTGCGCGGGAAGCGGGCAAGCTGCGCCAGGAAGGCAAGGAATACGTGGTTCAGGACGGCGACGTGCTCCTGTTCAAGTTCAACGTCTAGACCGGCTCCGCCGCTTTACACCTCCCTCTCCCCCGCCCATCCTTGCCGCCAGTTTTAACAGGCGGGAGGAAGAGATGATCCGGTACCTGACGGGCCTGATGGCGGCGCTCACACTTCTCTTTCCTGCTGCGATGGCGGAGGATGAAGCGATGACCACACATGCCGCTACGGGCAGTTTCACCGTCCAGATGACTCCGCAAGGCGAGGCTGAGCCCGGCGCGCATACGCGCTACAACGTGACCAAGACTTTCAGCGGGGATTTTGAGGGAACGGCCTCAGGCGAGATGCTGGGCGTGTTCGACTCTGCGGCAGGGTCTGGCGCCTATGTGCTCATCGAGCGTCTGGAAGGGCGCCTGGAGGCCCGGGAAGGGGCATTCTCGCTGGTCCATCGCGGTGTGATGGATGCGGGCGCGCAATCGCTCTCGATAACCGTCGTGCCGGGCTCTGGCGCCGGTGAACTGACCGGCATTGCGGGCGAGTTCCTGCTGGACATCGTCGACGGTGCGCACAATTACACACTGGCCTACACGCTGCCGTCCGGGGAGGGACAATGAGCTATTCGACCATCACCTATTCGGTTGCGGACCACATCGCGCTTCTGACGCTGAACAGGCCGGATGCGATGAATGCGTTCACCCGGGAAATGGGCGAGGAGATGGCGGCCGCCTTCGACGCGGCCGATGCCGACCCGGATGTGCGCTGCGTGATCGTGACCGGTGCGGGCAAGGCGTTCTGTGCAGGCGCGGATTTGTCGCTCGGCGCGGAAACGTTCAACGCCGTGTCGCAGGCTGCCGCCAGCGGCGAGCTGGATGAAGCCGACCCGAAATGGCGTGATTTTGGTGGTCTTCTCAACCTGCGCATCTTCAACTCGGCCAAGCCGGTCATTGCCGCCATCAATGGCGCGGCGGTCGGCATTGGCGCGACCATGATCCTGCCCATGGATATTCGCATCGCGGCGCAAGGCGCGAAAATGGCCTATCCCTTCACCAGGCGCGGGATCGCGTGGGACGGGTGCGCCAGCTGGTTCCTGCCGCGCGTGGTGGGTATCGAGACGGCGCTCGACTGGGGCCTGACGGGGCGCACTTTTCTGAGCGAGGAAGCGCTGGAGAAAAGGCTGGTGAGCGAGCTGGTCCCGGCAGACAAGGTGATGGAGCGCGCCTATGAGCGTGCCCGGCTCATCGTGGAGACGGCAGCACCCGTTTCGGTCTCCATGAACCGCTATCTGGCGTGGCAGATGCTGGGTGCATCCCACCCCATGGACGCCCACCGGCTGGAAAGCCGGGCGATATTGCGCCGGGGCATGAGCGAGGACGCGCGCGAAGGCGTGATGAGTTTTCTGGAGAAGCGCGCGCCCGCCTTTCCTGGCCAGATGCCGGCCGATCTGCCGCCGGGCTGGCCTTACCGCTCAGAGCCGGAGTACTAGCCTGTCATGTCTGACGAACTGAAATCACCATCGGGTATCGGCGTGCGCCAGCTCTTCATCTGGGCCATTCCGCTCGGCCTGGGCCTCGCCGGGCTGCTCCTGGTCATTCTGATCGGCTGGGAGTTGTGGACCGGAATCGGTCTGGCCATCGCCGGCGCTCTGGGTACGCTCATGCTGGTAGGCCAGCACTACAAGATCGGCCCGGACAGCTGAGCCCAGATCAGGCCGCGCCCAAAGTGAGGTAGAGCAGGGCGGCGAGGTAAGCTCCATAAGCCAGTAACAGGACCGCGCCGGTCACACGGCCCATCGGCCTGCGCGAGAACACCACAAGGGTGATGAAGATCGCGCTGGCAAGAAACACCCACAAATCCAGGCGGAAAAAGCTCGGATCAATGGCAACGCCGCCCGAGAACCCGCCCGCGGCAAGGCCGGTAATGCCGCCTACTGCCAGGATGTTGAAGATATTTGAGCCGATAACATTGCCGATAGCCATGTCGGCCTGCCGGCGCACAGCCGCAACGACAGAGGTGGCCAGCTCCGGCAGCGACGTGCCGATGGCGAGCAGGGTAAGCCCCACCACCGCCTCTGAAACACCCAAGGTTATGGCAAGGCTGGCACCGCCCTCAACGATGAGATTCGCCCCGATGGGCAGGGCTATGAGGCCCACTACCAGGCTGAACCCGATCCCGAGCGCCGATTTGGGAAGACCCTCCACGGCGTCGGCACTGGCAAGCTCGGCAACTAGCGGATCCTCGCGCGAACCCATCGCCACAACGCCCAGATAGACGATGTAGGCGATAATCATCGCCGACAGGATGGCGCCTTCAAGCAGGCTGAGCGCACCGGGCGCATTGGCCTCCCAGTCCCAGCACAGCGCGATGAAAAGCAAAGCAGCGCCCAGCGCAATCACGGCGTTGCTGCGCACGCCCTTGGCGGTCGTGCCCATCGCGGCAATCAGGGCCGGCAAGCCCAGCACGAGAAGGATGTTGGCTATGTTCGAGCCGACGATATTGCCCACGGCAAGGCCGGGAGAGCCCGCGATTGCGGCAAACACGCTGACCACCATTTCCGGCGCACTGGTGCCGAAGGCAACGATCGTGAGGCCGATCAGGAGCGACGGGACGCCGGTGCGTTTGGCGACCGCCGTTGCCCCGCGCACCAGATAATCGCCGCCAAACAGGATGATGATGATGCCGATGACCAGCAGCAGGACATCAAGAAGTGTGGCGGACATGGACGCTCCGGTGCCGGTTGCTGGCCGTCAGGGGCTAGTCGAGGCGCTTGAACTCGATCAGGTTGAAAAGCGCGAAAAGGCCAAAGCAAAGGCCAAGGGCGATCAGGGCGGCCATGATGTCAGCTCCACGTTTCTTTTTTGACGGCGGGCCGCGAAGGCACGCCTACAGATAGCTGTCGGTGTCTATAGCGTGCGTTACACACTCATACCAGTACGCCATACCGCATTTTTCCGATTTGGGTTGACTCCGCTGCGCGCCTGTTAACCATGAGGCCATGGCCTGTCATGAGGCAGGCTTGCATGCATGAAGACCAGTCGGGGAGAACACACATGAAGCTGATCGTATCGGGACTTGTCGCCAGTTTGGGGATAACCGGCGCGGCATTGGCCGACGGCCCCTCCGGGCACGTATATGAAAGCACGGAAACGCAGTCGGGCTATTCCTACACCTCGACTTTCCATGCCGATGGCCGCTTTACCAACGAAATGGGTAATGAGGGCCAGTGGACCTATGAAGACGGTGTGCTTTGCATAACCGTGCAGGAAACCGAGCTGTGCAATCCGTTCGAACCGTCCGAAGTCGGCGAAAGTGTCACCACGGATGAATGGCGCGCCGACGGGGTGGAGATCACCATCACCCGGATCGAGTAGGTGGCCTTTCACCGGTAATCTCGAGGGCCCGTTGCCTTGACAGGCGACGGGCCCTTTCATGTTTGTTAGGATGATGGCTCGGGGCTGATCAGCGGCATGAGGGGATTAGTGCCGCCGGCCGGAATGGCTTGAGGGAGTTGATTGAAATGAACCGCCTGCTTTTACGCCCGTTCTCGGCATCGATGACGCTGGCTATTTCGGCCATTCTGGCGCCCATTCTTCTGGTCATGTGCGCGCTGTTCCAGCCAGGCTGGCTTCTGGTCGTGCAGGACGCTTCGGGTGCAGTTTACCGCTTCATCACCAGTACCGATCTGCCGCCGACCTATCGCGCTGCGCTGCGCCAGTGGACGAGCGAGCCGCAATTCACGCTGGTGTTCTTCACGATCATTGCCCGCGTCATCATCGCCATGTTCGCAACCTCCTTCACGATAGCGGTGAGACCGCTGCTGCGGCGCGACTAGGTTCTGTACCCATAAACGGGATTCCCAAATCAGCTGGGTCGTGATTCAAGCTCCTTGAAGGGAG
>NZ_BMFS01000017.1 GCF_014639075.1 Glycocaulis albus
TTCAAGGAGCTTGAATCACGACCCAGCTGATTTGGGAATCCCGTTTATGGGTACAGAACCTAGCCGCCCGTTACCGCGTCGGTTGCGGCGGCGACAACACCCTTGGGATTGGGGCCGTGCTGGTTCACGCCCGGCTGGCTGTCCATGACGAAGAAGATGATCAGCACGATCGCGCCAACCAGCGGAATAAGTGCGATCAGCAGCCACCAGCCCGAACGGCCTGTGTCATGCAGGCGGCGTACACCCACTGCAATGCCGGGCAGAAGGCTGGCCAGAGCAAAGAGGCCCGACAGCGCCGGGAAGCCGATCACGCTCAGATCAATGGCATACAGCACGCCATAAACGATTAGGTAGAACAGGTACCACCACCAATACTCGCTGCGGCGGGCGCGTCCGTGAAAGCCCACATAGTTGGAATAGACCGATTTTACGGCGTCCATGAAGTTCATGTCTTTGTCCCTCCGGGAAGTGGTCAAAACAAACCGGACTGGCGCGCAAGAGGCTCGAGGGGGCCGGATACGCGATTCAATCCTTGATCCAGCCTCTGCCTGCAAAGCGTGAATGGTCAACCAAAATCTGGTGACAGGTTACTCAAGCTCTACCAGCAGCTCGTCGGCCGCCACACTGTCGCCGGCCTTGACCGAAACGGTCTTCACTGTGCCGTCGCGCTCGGCGCGCAGCACGTTTTCCATCTTCATGGCCTCGACCGTCAGCAGGACTTCACCGGCCTTCACCTCGCGGCCGGGTTCCACGGCGACCGACACTATCAGGCCCGGCATCGGGCTGATGATCTGCTTGCTGGTATCGGGTTCCGGGCGTTCAGGCAGGCGGGCGGCAAGTTCGGCCACGCGCGGGGAGTAGACCCGCACCAGCGATGCAAAACCCCGGTGGCGAAGCCAGTAGCCCTGCGTGCGGTCTTCCACCGACAGGCTGAAGCTCTCCTTGCCGAGCTTCGCCTCGAAGACATGATCGCCCGGCTTCCAGCCGGTTTCCAGATTGACCGGTTCAGCCGCGAGGCCCGGCATGTAGACTGTCGCCGCGAACCCGCCATCAAGGCCGCGCTCAAGCGTTATCTCGACAGCAAATTGCTGGTCATCAATGAGAACCGACCAGTTCTGCGGCTTGCCGTCGCCCATGCCCGGTGTAATGCGCCCTTCAATGCGCGCGGCACGCTCGACAAAGACCGTGTGGATCAGGGCCGAGGCCGCCACAAAGGCGCGCCACTGGCTTTCCTTCGGCGCGGTGCCATGGAAGCCATCGGGGAAATGTTCCGCGATATAACCGGTATGGATGGCACCTTTGCGGAAATCGGGCTCGTCCAGCACGGCGGCCAGGAAAGGGGCATTCGACTGAAGCCCCGCCACGTCCAGCCGGTCCAGCGCGGCGGAGAGGGCGTCGATGGCCTTCTCGCGTGTATCGCCCTGCCCGATCACCTTGGCGATCATCGGGTCATAGAACATGGAGATTTCATCGCCCTCGCGCACACCGGAATCGATGCGCAGCGTGCCGGGCCCGCTGGGGCCTTCTGCAGGCTCCACATAGCGTACCAGACGCCCGATGGAGGGCAGGAAGCCGCGATACGGGTCCTCGGCATAGAGCCGTGCCTCCACCGCCCAGCCCTTGATGGTCACATCCTTCTGCGCCAGTTCCAGCTTTTCGCCAGACGCGACGCGGATCATCTGCTCTACCAGATCAAGCCCATGGGTCAGCTCGGTGACCGGATGTTCCACCTGCAGACGGGTATTCATCTCGAGGAAGTAGAAATTCTTGTTCGGGTCGACGATGAACTCCACCGTTCCGGCGCTGTCATAGTCGACCGCCTTTGCCAGCGCGACGGCCTGTTCGCCCATCTTCTCGCGCGTCTTCTTGTCCAGAAACGGAGACGGCGCTTCTTCGAGAACCTTCTGGTTACGCCGCTGAACCGAGCATTCCCGCTCATTGAGGTGGATGACATGCCCGTGCTTGTCGCCGAGCACCTGTATCTCGATATGGCGCGGCTTCTCGACGAATTTCTCGATCAGTATGCGCTCATCGCCGAAGGATGATTTCGCTTCGGAACGGGCGGCGCGGAAGCCCTCGCGCACCTCGCTCTCATCCCACGCAATGCGCATACCCTTGCCGCCGCCGCCAGCGGAGGCCTTGATCATTACCGGATAGCCGATATCGCCTGCCACCTCGACCGCCTGCTGGTCATCGACAATCTCGCCCTTGAAGCCGGGCACGGTGCTGACACCGGCGGCGGCTGCGAGCTTCTTGCTCTCCAGCTTGTCGCCCATGGCCGAGATGGCGTGCGCGTTCGGCCCGATCCAGCCAATGCCCTCTTTTTTCAGGCGCTCGGCAAACTTCGCGTTTTCCGACAGGAAGCCGAAGCCGGGATGGACGGCCTCGGCGCCGGTGTCCTTTACCGCCGCAATGATCTTGTCCATGTCGAGATAGGACTGGGCGGGCAGCGATCCGCCCAGGAACACACGCTCATCGGCCATCTCTACCGCGAGGCTGTCCGCGTCCGCCTCCGAGTAGACCGCGACCGTCTTTATCCCCATGCGCTTGCAGGTCTTGATGACGCGAACGGCAATCTCGCCGCGATTGGCAATCAGGATTTTCTTGAACATGAAGTGTGCCAGCCGGACTGAAGGGACAGGAAAAGCGGTTTTGCGCGCCCGGTTTAGCCCGCAGCGTCACGCCACTGCAAGTCAGGCCTTCGGCGCGCGCGCCGCGTCTGGTGCGGGCTTCACCATTTCGGACCCGCCCGTGAGGATCGGTGATGCATCGACATCGCTTGCGTCCATAAGTTCGGCCACGCGTTGCAGCGCGCCGATGAGCATGTGCTGCTCCCAGTCGGGGAGCTTGCGGAAGGCCTTCAGAAAGCCGGTCTGCAACAATTCGGGCGAGGTTTCGATTACGGCCAGGCCTTCCGCCGTGATCTGCGCGGGCGTGCTGCGCCGGTCACTGGCGCTGGCGGTGCGCTCAATCAGCCCGGCGCGCTTCAGACGGTCGAGAATCGCGGTGACCGTCGGCTGGCCCAGGGATATCTCGCGCGACAGGGCGCTGGGCTTCATCGACCCGCGGCGGGCCAGCGCCTGCAACACGATAAATTGCGGCGCGGTGAGCCCGGTCTCCTTTTCCAGCTTCTTTGAACGCAGATGCACCGCCCGGATTATCCGGCGCAGGGCGATCAGTATTTCGTCATGATCCTTCACGAAGCTCATCCAGTCTGGCGGAACACCCGCGTTGTAGAACAGGCCGCACAGACGCGCCAGCGACTCGCAAAAATGCTTCGCTCACGATGGATATGCACTCGGAATACCGCATGCTTACTGCTATGTGCAGAATGCATCTGATAGCGTTGCATTACTATCACATTGGAAATTATTGCCGCATTTTCTTGCACTTATATGCATCTACGAACAGAGTCCCGCGCAAACTGGGCTGAGATATTGCTTTTTGCAGGAAGCAATTCTGGCCAGACGCGGCGCGATCCCTATAACTCCGCCTCGAACCATTCAGCAAAAAAAGGGCGGACCTTTGAGATCGTTCAAGCAACGGGTGCTCACCAGCACGATACTTTCTGCAACGATGGCGGCCGCGGGAGCGGCTGGCGCTGCCAACGCGCAGGTTGAAGTCATCACCGTGACGGCCACCAAGACCGAGGCCGACGCTCAATCCATTCCTGTAGCCGTGAATGCGCTCGACTCCAGTGCGCTCGACGAGCTGCGGGTCAATACCTTCACCGACTATCTGACCCAGCTGCCCGGCATCACAGCCGGCGGCAGCGGGCCGGGCCAGAGCACCATCTATATCCGCGGCATTGCGTCGACGACGCCGAACCTGACGGTTGCCGGAGTCGCGGGCCTGTCGCCCAACGTGGCCTTCTATCTGGACGAGCAGCCGCTGGCGCAGCCGGGCCGCAATCTGGATGTCTACGCGGCCGACATGGAGCGCGTGGAGGTTCTGCCCGGGCCGCAGGGCACGCTTTATGGCGCCAGCTCGCAGGCCGGTACGGTACGCCTGATCACCAACAAGCCGGTTCTGGGCGAGTTCTCCGCATCCTCCCAGGCGGGCGTATCCTTCACCCAGGACGGCGATATGAGCAATCAGCTCGAAGCTGTCGTGAACCTGCCGTTCGGCGATAATTTTGCCATTCGCGCGGTCGCCTATGTCGACAATCAGGGCGGCTATATCGACAATGTGGCGGGTACGCGCGATGCATCGGAGTCTGGCCGCTTCCGGGCCGCAGGCACGGTGCGCGACAATGGCGTGCCGGTTTCACCCCAGCGCCAAGGCTTTCAGGCCGGCGCCGACCTGTCCGGTGTCACCTTCGTCGAAGCGGACAATGCCGGGCTGGTGCAGGACAATTTCAATGACACCACCTATGCGGGCTTCCGCATTTCGGGGCGTTACGAGTTCAACACGGACTGGCGCCTGACCGTCGGTTACGCACAGCAGCGCGTTGAGTCCGACGGCGTCTTCTTTGTCGATCCGGAACTGGGCGATCTGGAAATCCAGCGCTTTGAACAGGACCGCATCGAGGACGAGTTC
Source organism: Glycocaulis albus (assembly GCF_014639075.1). Lineage (GTDB taxonomy): Bacteria > Pseudomonadota > Alphaproteobacteria > Caulobacterales > Maricaulaceae > Glycocaulis > Glycocaulis albus. The sequence continues at coordinate 4,540 of NZ_BMFS01000017.1, forward strand.
CAGAACGTGAACTGGACCGCCGAAGGGCGTGTAGGGATGCTGGACGTGGTTTACACCGGCGCATTCACCGACCGCTCCACCGATCAGCGCATCGACTATTCCGACTATCTCTTCGTCGGCCAGTACCTGCCCTATTACATCTGTGACACCTCGGTGGTGTATCCCGGCTATACGGGCCACGCGGCCCCGACGGGAACCTGCTATGCGCCCAACCTGTTCGTGAACTCCACCTCGCAAACCGAGGTATGGACGCATGAGCTGCGCGCGACAACGCCACAGGATCGCCGCCTGCGCGCCACCTTCGGCGCCTTCTACAGCGATCTGACGCTGGAAGAGCGCAATGACTTCCACTATCCCGGCTCGATGTCCACGGTCGGTGCGGACGGCGTGTCGGTCGGGTTCCTGCCCAACTATCCGCTCACCAACGTGACGGCGCCTCCCGGTGTTACAGGAAACGCCCAGGCCGGCTATTTCAGCGATCCGGGCCCCTTCCCCAACGGCGTGAACTTCCGCAACGATGTACGCCGTACCGATGAGCAGCTCGGGCTGTTCGGCGAGGTGACACTCGACGTCATTCCCGATGTCTTTGCCATTACCGTCGGCGCCCGGTGGTATGATGTGGAAGTTGATCTGGAAGGCAGTGCGAACTCGTCCTTCTTCAACCGCGTATCACCGGTTTTCGGCCCCAATACGGCCGTACCTCTGGCTGACCGGGTCGACGCCCAGCTGGGCGGCACCAATATCAGCGCGCAATATGCTGAAGGCAATCCGTTCGGGGCGCCAACCTCGGCCCAGACCGACGGTGTAATCACCAAGGTCACAGGCACGTGGACACCGACAGCCACCACGCTGTTCTACGCCACCTACTCGGAAGGTTTCCGGCCAGGCCTGCTGAACCGTCCGGGCGGCGCAGCCGGCCCCGGCGGCTACACCGTGCCTTTCGCGCTCGATACCGACGATGTGCGCAATTACGAGTTCGGCTGGAAGACCGAGCTGTTTGACCGCCAGCTGCGGTTCAACGGCAGCGCCTTCTATGTCGAGATCGACCGGCTTCAGACCACGATCTTCGATCCGAGCATCGTGAACCTGTTCTTCTCGGACAACGCAGCGGACGCGGAAATCCGCGGCGTCGAGGGCGACATCACCTGGGCACCGTCCAGCGTGCCGGGCCTGACCGTCGCCGGTGCGTTCTCGTTCCTTGATACCGAGATCACCCGCGTGATCACACCGACCGACGACGTCACGGCAGGCGCCGAGCTGGCATTCGCCCCGAACGTGCAGGGCAATCTGCGCGCCCGCTATGAGTGGAGCACCGCCAATGGCTGGACGGCTCACGTCATGCCGCAGATCGTCTATTCGGACCGGTCCCGCAGTGACGTGATCGACATCAATTCGGCCGATCTCGACAGCTATACCGTGCTGTCCTTCTCTGCCGGTCTGGCAGCGGAGCAATGGCGGGTTGAACTGTTCGCTGACAACATCACCAATGAGCGTGCCGAACTCAGCAACAATTTCGTGTTCGACCGCGAACGGGTAACGGTGATGCGTCCGCGCACCGTCGGCATCCGCGTCGGTGTCCAGTACTGATCAGGGACACCGTCCGGTGTTGTCTGATCGGATTCAGGACCGATAATGGAAAGCGTCCCGCGGTGCGGGGCGCTTTCTCTTTCTCTGGCGGGGCATGATTTGACCGGAACTTCCCATTCACATGATGCGGTGTTGAAGGCCGCGCAGGAAAAGATCATGGCCGGCGCCTTCGCTGAAGCGCTGGAAATGGTCATGCCTGTCCTGGACGCTGAACCGGAGCATGGTGAAGCGCTCTACATGGCTGCGGTCTGTCACCGCTATCTGGAACGCCATGAGGATGCGCAAAGGGCTCTCGACCGGCTGAAAACCGCCCAGCCTGAATTTGGCCGCGCCTGGCAGGAGGAAGGCCATCTGCTGCGCGCACGCGGGCAGAACGAACAGGCCCTGCACGCCTATGCCCGCGCCTGCCAGTACAACCCCGCCCTCACCGCGAGCTGGGCCGCGCAGGCGGATATTCTCGCAGGTCTGGGGCGGACCGCTGAAGCAGGGCAGGCACGCGCGCAAGGCCAGCGTGTGACCGCGCTGCCGAAGCCCGTCGTGGCCGTGATGCACCATCTTTACGAGGGCCGGCTGGTCCGGGCGGAGACGCTGTGCCGCAATTTCCTCAAAGCCAATCCCAGACATGTCGAGGCGATGCGCCTGCTGGCCGAGATCGGCATGCGCTTCAACGTCACCGACGATGCCGAGATTCTTCTGGAAAACGCGCGCACCTTCGAGCCGGACAATATCCAGGTGCGGCTCGACTACATACAGGTCCTGCGCAAGCGCCAGAAGTTTGCCGCCGCCCTCGAGCAGGCGCGCGAGTTGCACGATCTTGATCCCGGCAATCCGGTCTTCCTGTCGCATTATGCCATCGAGGCCATGCAGACCGGTGATTTCGAAACAGCCCTCTGCGCGTTCGACAAGGTGCTGGAGAAACTGCCCGGTGATCCCGCCACCCTGACCTCGCGCGGACATGCGCTGAAGACAGCCGGTGAGAGCGAGAAGGCCATAGCCTCATACAAGGCGGCGATTGCCAGCCAGCCTGATCACGCAGACGCCTGGTATGCGCTGGCCAATTTGAAAACCTACCGCTTTTCCGATGACGAGCTGACCGCGATGCAGGCGCAGGAGGGCAAGACCGCCCTCTCCCACGCCCAGCGCATCCACCTGAACTTTGCGCTCGGCAAGGCGCATGAGGACCGCAAGGATTATGAAAGCGCGTTTGAGGCGTACGCGCGTGGCAATGAGCTGAAGCGCCGTCAGACGCGCTATACCTCCGAACAGATGGAAGAAGAACTCGAAGCGCAGAAAGCCCTGTGCACGCCGGAGCTGTTCGCCAGACAGTCCGGCAAAGGCCATGACGACCCTGCTCCGATCTTCATCGTCGGCCTGCCGCGCGCAGGCTCCACCCTGCTCGAGCAAATCCTCGCTTCTCACAGCCAGGTCGATGGCACGCTGGAGCTACCCAACATCCTGTCGGCTGCCCATTCCCTTCGCGGACGGGACCGCTCTGACCGCACGCGCTATCCGCGTGTCCTCGCCGAGCTGGAGGGTGAAGAACTCGCCGCCATGGGACGGCGCTATATCGAGGAGACGGCGATCCACCGCAAGGGCGCCGCCTTCTTCACCGACAAGATGCCAAACAATTTCCGGCACATAGCCCTTATCAAGCTGATCCTGCCGAACGCCAAGATTATCGATGCGCGCCGCCATCCGATGGCGTGCTGCTTCTCCGGCTTCAAGCAGCTCTTCGCCGAAGGGCAGGAATTTACCTACGGGCTTGAAGAGATCGGGCGCTATTACCGCGCCTATGTGGAGCTGATGGACCATTGGGATGCGGTACTGCCCGGCGAAGTCCTGCGCGTCATCCATGAAGACGTGGTGGACGATATCGAGGGCCAGGTCCGGCGCATTCTCGATTTCTGCGGTCTGCCATTCGAGCAGGCTTGCGTCGATTTCCACAAGACCCGCCGGGAAGTACGCACTGCCAGCTCCGAACAGGTGCGCCAGCCCCTCTACCGCTCCGGCCTGGAGCAATGGAAGGCGTTCGAGCCCTTCCTTGACCCCCTCAAATCCGCACTAGGTCCGGTCCTTAACGACTGGCGCCGCGACGAGAGCCAGTCAAACACCGCCTGAACCGCATCAGAAAAGGCCCCGCCATGACGAAGCAGATCGAACCGGCCGTCTTCATTCCCGCTGCCATTCTGGCGATTGGCGGTGTGGCCGCCGTGCTGATGGCCGGCGACCAGGCGGAGATCGTGTTTACCGCCGCACGCGATTTCATCACCGATACGGCCGGCTGGGTCTATTCGGTGGGCATCGGGATGTTCCTCATCGCTGCGCTTGTCGTCGCTCTGTCCGACTGGGGGCGCATCAAGCTGGGCCCCGATGACAGCGTACCGGAATTCAGCTTCATGGCCTGGTTTGCCATGCTGTTCTCTGCCGGGATGGGCATCGGCCTGATGTTCTTCGCCGTTGCCGAGCCCATCACGCACTATCTCAGCCCGCCCGGCGCCGCACCGGAAACCCAGGCGGCAGCCCAGCAATCCATGGTGCTGACCTTCTTCCACTGGGGGATACACGCCTGGGCGGTGTATGTGATCGTGGGCCTGAGCCTTGCCTATTTCGCCTTCCGCCACGGCCTGCCGCTGACCATACGCTCCGCGCTCTATCCGCTGATCGGTGACCGCATTTACGGGCCCATAGGCCATCTGGTCGATGTGATTGCCATTCTGGGCACGCTGTTCGGCGTGGCCACCTCGCTCGGTTATGGCGTCACCCAGATCAATGCGGGTCTCAATGCCGTTTTCGGTCTGGAGATTTCCGCGCCGGTGCAGGTCACCCTCATCGCCATCATCACGCTGATGGCCACCACCTCGGTACTGGCCGGCCTTGACAAGGGGATCAGGCGGCTGTCCCAGATCAATCTCTATCTGGCCATCGGGCTTCTCGCCTTCGTTCTGATCATGGGGCCGACGCTCTTCCTGATCGGCGCCTACGTCCAGAATATCGGTCATTATGTCGACCAGCTGGCGACACTGACCTTCAATGTCGACGCCTATGGCGATGGCGAGTGGATCAGCGCGTGGACGCTGTTCTACTGGGGCTGGTGGATTTCCTGGTCGCCGTTTGTGGGCATGTTCATCGCGCGTATCTCACGCGGACGCACCATTCGCGAATTCATCATCGGCGCCCTGTTCGGCCCGACCCTGTTCACCTTCCTGTGGATGACGGTCTACGGCAATTCAGCGCTTCTGGAAGTGATGGGCAATGCCGCCAGCCCGATATTGGAGGCCGTGCGCGGCGGGCAGTCGGAACTGGCACTGTTTGCCTTGCTGGACACGCTGCCACTGGCTTCGGTGACGTCGGTCATCGCCATTGTTCTGATCACGACCTTCTTCGTCACCTCGTCGGATTCCGGGTCTCTGGTGAAGTCCACGCTGGCGGCAGGCGGCGCGCTGACGCCGCCCATCTGGCAACGCCTGTTCTGGGCCCTGCTGGAAGGCGTGGTGGCGGCTGTATTGCTGATCGGGGGCGGGCTGGCTGCTCTGCAATCAGCCACGATCGCGGCGGCCCTGCCCTTCACGCTGGTCATTGGCCTGGCCTTTATCGGGCTGGTGCGTGCCTGGTCCATGGAGACGGCCCGTAAGGCCGGTCAGCAAAGTGCGGCGCAAATGCCCGTTGAAGGCGTTGCCGTACCGTGGAAGGTCCGTTTGCGGCTGATGTTCTCGCGCCCTGCCCCGGCGGAGGTGGAAAGCTGGATCAACGCCACGGCCGAGCCTGCCTTTCGCGAGCTGATCCCGGAAATGGAGAAGCTGGGCCACACGGCCACGATCGAGAGCGAGGATGGCCGGCTATCCTTGCGGGTGGCGCATGGTGACGATCCGGACTTCATCTATGGCGTAGCGTTGAAGGCCTATGAGGCCAATTCGGACGCCGAGATCGAACGCACGCAGACCGATGACAATTCCTATGCCCGGGCCGAAGTCTTCCTGCGCGAAGGCGGGCAGCACTATGACGTGTTCGGCTATTCAAAAAACCAGCTGATCCGGGACATGCTGCGCCATTACGAACACCATCTGCAATGGCTGCACCACATGCAGCATGTGGGGTAGCGCGCGCGCCGCTTGACCCCGGTCCCTCCCGCCTGCAGCCTTGCCGGTAAAAAGCGGGAGGAGACCGGCCATGGCCACATCAGACATCAAGGTGACGCCCAGCGGTGCCAGCCTTGGCGCATCCGTCACCGGCGTGAATCTGTCCAGCCCCCTGACGGCAGACGAGATTGCAGCCATACGCGCAGCCTGGCTGGAGCATCTGGTGCTCGCCTTCCCCGGCCAGAAGATGAGCCACGCCGATCTGGAGCGCTTCACCCGGTATTTCGGGCCCTTCGGCGACGACCCGTTCATCACGCCCATTGAAGGGCATCCCCACATTATCGAGGTGAAGCGCGAGGCGAACGAAACGGCATCCGTCTTCGCCGCCGCCTGGCATTCCGACTGGAGCTTTCAGGATGTGCCGCCAGCGGGCACCATACTGCATTCCAAGATCACGCCGCCAGTGGGCGGGGACACGCTGTTCTGCAATGGCTATGCAGCCTATGAGGCGTTGTCAGACGAGATGAAGGCGAAGCTGGAAGGGCTGGAGGCGATCCACTCGGCGGCTCTCGCCTATGCGCCGGACGGAGTCTATGGCGAGAATGACGCCAAGGATCGCTCCATGACAATCAAGTCATCCGAAGACGCCCGCAATACAAAGAGCCACCCCATTGTCCGCGTGCATCCGGAAACCGGCCGCAAGACGCTTTTCATCAATCCGGGCTATGTGAAAACGGTCAAGGGCCTCACCGACGAGGAAGCCTTCTTCCTGCTGGTCGAGCTCTACGGCGTGACCCATGACGAGCGCTTCGTCTACCGCCACAAATGGGAGAAGGACATGCTGCTGATGTGGGATAATCGCTGCACCCAGCACATGGCGACGGGCGGCTATGACGGTCATGCCCGCCTGATGCACCGCACGACGGTGGCGGGGCCATAGCTTGCAGGTTTTTACGCGGACGTAACCACCCGGGGTCCCGGCTAAGACGGGAAGCTGGGACCGATGGGAAAACTCAACCGAAAGCGCGTTTCACCGCGCAAGCCGGTGCCCAGAAACGGCGCGCAGCGCCGCAAGCGCGAACGCGCGCCCGCGACTGCCTGCCCCCGCGCAGGCGGGGGTTTGCGGAACATCGCAACGCGGATGCGTTGCGGAATTCAAAAAGTCTGGATCCCGGCTGGCGCCGGGAAAACGCGGGTCCGGCCGGGTTAGCCGTAGCCTCGACACCCCCGCGCAGGCGAGGGTGCAGAGACAAAAGGCAAAGACCTTGACGACAGCTCCGGGTTCCCGCCTGCGCGGGAACGACGATTGATTGGCTCCCTACGGCTTTCTGAACCGCAGGGTCATGCGGTCACTTTCGCCAATAGCGCGCATCGCCTCACGGCCTTCCTCAGGTCCACCCAGAGAGGGCGGCAGGGCCCACACGCCGATATCGTGATCGGCAGGGTCGTTCGGGTTGGCGTTGATCTCGGACGACGCCTCAAGAACGAAGCCGCGCGCCTCAAACGCGGCGATGATATCGGCCTCACGCAAATATGCGCGTGAACCGTCGGCGCGGTCGTCGGTCTCGTCGGCAGGCGCACGGTGCTGCACCACGCCGACCACGCCGCCGGGTTTCAGCAAGGTCCACGCATCGTCAACGGCCGTTTCCAGCATGCCAAAGCGCGCCAGATTGTGCAGGGCGCGGATATAGAGCACCACGTCCGCTGAACCGGCGGCACTTTCAGGGATGGAGCCGAACGTATAGCCGCCTTGCGCCGGACCGCCCCAGCCTTCAGCCACGCCCGGGAAGCTGGCTTCCCAGCCTTCAAGGCTGGCGCGCTGCTCGTCGGTAATGTTGGGGAAGAGCTGCTCGAACACGCTCATCGGATAGTTCAGGCCGTAATACTCGCCTTCAGCGGCCAGCCAGGGGGCCAGGATGCGGCCATACCAGCCGCCGCCGGGTAGTGCCTCGACGACCGTGTCATCGGCTTCCACGCCGAAGAATTCCAGCGTTTCGCGTGGATTGCGATACTGGTCGCGCGCCCGGTCGGCCTCGCGGCGCGGATCGGCCAGCACCTGCTCCAGCGACGGCGCGTCCATGGAGGCCTGAACGTGTTCTTCCACCGCGCCTGCGAGGCCGGAGGCCTCTTCTGTTGCCGTTTCACCTGCTTCCGCCGCCGTATCGGCGGCATCGTCCATGACCTCGCCGGCCTGTTCGGCGGCGTCATCGGCGCTCTCAGGTGCCTCGCCATTGCACGCGGCAAGCAATGCCAGGCTGGCAACACTGGTCAGAAGTACACGCATAAAATATCTCCCTGATCGGGTCCGGGGGGCGGACCACCGCAAAGAGATGTAGCACGCCACGAAGCCCGCGTGCAGCGCCAGCCGCTAAAAAAGCGAGCCTTGTTGCGCACTGCCGGCCTTGGCCGGCTTCGATTTTCCGGCTGGTTTCTCCTTGCGCGGCGGGACGCTGCCGCCCGCGATCGCGGCCGCGCGTTCACCATCATGCAGGCGCAAGGTGACACCGTCGCCGGGCGCGAGATCACCGGCAGAGCGGACGAGCTTGCCCTTTGCATCCTCAATGATCGCGTAACCGCGTTTGAGGACGTTGTGATAGGAGAGCGCCTCCAGCGTGGAGGTCAGAGCGGCCAGCCTGCGGCTATCATCGCCCAGCCGCCGGAGCTTGGCAGAACGCATACGCTCGCCGGCTTGAACGAGCCGCTGGCGGCGCTCCGATATTTCGCGCTCGAGGCTGCGTGGACGCAGCTGGACGGTCAGACGCTCCAGCGTGCCGCGCCTGCGCTCAATGCCCAGGGTCAGCCCTCGCACCAGCGCTTCATGCGCATAATCCAGCCGCTGGCGCGCATCGCCCAGCAGGCTTTCGGGCCGGGGCAGGCCGCGCGAGGCCGAACGCAGATCGGCCTCCTTGCGCTCTACCGTGCGCAGGAGCGCGCCGGACAGCCGCGCGCGCGCGCCTTCAATGCGCTCCATCAGCTCGCGGCGCACCGGTACGGCCATTTCGGCTGCCCCCGTCGGGGTCGGCGCGCGCCGGTCGGAGGCGAAGTCGATCAGCGTGGTATCGGTCTCGTGACCGACAGCGGAGATGAGCGGGATGTCAGACGCTGCCGCCGCGCGCACCACGATCTCCTCGTTGAAGGCCCAGAGATCCTCCACAGAGCCGCCGCCACGCGCGACAATCAGCACATCGGGACGCGGTACCGCCCCGCCGGCCTCAAGCGCGTTGAAGCCCTCGATACCGGCGGCGATCTGGGCAGCAGCCCCCTCGCCCTGCACCAGCACCGGCCAGATGAGGACATGCACCGGGAAGCGGTCATCCAGCCGATGGAGAATATCGCGGATCACCGCGCCGGTGGGCGAGGTCACCACCCCTACCACGCGCGGCAGATAGGGAATGGCGCGCTTGCGTTCAGGCGCGAACAGGCCCTCGGCGGCCAGCTTGCGTTTACGCTCTTCCAGCAGCGCCATCAGCGCGCCTGCGCCCGCCGGCTCCATACGCTCGATGATGATCTGGTATTTGGACCGGCCGGGGAAGGTGGACAGCCGCCCTTCACAGATCACCTCCAGCCCTTCCTCGGGCCGGAAATTCAGCGTGGAGACGACGCCCTTCCACATCACGCCGTCAATGACGGCCTCGGCGTCCTTCAGATCGAGATACATATGGCCGGATTTCGGGACCGTCACCCGGCCCAGCTCGCCGCGCACGCGCACATGGCCATACTCGGTCTCCACCGTGCGTTTGAGCGCGCGGGCAAGATCGGAGACGGTATATTCCGGTGCGTTGGTAAGGTCGGTCATATCGGTTCGTGAGTCGCTTCCGGCAAAGACTAGCCGGTATGCCGTCCGGCGGTCGACAAGAGGCGTGCAGCCCCGCTAAGAGACGGCCATCGCAAAGACGAAAGCAGGGGCGGCCATGAACATTCTCATCATCGGCTCTGGCGGGCGCGAGCATGCGCTGGCCTGGAAGATCGCGCAGAGCCCTCTTGTGGACACCATCTGGTGTGCGCCCGGCAGCCCGGCCATGGACCTTCTGGGGCCGTGCTTTGACGTCGCTGCCGATGATGTAGAAGGCCTGCAGAAGCTTGCCCTGCAGCTTGAGCCCGACCTGATCGTGATCGGGCCGGAAGCGCCTTTGGCCAAGGGGCTGGCCGATTTCCTGCGGGCGCGCGGATTTGATGTGTTCGGCCCCTCGCAGGCCGCAGCCCAGCTGGAAGCCTCCAAGGGCTTTGCCAAGGACCGCATGGCCGCCTATGGCGTGCCGACCGCGCGCTATGGCCGCTTTACGGACATCGCCAGCGCGAAAGCCTTCCTTGATACGCTTTCCGCGCCCTTCGTGCTGAAGGCCGATGGCCTGGCCGCCGGCAAGGGCGTCGTCATCGCCGCCACACGCGAGGAGGCGGACGCCGAACTCTCGGAGATGCTGTCAGGCAAGTTTGGCGGGGCGTCGGCGGAATTGGTCATCGAGGAGTTCATGGAGGGCGAGGAAGCCTCCATCTTCGTGATGACAGACGGGATCAATTATCTGACCCTTCCGGCCGCGCAGGACCACAAGCGCATCGGCGAAGGCGATACCGGCCCGAATACGGGCGGCATGGGCGCCTATGCGCCCGCGCCGGTGATGACGCCCGAACTTATGAAGCGGGTCGAGGAAGAAATCACCGTGCCGATGCTGCGCGGTATGGCGGGCGACGGCATGCCTTATCGCGGCGTACTCTATATCGGCGTCATGGTAACGGCGGATGGCCCCAAAGTGGTCGAGTTCAACTGCCGCTTCGGCGATCCGGAATGCCAGGTGCTGATGATGCAGATGGAGGCCGATATCGTGCCTGCCCTGCTCGCCTGCGCCACGGGGGGCATGCGCGCGCGAGAGTTCGCCCAGCTTCTGCCCGCCGAGGAGAGCCCCAAACCCGCCGTGACGGTGGTGATGGCCGCGCCCGGCTATCCCGGCACGCCTGAAAAGGGCAGCGTCATCGGCAATCTTCACCACGCCGGCCATGGCGAGGGCGTGATGATCTTCCACGCCGGCACCGCGCTCGATGCCGATGGAAACTTCATCGCCAATGGCGGCCGCGTGCTGAACATAACAGCCACGGGCGACACGCTTCGCGAGGCCGTGGACCGGGCCTATGCGGCCATTGGGGAAATCGACTGGCCCGAAGGCGTCTATCGCCGCGATATCGGCTGGAGAGCGTTGTAAGGTTTCTTTTTGTCCTCCCCCGCATCCGCGGGGTCGGTTCCGGCCGCGAGGCCGGGCGCGCGTTCGCGCTTGCGGCGCTATGCGCCGGGGTGGCTTCCCGGCCCCGTCAGGGGCCGCAAGGCCGACTGGCCGCCCGCGACTTTTCGCGGAACATAGCAACGCGGATGCGTTGCGGAGCTAAAAAGAGACCCTACCCCTACTCCTCCACATCCTTCGGCTCGACCATTTTCACCGCGAGGATGGAGAGGCCGTAGAGGCCGAACATGGCGGCGCCGAGGAAGAGCTGGCTGATCGGATCAGGCGGGGTCACGAAGCCCGCAAAGATAGCGATCCCGACCACCGCAAACTTCCAGAAGCGGATGAGCTGGCCCGAATTGATGATCCCCACCTTGCCCAGCAAGGAGAGTAATACGGGCAGCTGGAACGATATCCCGAAGGCGAGGATCAAAGTGGTGACGAGATTGAGATATTCCGAGACGCGTGGCAGGAGCTGGATGGCTGTGCGCCCCTCCTCGCCGGTCTGCTCCTGCCCCAGCGCGAAACTCATCACGAAGGGCAGGATGAAATAATAGACAAAGGCGATACCGGCCGCGAACAGGACCGGTGATGCGATCAGGAAGGGCGCGAACGCCAGCCGCTCATTCTTGTAGAGGCCGGGGCGGACAAAGGCCCAGACCTGATAGGCGATCATCGGGAAGGCCACGATGATCGCACCGAACAGGGCCAGCTTCAGCTTGACGAAGAAAAACTCCAGCGGCCCGGTAAAAATGAGCTGGAGCTGAAGGTCTTCACCGCGTACCTGACGCGCCGCGTTCTCGAACGGCACCAGCAGGATGTTGTAGATCCACTCGGCAAATGCAAAGCAGCCGACGAAGGCCAGCGCGACCGCGCCCAGCACCCAGATCAGGCGGGTGCGCAGCTCGGTCAGATGCTCCATGAGGGGCGCGCGCGAGGCTTCCACCTCGTCATCGGCTTCCGGCCCTTGCGGGCCAGCGAGCTTTTCCTTCGCTGCCATCGTCTAGTCCTGCCTGCTCTGGGCGGGCGGGGCCTCGGACGATGCGTCCGGCACAGGCTCCGCCTCCGGGTTCAGTGGCAGCATGGCCTCATCGCCCAGCGCAGGCTTTGTCGGTTTCGCGGCACGCGGATGCGCCTTGTCGAGGGCAGAACGTTTCAGATCGGCCTCGGCCGCGCGCAATTCGTCGGTGACTTCGGAAACCGGATTGGCTTTCTTCAAAGCCTCGACTTCCTTTTTCAGCTCGGACAGCTCCGCCTCGCGGCCCAGCTCGTCAAAGCTGTTCTGGAAATCGCGCGCCATGGCCCGCATCTGGCCGATAAAGCGCCCGGCCTTGCGCATCATCAGCGGCAGGTCCTTCGGCCCCACCACCACGAGGGCGAGGATCACGATGATGATAAGCTCGGCAGCGCCAAAGCCGGGATTCATGGAACTCTAGCTCCTGACGGGCTTAAGAGCCTGTCCGCTCGTCTTCGCGCGTCTCGGCAGAGATGCTGGCGGAGGGGCGCTCATCCTTGGCGTCCTCATCCTTGCTGTCATCTTTGAGCCCCTTGCGGAAGGCCGTGATGCCCTTGGCGAAATCGCCCATCATCGCGGAAATGCGCCCGCGCCCGCCGAACAGGACGAGCACCAGAATGCCAACGATGACAAAAATGCTCCAATGCGGTCCCATATATGCTCTCCGTGCGGGAATGCCGTTACGGCAACTGGCCTATATCCGTAGAGGATTATGGCGCAAGGGTCCAATAACGCATTCAGGTGCGCCACCTACTCCTCGCGCTCATCCTCCGCGCCTTCCAGGAAGTCGAGATGGAAGTGCGCAGCGTCCTCGTCATCCAGCGGATCTTCATTGTCGGCAAGGCGGGCAGGATCGGGAATGTCGAAATTGGCCGGCAGGCGCGATGACAAAAGGCCTGCAGCTTTCAGATCACCCAGCCCCGGCAGATCAGTGATCGCGGCCAGGCCGAAATATTCCAGGAATGTATCGGTGGTGCCGAACGTGACAGGCCGGCCGGGACTGCGCCGCCGCCCGCGCAGGCGTATCCATTTCAGCTCGAACAGAAGGTCGATCGTGCCCTTGGAGACGGCGACGCCGCGTATCTCCTCGATCTCGGCGCGCGTCACCGGCTGGTGATAGGCGATGATGGAGAGTGTCTCCAGCGCGGCTTGCGAGAGCTTTTTCGGCTCCTCGCGGATTTCCGCCAGCAGATGCGCCAGGTCCGGCGCGGTCTCGAACCGCCAGCGCCCGCCCACCTCTGTCACCCGCACACCCGCATCGGCGTATTTTTCCTGCAGACGCGCAATGGTGGCGGGGATGTCTGTGCCCGCCGGCAGGCGCGCGGCCAGGGTTTCGGCGTCCAGCGGCTCGGCAGCGGCAAAGAGCAAGGCCTCGGCCATGCGCAGGGCCTGCTGCGAGGGCTCGGCGCGCGTATGCGGACCGGCTTGCCCGTCCCCGCCCTGCGGGCCCTGCCGCGCGCGCAGGCGGGCGATCGCTTCGGCTATCGGATCGCTCATCGGCGTCCCTCCTGCCCGCGCATCCAGATCGGTCCATAGACCACTTCCTGACGCAGCGCCGCCTCGCCATCCTTGGTGATTTCCAGCGCCGCCAGCAGCGAGGACGCCATCAGCGATTGCGGGGGCGGCGCATCCGGCCCCAGCTCGTCCTCGCCGGGCAGAAGGCTGTCCAGCCGTTCCCAGCCCGTCAGGCGTTTGGACAGCAGGCTCAGGCGGGCGCGAGCGGCCTCCAGGCTGTAAACCTTCGGCTTTTCAGGTTCATAGGTGGAGAAGGCAAACTTCTCGCGCGTACCGGCATAGGCTTTCAAGAGGTCAAACAGGCTCGCCTCATATTGCGGCGCGCGGATGGATCGCACGCCCTCGGGCGCGCCGCGCTCGAACACGTCGCGTTTAAGCAGATGCCGGTCGTAAAGCGCTTCTCCCCCTGCGCGCATCGCATCAAGGCGCATCAGACGGAAGGCGAGCGCCGCCGCCATCATTTCCGGCTCCGGCTCATCGGTTTCCGGGCGCGGTTTGGGCAATAGCATACGGGATTTCAGATAGGCGAGCCACGCCGCCATGACGAGATATTCAGCCGCGATGTCCAGCCGCTTCTCGCGCGCTTCCTCGATGAAGATCAGATACTGCTCGGCCAGCGCCAGAATGGAGATTTTCGCCAGATCCACCTTGTTCTTGCGCGCCAGGTGCAAGAGCAGGTGCAAAGGGCCTTCCCAGCCCTCGATATCGAGGATCAGCGCGCTACCGGCCTCGTCCGCATCGCGGACGGCCTCGAAGCGGACATCTTCCTCGAAGAGATCACTCACGGTGCCGGTGCCTCCAGCCCGGCCTCTGCAAAGCACCGCGCCATGGCGTCGTTGGTCGCGGCCACATCCAGCCCCTGGGCGGTGCCCCGCGCCTCTTCCGCGGCCCTTGCCCGCTCCAGCGCCTTGCCGTCAAGGCGGATGGCGGCATGGGCCACCTCGACCATTTCCGCGCGCTCGCCATTGCAGTGCAGCAGCATGTCGCAGCCCGCAGACAGCGCCCGTTCGCCGCGCTGGCGCAGCGTACCCGACAGCGCCTTCATGGAGAGGTCATCGCTCATCAACAGGCCGTCAAAGCCCATCTCGCGGCGGATGATTTGCGCGATCACATCCTTTGAGAGGGTGGCGCAGTTCTCCGGGTCTATTGCCTCGAACACCACATGGGCCGTCATCGCCATAGCTGCGGCTTCAGCAACGCCTTTGAACGCTGCAAAGTCGGTCTCGTGCAGGGTCTCATGATCCTCACGCACGACCGGTAACGCAAAATGGCTGTCGGCATCGGCGCGGCCATGGCCGGGTATGTGCTTGATGACACCGGCCACGCCCTGATCCTTCAGGCCTGCCAGCGCCGCGCGGGCCATTTCGGCCACCGGGCCCGGCTCGGCGTGGAAGGCACGGTCGCCAATCACCGCGTCGGCGCCGGGAATGACCAGATCCACCACGGGTGCACAGTCACAATCAATGCCCAGATCACGCAGCTCCTGCGCCAGCAGGCGATGGTTCTGGCGGATGGCCTCCAGCGCCAGTTCCGGTTCACGGTCCCATAGCTCGCCAAACCGCGCCGCTGGCGGAGCGGCCCGCCATAGCGGGGCCTTGAGGCGCTGTACGCGTCCGCCCTCCTGGTCGATGAAGATCGGCGCATCCCGGCCGACACAGTCACGCAACTCGCCGGTGAGGCGGGCGATCTGCTTTGGCCGGTCTATGTTACGGGCAAAAAGGATGAAGCCCCACGGGCCGGCATCGCGGAAGAAGGCTTTTTCCTCCGGTGTCAGTGCTTCGCCCGACAGGCCGTAAATCGCAGCCGTCACGCTCATCGCGCCGCCACCAGACAGTCCTGCCCGCGCGACGAGAGCGTCTGGCAGTAGCGCGAGGCGTCATCGCGCGTTTCAAACGCGGCAATGCGCAGGCGGTGATAGATGCCGCGCGCGCCCAGATTGGCCTCCACGATGGACGGGCTGCGCCCCGAGGCGAGATCGGGAAAGCGGGTCACGAAGGCAATCCAGGCCTCTTCGGCCTCCTCGATCGTGCGGAAGGCGGCGATCTGCACCACGAAATTTCCGCTGGCACTGGCTGCCGGCAGGGCCGGGCGCGTTTGTTCGCGCGCGGGCTGGCGTTCTTCGGCCGGACGCTCTTCGGGCTGGCGCGTCTCCGGCGCGGGCGGCGGTGTGTCCCCGGCAAGGGGCTCACTCTGCGCAGGAGCTTCCTCGCGCGGCGCTTCCTCACGCGGCTGGCTCAGCCGGTCGGAATCTTCGGTCTCGACCGTCAGGGCCGGGCGCTGTGGCTCGCTGGCGGCCGGTTCTTCCGGCCCGGGCCTCACCGCCGGGTCGATCTCCACCGTATCAACGCCGCTGGAATCACGCTCGCGCAGGGCATAGGCCTCGATGTCCTGCCCCGGTGTTTCAAACCCGCCCGGATCCTCCGGCGCGGTGCGCCAGGGCTGGCTGTCAGCGGTAAGGATGGGCGCGGTATTGCGCTCGCGCACACCCAGATTGTACGCGCTCCAGACGACGCCCAGGAACAGCACCAGCACGATGGCGGCGGCCAGCAGCAGGATTGGCCCGCGCCGCCCCTGCCCGTCATCGCGGGCGTCGAACGTGTCGTAGGCGTCCGGATCGTAATCGGTCGAGTTTCGGTCCCGAGAGGGCATGGTTTTCCCGTTGACGGCGATGGACGCGAATCAGAGCACGCGCCGCTGGTTAACAGAGTATCAAGAAGCAGCTTTGACCGCGCGGGTCTCACGCGCAGCTTCCACAGGTTTCAGCGCCAGGCTTCCACATGGAAGAGCTGGCGATGTTGGTCAATGGCATAGCGGTCTGTCATCCCGGCAATGTAGTCGCACACCACGCGCGCGGTTTCCGGACTGCCGGGCGTGTCAGCCTGACGGTGAAATTCGGTCGGCAAAAGGGCGGGATCGTCAAGGAATGCCCCGAACAGCTCGCCCACGATACGCTTGCCCTTCTCCTTGGCGCGCTTGACCTTGTATTGCAAATACATGTTCGCATAGAGGAAGCGGCGCACGGCAGAGAGCTGCACCAGCATGCTTTCCGAGAAGCTGACCACCGGATGGTCCAGCGCACGCACCGCTTCGGGACTGTCCACGCCCGATGCCGCAAGCCGCGCGCGGGTTTCCTCCAGCACATCATTGACCATCAGGCCAATGAGGCGCCGTATCGCCTCGTGAATGGTCAGGCTGGTGCCGATATCGGGATATTGCTGGCGCACGGCCCGAAACACATCGCCCACCAGCGGCAATTCCATCACCTCGTCCAGCTTCAATATCCCTGCGCGCAGGCCATCATCGATATCGTGATTATTGTAGGCGATATCGTCAGACAGGGCCGCTATCTGCGCTTCCACCGAGGAATGGGTGTGCAGCTCCAGCGCGCGCCAGTCCTCATAGGCGGTAAAGCCCCAGGGCAGCTTTGCCGGATCATCGCCCTTCTTCATCAGCGGGCCGTTATGCTTGACAACGCCTTCCAGCGTCTCCCAGGCGAGGTTCAGCCCGTCAAATTCGGGATAGCGCCGCTCCAGCAGAGTGATGACGCGCAGCGTCTGGGCATTGTGGTCAAACCCGCCAAAGCCCTTCATCGCCTCGGCAAGCCCGTCCTCGCCCGAATGGCCAAAGGGCGGATGGCCCAGATCATGGGCGAGCGCGGCCGCTTCAGCCAGGTCTTCATCGACCTGAAGCGCGCGCGCCAGCGTGCGGGCAATCTGGGCAACCTCCAGTGAATGGGTGAGGCGCGTGCGGAAATGATCGCCCTCATGGGCGACGAAGACTTGCGTCTTTTCCTTCAGGCGGCGAAAGGCGGTCGAGTGGATGATACGGTCCCGGTCGCGCTGGAAGGCGGAGCGTGTCGCGCTTTCAGCCTGCGGGTGCAGGCGCCCGCGCGTTTTCGCCGGATCGCAGGCATAGGGCGCACGGGTAAATACCATCAACATCACTCCTTCACGGGGCCAGCCCTTCCATCGGCGGCCCACTACGTCCATATATCGGGTGTATTGCCAGTCGGGAACCGTTGAACGCCATGAGCGAAGCCCAGATCAGCTTGTCAGAGACAGCCGCGCGCCAGATCCGCGAAATCGTGAAGGGGCAGGACAAGCCGTACCTGCGCGTGTCGGTCGTCGGCGGCGGATGCTCCGGCTTCTCCTATCAGTTCGATCTGGAGGCCGAGCGCGCCGAGGATGATCTCGCCATCGAACGCGATGGCGCGACCGTGCTGATCGACGAGATGAGCGTGGATTTCCTCAAAGGATCGGAAATCGACTATGTCGACGAGCTGATCGGGGCGTCCTTCCGCATCCATAATCCCAACGCGACGGCCGCCTGCGGGTGCGGGACGAGCTTTTCGATCTGATTTCTCCATAATTTTCCGGGGGCTGAACCATGGACGTCATCGACGCTCTCAAGCGCCGCATCTCCACGCGCGCCTTTCTCGACACGCCGGTTAGCGAGGAGCAAGTGCGCGAGCTGCTGGATGCCGCGCGCTGGTCGGCATCGGGCGGCAATCTGCAGCCCTGGCAGGTGCATGTGGTGGCCGGTGAGGCGCGCCAGCGCGTGATCGACGCGGTGCAGAAAAAGCTCTCCACCGATCCCTTCACCAATGAGGCTGCCTTCCCGGTCTACCCGGAAAGCCTGTGGGAGCCGTATCGCTCGCGCCGTTTTCAGGTCGGCGAGGACATGTATGAGCTGCTCGGCGTGCCGCGCGAGGACAAGGGCGCGCGCCTCGCGCATCTGATGGCCAATTACGAATTCTTCGGCGCGCCGGTGGGTGTGTTCTTCTCGATCGATGAGCGGATGAACCCCAATCAGTGGGCGCACCTTGGCATGTTCATGATGAGCTTCTGCCTCGCCGCTGAAAGCCGTGGCCTTGCCACCTGCATGCAGGAGGCGTGGACCGTGCATTGCGGCACCGTGGCGAAGGCGCTGGGCATCGAGAAGCCGCAGATCGTCTATTGCGGGCTGGCGCTGGGCCATGCCGACAAAAGCGCGAAGGTGAACCAGCTGCGGTCCCGCCGCGCAGAGGTGGACGAGTTTGCGAGCTTCGAGGGGTTTTAGGGTTCCAGCTCCCTCATTCGCGTTTTCCCGGCGAAAGTCGGGATACAGTTTCTGGATAATGTGGATGCGCTACTGGACAAGAAGAGGGCTGGGCACCGGCTTTCGCCGGTGAAACGCGAGGTGGCGGCACCCCTACACCCCGCAGGTAAACTCGCCCCCGCAGAAGGCGGAAATCGCCCACATATAGCCGAGCAGCAGCCCGGCCCAGAGAAGCGGCGGCAGGAATACCCACATCACGCCCGCACCGGGACGGCGCATCCAGAACACGATCCAGCCGATAAGAAGCCCCGCCCCGGCGACAAACGGCCCGGCCAGCAGGAAATAGAGCACCACGCGCATGAGATCGCGGTTCGCACCGGTTTCCACCGCACCGGAATAGGCCATCATCGACGCGCCCCAGGTCGCCGCGCCGAACAGTCCGGTCAGCAGTGCAGCCAGACTTGCCAGGAGGAGGGCAAGAACTGCTAGAAAGGTGATGCGCCGGTCAGGCGCGCTGGCAAGCGGGTCTGCGTTCATATCCGGCCTCGTTCAGCCTTCGAATACCCAACCCTCGCTGAAAGCATTCTAGCATGACTCTCACCATCGCCACATGGAATGTGAACTCCATCAAGGCGCGCCTGCCGAACGTGCTGGAATGGCTGGGTGATGCAAAACCCGATATCGCCTGCCTGCAGGAGATCAAATGCCAGGACGAGGGCTTCCCGCGCGAGGAGATCGAGCGGCTGGGCTATAATATCGAGACGGTGGGCCAGAAGAGCTATAACGGCGTCGCCCTGCTCTCGCGCTTTCCTGTCGAGGAGGTGGCCGAGCGCGCCCTGCCCGGCGGCAATGGCGAAGAAGAACAGGCCCGCTATATCGAGGCGGTGATCAGCGCGCCGAATGGTCCGGTGCGCGTGGCGAGCATCTATCTGCCCAATGGCAACCCGGCGCCGGGGCCTAAATACGATTACAAGCTGGAATGGATGGCGCGCCTGCACGCGCACGCAGCGAAGCTATTGTCCTATGAAGAACCGCTGGTTCTGGCAGGTGATTACAATGTCATTCCGCGCGATGCCGACGTGCATGATCCGGCCGCGTGGGAGGGCGATGCCCTGACCCTGCCGGCCAGCCGTGACGCCTTCTTCGCCCTGCAATGGCTGGGCTTTACCGAAGCCTTCCAGCATCTGGACGGCCGCGCGCACCAGTACACGTTCTGGGACTATCAGGCCGGTGCCTGGCAAAAGAATAACGGCATCCGTATCGACCATTTATTGTGTTCGCCGCAGGCGGCAGACCGCCTGAAATCCATCGAGATTCACAAGGATGTGCGGGGCAAGGAAAAAGCCTCCGACCACGTGCCCGTGGTCGGGACTTTTGATCTCTAAAGCGTCGGTCCGACTGCATCAGATAGATGCTTTAAGCTTTTATTTTAACGTGCAATTTTTCCGAAAACCGGTTCCCACTTTTCGGATTGCGCTCAGACCCGCTGAAAATCGTAGAAATCGCCGCCCAGTCCCATGATGCGCGTCAGCGCATCCAGCGCAGCGCGGCTTTCGTCAATCAGGGCGGGGTCTGCCAGGTCAGCGGGGCTCAGCGCCTCGCGGTAATGGGTCTTGGCCCAATCGGTCAGCGCCGCAAACAGCCGGTCATCGAGCATCGCGCCCGGATTGACAGCCTTGAGCTCCGCCGGGGTCAACACCACGCGCAGGCGCAAACAGGCAGGTCCGCCGCCATTCCTCATCGACTGGCGCACATCGGCGAAGTCCACGCGTCCTATCGGGCCATTGCCGGCCACCATTCGCTCGCAATGGGCGCGCGTTGAGGCGGTCTCTTCGGTCTCGCTGGGAGCCAGCAAAACCATGCGGTCCTCGCCCGGCCAGCTCAAGAGCTGGGAGTTGAAGATATAGCTGGTGATGGCATCCCCGATGGGCACGTCAGCCTCGGGCACTTCGACAAAGACCGGGTCAAACAGGCCCTTGGCCGCTGCGCGGATGGCGTCCAGCGCCGCTTCGGTGTCCTCGAACGCCAGCTCGTGGAAGAACAGGACCGGCCCATTGCCGACGCACACCACATCATTGTGGAAGGCACCCGCCTCGATGGCGGCACGCGACTGGCGCACGATGACGGTGCGCTCAGGATCGAGCCCGTGGCGGCGGGCTATCGCCTCGCAGGCCTGTTTTGTCTGGCGGGCGGGAAAGCGCGCCTGCCAGCTCTCGAATGCATCACGGCCATAGACCAGGATTTCCACGCCCGGCGCGCCGTGTTCGGCGCACAGGCGCACATGATTAGCCGCGCCCTCGTCACCGAAGGCTGGCTGCATCGGCAGCGGGTCATGCACCGCGAAATGGCTCTCATCGGCAAAGATGGCGCGCAAGGCCCGCGCGGTCTGCGGCCCCTCGATGGAGCGATGGAGCGTGGAGAGCAAGTTTGCCGCGCTCATATGCACGCGGCCGTCTGCCGTGTCGGGGCTGGGGGAGACCATGGCCGCATTGGCCGCCCACATCGGACTGGCCGAGGCCATGTTACGTGCCAGCACCGGCGCGCGGCGAAAGGCGCTCTCCCAGACCTGGCGGTCCGTGCCAGTAAAGCCCAGCGCGCGCAGGCCCGGGATGAAGGGGCGCTCATGCGGCGGGAGGAAGCCCTGCACCAGCCCGGCATCAGCGAGGCGCTTCGCCTTGGCGAGTCCTTCCAGCACACCGGCGCGCGGAGCGGCCGTGTTGCCGGCATTCTTCGCGCTAGCGAGATTACCCTCTGCGAGGCCGGCATAATTGTGTGTCGGGCCAACGAGCCCGTCGAAATTGGCTTCGATCGCGCTCATCAGATGCCTTTCACCGGCAGGGACGCAAGTTCAGACGCGGCCTGCGTCGCGACCGGATACGCGCAGTAATCGGCCGCATAATACGCGCTGGGGCGCAGATTGCCGGACTGTCCCGGCCCGCCAAATGGCATGGAAGAGGCCGCGCCAGTAGTGGGCCGGTTCCAGTTGACTATGCCTGCGCGCGATCCGGCCCAGAAGCGCTTCCATAAGCCCGCGTCGTCGCTGACCAGCCCGGCGGCGAGGCCATAGGCGGTGTTGTTGGCTTCCTTGAGCGCATCCTCAAAGCTCGCCGCACGGCGCACCTGCAAGAGCGGGCCGAACACTTCGTGGTCCGGCGTTTCGAGGCCGGTCACATCGATGAGGGCCGGGCTGACAAAAGCCGGGCCGGCTTCGAGGCGCTTTGCCTCCAGCAGCACCTTTCCACCCAGCGCGGTCAGCTCGCCTTGCGCCTTGATCACCGCGTCTGCGGCGTGCGGCGTCACCAACGGTCCCATAAAGGGCTCCGGGCTGGCATTCCACGCCGCGATAGGCAGGCGCGCAGCCATATCCGCGACCGCCCTGACCACCGCATCGCCTGCCGCGCCTTCCGGCACAATCAGGCGCCGCGCACACGAGCAACGCTGTCCGGCGCTGATATAGGCCGACAGGATGGCGATGCGGGCAGCGGCGCCGGCGTCCGTCGCATCCCACACAACAAGCGGGTTATTTCCCCCCATTTCCAGCGCGAGCTGGATGCCGGTACGGCCTGCAAACTTCTTGTGGATGAACGAACCCGTGCTCCACGAGCCGGTAAACAGGACGCCGTCGAGATCGCCATCGTCCAGCGCCGCAGCGCCCGTCTCGCGCGCGCCCTGAACGAGGTTCAGCACGCCTTTTGGCAGGCCTGCCTCTTCCCAGCATTCCACCATCAGCGCAGCCGTGGCCGGCGTCAGCTCGGAGGGTTTGAAGACCAGCGTATTGCCCGCCAGCAGGGCAGGCACGATATGGCCATTGGGCAGATGGCCGGGGAAGTTGTAGGGGCCGAGCACGAACAAGACGCCGAGCGGTTTGTGGTCCAGCACGGTCTCGCCAAAGTCCGAGCTTTCCACGCGCCGCCCTGCCCGCTCCTCGCGTGCCTTGATGGAAATGGCAATCTTGCCGGCCATTGCTCCCGCCTCGCCTTGCGCTTCCCACAAAGGCTTGCCGGTCTCGCGCGAGATCAGCTCGGCGAACTGATCCTTGCGTTCGACCAGGATCGCGCCGAAGCGCTCCACAATGGCGCGGCGGGTCTCGAAATCTGTCAACGCCCACTGAGGGAAGGCCGTGCGGGCCGCAGCAAAGGCCGCGCGCACATCAGCCGCGCTGGCAGCCTTACCGTGCCAGACCGTATCGCCGCTCGCCGGATCCAGCGAGGCAAAGGCATCGCCCTGACCGCCCTGCCAGCGCCCGTCGATGTAGAGGCTGTTACCGCTCATATATTCACCCATACTCTTGCTGTGTTGCCATCAACGAGATCGAGCACCCGGCGGGCACCCTCGTCCAGCGCGACCGTGTCCTCGCCAAGGCGAACCTCGCAGCGCACCAGCCGGAAATCGTCCAGGCGGTCGGTGGACACCATCGCCTCGACCGGATCTCCGCCGGCTGCGCCCACTGTCAGCACCCGGCTTTCACGGACTGTACGGATCCGGTCAACCGGACAGTCGACCAACGGCCCACCATCGAAAATGTCGACATAGCGGTGATACTCGAACCCCTCCCACTCCAGGAGCCTCTTTGCATTAACGCCGTGAGGATGAGTCTTGCCCATCACCTCCCGCACGCCGGGTGGCAGATGATCGAGATAGATCGGGTGGGTCGGCATCAGGTCCAGGATGAACTGGTTGTCGGTCGAGGCGCTCATCCTGTCCGCCTCATCAAAGGTCATGCGGAAGAAGGGGCGCGTGACATGATTGTAGAAGACAGACTCGCCGGACTCATCGACCACGCCGCGCAGCTCCGCCACGACGCGCGCGCCAAAGCGTGAGCGGTCAGCGCCGATCAGCATGTAGCGCGATTGCGCCATCAGCCGTCCTGCGCCCCGTCCGCGCGCCGCGTCCGAGACGAAGAGCGAGCCGACTTCCGTGCAACCCGCAAAATCATTCACCAGCATCATCGCTTCCATGTCGAAGCGGCGGTTCGCCTCCTTGGACGCTTGCGCGAAGGTCATGATCTTGAAGTCGAAATACGGCTTCTTGATCCCGACGGCAGCCTTCACGGCCGCCGTGCCGAGAACCTTTCCGGTTTCGGTATCCTCCAGCATAAGCTGGTAGGCCGCGTCAGAGCGGTCGGCAATCTGCCCGGCGAAGGCCTGTTCGGACCGGTTGAGCTTTTCAGCCAGCGCATCGGCGCTGACAGCCAGGCTGGTAAAGCCTGTGCCCGCCGACGCGGCAAGGGCTGTGAAAGATGAATGATCCGCGCTACGCGCCGAACGCACCATCAGCATGGCGGTGACTTCCTGTTCCTATAGAGCGCGGGCAAGGGTGCGCGCCTCGCGGGCATCGAACTCGCCTCTGGCAAACTTCATCAGCATGACAGCAGACAGCTTCGCTTTCTCCGTGAAGCTGGAGATTTTCGCAATCTCGCGGTCCGAATGGATATCGGCACCGCGTACGCCCAGCGTATCCACATTCGGGCAGCCGGAAGCCCACAGATTATTACCCTCGCACACCCCGCCTGTCGGGTTCCATTTCAGATCAAGCCCAATCGTGCGGCCGGCCTCGCGTGTCCATTCGAACATGCGCAGGTTGGCCGGTGTCATCGGCTTGGGCGGACGGGTAAAGCCGCCATGCAGATCAGCTATGATGCCGTCGCGTGTGTTTATGTCGGCCACCGCGCGCTCAATCCCCTGACGGGCCCATTGCGCATCCTCCTCATCGCCGACGCGGACGTTGAAGCGCACCACAGCGACGTCCGGCACGACATTGGGAGCGCCGCCGCCATCAATGCGCGAGACATTGATGGTCACCGCCTCGCGCTGGCCGTTGAGTGCATCAATGGCCTTGGCAAACGCCGCGCCCGCTACAATCGCATTGCGGCCCAGATGATGTTCGCGGCCGGCATGGGCGGCACGCCCCTTCACCCGCAAGGAAAAGTTGCCGGACCCTTTGCGTGCGCCGGCCAGCGAACCATCGGCCAGCGCCGGTTCATAGGTCATGCCGACATCCGCTCTGGCACCCAGCTGCGCCAGAACGGGACCGGAGCCGAGCGAGCCTATTTCCTCATCCGGGCTGATGAGAACATCATATCCAAGCTGCTTGCCCCACGGGCTGCGTTCGAGCGCCAGAAGGCCGTGCAGCATCACCAGAAGCCCGCCCTTCATGTCCGCCACGCCGGGGCCATTCAGCGTATCACTGTCCAGATCCCGGCAGGTCTGGAAGGGGTGATCAACGGCGAAAACGGTGTCGGAATGGCCCGTAAGCACGATGCGCACCGATGCGTCCGGGCGGGCTGACACCTTCAAGGCAGGGGTATACTCCACCGGCTTGATCTCGCCGTCAGGCGTCACGGTCTCTGACGGCGCGAGTTCGACGGTCTCGACCCGTGCGTCCAGGCGCGAGAACGCGTCCTTCAGCTCGGCCTGCATGGCTTTCAGCCCGTCCGTATTGCGGCTGCCCGAATTGATCCCGGACCAGCGGCGGACGGCGGCGATCATGGAATCGCCTTCACCGTCCACCCAGTCGAGAACGGACTTTTCTTCTGATGACAAGGTAATCGCGCTCATAAAACACCGCCTGCAATGCTGTTTGCCGGTATCAGACGTGCGAAAGCGCCTGCTCGAAATCGGCGATCAGGTCATCGGGGTGCTCAATGCCGATGGATACGCGCACCATGCCGGGACCAAATTTCAGCCGCTCGCGCAGAGCCGGATCCACACCGGAATGGGTGGTGGAACCGGGATGGCAGATCAGCGTCTCGGTGCCGCCGAGGCTGACCGCGAGCTTGACCACTTTCAGCGCGTTGAGCATGCGGAAGGCGCCTTCCTGCCCATCGGTCACGTCGAAGGCGAAGGTGGAGCCGTAATGCTCGCCCGACTGGCGGTGATGCACGGTGTGATCGCGCGATCCCGGCTCCAGAAAGCCGAGATAGCGCACCTTCTCCACCTTTGGGTGATCTTTGAGGAAAGCGGCCACCTTGGCCGCGCCGTCAAAGGCCGCCTGCATGCGCAGGCTGACCGTTTCCAGTGACCGGGCGAGCATCCAGCACGTATTCGGATCCAGATTGGTACCGATCGCCGAGCGCAGCTTGCGCACCGGCGCCATCACCTCGCCCGAACCCATCGCCGCGCCGCCGATGAGATCGGAGTGCCCGCCAATATATTTGGTCAGCGAATAGACAACCAGGTCCGCGCCATGGGCCAGTGGTGACTGGCCAATCGGGCCAAGCACCGTGTTGTCGACGACAATGACGGGACGGTGGCCCTGACGCTTGCCGATCTCGTCGGCCAGCGTCTTCATCAGCGCCAGATCCACAATCTCGTTGGTCGGGTTGGTCGGCGTCTCGGTATAGATCATGGCGATACGGCCGCGTTTCATGGCAGCCTCGACGCTGGCACGGATTTCATCCTCCGGGGCACCGGCCACGAAATCCTCCATGCCGATGCCGTAATTGGGCATGATGTTGCGGATCAACGTCTCTGTGCCGCCATAGAGCGGCGTCGACTGCAGGACCACATCACCGGATTTGGCAAACGCCAGCAGGACCGTCGAGATGGCGCCCATGCCGGAGGAGAACACACACGCCTCCTCCGCCCCGTCAAAGAGGGTCAGCCGGTCCTCGAGCACTTCCACATTGGGGTTGTTGAAGCGCGAGTACATCAGGCCCGGGGCAGCAGGGTCGCCATCAACCGCGCGCCCGCCCATTACACGGAAGAAGGCCGCACCTTCTTCGGCGCTGGAAAACACGAACGTCGATGTCTGAAAGATCGGTGGCTTGATCGCACCCTCGGACAGCTTGGCATCAAAGCCGTAGCTCATCATCAGGGTTTCCGGGCGCAGCGGCCGGTTTCCGAGCGCACGCTTGCGATAAGGGGTTTCAGGTTTGCTCATCTGGACGCCTTGTTTTCAAATCGGGTGGGTGTCATGCGGCGGTAAAGCGGCGCAAAGGGCGCCGCAATCTTAAGATTGACCGGCCATGACGTCATGGCCCTGTCTTGCGCTGTGGCGGCAGGCGGGTCAACCCGCGGCACGAAGGTTGCGCCAGCGCAGCAAGCCTTTTCAGCCAGGTCCGGCACAAAGAAGAACGGCCCGGTGCAGGAGCACCGGGCCGTCCATCAGGCAGTCAGAGTCTGGAACTTGCGACTAGCGCAGGTCCATCGTCACTTCCGCACGACGGTTGAGCGGCTCGCGCACACCATCACGGGTTTGAACAGCCAGTTGGGTCTGACCGAACGCGTTCAGAGAGATCGAACCCGTCGGGACGCCCAGACGAACCATCTCGTCACGGACCGCGCGGGCGCGGCGCTCGGAGAGGCCCTGGTTGTACGTGGCCGAACCAGACGTATCGGTGTGACCATCGATCTGGACGCTGGCAACACCGCAGTTACGGGCGTTGTTGACGGCGTTGTTGACCACCTGGCGAGCCTGGTCGGTCAGGTTTGCGCGATCCCACTCGAAGTACACCACGAACTGCGCATCTTCACACGCCGGCGGAGGCGGCGGCGGAGGCGGAGGCGGCGGGGGCGGCGGGGGCGGAGGCG
>NZ_BMFS01000018.1 GCF_014639075.1 Glycocaulis albus
CGTGTCATTCCTGACCTCCGGTTCCAAAAACACCCTAACTCGGTGTCCTCAAAACCGGCAGCAGCTCAGGGCGCCCGCCGGGCAGGAGTGTAATTGCCGGTTCGCCACGATCAGAATACAAAGTCAATCGCTCAGACCTCGCTCGAACCGGCTAGTGCTGATGGTCGTTGTGCAGCTCGGCCTTTACCCGGCGCTTGGGGTGCTGGCTGCGCAGCTGTAGGCCTAACTCGCTGTAGAGTCGACGGCCCGTTTTGATGTTGGCCACTTCCCCTAGCCACAAGTTTGGATCAAGACGCCACGCGGATCGATACCGCAAGACAGCTGAATGGGTGTTGAGCGAAGGCTCTGCGCTACACCTCGAGATGCGGTGAGTCCTGAGGTCGCTCATCAACAATATTGAGGCGCTCGTTCTGCATTTCATAACGTTCCCCGGTGCGTGGGCAGACCAGATCAGCCCCGAGCACCTCGCCGGCGCGGCTTACCCAGCCTATCCGCCGCGCCGGAACACCGGCCATCAGCGCATGCGGCGCAACATCTTTGGTGATCACCGCCCCGGCTGCAATGAAACAGTACTCTCCCAGCACAGTGCGTCCATTCGGTTCGCCGCATACGATCGTGGCGTTCGCTCCGATAGTTGCGCCCCGCCGAACGACGGTTTCACCGAATTCCGCCTTGCGCTCCACAAAACCACGCGGCGTAAGCACATTAGTGAACACACAAGAAGGGCCGCAAAATACGCCGTCTTCAAGTATAACTCCCTTATAAAGGGACACATTATTTTGAATCTTTACCTTATCACCAATCAAGACATCCGGGCCGGCCATTACGTTCTGGCCAAGCGAGCACTGCCGCCCAATCCTGCTGCCTTTCAATATGTGAGTGAAGTGCCAAACTTTGGTACCTTCACCTATTTCGACACCGTCATCAATCACGGCACTCTCATGCGCCCAGTAGCTCATGCCTTCACTCCGCCGGCACAGCTATTGACCACCTCTAAAAGACGTTGCGCGTAGATCCCCCAATGATGATCCGCGATAAAAGCCTGTGTCCGTGCGCGCTTAGCCTCGACTTCTCCGTCATTAAGGCTGTTCACGATCCGGCCGATCCGTTCAGGCGACGGATCCGGCGGCAAGACCCATCCGAAATCATACTCTTGGATAAAGTTGTACAGCTCAATGACCGGGCTCACGAGGACCGGAACACCTGCGCAGGAATATTCCCAGAGCTTGTTCGGTGAGCACACCCAGTGATTGATACCGTCGTTGGGATAGGGGATTACGCCGATGGTCGCACCCTGACTCCAAAGCAACAGCTCTTCTTGTGCTGCAGGTGGCACGAATCTGATCTTGTCAAAATCGGAAGGAGTTGGCAGAGAGAGTTCCACCTCCATCTCGGCCTTAAAGGCTGACTTCGCCGCCCGCTTCAACTCGTCCGCCTTGGTCGACCAGCTCATCAGCAAGTTCGTTGCGTCAGCGATGTTCCGGGCGAAAGCCTCCGACCTTGAACCTGCACCGGAAGCCGCCACTGCTTGTCCGAATCCGTCGGTGAACACTACGCTCGCTGCCACGTCGTCCGGTGCGGGAGACGCAGCATTATCCGCATTTGAGTCGACCGACTCCCCCCCCGCGGCGTCCAAACTGCCCGGTTTGTCCTCCGTAGGCAGGGCGCCAGCCTGAACCTGAAGCACGCTTTTATCGCGAGTCGGGGAGAAGCCCTCGAGAAAGGCCTTTACCATGGCTTCTTGGCGTACACGCTGGGCGCGTTCGGCGTTCCGGCGAATTTCCTCCGATTTTTCGCGCGTTACCTCAGCTGCCATACGCTCAGCCTGTTGCTTCAACGTCGCTTCGAGCTTCCCCCACCCCATTAGAACGACGGTCCAGTCGTCATCCAGCCAGCGAGCACTTTGGACAATAGCTTCAATGCCCCGGTTTGGAGCGAAGCCGCCTTGGTACAATAATATCTTACGGTCCAGTGGAATGCCCGCTGCCTTATGAAGCCGTCCATCGTATGGAGGGAGTTCCACGCTCGGCACCGCATTGGCGACAACAGTCGTCGGCGGGACCGCCCCTCCGTAGGCCTCAATGTAGGCTTCCGCCATGGACTTACTGACCACAACCATCTGGTCCGCAGTTGCAATATGGCGCCTGTGGACATCCGAATAGTGTTGGGTGACGTAACCAGGAGCCTGGGCCAAGCCGTCATACATTTCGTGTGCGTCATAAATCAGCGGGCAGCCCAGAGCCTTTTTTAGTCGGCAGCCAGCTGCCAGCGTCATCACCTCGTGCGCGTAGACAAGGTCGGGGGCCAAAGACAGTGCGTGGCGAAACAGAGCGTCGCTTCGAGCGTTGAAGCTGGAGCGGAAAATCGCCCGCTCGCGAAACCGGTTGATAAGCAGATCGCCGATCCACGCCATGAGATTGCCAGCAGCAAACGCCTCGACCAGCGACAGGTCGTTTGCGGGGGCATTATCCCGTGAGCTGTAATTTTTTGAAAATCGCGCCAGACTGCGCACAGGTTCAGTGATCGCAGTGATCGACACTCCCCAAAACACGCCGAGCTTCTTAGCGGGCTTCAGGACGAAAACACCCACAGCGAGCACCAGAGTGATAACGATCAGCACTAGAGCGTCAAAAACCAGTGCGCCTAGCCCGGACCAATTCCAACCAGGTTCGAAATTCTGATTGTGGGTGGCCAAACGCGTCTCGACAAGCTGCGCGGCTCCAGCCATGAAGCTGCCAAACGCCTGCCCCAGCGCGCCGATTGCCGGCGCAACGGCAAAAGCCAACAACGTTGCCGCGACCACGAACACCAGCGCTAGAAGCGCCATCCGAAGCAGTACTGCAACCAGGGCACGCCGGTACGCATCACCCTGCCATGCCAAGCGATGAACGAGTATGTTTTCACCCAGTACGGCCGCTATACTGGGATGGTTTGGCTCTCGCACACCTACAATGTGGACCTCGTGTCCGGCAGCGGCGAGTGTACGCGCTTGCTTGACGACGCGAGCATCCCGTGCTCCCGAATTCGGCACAAGAGCGACAACCTTCATGAGCTTTCCCCGTTCCCGCTTCCGAGACTGCAACTGCAGCCAGTCCAGCCTCCTCAGTGGGAAGGCCATTCGGTCGATACCCATGGCCAGCGTCAAAAGCAAGGGGCGGCTTTCTTAGCATCAGCCAGTTGGAGTGGCGCGTGATCGATAAATTGCAAGCAGGTGAGCCCGCAGCCAAAGCCTTCCGCCGCGTACTGGACGGCCTGTTGGACACATATGCCGTCAACGACGGCGTAAGTGCTGATGCCTACTGCGCTACACCCCAATGGCATGCCATGGCAGAGGGACAGTATCTACAGGCAGTAACTGAAGCTGCCCGGTGCGCGATGATAAGCAAACCTAGTGCCTTGCAGCTGCTGGAAGCGGGATGTGAACGCCTTGCCGCAGGCGCCAACCAGCGCGCGCGTGGCGATTTTGCACAATGGGGGCTGGGATTCGCCTTCAAGAACGCACCCGCCGATGAACCCTACCTGATTACATCCGCCCTTGTGACCTGCGCGCTGGCTGATGTGGTCAACAGCTTCCCCGAACTGGAATTGGCAACCGACCTGCTCTCCGAGGCGGTTCTTGGTCTTGAGCGGTTTGATGGCGCTCCGTGGTCAGGACTGGATATCAAGGCGCCCATTCCCTTCTTTTCGCCACATATCCGCGAGCACGTTGACAACACGATTTGCGTATGGGCGCTTGCACTGCACCAAGCCGCTTCCATTGATGGCCGCCCCTCGCCTGGCGTCGTCGAGAGTGTCGCCCGGCACATCTTGACGCGGCGCACCCCGGAGACCGGGTGGGCTTACAGCGCCTCAGAGCACGTGTACGACCTCGTCCATCAGTCTTACATCATTGAAGGTTTGGCTGGCATACTGGGTCCCGAGACGGTAGAAAATCAGGCGATTGAAACCTTCTCTCTGTTCAAATCCGGCGAGGGCTATATCGATACCGTCCGCGCGAGCAACATAGAGCATGCAATCGACAGTGTCATACGCTCCTCAATCGTCGACCTTACTTTCCGGGGTGGGCAGGCCATGATGATGCGTCGGACAGGTGCTAGGCTTTGGTCACTCGGTGCGTCTTTGGCGTGCATGGGAAGCTTCGCGCTTAACGGCGCAAACCCGGCATTCTGGCGCGCAACGATCCGCCGTTTTCCTCTGGATGGGCTGAGGACTTTAGCCGGCAAGGATTTCCGCCAGGAAATGCATCTGGCCCGCGGTCTGGCCCTGTGCCTGCGTGCACTGCGTGAAAACGGGAACAGCATCCAACAAACAGATAGTATGCTTAGCGGTATAAATTCTTGAAAGCTCGGCTGAGTCTGTCTCACAGCCGGGGATTGTCAGCCCTGTTATTCGATGCAATCAGTGAAAATAAGTATCATCTTTCACCCAGCGATACCGCACCGCAATTCGCCCAACCCTAGATGCTAGGCCGACACAATGATTGACGAAAATCCATTTGATTACTACCTTCTAACCGAGCCTCGAAAGAAAGTTTGGAATTATTACAGACTGCACTCGGTAGCGAGTGACGGTTATCCTGTCACCCGCTCCGCATTTGACGACTCCCGGACTGTCGAGCATCCGATGTCCGGTGCGTATATGATCCTTGAAATACTGAACGCGGGGAAGAACGGCAACCCCGATACCCGGCTCATAAACGAACGCGCAGATCAGGTAGCGATCGCAGCCCAAAATCGCATGGAGGAGCTTAATGACTCCTACGTCTACTTTTACGAACCTGACGATGGAGTAACACCCTACCAATTCAAATTCTTTTCTGCACTAACACAAGCACGATATCTCGGCGCCATTGGTCGACTGTACCTTCAAACAAAAAAGCCCGAACACAAGGATTTTGCTTTCGCACTCGCACGCAGTTTTCGAATTCCTGTAGAAGAGGGAGGCATATTTCTGGAGAATGACCTAGGTTGTTTTTTTGAAGAGTACCCCACCGAGCTCCCCTTGTACGTGCTGAACGGCTGGATTTCGGTTCTGAATGAGCTGTTCATCCACGCTCGAAAACTTAAAGACAATCAAATAAAAGACCTGGCACAGCGGAGCGCGCGCACACTAGCCGACATGCTGCCGTTATTCGATATGCCCGAAATGATGAGCACACGGTACAAGCTCACCGGCCCGGTAACGAGCCGGGTCAGGTTCGACAAACCGCAGGACGTAAAGATTGACAAAATCACAATAAATACTGGAAACAAGATACTCAAAAAGTCAATTGCCGACAGCCAAAGCTACGGTACATTCGAGGTTGTACGCCTTCCCGAAGAGGCACAACCCTACTTCCAGTTCAAAGCCTCACTTACCATGGTTCGATACCCGGCCGCCAGCAACATAAAACTGGAACTGACAAGTGAATGCGATCAGAAATGCGAGTGGCACATAGGCATAACGCAATACAATCCAAAATTTGTTACACAGAAAATTGTTGGATTTAGAAGTTTGGGTAAATTTTATCTTGAAAGAGGAAAAAACGAAATCGAACTTGAAATCCCACTAGATATTCTTGTCCCGTCCGTTGCCCCTGCTGTTGGATTCACTAAAAAGATAGACGGTAAACTATACAATGCCTATCATTTTATTCACGTAAAAGGACTTGCACAACTATATGGAGAATTTGGCCTTGGAAAGTTTAAACATTTTCATAAGCGTTGGCTAGATTACGTGGATAAATGGCCGGAGTTCCCCATGTACTCTGATCCTGAACTCGCCTTGGAGCCCTGGGTTGACGGTTGGGCAGGAGCACAGATCGGTGTGGGCGGCGAAGTAGCACCTTAAGGCAGGTGATGACCACGGATGATCCGCCCGGATCCGAAGACTCATTCTTGTGCTTACTAGGATGGGATTGTATAGCCGGACGGCGGTTGGCATAGATTTGTGCTCGGAGGGCGCGACATGAAATTTCTTGAGCCGTTCAAAAGGAGCTTCGCTCGCATTCTGGGCCTTGATGTCGATTCCGTTACTCGCCGGGAGCGTGAGTTGATCGGGCGCATCAACATTCTGAAAACCCGGCTGAACGACGCGAGAGAGCTGATAAAAGCCAAGGCCGAGGCGCTGGACGTGGTGAACCAGCGCGTGGAAGTGCTCAAGCGGCAGCTCGCGGAGGTCCGCGCAACAGCTAAACACTACGCGGCACAACGAGATGCGCTGAAGAACAAGCATTGATCCCGGCCAAACGCTCGCCGTCATCCTGTCAGCCGTCCGAGCAGTTCGCAGGTCTGGCTCAGCTTCGCTACCGGGGGCGCAATGATCGAGATCAATAGGCCGGCACCAGCTGATACATTCCGGCTGCAAGGACGCCAAGGGGCGTACTATTGGAGTGGGCTGGCGAGTTCACTTTTTGCCAGCCATGGCATCATCTCTGCGGTAGACGCCTGGGAAGTGCCAGATAGCGAACACCGAATTTCCGTCGGGTCCCGCCTTATTCTACGTGACACAGCCTTGGAGGCCGGCGGACCGGAAGAAGTGCTAATTCTGGAGACCCCACTCGACACGGATACAGCAAACCTTATCAAAGCCCCCCGCGCAACTGCGTGTATGTAGAGCAGGCTACACTCCTCGACCGGAATGGAAAGCCGGTCGGACGGGTTCACCGTCAACGAATTAGGGTCCGGACTCCCGAGCGCGACATTATCCGTTATGAGTCGAAGGACCCGCTATGGCGTCAGAACACCTTTCCGGTTGAACTATGGCCTGAAGACGAAGAAATCCTTGCGCGCCTCGACCTTGGTGACGGCCGGGTTGTTCCAGCTGTGATCCGCTCAGGCCGCGTCTTGATCTTCTGTTTTCCCATTTTTGACATCGTCGGCGGATGGCTTGCTTTTCCCCCACTGGAGCAGCGATACGCCGGCATCGAAGGAGGCAGCGCACCCATGGAGGCGCTACGTTTCTGCCTCGCTTTGGCCGAAGAGCATCACCTGACTTTCGCTGACACCCCAATGGTTTACGCACTACCCTATCCGGAGGGGTTTTCATGCGCGTTTTCGGTGCGTCACGACTACGACCGGAAGGTCGATAGTGACGGCTGGCGCGAACTCATGGATTTCTACGACTGTCACGGCATCCGCGCATCATTCGGTATTCTTTCATATCTCATGCCACAGAACGTCCTTGACTTGATCGAGGAAAGAGGCCACGAGATTCAACTTCACTGCTTTGCCCACGATGAACTAGAGTTGCGCAGGCAAGCTGCGCTGCTGCAGCGCCATATCTGCCAGCCCCTCGACGGCGTAACGATTCACGGCGGCCCTGCGGGTATCGGCTACCGGGGCAGTGTCCATCTCGAGTTTTTCGAGCGCGCAGGATTTTCTATCACAGAAGCGTTTGGCATTCGAGACGTCACGGCAGTGCCCGTAGCGCGGATTACCGACGGCGTACCTATGACAACCGCCAATTTGATGGCCCCCCCCTTTCACGTAAGCTTGGACGGCAGCACGAGGCCGGGCGACCACCGGCTTGACCGGTTAGTAAAGGATATCCCGGACATTCTACACTCAGGCGGCTATGCCGTGCTGATGAATCATCCTGATATCCATCGCGAGGCGTTGATCGAGTTGATCGAAGCGCTCAACATGGATGGCTGTTGGAAAACGACCGTCCGGGACGCGATGCGATTTGCCCGGGCATCACGGTTCAGAGCCCGCGTACGACACCTGCCGACCGGGCACCAGATTGTGATCGGCGAACCGCTGGAGCACAACTGCATCTTTAGGGTTCGTCAGCGCACAACCAGCGACCAGTCTGTAAAGATCGTTGCCGGCCAACGCACTACTTTAATACCCGAACAAAAAGGCTTATAGTGTGATCGGATATTTCTTCAGCTCCACACAGATGACCGCCTCGCTCGAAGAAGCGGTAAAGCCTCTGTGTGACAACAAATCCAGATTATTCCTGTTCTCGAATAAGTCTCGGGATCCGCTATATCCGGCTTCGCCCGACGATATAGGATCAGCCTTTCAGCCTTTGAAGCGCTGCCTGTTCGAGAAAGTCATTATACACGCATCTTGCGACTTTTTCTCAAGCACCATGACGTTAGACTGGCTTGCCAATATCGTTAACAGTGCCCGGCAAGGAGCTGAAGTTTACTTGCCTCGGTTGGATGCCGGGAGCGCCCGCGAACGCAACAGGATCAGCTCGAGCGCTCTTACGGCGCTTCTCGGAGAGCCCGTCTCACAGAAGGGGCCTTGGTCGATCTACAGGCGGCCGCAAGATGACCTGCCCGTTAACCACTCGGTGCTCGGCGCATTCCTGCAGGCCAGGGGAGAGTTTGTACTCAACGCCCTGCTTGGCGGAGCGCTGAACAACACTCGCCCGGAACGTCTGCTGGACATGTTCGCCCCGATTCTGGCACCGGACGCACCACCGCCGAAAGTGATCAAGCGCCTGCCGAGACCGGAATCTGTGGACATTGTAAATCGCGTGCGTGCTGGCGAGCTCGGTGACGGGCGGCTCGCCCAGCAACCAGCTTACACCGATCCGGCCCCCTGGAACTTTACGGAAAGTGCTACCAAATTTGCGCGCCACCTCAATTCCTGGCAGGGCTATCTGATACCGGGCACCTACTACAAGGCGGCAACAATAGCGCGGATCATTGAGGACCATTTCGGGTCGGACAATCCCGTAAGCTTTCTGGAACACGGCGGCTATGCCGGCACCGTATCACTCCAGCTGCTCATGGAGGACCGCATCAACGTGAGCTATGCGCGATGCTGCGAACTGGAGCTCTTCACGCTGCTCAATGCCATGGAGCTCCACCAACGGCTGCCAGAAAGCATACATGGCAAATTCCACATGCAAATTACATCAGCCGAGGAAGCCGGCTACTTTCGTAGCTACGATGTCATATTGTTCTCGCACGTCCTGCTGTACATGCGCCGCGACCTTCTGGACCGGATTTTAGCAGCAGCGTGGGCACATATTCGCCCGGGAGGCATAATGATCGTCTTCGAGAACACCTCGCCGCCTACGGGTGCTGGCGGGAGTGACGAAGCAATCATCTTTAGCCCGCGAGAACTGGACTCATATCTTGATAGGCTGGGAGAGTTGTCTTACGCGGAGTCACGGACCGGCGCGACAGCATCACGTGGCGATCGAGAAACTAAAGCCCTGTTCAGAGTGTTACGGAAGCTACCGGCGAAATGAGTGAATTGGCCTCCTTTGAACGCCGGCAACCAGATCCATCGGGTCCACTGCGGCCCAACCGTCTTGCCCGCAGCATGCGAGATATTGCCACTGCCTTCTCACGTCCCCGGCTGTGGGTGTTTCTGGGTTGGCGTGATTTCACTGTCTCCTTTGACCGGTCCCACGCGGGTCTTGTCTGGTCACTGGTACAGCCGGCCGTTTGGATCAGTGCGGTTTATATTTTTCTTGGACCGGCGCTTGCGGACGAAGGGCGCAATTATCTTCTTTATCTTTCATTGGGCGTAGCTCTATTTTTCTATCTATCTACTGTTATTGCTGGCGGCAGCAGTGTTTTTTTAAAAAACAAGGGGATAATTCAGAACGTTCCAATGCCGCTGTTTGTTCTGCCCTTAAGGCATGCAGCTAGCGCGGCATCTCAACTTGCTCTACATTTATTAATACCGGCATGTGTATTTCTTGCCACATCGGCAACTTTTTCGTGGACGATGCTGCTTGCCTTGCCTGCCTTGGCACTGATCGTGTTCTCTGCCGCATTCGTTTCTGCGGGTATGGGTTTGATTGGCGCCCGCTTTGGTGATTTCCAGTTCGTTGTGACCGCCTTGATGCGGGTAATGATGTTCGTCACCCCGATCTTCTGGTACCCGCAAGATCGCGAGGGAGCGGTTCGTGCAATTGCGGCGACCTATAACCCGCTGGCTCACCTCATCGACATCGTTCGGACTCCGCTCATGGGCGAATTGCCATCATTGCAGAATATTGTTGGTGCCGGGCTGACTATAGGTTTGTCGATCCTGGTGGGGGGCGCGATCTTTGTGTTCGGCCGCCGCAACATCATCCGGTGGATATGACCGTGGCTGAAATCAGAGTTAACAATGTCACCGTGCGGTTCCCGGTCAGGTCAACAGTCAGTACCGGCGCGGCAAATGCTGTCGGCGGCAAGCTGGTCAGTGGCCCGGCAGGGCGTTATGTGGAGGCCCTGAGCGACATAAATCTGCGCCTGTCCGACGGTGATCGCGCAGGTGTGATCGGACTTAACGGATCCGGCAAGAGCACCTTTCTCCAGGTTGTTGCAGGTATCCTTGAACCCGATCTGGGCGACGTCGAAATATGCGGAGCCGTGTCGACGCTGTTCACCAGCTCGGTCGGCCTCAGCCTCGAACGGAACGCTTTGGATAACATCCGCGACGCCGGCTATCTTCTCGGGCTTTCAAGCCAGGAGATAGCTAAGGCGACCCCTGAGATAATTGAATTTGCGGAAATCGGCGACTTCGCTCAACTGCCGATGCGGTCTTATTCTGCAGGCATGCGCGCCAGGGTGGGATTTGGTATCGCCACCACCCCCCGCGCTGACATTCTTGTCATCGATGAGGTCCTGGGGGCAGGAGACCCGAAATTCTACAAGCGGGCATTTTCGCGCCTCGAGGCACTTCTGTCCGACGCCGGCATACTCGTGCTCGCCACACACTCTGGCGCCATTCTTCGGCAGTTCTGCAATCGCCTCCTCTGGTTTGAAAAAGGCCAGGTGCGAATGGACGGCAATGTCGAGGCTGTATTGGACGCCTACAACGCCGCAATAGACGCCGATTGAACCGCTGCGTCTGCCAAGGCACAGGTCTGAAGTGCTTTCGCTTTGGCGCCCCCCAAGCTGGGGTCAATCACATAAAGGAT
Source organism: Glycocaulis albus (assembly GCF_014639075.1). Lineage (GTDB taxonomy): Bacteria > Pseudomonadota > Alphaproteobacteria > Caulobacterales > Maricaulaceae > Glycocaulis > Glycocaulis albus. The sequence goes on from NZ_BMFS01000018.1 coordinate 10,861, forward strand.
AAGGGATAAAGGACAATGGCAAGTCTGTAAAACTCATCACGGTCTGTGCCAGTCAGCAACAATGTATCCGCTTTCGTAGGATAGCTTAGCACCACCATGCGCGAGAAATGCCTGTTCAACTAACGCCGGATCATGCATCCAGCACGCGAACTTGTTTTGAACGCCGAACGGTTCACGCGAAAAGGATACGTACACGAGCCTTCGGCGCGCCCTGCCAATCATGTGCGAGAGGGCATCTGAAAATGCGTCCGATGAGGCATGAGCACCCTCAAGAAATGAGGGGCCGCGCAGGAACACCACGTCAAACATATCATCAATCGCAAGACTATCAGCCAGCCTGTAGCGGATATTGAGTTGCTGCTCCCTGCAACGTTCTAGCGCCCGGTATATCCCTCCTCGGGACAGGTCTTCTCCCGTGACACTATACCAACGCGAGAGCGCCTCCGCGAATCGCCCGTTTCCGCAACCGGAATCAAGCAGAGTTCCGCTGCCTGACGCCAGATCTGTTCGCTCAGCTAGAATATAACGGACAAACTTTTCAGTGACACCTTCCATATTTGAACGGCCCTCCAAATATGCCAGGTCGGTTCCACTCGCAGTTTCTTTTATTACATTATAAGACAATAGCTCTTTTGTAATTTTTACGACTTCAAAGTCCTGCCTGCGATCAACTTTATGCGAATTCGGTGCAGCTTCATCTCCGGATCTGTTCGATGTTTGCATCAATGAGCTCTCACCTTGGCCACTCGACACAAGCGGTACCGAGGCCATGTTTGCCAATCCTGTATCGTCGGCGGCTTTTTCTGATTGGGCTTCAGGGCCGAACAAATAAACACCTCCCGCAGCGCGAACACCATTGCGATACCCCATGTAGTGATCGCCAATCGCCACTTGCTGGCGGCCATTCCCGGCGAAATCCCCAGTCGCCCAGCCGTAGCCAAACAACCCGGGCACCCGCAAGTCGGCCACGTACGTCAATTTGGCATCAGTGGGAACAGACATGACTCTCGGTTTCGACGCTGCACCTTCAATCAACCAGAAACGCCCTCTATCCATGCGCCGACCGCAACAATCTTCCCAGTATGCAGTATCGTTTACCAAAATATCAGCAAACCCGTTATTGGTTATGTCGCGGGAACGACATGAGTTTTGCTTGCCAAGCGCATGCGTCCTACCGACCTCTCCGTGAATGATGAAGTCCAGGTCTGCAAACTCTATTGTGCCCTCATACCGCTTTCCCCCTCGCAGGAGTCCGACCGCGCCTACCGGAACACCTGAGACGGCGCTTTTGGGAGCTGAAAAAAGCACTTCACTATTGCCATCCCCATCAAAGTCATGGACCTTTGTAGCACCGAACAGACCGCGGAACTCCAAAGTTGAACCATCCTTCAGTGCTAGTGATTTTTTTGTTTCTATTCTTAAATCACAATCATTGCGGAGACTTCCAACCCGCTGGTCGAGACGTTCAGGACCACCATACAGAACATAACTCCCGCCAGCTGCTGTGCCATTCGACTGCGACACCGCAATCTCGTCGTATCCATCGCCATCGAGATCACCGATACCCATCACTGTCATGTTCATACCACCAACCGTCAGGGGCAAGTCATCAAGGTCATACCGCCCCACAACAATCCCAAATTGACCGTCATCCACGCCCACCCGGAAACGCTCAACGAAATCAGGTACCGACTTGCTGCCGTGAATAGCATAGAATCGAGGAGTAAAAGCTGGCGCGCTGCGCGCCTCCTGCAACCGCTTCGCCGGGTAAATATCAAAGCTGCCGACAATCAATGAGCTGTGCTCCAGCGAGGCGAAATGCGCTCGATCCATCGACAGCCCCCATCCGGGATAACGAGCTCCGTCAGCACCAAACTCCAGCCGGACACCAGGGACTGTTTTACCTATCTCATCAGCCCTAATTTTCACTGGTCCATTATTTAAATCAAGTTTTGAAACAAAAAGTATATAAACGACTCCCCCAGACACATATACCGAGCCGTCATCGGACTTCGTGTTGTGAAATGGAGCAGAAATGGCTAAATCGTCATTTCCATCTCCGTTAAAATCACCGGCAGCCCTTACATCTATGCCAAATTTATCACCCTCGTATTCACCATAAATTACTATTGCCGGCTGATCTCTCTTCGGGTCAACACTTGCTCCGCTACGATTCAACCACACCTGCACCTCACCAGTGCTGAACCGTCCATCAACGAAGGCCCAATGCGTCATGGTGACAAGGGCATCGCGACCATAGCGCTGCATCGGCAAATGCTCCGGCCTTACTCCAAAGTAGGCTCTGTTGTAGCCATGCCGGTATCTGGCATCCTCACCGTTGAGACACCTTGCATCTTCAGCTCGCCGCAGTGACTCGGGGCTAATAGAAGCGAGATCACGATGCTGGCCGACGTCCGCCGCCTCGGTTGGCCGCATGAACTGACCATAATACTTGTCGCCAAAAAGATACTCTACGTTGTCGAGACCAACTTCAACAGGAACAAGGGAAGCCTCCTCTTTGAATTGATTTACAGGAGCACTTTTTCCACTTTCATTAAAATCTTTGATTGCCTTACCTGTTTTGGCACAGGTAATTTGCATGGCACGGCATGGCTCAACTCTCTTGTCACCATAAACATCATAGATCACATGACTAGATCTACTTAAATCTTCAAGAGAAGAAAAAGAATGGTGACACACTTTACATAACACGTTCATGCCGATGCTCTCACCTTCAAAACTTCTGGATGACTTCGAGAATTTGATGCACTTAGTCAAAAAGCCGAACAACGAAACACCTCACCCTTTTTACTTTAATCCAGTATTTTTCCTTCAGCGTATTATAGGGGAAAGTCTGCTCCGGGGTGTTTCAACTCATCCTGCCTTCGCGTGAATCCACAAGAATTTCGCGCGTTCGACGGGGAGCAAGCCGAGCATGTCCTCTTCAAGTTCGAGAAGACGGGTCAGGATTTCGCTAGGCGCACCGGAAGTGTCGACAGCACGATTCCATTGCGCGGGCAGCAGATCAACCAAGAATCGGTAGCCGCGCGCTTCGACAAACTCGAGACCGGCGGCGGCAATGCGGGCCTTTAGATCATCAAGCGTTCGGGCTTGCCGCACGCGGCCATCGGGCCATGTGGTCCGCTCAGGGGCCTCGGTCGGATGATCGGCGTTCATTATCGTGAATATGAGATTGCCTCCCGGGCGAAGGGCAGTTCTGCAAGAGCGCAAAGCACAATCCAGACTGTCCACGTAGGCAAACACACCTCCAAGCGCGTAGATCGCATCCATTGATGCAATATCCTCTGGGAGATTGCATACATCACCCCGCCGCCACGTCACTTCCGCCTCAGCAAACCGGGCTTTTCCCGCGTCCAGCATTTTTTGAGACAGGTCGAGTGCGATAACCCGGGCACCCTTATCGAGGAGGGCTGGCAATTCACGCGCACCTCCCGATCCAGCCAATAAAACACGGTCACCGGGCGAAACCTGCTCGGCCAGCCACCCCGATTCGAGCTTTTGGGTGAACACCTGAATGGGGTATCGGTCCCAGATATCGAAATAGGTGTCCGCTAAACGGTCATTGGCCCGCTCTTCAGATTCCAATTGCGCGTTCAACGGAGCATCCTCCAGCTTCGCCAGATAAATCGCCCCGTCCTTGTAAGAGTCATTGCCCGGAAGGGCAAAATACAATGCGAGAACACCATCGGCTTGTGGCGCCAGCCCACGAGTGCCCTCAAGCCGGCCACCCGGCAGGCTGGCCTGGTCGCGCGATAGGAAAGGCGAGCTGGCAGGCCTTGGCTTTTCCTGCCAGCTGGTGGCAGCAATCTCCCACCCCTGCGGCTCCTCGACCGCCGAACCGTTATAAAACAAGATGCAAGAAGAGTTATCATCACGGGGAAACACCGACGGGTTGGCCTGAGCATATCCGTCCCATGCCTGATCATCAGGCATGAACACCGGCTCTCCAGCCGATGGCACCCAGTGAAATCCGTCATCAGAATGCGCCTGATAGATCCGGAAACGGTGATGGCGCAGCCCCTCAAATAGCATCAGCCATCGCCCGGACGGGCGGAATACAAAGGGCAATCCGATGCGCGAGCAGTTGAACTGGCCAGGCGTTAACAGCAAGCGCTCTTCACGCCGCCAGTGCTTGCCGTCTATGCTGCGCGCCACTCGAAACCCGTCGCGCGTGCCTGGGCTATAGTAAATCCAGTACTCATCGTCGCGGCGAACGGCCGATCCTAGGGCGCAATAGTCGCCGTCGTCCAAAACCGGGCTGTCTGCAACCTGCCAACCGGCACCATCTGCTGAGCACAGGGCCCGGCCGACCCGGGTAATGCCTCCCTCCTCCATCGGCCGGTCGCGCCCATTGAAGAAAACAGTCAGCCGGTCGTTTTCAAGCAGTGGCCTGCCTGTCTCGTCGGTCAGCACGACAGGATCGCGAACACCAAACCTGCACCATTCACGATCAGGTGAAATCACAGCTTGAATCTGGCGTGTCCCGATACGCAACATCATCACACCCCCGTTTTCACTGACAAGCTGGCGGCTGCAGCCAGCACCTTGGAAGCAAATACCCTGCCTTGCTCGTCCCACTGCGAATTGGAGAAAAAGCGTAATGCGGCCCGTCCAGCTGCTGCCAATGCCTCGGACGAAGTTGAAGCGATAAACGCGCCCCATTCTGCAGGGTCGGCAGGTAAAACAAAGCCGCTGCCAAATACCCGGACGATAGTCGACATTTCTCGGGCTGGTGTGACGAAGCAGGGCAAGCTGGCGGCGCCAAAATCCCACAGTTTGTTAGGCAGCGCCGCATCGTGATTGAAACACGTCAAGGCGTAAGGAACGATACCGGCATCCGCTCCCGACAAATAATCAGCCAGCTCCTCGTGTGGCACCCGGGATGTATGTGTTATTTCGCGGCACGCAGAAATGCGCCGCTGCATTTCAAACCCGAAATCACTTGTGACCAACGCCAGCTTCCAACCAGGGGGGCCGCCGCGTTCGAACAGGCTGATTAGCTCATTGAGCCCACGCCCCGCGCCGATCGAGCCATGATAGACAAGTACGCGGTCTGACCGGCTGGCACCACATTGTGATCTCAGGCGCGAGTCGCAATTACTACTGCGCCTGTGAGCAGCGGCATTTGCCAGCACGTCTGCCGGAGGAGCACCGGGATAAAGATGCGCGTACCGGGCTGCGATGGTAGCACTGGGAACAAAAAAATGCCTCGCCATAGGCAAATACCGTTCATGCACCCGCCGCACCCATGACGTCCGACCGTCACTTCCGCCCGCAACATCTTCATAGAACTCGTGCGCGTCATAGATCAGCGCGGCGTTGTGGCGGGCTGCCAGATTCGCTGCAATGATCAGTGTTTCCGGGTCCGACGCAATTATCGCATCCCAACGTCTTTCATTCAGACGATGCAGTGCGCTGATCCGTTCCCAACGGGCCAGAAACGGTGCGAGCCAGATTCGGCGCCGGGGCGACGCCGCGCCTACGATAACGTGGCTATCGGCACACGCGAGTCGGTGACCGTAAATACCAGCGGCAGTAATCTGAATTTCCTGGCCGGCCGAGCGAAGCAGGCGCACCTGACGGCTCAACCGGGGATCGTCACGGGTCAGATAATATGCCAGCAACAAAATGGACGGCGACTGGGCTTGCATTAATGTGCTTGGAGCCAGTCGGCTAGTATCTGAACCGCTTTTTGCGCCGCATTACCGTCCCCGTAGATCGAACGCTGGCCACACCCCCCTGCCAATGCCCATCGGGCGTGGTCCGCGATCAGGTCGGGCTCTGGAGGACACAACCGGTTTGCGTCGGCCTCTACAAGCTCGACCCATTCAGTCTCGGAGCGGAAGGTGAGGCATCTGCGACCAGCGAAATAAGCCTCCTTCTGAAGCCCGCCTGAATCTGTCATCACAAACTCGCAGCCTTTGAGTGCCGCTACAAGATCGGCATACCCGAGCGGATCGACAGCCTCGATGTTGTTAGGGAGCGTTATGGCGTAGCGAGCCAGCGCCTGGCGGGTACGAGGATGAACCGGGAAAAGAACGTTAACACCGCTGCGACCAGCGCCTTCAATATAGGCTTTCAGTGTCTGCAAATCGTCTGTCGTCTCCGCGCGGTGAAGTGTCAAAAGTGCATAGGGCGCAGAGGAGCGGCGCGGCTCGACTGAAGTCGAAACCATGGAAAAAATATCATACATGAAATCGCCGACTACGCTGACCCCGTCGGTTATACCCTCAAGTCCCAGGATGTCCGCGGCAGGCTTGCTCGGGCACAACAGCAGCGTCGACACATGATCTGTCACGACTCGGTTTATCTCCTCGGGCATGCGACGATTATAGCTTCTTAGTCCCGCTTCAACGTGCACGACTGGAATATGCAGTTTCGCCGCTGCCAGGGCCCCCGCCAACGTTGAATTGGTGTCGCCGTAGACCAGCACCATGTCCGGTTCCGCTTCCTGCATAACCCGCTCGAGTCCCTCCAGCATCCGACCCGAAGCTTGCCCGTGTGATCCCCCGCCAATACCAAGCGAGACGGCCGGCTGGGGTATGCCCAGCTCCTCAAAAAACACGTCTGACATATTGGCATCAAAGTGCTGACCGGTATGCACAAGCAATTCACTGATTTGCGCGCTGGCAGCGTGGTCGCGGCTTAAGGCACGGGAAAAAGCGGCGGCCTTGATAAATTGCGGCCGCGCGCCGACCACGGTGATGATTTTTGACAATGTAACGCTCCTATCAGCCGCCGACTGTAGCAACTTGCCTCCTGTAGCAACTTGCCTCTTGAGACCTAACGCAGCCGGTATACCCACGGGGTTGCGCACCATCTTCTAGTCGGACTGCCAGAGCACGTCCAGCACCGCACTAAACCGCTCACTGTCATTGCCGTTTTGCATGCAAAAGCACGCTACCTACCCGAGTGTCGGCCGTAGATTTGTGTCGGCCCGGCGCTTTGCGTTTTTTTCAAAGACCTTGTAAAGGCATCCGCCGCGATGCTGATGAAAGCGAGAACCTGCCGATGCCTATAAACGTCGCCGTGGTCGGATGTGGCCATTGGGGTAAAAATCACGTCCGGAATTTCGCCGAGCTGGGCGCGCTGAAGGCGGTCGTCGATCCAGACGCGAAGCTGGCGGCTTCAATGGCTGAACAGTTCGGCGCGACGGCCATGCCCTTCGAGGACGCGATCACGGACACAGCAGTGGACGCGGTAGTGATCGCCGCTCCGGCCGAACTTCATGCCCGCCTCGCATTGCAGGCATTTGCCGCCGGGAAACACGTGTTTGCCGAGAAGCCGATTGCCATGACCATGGCAGAGGGCGAGGCAATGCGGGACGCAGCTGCGAAGGCCGGCAAGGTTTTGATGGTGGGCCACTTGCTCCAGTACCATCCGGCTTTTGTTGCGCTTCGCAACTTTGTCCGTGAAGGTGGGCTGGGCAGGCTGCGTTACGCCTATTCCCATAGATGTTCGCTCGGAAAATTCCGTCTGGAGGAGAATGTGTTGTGGAGCTTTGCCCCGCACGATGTGTCGATGTTACTTGCACTGTTTGGTGAAGCACCTTCAAGCGTCTCTGGTTCGGGCGGGGCATTCGTCAGTGATGGTATCGAGGACGAATACCGGGTCGACCTACAGTTCCCCTCCGGTGGCCGCGCGCACGTATTTTCGAGCTGGCTTCACCCATTCAAGGAACACCGTCTCGTCATTGTCGGCGAAACGGGAATGGCGGTATTCGAGGACAGCGCGGGTGGCCCCGAGAAGCTGCGACTCTACCGTCATTTGATCGAAACAGGCGGGGGTGCACCTGTGCCGACGAAAGCCGACTGGGAACCGATCGCCTATGGTGATGAAGAGCCGCTGCGCTCGCAATGCGAGCACTTTCTGGACGCTTGCGCCGGAAATCACTCCCCGCTTACCGACGGAGCGGAAGCACTCCGTGTGCTCGATGTATTGATCCAAGCCGGCAATTAGCGAAACTCAACGAGATTCGATAATTCGTCACTTGCGCTAGACGTTTCAGCGGTCCAGAAGCGCCTGCATGTCTCTGGCGGTAGCTCAACAGGAAGAACGAGATGCAGTTTATTGATCTTCGAGCTCAGTATGACCTCATAGCTGACAAGGTGGATGCGCGCGTCGCATCGGTACTGCGCGCTGGCAGCTATATCATGGGGCCGGAGGTCAAGGCGCTTGAGGGCGGGCTTGCCGAGTTTGGCCAAGCCGGTCACGCTCTGAGTTGTGCAAACGGTACTGACGCCCTTGCGCTGCCGCTCATGGCTTGGGGCCTCAAGCCGACGGATGCGGTCTTTTGCCCCTCGTTTACATTTGCGGCGACCGCCGAAGTTGTACCTTGGCTTGGCGCCAAGCCTGTATTCGTCGATATTGATCCGAAAACCTACAATATGGATCCCGCACATCTCGAAGCATCCATCGAGATGGTGAAAGCTCGGGGAGAACTCAATCCCAGCGTCGTTATCGCAGTGGATCTTTTTGGTCAGCCCGCCAACTATCCCGCCATCGCGGAGATCGCTCGCAAGCATGGCCTGAAGCTGATTGCTGACTCCGCCCAGGGCTTCGGCTGTACGATCAATGGCAAGCACCCTGTTCACTGGAGCGACATTACGACGACTTCATTCTTTCCGGCCAAACCGCTTGGCTGTTATGGCGATGGCGGCGCCGTGCTGACGAATGACGCAGGCCTCGCCGAACACATCGAATCTTTGCGCGTTCACGGCAAGGCAACCGCTTCGGACATCGCGGGCCGCGACTTCACGCATGATCCGAAATACTGGAATGTGCGCATCGGAATGAACTCGCGCCTGGATACGATCCAGGCAGCGGTACTTCTGGAGAAGCTGGATATTTTTGCTGGTGAAATCGAGGCACGAAATCGGGTGGCAGCGCGCTATAACGAGCATCTTGAGGGCGTGGTCGACTCTGTACCTTTCGTGATTGAAGGTGGCGTATCAACTTGGGCGCAGTATACGATCGAACACAGTAGGCGAGACGCTCTCGCCGCGCATCTGAAGTCTCGGGGCGTACCGACGGCGGTCTATTATCCGATCCCGATTCACAAGCAGGATATCTACTCGCGATACCCGCTCGGCCCAAACGGGCTTCCGGTAACGGAGGAAAAGGCCGAACGCGTGATTTCCTTGCCAATGCATCCCTACCTTGATGATGTCACGCAAGACCGCGTAATCGCCGCCATCCGCGAATTTAACGGTAAAGTGGGGTAGGAAAAATGCTGGACAAGCAAGCCGCAGCGAACAGCGACGCGTACTTTACGACGCTCTTCGAACAGAAGATCAAGTCCGGAACGCTGTGTATCGGTGTGCTGGGCCTTGGCTATGTCGGGCTTCCCCTCGCGCAGGCATTCTGCAGGGCCGGGATCAAGGTTGTCGGGTTTGATGTATCCGGCGACAAGGTCGACTTCCTCGCCGGCAGGAAGTCCTACATCAAGCACATCAGCGACGAGTCGATTGCGACGATGGTGGACTCCGGCCTCTTCACAGCGACCACAGGCATGGACCAGCTTTCCGAGCCCGATGCCATCTTGATCTGCGTGCCCACGCCGCTTGATGAGCATCGTGGCCCCGACATGTCTTATGTGGTTTCGTCCACAGAGATGATCGGCACGCGACTGCGCAAGGGGCAGTTGATCGTACTGGAATCCACCACCTACCCGGGCACGACGAACGAGCTGATGCTGCCTACGCTGGAGAAGCTCAGCGGCCTGCAGGCGGGCCGAGAGTTTGCGCTGGCCTATAGCCCCGAGCGTGAAGATCCCGGGAATCCCAAGTTCGAGACCTCAACGATCCCCAAGGTGCTGGGTGCGGACTCGACCGACGAGCTTGATGCCGCCTATGCAATCTACTCACAGATCGTTCCCCAAGTCGTGAAGGTGTCGGACCTGCGGACTGCGGAAGCGGTGAAGTTGACCGAGAATATTTTCCGGGCAGTCAACATCGCTCTGGTGAACGAGTTGAAGGTTGTGTTTTCTGCGATGGGTATTGATGTCTGGGAGGTTATTGATGCGGCTGCGACCAAGCCGTTCGGCTTCATGCCTTTCTATCCCGGCCCGGGACTGGGCGGCCACTGCATTCCCGTTGATCCGTTCTACCTTTCCTGGAAGGCCCGCGAATACGGCCTGACGACCCGTTTCATCGAGTTGTCGGGCGAAATTAATGCCAATATGCCAGGCTTGGTGATCACGAGGCTGACTGAAGAGCTGTCATTGCGCGTTGGCAAGGCCATGCGTGGCGCCCGTATTCTACTGGTCGGCCTCGCCTACAAGAAGAATGTCGACGACATGCGCGAAAGCCCCTCGCTCGAGCTGCTGGAATTGCTGGAAACACGCGGTGCCCATGTCGATTTCTATGACCCCTACATCCCGCAAGTCCCGCAAACGCGTGATCACCCTGAATATGCAGGCCGCAAATCTATTGAATGGTCAGATGACATTCTCGGGTCCTATGATGCTGCCCTAATCGCAACCGACCACGACAATGTGGACTACCGCCGCCTTCTGGATCTGCTGCCATTGGTTGTCGATACCCGCAATGCTTGTGGCCATCTGGCAGCCCAATATCGTGACACTCTCGTCAAGACCTGATGGCGTTGGCGGTGCCAGTTCGAGTGTAATAGCATGAAACTGGTCATTATCGCACGCCACTACCCTCCCGCGGTATCCGGCGGCGCCAGACGGCCGTATTTTCTGGCACACGCCTTGAAAGAAGCGGGCACGGAGATTTTCCTTGTTGCACCTGATCTCGACCCTGCCCTTTCAGGGATCGCAGTCGCCCATCCGAACAGGGATCCTGCCCCTGGTATAGGACCGGGCCAAGCATCCGCGTCAGCCTTCGCGCGTGACATTGCACGGGAATGGCTACGCTGGCCTGATCCCGATATAGGCTGGGCCAAACGGGCCGCGAAGGCGGCGCAAGCATCGTTACCTTTCAAGCCCGATTGGATACTGACCACTAGCCCGCCGGAATCCGTTCACTGGGCAGGCAACGAACTAAAGAGAGTCACCGGAGCGCGTTGGTGCGCTGACTTCCGAGATCAATGGTTCGACCGGGCATTCCGCCTAAACCGTCGCAATGCTTACAGGCGCGCACTTGAATCTGTATACGCTCGAAATCTCCTTCATACTGTAGATGTGGCGGTTTCCGTGAACGAACTTATCGATTCCGAAGTCGCTCGCTTGTCGGGGCTTCCGGATCGAAAGCGCACTGTTATTGGCCATTTCTTGCCGCCGCGGGGTCAAGGTTACGTGTTTGAGGGGCCAGGCCCGCACCTATTGCATTCTGGATCCTTCAGCATTTCTGACCCCGAGTGTTCAATAGAACCTACACTTCAAGCTTTCGCTTTGGCAGCGAAAGAAATGCCTGCCCTGCGTCTGCATTTGGCCGGGCGCCTGAGCACGAGTGAGTTGAAAGCGGTATCAATCTCACCAGTAGCCAACCAGATTACATTGCATGGCGTCGTATCTCTCGAGCAGTCCTTGGCAATGCAGTCTGCTGCCGATGCGCTTATCGTCACTGCGGCTCCCAATGCGCCGGTTCCACCGGGCAAATATGTCGAATACCAGGCTGCCGGGAGGCCCATTATTGCTACTGGCGACGGCCCCTGGCGAACGCGGATTGGATTATCAGGGCAAAATGAAGTCCGCTCGATGCGGAGCCCCATATTATCTCATCACTCTCGAGACGAAGGGTTGCTCGACGCCGCTCAAGCAGCACGCCTCTTGCTGGAAACGCTTCAGGCTAGCTCTTGGCGCTGACGTACTGCAGATTTTCCACCGAACTACGTTCATTGCTTAGGCTCCCACAGCGTGAGGCCTCAACACAGGACGAGGGCAACGCTGCGCCAAACGGCCGGCGGGTAATGCCTTGCGATCAGCAGAACCTTCATCGTCAATGCCCCTTAAGCGGAGCCTAGCTCTGTGAGCTGCTGCCGGTTTTGAGGACACCGAGTTAGGGTGTTTTTGGAACCGGAGGTCAGGAATGACACG
>NZ_BMFS01000019.1 GCF_014639075.1 Glycocaulis albus
TCCCTTCAAGGAGCTTGAATCACGACCCAGCTGATTTGGGAATCCCGTTTATGGGTACAGAACCTAGCGCCAGATCACGCGATGGCTACACCGTCGGCGCGCTGGTCTGCGTGAACAGTTTCGGCTCGGTGAAGGTGCCGGGCACCGGGCAATACTGGGCCGCTCCGTTCGAGCGGGATGGGGAATTTGGCGGGCTTGGCGGCGCGCCCGGCCCGCTTGGCGATATAGAGGACTGGGGCGAGGCGAAATTCAATCCTGGCCTGCGTACCCATACGACGCTGGCCATTATCGCTACCGACGCGGCGCTGACACCAGATCAGGCCCGGCGAGTGGCCATCATGGCCCAGGACGGCATGGCGCGCGCGATACGCCCGGTCCATACGCCCTTTGACGGTGATGTGGTGTTTGTGGCGTCGACGGGACGCAGCGCCCTTCCGGACCCTGCGCCCCTTTCCCTTGCCGGTCTGGGCAGTCTGGCGGCCGACTGCCTGGCGCGGGCCATCGCGCGCGGCGTCCATCATGCCGGCATGACAAAACCGTAAGATGTGCGAATGCTGTCTACGACAAATGCGATGCAACCAAATACGGCAGTCATGCGTTTGGTTCGAGCGCCGTAACAGGCAATTTCCCGGCCTTGCGGCCTGTTATTGCTTGACGGGAAGCCAATAAGCTGTTGGCTTTCTTTTGCGGTTATTCCGCGGGGCTGCAAAAAACCGGGGCACGAATAGCGCCGCCGGCCTCCCTGATGGACAGGTCACTGATGGAGAAGTTGACGATGAAAAAAATTGTTCTGGCTGCATTCGCTGCAAGTGCGATTCTGGCCGCCTGTGAGCAGCAGGGTCCGGCAGAAGAAGCGGGTGAAGAAATTGATGAGGCTGTAGGCACCGAGGAGCAGAACCCGGCCGAGGAAGCGTGGGAAGATACCACTGACGCTGCCGAGGACGCCTGGGATGCCACCACTGATGCCGCCGAGGATGCCGGCGAGCAGGTTGAAGAGTGGGCTGACGAAGCCGGCGAGGCCATGGAAGAGGCCACCGAGGAAAATCCGGAGGATGGCGCGCCTGAATAAGGCTGCCGCACCGGCTTAGTAAGACGTAATGACCCCGGACCGTGTTACGGTCCGGGGTTTTTACTTGCCTGTCTGTTTCCCGTTCTCATTCCGGCAAGGTCTTGTTAACCTGCCGCCAGAGGGAAGGGGGAGAAATGGGCGCGCGCGCGTTTTCCATGATGATGGCGGCCTGTCTGCTGGCGCTGATGGCGGCCGGCCCCCTACAGGCACGCCAGGCATGGAGCGATGGTCATGTTGCCGAGCTGGCCGATGCGCTCAGTGAGGTCTGGACTCACGGGCTTACACCGGAGCATTACCCGTCGCCCGAAGCGGTGCTGGCTCTGCCTGAAGGCCCTGAACGCGATGCGCTGGCCCGCGAGGGCTTCATGGCACTGGCGCGCGACCTTGCGCTGGGCCGTATCGATCCGCGCCAGCTGGAGCCCGACTGGACCGCGCCGCAGGCCACGCCTGACCTTGATCTGGCCCTCGTTACCGCGCTGCGGGAGAACACGGTCTTCGATACGCTGGAGGGGTTCAGTCCCTCCCATCCTGACTACATGGCCCTGCGCCGCGAGCTGGTGCGCCGCCACGCGCTGTTGCGTGCCCATACCTCCATTACGGGAGGCGACACGATAGAGCCCGGCATGAGCGGGCCGCGGGTGGATGCGTTGCGCGCGCGTCTGCATGAGGAAGGCCTGCTGGCGCGTCTTGCGCCGCCGGACACGCCTTTCGACGACATGCTTCGTACCGCCCTGATCCGGTTTCAGGCGCGGCATAATCTGGCCACTGACGGTGTTGCCGGTCCTGGCACGCTGCGCGAGTTGAACATGGCGCCGCGCCACAGAATCGATCAGGTGCGGGCCAATCTGGAGCGGTGGCGCTGGGTGGCGCGTGATCTGGGAGAGCGCCATATCCGGGTAAACCTCGCCGATTACCGCCTCGAGGCCTGGTCGGGCGGCGAGGTCGAGCGTGTGCACCGCTCGATGATCGGGCGGGGATATAACCGCACGCCGGTCTTTTCCGAGGACATGACTTTCATCGAGATAAACCCGGTCTGGTATACGCCCACCAGCCTTGGCGCGCCCTGGCTGCGCCGCTTCCGCACCAATCCGGGCTATGCGCTGGCATCGGGATACCGGCTAGTCGACCAGTCAACAGGCGGGGTGATCAGCCCGTCGCAAGCGGACTGGGCGAATGGCCGCTACCGGGTGATCCAGGTGCCGGGCCGCGGCAACTCGATGGGGGAGGTGAAGTTCATGTTCCCCAACATCCACAATATCTACATCCACGACACGCCCCATCGCGCCCTGTTCGATCAGGTCCAACGCAATGAATCCTCCGGCTGTGTACGGGTGGACGAGCCGCGCGAACTGGCCTGGTGGGTGTTGCAGGGCGAGGAAGGGTGGACGCGTGAGGCAATGGAGGAAGCTTTTGACAATGGCCGCACGCGGCGTGTCTGGCTGCGCAACCATATTCCGGTCCATATCCTCTATTTTACCGCCGTTTCGGACCGTTTCGGGCATGTCCGCTTCATTCACGACATCTATAATCGCGACCCGGCTCTGATTGCGGCGCTGGATGCCGATGCGCGCGGGGAGAGCGTGACTGAGGAGGTGGAGGACGCTGCCGAGCTCCTTACGGCCGCAGCGCAGGGTAGCCCGTGAGCGGTTCAACGAAGCACTGAAATCCCGGCCAGGCGAAGCGCGAGCCGGGACCTCTGGCAGAACTGGCCTGAGGCCCTGGACAGCCCTGCGGGCTTCCGGGGGTTCAACTGCTGGCTAATCAGGAAACAAGATCAACCACCACCTCCCGCTCACACACCCGTTTGCGCATTGCAGCAAGGAGCGCTAAACGCGTGAGCTTTCCTTTTCCCTTTCGGGAGGCGCGCGAAAGATGCAGCATTTCCTCACTACCGCGGACTGGTCGAGACAAGAACTCCAGGCCCTGATCGACCGCGCGCGGCAATTCCGCGAAAGCCCGCAAGGCGATGCGCTCAAAGGCAAGTCCATCGCGCTCGTCTTCTTCAATCCCTCGCTGCGCACGCGCACCTCGTTCGATCTGGGCGCGCACCAGCTGGGCGGTCATGCCATCGTGCTTGATGCGCGCGGCGGCACCTGGCCGGTCGAGTTCGAGGACGGGGCCATCATGGATGGCACGGCAGAAGAGCATGTGAAGGAGGCCGCGCGCGTGCTCTCCTCCTATGTCGATCTCATCGCGATCCGCTGCTTTCCCAAGTTCGAGAACTGGACCGCAGAGCGCGAGGATCCACTGATCACGGCCTATGCGAAATACGCGACCGTGCCTGTGATCAACATGGAGACGATCGTCCATCCCTGTCAGGAGCTGGCGCACATGATGGCGCTGCAGGACGCGATCGGCGATGTACGCGGCAAGGAATTTCTTCTGACCTGGGTGCCGCATCCCAAACCGCTGAACACGGCGGTCGCCAACTCGGCGCTGCTGATCGCGTCGAAGTTTGGCATGAATGTGCGCCTGCTCATTCCGGATGAGGTCTACCGCCTCGATGCACGCTACATGGATGCGGCGGAGCAGTTCTGCGGAGATGCGGGCACGTCTCTCACCGTCACCACCGATGTGAAAGCCGCCTATAGCGGCGCACATGCCGTCTACGCCAAGAGCTGGGGCGCGCTGCCCTTCTTCGGCAAGTGGGACGATGAAGCGCCGTACCGCGCCAAGGGGGCTGGCTTCATGATTGATGACGCCAAGATGGCGCTGACGGACAAGGCGGTCGTCAGCCACTGCCTGCCCATGCGCCGCAATGTGAAGATTGCAGATTCGGTCGTGGATTCGCCGGCCTTTATCGGTCTGGCTGAAGCGGAAAACCGCCTGCACGTGCAAAAGGCGATCATGGAAACCCTCGTTCGGGGAGGGGCAGCGTGATCGACCAGGGAGCCGGTAATACCGCAACCGAACGGGGCGGTGCCGCCGTGCCGGTGCGTTCGGCGATCGTCCAGCTTCTCTCCCAGATGCGTGATGGCAAGGAGATACGCGAGTATCTGACCCGCTTCTCGCGCCTCGATCAGGAGCGTTTCGCCGTCATCAAGGTCGGCGGCGCCGTGATGGAAGAGGACATGGCTGCGCTGTCGGCCTCGCTCGCCTTCCTGCAGACGGTGGGGCTGGCGCCGATCGTGGTGCATGGCGGCGGACCCCAGCTCGACAAGGCACTCGCCGGGGCGGGCATCGAGACCGTGCGCAAGCAGGGCCTGCGCGTGACCCCGCCCGAAGCCATCCCGGTCATCCGCGATACGCTGACGCGCGTGAATCTGGAGCTGGTGCAGGCCATCCGCGATTGCGGCGGGCGCGCGGCGGCCATCCCGTCAGGCGTGTTCGAGGCTGAGTTGCTGGATGAGGCCGAGCTTGGGCGCGTCGGCGATCCCAGGGCTGTGCGCCTTGATCTGGTAGCCGCCGCGGCACGTGCCGGGCAGGCGCCCATTCTTGCCTGTCTTGGCGACACGGCCGACGGGCGCATGGTCAATATCAATGCCGATGCTGCCGTGCGCGCGCTGGTGCATGCGCTCCAGCCCTACAAGATCGTGTTCCTGACGGGGACCGGCGCGCTGCTGGACGAGGCGGGCAAGCCGTTGTCAGCCATCAACCTCGCCACCGATTTTGACGAGCTGATGGGCGCGGACTGGGTGTCGGGCGGGATGCGGCTGAAGATGGAGGAGATCAAGCGCCTGCTGGATGATCTGCCGCTGTCCAGCTCGGTCTCGATCACCAGCCCGGGCGAGCTGGCCAAGGAGCTGTTCACCCATGCCGGGTCCGGCACACTGGTGCGCAAGGGCGAGCGCATGCTGGAGATCACCGACAAGGCCGATCTGGATACCGCGCGTGCCGCGCCGCTGATCGAGCAGGCTTTCGGGCGCCGTCTGGTGGAAGGGTATTTCGACCGTCTGGACTTTGACCGCGCTTTTGTCACCGAGAGCTACCGGGCGGCGGCGATCACCTCCCGGCTTGATGATGTGATCTATCTCGACAAGTTCGCGGTGCTGGACGATGCGCGCGGCGAGGGGCTGGGCGGCGCTGTGTGGCGCCGGCTGATCGCCTATGCGCCGCGCCTTTACTGGCGCTCGCGCAGCGATAACCCGATCAACGAGTTCTACTTTGCCACCTGCCATGGCGCGGTGAAAACCGGCCACTGGACGGTGTTCTGGCGCGGGGAGGATGATCTGTCGCGCATTCCCGCGATGGTGGAGCGCATTGCGGCCCTGCCGCCGACGCTGAGGAGCTAGGGCCATGCTGAGTGTCGGCCTGGTGGGCGCACGCGGACATACCGGCAAGGAGCTTGTCGCGATCCTGTCGCGGCGCAGCGACATGCGCCTGGCCTTCGCCTCCTCGCGCGCCATGGCAGGCGAGCCGGTCACGAAGCTCGCGCCGCAAGCGCGTGAAGACCTCATTTTCGAGGCGATGGGGCCGGAGGATGTGGCGGCGCGCGGGGCGGATGCCGTGATCCTGGCCCTGCCCAATGGCGAGGCGGCCCCTTACGTGGCGGCCATCGACAAGGCGGCGCCAGGGACCATCATCGTCGATCTCTCGGCGGACTATCGCTTTGATGAGAAATGGATCTACGGCCTGCCGGAGCTTTACGGGCGGGAGCCCCTGAAGGGTGCGACGCGCATTGCCAATCCGGGTTGCTATGCGACGGCGGGGCAGCTCTGCGTGCATCCCGTGCGTGATCTTCTGTCCGGTCCAGCCCATCTGTTCGGCGTGTCGGGCTATTCAGGGGCGGGCACTACGCCCAGCCGCAAGAATGATGTCGAGGCGCTGCGCGACAATCTCATGCCGTATTCCCTGACCGGGCATCTCCATGAGCGCGAGATGAGCCGCCATCTGGACCATGAGGTGCGCTTTTGCCCGCATGTCGCGGCCTTTTTCCGCGGCATCACCCTGACTGCGCAGCTCTCGTTCGCGGCGCCGGTGACGCTCGATACGCTCAAAAGCCGCTATGAGGCCGCCTATGGCCCTGAGCCCTTGATCCGCCTCAGTGACGCCATCCCGGAAATCCGCGATGGACAGGATGTTCCGGGCGCAGTCGTGGGCGGCTGGGCGGTTGGTGAAGGCGGGGGCTATGGCACGGTGGTGTGCGCGCTCGATAATCTCCTGAAAGGCGCTGCCGTTCAGGCCGTGCAGAACCTGGCGCTTGCGGCCGGGCTGGAGGAGCTGGGCGGTATCGCCTGACCCGTCTGCCGGTCACAATTTCGCGCGCGGGGCTTTCCCTGACGGCAGTCTGCGTCATTTACTGATGGCGAGCTGATCCGAAGGATACCGTCATGCGCCTTCTCGCCCTTTTTGCCGCCGCCTTCCTGGTGGCCTGCTCGGACAGCCCTGCCGGATCCGCGCAGGAGGAAGCCGCCGCGCCCGCCCTGCCGGACGGACAGGCCCGCGCGATTTTCGCTTCAGGCTGTTTCTGGTGCACCGAGGCCGATTTTGAGGGCCTCGACGGGGTGATCGATGTGGTGTCCGGCTTTACCGGGGGCCATGTGGAGAACCCCGAATACCGCCAGGTCGTCAACGGCAATACCGGCCATGTCGAGGCGGTCGAGATTATCTACGACCCGCAGGACGTCAGCTATGAGGCGCTGCTGGCGCATTACTGGCGCAATGTCGATCCGTTCGATGCAGGCGGGCAGTTCTGCGACCGGGGACCGGCCTATGCGCCGGCAATCTTCACCCTCGATGACGCTCAGCGCGCCGCTGCTGAGGCCAGCGCCGTAGAGGTGGAGGCGCGGTTCGGCCGTGAACTCGCCGTGCGTATCCGCGACGCCGAACCTTTCTGGGAGGCGGAGGCCTATCACCAGAATTACGCGGTGGCCAATCCGATCCGCTATCAGCGCTACCGCTTCGGGTGCCGGCGTGACCAGCGCCTGCGCGAGATCTGGGGCGATGAGGCTGGCGGCTATTGAGCTGCAGCCTCACGCGCCTCCCGTGAGAGGCGGATGGCCTCCTCGAACGCTTCTGTCCTTACCGCCGGGCTATAGCCTTGCGCGATGAAGAGCTGGTAGTGGCGTGTCCGCTCACCGCCCAGATCTATGCGGATATCGCCCGCCGGTTCGAGGCGTTCAAAGTCAAACGCCATGACTGGCACTTCCAGCGGGCGCTCCGAGGCGATCAATACCGGGCCTTCAAAGCCGGCGGGCAGCGCCCAGCCCTGTTCGGCATGGTTGGTCACGCCGCCATAGCGCATCCACATGAAGAGCTCTGCATTGATGGCGCCGCCATAGCGCTGCATCTGGTGGAAATCATTACGGTTGTCGAAGACCAGCGTGTCCACCCCGCTACGATCCACGGCCTCGGCGAGTGCGGTTGCCGTCTCCGGCCAGCCGCGCACCCGCTTGAAGGCATTGGCCAGGCCCACCTGCTCGGTCAGGGCCGGGCTCATGGCCAGCGTGGCAAAGCTGATGCCGACAGCCGTGTGCAGCGCGATCGAGCCGACCAGCACCCAGCGCCGCCAGCGCGGGCCCTGCAACAGAACGGCGATCACGATAATCGTCGCAGCCGCATAGGCGCTGGCCGCCCAGTTGGCGTGAGCACGGCTCAGGAATGCCTGACCTGTCACCACCAGAATGGCGGGCACGCAAAAACAGGCCAGCACAAGAAGGCGCGGGTCTGCGCTGCCCTTGCGCCACTGACGCGCCAGCATGATCACCGCCGCTACCAGCGCGACAAAGAAGGCGGGGCCAAACACGCCCATCTGGTCGATCAGGAAGGTAATCGCCTCGCCGGGATTGAACATGTCCGCGCCCCAGTTGGCATTGGCCGCGGTGTGCGAGACGGTGGCGAAGTCATTGCGCCAGTTCCAGATCAGGTTCGGCAGCACGATCAGCCCGGCAAGCGCCAGCGCGGCCAGCAGGCGGGGCTGGATGAGGGCGCGGCGCGACGCCGGATCGAGCACGGCGGCCAGGAACAGCCCGGCGGCGAAATAGCTCATGGCGTATTTGGCCAGCATGCCGAGGCCGAAGCCGCTGCCCAGCAGGATGACCGCGCTCCAGCCCGCCCCTTCGCGCAGCCGGACAAACCCGTAAAGCGCCAGTGACCAGCAGGTCAGCAGCACCGCATCGGTGGAAATCACCGCCGCCGAAAGCCAGACCGAGGGCAGGGTGATCCAGGCGATGAAGGTCCACGCGGCCGCAGCCCGGCCGAACAGCCGGTCCGCGCTCAGCGCCAGCAGCAGCGCTGTTGCGGTGTGAAGCAGCGGCGCGGCGAGCCGGATCGCCCAGTCCGAATCACCGAACACGGCGGTTGTGGCGGCAATGATCCAGGCGATGAGCGGCGGCTTGGAGAAATAGCCCCAGTCCAGATCGCGCGACCACACCCAGTACTGGGTCTCGTCGGCATAGAGGCTGGACGGGTTGATCATCAGTCCGGCAATGCGCGCAGCCAGCAGGACAAGGCCGAACAGGCCCGCCGCCAGGACGAGCCTTCGCGTTGCCATGTCAGGCAGGGATACGTGCAGCGGGGTCATGTTCGTGTCGGGCCGGGCAGACAGTGACGTTCGGGGTCGCACCTACATAGAGCTTCCGGGTGATGAGTGCACCTGGCTTGCAGCTATTGTTTCAGGGCGCGCGGGTAAGGGGCGTTGCGCAGAAGCAACGCTCGCCCCCGGTTCGCTGCGCGGAGGAGGAGCTGAAGACGGGTGGTGCGCCACCGGGGAAAGGCCACAAGCGGACCGGAAATTCCGGCAGAGCCTTGATTTTCCAGCGTTGCCCGGACGTGATGGCTCCGTATGCATCCTAACGGGCTGTTAATAAACTGCCAGCACTGAAATAAAACCTTCACACTTGTGTCACCGAACCGACTCCCAGCGCCCGTAAGCGGTCCCCCGAACGCCCGTATTCCGGCGGGCTTCGCTTCATTTTGGTCGATCCAGGGGGACCTATCCCATGACTTTCCTCAAGAAGTTTGCCTACGGCGCTTCTGTGGCCGCGCTCGCCGCGATGGCCCCGGTTGCTGCCGTGCACGCCCAGCAGACCGCCGCCGAGCTGCGCGGTGCCGTCATTGACGCCAATGGCGCGCCGATTGCGGACGCCCGCGTCACCATCATCCACGTGCCGACTTCCACGGTCAGCGTTGCAACGACGACCGGCAGCGGTCAATTCTTTGCCTCCGGCCTGCGCGTTGGCGGCCCTTACTCGGTAGTCGTTTCTGCTGCCGGTTTTGAAGGCGAAGCCGTTGACGGCCTTAACCTCCAGCCGGGCTCGCAATCTCCGCTGCGCATCACGCTGGCGCCGCAAACCACGGAAGTCATCACGGTCACCGGTCAGGCCATCAACACGACCGACCTGAACAATGGCGTGGGCTCGAACTTCAACGCCCGCGACATTGCGAACCAGCCTTCGCTGAACCGCGACGTTGTCTCCACCCTTCTGCGCGACCCGCTCGCTTCATCCAGCGGCCCGAACAATCTGTCGGTTGCCGGTGTGAACCCGCGCTTCAACGGCGTGACCATTGACGGCGCCCGCCAGCAGGACAATTTCGGCCTTGGCTCCAATACCTTCGCCACGGCCCGCTCGCCGATCAATATCGACATCATCGAATCGGTGGCGCTGGTTGCCTCTGACTATGGCGTCACCTCGTCGGGCTTCACCGGCGGCCTCGTCAACGTCACCACGCGCGGCGGCACGAACGAGTTCGACGGCTCGGCCTTCTACTACTATCGCGACCAGGACTATATCGGCAGCTCGACCTTTGGCGGCAATGGCAGCTTCAACCCGGGCGAGTTCGACGAGAAGGAATACGGCGTAACCTTCCGCGGCCCGATCATCCGCGACCGCCTCTTCTTCTCCCTGTCCTACGACACCTATGAAACGGCTTCCTCGGTTGACTTTGCGTCCACCGACGCCTCGCTCGGCTACCAGCCCGGCTTCTTCGAGGCGCTCAACCAGATCGTCCAGAACACGTACGGGATCGATATGGGCGGCCGTCCCCAGCAAGGTGCGGTGCCGCAAGAAACCACGCGCTACTTTGCCCGTATCGACTGGAACATCAACGACGACCACCGCCTCCAGCTGTCCTACCAGCAGACCGAAGACACCGGCACCAGCAATATCGGCGCCAGCAACTTCACCTCGGCCTGGTATGACACCCCCACCGAGCTGACCAGCTACACTGCCCAGCTCTTCTCCGACTGGACCCCGCAACTGTCGACCACGCTGCGTGCCAGCTATATCGACTTCCTGCGTGGCCAGAACTGCCGTGCGGGCAATGATGTCGGCCAGATCACCATCCGCCTGAACGAAGCGGCCGTTGCCGGCACGCCGCTGGACGGCCTGCTGACGAGCGGCACCTCGACCCGTACCCTGACGGGTGGCTGTGACCGTTTCCGTCACGCCAACGAGTTTGAAGATACCCGCCTGCAGCTGTTCGGCTCTGCCGACTACCGCACCGGCGACTTCATCTTCACCGTCGGCGGCGAGTACGAGAACTACGACGTATTCAACCTGTTTGTGGACACCTCGAGCGGTGAGTACATCTTCAACAGTGTTGCCAACCTTCAGAACGGCATTGCCAACACCGTGAATTACCGCAACACGCCGTCCAACAACACTGCCGACGGCGCGGCATCGTGGGAGTATTCACGCTGGGTGGCCTTCGGTCAGGCCCGCTGGCAGGTTCGTCCGAACCTCGAGCTGACGGCCGGTGCCCGTTACGAGTACTACACGCAGGATGACACGCCGGTTGCCGACCCGAGCTTCCAGACCGAAGCCGGTATCCCGAACACGACGAACCTTGACGGTCTGTCGCTGTTCATGCCGCGCCTGAGCTTCCGCTACGAGCCGTTTGACCGCACCACGATCACTGGCGGCGTCGGCCGTTTCGCTGGCGGCAGCCCGGAAGTGTGGATTTCGAACGCCTTCCAGGCTCCGACCGTGTTTGCGTCAGCCAGCAACGTCGCGGGTGTCGTCCCGACGCGGGCCGGCCTTCCGGCTTCGGTGCTCGCCTCTGTTGCCGCCGGCACGCCGACGGCCATCGATGCGATCGATCCGGACTTCAACATTCCGTCCGACTGGAAAGCCTCGCTGCGCGTCGACCAGGAATTTGACGTGAACATTGGCGGCTTCGATCTGGGTTCCAACTACCTCGTATCGGCGCAGCTGCTCTACACGCAGTCGGAAGACACCTTCCTGTGGACCAACTATGCCCAGACCCAGCCGAACCCGGCCCTGCCGGTCGGCACGGCTCCGGACGGCCGCGCCATCTATGCGGACCTTCAGGCGCTCGGCCTGCAGAACCGCACGGTCGTGACCAATGGTTCGGGCGACAACAGCTACACCTTCACGGTGTCGCTTTCGAACGCGTTCGATAACGGGTTCGACTTCTTCGTGTCGTACGCTCACCAGGATATCGAGTTCATCACCGAGGGTTCTTCCTCGCGCGGTATCTCCTCCTGGCGTGGCCAGACGGCCGTTGACCGGAACTTCCCGGAAGTGCGCACCTCGGCCTATCAGATCGAGCATGCCTTCCGTGTCGCGCTGGGCTATGAGTTCGAGCTGATCCAGGACTTCGGCACCCGTATCGATCTGTTCGGTCAGATCCAGTCCGGCTCGCCGTACACGATCACCTACGACATCGACAACAATAACGCCCTGTTCGGCCGTGCCGGCGCTGGCGAGAACCCGTTCGACAACAACCCGGCCTACATCCCGCTGGCTGGAACGGATGCCCGCGTTGTCTACGCGTCGACCTGGAACGAAACCGCGTTCAACGGCTTTGTGAACGACCTGGGCATTGCCCGCGGTCAGATCCACGAAGTGAACTCGCTCTCCTCGCGCTGGAACCAGCGCTGGGACCTGCGCGTCCAGCAATACCTG
The DNA here is from genome assembly GCF_014639075.1 of Glycocaulis albus. Taxonomy (GTDB): domain Bacteria; phylum Pseudomonadota; class Alphaproteobacteria; order Caulobacterales; family Maricaulaceae; genus Glycocaulis; species Glycocaulis albus. Next base: position 11,878 of record NZ_BMFS01000019.1, read on the forward strand.
CCGGGCGTTCCGGGCGCGAGCCGCTGGTTCGGTGACAACCGCTTTGCTGTTGTCCTGGATGTCGAGAACGTCCTGAACCTGCTCAATGACAGCTGGGGCACACGGGTGAACGGCCCGGGCAACAACCAGTCGCCGCAAATCCGCGCCGACCTGGTCAGCGCCGCTGACGTTGCGCTCAACGGCGTCGATGGTGCCACGGCCCTCACGGGTGACGCGCCGCGCACGACCTGCATCAATGCCGGTGACTGTGTGTACCGCTACAATGAGTTCCGTGACCAGCCGGTGAACTTTGACTCCAACTCGGCTTCGGTGTGGCGTGCCCGCATCGGCCTGCGTTACGAGTTCTAGTAACCAGCCTTCACAGGCTCTGAGACTGAAGGGAAGGGCGGCTCGGCTGAGCCGCCCTTTTCTTTTGCGCCGGCAGATATCTGCGTCCCGCTTAACCCCATCGCTACGCGTTTGCGGGCATGGTATGGCAGAGCCTTTCACCGCCAGCAGCCCGGACCGCCCATGACCGCCCCTGTTCACATCCCCCACGAGACTGCGCCGCAAGCCGTGATCCATACCTGCTGGCCGGCGAATCGCGAGCTGTGGGAGGAAAACCTTGATCCGGCGCGCGCCGAATTTGCCAGCTTTGTCAGCCATCTGGTGCGTGGCGGCCAGGCGGTCACCGTGCATGCGGCCAATGAGGAGACGCAGCGCGATGTATGTGCCCGCCTGGGGCAGACGGTCGAGGTGGTGCGCAATCCTTATGGCGATGTCTGGGTGCGCGATACCGGGCCGGTCTTTGCGGTCTCGAACGGCCAGCTCAACGCCGTGCGCTTCCGCTTCAATGGCTGGGGCGGCAAGTATGAGCTCGACGGCGACCAGCAGATCGGCCTTGCCGTGGCGGCGCTGGCCGGGGCGTCGCTCAAGGAGGCCGATCTTGTGTGCGAGGGCGGTGCGCTGGAGTTTGATGGCGAGGGTACGCTGATCACGACGCGCCAGTGCCTTTTGAACGCCAACCGCAATCCGGGCCTCTCTGAAGCGCAGGTGGAGGACCGGCTGAAGGAGGCGCTGGGGATCAGTAGGGTCATCTGGCTGGATGAAGGCCTGATCGGCGACCACACTGATGGCCATGTCGACAATATCGCCCGCTTCATCGCGCCGGGCATCGTCGCTTGCCAGAGCGCCAGCGGGCCCGACGATCCGAATGCGAAAATCTTCGAAGCCATAGCGCGCCAGCTCGCCAGCGCGCGCGATGCGAAGGGGCGCAAGCTGGAAATCGTGCGCATTCCCTCGCCTGGCCGGGTTGCAGACGCGGATGGCGAGCCGAAGGCCGCATCCCACATGAACTGGATGATATCGCCAAAAACGGTGGTTGTTCCGTCGTTTAACGAACACGCGGATGGCGCGTTAGAGATTCTGAAACCTTACTTTGCGTTGCACACTCTTGCGGCCAGCCCATCTTCGCATATCCTGTCGGGCGGCGGGTCCTTTCATTGTGTGACGTGCAACCAGCCACGGGTCTGATCCCATGCGCTATACAGCCTATGCCTTTGCAGCCCTCACGCTCGCGGCCGCATCCAGTGCGGTGCCGCCCACGCCATACTTGCGTGCGCTGACGGCGAGCGCGCTGGCTTCGGCTGATGATGCGCCTTCTCCCGTTGCCAGCCTGACGATGGAGCAGGCCGATGCGCTGATTGCTGCTGCCGAGGCGCGCCGCGAGGCGGCGGGGAACTCGGAAATGAGTGATGGCGGCGAGACTGTGTATGTCATCGCCGATGCCGGGTCGGCGGCTGGCACGAATGCCGATGCGGCGCCGGTACTGCCCGAACGCGAGCTGCCGGCACGCCGGACAGCAGACACGCCGGACGCAGATGGCGCGGCAGCGGCTGAAACCATCTATCGTATTGCGCCTGCGCCGGGCATGGAGGCAGAGGCACCGGTCATTGCCAGCGCGCCGGAAATGGACCCGGAAGCGGCACTGGCCGAAGCGGCAGCGATGGCCGAATCCCTTGATACGGCCTATGTCAGCGAGGGCAATGTGGTGCCGGTCGCGGTGCCCGCCGATGGTGGCGCATTTGTCTGGCAGATTTCGCCTGAACGGCTTTTGCCGACGCTGGTCGATGAGGCTGAAACGCTTGCCCAGCTGAGCAATCCGCGTGAGCCGCGCGTCTCGCTCTATTCCAATCTCGCCTATCTCGACGATGTGATCATGCGGCTTAATCAGGCGGCCAGTTCACGCCGTGTGGTGGGTCTGGCCGTCGCGATTATCGAGCAGGGCCGGCCGGCGCTGATCTATACCTCCGGCGAGACCGCAGCCGGTTCGGGAGAGCCTATCACGCCGCGCACAGTGTTCCGCGCCGCCTCGCTGACCAAGACGATGACCGGCGTCCTGCTGGCCCATCTGGAGGATGAGGGCCGTATCCATCTCGATGATCCGGCGCCGGAAATCATCCAGGTCAACAATACACGCCGCCCGACCGTGCTGGACCTGGTGTCCCACCGCACAGGCCTGCCCCGTAATGCCTATGACAACCGGCTGGAGGAAGGGCGTACCATCGACTCCATCCTCAACGACACCGCCCAGCTTGATCCGGTCTGCGCGGTGGGCGAGTGCTATACCTATCAGAACATCGTGTTTTCCGGCGCAGCAGAAGTGGTGCGCGCGGCGACAGGATCGAGCTATGAACGCAATGTGCGCCGCCGCCTGTTTGAGCGCTACGGACTGACGACCGCCGGGTTCGGCGAGCGCGACCTGACGCGGGCGGCCAGCTGGGCGCGGCCTCACCGGGGCTGGGCGCGCACCGCCGACACGCCCGGCAGCCCGGCCAGCAATTATGACGCGGTGGCCCCGGCGGCGGCAGCCGTGGTATCGCTGGAAGACCTGATGGCGTGGGCGCAGGCCCATATTTCAGAAACCGGCGGCATACCGGCGGAGATCCGCGAGCGTCTGTTCACGCCCTATGTTGCCACGCCCCGCGAGACACAATCGCTTCAGCGGCGCTATCCGGGCCGGGTAAGCGAAACGCATTACGGGCTCGGCTGGCGCATCTATCGCTGGGGGGATCGCACCCTCATCGCCCATTCCGGCTACCTCTCCGGCTACGGCGCGCAGATCGTCATGGAACCGGCGACCGGTTTCGCCTATGTAGCGCTATGGAATGCCGATGCCAGCGCCCCGTGGCGGCTCTGGCCGACGGTGATGGATCTGCGCACGGGCGACGGGCCGGGTGACTGGCTCGACGAGCTGAACGAGGACTGATCTTGACGAACGCGACGATTACGCTGGGCGTGCTGCAAGGCGCGTTCGGTGAAGACATGCATGCCAATATCGAGACGGTGACGGGCCTCGTGCGCGAGGCCGCGGGCAAGGGCGCGCAGGTAATCCTGCCGCCCGAACTGTTTCAGGGCCCCTATTTCTGCACCAGCCAGGAAGAGCGCTGGTTTGCCACGGCCTACCCGGCGATGGAGCATCCTTGCGTGACGGCGCTGCAGCCGCTGGCGGCGGAGCTGGGCGTGGTCATTCCGGTTTCCATCTTCGAGCGCGAGGGCCCGCGCTATTACAATTCGATGGTGATGCTGGATGCAGACGGCAAGGCGCTCGGCACCTACCGCAAGAGCCATATTCCGGACGGGCCGGGCTATCAGGAGAAGTATTATTTCCGCCCCGGTGATACCGGCTTCAAGGTGTGGGACACGCGTTTCGGCCGTGTGGGCGTTGGCATTTGCTGGGACCAGTGGTTCCCCGAGACGGCGCGGGCCATGGCGCTGATGGGCGCCGAGGTGCTGCTCTACCCGACGGCTATCGGATCGGAGCCCCATGATGCGGGTCTCGACACGGCAGCGCGCTGGCGCCGGGCCATGCAGGGTCATGCCGTTTCCAATGTTATACCCATCGGGGCGGCGAACCGGGTGGGCGACGAGAACGGGCAGGTCTTCTACGGGACCAGCTTCATCTGCGATCATACTGGCGAAGTGGTCTCGGAGCTGGACCGGGCGGAACAGGGCGCGGTGGTTGCGCGTTTCGACCGTGCCTTCCTTGACCGTCACCGCGCTGCCTGGGGCTTTTTCCGGGACCGGCGCACCGATCTTTACGGACCCCATTTTTCATGACTGATACCCGCCGCAGCGCGAAGCTGACCGTACGCAATGCCACGCTGGCCGATGTGCCGGAAATCCTGGCGCTCCAGGACCGGGCCTATCCCAACCTGCCGCCAGACCTGCCGGGCATGATACGCGGTCAGATACAGGCCTTCCCGGAAGGCCAGTTTCTTGTGGAATATGAAGGCGATGTGGTTGGCTGGTGTGCCACCTTCATCATCAGTGAAGAGCTGGCGATGAGCCCGCACACCTGGGCGGAAATCACCGGTAATGGCTATGCGGCGCGCCATGACGAGGATGGCGAGTGGCTCTATGGCATGGAGGTGGCGGTCGACCCGACGCGCCGCCGCCTGCGCATCGGCCAGCGCCTCTACAATGCCCGCAAACAGCTCTGCCAGGCCTGGGGGCTGAAGGGCGTTGTGTTTGGCGGGCGCCTGCCCGGCTATAAGCGCCGCCGCAAGGCCTACCCGACGCCGGAAGAATATCTCGCCGCCATAGAGGCGCGCGAGGTGAAGGATTCTGTCTCCAACTTCCAGATGCGCATGGGCTTTGAGCCGGTGGGCGTCCTGAAGAACTACTACCCGGAAGATACCGACTCGCTGGGCCATGCCTCGCTGATGGTCTGGCGCAATCCCAAATTCGTCGAAATGCCCAGCGCAGGCAGGCGCCCCGACCCGCAGACTGTGCGCGTTGCCGCCGTCCAGTTCATGGCCCGCGCGGTAGAGAGCACGCGCGAGTTTGAGCGCAATGTGGAATATTTCGTCGATGTCTGTTCGGACTACCGGGCCGATTTCTGCGTCTTCCCGGAAATGTTCACCGTGGCGTTGCTATCGCTGGAAAAGCGGCGCCTCTCGCCGCAGGAATCCATCGCCGCCCTGTCGCGCCACACGCCGCGCTTCCTGGAGTTCATGAGCCAGCTGGCCGTACGCTACAACATCAATATCGTTGGTGGTTCCCATCCCACCGAGACCGATGATGGCGAGATCCAGAACGTGGCCTATGTCTTCCTGCGCGATGGCTCGGTCCACGCCCAGGAGAAGATTCACCCGACGCCGAACGAGCGTTTCTGGTGGAATATCAAGGGCGGTGATTTCGTGCATGCCATCCCCACAGATTGCGGGCCGATTGGCGTACTCATCTGTTATGACAGCGAATTTCCAGAGCTCGCCCGGCGGCTTGCCGATGAAGGCGCTCGCATACTGTTCGTGCCCTACGCCACCGATGACCGCACCGGCCATTTGCGGGTGCGATATTGCGCTCAGGCGCGGGCCATCGAGAACCAGTTTTACGTGGTGACAGCAGGCAATGTCGGCAATCTGCCGGACGTGGAAAACATGGATGTCAACTATGCGCAGAGCGCGATCCTGACGCCGTGCGACTTCCCGTTCGCGCGTGATGGCATCGCAGCGGAAACATCTGAAAACGTTGAGACAATTGCCGTTGCGGACCTTCGGCTTGACGATCTGGCCGAAAGCCGGCGTTCTGGCACCGTCAGAAACCTTCGAGACCGGCGCTTTGATCTCTACCGTATTGTGTGGAATGACGGGCCGGGCTCAGGACGCAGCTAAGCCATTTTCTGCCAAAGGCTTTTGCCTATTCGCGCCGGGCGGCCGGGATCAGGAGGGCGATGGCAAGGGCCGCGCCCGCGCTCGGCCAGGTGAAGGCGATTGCCTGATCCACCATGCCGATGGCGAGGCTGAAACCGCCGGCCCCGAGGCCGAGCGCCAGCACGCCTGCAAAGGCGATCCAGAGCATGATGCGAAACCGTGTCATGGCGCTTTTTCTCCCGCACCCTGAAGGCAGGATAATGGCAGAAACTGGCTAAATTTCCGTATCTTCAGCGTTTACGGCACATTGACCATAAACCCTGCCATAACCGCCCGCCTAGCGGCCCTCATCCGCTTCCACAATGGTGCGGGCCCAGCTCGCCAGCGCGGTATAGAGGCCGAGCGCCATGGTGCGGGCATTCTCGCGGTCAGGCGCGTCCGGCGAGCGCGCTGCAGGCCGGCTAAGCAGCGCAATCTGGCTCTCGAAAAAGGCAAGGTCCTGCCGGGCGCGTTCAAGGCGCGCGTGCGGGCTGGCCTGATCGAGGAAACAGGCCTTCAACACAGGCTCATAGCGCAAGGTGTAGTCGCTGGGGGCGGCGAGCCATTGCGCCAGCGCCGCCCGCCCCGCCGGTGTGGCGCCATAGGTGCGGCTGCCGCGCGCGCCTCTCGCCACGATCTCGGCCAGCCCCTCCTCTTTCAGCTGGCGCAGCACCCGGTAGACCTCGTTCTGCGGGGCGGGCCAGATCACGGACTGGCCGGCATCGAACTCGCGCAGCAGGTCAAAGCCGGTGGAGGGTTTCTGGGCGATAATGCCCAGAATGGCGTGGCGCAGGGACATGATGACGATTCTTTCATGGAAAATGCTGACGCCCATTCTTGCCCGGGCAGGTGGCGTAATCTAGCCTCTCACATGTGATAAATCACATGTGAGAGGGGTGTACCGGATGCTGGCGGGAATTCTTCCAGGTCTGGCAGGCGCGCTGGTGCTGGCAACAGTACAGCCTGCGCCGCCTGCAAGCCTTTCGGACGCGCTGGAGGCCGGAACGCCGCAGGCGTTTTCGCGCGCGCTGGAAAGCGGGCTGGATGCCCCCCACGCCCGGCTGGCCACCGGCCTCAACGCTGCGCTGTCAGGCATGGATGACCTCGCGGCAGAGCAGCTGGGTATCGCGATGACGGATGCAGGCCTTGAACCGGCCCTGCAGCGGCGCGCGGCCGAGGCGCTGGCCGGGGTGATGCTGCGCCGGGAGGATTTTGATGCGGCGGCGCGGGCCTTCGACCGGGCAGGCGAAATAGAGCCGCTGGAAGCGGGCGCGGCGCAGGCGCGCGCCTTTGTCGAGCCCTTGCGGGGTTTGCCGCGTATTTCGCGCGGGGCGCTGGAGCCTGCTTGCGTGCCGGTGACGCGGGATCTGGCGGGTCTGCCCCGCGCGGATCTGACATTCGGCGCCCTGACACAGGACGCCATTGTGGATACCGGCGCGGCCTTCTCCACGGTGACGGCCAGCACGGCTGAACGGCTGGGCATTCGCGCGATTGAGGGCCGGGTCAGTGTCGGCGCGGCGGCGGTGGACGCGCTGGAGTCCGGGCTTGGCATCGCCGACACGCTGGAGATCGGGGGCGTACGCTTTTCCAACGTGGTGTTTATCATCCTGCCAGATGAGGCGCTGAGCTTTGCGGGCGGGCAGTACACCATCGAAATGATCCTTGGCATGCCGGTCCTTATGCGGCTGGAGCGGCTGGATTTCGAACACGGCGAGACCGGCGGGACGCTTTGCTTTGAACCCTCTGCCGGGCCGGGCGGGGGCGAGTCCAATCTCTATCTGCAGGGTCTGGCCCCTATTGTACTGGCACAGGCCGAAGGGGCGGATAGCCCGCTTCACCTGCTGCTCGATACCGGCGCGCAGACAACCAATCTGTCCCTCAGCGCGCTTGAACGCCTGCCGGGCCTCGCTGCCAGCGGGGAGGCCGGGGACGCTGTGCTCGGCGGGGCAGGGGGGATGGGCAGCGATGCGCAGGCCGTGCGCCTGCCCGCGCTGACCCTCATCATTGGCGCGCGCCGCATCACGCTGGAGGACGTCATGGCCTTATCGCAAGGCACGGCAGGGCGCCGCGACGGTATCCTCGGCCAGGACGTGCTGTCATCGGGGCGCGGATGGCGGATCGATTTTCCTGCCCTGACGCTGGAACTGGCCGGTGGCTAGCCCGCCAGCAGGGCGCCTGCAATCCCGTCAAAGATGAACTGGGCGGCCAGGGCGGCGAGGATCACGCCGAGGATGCGGGTGATCATGGCGGCGATTGTATCCCCCATCACGCGCATGAGCGGCCCGGCGGCGAGGAACAGGACCAGACAGACGATCAGATTGGCCGCCATCGCCGCGAGCACGACACCTTGCGTCGCGATATCCCCGCCTGAACCGGACATGTAGAGCATGATGGAGGCAATTGCGCCGGGCCCGGCCAGCATGGGGATAGCCATGGGAAAGACGGAGATATCCTCCTCGTGCGCTTCGCCCTCGTGATGCAGCTTGCCGGCCCGGTCCTCGCGCCGCTCGGTGCGCTTTTCAAAAATCATGTCGAGCGCCAGCAGGAAGAGCAGAACCCCGCCAGCCGCACGGAAGGCATCCAGGCTGACATGCAGGGCCGACAAGAGCCATTCCCCGCCATAGGCAAAGCCCAGAAGGACGATCGTGGCAATCAGCACCGACTTGATCGCCATCTTGCGCCGGTGCGCGGCGCTGGCTCCTTGGGTGAGCCCCGCAAAGATCGGCATCACGCCAATCGGGTCGATCACCACGAAGAAGGTGACGAAGGCGGCGGAGAGAAGAGCAAGATCGATAGCGGGCATGACACACCTGTCCATGGGGGATAGGGGGGCGGATAACACCCCGTTTGGCGCTTGGCGAGAGGGGCCAGGTGCTCTATCCCCGTTTTAAGAGGTTTTCAGGGCCAGATTGCACGGTTCGCACCCCCCGATTCCACCGTTCCGAGGCCCGGATTCCACCGTGTTGCCAAAATGCAACAAAGGGGCGCGCGGGGGATAGTCTGATCTATCCCCGTATTGGCGCGATTGGGGGGATAGGGGCGGGTCTTCTGATTGCGCAGCCCATCCGGGCTGCGGTGCTTGTGCGAACCCCGCCTCAAGCGGGCACAGCCTGTCCCCGGCTTGATCGGGGATTGCCCGCAGCGACGCACGGATGTGCGGAGCATCAAGTGAAGATAGGCCCCGGCTCGGGGACCGGGGCCCCGGTGGAGAGGGCGGT
>NZ_BMFS01000020.1 GCF_014639075.1 Glycocaulis albus
GCGGCCCGGCTTAAATCCGGTTCCACCACGCTCGCCCTGCAACAGGTCAGCTATGATGCCTCGGGCCGTCTGCAGTGTTCGGCCCAGCGCATGAACCCAGGCACCTTCGGCTCACCGCCTTCAGATGCGTGTGTGCCAGGCACGGCTGGATCGCAGGGCCCTGACCGGATCACCCACCGCACCTATACCGCCGCTGGCCAGATCAGCATCGTGCGTAGTGGCTATGGCACCTCCGAGGCGGGGATCGAGGCGCGTTACAACTACCGGGCCAACGGGCATGTCGCCTATATCCGCGACGGGGCGAGCAACCGCACCACCTATGTGCGCGACGGCCATGACCGTCTCTCCCAGATCCGCTACCCGGTCACCAGTGTGGGCGCCAATGCCAGCAACAGCGCTGACCGCGAGCAGTTCACCTATGATGCGGCCGGAAGGCTCGTCACCCACCGGCGCCGCTCGGGCCACGAGATCACCTACGCTTACGACAATCTGAACCGGATCACAGAGCGCAATACCCCCTCCGGCCAGGCCAATGTGTCCTATACCTATGATCTTCTGGGGCGGGTAACCCAGCTCTCCCAGACCGGCGGCCACACGCTCTCCTTCACCCATGACGCGCTGGGCCGCAACCTGACCGCCGTCACCCCGCAAGGCACGGTCAGCTACCAGTACGACGCAGCTGGCCGGCGCACCCGGATGGACTGGCCGGACGGGCTTTATGTCACCTACAGCTATGACACGGCAGGGGCGCTCACCCACATACGCGAGAACGGGGCTTCATCGGGCATCGGTGTGCTGGCGGCCTATGCCTACGACAATCTCGGCCGGGTCACGTCTCTGACGCGCGGCAACGGGGTGGTGACCGGGTTCGACTATGATGCGGCCGGGCGCCTCTCCGAGCTCACCCAGGATCTCGCCGGTACTGCCAGCGACCAGACCCTCGCCTTCACCTATAATGCCGCCGGCCAGATCGCCAGCCGCACCATGGCCAATGACATCTATGCCTTTACCGGCCATGCCAACCAGGATGTCACCCTCACCGTCGATGGCCTCAACCGCTTCCTCTCTGGCGGAGGTGTCACCTACTCTTACGATGACCGCGGCAATATGACCGCTGATGGCGTGCGGTCCTATGCCTACGACTTCGACAACCGGCTCACATCCGTCACCGGCGGGGGCACAGGGGATGTGGCCCTTTCCTACGATCCGGCAGGCCGGCTCTATCAGACCGCGCAAGTAAGCGGGGCCACGACGCGCTTCCTCTACGATGGCGCGAACCTCATAGGCGAGTACAACGCCTCCAATGCCCTCCTGCGGCGCTATGTGCAGGGCCCCGGGCTCGATGCGCCGCTCGTCAGATATGACGGCACCGGCACCACCAGCCGGCGCTGGCTGATCACCGATGAGCGCGGCAGTGTCGTGGCCGAGACCAACGCCTCAGGCGCGGCCGTCCAGATCAACACTTATGACGAGTACGGCATGCCAGGCAGCGGCAACACCTCCCGGTTCGGCTATACCGGCCAGATGTGGATCGCCGAAATCGGCCTCTACCACTACCGCAACCGGGTCTATAACCCGTCTGTAGGGAGGTTCATGCAGACCGACCCCATCGGACAGCAGGGCGGCATCAACCTCTACGCATACGTCTCAAACGACCCCATCAACTTCACAGACCCATGGGGGCTGAGCAGAATAAGCAGTGGAAACAGCCCTCATCAGGACGGGTCAGACCCTATCGAAACCATTCCGGTAAGAGGAACGCGCGTGGTAAGAGAGCCTTCCTGTTCCACGCGCGGGGTTTCGTCATTCTGTCTGGCCAGCGGTGCACTGGTGGTCATCAGCTGGGTATTTGAAGTTCCCGGCTTCCCCAACAACGGTGGTGGGCCAGGAGGAGGTATCGGAGCCGGCGCAGACGGACAGCAGGGGGAGTGCGCTCAAAATGCTCGCTCCGCATTATCAAATGCGGGGATTAACGTCGATCAGTTGCCACGTTCGGACACATACCCAGGCGACTTGTATGGAGCAATCTTCACGGCATCGGCACATGTTGCTGCAGGGGGGTCGGGCTTCGGAGGATTCTACTATAGTAGCTACACGGGAACGTTTGGCTCGTTCTCTGGATTCGGCGTTGGTGGTGGCGTTTCGGCTGGTGCTTCCGTATCCGTATTTTACCTCGAAGGGGTTGCGCCGAGCGGGCTTGCTGGAATGGGAGTGAGTCTTAATGCTGATGCAGCGTTTGTGGGTGCCAGTGCAATGGCGACAAGAGAATACGGAGGAGTCGCTCACTTGATTGAACCATCGCGCCTCCGTTTGAGAGGAGGAAGCGGGGGGGCAGCGTCCGGTTTTCTACCGCGCTTGCGGGCCGGGTTAAGCTTGGAAATTACATTTACGAGCGTAGAAGATTGCGAGTAAACTGGAGGGTGAATGCGAATTTTTCTATCGGTATTGCTAATTATAACCATAATTGCTATGGTTGCGTTGACTTTACAAGAATTTAGAAGAATATACTTGTATATTATATGTGCCAACTTAGGTTATTTGTATCTGTTGACGAATCTGGGGCGATCTGACCATCGCTTCAAACGAGCAACAGTATTATTCTTTTTGTATTTTTTATCTTTCACTGTAGTGATACTTTTTGGAGTGGGGTCATTGCAATGAATATAAAATTTTGGAATGATCAATACGATGGCCTTCTGGCGTGGCCTTTGATTGTCTTGGGGGGCTACATGCTTATTTTTGGTCAGTTTAAAAACTTTGCTCTACTTTTTCCGTTTTTAGTAATGTTGCTTTGTTGTTTTGGAATAAATTCGCTTAGAAGACATTATTTTTATAAAAACAAAACTTCCGACAAAACTTGAGGAAGCCGGCCTGGCCGAGTGTCGAGTCCGTCTAATTTCTAAAACACCGCCCACTGTCTGCATACGTAACATCCACCCACTCGAACACCAGCACCGGGCTTTCCGGCGCCGATGTGAGCAGGATCGTTGACCGCTCGGCACGCGCGGCATGGCGCTCGATTGCAGTGAAAGTCCAGCGAATGGCGTGTGACCGATAGGCCGGGGCAGATGCCTGGACCCGTAAAGCCGGATGGGCGGCGATGGCCGGGTCGGCGAAGCGGTTGGCCGAAAGCAGGGTAAAATGCCCCGCTAGGCATTCTGCCTCTTCCGCTGAGAGCCCGGCCACAAGCGCCAGTTCGTCCGTATTTTCGAACGGACGATTGGCGGGTGGCGGCAGACCTGCGGCTTCGTAACCGGCCAATCTGGCGGCGTTCAGCCGGGATGAGCCAGCCGGTTCGCGCCAGTCTGCTATGGTGTCGGCAAGCACGGCGGCACGCGATGGCGAAGCGCCGAGAAACTCCAGGAAGTTTGCAAGCGATACCGCATCGATGTGGTTGAGATCGGGCCACGCGGTTGTCGGCCGGGCTTCCACCGTGATTTCGCGGCCATTGATGGTGTAGGAGACCGAAAACGGTACCGGCCGGGTTGGCATCTGTCCTAGTTCGTGCACGGCCCGGATGGTGGCGCCTTCCAGTGTCATGCGCTCTTCAACCTCGCTCACCAGTAGCTCGGCCCTGACCACCGCACGCCAGGCAAGGGCGAGGCTGAGTGAGCCTACGAGCCCCAGGGCCAGTGACAGCCAGAGAGCGCTGATGAGCGCGAACCCGGCTTCTGTGTCATTCTTCGATGGCGAGCACGTTGCGGGCATTGAGTTCTCTCAAGCGTTGGGAGAGGCGCAGCGCCTCTTCTCGCGCGCTGTCGGCGTCCGATACCAGCCTCGGGGTCAGGAAAGCGATCAACTCGGTACGCCGCGTTATATCGGCGCCGCTTTCAAATAGTGGGCCGATGATCGGAATACGGCGCGCGCCAGGTACGCCGCTTCGCGTTTCGCTGCGGTTTTCGCGGATCAGACCGCCGAGCGCGATCGTCTCTCCGTTGCGCGCGGCCACGACCGTCTGGAAGCGGCGCTGCTGGATGGTGGGCGAGTCGATCCCTGAACTACGTGTTTCGGCGACATCGCTCACCTCCTGATCGATCTCCAGGATGATGGAGTTACCGCTGATGCGGGGGGTCACCTGCAGCACGACCCCGGTATCGCGGAACTGGACGCTGTTGACGATGGGGGCATCCGGATTGGTGATGCTCACCGCCGATTGCGTGATGACGGGCACCTGATCACCGACCTGCAGGGTGGCGGGCCGGTTATTGAGCGTCACGATCTGCGGAGAGGAGAGCACGACAACGCTACTGACCGAATCCAGCGCATTGAGGGCAGCCTGCACATAGCGGGAATCAAACCGGTAGGCAAAACCCGGAAAGCGCGATGAGACCTGCCCGCTCTCCAGATCGGAAAGGGTGAAGCCGCCGCCATCGCGCGTGTCGAAAAACCACTGCACCCCGTAGCGCAGCTCATCATTGAGGACGACTTCGGCAATGGTCACCTCGATCAGGATCTGCTCAGGCAGAACATCCAACTGACGCACCAGCTCTGCTACCGCCCGCCTGTCATCCTCATTGCCCCAGACAATCAGCGTATTGCTCTGCTCATTGGCCCGCACGCGTATGGGCGCAGCGCCTTCCTCGCGTTCCTGGAGCGTTGCGGCGATATCCTCGGCCATGGCGGATGCGCTGGCATTGCGTACAGGGATAGTCTGAAAGCTCCGCTGGCGCTGGGGGGGCTGATCGAGCCGGGCTATCCATTCTTCCACCTGCAACAGCAGGCCCTGGCTGCGCGTGACAGCCAGAACGGCCTGCAGCCGGTTCAGCGGCACGAACTCAACGGTGTCGCCAGCGCCCTGCACAGCCGCGATCGCCGAAAGCTCTTCGACAAGCCTGTCGGGATCGGCATGACGCAGCCGGATCATCGAGAATGAGAGCGCGCGCATCCAGTCAGTATCGAGGGCTCTAGCCGTTTCGCGGATGGCCGCGATACGCTCTGGCGCGCCGGAAAGCGTGATCCGCCCGGCGCGGTCATCAGCCGAGAGCTGGACACTGCTGTCTGTGAAGGGCTGGAGCGCCGTCATCATGCGGCTTGCCGAGACATGGCGCAGCTCGATGGTCTCGATATTCGAAACGCCCGCACGGGCCAGGCCATGGCTGCCCGCCTCGCGCAGGATCACAACCTCACCATCCATCACCAGCTCGGCTCCGTGCGTGCTGACGGCACGGTTCAATATGGCAAGCGCGGCCGATACCGGCACCGGGCCCGGCGTGCGCGCGGTCAGGCGCATGGCGAGATCTGTCTCAGCGATGAAGGCCAGCCCCATCTGCCCGGCCACGATGCTTTCAAGCACCTGGCCGGCAGGCGCGTCGGCGAAGGCGAACTCGATCAGCTGTCCAGTTACTGGGCCCGTCGATATGGCGCCCGCTGGCGGCGCGGCGCGCCCGAGCGAGCGTAATATCGGCTCGGGGCGCGCCAATGTATCAGCGGTGCGCGCTTCGCCGTCCGGAGTATCGGGGTCCGGCGTCGCTTCCACCGAAGAGCGCGGCAACGGAATGGCAAAAGGCTCATGGGCCGCGCAGCCTGCCAGCAGGGCACTTATGCCAAGAAGCACCAGGTAATCGCGTCCGCCCATCAGTATTCCCCCTCCATATCCGCATCTGCCGGATATACCCGCAGACGGATCATGCCCTGTGGCCCTGCAACCGTCACGCTTTGCGCGTCGATCGCGTGCACGCGCCATGGTCCGATGTCCTCGTCAACAGTGACCGTGACGGTCTCGCCCAGATACTCGAAATGGCCGAGCGCCTCGCGCCCCAGTGTAACCCCCACCAGCTCTGGCGTTTCGGTGGCAGCCGCGGGTGCAGGCCCGTCCAGTAGTGTGTACGTGCCTGTCTCATCGCTACGGGGAGCCAGGCTCAGCCGGCCGGCGGGCTCAACGGGATCAGGCAGGCTGGTCATGCCCGACAGGGCGACTCCCGGCTGAGCCGGTGGCAATACGCGCAGCACGATCCCGGCGGCAATAAGGGCTAGGGCAATGGCGAACAGGAAACGCACCATCATGACGCAGCCTGCAGGCGCGCAACCAGCTCAACCCTGCAGTCGATATGCCCGGCTTCGCGGCTCTCGCATTGCAGATCGCGCAGGCTCAGCGGGCCTTCGCGCGCGAGATCAGCCAGCATCTGTTCCAGCCCCGATACGGTCGTTCGAATATCGATCTGGAGCTCGTGTGCGCGGCATCGTCCATCAATGGCGGACACAGATTCATGCCGGGGCAGGAAGTTGCCGCCCCAGCGCTGTTCCAGGAGCGCGGTCAGCGCTTCACCACTCGATACACCGGACAGACAGTCAGGCCGCACCCGGCTTGCGACCGACGCGTGCAGTTCGCGCGCGCCGTGATACGCCTCGACAGCGCCCGCCAGCCGCCATGCGGGCAAGGCCAGCAGCAGGCCTGCAATGATGACGCTGCCCACCAGCACGATCCGGTAAAGGGGCAAGCTGGTCAGGGCGGCACTCATGGCTCCTGGCCTCCCTCTGCGCGCATGATACCGTGCGAGGCGGGCTGGTCGCCATCGTCTACCGGAACGAGGCTGGTGCCGTCCGGCCGGGTAAGCATTGCGCCATCGGCCGAGATCCGCATGCTCGCCGCAGCTAGCTCGCCCTCATGGTCTGTTATCACCCTTAGCAGGGTGCCCGCGTGGCGCGAGGCCGTATCGTCGGCGGGTGAGCTGGCCGAGGCCGCAAGCGCACGGGCCGTTTCCGTGGTGGTGCGGGCGGCGTTCCCGGCATAAACCGCCGCGCTGGTCAGCGCCCAGGAGAGCGACAGCACCAGGGCGCAAGAGGCGAGAAGACCACGGGCCTCGCCTGGCGAAAGCGGTCTGCGCGGCGCAGTCAGGGTAAGGGTCAGCCCCGTTGCCTCGTCAACAATACGGCGTTCACGCAAAGCATGCCCACCAGGAGAGAGAAGATCAGCCCGCCGCGCGATCACGAGGCGGTAGCGCCAAGGTGGCGAAGTCTCCGCCTCCACCGGGCCCGCCAACCCCATGGCCGCCTCGCCGTCAGCCAGAGGGCACCAGGCAGCCGGATCGGCTGCGACAAGGCGCCGGGCCGCAGACAGGCGCGGTGTCGGCAGCCAGGCGTCAATAACAACAAATTCGCCCTTGAAGGGCCGCAGGCCCGCCAGTGTGCGGGCATCATCAATCACGCCGGCGCACAGCGATGACAGGGCGTCCAGAATCGCCTTGCTGCGGATTGCGAGGCTCATAGCGGCCGACATTGCCGGCTCACGAAGTCGAAATGGCACTCCCGGCTCGCTAGCGGGGGATGAGCGGCACGCACACGGCCGGCTGCGTCAGGGCGTGTCACCCAGCCCGAGGCGCCAGTCTCGCATCCCTCTGCGTACGCCGAGGCACACACCCGTGCTGCCTCCTGCGACCGGACGACCTCCCGCCTGACCTCATTGACACTGGCAGCCGAACGCGCGGCGCGCTCGGCAACAGAGATGGCGTTGGCGATGCTGATCCCGGCGGCCAGAACCGCCGCGCCTAGAATGCCCACGGCTATCAGCGTTTCCAGGAGGATATACCCCTCTTCACCCGATCTATGGCTCATCAATCACCCAGTGCCAGGTTTCAAGCTGAAGATCGCCCGGTCGCGTGCCGTCGCGCCAGCGCACCGTAACGGTAATGTGCGCCAGCCCCAGGTGCAGCGGGGCTTGCGCTTGCGAAAGGCAATCTGCCTCCACCCGCCATGCCAGCCCGTCGCGGATACCCGAAGCTCCTTCCGGGCAGCCCCTGCTGGCAAAGCGCAGCCCTGCGACGACATCGCTTGCGACGAGAGCGGCCGCCGCGCGCTGCTCAGCCCGCTCCACATGCGCCAGAATTGACGCTGCCGCGGCTAGAAACAGGCTGATCGCCAGAGCGATGATGGTCAGCGCAATCAGGGTCTCCGACAGGATGAAACCTGCCTCGCCGAGGCTATGTGAGGTTTCCTCGCGCATCACAGGCCAAAATCCGCGATGGCGCCAAGCCCAAGAAAGATGGCCGCTACCACCGTGCCGATGACCAGACCGGCAATCAGCAGAAAGCCCGTCGGCGCGAGTGAGCCTAGAAGGTCCGCGCGTTCCCGGGCGCGCCGGTCCAGCAGGGTGCCAGCCTCGCTCATGCAGTCGGCCAACCGGCCACTCTCCTCGGCAAGACGGGCGAGACGCACGATCACAGGCGGCAGATGGGCGATGCCTGCGAAAGCATCGGCAAGAGGGACGCCATCACGCACGGAGGGGATGACGGCAGTGATCGATACGCGAAAAGCCGGTGACGGGACAGCGCGAGCCGCGCTGGCCAGCGCCGCAGGCACGGCGATACCGGATGACAGCATGACCGCGAACGTGCTGCAGAACGCGCTCGCCATGCTGTCGCGCACAATGCCGAGCCCGACCGGACCTAGAAGCGCCTTGTCAAGCTGAGCCATGGCTGCGATGCGCAGGCGTGGCCACACGATCAGAACAAGCGGTATCGCCAGTATCAGCGTCCCGATCAGACCGCCCCATTCATTCATCACCCGCCCGAATGCCAGTAACCCAGATGTAAGGGCTGGCAAGGAGGGCGCATCAGCAAGGGCCGTCTCGATGCGTGGCAGTACCAGAAGGAAGAACACGCCAAGGCTGGCTGCCGTGAGTGCCAGCACGATGGCCGGATAAACAGCCGCCGAGACCAGCTTGCGCCGGAACTCCGCGCGCGAAGCATGGTAGCGGGCGGCAAGGTCGAGACAGGCAGCAAGCTGGCCGGTAGCCTCTCCGGCCTCTGCCATGGCCGCAAGCACATGGGCACGCTCCCCGAAGCTCTCCCGTATGGCAGCGCCAATTGGGCTGCCGGCCTCGAGTCTGGCGGCAGCGGATTCCAGTGCGGCGCTTGCCCGCCGGGCCTGTCCCTGAGCAAGGGTGCGCATACCGAAGGCCAAGGGGATGCCGGCGCGCGACAAGCGGGCAAGATCAGCAGCCAGATGGGAAAGCTCCTCCCCTCCAGGTCCGCGCCAGCCGGTCTCGCGCAGAGGCCTCAGGGACAGCACGCCCAGCCCGCGTTCAGCGAGCATCTCCCGCGCTGCATCCGGCCCGTCGGCATCCAGCTGGCCCTTGCGTTTGCGGCCTGTCCCGTCAATGGCTTCATAGGCAAGACGCATGGCTCAACTCACACTGGCGAGGGCTTCAGCCCGGTCGACAAGCCCTGCATCGGCTTTGGCTAGAGCATCATCGCTCATGCGGCTATCAGGCTGCGAACGTGCAGCATTGCCCAGCGCTCCGGCATCGGCGCCGTCCATGATGGCCTGACGGACCGTGTCATCAACGCTCATCATCGCGATCACACCAATGCGTCCGCGCCGGCCCGTTCCGCCACAATGCTCGCAACCCTTTTCGCCACAGGCAGGACACAGACGCCGCGTCAGGCGCTGGGCCACCACGCCGCGCAGTGTGCTGGCCGCCAGAAACCGCTCCACACCGAGATCGATCAGCCTCACGATGGCCGCGGGCGCATTTTCGGCGTGGATGCTGGTCAGGACCAGATGACCGGTAAGGGCGGCGCGCACGGCGAGCGCCGCGGTTTCGGCGTCACGTATCTCGCCGACCATGATCACGTCCGGATCATGACGCAGGAAGGCCCGGAGCGCGCTCGAGAAATCCACGCCCGCTGCCCGGTCAACCTGTGTCTGGGACACATCCTCGAACAGGTATTCGACCGGGTCCTCCACCGTGAGGATATTGCGCCCCGCCCCGCGTAGCGCATTGATCGCGGCATAGAGCGTGGTGGTCTTGCCGGCCCCGGTCGGTCCGGCAACCATGATCAGACCCGACCGTGCGGAGAGCCAGCCGGTTACGGTTTCGGACTGGCGGGCAGAAAACCCCAGCCCGTCAAAGCTCAGCAAGGCCTCGCTGCGGCCAAGAAGGCGCACAACCGAGCCTTCACCCCAGACATTGGGAACTGTAGAGAGGCGCGCGTCTATCACGGATCCATCGATGGTAAAACTCAGGCGCCCATCCTGGGGGGCGCGCCGCTCGGCAAGATCAAGGCCAGCCAGAACCTTCAACCGGGCGGCGACAGAGCCGGCAAGTTGCAATGGAGCGGTGCGCAGGAGCTGCAGCTCGCCATCCACGCGCATCAGCACCTCAAACCCATTCTCACGTGGCCGGAAATGGATATCGCTGGCGCCAGCACGCTGGGCTGCCGCGAGCGCCTCCTCCACCAGCCGGACCGCAGGGGCACCGCGCGACAGATCGGCAAGCGTTTCGCTGTCCCTGTCCTGTCGTTGATCCACGGTGCTGGCCGGACCGGTCTCGGCCTGGCACTGCTTCCACTCATCAAGTGACAGCACCACAAACCTGACCGCTCCGCCAACCGCGAACCGGCAGGCCCGCATGGCGTCGGTGTCGGACGGATCGACAATGCCGATTACGGGTAACTGATCGCACTCACCCTGAAGGACAGCCATCCGCTTGCGGCGCAGCCAGGTTGGAGACATGTCTGCCGGTATGGTGCCGGGGATCACGTCACCGCCGGGGCGTTCGAGTGCGTATTCGCTTGCCAGCAGCTTGGCCAGCCGTAGCGTATCGACGAGCCCCAGCCGGGCCGCTGCGATGACAGGACGTTCAGCGCCGGTGGCACATACCTGCTGGACGCGTCGCAGTCCGTCTGCGTCAAGGCCCGCTGACGCGAGCGCCCGGCGCACCCGCCCCTCAATTACCGGCTCTGCGTCGGTTGTGGACATCACCGTTCCAGCACAACCACGATGTCGCGGTCCTCGCCTGTGCCTCCGGGCTCACCATCGCGGCCATAACTCACCAGCTCGAATCCGCCGCCCGGCGCGGCGCGGTAGATATAAGGACGGCCCCAGGGATCGTCCGGCACTTCTCCCCGGCGCACGTAAGGGCCGGACCAGCGGGCCTCGACGGCAGCCGGAGGCGATACCAGGGCGGTAAGGCCTTCCTGGGTAGTGGGATAGCGCCCGATATCGAGCCGGAACAGGTCCAGCGAGGTGGCAAGATTTTCGAGCTGGATTTCGGCTGTGCGGGACTGCGCCGCCCCGAGCCGCCCCATGAGAGCCGGGGTCGCCAGCCCGACGATCAAAGCGATGATCACCAAGACTATGAGAACTTCGGCGAGGGTATAGCCCGCATCGGCAGGCGCTCGTTCCTGTCCTCGGGAATTAGCCCTGCGGTCACCTACCACGTGCTCTCTCATGAGGCTTCCCCCGAACTCAACCTGCCCGATTACTCTAGGGGATGATCAAGGCTCGCGCCTATTGAAAAATGATGGCGAATGCCCGGTAAAGGCATAGATGTCATTGGCTCGTGAGCGGCCCGCCGCGTCCGAGGAACGTCAGCTAATCTTTATACCGCCATGGAAAGAAAAATTTGCCGAGGGTGTTTGGAAAAATGAATGAAGCAGCTATTAAAGCGGTAAATATAATTATTACTGTCCACAAAAGATCGGGTCTGACGACCATCAAAAAAAATCCCAGTGGCCCGGATACGGCGCACGCTGTCAGCCAAATTCCAACGACCCATTTATCTCTTACCGACATGTCAGCACCGTTGCATGACCCCGCCCGACGGTTACCTGCGCAGGCAGGCCAAAATCTACAGAAGGCCCAATTCCACCCGCGAGGAAACCAGGTGCAATACCAAAGACCATGTCACCCCCAACGCTGATGGGGCCGTAGATAGGTATACTGGCTGCCAGCGTCACTTCCCAGAACCCACCTGAAGTTGGGTTCGCGGTGGCGTATTGTAATACAGGGCCTGATGCGCTTACACCGCCAATAGCACCGATCATGCTAACTGCCGCCGTCACTGAACCGTACTCGCCCGTTGTGAAGTTCCGCCACACGCTGTACTGAAGATTGAGTCCCGCAAAAACACCTCCCGAAGCTTCAAAGGTGGCAATTCCCACGTGTCCGGAGTTTCCCCCAGGAGCATCCCAATCAATCCCGGAAAGTGTTGCATTAACGGAGGCACAGGCAGCGTCCTGCGCTGCCTCCATTTGCTCGCGGCTTGGAATTGAAAAGCTGGGGTTTTGCAAGCCAGAGTGGCCACGGAATAAAACACCTCCTGGCCCGCCTCCACCATCCATGTGGGGGAAGCCGCCGATGTCCCATCCAGCTCCAAAACCACTGCCGTTGCAGGCGGCCGAGTTATCCCAGACAACCTCCACGGTTTTTGTTCCATCGGTCCAGGTCGTCACGGTTTTGGTGCCTTCGCACGTGTCTCTGCTTCCTATCCTGCTCAACCCCCACGGATCGGTGTAGTTTATGGGATCATTTCCGACATAGGCGTATAGGTTCATTCCGCCCTGCTGTCCGATGGGGTCGGTCTGCATGAACCTTCCCACAGACGGGTTATAGACCCGGTTGCGGTAGTGGTAGAGGCCGATTTCGGCGATCCACATCTGGCCGGTATAGCCGAACCGGGAGGTGTTGCCCGATCCTGGCATGCCGTACTCGTCATAGGTGTTGATCTGCACGGCCGCGCCTGAGGCATTGGTCTCGGCGACGACCGAGCCGCGCTCATCGGTGATCAGCCAGCGCCGGTTACTGGTGCCGGTGCCGTCATATCTGACGAGGGGAGCATCGAGCCCGGGTCCTTGCACATAGCGGCGCAGGAGGGCGTTCGAAGCGTTGTACTCCCCGATCAGGTTCGCCCCGTCATAGAGGAAGCGCGTCGTGGCGCCGCCGGTCTAGTATTTAATTCCCTCGATAAATTTCAATCTTATAATCTAAATTATCAAAATCCACCTTCATCATCGATATTAACAACAAATCTATTGACTGCAAAACCACCTCAATGCTTCCTTTGCTGAATCTTATCTCATTTTTAACAGGCAGTTTATGATGCATATATTCTGCTGCAACGTCAATAAATGCATTTTCATTTTCTATGACATCATATCCAAGCCTAGATATGTCAAATACATTTACCAAGATGGCAAATGGATCACTTAAATGCCCATCTATAAATTCTTTATCGCTTAAAATAAATTTAATTACCTGCATCTAGAAACCCTTGCCCCATGGTGCAACCTAACAAATGAGCCGGGACGATAATGTTCTCCCGTATAGTATACAGTGCCTTGACTGCGATCCACAACCAATCGATGAGCACCGCGATAAGGCATTCCATCGGGGCCAACAGTGTGTGCGAGAGCGGGGTCAACCACCGTCCATTCTTCGTAATTTCCGGGAGGTAAAACTGACCGTCGATTTTCGAACAGACTGCCATCTTGCTGGAAAAGTGGCCTATTCTCCGACATTCTATTAAAGGCATCGTTGATTGCAGACCACAATAGAGGGTTAGCGTTCAATGGCGGTGCATTTGGCGGAAGGCCGTATTGGTCATCTGTAGGAACTTCCGCATATAGGTTGAATTCACATGGATTCTCCCCCTGCTGTCCGCCTGCGTTGGCTCCGATACCGATTCCGCCGCTGCTGCTGCCGCCTCCGCCATCCATGTGGGGGTATCCGCCTGCGCCCCATGAGAGGCTGGCCAGATTGCCGCTCACACTTCGATTGTTCCAACAGTCAAACGTTGTGTGCCCTCCTTGTTTATCAGAGATACACTGGTCATATCTCGGAAGCCTGCTCAACCCCCACGGATCGGTGTAGTTTATGGGATCATTTCCGACATAGGCGTAGAGGTTCATTCCGCCCTGCTGTCCGATGGGGTCGGTCTGCATGAACCTTCCCACAGACGGGTTATAGACCCGGTTGCGGTAGTGGTAGAGGCCGATTTCGGCGATCCACATCTGGCCGGTATAGCCGAACCGGGAAGTGTTGCCCGATCCCGGCATGCCGTACTCATCATAGGTGTTGATCTGCACGGCCGCGCCTGAGGCATTGGTCTCGGCCACGACCGAGCCGCGCTCGTCGGTGATGAGCCAGCGCCGGTTTGAGGTGCCGGCACCGTCATATCTGACCAGCGGCGCATCGAGGCCCGGCCCCTGCACATAGCGCCGCAGGAGGGCGTTCGAGGCGTTGTACTCCCCGATCAGGTTCGCCCCGTCATAGAGGAAGCGCGTCGTGGCGCCTGACACCTGGGCCGTCTGGTAGAGCCGCCCGGCCGGATCGTAGGTGAGGGCCACATCGCCTGTCCCGCCGCCGGTGACGGATGTGAGCCGGTTGTCGAAGTCATAGGCATAGGCGCGCACACCATCAGCGGTCATGTTGCCGCGGTCATCGTATGAGTAGGTGACACCCCCGCCGGAGAGGAAGCGGTTGAGGCCATCAACCGTCACCGTGACATCCTGGTTGGCATGGCCGGTAAAGGCATAGATGTCATTGGCCATGGTGCGGCTGGCGATCTGGCCGGCGGCATTATAGGTGAAGGACAGCGTCTGGTCGTTGGCGGTACCGCTGAGATCCTGGGTGAGCTCGGAGAGGCGCCCGGCTGCGTCATAGTCGAACCCGGTCACCACGCCATTGCCGCGGGTGAGCGAGGTGACCCGGCCAAGATTGTCGTAGGCATAGGCCGCCAGCACACCGATGCCCGATGAAGCCCCGTTCTCGCGTAACACGCTATTCACTGGACCTTCACCGCGAGCGAGCGTCATGCACCGCGCGTTGCACGGTCCACCATCCTGCTCACATCGTCGGCTGAGACGCCGGTGTTGGTGTTCGAGTGGCTGGAAACCGCGTCTCCGGATAGTAGGCGGTGTTTTGGAAATTAGGCATTCCGCGGTCGCTAGGACTCCATCGACCGTCACATCCTGATTGGCGTGGCCGGTTGGTCACCTGAGCGGTTCACTGTTTTAGATCTGACAAAAATTTCAAGCCTTCTCCCACGGACCAAGGAGCGACACGAATATTAAAACTAAAGATATTATGGTATACAACTCGTGCACTTCAGATCTGAAAAAATAATGGTACGCCATCAATAAAATTGATACAAACAAAGATAACGAAATTGCAAACCTTGCAATGAATATTAGTAGCGTTATTTTACTTCTCTTCATTCGCAGCTCCTGTGTTCCGGCGCCAAAAATCCGCTGGCCCTTTGAGCCATATCAGTACCTGCACCGAATAAGCCTGCAATGGTGCGTCGCTCGGCTCTTTGCCCTTCTTTCAACGAAGCTGAGTACAAAAAACGCTGGTTCCGTATTAGCCTAGCAGTCGCGCCCCCAGCACCACCTGTTAAAAGGCCAACCACGCCAGTGGCAACGCCACTTCTAACGTTTCCAAAGCGGTCGGGATAGTCTGGGCCGAGTCCATAGCCATGTGCGAAACCTGATCCAATATGTAGCGCTACACCTCCCGCAGCAATCGCAGCGCCTCCTATCACCACTGCTCCGCCAAGGGTTGTTGTCGCAGGGTCAGGAAAAACAACAAGCGCCGCTCCAAGTCCAACCGCAATAACGGAAGCAGTGCTTGCACGGTTTGACCAATCAACCATACGATTTCCGAGTTGTACCCACCCCTCATTACACTCCCGGCTCTCCTCCTCCTCCTCCAGAGCGCCTACGGCTGGGCCGCTTCCTCCGAACAGGTCCACCAGGAAACTGTCGGAGAACCATGCAGCACTGAACAGTCCAGGTTGTCCCTGACCATTATCCACTCGTGCACCTGACACCGATATGCACTCGACTTCGTCGCAATCGAGTTCTACGTGTTCGTCATTGGCCTGACGGCTCAGCCCCCACGGATCTGTGTAGTTCACCGGATCATTGCCGACATATGCGTAGAGGTTGATGCCGCCCTGCTGACCTATCGGGTCGGTCTGCATGAACCGTCCAATGGCGGGGTTATAGACCCGGTTGCGGTAGTGGTAGAGGCCGATTTCGGCGATCCACATCTGGCCGGTATAGCCGAACCGGGAAGTGTTGCCCGATCCCGGCATGCCGTACTCGTCATAGGTGTTGATCTGCACGGCCGCGCCTGAGGCATTGGTCTCGGCGACGACCGAGCCGCGCTCATCGGTGATCAGCCAGCGCCGGTTACTGGTGCCGGTGCCGTCATATCTGACGAGGGGAGCATCGAGCCCGGGCCCCTGCACATAGCGCCGCAGGAGGGCGTTCGAGGCGTTGTACTCCCCGATCAGGTTCGCCCCGTCATAGAGGAAGCGCGTCGTGGCGCCCGACGCTTGCGCGGTCTGGTAGAGCCGCCCGGCCGGATCGTAGGAGAGGGCCACATCGCCTGTCCCGCCGCCGGTCACGCTCGTGAGCCGGTTGTCGAAGTCATAGGCGTAGGCGCGCACACCATCAGCGGTCATGTTGCCGCGGTCATCGTATGAGTAGGTGACACCCCCGCCGGA
>NZ_BMFS01000021.1 GCF_014639075.1 Glycocaulis albus
CAGGACCAGATCGTTCTTGATGCCACCCAGCCGGTCGAGGATGTCCATGGGCTGCGCGATTCCTGGCAGCAGGCCCGGCAGGTCACCGCCATCAACAATGCGGTGGATGCCTGCTTTCCGACGGTGAATGTCTGCACGGGGCTTACACAGGACTGGCCGTTCCTGGAGATCAGCGAGTCCAATTTCCAGCGCACGTTTACCGACAATCTGGGCCGCGAGACCCGGTTCATCTATTCGTCTGCCTCCGGTCAGCTGACGGGCCTGCGCCTTCCTGGCAGCGCCACCCCCGATGCGGTATTCCAGACCGCTGCCTCGGGGGTGATCTCCTCCATCACCTATGGCGGCTCTCAGACCTGGACCTATGCCTATAGCGACTCTGGCGGCCAGCGCACGACGACGGTGACGAGCCCTCTGGGCCATACTGACGTGCTGGTCTCGAACCTGTCGACGGGCCTGCCGGTATCGAGCACCAATGGCGCGAACCGGACGACAAGCCTCGAGCACGATGCCCATGGCCGGGTGACCAAGGTCATTTACCCGGAAGGCAATGAGGTGCGCTATGTGTACGATGCGCGCGGCAATGTCACCGAGGTGCGCCGCGTGGCCAAGCCGGGCACAGGCCTTCCCGATCTGGTGACGAGCGCGGGCTATCCGTCCTCGTGTTCCAACCCGGTCACCTGCAACCGGCCTTTATGGACCGAGGATGCGGCCGGCAACCGGACGGACTACACCTATAATGCGACCCATGGCGGGGTGCTGACGGTAACCGCGCCGGCGCCGTCAGGCTCGGGCGCGCGCCCGCAGACGCGCTATACCTACACCTCGCTTTACGCCTTCTACAAAAACCATGCCGGCACCATCGTGCAGGCGGCCGATCCGGTCTGGCGCCTGACGCAAACCTCGACCTGTTCGAGCGGTACCTCGCCCTCCTGCGTGGGGACAGCCAACGAGACGCGCACCACGATCGGTTATGGCTCGGCCGGCGTCGCCAATAACCGCCTGCCGGTATCGACGACGGTCGCGGCGGGC
Source organism: Glycocaulis albus (assembly GCF_014639075.1). GTDB lineage: Bacteria > Pseudomonadota > Alphaproteobacteria > Caulobacterales > Maricaulaceae > Glycocaulis > Glycocaulis albus. The sequence goes on from NZ_BMFS01000021.1 coordinate 1,030, forward strand.
AATGGCACGCCCACTTCCACGGTGACGCAGAGCTATAATGCGTTCGGCGATGTGATCTGGAGCCAGCCGGCTGTGGGCGGGTCTGCGGCGCGCACCTATTATCATTATGACGGCCTTCGCCGCCCTGTGGGGGTGATCGGACCGGATCCGGATGGCGGCGGGGCTCTCCTGCGCCGGGCTGCGCGCATCGGCTACACCACGGCCGGTCAGGAGTCCTTCGTCGAGCGCGGCACGGTGACGGGCACGGGGACCTCCCATCTGAACGCGATGAGCGTGCTGGAGCGTCAGGAGACCGAATATGACGCGCTTTACCGCCCTGTCCTTGCCCGCCTGAAATCGGGCTCCACGACGCTCGCCCTGCAACAGGTCAGCTATGATGCCTCGGGCCGGCTGCAGTGCTCGGCCCAGCGCATGAACCCGGCAACCTTCGGCTCACCGCCATCGAGTGCCTGCACGGCGGGCACGGCTGGATCGCAGGGTCCTGACCGGATCACCCACCGCGTATATGATGCCGCCGGGCGGGTGACGGGGCTTCGCCAAGGCTGGAACACGCCAGAAATGGGTATAGAGGCGCTTTACGCCTACACCCAGAATGGCCATGTCAGCTTTATCCGCGACGGAGCCAATAACCGCACCACCTATGTGCGCGACGGCCATGACCGGCTGTCCCAGATCCGCTATCCGCATGTGACCGTGGGCAGCAACTCCAGCAACAGTAATGACCGCGAGCAGTTTACCTATGACGCGGCAGGCCGTCTCGTCACGCACCGGCGCCGGTCCGGCCACAACATCACCTACACGTATGACAATCTGAACCGGATCACGGCGAGGAACACCCCGTCCGGCCAGGCCAATGCCTCCTACACTTACGATCTCCTGGGCCGGGTGACGCAAGTCTCCCAGACCGGGGGGCATACGCTCTCCTATACCCATGACGCGCTGGGCCGCAACCTCACCGCCATCACCCCGCAAGGCACGGTCAGCTACCAATATGACGCGGCCGGCCGGCGCACGCGCATGGACTGGCCGGACGGGCTCTATGTCACCTACAGCTATGATACGGTAGGCGCGCTCACCCATATCCGCGAGAACGGGGCCTCATCGGGCATCGGCGTGCTGGCGGCCTACGCCTACGACAATCTTGGCCGGGTCACGTCCCTGACGCGCGGCAACGGGGTGGTGACCGGGTTCGATTATGATGCAGCCGGGCGCCTCTCCGAGCTCACCCAGGATCTGGCCGGTACTGCCAGCGACCAGAGCCTCGCCTTCACCTATAATGCCGCCGGCCAGATCGCCAGCCGCACCATGGCCAATGACATC
>NZ_BMFS01000022.1 GCF_014639075.1 Glycocaulis albus
TTGGGTGGCGTTTCCGAGGTTGCTTTTATAGGCGGACCATTAATGTTTTCGGGTGGTTATAAGAAATATTCCCTGCGGTGGTGTTTTTTGTTTGACGGGTCTCTGCGGTTGCATGACGCTTTGGGGTGTTCGGTTGCGGGAGCGGGTTGATGATTGTCCTTTCGTGTGTTTCGCCGCTTGTTCTGGCGGTTTCGCTGTCGGTTTCGGCCCAGTCTGGCGGTTCGACGACAGAGAGTTACACTTACGACACCCGCGGCCGTCTGGTGGATGTCCAGCGGTCTGGCGGTGTCAGCCACGGCATCCGCACCGAGTATGAGTATGACGCGGCTCACAACCGCATCCGCAAGAAGGTGACCGGAGCTTAGGGCTCCGGTTTTTTTGTGTCTGGCAAGCGGGCCTGCGTCCGTTTGTTCAATTTCAGATTGGTTTTACTGTCTGGGTTTACATCGGGGATTGTGAAAATGGGGCATAGGGGCGGTGTGCTGGCCAGGGCGGAGCTCTGCCTGAACGGGGTTTCAGCCAGGCGGCTGGCGGGTCTTCTTGGCGCACTTGTCCTGGTCCTGTCATCGCCTGTGGCCTGGGCGCAGAGCGGGATAGCGCCGGTTTTCAGCGCGGTTGATGAACGCGGGGTCGATCTTCTGACCGGCCAGGCCCTGCTCGGTTCGCCCTCGATCTCGGTGGGTGATCCCTCCTCGGGCGGGCTGTCCTATTCTGGCGTGATCACAAGCTCGTACTGGACAGGCTGGGCTCACAGCCCGATGGGTGCGCTCACGGTGGATGGGAGCACCTACACGGTTATGGTGGGGGCGCGTGCGGAGACCTTCACCCTGTCAGGCTCGGTGTTCGTGTCCGACCAGCAGAGCGGTGCCTCGCTGACGCGCACGGGCAGCGGTCCGTCAGCGGTCTATACCTATGTGACGGCCGATGGCAGCGTGGCCACGTTCGAGATGGGGGGATATGAATCCCTTTATGCCCTTGGCAATCCTGAGCGCCTGCTGACCCGCCTTGAGCGGCCCTCGGGCGAGGTTCTGACCTATCATTACCGGTATCTGGAGATCGTCCGGGATGTGGGGATTTTCGAGCCGTCCTATATCACC
>NZ_BMFS01000023.1 GCF_014639075.1 Glycocaulis albus
GTTTTCGGGCGACGGCGATGAGGGCGACTTTTCGCGCTTTTGAGGTCTGGGTGATGCGGTCTGCGAACGCTTTGAGGTCCGGGCACCGGCGCGCGGCGTGCAGGGCGGCGACGAACAGCGCGCTTCGCACGCGCCTTCGTCCGCCCGAGATGCATCGCTTGCCCCTGAGCTGACCTGAGTCGTGGTTGAACGGGGCGAGGCCGGCCAGCGCGGCCAGGCGCTTGGGGCTGGCGCTGCCCAGCTCGGGCATGAGTGCCAGCAGCACCTGGGCGGTGACCGGGCCGACGCCAGGCGCGGAGGCCAGGATGCGCGCCTGCGCGCGCAGGGTCTGGTGGCCTGCCACGAGCTGGCTGATCTCGTGCTCGGCGGCGATGATGGCCCCATCAAGCCAGTCGATATGGGCCTGCACGCTGGCGCTGACGAAGCTGTCGCGCGTTGCCTTGAACCGGATCACCTCCGCCTTGCGCGCCTCGACCAGCTGGTCGCGGCGCAGGCTGAGCTGGCCGAGCCGTTCGCGGTGCGGGCACGGGACCGGATCGGGATCGGGCCGCAGCCGGGCGCCCAGATCGGCGAGCACGGCGGCGTCCAGCGCGTCGGTCTTGGCCTTGCGCCCGAGGGCCTGGGCGTAGCGGCGCGCCGTGGTGGGGTTGATGCGCGCGCAGGCGGCACCCGCGCCATGCAGCGCCCGGCGCAGATCAAGATCATAGACGCCCGTCGCCTCGAAGACGACGAAGGCGCGGCTGGCCGCCATGGATGCGGCCAGGCGGGCAGTCTCGGCGGGGGTGTTGGCGATGCGGCGCGCCTTGCCCTCGGCAGGATCAAAAATGTCCAGCCAGAGCCTCGACACGTCGCATCCGACGTAGCGATCATGTAAAGTCATCGTGCCTGTCCCTGTGGTGCGAGGTCTGTTGGAGCAGCCTCGTGCAACTGTTCAGGTTGTTGACGCCAAAGCGGGACGGGGCCACAGCCGGCTCACGGGCTCC
>NZ_BMFS01000024.1 GCF_014639075.1 Glycocaulis albus
TATGGATCATGGGCCGTCGCCGCTACGAGTTGACCGATTTCGAGTGGTGGATCATCGAACCCTTGCTGCCGAACAAGCCGCGCGGTGTGCCGCGTGTGGACGATCGCAAGGTGCTCAACGGGATTTACTGGCGCTTGCGCACCGGGTCGCCCTGGGCGGAAATCCCGGAGCGCTACGGTCCGGCGACGACCTGCTACAACCGCTTCGTCCGGTGGCGCAAGCTGGGCGTCTGGGATCGGATATTCGACGCGATCACAGCGGCTTACGACGGCGACATCCAGATGATCGACAGCTCGTCGATCCGCGTTCACCAGCACGGGGCGAACGCAAAAAAGGGGGCGCGGACGCCGCCGCCGGAGACACTCCTGACCCCCGATGCATGGGGCGCTCGCGGGGCGGGCTGACGACGAAAATCCATGCCCTCGTGGACGCCAACGGCCTGCCCGTCGCACTCAAGCTCACGCCCGGCCAGGCCCATGACGGACGCAGCGCCACCGATATGCTCGGCGGGATCGGCGAAGGCCAGATCCTGCTGGCCGACCGGGCCTATGACAGCGACGCCCTGCGCGACAGCCTAAAATCGCGTGGTGCATGGGGTTGCATCAAACCGGTCTCACGTCGCAAGAACCCGCCCAGCTTCAGCCCCTTCCTCTATCGCTACCGCAATCTCGTCGAACGCTTCTTCAGCAAGATCAAACACTTCCGGGCCATCGCAACGCGCTACGAAAAACACGCCGATA
>NZ_BMFS01000025.1 GCF_014639075.1 Glycocaulis albus
CCCTGTCACCTGCAACCGGCCCTTATGGACCGAGGATGCGGCCGGCAACCGGACAGACTACACCTATAATACGACGCATGGCGGGGTGCTGACGGTAACCGCGCCGGCGCCGTCTGGTTCGGGCGCACGCCCGCAGACGCGCTATACCTACACCTCGCTTTACGCCTTCTACAAAAACCATGCTGGCACCATCGTGCAGGCGGCCGATCCGGTGTGGCGGCTGACGCAGGTCTCCACCTGTGCCAGCGGCACCTCGCCCTCATGCGTGGGGACAGCCAACGAGACGCGCACCACGATCGGTTATGGCTCGGCCGGCGTCGCCAATAACCGCCTGCCGGTATCGACGACGGTCGCGGCAGGCAATGGCACGCCCACCTCGACGGTGACGCAGAGCTATAATGTGTTCGGCGATGTGGCCTGGAGCCAGCCAGCGGTGGGCGGGTCTGCGGCGCGCACCTATTATCATTATGACAGCCTTCGCCGCCCTGTGGGCGTGATCGGGCCGGATCCGGACGGGGGCGGGCCGCTCTCACGCCGGGCTGCGCGCATCGGCTACACCACAGCCGGTCAGGAGTCCTTCGTCGAGCGCGGCACGGTGACGGGCACGGGGATATCGCATCTGAACGCGATGAGCGTGCTGGAGCGTCAGGAGACCGAATATGATGCGCTTTACCGCCCTGTC
>NZ_BMFS01000026.1 GCF_014639075.1 Glycocaulis albus
GCGGTCGGGCCCGCAGAGCACGCTCGCGCATCAGGCGTTCGACGCGGTGCAGGCCGCATGAGAAGCCTTCCTCCAGGACATCGCGCCAGACACGGCGCGCTCCGTAAGTCCGGTCCGAGAGCATGAAGCTTGCCCGCACGCGTGCGCCAAGCACTTCATCGCTTCTTGCCCGCGCGCTGGCAGGACGTGTCAGCCAGGCATGGAAGCCACTCCGCGAGACACCGAGCGCCCCGCACATCCACGATACTGGCCAGACCCCCCGGTGCTTCGCGATAAACCCGAACATCACAGCGGGTCCCTGGCGAAGTAGGCCGCGGCCTTTTTTAAAATATCCCGTTCGGCTTTCAGCCGCGCGACCTCCCGTCTCAGCCGCCGGACCTCATCGTCGGCAGGCGCAAGCTGCCCTTTGCCGGGAAACGCCGTATCAGGGCGGTCGCGATATTGCTGAACCCAACGGCGAAGCACCGTCTGGTGCACATCAAGATCTCTCGCCGCCTGGGCAAAGCTCACGCCCCGATCGACGACCAAGTGCACCGCTTCCCGCTTGAACTCACGGCTGAACTGTCTT
>NZ_BMFS01000027.1 GCF_014639075.1 Glycocaulis albus
GCGGCCCGGCTTAAATCCGGTTCCACCACGCTCGCCCTGCAACAGGTCAGCTATGATGCCTCGGGCCGGCTGCAGTGCTCGGCCCAGCGCATGAACCCAGGCACCTTCGGCTCGCCGCCTTCAGATGCGTGTGTGCCAGGCACGGCTGGATCGCAGGGCCCTGACCGGATCACCCACCGCACCTATACCGCCGCTGGCCAGATCAGCATCGTGCGCAATGGCTATGGCACCTCCGAGGCGGGGATCGAGGCGCGTTACAACTACCGGGCCAACGGGCATGTCGCCTATATCCGCGACGGGGCGAGCAACCGCACCACCTATGTGCGCGACGGCCATGACCGTCTCTCCCAGATCCGCTACCCGGTCGAGACCGTGGGCGCCAATGCCAGCAACAGCGCTGACCGCGAGCAGTTCACCTATGATGCGGCAGGCCGTCTGGTCACGCACCGGCGCCGCTCGGGCCACGAGATCACCTACGCTTACGACAATCTGAACCGGATCACAGAGCGCAA